>NZ_KE136722.1:452088-1433221 GCF_000407925.1 Escherichia sp. KTE31 | reverse complement strand
GTGGTGGGTGATGACGGGATCGAACCGCCGACCCCCTCCTTGTAAGGGAGGTGCTCTCCCAGCTGAGCTAATCACCCGATACTACGCTGGATACTACTTAAAGTGGTGGGTCGTGCAGGATTCGAACCTGCGACCAATTGATTAAAAGTCAACTGCTCTACCAACTGAGCTAACGACCCACTTTTGCGTTGCTTTCGGTTTGTTTGATATCCCGTGGCAACGGCGGCATATATTACTGATTTCAGATTTGAGCGCAACAAAAATTTCGATGTAGATCACTCAACTGCTTATGATTCGCACGACACGACCAGAAATAATGCGACTTCTGGTCGTGTGTTATGCATTACATCGCGTTCAGACGTTTTTGCGCCTGTTTAGCGCCATCAGTACCAGGGTATTTACTGATAACCTGCTGGTACACGGCTTTCGCTTTCGCGGTGTCACCTTTATCCTGCATGATGACGCCGACTTTAAACATCGCATCCGCAGCCTTCGGTGACTTCGGATAGTTTTTCACCACCGAAGCAAAATAGTACGCCGCATCATCTTTCTTACCCTTTTTGTAGTTTAACTGACCCAGCCAATAATTGGCGTTTGGCAGGTAAGTTGAATCAGGGTAATTTTTGATGAAATTCTGAAATGCCACCATCGCGTCATCCTGGCGGGATTTATCCTGTACCAGCGCAATAGCTGCATTGTAATCAGTGTTTGCATCGCCGCTTTTCACCGACGCGCCAGCATTCGCAGTACCTGCATCAGCTGTTGGCGTCGTTGATGCCGCAGCACCGCTTTGATCGACGCTGGTTGATTGCGCCGCTGCACCACCGCTGCTGAGGCTATCGATCTGCAACAGGATCTGCTTTTGCCGCTCCACGACCTGATTCAGTTGATACTGATTTTCCTGAATCTGACCACGCAGGGAGTCAATATCGGACTGATTATCAGAGAGTTGTTGCTGGAGTTGGGTTAAAAGCTGGCTGTGAGCATTAGAAATACGCTCAAGTTGAGTGACGCGGTCTTCGACCGAGCCTGAGCCGACACTACTGATTGGTGCCTGAGCAAAAGCGGCCCAGGGGGCCGCTATACCAACCAGTAACGACAGACTCAATAGTTGATGTCTGAAGTTACTGCTCATGCAATTCTCTTAGTAAACCAGTACCGCACGACGGTTTTTGGAATATGCCGCTTCGTCATGACCCAGTACTGCAGGTTTTTCTTTACCGTAAGAAACGATGGAGATCTGGTCTGCAGAAACGCCTTTACCCTGCAGGTACATCTTAACGGCGTTCGCACGACGCTCACCCAGGGAGATGTTGTATTCCGGAGTACCACGTTCGTCCGCGTGACCTTCTACGGTGACTTTGTAAGACGGGTTGCTACGCAGGAAGTTTGCGTGTGCATCCAGCATTTGAGCGAAGTCAGAACGGATATCGTACTTGTCCAGATCGAAGTAAACGATGTTGTTCTGCTGCAGCTGTTGCATTTGCAGACGAGCCTGCTCTTCGGAAGACATATTGCCGTTGCTGCCGTTCGCATCCATACCAGTGCCGGCACCCAGCATGCCTTCGCTGCCGTCATTGCTGGCGTTCTTGTTGGAAGAACATGCCGCAATTGCCATAACAGGCAGAGCAATCATCAGCCCTTTCAGCACTTTGTTCAGTTGCATTTCAATGATTCCTTTACTATTCAATTAATTATTATCACAGATACGGCGACCAGGCAGGGAATTTGACCTGTCCATCAGTTGCCGGAAGACGCGCTTTGAAACGCCCATCTGTAGAAACCAAATTCAGCACGGATCCCATCCCCTGAGAAGAGCTGTAGATTACCATAGTGCCGTTAGGTGCCAGACTTGGCGTTTCATCCAGGAACGTTGACGACAGTACTTGTACGCCTCCCGTTACCAGATCTTGTTTGGCAATGTGCTGCTGCCCACCATTGGAGCTGACCATTACCATAAACTTACCGTCGCTGCTGACATCCGCATCCTGGTTCTGCGAACCTTCCCAGGTAATACGTTGTGGCGCACCGCCGTTGATATTCACTTTATAAACCTGCGGACGACCGGCCTGGTCAGAAGTAAATGCCAGGTTCTGGCTGTCCGGGAACCAGGTCGGTTCGGTGTTGTTGCTGCGACCATCAGTCACCTGACGAATCTGACCAGAAGCCAAATCCATTACGTACAGGTTCAGGCTACCAGTTTTCGACAGAGCGAATGCCAGCTTGCTGCCGTCTGGCGAGAATGCAGGCGCACCGTTATGACGCGGGAATGAAGCCACCTGACGTACAGCGCCATTTGCCAGCGTCTGAATAACCAGCGCGGAACGACCGCTTTCGAAGGTGACATATGCCAGTTTAGAACCATCTGGTGACCACGCCGGAGACATCAGCGGCTGCGGTGAGCGATGAACCACAAACTGGTTGTAACCGTCATAGTCAGATACGCGCAGTTCATACGGGAACTGACCGCCGTTGGTCTGAACAACGTAGGCAATACGGGTACGGAACGCACCTTTAATGCCAGTCAGTTTTTCAAACACTTCATCACTGGCGGTATGACCGGCGTAACGCAGCCATTGCTTGTTAACTTTATATGAGTTCTGAGCAAGTACAGTACCCGGCGCACCGCCGGTATCAACCAGCTGATAAGCAACATTGTAAGAGCCGTCAGGATTTGGAGTGACCTGACCTACAACGACAGCATCAATGCCCAGCGCAGACCATGCAGCAGGTTGAACTTCCTGCGCACTACCCGGCTGCTGTGGCAGACGAGCGCGATCTAACGGATTAAATTTACCGCTGTTACGCAAGTCAGCAGCAACGATGCCACCAATATCTTCGGGTGCCGCGCCAGGCCCTGCCCACTGGAAAGGAACTACACCAATAGGACGACCGGAATCTACACCGCTGTCGATCACAATGCGGACTTCAGCGTGCAGAACTGATGCCCACAGTATGAGAAAACCAAATGCTACTCGTAATGCCTGCTTCATCATATCTCCCTTATCTGGACAGATAGCCCACGATAATTTAGCAGAATGTTAACAAACTCAAATACACAAAACTACCAGAACCCAGCGACAACCGATGTTTGATGTTAACCGCCGTGACGGTCAACATCGCGATTACGGCTTGAAGTCCAATGGTGCGTTTTTGAACACTTCATATACTGCCTGGCTTGGTGGTTTCGGGATCTTCGCAAGTTTAGCTGCTGCCAACGCAGCCTGACAAAGTGCGGGATCGCCACCTTCAGGTTTGATATCCAGTAACATACCATCTGGCGCCAGTTTTATGCGCAGCGTACAGGTTTTGCCTGCATAGGACGATGCGTCATAGAACTTACTTTCGATAGCAGATTTAATCTGCCCGGCATAGTTATTGATATCTGCGCCTGATGCGCCATTGTTTTTAGTATTACCACTCCCGGCAGGCGAAGCATTGTTCCCTTTCGCCCCACCGCCGGTTTTCGGTGCATTCTTACCAGAGCTTAGCTCACCGAAAATATCATCTGCCTCTGCGGCAGCTTTTGCTGCGGCGGCTTTTTCTGCCGCTGCTTTCTTCTCAGCTGCAGCCTTTTCAGCAGCCGCTTTTTCTGCTGCTGCTTTCTTCTCAGCTGCAGCCTTTTCAGCAGCCGCTTTTTCTGCTGCTGCTTTTTTCTCGGCTGCGGCTTTCTCTGCTGCCGCTTTCTTATCAGCAGCCGCTTTTTCTGCCGCTGCTTTCTTCTCAGCTTCGGCCTTCGCTTTTTCAGCAGCTTCGGCTGCCGCTTTTTTTCTCGCTTCTGCTGCGGCTGCTTCTGCCGCTTCCGCTTTCTTCTTCAGCGCCGCAGCTGCTGCCTCGGCTTTTTTCTGTGCCTCAACAGCGGCTTTGGCAGCTTCTGCTTCCGCTTTTTTCTTCGCGTCTGCAGCCGCTTTCTTCGCTGCTTCTGCGGCTGCTTTGGCATCCGCTTCAGCCTTCGCTTTAGCATCTGCTGCCGCTTTCGCTGCCGCCTCTTCCGCTTGCTTCTGCTTTAACTCGGCCTGTTTAGCGGCTTCTTCAGCCTGCTTCTTCTGTTCCTGAGCAGCTAACCGCTCTTTCTCAAGTTGCTTCAGGCGTTCCTGTTCAGCCGCTTGTTTCTCACGCAGTTCTTCAGCTGCCTGCTGTTCCTTCATCTTGCGCTGCTCATCGGAACGCTTCGCGCTTGATTCCTGGCTTTGCATACGCTTGTACTGCTCAACTACCGCACCTGAATCAACCATTACGGCATCGATGGACGAACCACCGCCGCCACCGGCTGAAGCTTCTATATTCTCATCGAACGAACTCCAGATCAGCGCCGCAAATAAGATGACATGCAGCACTGCTGAAATAATTATCGCCCGCTTGAGCTTGTCGTTTTGTTCGGTTGCCTTTGACACTCTCGGTTCCCAAAAACTGTTCGCCTGTTACCCGCTCTCTTTCAAGCAAGGAAAACGCAGATGCTTAGATAGGCTGCGTCATTAAACCAACCGATTTCACACCCGCACTGTGTAACAAGTTCAGTGCTTTAATTATTTCATCGTAAGGCACATCTTTTGCGCCACCGATCAGAAAGACCGTTTTCGGATTAGCCTTGAAACGGCTGGATACTTCCGCCACCACCTGCTCTGGTGGTAAACGCTCCAGGCGATCCTTCTCAACCACCACGGTGTACTGACCAATACCAGATACTTCAACAATCACTGGCGGATTATCGTTGCTACTCACCGCCTGCGATTCAGTGGCGTCCGGCAGATCGACTTCTACGCTCTGGGTGATGATTGGCGCTGTTGCCATAAAGATCAGCAACAGCACCAAAAGCACGTCCAGCAACGGTACGATGTTGATTTCGGACTTGAGATCGCGACGACCTCGTCCACGTACTCTGGCCATGGCTTACCCCTTGTTACTCTCGCTAACGGTAAACGCCTGGCGGTGCAGAATCGCGGTAAACTCTTCCATAAAGTTGTCGTAATTCAGTTCCAGTTTGTTTACGCGCTGGTTGAGGCGGTTGTAGGCCATTACCGCCGGAATTGCGGCGAACAGACCAATTGCCGTCGCAATCAACGCTTCTGCGATACCGGGCGCAACCATTTGCAATGTTGCTTGTTTTACCGCCCCGAGGGCGATAAAGGCGTGCATGATCCCCCAGACCGTACCAAACAGACCAATATACGGGCTGATGGAGCCAACCGTACCGAGGAACGGAATGTGCGTTTCCAGATTTTCAAGTTCACGGTTCATGGAAATACGCATCGCACGCGACGCCCCTTCCACTACGGCTTCCGGCGCATGGCTATTGGCACGATGCAGGCGCACAAATTCTTTGAACCCGCTGTAAAAGATTTGTTCCGAACCAGTCAGATTATCCCGTTTCCCCTGGCTCTCTTGATAGAGGCGAGAGAGTTCGATTCCAGACCAGAATTTATCTTCAAACGCTTCAGCTTCGCGTGCTGCAGCGTTAAGAATACGGGTCCGCTGGATAATAATGGCCCAGGATGCGATTGAAAAACCAATCAAAATCAACATGATAAGTTTAACCAGAAGGCTAGCCTTCAGGAACAAATCAAGGATATTCATGTCAGTCACTGCTTAAACTCCGCGACAATAGACTTGGGAAGCGCACGAGGCTTCATTTTGAGTGGGTCAACGCAAACAACCAGAACCTCAGCTTCATTCAGCAAAGTATTCTCGGCGTTGACAATACGTTGCGTGAAAACCAAAGAGGTGCCACGCATTGATGTTATTTCAGTCTGTATTTCGAGCATATCGTCGAGCCGCGCAGGTGCGTAATATTCCACCGTCATTTTACGTACCACAAAGGCAACGCGTTCAGCCATCAGCGCCTGTTGACTGAAGTGATGGTGACGCAGCATCTCTGTGCGTGCTCTTTCATAAAAAGCGACGTAACTGGCGTGGTACACCACACCACCGGCATCGGTATCTTCATAGTAGACGCGAACCGGCCATCGAAACAGCGTTGTATTCACTTTACATCCCGGTAATGCAACAAAAGTTAGAACTTTTAAACGCTGCTACTATACGCGTGCGATTGAGGTTTGGGAATGAGGGCAAGTTAAGGGAGCGTAAAAATTTATGGACTGTTGAAGGTCCATAAATTTTTAAAGAGAATTCTGATTTAAAAGAAGAAGAAAATCAGCCCGACAATGAGAACAATATCGGCAAGCAGTGGGCAAAAAATCCCTTGCCAAAGAACCTTCTGCGGACGAAAACCCACGCCGTGAATCACGCCAGCACAGACGGCCCACATCAGCAATAAACCATGCCAGATTTCCAGTTCACTGGTCTTCGCGGCGAAACGTGATGGGTCCCAAAACATACATCCTGCTAACAGAAGCGCCATCACGAAGGAAAGCGCCCGCAGGGGGCGCTTGTCCATTACCGCATACAAAGTTGCGATAATTTTACTCATTAGCTGTCTTCTTGACCGGCTTTGCCTGATTCGACGTGCTCAAGCGCCAGCGCGGTGATTACCCCAAATGAACAGGCAAGAAGCGTTCCCAGAATCCATGCGAAATACCACATTATTAGCTCCTTACTTAGTACAGAGAGTGGGTGTTACGTTCAATGTCTTCTTTGGTGATACGTCCGAACATTTTCCAGTAACACCAGGTGGTGTAGAGAAGAATGATCGGAACCAGAACCACCGCAACCCAGGTCATGACGTTAAGCGTCAGCTGGCTGGAAGTTGCATCCCACATCGTCAGACTTGCATTCATCATGGTGCTGGACGGCATCACAAACGGGAACATTGCAATACCGGCAGTCAGGATGATGCAGGCCAACGTCAGGGAGGAGAACACAAACGCCCACGCGGCTTTATCCATACGTGCAGTCAGGATGGTCAGCAGCGGCAGAACAACACCCAGCGCCGGAATGGCCCACAGAATCGGCGTGTTGTTGAAGTTCACCAGCCATGCGCCAGCTTCACGAACAACTTCTTTATTCAGCGGGTTAGATGCTGCGTAATGGTCCATTGTCGATTTAACGACATAACCGTCGATACCGTACATCACCCACACGCCAGCCAGTGCGAAGCAGACCAGTGTCACCAGCGCCGCCACCTGTGCAGTTGCACGGGTACGCAGGTGCAGTTCGCCCACGGTACGCATCTGCAGATAGGTCGCGCCCTGAGTAATGATCATCCCTACGCTCACCACACCGGCCAGCAGGCCGAACGGGTTAAGCAACTGGAAGAAGTTACCGGTGTAGTACAGACGCAGATATTCATCAACGTTGAACGGTACGCCCTGCAACAGGTTACCGAACGCCACACCAATCACCAGCGGCGGAACGAAGCTACCAATGAAGATGCCCCAGTCCCACATGTTGCGCCAACGGGTGTCTTCAATCTTGGAACGGTAATCAAAACCGACCGGACGGAAAAACAAAGACGCCAGTACGAGGATCATCGCGACATAGAAGCCGGAGAACGCAGCGGCATAAACCATCGGCCAGGCAGCGAACAGTGCGCCACCTGCGGTGATTAGCCATACCTGGTTACCGTCCCAGTGTGGCGCGATAGAGTTAATCATAATTCGACGCTCGGTGTCGTTACGACCGAGGAAACGGGTGAGCATCCCCACCCCCATGTCGAAACCGTCAGTGACTGCAAAACCAATCAGCAGAACGCCAACCAGCAGCCACCAGATAAAACGCAATACTTCATAATCGATCATTTGACGACTCCTGTCTTAGCGTGCCGGCTGAGTAGTCGTGGAAGACTGCTCAAAGTGATAGCGACCGGTTTTCAGGCTGCTTGGGCCAAGGCGTGCAAATTTGAACATTAAGAACAATTCTGCCACCAGGAACAGGGTATACAGGCCGCAAATCAGCACCATCGAGAAGATGAGATCGCCTGCAGTCAGTGACGAGTTCGCTACTGCGGTAGGCAACACTTCACCGATAGCCCACGGTTGACGACCGTATTCAGCAACGAACCAGCCCGCTTCTACAGCAATCCACGGCAGCGGAATACCGTACAGCGCGGCGCGCAGCAGCCATTTTTTCTCACCAATGCGGTTGCGGATTACACTCCAGAAGGAGAGCGCGATAATTGCCAGCAGCAGGAAGCCACACGCCACCATGATACGGAACGCGAAGTACAGCGGCGCTACACGTGGAATGGAGTCTTTGGTTGCCTGTTGAATCTGCGCTTCAGTCGCATCTGCCACGTTTGGCGTATAGCGTTTCAGCAGCAGACCGTAACCGAGGTCTTTCTTCATGCTATTGAACTGGTCACGTACAGCCTGATCGGTGGAACCAGAACGCAGTTGTTCGAGCAGAGAGTACGCTTTCATCCCGTTACGAATACGTTCTTCGTGCTGCACCATCAGTTCTTTCAGGCCGATAACCGGTGTATCCACGGAACGCGTTGCGATAATACCCAGCGCGTAAGGGATCTGGATCGCAAATTTGTTCGTCTGCTCTTCCTGATCAGGAATACCAAACAGAGTAAAGGCGGCAGGCGCAGGTTGAGTTTCCCACTCGGCTTCAATAGCAGCCAGTTTGGTTTTCTGCACATCGCCCATTTCGTAACCAGATTCATCACCCAGAACAATAACAGACAGGACGGCAGCCATACCGAAGCTGGCAGCGATAGCAAAGGAGCGTTTTGCGAAGGCGAAGTCACGACCTTTCAGCATATACCATGCGCTGATACCGAGGATGAACATCGCGCCAGTCACATAACCAGACGCTACAGTGTGAACGAATTTCACCTGAGCAACCGGGTTAAGCACCAGCTCGGAGAAGCTCACCATCTCCATACGCATAGTTTCGAAATTGAAATCGGACGCGATTGGGTTTTGCATCCAGCCGTTCGCAACCAGAATCCACAGAGCGGACAGGTTTGAACCGAGCGCCACCAGCCAGGTGACACACATATGCTGAACTTTACCCAGACGATCCCAACCGAAGAAGAACAGACCTACAAAGGTGGATTCGAGGAAGAAGGCCATCAGACCTTCGATTGCCAGCGGCGCACCGAAGATATCCCCCACATAGTGGGAATAGTAAGACCAGTTAGTCCCGAACTGGAACTCCATGGTCAGACCGGTTGCCACACCCAGAGCAAAGTTGATACCAAACAACTTGCCCCAGAACTTGGTCATATCTTTATAAATCTGTTTGCCGGAAAGGACGTAGACCGTTTCCATAATGGCCAGCAGGAACGCCATACCGAGCGTCAGCGGCACAAAAAGGAAGTGGTACATCGCGGTCAAGGCAAACTGTAAGCGCGACAGTTCGACTATATCTAACATCATGACTCCTTGCTCATCGCATGAAGACTCCGAGAGTGAACCCCGTTAGAAAGGGTCACACGCATGCCCCAATACAAAATTATTTGCTCGCCCCTATCGTTGCCATTTCATCAAAAGAGGAAAGACAATGATAAAAAAGTTACAAATATGTTAATGAATAAACCAAATTGATCCCGTAATTATATTACGCCGCAAAATCCTTACAATAAACAGGTTTTTATTGAGCAAAATTGCATTTTTCGACAGTGATCAATTTATAGCGAAATTGTCACCATCTCACCAATTTGATCTACGACAATTTATCGTGTTTTGCAGATTTTTTTCAAGAATTAAAAATTGATTTACATCAAAATCAATCAGATGTGTTAATTATGTGTGAAGTATGAATCACCAAAAGCCCTATTGTTAATTTATTGTAAAATAATAATGCAACATAATTATCACAACAAAAAGACATAGATAAAAAACCAGTATTTTATTTAACAAAGCCACCTTATCAATTTTTTATAATCCTAATTGATTAGAGTAGCCAATTTGTTGCTATTTCACATAACAAATTTTTATCATAGTTAATTGATTGTTGTCTTTATGAGCGCCGAACTGTAAATCCATTACCTATTGTTTCTCTGGTAATAATCACAAAAAGAAATAGATACCTTCGGTATAGTCAGATAGAACAAGAATTTTCAAAAGAATTTATATATGGCATTGATATTTCCCGATCTGTATTCAATGATTCCCTCAACGATTGAAAATCAAGAGAAATTGTCATAACGGGGATACGAAACAACAAAACGGAATTATAGCCAGGCGTTAGAAAACACAGGATATTCTCGGGTAACACGCCACTCTGTCTAAAAATATTAACTCTCTGCCTTACAAAGGATTCCCCATGAAGAAAGCAACACATGTGATTGGCGTTGATGCGATTGTACTCTCCTCTATCTATGGATATTAGCGATATCGACTCATCAAGCATGAACTGAGTGGTATTCAGCTCCATATGAACAGCAACCTGGTGGGTAAACATGATTTCGCCGTTGGAATCAAGGTTGTTCTGCAACATCTAACAGATGGCTTCAATCTGCCTGTTTTGGCCGTGTAATATTCTTAATTTAACCATTTGAATATGATGATGTTGTAAGATATCAGAAATTTAATTATCTGGAGATACGGCTTTACGACTACTGAACCTTAAAGTAATAGTTGATAATTCAGTAGTACATCAAGTGATATAACTAATTATATTAAAAAAATTTTTTATACAATCGCATTGTAAAGAAGCACCAGCTACTTATAAAGCCCCCAAAAAAAATATATATTAATTCATACTGAAATAATATTTTCGACCGTAGTTCACATTTGAAATGATTAATGACCTGCGCCTCTCACGCAGGTCAAATCAGGAAACTGTGTAACCGGCAAATAAAATGTTCGTAAACAGCGGGTATCATCAGTTGCCCTCAAAATACAGCTGATTTACATTTTTGCTTTTACACGTGCGATAGCCTCTTCATAAGAGGGCTTATTTTTTCCGCATAAGCGAGTTGATAATGCTGCAATGCATCAGCATTCTGTCCTGCAGTTTCATAAATTTTGGCAATGTTATAATAGGAGTTAGCGCGCGTTGTCGCCGCATTTGCTCCACTGGCTAACGAGATCGCTTTACGATTTGCCCAAATCGCTTCCGCTATGTTGCCATTTTTCTGATAAGCCAGACCCAGGTTACTAAATGCCTGTCCGTAATTGCCGTCTAATTCTGTTGCCTGTTGGAAGAGTTGAATGGCTTGCTCAAGTTGACCGGTTTTGTAAACAGCTTCGCCTTCACGATTATATTTTCTTGCCAGTTGAGTATCTCCACTGTTTTGCATCGCGGGCGAAGCCGGAGTTGAAGAGCCCGTCGCAGGCATTATCACAGTGGCTAAATCCCTGACGCCTAATGTGGTGTCATTAAAATTGGCGCTGGTAACAGAGTTGATATCTTCAAACTCGCCGTCTGGATTGAGTTTAAACACGGTCCAGATGTTCCCTCGTTCTCCAGCAGGGACACTATAACTACGCACCAGGGAGCTCGGCAGAACAATTTTCTTCATGTATAAATCCTTTTACTGCATGGAGAAGAGATATTTCACCGGGCATTATTGCGCAAGGGATGGGAAAAAAAGCAGCGGGAAAGCTTTTCAGATTAGCGCCCGAATAAAAACAAAAAAGGCCATCATAAGATGGCCAACCATGTCGAAACCGACAGCCCTTCGCCATTCCTGTAGAGGGAAGCGGCGAGGGCTATTTCTTATTACAGATATTTATTTCAGAACAGTTTTCAGTGCTTCACCGATATCCGCCAGGCTGCGAACGGTTTTCACGCCTGCGGCTTCCAGAGCCGCGAATTTCTCATCCGCAGTCCCTTTCCCACCGGCAATGATGGCACCCGCGTGGCCCATACGTTTGCCTTTCGGCGCAGTCACCCCAGCGATGTAGCCCACAACTGGCTTGGTAACATGCTCTTTGATGTACGCAGCTGCTTCTTCTTCTGCGCTACCGCCGATCTCACCGATCATCACGATCGCTTCGGTCTGCGGATCTTTTTCGAACATTTCGAGGATGTCGATAAAGTTAGAACCTGGGATCGGGTCGCCGCCGATACCAACACAGGTCGACTGACCGAAACCATAATCCGTGGTCTGTTTAACCGCTTCATAGGTCAGTGTACCGGAACGGGAAACGATACCCACTTTACCCGGTTTGTGAATGTGACCAGGCTGGATACCGATTTTGCATTCACCCGGGGTGATAACGCCTGGGCAGTTCGGGCCGATCATACGAACGCCTGCTTCGTCCAGTTTCACTTTCACAGTCAGCATATCCAGCGTCGGGATGCCTTCAGTGATGGTGATAATCAGTTTGATGCCTGCATCGATAGCTTCCAGAATGGAGTCTTTGCAAAACGGTGCTGGTACGTAGATAACAGAAGCGGTAGCGCCAGTGGCAGCAACGGCTTCACGCACGGTGTTGAACACCGGCAGGCCGAGGTGGGTGGTACCGCCTTTACCTGGGGTTACGCCGCCAACCATTTTGGTGCCGTATGCAATAGCCTGTTCTGAGTGGAAAGTCCCCTGGCTACCAGTAAAGCCCTGGCAGATAACCTTGGTGTTTTTATCAATTAAAATGGACATTATTTCCCCTCCACTGCGGCAACAACCTGCTGAGCTGCATCCGTCAGACCTTTTGCTGCAATAATATTCAGGCCGCTGTCAGCCAGTTTCTTCGCGCCGAGTTCGGCGTTGTTACCTTCCAGACGTACCACGACCGGTACGTTAACACCCACTTCCGCTACCGCGCCGATGATACCGTCAGCGATCAGGTCGCAACGAACGATACCGCCGAAGATGTTAACCAGAACGGCTTTCACTTTGTCGTCAGAGAGGATGATTTTGAACGCTTCGGTTACACGTTCTTTGGTTGCGCCGCCGCCAACGTCCAGGAAGTTAGCCGGTTCACCGCCGTGCAGTTTAACGATGTCCATGGTGCCCATTGCCAGGCCCGCGCCGTTAACCATGCAACCGATGTTACCGTCCAGCGCAACGTAGTTCAGTTCCCACTGTGCAGCCTGTGCTTCACGCGGATCTTCCTGCGACTGGTCACGCATTTCGCGCAGATCAGGCTGGCGGAACAGTGCGTTACCATCAGCGCCCAGTTTGCCGTCGAGGCAAATCAGATCGCCCTGCTTGGTAATAACCAGCGGGTTGATTTCGATCAGCGCCAGGTCGCGCTCCAGGAAAATGGTCGCCAGGCCCATGAAGATTTTGGTGAACTGCTGAACCAGTTTACCTTCCAGACCCAGTTTGAACGCCAGCTCACGTCCCTGATACGGCATCGGGCCAGTCAGCGGATCAAGCGCAACTTTGTGGATCAGGTGCGGGGTTTCTTCCGCCACTTTTTCGATTTCCACGCCGCCTTCGGTGGAGGCCATAAAGACCACACGGCGGGAACTACGGTCAACAACGGCGCCGAGATACAGCTCTTTAGCGATATCGGTCGCCGCTTCAACCAGAATCTGGTTAACCGGTTGGCCATTGGCATCTGTTTGATACGTTACCAGACGCTTGCCCAGCCAGTTCTCTGCAAAAGCACGGATGTCTTCTTTGCTGTTTACAACTTTCACACCGCCCGCTTTACCACGGCCACCAGCGTGAACCTGACATTTCACTACCCACGGACCCGCACCGATTTTTGAAGCGGCTTCTTCTGCTTCGCGCGGAGTAGTACAGGCATAACCCACTGGCGCCGGTAAGCCATAGCGGGCAAAAAGTTGTTTTGCCTGATATTCATGTAAGTTCATGTGTTCTGTCCATCCTTTAGTAATCGTTATCTTTTAAACCGTAGACCGAATATGACGTATCGTTTCCGGGCATTGTCGGTCACCCGTAAGCCTGATAAGACGCGCCAGCGTCGCATCAGGCTTCAATTGCCGGAGAAGGCGATAACCCCTTATCCGGTCTACAGTGCAGGTGAGGCTTAAACTACTACACGTCCAGCAGCAGACGCGTCGGATCTTCCAGCAACTCTTTGATCGTTACCAGGAAGCCCACGGATTCGCGACCATCGATCAGACGGTGATCGTAGGACAGCGCCAGGTACATCATCGGCAGGATCTCAACCTGACCATTCACCGCCATCGGACGATCTTTGATAGCGTGCATACCCAGAATTGCGCTCTGCGGCGGGTTGATGATAGGCGTTGACATCAGGGAACCGAACACACCACCGTTGGTTATGGTGAAGTTACCACCGGTCAGATCTTCAACCGTCAGCTTACCGTCACGGCCTTTAACAGCCAGCTCTTTGATTTTCTTCTCGATATCTGCCATGCCGAGAGTATCGACATCACGCAGAACCGGCGTCACCAGACCGCGCGGCGTAGAAACCGCCATGCTGACGTCGAAATAGTTGTGGTAAACCACATCATCGCCATCGATAGAAGCATTCACTTCCGGGTAACGTTTCAGGGCTTCAACCACCGCTTTCACGTAGAAGGACATAAAGCCCAGACGGATGCCGTGACGTTTTTCAAATGCTTCACCGTACTGCTTACGCAGATCCATAATCGGCTTCATGTTGACTTCGTTGAACGTGGTCAACATGGCGGTGGAGTTTTTCGCTTCCAGCAGACGCTCTGCCACACGCTTACGCAGGCGAGTCATCGGGACACGTTTTTCGCTACGTGCAGCCAGTGCTGGTTGTGCCGCTGGAGCAGCAGCAGCCGGTGCAGACTCTTTCGCCGTGGCTTTCGCCAGATGTTTTTCCACATCTTCACGGGTCAGACGACCACCGACACCAGTGCCTTTAATCGCGCTAGCTTCGAGGTTGTGTTCAGCCAGCAGGCGACGGATCGCCGGGCTTAACGCGTCGTTGTTTTGCTCTTCCAGAGACGCCTGCTGGCGTTGCGCCGGAGTGGACGCTTTCTCTTCAGATTTGGCGCTGGTTTCTTTACCGGCGCTGTTGCCTTCACGCAGGCGACCGAGGATCTGACGAGACGTTACAGTTGTACCTTCATCTTCCAGAACCGCATCCAGAATGCCGTCTGCTGATGCCGGTACTTCCAGTACCACTTTGTCAGTTTCGATTTCTACCAGCACTTCATCACGTACGACTGCGTCGCCGGGTTTTTTATGCCAGGTTGCGACGGTGGCATCGGCTACGGATTCAGGCAGGTCAGGGACCAGAATATCTACGCTACTCATTGTGTATCCTTTATTTATTCGACGTTCAGCGCGTCATTAACCAGATCTTGTTGCTGTTTCTGGTGAACGGACATATACCCTACCGCCGGAGAGGCGGAGGCCGGGCGGCCTGCATAACGCAGAGAAGCCCCAAACGGAATCACTTCACGGAAATGATGCTGGCTGCAGTACCATGCGCCCTGGTTGAGCGGTTCTTCCTGGCACCAGACAAAATCCTTGACGTGAGCAAACTGCTGCAACACTTCCTGCATCGCTTTGTGCGGGAACGGGTAGAGTTGCTCGATACGCACAATGGCGACATCGCGTTGATTGTTCTTACGGCGTTGTTCCAGCAGGTCGTAATAAACCTTACCAGAACACATCACGACACGCTTCACGCCCTTCGGATCAAGCTCGTCGATTTCACCGATGGCAGGCAGGAAGGTGCCGTTCGCCAGTTCTTCGAGGCTGGAAACCGCCAGCGGATGACGCAGCAGGGATTTCGGCGACATCACGACCAGCGGACGACGCATCCCGCGCAGCGCCTGACGACGCAGCATGTGGTAAACCTGTGCCGGGGTAGACGGTACGCAAACCTGCATGTTTTGCTCAGCGCAAAGTTGCAGATAACGTTCCAGACGCGCGGAGGAGTGCTCCGGCCCCTGCCCTTCGTAACCGTGCGGCAGTAGCATCACCAGACCACACATCCGACCCCATTTCTGTTCGCCAGAGGAGATGAACTGGTCGATAACCACCTGCGCACCGTTGGCGAAGTCACCGAACTGTGCTTCCCAGATGGTCAGGGTGCGTGGTTCTGCGGTGGCATAACCGTATTCAAACGCCAGCACAGCTTCTTCAGATAGTACGGAGTCCCAGACGCGGAACGCGCCCTGGCCGTTATGGATATGTTGCAGCGGCGTGTAAGTGGAACCGTTAGACTGGTTATGGATCACCGCGTGACGGTGGAAGAACGTACCGCGACCGGAGTCTTCACCCGACAGGCGAACCGGAATGCCTTCATCAACCAGCGTGGCGTAAGCGAGGTTTTCCGCACCGCCCCAGTCGAACAGTTTCTCACCAGCAGCCATCGCCTGGCGATCGCCATAAATCTTGGCAACGCGAGACTGCATTTCAATGGCTTCTGGCACCGTGCTGATGCGTTTAGCCAGCTCCTGCAGGCGCTTCATCTCAACTTTGTTCGGGTACTCTTCGTCCCATTCGTGGTTGAGGTACGGCGACCAGGTGAAGGAGTGCATGTTCATCGGACGCCACTCTGCCACCACGCAATCGCCAGCATCCAGCGCATCGCGGTACAGGTTAACCATCTCGGTGGCATCTTCCAGCGTCGCCACTTTTTCCTGCTCCAGCTTGTCAGCGTAGATTTTGCGCGGCGTTGGATGTTTTTTGATTTTCTGATACATCAGCGGCTGAGTTGCACTCGGCTCGTCGGCTTCGTTATGGCCATGACGGCGGTAGCATACCAGGTCGATGAAGACATCACGTTTAAAGGTGTTACGGAAATCGAGCGCCAGACGGGTCACAAAGGCAACGGCTTCCGGATCGTCCGCGTTAACGTGGAAAATCGGTGCCTGAACCATCTTGCCGATATCAGTACAGTACGGCGTCGAACGGGCATCCAGCGGGTTAGAGGTGGTGAAGCCAACCTGGTTGTTGATAACGATACGTACCGTACCACCAACTTCATAACCACGCGCTTTCGACATGTTCAGAGTTTCCTGAACCACGCCCTGCCCGGTCACTGCGGCGTCACCGTGGATGGTGATTGGCAGCACTTTGTTGCTGCTCGGCTCATCAAGTCTGTCCAGACGGGCACGAACAGAACCGATAACTACCGGGCTTACAATCTCAAGATGAGACGGGTTAAACGCCAGTGCCAGGTGCACCAGGCCACCATCGGTCTGGAAGTCAGACGAGAAGCCCATGTGGTATTTCACGTCACCCGTGCCGAGGTGTTCTTTATGTTTACCGGCAAACTCGTCGAACAAGTCTTGCGGTTTTTTACCCAGCACGTTCACCAGCACGTTCAGACGACCACGGTGCGCCATCCCGAGAACCACTTCACGGGTGCCGCTGTTGCCCGCGTGGCGGATCATCTCTTTAAGCATCGGGATTAACGCGTCACCGCCTTCCAGCGAGAAGCGTTTTGCGCCAGGGAATTTTGCGCCGAGGTAACGTTCAAGGCCTTCAGCGGCGGTCAGTTCGCTTAAGAAGCGTTTTTTCTCTTCGCTATTGAAAGTCGCGCGACCAGACTCGATACGCTGTTGGATCCAGCGTTTTTCTTCGGTGCTGGTAATGTGCATATACTCGGCACCAATCGGGCCGCAGTAGGTTTGCTTGAGGGCTTCCAGCAGCTCGCCGAGTTTCATGGTCTCTTTGCCGCTGGCAAATGAACCAACGTTGAAAGTCTCCTGGAAGTCTGCTTCGGTCAGATCGTGGAAAGACGGATCCAGATCGGCCACTTTATCTTGCTGCCACAGTCCCAGCGGATCGAGATTCGCATGCTGGTGACCACGGAAGCGGTATGCGTTAATGAGCTGCAGGACTTTAACCTGCTTCACATTGGTGTCAGGGTCGGAGATCGTTGAAGAGTAACGTGAAGCGTCTTTCGCCAGGCGGCGGAAATATTCACGCGTTTGAGAGTGGAATTGATCCGGTTTGACTCCCGTACCAGGTAACTGCTGGAACGTCGAACGCCAGTTAGCGTCAACCGAGTCAGGATCGGTTAAGAAGTCTTCATAGAGCTGTTCTATCCAGCTCTGGTTTGCGCCAGAGAGGTAAGAAGAGTCCAACCAGGCTTTCAAAGCGCTGTTCTGCATCGTGATCCCTTAAGCATCTTTTTTATGCTTACTTCGCCGTGGATACTACCACGCACAGTGATGTGCGTGCCGGGGTTCACTTGTTGCGGACTTGTCGTGTTTTCTGCGTCCGCTAAGGAACCTTTAAAAACTGTCTTAGTGTCAGGGGCAGTTTTTAAAGATTTCCTGCATTTCTTTTCCAGGCCGGATAAGGCGTTTACGCCACATCCGGCACTGGTTGCCTGATGCGACGCTTGCGCGTCTTATCAGGCCTGGTATTTATGCATTACGTTGCAACAACATCGACTTGATATGGCCGATGGCACGCGTCGGATTCAGCCCTTTCGGACATACACTGACGCAGTTCATGATGCTGTGACAGCGGAATACACTGAATGCATCACTCAAACCGTCAAGGCGACTGTCAGTCTCGGTATCACGGCTATCAATCAGGAAACGATACGCCGCTAACAAGCCTGCAGGACCGATAAACTTATCGGGATTCCACCAGAAAGACGGACAAGAGGTTGAACAACATGCGCAGAGAATACATTCATACAGCCCGTCGAGTTTTTCACGTTGCTCTGGCATTTGTAAATGCTCACGAGCTGGTAGATTTTGTCCATTATTCAACAAGTAAGGCTTAATTTTCTCATATTGCGCATAGAATTGTCCCATGTCTACCACCAAATCGCGGATCACCGGTAAACCTGGCAACGGACGAATTACAATCTTCTTGCCCGGCTGGTTGAGTGCCGAAATCGGGGTAATACAGGCCAGACCATTCTTGCCATTCATGTTCAGACCGTCGGAACCACACACACCTTCACGGCAGGAGCGGCGGAACGACAGGCTGGGATCTTTCTCTTTCAGCTGAATAAGCGCATCCAGCAGCATCATGTCGCGACCTTCTTCCGCTTCCAGGGTGTAATCCTGCATACGCGGAGCATCATCAACATCCGGGTTATAGCGATAAATTGAAAACTCGAGTCTCATTTTCCTGTCTCCGCATTAGTAAGTACGAATCTTCGGCGGGAATGCCGGGCGCAGTTTCGGTTCCATGTTGACGCTACGTCGCGTCATGGATTCCGACTCTGGCAGATACAGGGAGTGGCACAGCCAGTTTTCATCATCACGATCCGGGAAGTCGAAGCGGCTATGCGCGCCACGGCTTTCAGTACGGAAGTTGGCAGAAACAGCCGTTGCATACGCCGTTTCCATCAGGTTATCCAGTTCCAGGCATTCAACGCGCTGGGTGTTGAACTCGCTGGAAGTGTCATCCAGACGGGCATTTTTCAGACGCTCGCGGATCACTTTCAACTGCTCAAGCCCTTTCGCCATCGCATCACCTTCACGGAATACCGAGAAATTATGCTGCATACATTCTTGCAGTGCTTTACGAATCACCACCGGATCTTCACCGTTACGGTTATTATTCCAGCGGTTCAGGCGCTCCAGAGAAACTTCAACATCAGACTCGCTGGCATCGCGCAGTGCGCCCTGCTCGGCGATAGACTCTTGCAGATGCAGACCTGCCGCGCGACCAAATACCACCAGATCCAGCAGCGAGTTGCCGCCAAGGCGGTTAGCACCGTGTACCGATACGCAAGCAATTTCCCCCACCGCGAACAGGCCAGGGATCACCACATCTTCGCCCTTCTCGTTCACCGTCAGCGCCTGACCGGTCACTTTGGTCGGTATACCGCCCATCATATAGTGACAGGTTGGGATAACCGGAATCGGTTCTTTAACCGGATCAACGTGAGCGAAGGTACGGGAGAGTTCCAGGATACCCGGCAAGCGGGATTCGAGAACTTCTTTACCCAGGTGGTCGAGTTTCAGTTTTGCGTGTGGTCCCCACGGACCATCACAGCCGCGACCTTCACGGATTTCGATCATGATGGAGCGCGCCACCACATCACGACCCGCCAGGTCTTTAGCGTTCGGCGCATAACGCTCCATAAAGCGTTCGCCATGTTTGTTCAGCAGATAGCCGCCTTCACCACGGCAGCCCTCGGTTACCAGTACGCCCGCACCGGCAATCCCCGTCGGGTGGAACTGCCACATTTCCATATCCTGCACAGGTACGCCTGCACGGATAGCCATGCCGACGCCGTCGCCGGTGTTAATGTGGGCATTAGTGGTGGACTGATAAATACGCCCTGCCCCGCCGGTCGCCAGCACGGTAGCGCGAGCTTTGAAGTAAACCACTTCACCAGTTTCGATGCACAGTGCGGTACAACCTACCACTGCGCCATCCTGGTTTTTCACCAGATCCAGCGCATACCATTCGGAGAAAATAGTGGTATGGTTTTTCAGGTTCTGCTGATAAAGCGTGTGCAACAGTGCGTGACCGGTACGGTCAGCCGCTGCCGCTGTACGTGCCGCCTGCTCACCGCCGAAGTTTTTCGACTGGCCGCCAAACGGACGTTGATAGATACGACCATCATCAAGACGCGAAAACGGCAGACCCATGTGTTCCAGTTCCAGAATCGCTTCCGGCCCGGTTTTACACATATATTCAATCGCGTCCTGGTCACCGATATAGTCCGACCCTTTTACGGTGTCGTACATATGCCATTCCCAGTTATCTTCATGGGTATTACCCAGCGCAACGGTAATGCCGCCTTGCGCAGAAACGGTATGGGAACGGGTCGGGAAGACTTTAGAGAGCAGCGCACAGGTCTGGCCGCTCTGGGAAATTTGCAGCGCCGCGCGCATACCTGCGCCACCAGCACCAATCACAACTGCATCAAATTCTCTGACTGGCAATTTCATTACACACCCCACACCACAACGAATCCATAAATCACGTAAACCACCAGTGCAACGACAATCACCAGTTGCAGCATCAGGCGCAAAGCCAGAGGTTTAACGTAGTCGGTCAACACCTGCCACATGCCGATCCAGGCATGGATCAAGATGGAAAACAGCGCCAGCAGGGTGAACACTTTAGTGAACGCAGAGGCAAAGAAACCGATCCAGACTTCATATGTCAGTTCGCCACTGGTAGCGAAAAAACCGACCATATAAATGATGTAGAGCGTCAGGACGATAGCAGTAGCGCGAACGAGGATGAAATCATGTACGCCATTGCGTCCTAATGCGGAGGCGTTGCTTACCATACGAGGACTCCTGCAAGAATTGAAAGCACGACAGTAATGACAAAGGAGATTTTGGCGGAGCGTTTACCCGCTTCGAATGTTTCTTCCAGATAGCCAAAATCCATCATCATGTGGCGAATACCTACGATGACGTGATACGCCAGAGCGGTAAGGATGCCCCACATGATAAATTTGACGAAGAAGCTGCCCATAATGGCGGAAGCTTGCTCGAAACCTTCAGGGGAAGAGAGGCTGGTACCCAGAAGCCACAGCAGGATGCCCACTGCAACAAAGGTGATCACACCGGAAACGCGATGGAGAATGGACGCTATCGCCGTGACGGGGAACCGGATGGTCTGTAGGTCCAGATTAACAGGTCTTTGTTTTTTCACATTTCTTATCATGAATAACGCCCACATGCTGTTCTTATTATTCCCTGGGGACTACGGGTACAGAGGATAACTTTCTGTTACCTGGAGACGTCGGGATTTCCTTCCTCCGGTCTGCTTGCGGGTCAGACAGCGTCCTTTCTATAACTGCGCGTCATGCAAAACACTGCTTCCAGATGCGAAAACGACACGTTACAACGCTGGGTGGCTCGGGATTGCAGGGTGTTCCGGAGACCTGGCGGCAGTATAGGCCGTTCACAAAATCATTACAATTAACCTACATATGCTTTGTCGGGTTTTATCCAGAACAGTGATCTGAGTCACGATAACAACATTTATTTAATTTTTAACCATCTCATTTGACAATCATTCAACAAAGTTGTTACAAACATCATCAGGAAAAGCATATAATGCGTAAAAGTTATGGGGTCACTATTTCACCTAAGATTAACTTATGTAACAGTGTGGAAGTATTGACCAATCCATCCAGGACAGTTATTAGTGATAGACAGGTTTAATAATTCGGATTGCTAAGTGCTTGATTCGCCGTTTATTCGTCATCAATGAATCCTTTACCTGCAAGCGCCCAGAGCTCTGTACCCAGGTTTTCCCCTCTTTCACAGAGCGGCGAGCCAAATAACAAACGGGTAAAGCCAGGTTGATGTGCGAAGGCAAATTTAAGTTCCGGCAGTCTTACGCAATAAGGCGCTAAGGAGACCTTAAATGGCTGATACAAAAGCAAAACTCACCCTCAACGGGGATACAGCTGTTGAACTGGATGTGCTGAAAGGCACGCTGGGTCAAGATGTTATTGATATCCGTACTCTCGGTTCAAAAGGTGTCTTCACCTTTGACCCAGGCTTCACTTCAACCGCATCCTGCGAATCTAAAATTACTTTTATTGATGGTGATGAAGGTATTTTGCTGCATCGAGGTTTCCCGATCGATCAGCTGGCGACCGATTCTAACTACCTGGAAGTCTGTTACATTCTGCTGAATGGTGAAAAACCGACCCAGGAACAGTATGACGAGTTTAAAACTACAGTTACCCGTCATACGATGATCCACGAACAGATCACCCGCCTGTTCCACGCCTTCCGTCGCGACTCTCATCCGATGGCGGTCATGTGCGGTATTACCGGCGCGCTGGCAGCGTTTTATCACGACTCACTTGACGTCAATAACCCACGTCATCGTGAAATCGCCGCGTTCCGTCTGCTGTCGAAAATGCCGACCATGGCTGCGATGTGTTACAAATACTCCATCGGTCAGCCATTTGTTTACCCGCGCAATGACCTTTCTTACGCTGGCAACTTCCTGCACATGATGTTCTCCACGCCGTGCGAACCGTATGAAGTCAATCCAATTCTGGAACGTGCAATGGATCGTATTCTGATCCTGCACGCTGACCACGAGCAGAATGCTTCTACCTCTACCGTGCGTACCGCTGGCTCTTCGGGTGCAAACCCGTTTGCTTGTATCGCAGCAGGTATTGCTTCGCTGTGGGGGCCAGCTCACGGTGGTGCTAACGAAGCTGCGCTGAAAATGCTGGAAGAAATCAGCTCCGTTAAGCACATTCCGGAATTTGTTCGTCGTGCGAAAGACAAAAATGATTCTTTCCGCCTGATGGGCTTCGGTCACCGCGTGTACAAAAATTACGACCCGCGCGCCACCGTAATGCGTGAAACCTGCCATGAAGTCCTGAAAGAGCTGGGCACCAAAGATGACCTGCTGGAAGTGGCAATGGAGCTGGAAAACATCGCGCTGAACGACCCGTACTTTATCGAGAAGAAACTGTACCCGAACGTCGATTTCTACTCCGGTATTATCCTGAAAGCGATGGGTATTCCGTCTTCCATGTTCACCGTGATCTTCGCTATGGCACGTACGGTTGGCTGGATCGCCCACTGGAGCGAAATGCACAGTGACGGCATGAAAATTGCCCGTCCGCGTCAGCTGTATACTGGCTATGAAAAACGTGACTTTAAAAGCGATATCAAACGTTAATCGTTGATGACTGAGCAGTAAATTCATCTAACCCGCCCTTTTTATATGGCGGGTTATTTTTTGTTGGATAAAACACGAAAAATTGTAAAAATAAAATTAAAAAGCGGACAAGGAACAAAAAAACAAGCAGCTTACATAGCAATCAATATAATATCTTTTTAGGAATAATTGTCCTCTCCGTCCTGTTTATAACCTTCTGAATATTATGCATATCCATTTCTCACTTCTATTTTTAATAGCCAAATCAATTCACATCACAAATTAATTACTTTCGTATTTAGTAATACTAAATCTATTTTTAAGTAAAACTAAAAACACTCCACACGCAAAATCAGATAATCTGGCAGAGCTATACTATTTTTCTATTTCCTTAAAGGATTCTGTTATGTTTAAAGGACAAAAAACATTGGCCGCATTGGCCGTATCTCTGTTGTTCACTGCTCCTGTTTATGCTGCAGACGAAGGCTCTGGTGAGATTCACTTTAAAGGTGAAATTATTGAAGCTCCTTGTGACATTCATCCAGATGATGTTGATAAAAATATTGACCTTGGACAAGTCACGACGACCCATATAAACCGGGATCATCACAGCAATAAAGTGGCCGTCGACATTCGCTTAATAAACTGTGACCTGCCAAGTTCTGATAATGGTAGCGGTTCGCCGATATCCAAAGTTGCCGTAACCTTCGACGGTTCGGCTAAAACGACCGGGGCAACACCTCTGTTGAGTAATACCAGTGCTGGCGAAGCAACAGGTGTCGGCGTAAGACTGATGGACAAAAATGACACAAACATCGTATTGGGTACAGCTGCGCCAGACCTCGACCTGGATTCAAGCTCAACAGAACAAACGCTGAACTTCTTTGCCTGGATGGAACAAATTGATAATGCAGTCAATGTCACGGCTGGTGCCGTAACCGCTAACGCGACCTACGTTCTGGATTATAAATAAGCATAATTATGGCGGCGACGTAGCCGCCTTTCTGCAAATATTTATCAGGTATGGACACCGTGAATATTTATCGACTCTCTTTTATTTCCTGCCTGACGATGGTAATGCCGTCCGCGCTGGCGGTCGAATTTAACCTGAGCGTCCTCGACAAATCGATGCGTGATAGCATTGATATTTCATTATTAAAAGACAAAGGGGTGATTGCCCCCGGTGAATATTTTGTTAGCATTGCCGTTAATAATAACCAAATCAGTAACGGGCAAAAAATTAGCTGGCAAAAAAGCGGTGATAAAACCATTCCGTGCATTGATGAATCACTGGTGGATAAATTCGGTTTAAAACCAGACTTCCGTCAATCATTAATACAGAGAAATCAGTGTGTTGATTTTAGTCCGCATCCAGAAATACTCTTCAATTTCGATCAAACCAATCAGCAACTCAATATCACCATTCCGCAAGCGTGGCTGGCATGGCACTCAGAAAACTGGATGCCGCCATCAACATGGAAAGAAGGTGTAGCCGGCTTTCTGATGGATTACAACCTGTTTGCCAGCAACTACCGTCCACAAGGCAGTAGCAGCAACACCAACCTGAACGCTTATGGTACTACCGGTATTAACATGGGTGCATGGCGCTTACGCAGCGATTACCAGTTGAGCCGTTTCGAAAGCGACGATGCCCATGACCAGAGCGGCGGAATATCACGTACTTATCTTTTTCGCCCACTACCGCAATTAGGTTCGAAATTAACCCTGGGCGAAACTGATTTCAGTTCCAATATTTTCGACGGTTTTTCTTATACCGGTGCGGCACTGACCAGCGATGACCGGATGTTGCCCTGGGAACTGCGCGGTTACGCCCCACAAATCAGCGGTATCGCGCAAACCAACGCCACCGTCACCGTAAGTCATTCGGGGCGAGTTATTTACCAGAAAAAAGTCCCGCCAGGCCCGTTTATCATTGATGACATCAATCAGTCTGTCCAGGGTACGCTGGATGTCAAAGTGACGGAAGACGATGGACGTGTGAACAACTTTCAGGTTTCGGCCGCCTCGACACCCTTCCTGACGCGCCAGGGTCAGGTTCGCTATAAACTTGCTGTTGGGCAGCCGCGAACCTCAATGTCTCATCAAACTGAAAATGAAACCTTTTTTAGCAATGAAATGTCCTGGGGGATGCTCTCGAATACCTCGTTATATGGCGGTTTGCTACTCTCCGGAAATGACTATCATTCTGGCGCAATAGGCATCGGGCAAAATATGCTCTGGCTGGGAGCATTGTCATTTGATGTCACCTGGGCCAGTAGCCAATTTGATACCCAGCAGGACGAGCGAGGCTTAAGCTACCGTTTCAATTACAGCAAACAAGTGGACGCCACAAATAGTACGATTTCACTCGCTGCTTATCGCTTCTCCGATCGTCATTTTCACAGCTACGCCAACTATCTGGATCACAAATACAACGACAACGATGCACAAGACGAAAAACAGACGATCAGCTTATCAGTAGGCCAACCGATACCCCCTCTGAACCTCAACCTGTACGCCAACCTGTTACATCAGACCTGGTGGAACGCAAATACCTCCACGACTGCCAACATAACGGCAGGTTTTAATATTGATATCGGTGAGTGGAAAGATATATCAATTTCGACGTCATTCAACACAACCCACTACGAAGACAAAGATCGCGACAACCAGATTTACCTGTCGATTTCATTACCTGTCGGTAACGGTGGTCGAGTCGGCTATGACATGCAAAACAGTAGTAACAGCACTACACACCGCATGTCGTGGAACGATACGCTGGATGAACGTAATAGCTGGGGCATGTCTGCCGGAGCACAATCCGATCGCCCTGATAATGGCGCACAGGTGAGCGGCAACTATCAACACCTGAGTTCAGCCGGTGAATGGGATTTGTCTGGCACTTATGCCGCCAATGATTACAGCTCCGTCAGCAGTAGCTGGAGTGGTTCCTTTACCGCCACTCAATATGGCGCAGCCTTCCATCGCCGCAGTTCAACCAACGAGCCACGGCTGATGGTCAGCACCGACGGCGTGGCAAATATTCCGGTTCAGGGTAACCTCGACTACACCAACCATTTTGGTATTGCGGTAGTGCCGCTAATTTCCAGTTACCAACCTTCCACCGTGGCAGTCAACATGAATGATTTACCTGACGGCGTGACTGTTGCTGAAAACGTCATCAAAGAAACGTGGATTGAAGGCGCTATTGGTTACAAATCGCTGGCTTCCCGTTCTGGTAAAGACGTTAACATTATTATTCGCGACGTCAGCGGTCACTATCCCCCTCTCGGTGCCGATATTCAGCAGAATGGCAGCGGAATCAGTGTAGGTATGGTTAGCGAGGAAGGCCATGCCTGGCTTGGTGGAGTAGCTGAAAACCAGCAATTTACAGTGCTCTGGGGTGACAAACAAAGTTGCATTATTCATCTGCCAGAACGTCTGGAAGATACGACCAAACGCCTGATTTTACCTTGTCATTAATTAAGGAAAAGAGAATGACATTTATTAAAGGATTGCCCCTGATTCTGTTAGCTGTCAGCCTGGGTAGCCACGCTGCCGTGCAACCCGATCGCACACGAGTTGTGTTTAACGCCAACGACAAAGCCACCAGCCTGCGCATAGAAAATCAGAGTGACAAACTGCCTTACCTTGCTTATTCCTGGATAGAAAATGATAAAGGGGAGAAAAGCGACGATCTTCTGATCGCTCTGCCACCAATACAGCGCCTGGAACCAAAAGCAACATCGCAGGTGCGGATTGTAAAGCAAGCGTCAACCACACAGTTGCCCGACGATCGTGAAACGCTGTTCTACTATAACATGCGCGAAATTCCGCCAGCACCGGATAAAAGCAGCGACCATGCGATACTTCAGGTCGCGATCCAAAGCCGTATCAAGTTGTTCTGGCGACCTGCGGCATTGCGCAAGAAAACAGGTGAACACGTAGAGCTACAGTTACAGGTTAGCCAGCAGGGCAACCAACTTACCCTGAAAAACCCTACCGCCTATTACCTGACGATTGCCTATCTTGGGCAAAATGATAAAGGTGTGCTCCCCGGTTTTAAATCGCTGATGATTGCCCCTTTTAGCACCGTCACAACGAATACTGGAAGCTATAACGGTAATCATTTTTACCTGGGTTACATGGATGATTACGGCGCATTACGGATGAATACTCTGAACTGTAACGGACAATGTCGTTTACAGGCGGTGGAGGCGAAGAAATGAGTACTGACAAGGGATTGTTGCTCATCATCTGTCTGTTATTTCTGCCGTTGAAGTCTGCGCTGGCGCTGAACTGCTATTTTGGCGCATCTGGCGGATCTGTAGAAAAATCAGAAGCTATTCAACCCTTTGCTGTGCCAGGCAATGCCAAACCTGGCGATAAAATCTGGGAATCTGACGATATTAAAATTCCCGTCTATTGTGACAACAATACTAACGGCAACTTTGAAAGCGAGCATGTTTATGCCTGGGTAAACCCCTACCCCGGAATGCAGGATCGCTATTATCAACTTGGCGTAACATATAACGGCGTTGATTACGATGCCAGTCTCGGGAAAAGCCGAATCGACACCAACCAGTGTATCGACAGCAAGAAAATTGATATCTACACACCAGAGCAAATCATTGCCATGGGGTGGCAAAATAAGATTTGTTCCGGCGATCCCAGCAATATTCATATGTCGCGTACATTTCTCGCGCGTATGCGGCTCTATGTTAAAGTTCGTGAAATGCCGCCGCATGATTATCAAAGTACGCTGAGCGACTATATTGTGGTGCAATTTGATGGCGCTGGCAGTGTTAATGAAGATCCTTCCGCCCAAAACCTGAAATATCACATTACCGGTCTGGAAAACATCCGTGTACTGGATTGCAGCGTTAACTTTTCTATTTCGCCTGAAACACAGGTGATTGATTTTGGTAAATTTAACGTACTGGATATTCGCCGTCACACGATGTCGAAAAGTTTTAGTATTAAGACGACGAAATCACAAAATGACCAGTGCACCGACGGATTTAAAGTCAGTTCCTCGTTTTATACCGAAGAAACGTTGGTTGAAGAAGATAAAGCATTGTTGATTGGTAATGGCCTTAAACTACGTTTACTGGATGAAAACGCCTCGCCCTATACTTTCAACAAATACAGCGAATATGCCGATTTCACCAGCGACATGTTAGTTTATGAAAAAAACTTTACCGCCGAATTGTCATCCATACCAGGCACCCCCATCGAGGCTGGTCCCTTCGATACAGTAGTGCTTTTTAAGATTAACTATAACTGAGTTACCATGATGCCCTTTGCAGCCAGAAAGGGCATCGCTTTCAGATAATTGCTTATTTTCCCCTTTTCCTTGATTACCGTTATTTTTTCCAGGCCCGGCTTTCTTTATGCTGTATCGATACACCAAAGAGAAAATAATGATGGAGCGAAGGATGCCAGTCTTGCAGTGGGGAATGTTATGTGTGTTATCACTTCTCCTTTCTATTGGTTTCCTCGCGGTACATCTCCCGGCGGCACTATTACTTGGGCCGATGATCGCCGGGATCATCTTCAGTATGCGCGGAATGACTCTGCAACTCCCTCGCTCCGCTTTTCTTGCTGCGCAGGCCATTCTTGGCTGCATGATTGCGCAAAACCTCACTGGCTCGATCCTCACTACTCTGGCCGTTAACTGGCCAATTGTGTTAGCCATTTTACTGGTGACGCTGCTTTCCAGCGCCATCGTGGGCTGGTTATTGGTGCGCTATAGCTCGCTACCGGGTAATACCGGCGCCTGGGGTTCTTCTCCTGGCGGCGCAGCGGCAATGGTCGCTATGGCGCAGGATTACGGCGCAGATATCCGTCTGGTGGCGTTTATGCAATATTTGCGAGTACTGTTTGTCGCAGGTGCGGCAGTTCTGGTTACGCGGATGATGCTGGGCGATAACGCTGAAGCGGTTAATCAACAGATCGTCTGGTTCCCGCCAGTCAGCATTAATCTCCTGCTTACGATTTTGCTCGCGGTCGTTGCCGGTACGGCGGGATGCCTGCTACGTCTTCCTTCCGGCACGATGCTCATCCCGATGCTGGCGGGCGCGGTACTCCAGTCTGGCGAGTTCATCACAATTGAGTTACCAGAATGGCTGCTGGCGATAGCTTATATGGCGATTGGTTGGCGAATTGGTCTGGGCTTCGATAAGCAAATCTTACTGCGAGCACTACGCCCGCTACCGCAAATCCTGCTGTCGATTTTTGCTCTACTGGCTATTTGTGCGGGTATGGCGTGGGGGCTGACCCGGTTTATGCATATTGATTTTATGACCGCCTACCTCGCCACCAGCCCTGGCGGACTTGATACGGTGGCGGTCATCGCCGCAGGGAGCAATGCCGATATGGCGCTCATTATGGCGATGCAAACCCTGCGCTTGTTCAGTATTTTGCTGACGGGGCCAGCCATTGCACGGTTTATTTCAACCTATGCGCCGAAACGTTCTGCCTAATGCTGGCAGCCAGGGCACCAGTGCACGGTTTATTTCAACCTATGCGCCGAAACGTTCTGCCTAATGCTGGCAGCCAGGGCACCAGTAAAACGGGCGCGATGACAGCGTGGTTTTCTCAATGATGCCGCCACAGCGTTCGCACGGTTCGCCATCACGATGAAAAACCTTAAAGCGAAACAGCGCGCCATGATGTTTATTCTCATCCACCTGCCCCCGCGTAGCGTAAGAAAGACGCGGAATATCCAGTAGCGCGTGCGCGAGTGCATCCAGTTGCGCCTCGTTGAGCTCTTTCGCTTTATGACTTCCGGTCAATCCGACCTGCCAGAGGATCTCCACCCGCAAATAATTGCCAAGCCCCGCCAGAAACGCCTGATCGAGCAGTAATCCAGCAAACTGCCGGTTACGAAAGCGCGGCGACAATAACCGTTCTTTCACTACCTCCGGCGTCAGATTTGGGTCGAGCACATCGGGGCCAACGCGTTGTAAAAACGGATGTGTGGTCAGTTGTTCCGGCGTCAACATCTCAATATCCGAGGCGCTATAAAGCAGAATGGTTTTGTCAGCCGTTTGCAGTTTTACCCGCAATACTCGCGTGGTCTGCGGCTCTTCGCCGGTATCGACCACGCGCCAGACGCCGTAAAGCTGATTATGACTATAGAGCGTTAAGTCGTTGGAAAAATGAGTTAACAACGCCTTACCACGCGTTTCCACATGGGTAACGTGTTGACCGATAAGTCGTGATTGATAAGGTTTTAACTGCGGGAAGGCAAACCAGACATCAGTTAGAGGTTTGCCTTTGATCGCCGCCTCCAGGTTATCCGCTGCGCGGCGGATCTCCGGGCCTTCAGGCATGGTGATATCCTTTTTTCGTTCTTTGTTCAGCGGGATTATGCTGCGACAACAATCCCCTTTTGGGTAAATGTAGCGCGTAGTCGGCGGGCGAACGCCAGTGCGTGCTCGCCGTCGCCATGCAGACAGACCGTTTGCGCCGTGACCTTCGCCCATTCGCCGGTGATACTTTTGACTCTGCCGTGTTGCACCATCTCCAGCGTCTGCGCCAGCGCCTGTTCTTCGTTTTCAATCAACGCGCCCGGCTGGCTTCGCGGCACCAGCGAGCCGTCAGCCTGATAGCCGCGATCGGCAAACACTTCCTCGCGCGTTGTCAGGCCATTACGCTTGCCTGCACGGATCAGCTCGCTTCCCGCCAGTCCAACGAGAATCAATGCCGGATCGCAAGCGTAAACCGCTCTGGCGATGGCATCTGCCAGTTGTGCGTCTTTCGCCGCCTGGTTATACAACATGCCGTGCGGTTTGACGTGGCGCATCACGCCACCTTCTGCACGGACAATCACTGCCAGCGCGCCAATTTGATACAGCGTCTGGGCGTAAACCGTTTCCGGCGACAGTTGCATGGCGCTACGTCCAAAGTTTTCCCTGTCGGGAAAGCTCGGGTGAGCGCCAATTGCGACACCATTTTTTATTGCTTCACGCACGCTTGCCTGCATGGTTTGCGCGTCGCCTGCATGAAATCCACAGGCAATATTGGCTGAGGAAACCAGCGTTAACAGTTCAGCGTCGCTGGCGCAGCCTTCGCCCAGATCGGCGTTCAGGTCAATTTTCATTGTGCAGCCGCCACGCTAATTGTTCGAAATAACGTTGCTGATCCTGGCGCGCTTTCAGTGCCTCTTCCAGCGAACACTGGACAAAATGAATGGGCTGTCCGAGTGGGATTTGCGCCAGATGGTACATGTCGGCTTCAATAATGCAGGCAATGCGCGGGTAACCGCCGGTGGTTTGCGCGTCGTTCATCAGCACAATCGGCTGACCGTTATGCGGCACTTGCACCACACCCGGCAGCAAACCGTGAGATAACAGTTCGCGATCGGTGGTGCGTTTTAAGATTTGCCCCTGTAAGCGATAGCCCATCCGGTTACTTTGCGGGCTAAGTTGCCAGGGCGAACGCCAGAATGCATCCTGCGAGGCGCGATCGAACTCATGATATTCCGGCCCCGGCAAGGCGCGAATGCGGTTTCCCCACAGAAGCTGTTTAACGCCCTGCGCTTCCATAAAATCCCGCTTTGCTTTGCCAATCGGGAGTCGGTCACCATCCTTCAGTAAACGCCCTTCCAGCCCGCCAATCCCCACTTTGAGATCGGTACTGCATGACCCCATAACTGGCGGAACATCAATACCGCCTGCGACCGCCAGATAGCTACGAACGCCATGTTGCGGCCGTTTAAGGGTTAAACGCTGGCCTGCTTTCATCGGCAAGCGCCAGCCGGTCCAGACAGCGTTATCATCCAGCCGCGCTTCGCAACCTGCACCAGTCAGGGCAAACCAGCCGTCGCGTTCAAATTCAACCGTTAACTGACCGAGCGTGATTTCCAGTGCGGGAGCGTTGGCATCGTTACCCACCAGCAGATTAGCAATACGCAGCGCAGGCATATCCAGTGCGCCGCAGTGGCTGATACCCGACTGGCGAAAACCGTGACGACCACCATCCTGCACGGTGGTATACATCCCCGCACGAATAATTTTCAACATACTCCCTCCCTCTGCGGCACAAAGCGCACGCTGTCTCCCGGACATAATAAGATGGGTTCGTCCCGCGTCGGGTCAAATAAACTGAGCGAGGTATGGCCTATTAATTGCCACCCCCCCGGCGTTGCCAGCGGATAAACACCAGTCTGCGGCCCGCCGATCCCGACAGAACCTGCCGGAACGAGCAAGCGCGGTTCAGCGCGCCGTGGCGTGTGTAGTTGTTCCGGCAAACTCCCGAGATACGGGAAGCCCGGTTGAAAACCTAAAAACCAGACCACGTATTCCACGGAGGAGTGCAATTCAACGACCTGTTTTTCACTCAACCCACAATGTGCCGCGACCACCGATAAATCCGGCCCGCCAGCACCACCGTAAACCACCGGGATTTCGATATGGCGTGACTCCGGTTCCAGCGCCTCACTCTCCTCCCACCAGCGTTGCAAACGCTCTATAGCATCCAGCGCCAGCGACTCAGGATTACGCAAAATCACCGTAATATTGTTCATGCCAGGAATGGCTTCCACCACATTCGGCATATCAACCAGACGCTGCGCCAGACGCCAAATCCGTTTCTGGCTAGCCAGCGTCACCGGCGGTTCCAGTTCCAGCACTACCGCCGTTTCACCTATCAGATAACAACGCGCTCGTTGCACTTTCGATCCCTCTGATTATTCGTTATGCCGGATTAGGAATATCAATAAAAGTCACTTCAAGATCGGTATTTTCATTCAACCACTCACTCAACGCGCGAATACCGCCGCGTTCGGTGGCATGGTGACCTGCGGCATAAAAATGCAATCCCTGCTCGCGCGCCGAATGAATGGTCTGTTCAGAAACTTCGCCAGTAATAAATGCATCCACGCCAAAACGCGCGGCGCTATCAATAAAACTTTGTCCGCCGCCCGTGCACCAGGCGACGCGTTTCACCACCTCAGGTCCAGTATCGCCACACCATAACGGCTTGCGTCCCAGACGCGCTTCAATCCAGGAAGCCAGTTCCAGCCCCGGCACAGGCATGGTCAGTTCGCCCCACGGCACCAACGGCTCAATTTCGCCCATGACCGTGATCCCCAGTAACGCCGCCAGTTGTGCGTTATTGCCAAGCTCCGGATGCGCGTCCAGCGGCAGATGCCAGCCATACAGGTTGATATCATTCGCCAGCAAGGTTTTTAAACGGTTACGCTTCATGCCGCGAATTACCGGAGATTCGCCTTTCCAGAAGTAGCCATGATGCACAATGACCGCATCCGCGCCCAGACGCACTGCCTCATCGAGCAAAGCCTGGCTGGCAGTGACACCGGTAACAATTTTTTGCACCGTCTCTTTGCCTTCCACCTGCAAACCATTCGGCGCGTAATCACTTATCGCCGCGCTGTTCAGTTTCTCGTTAATCAGTTGTTCCAGTTCGGTGTTTTTCATCTTCGCGCCTTCCGTATTCTGATAGCTACACCGTTAACATAGCGTTACCTCGCCTGTTCGTCGATAGCCAATCTTTTGACATATTAAGAAACAAACAGGCGGCCAAAAGGCGCAAATTGTTTATCTCATCACACTACAGTTCATGTATATTTATGCAAACAGACAGCATATTGCATAAATAATCAGATCTGTATCAAGGTTTTAACTTTAAGGAAACACACGCACACCGCGCTTTTATTACGTGGCGTCGCATCCAACTGTGGAATTATCATGAATAAACACGCATCACAGCCGCGCGCTATCTACTACGTTGTCGCGCTACAAATCTGGGAATATTTTAGCTTCTACGGAATGCGCGCCCTGCTGATTCTCTATCTCACCAATCAACTGAAGTACAACGATACCCACGCTTACGCGTTATTCAGTGCCTACTGTTCACTGGTATATGTCACACCAATTCTTGGCGGCTTCCTGGCCGATAAAGTGCTCGGCAACCGTATGGCGGTAATGCTGGGAGCGTTGTTGATGGCGGTCGGACATCTGGTGCTGGGAGCCAGCGAGATCCATCCGACATTCCTCTATTTGTCGCTGGCGATTATCGTCTGCGGCTATGGCCTGTTTAAATCCAACGTCAGTTGCCTGCTTGGCGAACTCTATGAGCCAACCGATCCGCGTCGTGATGGCGGTTTCTCGCTGATGTATGCGGCAGGTAACGTGGGTTCTATTATCGCCCCAATCGCCTGTGGTTACGCCCAGGAAGAATACAGCTGGGCAATGGGCTTTGGCCTGGCTGCGGTCGGGATGATCGCCGGGCTGGTCATTTTCTTATGCGGCAATCGTCACTTCGCTCATACCCGGGGCGTTAATAAGGAGGTGCTGTGTGCGAAAAACTTTCTCCTGCCGAACTGGGGATGGCTGCTGGTTCTGCTGGTCGCAACACCTGCGCTGATTACTGTATTGTTCTGGAAAGAATGGTCGGTATACGCCTTAGTTGTTGCCACGGTGATTGGACTGGCGGTGCTGGCAAAAATTTATCGCAAAGCAGAAAACCAGAAACAGCGTAAAGAACTGGGGCTGATTGTTACCCTCACCTTCTTCAGCATGTTGTTCTGGGCCTTCGCACAACAGGGAGGTAGCTCGATTAGCCTTTATATCGACCGCTTCGTTAACCGCGATATGTTTGGTTATACCGTCCCGACGGCTATGTTCCAGTCGATTAATGCCTTCGCAGTTATGCTGTGCGGTGTGTTCCTGGCATGGGTAGTTAAAGAAAGCGTCGCAGGTAATCGTACCGTGCGCATCTGGGGAAAATTTGCTCTTGGCCTAGGCCTGATGAGCGCCGGATTCTGCATTCTGACCTTAAGCGCCCGCTGGTCTGCGATGTATGGACACTCTTCCCTGCCGCTGATGGTTCTGGGGCTGGCAGTGATGGGCTTTGCCGAACTGTTTATCGATCCGGTAGCCATGTCGCAAATTACGCGCATTGAAATTCCCGGCGTGACCGGCGTATTAACCGGCATTTATATGCTGCTTTCCGGCGCGATTGCTAACTATCTGGCGGGCGTCATTGCCGATCAGACATCGCAAGCTTCGTTTGATGCTTCCGGAGCGATCAACTACTCCATCAACGCGTATATTGAAGTGTTTGATCAAATCACCTGGGGTGCACTGGCTTGTGTGGGGTTGGTGCTGATGATTTGGCTGTATCAGACGCTGAAGTTCAGAAATCGCGCGCTGGCGCTGGAGTCTTAATAAGCGCCTGATGCGACGCTGACGCGTTTTTTCAGGCCTGGATGGCTCATTAAATTTGCACTATCAGGTAGGCCGGATACGGCGTTCACGTCGCATCCGGCATCTGGGCACAATTGCCTGACGCGTCTGTTATTTCCCTTTCCTCGCCGCCTCATACGCTGCCAGTGTTCGTACTCTCGCTTCTTTGTGATCGACAATCGGCTCTGGATAATCCAGCTTTACACCCACTTTCTGCGCCCATTTCCACGGCTCATGCACCGATTTTCCCGGCACATCGCGCAGCTCCGGTAACCACTGACGGATAAACCCACCCTCGCGGTCAAATTTCTCGCCCTGGGGTGTCGGGTTGAATATACGAAAATACGGCGCGGCATCAGTACCCGTAGAAGCCGCCCACTGCCAGCCGCCGTTATTGGCTGCCAAATCACCATCGATAAGCTGCGACATGAAATACCGCTCCCCTTCGCGCCAGTCGATCAACAAATCTTTCACCAGAAAACTGGCAGTGATCATCCGCAGACGGTTATGCATCCAGCCAGTGCTGTTAAGCTGACGCATGGCGGCATCGACAATCGGGTATCCGGTTTTGCCTTCCTGCCAGGCCTTTAAATGTGCGGGATTGCGCTGCCACTGCACGCGGTCGGTCCAGGCAATAAACGGACGATGTTTACACAGCGAGGGGTAATACGTTATCAGGTGCCGGTAAAACTCGCGCCATATCAACTCATTAAGCCAGACGCTACCCGCTCCACCGTCCAGCGCCTGCGGTTGTTCCGCCAGCAGGCGATGCAAACACTGGCGAGGCGATAATCCTCCCGTTGCGAGGCTTGCGGACAAACGGCTGGTGCCTTCTACTGCCGGAAAATCACGCTGTTGCTCATACTCTCCGGCACCGTTCTGGCAAAAATGGCGTAATTGCGCAATCGCCGCTTTTTCTTCCACCGGGAAATGCGCAGTATCGAAAGACTGACGAGGGTAATTCAGCGGAATCGGCGTTCCTGCTGTTATTGCCCCGCCTGGGCGCACTTTCGGTGCGGAGACGCACTCCGGCATCCCTTCCCGCAGCCGTTTCAGCCAGGCATTCTTAAACGGCGTAAAGACTTTGTACATCTCGTGATTGCCGGTCATCACCGCGCCAGGCGGCAGGATCACGCTGTCATCAAATCCTTCACACACCACGTTACGCAGCGTTTTTTCTACCAGCACATCCCGCGCCCGCTCATTCACTTCATATTGATAGTTATAAAACAGATGGGTAACGCGATTTTCCACGCACACCTGTTTAACCATTTCAACGCTGTCGGCAAAGTCATCCACTTCATGAAATAACAAAGGAATGCCTTTTTCTGCCAGCGCGATTTGTAGCCCGTTCAGTTGCGCATTGATTAGCTCAGCCTGACGCGGCGACATATTATGCGCTGACCACTGCTGCGGCGTGGCAATAAATAGCGCCAGCACGCGTGCAGACGAATTGCGGCAGGCGGCAGCCAGCGCGAGATTATCCTGCAAACGTAAATCCTGGCGAAACCAGACCAGATGGGTGGTCATAAAACTCCTGCATGGCGCAAGTTAATAACACGCGGCCAAAGTTCGAAATAACGTTGCCCTGAAAGCCAGGCATTAGGATAAAGCGCCATATAGTGTTTGATACGCATCAGCGGCGCAAGAAGCGGTTGCTCGCCACATCGATAACTGTCGATAAGCGCCGCCAGTTGCTGACGTTCTGTGGAATCAAGATGCGGACGAAAATACCCCTGAACGTGCATCAAAACGTTGGTGTGATCGCGCGGGTTGGCGGGGTGAGATAGCAAAACGATTACGCGCTGGCGGTATTCATTGTAAAAATCGTCCAGATTTTGCCACTGATGAATATCTGCCACGAACGGGCCGAGCTTGCGGTACTCGGGCTGAGAATGAGCCAGAAATACGAGTTTATAGCGGCTGTGATAATCGAGAAGCGCCGCGCGAGTTAAGCCTCGCTCTTTAAGACGGTGTAACTCGTGAAGCGCGAAGATACGGATTAGGGTGCTTTCATCAAAAAGTTGTTGATTCATTACTGCTCCTGAACGGTTTACAGGAGTAAGTGTAGACGATGGGGAATGAGATTTATGGGGAAGCATTTTGTTGGTAAAAATATTATCAACTTCATCTGAGCGTGAATCATTCCACTATTTTCCGAGCTGCACTAATTTTTTTATTTTTAGGAAGTAACAGTTCTCAATGCTTGATTACCTCACTATTAATTGTATTGTAAACCAATAATCACACACCATTTTTCTCTTTAAAAAACATAAAGGCTGTTAAAATAAATATTCACCTTGTTATCTTAGATACTATTTCTACATTACTCATCTTTATAATCAAATTATTCTTATTCATAGATATTTTTGCAACTTTAAAATAGCGACTTTCACCAACGTCAGCCATGCAAATTAAACCACAAGCTCTTCCAGCCTTTGTACATGAGAAAAATCATCCATCTACTCTATTTATCCCCGAACCTTTAATACCATAATAAATCAGAATTTCGTGGTATTTTTGATCCTTCACGCTTTCATATTTATGGTATTTAATTGAAAACCAGAGCAAGATTACTAAAGCCCGCTCCCCGCAAGGACTGATGCGATGTAGTCTCTGTCCATGGCTGCTTTTCGCGTCTTACGTCTTAACCCTGCCTTGAATACCTTATATTTCGTCAAAATATTAATGGCGATATGTCTGACCCCTGAAAATAATTCTGCTGTATTTCCTCTTCTTATTTTGCAGTCGTCTTCATTCATTACCACATCCAGGCGCCAGTGCAACTTATTCTCCACGTGCCAGTGATTTCGAATCGCTGTCGTAAACTTTTCTGCGGTTAAATCAGCAGAACTGATATAATATCTGACCGTCATTTCAGGCTCCTTCTTTTGTTCTGCTATTATTGACCGAAAGGAGACTGCCACGCATAATTTTTTCAGTCCTTTCCATTCAAACGTAAAATCAATAAGTTCATCAGGGACATCGCAAACAATATGAAGACGGATTTCTTCTCTACAATATCTTTCTGGCAACCCATCGCATCAGTCGCGATCACATTTCCTTTAATATCCAACATGTTAAGAAGTTCAGGGATAGCTGTAATCTCATTAGATTTCTCATCTGTCTTAATCTGCCCGAGGACAAGACTGTGCATTGTTGAGAACGCACTAATGACATGAATCACTCCTTTGCGGCGACTCTTATCATAAGAGTGCCGGAGCTTTTTTCCATCAATGGCAATGACGTCTTTATCATTTGAGGAATGGCAGTCACGCATCCAGTTAATAAAGCACTGGTGAAATTTTGCAGGACTGATACAGGATACAACGCTGGCAATGGAATCGTGAACAGGGATGACATTTTTAAAATGACCATATTGCTTCAAAAAATCGAGATGTGTTTCCCCAAAATCCTCTATATCTTCCTATCCTTCAGCCCCGAAAATGACGGCACAGATTGTCAGCGCCAGGATATCTGACAATTTATGTTCCACTTTCCAGGCTTGTCTGTAATCCGGGGATAATAGAAATATGTTCCATCAATTTTTTAAGTGCCATTTTGTTCTCCTTATTTATGTAAGGAGTATTTGATTATATATAAGCTGTGAAAAACAGTTTGGGATAACAAGGAACATCTCAAATATTGAACATAAAATGCTAATCATTTAGTACAAAAAATGTATTTATGATATTCTGGCCCAATCGGCCCTCCGGTGATACTGTTCTTTCACAGCCCGTTGTATCAACTTCTATTGTGATACAACCTTAACATCAATGTATATGTTTATAATTATTGGCTGTTAATTATTCATCGATTTACATGAAAATATAATATCTTTTGTTACTTCTGAACTTTTTAAAAGTAAAGTACAGCAAGTAGGAATTGATGGCAGTAGGCTAAAAAGATTTTTTTCGCTGCATACCTGCAAGCCAAGCCATCAATGTCCCCTCTGGGCGTTGAAGAGGGATTAGCACCTTTTTCTGCAAAGTCGGTATTATTCTTCCATATTGCAGTCATCAAAGCTGTCTTTGAGTCCAATCCTGTATCATCCATGTGCGCCCCATGCGAAAGTAAAAAGTCAGCTATTTCTTGATGTACTTTAGTACCGTAATAGCTAGCGATTATTAATGGGGTCTCTTGATATCTACCTGTAACACTATTAACATCCGCTTTTGCTACATTAATAAGAAAATAAACCGCTTCAACATTAGCTCTCTCGACAGCTCGAGCTAATGCTTCATTTCTAGTTGGGATCGTAACTGTATTACATTGGTCAATATATTCAGATTTACAATTTCGTTCTCTCAAACATTTTTCACAAAAGTACCATATCTTTTCTAATTCTGGAAGATCACTTGGAAAACCAGCCACAGAATTTAAAGAGAAGTTCTTTCCAAACATATCATTTAATGCAACACATCCCATAAGCATTGGCGTTATAAATAGCAAGAACCCTATGACAAATTTTGGAAACATTATCTCCCCCAATAACTTTAGTTAATTGGCTGTTATAACTTTCTCATATGCTTCATTATGATAAACAGGATCAACATTCATTCCCAGACCAAACTCTAAAAAATCTAACATTTCTAGCTCTTTATTATTTCCCTGTGCAGCTTTAAAAGCGCCCTCACCAAAAGTACGTACTACCCAACTATAACCACTCCCTGAAAGCTCACATACAGGAAGAATGACTTTACCAAATCCTTTTAGCTGTTCATTACATGCTAACTTAATATCAGAACCAAGATTATCATCACAAACAGATTTAACACTTCCAAATGCTTCGTAACATTTATCATGATTTCTACATGCTTGCAGGAAGTTAACGCCAAACAGTTCATCAGGAACATATCTATCTGAATCTTCATCTCCACATCTATAGCCCCAAGGATGACCATCAGGACGCATCCCTTTTTGCCCCAGAGGGTCTGAATTTGTGACAGGATTCAACGGATACTGATAAAAATTCCATCCCCCCGCCAGCCCAATCGGATCCTGAGTGATATACCTCCCCTGCAGCGGGTCATAATAGCGGTGGCGGTTGTAATACAGGCCTGACTCCTCATCATACTGCTGCCCCGTCAGGGCTGATAAGCGCCAGCGGCAGGCCGCGATGGTCGCAGTGGTACAGGTGGATTTTTCGCAGTGATCTATATGCCAACGTCATCTTATTTCTCATCTACTCCGACGATTAGAGAACTTTTAGATGTGAATAATCTTCCCAAAAATCCATGCAAGCTTTACTTGCATAAAAGAATCCAGCGTCTGATTCATAAGACATAAATTGTGCAATAATAGATAGTTGTATATCTGAAAAATTAAAAACAAAATTTAAAAAATCATCGTAATCACGAAACTCAGGACATAAATATTGTTGAATAAAATCGGATTCAAAAACCCAAAAATCATTCTTATTAAACAACGAGGCATAAATATATAGAGGGATATAATAGCAGAATGTTTTTTCAGAGAGGAATGTAACTCCTAACTCTAAAGCATAAGAATCATCCTTTATTTTTAAATTGTTGGCTATTTCATCCCATTGTTTCTGTTGGAAAAAATTATATACTATATCTAGTTCGTCCAGCCCTGTCATATCATTTGAAATATAAGGTAATGGCTGGCTTGGGAAATGAATTATAAGTTCATCATAGACTGCACTTTCGTTAGAGAAAATTATTTCTTTCATTTTATTAAACCACTGCAATCAGCTGCTGTTTTATATGCTTTATTCTCTTCTTCCATATGGGCTTTATCTCCGCCACCAAAACATTGATTATTAATCTGCTTTCTGACCGAAGCGCACGCCAAATTTATCTCGTACCGTCTAAATATTTCTTTTCTCAGCATCTGAGGAGCGCAAGCTCTGGATTGGTTACATAATCTGTTTTTTTCATTTTGTAAGTCACTCAGGTTCTGGGGACTACAGTTACCTCCAGGATTTACACCTGACTTATGTTCATCTGTTAATTTGTCGGCTTCTGGATTAACTTTACGGCCATATTGATCTCTGCGTTGTTGCCCACTTTGAATAACACCACCTGATGAAAACAAACCGCAACTCATCAATGCTACAACACCAAGAATTAACGGATTTAACCCTTGTGGGTCTATCTCTGAGATCGGATTCAACGGATACTGATAAAAATTCCATCCCCCCTTCAGCCCAATCGGATCCTGAGTGATATACCGCCCCTGCAGCGGGTCATAATAGCGGTGGCGGTTGTAATACAGTCCGGACTCCTCATCATACTGCTGCCCCGGCAGGCGGATAAGCTGCTGCAGATGATGCGGGTTATCCTCACTCAGCAGATTGCCCCATTCATCGTATTCTGCGTACCACGCTGTTGCCCCGTCAGGGCTGATAAGCGCCAGCGGCAGGCCGCGATGGTCGCAGTGGTACAGGTGGATTTTTCGCGCCGGCGTGTACACCGGGTCCATCTGGTTTTGCATCTGCTCCACGGTCAGGCCGCACGATGCCAGCCAGCGGCGGCTTTCCTCGCTCACCCGGTCAGTAAGGATTTCACTTTCCAGCCGGTCGAGCATCTGCACCAGCGCCGGCGGGAACACCACATTGCCACCGTCTTCACCGCCGGACTGCTGAAGGGCGTCCGCCAGGCTGCGGCGCTGCGTTTTCGCCAGCTCACCGGTGGCAGTTTCAACTCTGATGAGTGGCGTGAAGCTTCCCGGCAGGTATACCGTCTGGATGCGGCTCCTGTCGTTCTGTATCGTGGTCAGCCGGTCGCCGTCCCAGCCGTACCAGGTCACTTCCGGTTTCCGTGACAGCGACATCCGGCCCGTCAGGTCCCGTTCACGCCGCCATACCCGTTTCGCCACCCTGCAGCCCAGCGGGTCGTAAAGATAACGGCTTTCGACCAGCGGCTCTTCGTATTGTGTCCGCGTGTAGTGCACCAGCCGGTGCTGACCGTCGTAATGGTACCGGTGAGTCCGCTCATCATCCGTGCGGATAACCCCTTCCGGGATGAGGTCGGTTTTCTCCGTCAGCCTGCCGTGACGGTCATACCGGTAAAGATAGTGAGCGTCACGGGCGATACGGTTATCCGGCCACATGCTGAGGGTGCTGTCCGGGTGCAGCTCCGGGTCGGGCAGGCGGTTACCTGCCGGGTCCGTGGCATACGGGATGCGGATATCCAGATTCGCTGCCGTGGTGTGGACGCCGGTCAGCCTGCCCGAGGCGCTGTAGCTGTAACCCCGCGTCTGGCGCGGGCTGCTGATGCGGATGAGTTCGCCGTTGTCGTTCCAGGTGTAATCGCGGTCAGACAGCAGGCTGTTCAGGTGCTGGCTCTGTAGCTGCCCGGTGAGGGTGTAAGCGGTGGTGAGTTCATAACGGCCGAAGGTGCGCAGCGTTTCCCGGTGCAGGCGGTCGCGGGTGAAATCCACCAGCGGTGTGTCGCCGAGTTTCATGCCTGCCAGCCAGCCGCTGCCGTAGGTCAGCCATTCCACGGCGGGCAGGCTGTCCGGTATACGGCGGTTTGCCAGCCCCTGCGCGTTGTACGCATGTCCGGTCTCATGCTGCCAGAGCAGTTCATTCGTCTGCGGGTGATGCACCGTCTGGCGCTCACCGGTCAGGCGGCCTTTCTCATCATACCCGTAATGCACCGCCACCCGGTGCCCTTCGCTGATATGGCTGATGTCTGTCAGCCAGCCGCGTTCGTCATACTGCCACTGCTCTGCGGTTTCACCATTCACCGTTCGCTGCGTGAGGCGGTCAGCATCATCGTAGTGCCGGAGGGTGACCAGCTCCTCATCCTCGCTGCGGATAAGTTTACCGGTCAGGTCGTAGTGATAACGCTGTGTCCGGCCGTCAAAGCCGGTTTCCTGTATCAGCCGGTCGCGGACATCGTAACTGAAGGTGGTGTGGCTGCCGTTTTCACTGGTCAGGCGGATGACCCGTCCGGCAGCATCGTATTCCATACTGCGCGTCAGCCCGCCCTGCGTGGTGCGGACGGCCTTTCCCCACGCATCGTACTGTGTCTCGTTTCTGCTGCCGTCCGGGGCGATGACGGCGGTCAGGTCACCGGCGGTGTTGTATTCATACCGCGTTTCATGGCCCAGCGTGTCTTTCACCGCAATTAACTGTCCACGGCTGTCGTATGCGCGGTACTGGCTCAGGCCTTCCTCGCGGTGCACCGCCGTCACCTGCCCGAAGCGGTCATGGTCATAACGGGTTACATAACCGGAACAGTCGGTGACGGTCAGCAACTGACCGTAACGGCTCCACGTCATGGTTTTCCGGCTGCCGGTGGCATCTTCCGTTGCGCAGGGTAAGTCACTGTGTGGATTATCATAACGGTGGCGGGTGATATCGCCGTCAGGGGCTGTTTCCTGAATCAGACGTCCGTATTCATCATATTTGCGGCGCATTTCCAGTCCGTCAGGCCCGGTGGCTGACGTTAACTGGTTGTGGTGGTTATAGTAAAACACCCATTCTCTGCCATCCGGCGTGGTGATGTCTGTGACAAGCCCCGTCACCACATCCGGGCTGTACTCTGTCGTCCGGCCTGCGGCATCCGTCTGTGCCTTAAGCCTGCCCACCGCATCAAACCGGCTCTGCGTGACGCTGCCGTCAGCGAGCTCCTTTTTCACCACCCGCTTCAGACCGACTTCGCCTGCGGTATGCAGGACTTCACGGCGGTTCAGGCTGTCGGTGACGGTGATACGGTCTTTCTCATACTGATACGTGTAGCTTAAGCCCGCCGGGTTAAGCTGCTCCGTCACCCGCCCGTCGCTGTCGTAACGGTAACGGATTTCCGGTCGGCCTGCGTGACGGTGCGCCACCATCCGGCCCCGGTATTTATCATCGTAAGTAAAGCTGCGCACCTGTGTGCCGCTGCGGTCATACACCGCCGCCAGTTCGCCGCGCGGCGTCCAGCCATAGCGCACCAGCGGTGCGGCAGGTAAATTCTCCGGATATTCCGGGTCGTGCGTCAGCCACACGGCGGACAGGCGGATACCGTTATCCCGGCCATATTCGGTGCAGCCCGGCAGGGTGTCAGGAAAAGCGGCCTGTTCCGTCCCGCCGGAAGTAGACTGCTTTCTGGCCTCTTCTGCCCGCTGCGCCTGCGTGGTCAGTACCAGCCGGAAGTGACGGCCTGCGCCATCGGTCACGCCGGTGATTTCGCCGCTGAATTCACCGGCGGCTTCGCGGTGGAACGTCTGTGTACGCCCGAAGCGGTCCACCATCCCGGTCAGCACCCGGTACGGCGGCAGCGGCGCGGGCAGCACCTCATCCGCCTCCGGCACCCGTTCACACCAGCCGAGCAGCCACCACGGCCCCTGCGGGCTGTTCGTCGCCAGATAACTGTGCGGACTCAGGCGAAGCTCTTCCGGCAGCGCCTGCCAGAGTGCGGCCAGCCGGTGACCTTCATCCAGTCTCAGGACGCCGCCGCGCACCAGCCAGAGTGACTCGCTGCGGCTGTAACCATCCTCACCGGGGAACAGCGGCTCAAAATAAAGGCTCCTGCCGCCGTTATCACTGAGTATCAGTGTGTTATCGCGCAGCTGTAAGCGGATATCCGCAGGCATTTTCCAGCCGGGGCCGAGAATCCCCACCGGTGCGGGCGTTTTTGTCCGGTAACTGCTGTAGGTGCGGGAAAGAATGAACGGCAGCGGGCCGGGCAGGGCAAGGTCGGTTTCGCCGGGAAGGACTTTTGCACCGAGCAGCGGATTGACCGGATGACCGGACGTCACCCCGCCGGGGCACACCGAACAGGCCACACCGGTGGGGGCACCGATGCGCACCCCGGCTGAACCCTGAACAATGCCACCGCCATACTGCGTCATGTCGCCCTGACGCGCCGCCGGTTTTCCGCTCATCTGCTCATCCTTGTTTTATCGGGTTAGTTGTCTGCTTCCAGGCAAAACCCTACAGATTTATAAGAAAGCCTTAAGTGAGATATCCGTCAGATAACAGCAATTAAGAAAATATTTATATACATTTCATGAATATATATTCGATGGGGTAATGCGTTGTATAAATACTTATCTGAACGTCTTCCCGATACAAAAAAACCGCCAGTGTTTCCCCTGGCGGTTTTCAATGTATTCAGAACTTAGCAATCAATAAAAATCACCGGTCGCCTTTTCGGCCTGATCCATCCACACCGGTTTCTCGCTGGTTTTCGACCAGACGCGATGTAGGTAGCTGTAAAAGCGGGCTCGGTCTTTCCAGAAAAGCATGAAAGGCAGCGCCAGAACGCCCGCTGCAACCGCATAAGTACGGCGTAAAAAGATAAGCCATGCAGGATATTCTCTGTAGAGTTCCATACTTTTCTCCCCCCTTTTGTATCTACCCGGTGAATAGCACCGGAAAATGAATTTGTTTATCTGATGAAAATAGTACCGCCTTTTGTGTAATTTTACTACTCATCCGACCACTTATTTTTGCTTATTGATGGTTTATTTACATTCACCCTGTAATTAAGTTACATAAAAGTTAAATAAATACTAACCATTAGTTAAATTGCGGTCTTTGCCATTTTTATACTTTTTTTACACCCCGCCCGCAGATTTTTGCGAAATCTTTGCAGCCAGAATTCTACCCTTCCGGTATCACTTTTAGGCCACTGGAGGTGCACTGTGAGTGCAGGCGTGATAACCGGCGTGTTGCTGGTGTTTTTATTACTGGGGTATCTGGTTTATGCCCTGATCAATGCGGAGGCGTTTTGATGGCTGCGCAAGGGTTGTTACTGATCGCCACGTTTTTACTGGTACTGATGGTGCTGGCGCGCCCTTTAGGCAGCGGGCTGGCGCGGCTGATTAATGATATTCCTCTTCCCGGTACGGCGAGCGTTGAGCGCGTACTCTTTCGCGCACTTGGCGTCTCTGGTCGCGAGATGAACTGGAGGCAATATCTCTCTGCCATTCTCTGTCTGAATATGCTGGGGCTGGCGCTACTGTATTTTATGTTGCTCGGTCAGCATTATCTGCCGCTTAATCCGCAGCAACTGCCGGGGCTGTCGTGGGATCTGGCGCTGAATACTGCCGTCAGCTTTGTGACTAATACCAACTGGCAATCTTACAGCGGTGAAACCACGTTGAGTTATTTCAGCCAAATGGCGGGCCTAACGGTACAAAACTTTCTTTCTGCCGCCAGCGGGATTGCGGTGATTTTTGCCCTTATCCGCGCGTTTACCCGCCAGAGCATGAGCACGCTCGGTAATGCCTGGGTCGATCTGCTACGCATCACGTTATGGGTGTTAGCCCCTGTGGCGTTGTTGATCGCACTGTTTTTTATTCAACAAGGTGCGCTGCAAAACTTTCTGCCCTATCAGGCTGTGACGACCATTGAAGGAGCACAACAACTGTTACCGATGGGGCCGGTGGCTTCTCAGGAAGCGATTAAGATGCTCGGCACTAATGGCGGTGGCTTCTTTAATGCCAACTCGTCGCATCCGTTTGAAAACCCGACCGCACTGACCAACTTCGTGCAAATGCTGGCGATCTTCTTGATCCCAACAGCACTGTGCTTTGCCTTTGGCGAAGTGGCGGGCGATCGCCGCCAGGGACGCATGTTGTTGTGGGCGATGTCGGTGATTTTTGTCATCTGCACAGGCGTGGTGATGTGGGCAGAAGTTCAGGGTAATCCGCATCTGCTGGCGCTCGGCGCGGACAGCAACATCAATATGGAAGGTAAAGAGAGCCGTTTTGGCGTGCTGGTCAGTAGCCTGTTTGCAGTCGTGACCACGGCGGCTTCCTGCGGTGCGGTGATTGCGATGCATGATTCGTTTACCGCCCCTGGCGGCATGGTGCCGATGTGGTTGATGCAAATTGGTGAAGTGGTATTCGGCGGCGTTGGTTCTGGCCTTTACGGCATGATGCTGTTCGTCCTGCTGGCGGTGTTTATTGCCGGACTGATGATTGGTCGCACACCGGAATATCTGGGTAAAAAAATCGACGTGCGCGAGATGAAACTGACCGCGCTGGCGATTCTGGTCACCCCGACGCTGGTGCTGATGGGCGCGGCGCTGGCGATGATGACCGACGCCGGACGTAGCGCCATGCTCAACCCTGGCCCGCATGGTTTTAGCGAAGTGCTGTATGCCGTGTCGTCCGCCGCTAATAACAACGGCAGCGCCTTTGCCGGATTAAGCGCCAACTCTCCGTTCTGGAACTGTTTACTGGCGTTCTGCATGTTTGTCGGTCGCTTCGGGGTGATTATCCCGGTGATGGCAATTGCCGGTTCGCTGGTGAGTAAAAAGAGCCAACCCGCCAGCTCCGGCACGCTGCCAACGCACGGCCCGCTGTTTGTTGGCCTGTTAATCGGCACCGTGTTGCTGGTTGGCGCACTGACCTTTATTCCTGCCCTGGCGCTTGGTCCGGTGGCGGAGTATCTCTCTTGATGATATTGAGTGAGCACTGAATATGAGTCGTAAACAACTGGCGCTATTCGAACCAACACTTGTCGTTCAGGCGCTGAAAGAAGCGGTTAAAAAATTAAGCCCACAGGCGCAATGGCGCAATCCGGTGATGTTTATCGTCTGGATCGGCAGTCTGCTGACCACCGCTATTAGCATCGCGATGGCAAGCGGTGCGATGCCTGGCAATGCGCTGTTTAGTGCGGCAATTAGTGGCTGGCTGTGGATCACTGTGCTGTTCGCTAATTTCGCCGAGGCGCTGGCAGAAGGCCGCAGTAAAGCGCAGGCCAACAGTCTGAAAGGGGTCAAAAAAACCGCCTTTGCCCGTAAGCTACGTGAGCCGAAATATGGCGCTGCGGCGGACAAAATTCCTGCCGATCAACTGCGTAAAGGCGACATCGTGCTGGTAGAAGCAGGCGATATCATCCCCTGCGATGGTGAAGTTATTGAAGGTGGCGCATCGGTCGATGAAAGTGCCATCACCGGGGAATCGGCACCGGTGATCCGTGAATCCGGCGGCGATTTTGCCTCCGTCACTGGTGGCACGCGTATTCTTTCTGACTGGCTGGTGATCGAGTGCAGCGTTAATCCCGGCGAGACGTTTCTGGATCGGATGATCGCGATGGTGGAAGGCGCGCAGCGACGCAAAACGCCGAACGAGATTGCCCTGACCATCCTGCTGATTGCCCTGACCATCGTCTTTTTACTGGCAACCGCAACGCTATGGCCATTTTCTGCCTGGGGCGGTAACGCGGTCAGCGTAACGGTACTGGTGGCGCTGCTGGTCTGTCTGATCCCGACCACCATCGGCGGCCTGCTGTCGGCTATCGGCGTCGCCGGGATGAGTCGGATGCTGGGCGCGAATGTGATTGCCACCAGCGGACGGGCAGTTGAAGCAGCGGGTGACGTTGACGTCCTGCTACTGGATAAAACCGGCACCATCACACTCGGTAACCGTCAGGCATCGGAGTTTATCCCTGCGCAGGGCGTGGATGAAAAAACGCTGGCTGACGCCGCACAACTGGCTTCGCTGGCTGATGAAACGCCGGAAGGCCGCAGTATTGTGATCCTCGCCAAGCAACGTTTTAACCTGCGCGAGCGCGATGTGCAGTCGCTCCATGCCACCTTTGTACCGTTTACTGCGCAAAGCCGGATGAGCGGGATCAACATCGACAACCGCATGATCCGTAAAGGTTCTGTCGATGCCATTCGCCGCCATGTTGAGGCTAACGGCGGTCACTTCCCTGCCGATGTTGATCAAAAAGTCGATCAGGTTGCGCGTCAGGGAGCCACGCCGCTGGTGGTGGTGGAAGGTTCTCGTGTGCTGGGCGTTATTGCGCTGAAAGATATCGTCAAAGGCGGTATTAAAGAGCGCTTCGCCCAGCTGCGCAAAATGGGCATTAAAACGGTGATGATTACCGGCGATAACCGTCTGACTGCCGCCGCGATAGCTGCGGAAGCGGGTGTCGATGATTTTCTCGCCGAAGCGACACCGGAGGCCAAGCTGGCATTGATTCGTCAGTATCAGGCGGAAGGCCGTTTGGTGGCGATGACCGGCGACGGCACCAATGATGCTCCGGCGCTGGCGCAGGCAGATGTCGCGGTGGCGATGAACTCCGGTACTCAGGCGGCGAAAGAAGCGGGCAATATGGTCGATCTCGACTCTAACCCGACCAAGTTGATCGAGGTGGTGCACATTGGCAAACAGATGCTGATGACCCGTGGCTCGCTGACCACCTTCAGCATTGCCAATGATGTGGCGAAATACTTCGCCATTATTCCGGCGGCGTTCGCGGCAACGTATCCGCAGTTAAATGCGCTGAACATCATGCGCCTTCATTCGCCCGACTCCGCCATTCTCAGTGCGGTCATTTTCAACGCCTTGATTATCGTCTTTTTGATTCCTCTGGCGTTAAAAGGCGTGAGTTATAAACCGCTTACCGCTTCTGCCATGTTGCGCCGTAACTTATGGATTTACGGTCTGGGTGGGCTGCTGGTGCCGTTTATTGGTATCAAAGTCATTGATTTACTGCTGACCGTTTGCGGTCTGGTGTGAGGGTTACCATGAGTGGATTACGTCCGGCATTATCGACATTTATCTTTCTGTTATTGATTACTGGCGGCGTTTACCCGCTGCTGACCACCGTGCTGGGGCAATGGTGGTTTCCCTGGCAGGCCAACGGTTCGTTGATTCGTGAAGGTGATACGGTGCGGGGTTCGGCATTAATCGGGCAGAATTTTACCGGCAACGGCTATTTTCAGGGTCGCCCGTCGGCAACGGCAGAAATGCCCTATAATCCACAGGCTTCTGGCGGGAGCAATCTGGCGGTCAGTAACCCGGAGCTGGATAAACTAATAGCCGCACGCGTTACTGCATTACGAGCCGCTAACCCGGATGCCAGCACGAACGTTCCGGTTGAACTGGTGACGGCGTCAGCAAGCGGGCTGGACAATAACATTACCCCGCAAGCGGCGGTCTGGCAGATCCCACGCGTGGCGAAAGCGCGTAATCTCAGCGTTGAACAGCTCACGCAGCTGATCGCAAAATACAGCCAACAACCGCTGGTGAAATATATCGGCCAGCCGGTCGTCAATATTGTCGAACTCAATCTGGCGCTGGATAAGCTTGATGAATAACGAACCCTTACGTCCCGATCCCGACCGTCTGCTGGAACAAACTGCCGCGCCGCATCGGGGGAAGCTAAAAGTTTTCTTCGGTGCCTGTGCAGGCGTCGGGAAGACCTGGGCGATGCTGGCAGAAGCCCAGCGACTGCGGGCGCAAGGGCTGGATATTGTGGTTGGCGTGGTAGAAACCCACGGGCGGAAAGATACCGCCGCCATGCTGGAAGGTCTGGCTGTTTTGCCACTGAAACGCCAGGCGTATCGTGGGCGGCATATCAGCGAGTTTGATCTCGATGCCGCCCTCGCCCGCCGTCCGGCGCTTATCTTAATGGACGAACTGGCGCACAGTAATGCGCCAGGTTCCCGTCATCCCAAACGCTGGCAGGACATCGAAGAGCTGCTGGAAGCTGGCATTGATGTTTTCACTACCGTCAACGTTCAACATCTGGAAAGCCTGAACGATGTGGTCAGCGGCGTCACCGGAATTCAGGTACGGGAAACCGTGCCCGATCCTTTTTTCGATGCCGCCGACGACGTAGTTCTGGTGGACTTGCCCCCGGACGATCTGCGTCAACGGCTGAAAGAAGGCAAAGTCTATATTGCCGGGCAGGCGGAGCGCGCCATTGAACATTTTTTCCGCAAAGGCAATCTGATCGCCCTGCGCGAACTGGCACTGCGCCGTACTGCCGATCGCGTAGATGAGCAAATGCGCGCCTGGCGGGGGCATCCTGGCGAAGAGAAAGTCTGGCACACGCGCGACGCGATCCTTTTATGCATCGGGCATAACACCGGCAGCGAAAAACTGGTTCGCGCGGCGGCGCGGCTGGCGTCAAGGCTGGGGAGCATCTGGCACGCGGTGTATGTTGAAACCCCTGCCCTGCACCGCTTATCGGAGAAAAAACGCCGGGCAATTCTCAGCGCCTTACGTCTGGCGCAGGAGTTAGGTGCAGAGACGGCAACGCTTTCTGATCCGGCAGAAGAAAAAGCAGTAGTGCGTTATGCCCGTGAACATAATCTCGGCAAGATTATTCTCGGTCGTCCGGCCTCGCGCCGCTGGTGGCGTCGGGAAACGTTTGCTGATCGGCTGGCGCGCATCGCCCCCGATCTCGATCAGGTGCTGGTCGCGCTTGATGAACCGCCTGCCCGCACACTTAATAACGCGCCGGATAGCCGCTCTTTTAAAGACAAGTGGCGGGTACAGATTCAGGGATGCGTGGTTGCCGCCGCGTTATGCGCCGTTATCACCCTAATTGCCATGCAGTGGCTGATGGCGTTTGATGCCGCCAACCTGGTGATGCTGTATCTGCTTGGCGTGGTGGTGGTGGCGCTATTTTATGGGCGCTGGCCTTCGGTGGTCGCCACCGTCATTAATGTAGTGAGTTTCGATCTCTTTTTTATCGCCCCACGCGGCACGCTCGCCGTCTCTGATGTGCAATATCTGCTGACCTTCGCGGTGATGTTAACCGTCGGGCTGGTGATCGGGAACCTTACTGCTGGCGTGCGTTATCAGGCGCGGGTAGCCCGTTACCGCGAGCAACGCACACGACACTTATATGAAATGTCGAAAGCTCTGGCGGTAGGCCGCAGTCCGCAGGATATCGCCGCCACCAGCGAACAATTTATTGCCTCCACGTTTCATGCTCGCAGCCAGGTGTTGCTACCTGATGACAATGGTAAATTGCAGCCGTTGACGCATCCGCAGGGAATGACGCCGTGGGACGATGCCATCGCGCAGTGGAGTTTTGATAAAGGCCTGCCAGCGGGCGCGGGCACCGACACGTTACCCGGCGTACCGTACCAGATTTTGCCGTTAAAAAGCGGCGAGAAAACCTACGGGCTGGTGGTGGTGGAACCGGGGAATCTGCGCCAGTTGATGATCCCGGAACAGCAGCGCCTGCTGGAAACGTTTACGCTGTTAGTCGCCAATGCCCTTGAGCGGCTGACGCTGACCGCCAGCGAAGAACAGGCGCGGATGGCAAGCGAACGTGAACAGATCCGCAACGCTCTGCTGGCGGCACTTTCGCATGATTTACGCACGCCGCTCACGGTGCTATTCGGTCAGGCAGAAATCTTAACGCTCGATCTGGCGAGTGAAGGTTCTCCGCACGCTCGCCAGGCCAGCGAAATTCGCCAACATGTGCTGAACACCACCCGCCTGGTGAATAATTTACTCGATATGGCGCGAATTCAGTCCGGCGGCTTTAATTTGAAGAAAGAGTGGTTAACGCTGGAAGAAGTGGTCGGCAGTGCGCTGCAAATGCTGGAACCGGGTTTATCATCGCCCATCAACCTGTCATTGCCAGAACCACTGACTTTAATCCACGTTGACGGGCCACTCTTTGAACGGTTGCTGATTAATCTGCTGGAGAACGCGGTGAAATACGCGGGCGCACAGGCCGAAATTGGTATCGATACCCACGTTGAGGGCGAAAATCTACAACTGGATGTCTGGGATAACGGCCCCGGTCTTCCGCCAGGCCAGGAGCAGACGATATTCGATAAGTTTGCTCGCGGAAATAAGGAGTCGGCAGTACCGGGCGTCGGGCTTGGGCTGGCAATTTGTCGGGCGATTGTGGATGTACACGGCGGCACCATTACCGCGTTCAACCGACCGGAAGGTGGTGCCTGTTTTCGTGTTACACTTCCCCAGCAAACTGCCCCTGAACTTGAAGAATTTCATGAGGATATGTGACAAACGTTCTGATTGTTGAAGATGAACAGGCTATTCGTCGCTTTCTGCGCACGGCGCTGGAGGGCGACGGTATGCGCGTCTTTGAGGCCGAAACGCTGCAACGCGGCTTGCTGGAAGCGGCAACCCGCAAGCCGGATTTGATTATTCTCGATCTCGGCCTGCCCGATGGCGATGGAATTGAGTTTATCCGCGACCTGCGCCAGTGGAGCGTAGTGCCGGTGATTGTGCTTTCCGCACGTAGTGAAGAGAGCGACAAAATCGCCGCGCTGGATGCCGGAGCTGATGATTACCTGAGTAAACCGTTTGGCATTGGCGAATTGCAGGCGCGTCTGCGCGTCGCTTTACGCCGCCACTCAGCTACCGCCGCACCCGATCCGGTAGTGAAGTTTTCTGATGTTACCGTCGATTTAGCGGCTCGGGTGATCCATCGCGGTGAGGACGAGGTGCATCTCACCCCGATTGAGTTTCGCCTGCTGGCAGTGTTGCTCAATAATGCGGGAAAAGTGCTCACCCAGCGCCAGCTCCTCAACCAGGTGTGGGGACCAAACGCGGTTGAACACAGCCACTATTTGCGTATTTATATGGGGCATCTGCGACAAAAACTGGAACAAGACCCAGCTCGGCCTCGCCATTTTATTACTGAAACCGGTATTGGGTATCGGTTTATGCTTTGAATATTTATTCATTTTTTGCACTTTTAAAAGAATTATTATTTTAAAATTAGCCCTGCTGAAACATTATTATTCAGCAGGATTAATGCACTAACAAAACACAAACAATTAAATTACAAAATCAAAAAAACAAAGCAACATTCTGTTTTGCACCATCCATACTTTATGATTAACAACTTTTAGTTTGACCATTTTTTTGATCTTCTTCATAGATTAGAGACATTTCCTGGATAGAATAATTTTACCTTCAACTGATACAGAAAAAGGTAAAGGGAAATGGAAAATAATAACCGTGCAATGCCCCATATAAGGCGAACAACTCATATTATGAAGTTTTCCCATCGCAATAGCTTTGACTTTCATTTCTTTAATGCCCGCTAGTCTTCTGACTAAAGGGCACCTCAAAATACAGGTCTCCCTGTCTTTAAGCATCACAGGTTAATACCTGTATCCCTGGTGCTCATACATTGCTAACCCTTTTATACCCTTATTAATTCAGATCGCTACGTCGCAATCTGGACAGGTAGAGTATTGCCAGTTACCGGGCTGGTCGGGTTATTGCATCTACAAAAAGCAAGCTACTGATTTATTTATCAGGGGTGATGTTTTGCTTTTTTCCGGCGTTATCAATTTCTCTTTTGAGAAATTGAGGACCTGCTATTACCTGAAATAAAGAGATGAAAAATGTCAGAATTAAAAATTGCCGTTAGTCGTTCTTGCCAGAATTACTTTTCCACTCATCGTGTATGCGTGAACATTGACGAAAGTAATTATATTGACGTTGCTGCCATTGTTTTATCGGTCGATGATGTTGAACGTGGAAAACTCGATGAAATAGACGCTACTGGCTATGGCATTCCTGTATTTATTGCCACGGAAAATGAAGATCATGTGCCAGCAAAATACCTGTCACGTATTTCGGGTGTCTTCGAACATTGCGAAGCGCGGAAAACGTTTTACGGTCGCCAGTTAGAAACCGCTGCCAGCCATTATGAAACCCAGTTACGCCCACCTTTCTTCCGCGCACTGGTCGATTATGTCAATCAGGGTAACAGCGCATTTGATTGCCCCGGTCATCAGGGCGGCGAATTTTTCCGTCGCCATCCGGCAGGTAACCAGTTTGTAGAGTATTTTGGTGAAACTCTTTTCCGTTCTGACTTGTGCAACGCCGACGTGGCAATGGGTGACCTGCTGATTCATGAAGGCGCACCGTGTATCGCACAACAACACGCAGCAAAAGTGTTTAATGCCGATAAAACCTACTTCGTTTTAAACGGCACCTCCTCTTCAAACAAAGTGGTATTAAACGCACTGCTGACACCGGGCGATCTGGTGCTGTTTGACCGCAATAACCATAAATCTAATCACCACGGGGCGTTGCTACAAGCTGGTGCAACACCGGTTTATCTGGAAACAGCACGCAACCCGTATGGCTTTATCGGTGGCATTGATGCGCACTGCTTCGAAGAAAATTACCTGCGCGAACTGATTGCAGAAGTCGCACCGCAGCGGGCAAAAGAGGCTCGTCCGTTCCGCCTCGCGGTTATTCAGTTAGGCACCTACGACGGTACAATTTATAACGCCCGTCAGGTAGTGGATAAAATTGGTCATCTGTGTGACTACATTCTGTTTGACTCCGCATGGGTCGGCTACGAGCAGTTTATCCCGATGATGGCTGACTGTTCGCCGCTGCTGCTGGAGCTTAATGAAAACGATCCGGGCATTCTGGTTACGCAGTCAGTCCATAAACAGCAGGCGGGTTTTTCCCAGACATCACAAATTCATAAAAAAGACAGCCATATCAAGGGGCAACAGCGTTATGTACCGCATAAACGCATGAACAATGCCTTTATGATGCATGCCTCCACCAGCCCGTTCTATCCGTTGTTCGCGGCACTGGACGTCAACGCTAAAATGCATGAAGGCGTAAGCGGTCGCAATATGTGGATGGACTGCGTGGCAAATGGCATTGATGCCCGCAAACTGATTCTTGAAAACTGTCATCATATTCGTCCGTTCGTTCCTGAACTGGTGGATGGCAAGCTATGGCAGTCATATCCCACCGCTGAAATTGCCAATGACCTGCGCTTCTTCCAGTTTGTACCAGGAGAACACTGGCACTCTTTTGAAGGCTACGCAGAAAACCAATATTTTGTCGATCCGTGCAAGCTGCTACTGACTACCCCAGGCATTGATGCACGTAACGGCGAATATGAGGCATTCGGTGTCCCTGCAACCATTCTCGCTAACTTCCTGCGTGAAAATGGTGTCGTTCCAGAAAAATGCGACCTTAACTCCATTTTGTTCCTGCTGACTCCGGCAGAAGATATGGCCAAACTACAGCAGCTTGTCGCCCTGCTGGTACGTTTCGAAAAACTGCTGGAAGATGATGCGCCTCTGGCGGACGTACTGCCTTCCATTTACAAACAGCATGAAGCCCGTTACGCCGGTTATACCCTGCGTCAGTTGTGCCAGGAAATGCACGACCTGTATGCCCGTCATAACGTGAAACAACTGCAAAAAGAGATGTTCCGTAAGGAACACTTCCCTCGCGTCAGCATGAATCCACAAGAAGCCAACTACGCCTACTTACGCGGTGAGGTGGAACTGGTTCGTCTGCCGGATGCAGAAGGGCGTATCGCAGCCGAAGGTGCCCTGCCTTATCCTCCGGGCGTGCTGTGTGTTGTTCCGGGTGAAGTCTGGGGCGGTGCAGTTCTGCGTTACTTCATTGCCCTGGAAGAAGGCATTAACCTGCTGCCAGGTTTTGCGCCGGAATTACAGGGGGTCTACATCGAAGAACATGACGGTCGCAAACAGGTCTGGTGCTATGTCATCAAATCAAGCGAAGCACAAAGCGCCCTGCTGAAGGGAGAAAAATTATGAGTCAGGCTAAAGCGAATAAAATGGGCGTCGTGCAGTTAACCATACTGACGATGGTCAACATGATGGGTTCCGGCATCATTATGCTGCCGACCAAACTAGCCGAAGTCGGGACGATCTCGATTATCTCCTGGCTGGTCACCGCCGTAGGCTCAATGGCGCTGGCCTGGGCCTTTGCAAAATGCGGTATGTATAGTCGTAAATCAGGTGGTATGGGGGGTTATGCCGAATATGCCTTCGGTAAATCCGGTAACTTCATGGCGAACTATACCTACGGTGTGTCACTGCTGATTGCCAATGTCGCCATCGCTATTTCCGCCGTTGGCTACGGTACTGAGTTGTTTGACACAACCCTTTCGCCTGTTCAGATTGGTCTTGCCACTATTGCTGTGCTGTGGGTATGTACCGTGGCTAACTTTGGTGGTGCACGCATTACCGGGCAGATCAGTAGCATTACCGTGTGGGGTGTCATTATTCCGGTAATTGGCCTGTGCATTATCGGCTGGTTCTGGTTCAGCCCGACGCTTTACGCTGACTCCTGGAACCCGCATCATGCGCCCTTCTTTAGCGCGGTTGGTTCTTCCATCGCCATGACATTGTGGGCTTTTCTCGGTCTGGAATCGGCCTGTGCGAACGCTGAAGTGGTAGAAAACCCGGAACGTAACGTGCCAATTGCTGTTCTTGGCGGTACGTTGGGTGCGGCAGTAATTTATATCGTCTCTACTAACGTGATTGCCGGGATTGTGCCAAATATGGAGCTGGCAAATTCAACGGCACCGTTTGGTCTGGCCTTCGCGCAGATGTTCACACCGGAAGTCGGTAAAGTGATTATGGCGTTGATGGTGATGTCCTGCTGCGGTTCATTGCTCGGCTGGCAGTTCACCATTGCCCAGGTGTTTAAATCTTCTGCCGATGAAGGGTACTTCCCGAAAATTTTCTCTCGTGTAACCAAAGTGGATGCACCGGTTCAGGGAATGTTGACCATTGTGATTATCCAGAGTGGGTTATCGCTGATGACCATTAGCCCGTCGCTGAACAGCCAGTTCAACGTGTTGGTTAACCTGGCCGTGGTGACCAATATCATCCCGTATATTCTGTCGATGGCGGCACTGGTGATCATTCAGAAAGCAGCTAATGTTCCGGCTGCTAAAGCGAAAGTGGCTAACTTTGTTGCCTTTATTGGTGCAATGTACAGCTTCTATGCACTGTACTCGTCTGGGGAAGAGGCCATGCTGTATGGCTCCATCGTGACCTTCCTCGGCTGGACACTGTATGGTCTGGTATCACCCCGCTTTGAACTGAAAAATAAACACGGTTAATAAAGCGAAGTAAAAAAGGGCGATCGAATGATCGCCCTTTGGGATTATTAACAAAGTGCTCGTTGTTCATGCCGCAGGTGGCGCAAGCGCCTTATCCAGCCCACAAAATCGCGCAAATTCAATATATTGCACTATCCTCGTAGGCCTGATAAGCGTAGCGCATCAGGCAGTCATAAGTAAAAAGGGCGATCTTCCGACCGCCCTTTTTCTTATTTAATGTGTTTACGCGTTTTTCAGAACTTCGCTAACAATCTCAACCGCTTCTTTCTCAATCTGCTTGCGATGTTCTTCACCGAGGAAGCTTTCGCAGTAGATCTTATATGCGTCTTCCGTGCCTGACGGACGCGCAGCGAACCAGCCGTTGTCAGTCATCACTTTCAGACCGCCGATAGAAGCACCATTACCCGGTGCCGCCGTCAGACGTGCGGTGATCGGGTCACCTGCCAGGGTGCTGGCGCTCACCATTTCCGGAGACAGCTTAGACAGCGCCGCTTTTTGTGCGGAGGTCGCAGCTGCCTGCAAACGGTTGTAGCTCGGCGCGCCAAAGCGTTTTGCCAGTTCGTTGTAGTGTTCCTGCGGGTTCTTACCGGTGACTGCGGTAATTTCCGCCGCCAGCAGACACATAATGATGCCGTCTTTATCGGTGGACCACGGCGTGCCGTCGAAACGCAGGAAGGAAGCCCCTGCGCTCTCTTCGCCGCCAAAGCCGAAGCTGCCGTCGAACAGACCATCAACAAACCATTTGAAGCCTACCGGTACTTCCACCAGCTTGCGACCCAAATCGTTGACCACGCGGTCGATCATCGCAGAAGAAACCAGCGTTTTACCCACGGCAACATCTTTGCCCCACTGCGGACGATGCTGGAACAGGTAGTTGATCGCCACTGCCAGGTAATGGTTCGGATTCATCAAACCTGCCGGAGTGACGATACCGTGACGGTCATAATCCGGGTCGTTAGCAAACGCCAGGTCGAACTTATCACGCAGTGCCAGCAGGCCCGCCATCGCACACTCAGAGGAGCAGTCCATACGGATCGCGCCGTCTTTATCGAGGTGCATAAAGCGGAAGGTTTGATCGACCTGATCGTTAACGATGGTCAGGTTGAGGTTGTAATATTCGCCAATGCGCTTCCAGTATTCGATACCAGAACCGCCCAGCGGATCAACACCCAGCGTCAGGCCAGCTTTCTGAATCGCCGCCATATCAACGATATCAGCCAGACCTTCCACAAACGGCTGCACCAGATCCTGCTCTTTCACATGACCGGATGCCATCGCTTCGTCGAGGGAGATACGCTTCACGCCTTTCAGTCCATCGGCCAGCAGTGCGTTGGCGCGGTCTTCCACCACTTTAGTGACGTTGGTATCAGCCGGGCCACCATTTGGCGGGTTGTATTTGATACCACCATCTTCCGGCGGGTTATGGGACGGCGTAATCACGATACCATCTGCCAGCGGGCCACCTTTTTTGTTGTGAACCAGAATGGCATTGGAAACGGCAGGCGTCGGGGTGAAGCCATTGTTTTCCTGCACAATAACGTCTACACCGTTCGCAGCCAGCACTTCCAGTACGGAAATGAACGCAGGTTCGGACAGGGCGTGAGTATCTTTACCCACATAGCAAGGGCCAGTGATGCCGTTTTTCGCACGTTCTTCAGCAATTGCCTGAGCGATCGCCAGAATGTGCGGCTCGTTAAAGCTGTGGCGCGCTGCACTGCCACGGTGACCGGAAGTACCGAATTTCACCGCGTGCTCCGCATTCCCTGCTTCTGGTTTCAGTACATAATATTGCGCCGTCAGTTGGGCGACGTTAATCAAATCACTCTGTTGTGCAGGTTGACCTGCACGATTGTGGATTGCCATTGCTTTGTCCTTTATCTGCAACGTTGTTTTAAATTGTCCCGCAAACCTTCTCAATCAATTCCGCCGGGAATTGCATCGACTGCATGATATGTTCAATCATGCTGCATTTACGGCCAGTGTTAGTGTTGGTGATCACCCAATACGGCGTGCCTGGCACATGTTTCGGCTTGGTCTGATTACCATTTTTCAGCAGCGTTTGTTCATCTGCCGCAAAGTAAACGCGCGTGCGACCGTGCAACGATTCCGTTGCCTCGGCAAACGCCTGGGCGTCAAGAGAATATAGTGTAGACAACAGCAGCATAAAGCGGTTGACCGCGCGCTTCTGCTCTGCGTATTCATCGGAAAGCAGAAGTTCACGCATTGCGCGTACTTTGTCTTTAATCGTTTTGATCGGCTTCGCTTCGACGATAGCAGGCGACGCAATGCGAACCTCTTTCGTCACCGGAGCAGCAGGCTGTGATGCGGCGGAAAATTTCAACATGCGCCGTAAAATGTCGGATGCGCTCTCGCCGATATGCTTAGTGTGGCTGGCAATATAGCTGTAGAGTTCATCATCAACTTCAATCGTTTTCATCTTAATCCAGTGCGGTGTCTTAGCTGAATACAAGTCGCCAGGAGTATATGAATAAATCCCGGCAGCGGATAGCGTCAAGCCTGGCTTGCAGAAAAACTCGGATTAAACCTTATTTGTTGCAGCCCTGTGGCACAATGGTCAACATAATACCCTAACCCGACTTCGCGAAAAAAAGAACTTTGCCATGAAATTGAATATCCGCGCGCAATCTGCACAAAACCAGCATAATAATTCTCCCATCGTCCTCGTCCACGGTTTGTTTGGTAGTCTCGACAACCTCGGCGTGCTGGCGCGCGACCTGGTGAGCGACCACGATATCATCCAGGTAGATATGCGTAACCACGGACTTTCACCGCGCGATCCTGTGATGAATTATCCAGCAATGGCGCAAGATCTGCTGGATACGCTGGATGCACAACAGATCGAAAAAGCGACGTTTATCGGTCACTCTATGGGCGGTAAAGCCGTTATGGCGCTAACCGCACTGGCACCCGATCGCATTGATAAACTCGTGGCTATTGATATTGCCCCCGTCGATTATCACGTACGTCGTCATGATGAGATTTTCGCAGCCATCAACGCCGTCAGTGAATCCAACGCGCAAACGCGACAGCAGGCAGCAGCGGTGATGCGCCAGCATCTGAATGAAGAAGGGGTGATTCAGTTTCTGCTGAAATCTTACGTTGATGGTGAATGGCGTTTTAACGTGCCAGTGTTGTGGGATCAGTATCCGCATATTGTTGGCTGGACGAAAATTCCGGCATGGGATCACCCTGCCCTGTTTATCCCCGGCGGTAATTCACCGTATGTCACTGAACAATATCGTGATGATTTACTGGCGCAATTCCCGCAGGCACGGGCGCATGTGATTGCGGGTGCGGGTCACTGGGTACACGCAGAAAAACCTGATGCGGTACTGCGCGCCATCCGTCGCTATCTCAATGATTAACGCAACTGATTAAAAACCCAGCGTCTGCGTCGCTTTCCGCGCGTGGGCGTTGGCGTGACTCATCGCGCTGATGTATTATGGCGCGCTATCCATCCGGGCAGACGCCCGGCTGATTGTTTCCCCCGAAGTCACCAAGATCATGGCCAAAGAACAAACGGACCGTACGACATTAGATCTGTTCGCGCACGAGCGTCGACCGGGACGACCGAAAACCAATCCGCTTTCGCGCGATGAACAGCTGCGTATTAATAAACGCAACCAGCTAAAACGCGACAAAGTACGTGGTCTTAAGCGTGTCGAATTGAAGCTGAACGCGGAAGCTGTCGAGGCGCTGAATGAGCTGGCAGAGTCGCGCAATATGAGCCGTAGCGAACTGATCGAAGAGATTTTGATGCAGCAGTTGGCGGCACTGCGTAGTCAGGGCATCGTTTAAATTTCCACTTTCATGTAGCACAGTGTGCAGTCCTGCCCGTTTGCTGATTCCGCAAGACTGCCTGTTCTGCTATGATTGCCTTTATCCGTGGGCAATTTGCCACCCCCATTTCAATAAGTTTCAAGAGGTTATTTCACTCATGGCTATCACTGGCATCTTTTTCGGCAGCGACACCGGTAATACCGAAAATATCGCAAAAATGATTCAAAAACAGCTTGGTAAAGACGTTGCCGATGTCCATGACATTGCAAAAAGCAGCAAAGAAGATCTGGAAGCTTATGACATTCTGCTGCTGGGTATCCCAACCTGGTATTACGGCGAAGCGCAGTGTGACTGGGACGACTTCTTCCCGACTCTCGAAGAGATTGATTTCAATGGTAAATTGGTTGCCCTGTTTGGCTGTGGCGACCAGGAAGATTACGCCGAATATTTCTGTGATGCATTAGGCACTATCCGTGACATCATCGAACCGCGCGGCGCGACTATCGTGGGTCACTGGCCAACTGCGGGCTACCATTTCGAAGCGTCAAAAGGTCTGGCAGATGACGACCACTTTGTCGGCCTGGCTATTGACGAAGACCGTCAGCCGGAACTGACCGCTGAACGTGTAGAAAAATGGGTTAAACAGATTTCTGAAGAGTTGCATCTCGACGAAATTCTCAATGCCTGATGTGATGCGGTGTAGGCTAATGTCTACGCCGTATTAATAGATAACGCCAATCAAAATAATTGCTACAAATTTGTAACTTTTGCCGTAGTACCTGTACAATGTTCCAGTATTGAAGTGGCCTTGCCGATGTAAATGTAAGCTAAGCCACGTTTTTATTAACAATATTTGCCAGGGACTTGTGGTTTTCATTTAGGCGTGGCAATTCTATAATGATACGCATTATCTCAAGAGCAAATTCTGTCACTTCTTCTAATGAAGTGAACCGCTTAGTAACAGGACAGATTCCGCATGACTGATAACAATACCGCCCTAAAGAAAGCTGGCCTGAAAGTAACGCTTCCTCGTTTAAAAATCCTGGAAGTTCTTCAGGAGCCGGACAACCATCACGTCAGTGCGGAAGATTTATATAAACGTCTGATCGATATGGGTGAAGAAATTGGTCTGGCTACGGTATATCGCGTACTGAACCAGTTTGACGATGCCGGTATCGTCACCCGCCACAATTTTGAAGGCGGTAAATCCGTATTTGAACTGACCCAGCAACATCACCACGATCACCTGATCTGCCTCGACTGCGGCAAGGTTATTGAATTTAGTGATGAATCTATCGAAGCGCGTCAGCGTGAAATCGCCGCGAAACATGGCATTCGCCTGACTAACCATAGTCTCTATCTTTACGGTCACTGTGCCGAAGGCGATTGCCGCGAAGATGAGCATGCGCACGAAGGCAAATAAGTCAGCCTGAACGAGAAAAGCCAACCTGCAGGTTGGCTTTTTTATACAAGGGAAATAAGAACAAGCGAGAGTTACAGCCCTCGCTTATTTGTTATTACTGCGAATTTCCTGCCAGACTTTATCGCAATCGGCTTTCACTGCCTGGTCGTTACCCGTTTGCGTTGCTCGCAGACACTGCTGATAATCCAGTACCCGCACACTTTCCTGGTCGGCAAACTGCTGATGTTGTTTCTCTTTCTTCAGCACGTTTAACACGCTCTGGCAGGCCTCAATTTTTTCCGGCGAGCCTTGTGCGGTATTGATACAGGTGCTGTATGCCTCTTTCAGACGGCTGTCTTCCTGTGGCGCGGTCGATTGCGCACAAGCCACCAGCCCCGATGCCATCATGGCGATGAGAATCAGTTTTTTCATAGCAAATTCCTCAAACGTGCGGCAGGTGAAATGCCTGCCGCATCGGGCATCAGAAGATAGTGAACGGTGCGATAACCATGAATTTCACGTCACGCTCATCCTGGAAGATGTTGCCGTAACCGCCGCCCCAGCTTGGAATGTCGGAGTGGTTGTCGTATTCGGTGAAGTGCAGTTTGAACATCGTGCCTTTGGCGCGACCATCCTGAATGGTGTAGACCGCATCCAGGCTGTAAGCAGACTCTTCGATAGTCCGGTTTTTGTCGTAGTACGCATCCGGATTGCTCTGCCATGTCGCTGGTTTGGCATCCCATGCATAAACGTAGGAAGCGCCGATGGCGAAGCCGGGAAGATTCCAGTTTTTCAGGTCATACATCGCACCGAAGAAGACCGCTTTTTCGCCGTTGGCGTTAAAGTCAGAGCGGTTATCCCACCAGATATCCAGGCGACCGTTCGAGGAAGCGTAAGTTGGGGTCATACGTTGCAGAAAGTAACCCTGCTGACCGTCAGCTTTAACCCAGGTGCCTTCGAGGCGCAAATCCACTACGTCAGCCGCCCGGTAGCCAAAGGTCAACGCCTGCAGCCAGGCGGTGCCGTCGTAAAGATCGTTGACGCTGCGATCGTCAACTTTGTCGCGCGTACCATAGAACTGATAGCTGGTAGTTAATGGGCTACCAGCGATATCAAATTTATAGCTGGCTTTGGCAAAATATTGATCGATATAACCTTCAGCCTGCCCAAACGCCGCTTCCAGTACGAAGTTATTTTTGAAGTCGTACTTCGCCCCGAGGGAGTGCAGATAATCAACTTTGGTAGTTTTATCGTTCTGATAAAACTCATCCATTTCCAGATGCCACGGCGCTTTATATTCATTCGTCCACATATAGGAGAAACTCAATGCGCCGGCATCGCCGTAATCAAAATTAGCCCCGGCTTCCGCGCCCTGATAAGTACCCGGCATAAAACTCCAGTGCGGCGCTAACAGTGTCTGACCGGTTGGCTGAATATAACCTGCCCTCGCCCACACCGGACCGTATTTAAATTTGGCCGCTGCTTTGTACAGACTTATACCGCTTTTATCGCCAGACCAGTCTTCATCATAGGCTTTATTACTTTTTGAAAACGCGATTTCGTTCGGGTGGGAGCTGTCGCCGTTTTCCGCCATTTCAATCGCCGTAAACGCGGCAATATCGAGGCCGAACATATCAGCAGCATAACCAGACTGAAAATCGAGGTTGGCGTTCCAGGTGGAGTGAGAAAGGTTGGTTTTGTATTTGTCGCCGTCGGTAACATCTTTACGGTCACGTTCACGCTGCCAGTAATAGATACCGCCGGTTAAGGTTGAATCATCGATGAATCCTTCGGCGCGAGCCTCCGGCATTGCCATAAAGCCCGACATTGCTGTAACACCGGCGATAGCCAGCGCCAGCGTACTACGTTTGCCACTAAACGCACGCATGGGTTAATCCTCTTTGACGTATAAATTGCTGCACCACAGGTGAACAGCGAAAAAAATAAAAATTAAAAAAGTAGCGTTGAGAAAAGTCTCGCTGACTACAGGAACAGACTATTTTTCGCGACGCGAATTATCAATCTCTTTCTGTAACGAGAATGTAAGAACATGAGCAACCGCACATATTTTGATGATTTTTGTTACAGGATTTAAGTTTGCAGCAGAAGAGCTTGTAGAAGAAAAAATATGTGGCTTTCCAGTAGGATGAAAACGGTTACATTTTATTGAATTATGATTTGTGGTTTTAAATTTATTTTACGGATAAATTGCGAAGCGGAATTAATTCGCGATGATAAGCAGAAAAAACGCCGCAGAGCGCGGCGTTTGGGATTGTTTGTATATTTCAGGCGTAAACGCCTTATCCTGCCTACAAAAGCACGCAAATTCAATACATTGCAGAGTTCACGTAGGTCTGATAAGCGTAGCGCATCAGGCAATTTAGCGTTTGAGACTGTTTGTGTGTTTCTTGCAGGATGCGGCATTTACGCCGCATCCTGCATGGTGAAACTTAAAATTACTCGCCAACCTTCGCCCAGGTATCACGCAGCCCAACGGTGCGGTTAAATACCGGTTTTTCCGCCGTAGAATGGCGGCTGTCGAGGCAGAAGTAACCTTCACGCTCAAACTGGAACGCTTTACCCGCTACCGCGTCTTTCAGAGACGGTTCAGCAAAGCCCTGTTTGATGACCAGTGATTCCGGGTTAATCACCGACAGGAAATCATCCGCAGTGCCTGGATTCGGCACGCTGAACAGGCGATCGTACAGGCGGATTTCAACCGGCAGCGCATGTGCCGCGCTTACCCAGTGGATAACGCCTTTCACTTTGCGACCATCAGCCGGATCTTTGCTTAAGGTGTCGGCATCGTAAGTACAGAAGATGGTGGTGATATTGCCTTCGGCATCTTTCTCCACGCGTTCTGCTTTAATCACGTAAGCATTACGCAGACGCACTTCTTTACCCAGCACCAGACGCTTGTACTGCTTGTTAGCTTCTTCGCGGAAATCAGCGCGATCGATCCAAATCTCACCGCTAAACGGCACCTGACGGCTACCCATTTCCGGTTTGTTCGGATGGTTCGGCATGGTGACCATTTCGCCTTCGCCCTGATAGTTTTCGATAACCAGTTTCACTGGATCGATAACCGCCATTGCGCGCGGCGCGTTTTCGTTGAGATCTTCACGAATGCAGGATTCCAGAGATGCCATCTCAATGGTGTTGTCCTGTTTGGTCACGCCGATGCGTTTGCAGAACTCACGAATAGAAGCTGCGGTATAACCACGACGACGCAGACCAGAAATGGTCGGCATACGCGGATCGTCCCAGCCTTCTACATGCTTGTCGGTCACCAACTGGTTCAGCTTACGCTTGGACATCACGGTGTATTCCAGATTCAGGCGCGAGAATTCGTACTGGCGCGGATGAACAGGAATGGTGATGTTGTCCAGAACCCAGTCATACAGACGACGGTTGTCCTGGAACTCCAGCGTACACAGAGAGTGCGTAATGCCTTCCAGCGCATCGCTGATGCAGTGGGTGAAGTCGTACATCGGGTAGATGCACCACTTGTTGCCGGTCTGGTGGTGTTCCGCAAATTTAATACGATACAGCACAGGATCGCGCATCACGATAAACGGCGAAGCCATGTCGATTTTCGCTCGCAGGCAGGCTTTACCTTCTTCAAAACCGCCGGTACGCATTTTTTCGAACAGCGCCAGGTTCTCTTCAACGCTGCGGTCGCGGTACGGGCTGTTTTTACCTGGCTGCGTCAGGGTGCCACGGTATTCGCGGATCTGTTCCGGCGTCAGTTCATCGACATACGCCAGGCCTTTATTGATCAATTCGATCGCATAGGCATGGAGCTGATCAAAATAGTCGGAGGAGTAACGAACGTTACCAGACCAGTGAAAACCTAACCATTCAACGTCGTTTTTGATCGACTCTACGTACTCGATATCTTCTTTTACCGGGTTAGTGTCGTCGAAACGCAGGTTGCACTGGCCTTTATAGTCCTGGGCGATCCCGAAGTTCAGGCAGATAGATTTCGCATGACCAATATGCAGATAGCCATTTGGTTCTGGCGGGAAACGGGTGTGTACTGTGGTGTGCTTGCCACTGGCCAGATCTTCATCAATGATCTGACGAATAAAGTTAGTCGGGCGGGCTTCTGCCTCACTCATCGTGGATTCCTCAAAGCGTAAACAACGTATAACGGCGTATGATCTTATAAGCGGGACAGGCTGACAACTGTTAGTTTTTTAAAATTGATAATCTAACAGAGATTATGGGGATGATTGATGAAAAAAAAAGCGGCAGAGAAGATCTCCACCGCTTGTCATAGTTGGATGCGACGCTAAAGCGTCTTATCCAACCTACACTGAGCTTTTGTAGGCCTGATAAGACGCGTCAAGCGTCGCATCAGGCATGAAGCAGATTACTTTTTGATTTCATACAGCGGCGTTTGACCCGCCACAACATGGCCCTGAGCTTTAATGATAAGGCCGCTGAAATCGTCGATATTACTGCAAACCACCGGGCTAATCATCGAACGGGCGTTAGCGTTCAGGTAATCCAGATCCATTTCCAGAACCGGTTGCCCTGCGCTTACCTGCGCGCCCTCTTCCACCAGACGCTTAAAGCCTTTACCTTCCAGCGCCACAGTGTCGATACCCATGTGGACGACGATCTCCGCGCCTTTTTCGGTTTCCAGGCAGAACGCGTGGTTGGTGTTGAAGATTTTTACAATAGTCCCTGCGGCTGGTGATACAACGATTTTATCCGTCGGTTTCACCGCCACACCGTCGCCCACCGCTTTGCTGGCAAACGCTTCGTCTGGCACCTGATCCAGTGCGACAACATCACCAGTGATCGGCGATACCAGCTCAGCGATAGACACTGCGTTTGGTACAGCCTGTGGTTTCGCAACCGGCGCGGCAGTTGCCGGAGCAGCGTCAGCAGAAGCAGCAGCTACCGGACCACGGGCAACGACTTTCTTCATCGCATCACCGATAGATTCCGCTTTTGCACCAACAATCACCTGGATGGTCTGTTTGTTCAGTTTCACCACCCCAGAAGCACCCAGACGTTTACACATCGCATCGTTGACGCGGGCTGAGTCACCCACCGTCAGGCGCAGACGGGTAATACAGGCGTCAATCGCTTTCAGGTTGTCGCTACCGCCAACCGCAGCAATATAGTTGGTCGCCAGTTGAGTCAGACCTTCTTCAGTGTTGCTGTTGGCTTCTTCAGTAACAATTTCGTCTTCTTTATCTTCACGACCTGGCGTTTTCAGGTTGAACATGCGGATAACTGCACTGAACACCACAAAGTAGATAACGAAGAAGATAACGCCCATCACCAGCAGCATCCAGACGTTCTGGCTGGCTGCCGGCAGGTTATACATCAACGCATAGTCGATGGCACCCGCAGAAAAGGAGAAGCCCGCGTGAATACCCAGCAGCGTTGCCACAAACAGGCTGATACCGGTCAGCAGTGCGTGCAGAAGGTACAGCAACGGAGCAAGGAACATGAACAGGAATTCCAGCGGCTCGGTAACACCAGTCAGGAACGCGGTGATAGCAACGGAAAGCAGCATCCCGCCAACCATCGGACGACGCTCTTTCGGTGCTGCGAAGTACATCGCCAGTGCCGCACCCGGCAGACCAAACATCATGATCGGGAAGAAGCCGGACATGAACATCCCCGCAGTGCCATCACCGGCATAGAAGCGGTTGATGTCGCCGTGGAAAACCGTCCCCGCCACGTTGGTGAATTCACCAATCTGGAACCAGGCGATGGTGTTCAGCACCTGATGCAGACCGGTTGGGATCAGCAGACGGTTAATGAAACCAAAGATACCGGAACCCAGCGCGCCCGCAGACACGATCCATTCACCACCAGCATGAATAGCGTGCTGCACCGGTGGCCAGACATAACCAAAAATAGCCGCCAATACCAGGCAGAAGAAGCCAGTGGCAATCGGCACAAAACGTTTACCACCGAAGAAGCTCAGGAAGTCCGGCAGTTTAATATCGGACCAGCGGTTATAGGCTGCGCCACCGACCAGACCGGTAATGATACCCGCCAGTACACCCATGTTGATTTCCGGGTTGATGGTCACCATCGCTTTGGTTAACACAAAGTAACCTACCGCACCTGCCAGCGCCGCCGCACCTGCGCTGTCTTTGGACCAGCTGGATGCCACGCCGATGGCGAAGATTAATGCGAGGTTATCAAAAATCGCGCCGCCCGCCTGGGCAATAAACGCAACGTTAAGTAAATCTGGCTGACCGAATCGCAGCAACAGTGCCGCCACCGGCAGTACTGCGATAGGGAGCTGTAACGCCCTACCGAGTCGCTGAAAAAACCCTAAAATATTCATCTTATTCCCCCTACGAGAACCCTATTTGGCTCGTTTAAAGCCGTTTTTTATTTTGCTGCAAACTGTACTGCCGATGTTCTGTAATCATATTGTTAGATCATCTGCTACAGAGTGTGTAAAAAATTAATTCGTACCGCAAATTAAACGCGTGTCTTTTGTGAGTTTAGTCACCAAATATCGTTATCATTACTCCCTTTTACTGGCTAAACCAGAAAACTTATTTTATCATTCAAAAAATCAGGTCGGATTGACGCCTCTCTGCGCAAATCCAGGTTACGTTTAAAGATGCCTAATCCGCCAACGGCTTACATTTTACTTATTGAGGTGAATAATGAGACTGATCCCCCTGACTACCGCTGAACAGGTCGGCAAATGGGCTGCTCGCCATATCGTTAATCGTATCAACGCGTTCAAACCGACTGCCGATCGTCCGTTCGTGCTCGGTCTGCCGACTGGCGGCACACCGATGACCACCTATAAAGCGTTAGTCGAAATGCATAAAGCAGGCCAGGTCAGCTTTAAGCACGTTGTCACCTTCAACATGGATGAATATGTCGGTCTGCCGAAAGAGCATCCGGAAAGTTACTACAGCTTTATGCACCGTAATTTCTTCGATCACGTTGATATTCCAGCAGAAAATATCAACCTTCTCAACGGTAACGCCCCGGATATAGACGCCGAGTGCCGCCAGTATGAAGAAAAGATCCGCTCTTACGGTAAAATTCATCTGTTTATGGGCGGCGTAGGTAACGACGGTCACATCGCATTTAACGAACCGGCCTCTTCTCTGGCTTCTCGCACCCGTATCAAAACCCTGACTCATGACACTCGCGTCGCGAACTCTCGTTTCTTTGATAACGATGTTAATCAGGTGCCAAAATATGCCCTGACTGTCGGTGTTGGTACATTGCTGGATGCCGAAGAAGTGATGATTCTGGTTCTGGGTAGCCAGAAAGCACTGGCGCTGCAAGCCGCAGTTGAAGGTTGCGTTAACCATATGTGGACCATCAGCTGCCTGCAACTGCATCCGAAAGCGATCATGGTGTGCGATGAACCTTCCACCATGGAGCTGAAAGTGAAGACTTTAAGATATTTCAATGAATTAGAAGCAGAAAATATCAAAGGTCTGTAATTATTATCCCTGCCCTGACACCTTGTTCAGGGCAATATTATCTTTAAAATCGGGGGTCGGAATGTATGCATTAACCCAGGGCCGGATCTTTACCGGTCACGAATTTCTTGATGACCACGCGGTTGTTATCGCTGATGGCCTGATTAAAAGCGTCTGTCCGGTTGCGGAACTGCCGTCAGAGATTGAACAACGTTCACTGAACGGAGCCATTCTCTCCCCCGGTTTTATTGATGTACAGTTAAACGGCTGCGGCGGCGTGCAGTTCAACGACACTGCGGAAGCGGTAAGCGTTGAAACGCTGGAAATCATGCAGAAAGCCAATGAGAAATCAGGCTGTACTAACTATCTGCCAACGCTTATCACTACCAGCGATGACCTGATGAAACAGGGTGTGCGCGTAATGCGCGAGTACCTGGCAAAACATCCGAATCAGGCATTAGGTCTGCATCTGGAAGGTCCGTGGCTGAACCTGGTGAAAAAAGGCACTCATAACCCGAATTTCGTGCGTAAACCCGATGCTGCGCTGGTTGATTTCCTGTGCGAAAACGCTGATGTGATTACTAAAGTTACCCTGGCACCGGAAATGGTTCCTGCGGAAGTCATCAGCAAACTGGCAAATGCCGGGATTGTGGTTTCTGCTGGTCACTCCAACGCGACGTTGAAAGAAGCGAAAGCCGGTTTCCGCGCAGGTATTACTTTTGCCACCCATCTGTATAACGCGATGCCGTATATTACTGGTCGCGAACCGGGACTGGCAGGTGCAATTCTCGACGAAGCAGACATTTATTGCGGTATTATTGCCGATGGCCTGCACGTTGATTACGCTAACATCCGCAACGCCAAACGTCTGAAAGGCGACAAACTGTGTCTGGTCACCGACGCTACTGCACCAGCAGGCGCCAATATTGAACAGTTCATTTTTGCGGGTAAAACAATATACTACCGCAACGGACTTTGTGTGGATGAAAATGGTACGTTAAGTGGTTCATCATTAACCATGATTGAAGGCGTGCGTAATCTGGTCGAACATTGCGGTATCGCACTGGATGAAGTGCTGCGTATGGCGACGCTCTACCCGGCACGTGCAATTGGCGTTGAAAAACGTCTCGGCACGCTCGCCGCAGGTAAAGTGGCCAACCTGACCGCATTCACACCTGATTTTAAAATCACCAGGACCATCGTTAATGGTAACGAGGTCGTAACTCAATAAGAGAAAGTATGACACCAGGCGGACAAGCTCAGATAGGTAATGTTGATCTCGTAAAACAGCTTAACAGCGCGGCGGTTTATCGCCTGATTGACCAGTTCGGGCCAATCTCGCGGATTCAGATTGCTGAGCAAAGCCAGCTTGCCCCCGCCAGCGTAACCAAAATTACACGTCAGCTTATCGAACGCGGGCTGATCAAAGAAGTCGATCAGCAGGCCTCCACCGGGGGCCGCCGCGCTATCTCCATCGTTACTGAAACTCGTAATTTCCACGCTATCGGCGTACGACTCGGTCGTCACGATGCCACCATCACTCTGTTTGATCTCAGCAGCAAAGTGCTGGCAGAAGAACATTATCCGCTACCAGAACGTACCCAGCAGACGCTGGAACATGCCCTGCTGAATGCCATTGCTCAGTTTATTGATAGCTATCAGCGCAAGCTGCGCGAGCTAATCGCGATTTCGGTGATCCTGCCTGGGCTTGTTGACCCGGACAGCGGTAAAATTCATTACATGCCGCATATTCAGGTGGAAAACTGGGGGCTGGTAGAGGCACTGGAAGAGCGTTTTAAAGTGACCTGTTTTGTCGGTCACGATATCCGCAGTCTGGCGCTGGCAGAGCACTACTTCGGTGCAAGTCAGGATTGCGAAGACTCCATTCTGGTGCGAGTACATCGCGGAACTGGGGCCGGTATTATCTCTAACGGGCGCATTTTTATCGGTCGCAACGGCAACGTCGGTGAAATTGGTCATATTCAGGTCGAACCGTTGGGTGAACGCTGCCACTGCGGCAACTTTGGCTGCCTGGAAACTATCGCCGCCAACGCTGCCATTGAACAACGGGTGTTGAATCTGTTAAAGCAGGGCTACCAGAGCCGCGTGCCGCTGGACGACTGCACCATCAAAACTATCTGCAAAGCCGCGAACAAAGGCGATAGCCTGGCCTCGGAAGTGATTGAGTATGTCGGTCGTCATCTGGGCAAAACCATCGCCATTGCTATCAACTTATTTAATCCGCAAAAAATTGTTATTGCCGGTGAAATCACCGAAGCCGATAAAGTGCTGCTCCCTGCTATTGAAAGCTGCATTAACACTCAGGCGCTGAAGGCGTTTCGTACTAATCTGCCGGTGGTACGTTCTGAGCTAGACCACCGCTCGGCAATCGGTGCTTTTGCGCTGGTAAAACGCGCCATGCTCAACGGTATTTTGCTCCAGCATTTGCTGGAAAATTAATGTGCTTTTATAGTGGCGCTTATTGTTGTCAATATTCTGGGTAGTCCATGACCATTAAAAATGTAATTTGCGATATCGACGGCGTGCTGATGCACGATAACGTCGCCGTACCGGGTGCAGCGGAATTTTTGCACGGGATTATGGATAAAGGCCTGCCGCTGGTGTTGCTGACCAACTATCCTTCGCAGACCGGGCAAGATCTGGCGAACCGCTTTGCCACTGCCGGTGTCGATGTACCTGACAGCGTGTTTTATACCTCCGCGATGGCAACCGCCGATTTCCTGCGCCGTCAGGAAGGTAAAAAAGCGTATGTGGTGGGCGAAGGCGCGCTGATCCATGAGCTGTACAAAGCCGGTTTCACTATTACGGACGTGAATCCTGATTTTGTGATTGTTGGCGAAACGCGTTCCTACAACTGGGACATGATGCATAAAGCGGCGTATTTCGTCGCTAACGGTGCGCGATTTATCGCCACTAACCCGGATACCCACGGGCGCGGTTTTTATCCCGCCTGTGGCGCGCTGTGCGCAGGTATTGAGAAAATCTCCGGGCGTAAACCTTTTTATGTCGGTAAGCCAAGTCCGTGGATCATCCGCGCGGCATTAAACAAAATGCAGGCGCATTCGGAAGAAACGGTGATTGTCGGCGATAACCTGCGTACCGATATTCTGGCGGGCTTCCAGGCGGGTCTGGAGACGATTCTGGTGCTCTCTGGCGTTTCATCGCTCGACGATATCGACAGTATGCCGTTCCGCCCAAGCTGGATTTACCCGTCGGTCGCTGAAATCGACGTTATCTGAATATCAACCACGTCTCAGGACGTGGTTTTTTATTTTCACCGCTCGCCAAAACTCATCCATTCAATAAAACACGTCAAAAATTATCGATTCATCAATAAACACGCCACTACACCCTACCCTTTTTCATCAATCAGCAATCACCATTACGTTTTTTATTTTTACACCGCCAAATCTCTTGCGCACAGTGCTGCTTTGCGGCATTTTTTTAAACAAGCAAACACAACAAGCAGCAAACACCAGGTTAACGGAGAAGGTTATGTGTTCAATTTTTGGCGTATTCGATATCAAAACAGACGCAGTTGAGCTGCGCAAGAAAGCACTCGAGCTGTCACGCCTGATGCGTCATCGTGGCCCGGACTGGTCCGGTATTTATGCCAGCGATAACGCCATTCTCGCCCACGAACGTCTGTCAATTGTTGACGTTAACGCGGGGGCGCAACCTCTCTACAACCAACAAAAAACCCACGTACTGGCGGTAAACGGTGAAATCTACAACCACCAGGCATTGCGCGCCGAGTATGGCGATCGTTACCAGTTCCAGACTGGATCTGACTGCGAAGTGATCCTCGCGCTGTATCAGGAAAAAGGGGCGGAATTTCTCGACGACTTGCAAGGCATGTTCGCCTTTGCCCTGTACGACAGCGAAAAAGATGCCTACCTGATTGGTCGCGACCATCTGGGGATTATCCCGCTGTATATGGGTTATGACGAACACGGTCAACTGTATGTAGCCTCAGAAATGAAAGCCCTGGTGCCGGTTTGCCGCACCATTAAAGAGTTCCCGGCAGGAAGCTATTTATGGAGTCAGGACGGCGAAATCCGTTCTTATTATCACCGCGACTGGTTCGACTACGATGCGGTGAAAGATAACGTGACCGACAAAAACGAGCTGCGCCAGGCACTGGAGGATTCCGTTAAAAGCCATCTGATGTCCGATGTGCCGTACGGCGTGCTGCTCTCGGGTGGTCTGGATTCCTCAATTATTTCCGCGATCACCAAGAAATACGCCGCCCGTCGCGTGGAAGATCAGGAACGTTCCGAAGCCTGGTGGCCGCAGTTGCACTCCTTTGCCGTGGGTCTGCCAGGTTCACCGGATCTGAAAGCGGCCCAGGAAGTGGCAAACCATCTGGGCACTGTGCATCACGAAATTCACTTCACCGTACAGGAAGGTCTGGATGCCATCCGCGACGTGATTTACCACATCGAAACCTATGATGTGACGACTATTCGCGCTTCGACGCCGATGTATTTAATGTCGCGTAAGATCAAGGCGATGGGCATTAAGATGGTGCTGTCAGGCGAAGGTTCTGACGAAGTATTTGGTGGTTATCTCTACTTCCACAAAGCGCCGAATGCCAAAGAGCTGCATGAAGAGACGGTACGTAAACTGCTGGCCCTGCATATGTATGACTGCGCACGCGCCAACAAAGCGATGTCAGCCTGGGGCGTGGAAGCACGCGTTCCGTTCCTCGACAAAAAATTCCTCGATGTGGCGATGCGCATTAACCCGCAGGATAAAATGTGCGGCAACGGCAAAATGGAAAAACACATCCTGCGTGAATGTTTTGAGTCGTATCTGCCTGCAAGCGTGGCCTGGCGGCAGAAAGAGCAGTTCTCTGATGGCGTCGGTTATAGCTGGATCGACACTCTGAAAGAAGTGGCAGCGCAGCAGGTTTCTGATCAGCAACTCGAAACTGCCCGCTTCCGCTTCCCGTACAACACTCCGACCTCAAAAGAAGCGTATCTGTATCGCGAAATCTTTGAAGAATTGTTCCCACTTCCAAGCGCCGCTGAGTGCGTACCGGGCGGCCCTTCCGTCGCCTGTTCTTCCGCCAAAGCGATCGAGTGGGATGAAGCGTTCAAGAAAATGGATGATCCTTCTGGTCGCGCGGTTGGCGTTCACCAGTCAGCGTATAAATAAGAAGTGTATTAACGCCCCGGAGAATTCCGGGGCAATTTCAGTTACTGGGGAGCTTGTTGATTTTGATACGCAGTGAGGAAATGTTCCGGATTTGCTACATCGCTGTTTGACAACTCATCACTGTAAGCCACCGACCAGGTTGCCTGCTCATCCGGGATATGCAGGCTGCCATTTCCCTCTTTCAGGCGTAATAACTCAAAAGATTTGCCCTTAATTACGGCGGTATAGGATTTCTCACCGTCCTGTAATGCTTTCACTTTACAGCGAAAAATCTGACCATCGATGTTATTATCAACATGAGATACCTGAACGAGTGCTTCATTTTCCGCTTTCGGCCCGATTCGCATCATCCAGACCACTGCCCCTTCCTGACCACGATAACCAAAGACATACTTACCGATTTCCGATCGGGCTTCGTCGGCAAATGCGGATTGCATAAGTAATAAAGCACTGACCAGCACCGTGATAAAACGCAGCATATTATTCCCTCAATAAATAGCCTGAAGTGGTAGCAGAGATGCAGGCACCGCAATCCCTGCTCTGTCCAATCGTAACGGTGCAGTATTTCATGGGATAATTCTCGGGCGCTATTGTTGAATTCCGAATTTCATCCTGCATCGCAAAACAACAGAGAAAAACACGAAATAAACAATAATTGACGAATATAGCACCGCGCTGTTCGCAACCTAACCAAACAGTCACTTTCGAGCAATTTTCCTTGAAAAAGAGGTTGACGCTGCAAGGCTCTATACGCATAATGCGCCCCGCAACGCCGATAAGGTAACGCGAAAAAAAAGATGGCTACGTAGCTCAGTTGGTTAGAGCACATCACTCATAATGATGGGGTCACAGGTTCGAATCCCGTCGTAGCCACCATCTTTTTTTTGCGGGAGTGGCGAAATTGGTAGACGCACCAGATTTAGGTTCTGGCGCCGCAAGGTGTGCGAGTTCAAGTCTCGCCTCCCGCACCATTCACCAGAAAGCGTTGTACGGATGGGGTATCGCCAAGCGGTAAGGCACCGGTTTTTGATACCGGCATTCCCTGGTTCGAATCCAGGTACCCCAGCCATCTTCTTCGAGTAAGCGGTTCACCGCCCGGTTATTGGGGTATCGCCAAGCGGTAAGGCACCGGTTTTTGATACCGGCATTCCCTGGTTCGAATCCAGGTACCCCAGCCATCTTCTTCGAGTAAGCGGTTCACCGCCCGGTTATTGGGGTATCGCCAAGCGGTAAGGCACCGGTTTTTGATACCGGCATTCCCTGGTTCGAATCCAGGTACCCCAGCCATCGAAGAAATAATCTGGCTACGTAGCTCAGTTGGTTAGAGCACATCACTCATAATGATGGGGTCACAGGTTCGAATCCCGTCGTAGCCACCAAATTCTGAATGTGTCGAATATGTTCGGCAAATTCGAAAAAATTTGTTGGGGTATCGCCAAGCGGTAAGGCACCGGATTCTGATTCCGGCATTCCGAGGTTCGAATCCTCGTACCCCAGCCAATTTATTCAAGACGCTTACATCGTAAGTGCACCCAGTTGGGGTATCGCCAAGCGGTAAGGCACCGGATTCTGATTCCGGCATTCCGAGGTTCGAATCCTCGTACCCCAGCCACATTAAAAAAGCTCGCTTCGGCGAGCTTTTTGCTTTTCTGCGTATATTCAATGTCGAATGCGATGTTGACACGTCTTATCCTTCAATGTCGGATGCGACGCTGCCGCGTCTTATCCGACCTACGGTTGGCATGCATCCGGCAATGTTGTAAGGCTATAATCCTAACGCATATTTCAGCGCCTGACGTTTCAACACGCCAGCACGCTCCGCCGCCATTAATCCGAGATTACGCATAAAACGCAGCGGCGGCAGATTATTGCTGAATCCGGCATAAAACAGATCCATACCGCTCTGCATAATAAAGTTATCCGCCATGCGCCGCATCTGGTAACGCTTGAGAATGGGATAACTGGCCCATGCTTCACCATGACTGCGCGCGTTTACCAGAACGTCAATCAGGGCATCGACATCACGATAACCAAGATTCACCCCCTGCCCCGCCAGCGGATGGATGGTGTGCGCGGCATCGCCCACCAGCGCCAGCCCCGGCTGAACATACTGCAATGCATGACGGCGCGTCAGCGGAAAAGCGCCTGCGGCAAGCGGCGTCACATAACCGAGACGCGACGGGAAATGTTTCGCGATCTCCGCCTGCAACTGCACCATATTCATATTCTGCAACTGGCGAATACGCGCCGGAGAGTCATACCACACCAGCGACGCCCAGTTATCAAACAACGGCAGAAACGCGCGTGGACCGTCCGGGGTAAACTGCTGCCAGGTGCTGTCGCCGGGATCGTTCTCGCACTGTACGCTAATCAACATACACGACTGCGCATACTGCCAGGCATGAACACCGATTCCCGCCATCTGCCGCACCTGCGAATTTGCGCCATCAGCACCAATGACCAGCTTCGCGCGGATCACTTCGCCGCCCTTCAGTTCCAGCTCCTGAAGATCATTATGGCGATGCAGCGCAATCAGCGAGGCTGGCACACGTAGCGTTACTTTCGGATGCGCTTCCAGCGCCTGCCACAGCGCCTGTTGCAGGACCGTGTTTTCCACCATATAGCCAAGCAACGGTAGCTTAAGTTCAGCGGCGTCAAACACCACATGCGCCGTTTCCCACTCCCACGTTTCCAGTCTGTGGTAAGGATGGCAACGCATGGCCTGTACCGCATCCCAGACGCCTAAACCTTTAAGCAATGATACCGAAGCCGCGCTGATCGCTGAGATCCGCACGTCCGGCTCACTGCCTGCGACAAACGGTGCAGGTTCTGCATGTTCGATAACCGTTACCGTAAATCCGTGCTGTGCCAGTCCCAGCGCCAGTGCGCCACCGACCATTCCTCCGCCGACAATGGCAATTTCCGTTGGTTGATTTGTCATGGTCAATCATCCTGTTAGCAATATGCTTTAAGTTTACAGGATTTTTACCCCCAAGGGCTGATAACGCTCATACTGGTCACAACGGCAGCAAAGCATTACACTATGCGCCCTGCATTCCTGGCTACTATTTCGCAAGAGCAAGTCGATGACCAAAAAACTCCATATTAAAACCTGGGGCTGTCAGATGAACGAGTACGATTCATCGAAGATGGCCGATCTGCTGGATGCCACCCACGGCTATCAACTGACCGACGTGGCGGAAGAAGCGGATGTGCTGCTGCTGAACACCTGCTCAATCCGCGAGAAGGCTCAGGAAAAAGTCTTCCATCAGTTGGGTCGCTGGAAACTGTTAAAAGAGAAGAATCCAGACCTGATTATCGGCGTCGGCGGCTGCGTGGCATCGCAAGAAGGCGAGCACATTCGCCAGCGCGCCCACTATGTCGATATTATTTTTGGGCCGCAAACGCTGCACCGCCTGCCGGAGATGATTAACTCCGTGCGCGGCGACCGCAGCCCGGTTGTAGATATCAGCTTCCCGGAAATCGAGAAGTTTGACCGTCTGCCGGAACCGCGCGCCGAAGGGCCGACCGCGTTTGTCTCCATAATGGAAGGCTGCAATAAATATTGCACCTACTGCGTGGTGCCTTACACCCGTGGTGAAGAGGTAAGCCGTCCGTCCGACGATATTCTGTTTGAGATTGCCCAACTTGCGGCTCAGGGCGTGCGTGAAGTCAACCTGCTCGGCCAGAACGTGAACGCCTGGCGTGGTGAGAACTACGACGGCACCACCGGATCGTTTGCCGATCTGCTGCGTCTGGTTGCCGCCATCGACGGGATCGATCGTATTCGCTTTACCACCAGCCATCCGATCGAATTCACCGACGATATCATCGAAGTGTATCGCGACACACCGGAGCTGGTGAGCTTCCTGCACCTGCCGGTACAGAGCGGTTCCGATCGCATTCTGAACCTGATGGGGCGTACCCACACGGCGCTGGAGTACAAAGCGATCATCCGTAAACTGCGTGCGGCGCGTCCGGATATTCAGATCAGTTCTGACTTCATCGTTGGCTTCCCTGGCGAAACCACCGAAGACTTCGAGAAAACGATGAAGCTGATTGCCGACGTCAATTTCGACATGAGCTACAGCTTTATCTTCTCTGCACGTCCGGGTACACCAGCCGCCGATATGGTTGATGATGTTCCGGAAGAAGAGAAGAAGCAGCGTCTGTATATTCTGCAAGAACGTATCAATCAGCAAGCGATGGCATGGAGCCGCCGGATGCTCGGCACCACCCAGCGTATTTTGGTAGAAGGGACTTCACGTAAGAGCATCATGGAGCTTTCTGGACGTACAGAAAATAACCGCGTGGTCAACTTCGAAGGCACGCCGGATATGATCGGTAAATTCGTCGATGTAGAAATTACCGACGTCTACCCGAACTCCCTGCGCGGTAAAGTGGTTCGTACCGAAGAGGAAATGGGTCTGCGTGTGGCAGAAACGCCGGAATCGGTGATTGCCCGTACTCGCAAAGAAAACGACCTTGGCGTGGGTTATTATCAGCCGTAATTCTCAGGCCCGCCGTTCCGGTGGGCCTTGTTTTTTCTCTCTTTATCCCCATCTTTATCGCAATGCTTGCGCCTTTTTCCTGTGGCGTGAATAATTTCCTTATAGGCCGGTGAATGTTCAGCTTCCGGCGGCATACAGATAAGAGGAACGGTTTGAACATAGACACTCGCGAAATCACCCTGGAGCCAGCAGACAACGCGCGTCTGTTGAGCCTGTGCGGCCCGTTTGATGACAACATCAAGCAACTCGAACGCCGTCTCGGCATCGAAATCAATCGCCGCGATAATCACTTTAAACTGACCGGCCGTCCGATTTGCGTCACCGCTGCGGCAGATATTCTGCGTAGCCTGTATGTCGATACTGCCCCGATGCGCGGTCAGATTCAGGATATCGAGCCGGAACAGATCCACCTTGCGATTAAAGAAGCACGAGTGCTGGAGCAAAGCGCGGAGAGCGTGCCGGAGTACGGCAAAGCGGTCAATATCAAGACCAAACGCGGCGTGATTAAGCCGCGTACACCGAACCAGGCGCAGTACATCGCCAATATTCTCGACCATGACATTACCTTCGGCGTTGGCCCGGCGGGTACGGGTAAAACCTACCTGGCAGTGGCTGCAGCAGTTGATGCCCTGGAGCGTCAGGAAATTCGCCGTATTCTGCTGACTCGTCCGGCGGTCGAAGCCGGTGAGAAACTGGGCTTCCTGCCTGGCGATTTAAGCCAGAAAGTAGACCCGTATCTGCGCCCACTGTACGACGCGCTGTTTGAAATGCTGGGCTTTGAGAAAGTCGAGAAACTGATTGAGCGCAACGTTATTGAAGTCGCGCCGCTGGCCTATATGCGTGGTCGTACGCTGAATGACGCCTTTATCATTCTCGATGAGAGCCAGAACACCACCATCGAACAGATGAAGATGTTCCTGACCCGTATCGGTTTTAACTCAAAAGCGGTTATCACCGGCGACGTCACACAGATCGACCTGCCGCGTAATACTAAATCAGGCTTACGTCATGCCATCGAAGTGCTGGCCGATGTCGAAGAGATCAGCTTTAACTTCTTCCACAGCGAAGACGTGGTTCGTCACCCGGTGGTGGCGCGTATCGTTAACGCCTATGAAGCCTGGGAAGAAGCCGAACAAAAACGAAAAGCGGCGCTGGCGGCAGAACGCAAGCGCGAAGAACAGGAACAAAAATGAGTCAGGTGATCCTCGATTTACAACTGGCATGTGAAGATAACTCCGGATTGCCGGAAGAGAGCCAGTTTCAAACATGGCTGAATGCGGTGATCCCGCAGTTTCAGGAAGAGTCGGAAGTGACTATTCGCGTGGTCGATACCGCCGAAAGCCACAGTCTGAATCTGACCTATCGCGGTAAGGATAAGCCGACCAACGTGCTCTCCTTCCCGTTTGAAGTGCCGCCCGGCATGGAGATGTCGCTACTGGGCGATCTGGTTATCTGCCGTCAGGTGGTTGAGAAGGAAGCACAGGAGCAAGGCAAACCACTGGAGGCGCACTGGGCGCATATGGTGGTGCACGGCAGTCTGCATTTGTTAGGTTACGATCACATCGAAGATGACGAAGCAGAAGAAATGGAAGCCCTCGAAACAGAGATTATGCTTGCTCTGGGCTATGAGGATCCGTACATTGCCGAGAAAGAATAATTTGCCAGGCATTTGACTGGCAGACGTCCCCGCCGTTGGTGATTAACGACGGCGTTTTGATTAACTAACATGAGAACCCATACGACGCCATGAGCGACGACAATTCACACAGTAGTGACACGATAAGCAACAAGAAGGGATTTTTCTCCCTGTTACTCAGCCAACTTTTCCACGGTGAACCGAAAAACCGTGACGAACTGCTGGCGCTGATCCGTGATTCCGGGCAGAACGACCTTATCGACGAAGATACGCGCGATATGCTCGAAGGGGTGATGGACATCGCAGACCAACGCGTCCGCGACATCATGATCCCCCGCTCCCAGATGATTACCCTGAAACGTAACCAGACGCTGGACGAATGCCTTGATGTCATCATCGAGTCCGCCCACTCACGTTTCCCGGTGATTAGCGAAGACAAAGATCACATTGAAGGGATTCTGATGGCGAAAGACTTGCTGCCGTTTATGCGCAGCGATGCTGAAGCCTTCAGCATGGACAAAGTGTTACGTCAGGCGGTTGTCGTTCCTGAAAGTAAGCGCGTAGACCGGATGCTGAAAGAGTTTCGCTCTCAGCGTTACCACATGGCGATCGTCATTGACGAATTCGGTGGGGTTTCCGGTCTGGTGACCATTGAAGACATCCTGGAACTGATTGTTGGTGAGATTGAAGACGAGTATGACGAAGAAGATGATATCGACTTCCGTCAGCTGAGTCGTCATACCTGGACCGTGCGCGCACTGGCTTCCATTGAAGACTTCAACGAAGCGTTCGGCACCCACTTTAGCGATGAAGAGGTCGACACTATCGGTGGTCTGGTGATGCAGGCATTTGGGCATCTTCCGGCGCGTGGCGAAACCATCGACATCGACGGTTACCAGTTCAAAGTGGCGATGGCCGATAGTCGGCGTATTATTCAGGTTCATGTCAAAATCCCGGATGACTCACCCCAGCCGAAGCTGGATGAATAAAACCGAAACTGGATAGATAACTACATGGCTTTTGCCTCATTAATTGAACGCCAGCGCATTCGCCTGCTGCTGGCGTTATTATTCGGTGCCTGCGGAACGCTGGCCTTCTCTCCTTATGATGTCTGGCCTGCGGCGATTGTTTCGCTGATGGGGTTGCAGGCACTAACCTTTAACCGTCGCCCACTCCAGTCTGCCGCTATCGGCTTCTGCTGGGGATTTGGTCTCTTTGGCAGCGGTATTAACTGGGTCTATGTCAGCATTGCGACCTTTGGCGGGATGCCTGGCCCGGTAAACATCTTCCTGGTGGTACTGCTGGCGGCGTATCTGTCGTTGTATACCGGGCTGTTTGCCGGTGTGCTGTCGCGGCTGTGGCCGAAAACGACCTGGTTGCGCGTAGCCATTGCGGCTCCTGCCCTCTGGCAAGTGACCGAGTTTCTGCGCGGTTGGGTGCTGACTGGCTTCCCGTGGTTACAGTTCGGCTATAGTCAGATTGACGGCCCGTTAAAAGGGCTGGCACCGATAATGGGCGTGGAAGCCATTAACTTCCTGCTGATGATGGTAAGCGGCCTGTTGGCGCTGGCGCTGGTCAAACGCAACTGGCGTCCGCTTGTGGTAGCCGTCGTGCTGTTTGCCCTCCCCTTCCCGCTGCGTTACATCCTGTGGTTTACCCCGCAACCGGAGAAAACCATTCAGGTTTCGATGGTTCAGGGTGATATTCCACAATCGCTGAAGTGGGATGAAAGCCAACTTCTTAATACGCTGAAAATTTATTACAACGCAACGGCACCGCTGATGGGTAAATCGTCGCTGATTATCTGGCCGGAGTCGGCGATAACCGATCTGGAAATTAATCAGCAACCGTTCCTCAAAGCACTGGACGGTGAGTTGCGTGAGAAAGGTAGCTCGCTGGTCACCGGGATTGTCGACGCGCGTCTCAATAAGCAGAACCGCTACGATACCTACAACACCATCATCACGCTGGGTAAAGGTGCGCCGTACAGCTACGAATCAGCCGATCGCTATAACAAAAACCATCTGGTGCCGTTTGGCGAGTTTGTCCCGCTGGAGTCGATTCTGCGTCCGTTAGCGCCGTTCTTTGATCTGCCGATGTCATCATTCAGCCGTGGGCCATATATCCAGCCACCGCTGTCGGTGAATGGGATACAGCTTACTGCGGCCATTTGCTACGAGATCATTCTCGGCGAGCAGGTGCGCGATAACTTCCGTCCGGATACCGACTATCTGCTGACCATCTCAAACGATGCGTGGTTTGGTAAGTCTATTGGTCCGTGGCAGCACTTCCAGATGGCGCGAATGCGTGCGCTGGAGCTGGCGCGCCCGCTGCTGCGTAGCACCAACAACGGCATTACGGCGGTAATTGGTCCGCAAGGTGAGATTCAGGCGATGATCCCGCAATTCACCCGCGAGGTGTTGACCACTCACGTGACGCCAACCACCGGACTCACACCGTACGCACGTACCGGCAACTGGCCGCTGTGGGTACTGACAGCACTGTTTGGTTTTGCCGCTGTGCTGATGAGTCTGCGTCAGCGACGTAAATAATCCCTTCTTATCGTGCCGGAATACATCCCGTATTTCGGCACATTCACCGGATGCAGCGTCAATGCGTTATCCGGATGACAAAATACGTCCCTCCAACTTTGGCACATCTATTGCTTTGTTATACAAGGCAAACCTTGAACCGGCGTCAGTACAACCCGGTTGCACCACAGCAATCCACGGGCAGCACCAAAAGAGTGCATTTTAAGAATTTTGCTTCAGAATGGTGCGGTACATCTCGCAAAAACAAACAATAAAACAGCAATATCTTTACATTTAGCCAAACTAAATGTTACCTAACAAGCACAACACTGCACAATAAAGTTGCAGATGATAACAACACAAACACTCACAACGGGTATCCATGCGTTTTTAACGCAGGAGATAAAGGAGTTGGATATGCAATTACGTAAACCTGCCACAGCAATCCTGGCCCTGGCGCTTTCTGCAGGACTGGCACAGGCAGAAGACGCTGCCCCGGCAGCGGGCAGTACGCTGGACAAAATCGCCAAAAACGGCGTGATTGTCGTCGGTCACCGTGAATCTTCAGTACCTTTCTCTTATTACGACAATCAGCAAAAAGTGGTGGGTTACTCACAGGATTACTCCAACGCCATCGTTGAAGCAGTGAAAAAGAAACTCAACAAACCGGACTTACAGGTGAAACTGATTCCGATCACCTCACAAAATCGTATTCCGCTGCTGCAAAACGGCACTTTCGATTTTGAATGCGGTTCAACCACCAACAACCTCGAACGCCAGAAACAGGCGGCTTTCTCTGACACCATTTTCGTGGTCGGTACGCGCCTGCTGACCAAAAAAGGCGGCGATGTTAAAGATTTTGCCGATCTGAAAGATAAAGCCGTAGTCGTCACTTCCGGCACCACCTCTGAAGTTTTGCTCAACAAACTGAATGAAGAGCAAAAAATGAATATGCGCATCATCAGCGCCAAAGATCACGGTGACTCTTTCCGCACCCTGGAAAGCGGTCGTGCCGTTGCCTTTATGATGGACGATGCCCTGCTGGCCGGTGAACGTGCGAAAGCGAAGAAACCAGACAACTGGGAAATCGTCGGCAAACCGCAGTCTCAGGAAGCTTACGGCTGCATGTTGCGTAAAGACGATCCGCAGTTCAAAAAGCTGATGGATGACACTATCGCTCAAGTGCAGACCTCCGGTGAAGCGGAAAAATGGTTTGATAAGTGGTTCAAAAATCCAATTCCGCCGAAAAACCTGAACATGAATTTCGAACTGTCAGACGAAATGAAAGCTCTGTTCAAAGAACCGAATGACAAGGCACTGAACTAATTACAAGAACCAGGGGCGGAAATTCCAGCCCTCTCGATTGTTACGTAGCACGGACAGACTATACGCCTGATGGTCGTTCCCCATCGGGCCTGAAAACCGCAATACGCTGGGTAACAATCTTCGAGGGTAGCAGTTAACGCTGCTACCCTCTTTTTTCTGGAGTAGATTTATGTCTATAGACTGGAACTGGGGTATTTTTTTACAACAAGCCCCGTTCGGCAACACCACCTATCTCGGCTGGATCTGGAGCGGCTTTCAGGTGACGATCGCTCTGTCGATCTGCGCCTGGATTATCGCTTTCCTCGTCGGCTCGTTATTCGGCATTTTGCGTACCGTTCCTAACCGTTTTCTCTCCGGTCTGGGTACGTTGTATGTCGAACTGTTCCGCAACGTGCCACTGATTGTGCAGTTCTTTACCTGGTATCTGGTAATCCCGGAGCTACTGCCGGAGAAAATTGGCATGTGGTTTAAGGCGGAGCTGGATCCTAATATTCAGTTTTTCCTCTCCTCCATGCTTTGCCTGGGGCTGTTTACCGCCGCCCGTGTTTGCGAACAGGTACGCGCCGCGATCCAGTCGTTACCGCGTGGGCAAAAAAATGCCGCGCTGGCAATGGGTCTGACGCTACCGCAGGCTTACCGCTACGTACTACTGCCTAACGCTTATCGCGTTATCGTCCCGCCGATGACGTCCGAGATGATGAACCTGGTGAAAAACTCCGCCATCGCCTCGACCATCGGGCTGGTGGATATGGCGGCGCAGGCCGGTAAATTGCTCGATTACTCCGCTCACGCCTGGGAATCGTTCACTGCTATTACGCTGGCGTATGTGTTGATTAACGCGGTTATCATGCTGGTGATGACGCTGGTTGAACGTAAAGTTCGCCTGCCCGGCAACATGGGAGGCAAATAATGTACGAGTTTGACTGGAGTTCTATTGTCCCTTCCCTGCCGTATCTGCTGGATGGGCTGGTGATCACCCTGAAAATCACTGTCACAGCAGTCGTGATTGGTATTTTGTGGGGCACCATGCTGGCAGTGATGCGTCTGTCCAGCTTTGCGCCGATTGCTTGGTTTGCCAAAGCCTACGTTAACGTATTCCGCTCGATTCCTTTAGTCATGGTTTTGCTATGGTTTTACCTGATTGTGCCGGGTTTTCTGCAAAACGTGCTGGGATTATCGCCGAAAACCGATATCCGCTTAATTTCTGCGATGGTGGCGTTTTCGATGTTTGAAGCGGCCTACTATTCAGAGATTATCCGTGCCGGTATTCAAAGTATTTCTCGTGGGCAGTCGAGCGCCGCGCTGGCGCTGGGGATGACTCACTGGCAGTCGATGAAACTCATCATTCTGCCACAGGCGTTTCGTGCAATGGTGCCGCTGCTGCTCACTCAGGGCATCGTTCTGTTCCAGGATACCTCGCTGGTGTATGTGTTATCTCTGGCTGATTTCTTCCGTACCGCCTCAACCATTGGTGAGCGTGATGGTACGCAGGTTGAGATGATCCTGTTTGCCGGATTTGTTTATTTCGTTATTAGCCTTAGCGCATCGTTGTTGGTCAGCTACTTGAAAAGAAGGACAGCATAATGATTACCCTGAAAAATGTTTCAAAATGGTATGGTCACTTTCAGGTGCTGACCGACTGCTCAACCGAAGTGAAAAAAGGTGAAGTAGTGGTGGTTTGCGGCCCGTCTGGTTCCGGTAAATCAACGCTGATTAAAACCGTCAACGGCCTCGAACCGGTGCAGCAAGGCGAAATTACCGTCGATGGCATCGTGGTTAACGATAAGAAAACCGATCTGGCAAAGCTGCGCTCCCGTGTGGGAATGGTGTTCCAGCATTTTGAGCTGTTTCCCCATCTGTCGATTATCGAAAACCTGACGCTGGCGCAGGTGAAAGTACTTAAACGCGATAAAGCGCCGGCTCGTGAAAAAGCACTGAAACTGCTGGAGCGAGTCGGGCTTTCTGCTCACGCCAATAAGTTTCCGGCGCAGCTTTCCGGCGGTCAGCAGCAGCGTGTGGCGATCGCTCGCGCATTGTGTATGGATCCTATTGCCATGCTGTTCGACGAACCGACATCGGCGCTGGATCCGGAGATGATCAACGAAGTACTGGACGTGATGGTCGAACTGGCAAACGAGGGGATGACCATGATGGTGGTGACCCACGAAATGGGCTTTGCCCGCAAAGTGGCGAATCGGGTGATCTTTATGGATGAAGGTAAAATTGTCGAAGATTCGCCGAAAGACGCTTTCTTTGATGATCCGAAATCGGACCGTGCAAAAGACTTCCTCGCGAAAATACTGCATTAATCACTCTGGCGCGCATAGTCAAGTGCGCGCCATCTCACGCTTTATCATTTCGCCTCTCGTATCTGTTACATCCCGGCGTTACCCTTGTCGCAAAGAAGCACACAACAAGGAGCAACAATGGCACTGCCAATTCTGTTAGATTGCGACCCAGGTCATGATGACGCTATCGCAATAGTTCTCGCCCTCGCCTCACCAGAGCTTGATGTCAAAGCAATTACGTCTTCCGCCGGAAACCAGACACCAGAAAAAACATTACGTAATGTTCTGCGTATGCTGACCCTGCTTAATCGCACCGATATTCCGGTGGCAGGCGGCGCGGTGAAACCGTTAATGCGTGAGTTGATTATCGCGGACAACGTGCACGGCGAAAGTGGACTGGACGGCCCGGCATTACCGGAACCCGCATTCGCACCGCAAAACTGCACGGCGGTGGAGCTGATGGCGAAAACGCTGCGTGAAAGTGTGGAACCCGTCACCATTGTCTCTACCGGACCGCAAACTAACGTCGCCTTGCTGCTCAATAGCCATCCGGAACTGCATAGCAAAATTGCCCGTATCGTGATTATGGGCGGTGCAATGGGGCTTGGTAACTGGACGCCAGCGGCTGAATTTAATATTTACGTTGACCCGGAAGCAGCAGAAATTGTCTTCCAGTCTGGAATTCCTGTGGTAATGGCAGGTCTGGATGTCACTCACAAAGCGCAAATTCACGTTGAGGACACCGAGCGTTTCCGCGCGATTGGCAACCCGATTTCAACCATCGTCGCCGAACTGCTGGATTTCTTCCTCGAATATCATAAAGATGAAAAATGGGGATTTGTTGGCGCACCGCTGCATGACCCATGCACCATCGCCTGGCTGCTGAAACCTGAACTGTTCACCACCGTTGAACGCTGGGTTGGCGTCGAAACGCAAGGGAAATATACCCAGGGCATGACAGTTGTTGATTATTACTATCTGACCGGCAATAAACCGAATGCCACCGTCATGGTCGATGTTGATCGTCAGGGCTTTGTTGATTTACTGGCAGATCGTCTGAAATTTTACGCTTAATACACGTCATTGATTAAGATCACCATGTAAAAATGTGGTGGTCTTACTCTGGCGCTCTCTTTTTCCTTCAAGATATAAATGCAATGGATAATGCAGAACTCGCCATTGGTATCGATCTCGGTACTACCAATAGTTTAATTGCCGTCTGGAAAGACGGTGCCGCGAAATTAATTCCAAATAAATTCGGTGAATATTTAACACCATCTATAATTAGCATGGATGAAAATAATCATATTCTGGTCGGAAAACCGGCTGTATCACGGCGTACTTCACATCCTGATAAAACCGCTGCGTTATTTAAACGTGCCATGGGCAGTAATACCAACTGGCACTTAGGCAATGGCACATTTAACGCGCCGGAATTGTCTTCTTTGGTATTACGTTCATTAAAAGAAGATGCCGAAGAATTTCTGCAACGCCCAATTAAAGATGTGGTGATCTCCGTTCCGGCTTATTTCAGTGATGAACAACGCAAACATACCCGTTTAGCAGCAGAGTTGGCAGGGTTAAATGCGGTACGCTTAATTAATGAACCCACGGCAGCCGCGATGGCTTATGGCCTGCATACGCAGCAAAACACCCGCTCGCTGGTGTTTGATCTCGGTGGCGGCACGTTTGACGTCACGGTGCTTGAGTACGCCACGCCGGTGATTGAAGTTCACGCCTCCGCTGGCGACAACTTTCTTGGTGGCGAAGATTTTACCCATATGCTGGTCGATGACGTTTTAAAGCGCGCGGATGTCGCCAGGACCACGCTTAACGAGAGTGAACTGGCAGCCTTGTACGCCTGTGTGGAAGCGGCAAAATGTAGCAATCATTCGCCAATGCACATTCGCTGGCAGTACCAGGATGAAACGCGGGAATGCGAATTTTACGAGAACGAACTGGAAGATTTGTGGTTGCCGCTGCTCAATCGCTTGCGAGTGCCAATTGAACAGGCGTTGCGCGATGCACGTCTGAAGCCGAGTCAAATCGACAGTCTGGTGCTGGTTGGCGGCGCGTCGCAAATGCCGCTGGTACAGCGAATCGCCGTGCGTCTGTTTGGCAAATTACCGTATCAAAGTTACGACCCGAGCACCATTGTCGCTCTGGGCGCAGCAATCCAGGCCGCCTGCCGCTTACGTAGCGAAGATATCGAAGAAGTGATCCTTACTGATATCTGTCCCTACTCTTTAGGCGTTGAAGTTAACCGCCAGGGCGTTTCCGGCATTTTCTCGCCGATTATTGAGCGAAACACCACGGTGCCTGTGTCACGAGTCGAAACTTACTCGACCATGCACCCGGAGCAGGATTCAATTACGGTGAATGTTTACCAGGGGGAAAACCACAAAGTTAAGAATAATATCCTGGTAGAGTCCTTCGATGTGCCGTTGAAGAAAACCGGGGCTTATCAATCAATTGATATTCGCTTTAGTTATGATATCAACGGTTTGCGTGAAGTTGACGTGCTTCTGGAAGACGGCAGCGTTAAGTCCAGAGTGATTAACCACAGCCCGGTAACATTGAGCGCGCAGCAGATTGAAGAGAGTCGGACGCGGTTATCCGCATTGAAAATTTATCCGCGCGATATGCTCATCAATCGCACCTTTAAAGCCAAACTGGAAGAGTTGTGGGCGCGGGCGCTGGGTGACGAGCGAGAAGATATTGGTCGGGTGATCACCGATTTTGATGCGGCGTTGCAGTCAAACGATATGGCGCGCGTCGATGAAGTTCGTCAGCGGGCGAGCGATTATCTGGCAATTGAGATCCCCTGAACACGACTGCCGGATGCGGCGTAAACGCCTTATCCGCCTACCCGTAGGTCGGATAAGATGCGTCAGCATCGCATCCGACATTGAAGGATAAGATGCGTCAGCATCGTATCTAACTAAACAACATCGCAATTTTGCCGAGTGCATAACCTATCACCAGCACCGTTAAGCTGATTTTGATAATGCTGGAAATGCTCTGTGGTTTTTCAACCTCATCATTCTTCTCTTCATGTGCTTCAGGTGTTGGCTCATCGACATCTTCATCCACCGGCTCAAGCTTCACTTTCGTCAACAGCATCCGGGTGATAATAGCCTCTAATGGATGGGCATCTCCGCGTTCCAGCCTCGCGTTCAGGCGAGCCAGCATCTCTTGTTTCGGAAACGCTTCCAGCACAACCTGTTCCGCCACCCGATACAGATCCAGTAATGGTGAATCTTGCTCTGTCTCACTACCTACTCTCGATTTCCACCACGCCCATGCTTTGCGCTTATAAAACAGCGACTCGATAAATGATTGACCCAACGGCGATAATTTTCCGCTATGTAAAATTTCCGCCCATAACAGCCGCGTCCGGGCGCTCTCACCAGGAACATATTTCAGCGGTTGACCTTGCGCATCTATCATGCTCCGCGCTTCGATAACCATCACTAATAACGCGAAATAATCCGGGCAATGACGCTTGCTCCACTGCAACAACAAATTATCAGCTTGTGTAGATGGGTAGCTTTCCCAGTACGCGCCGAGATCGGCAAGCAGGCTTTCCCCCTCGCCGCAGTACAAACGTTGTGCATACTGGTAATACCGGGCATCTTCGCTTTCTGATTCTTCCGTTTGCCACTGTTGGGCAACAGGAATGAGTTCCGCCATACCTGTTTGCACCGAGCTGTACCAGCGCAACAGTTTGCGATGTAACTTCGCATCATCAGGAATGAACCACGGACCTTCCATCGCCAAAAACGCAGTGACATAGTCAGGATGGTAACGGCAGCAACGTTCCAGCGCGAAGTAATACTCAACAGTCTGGTTCTGCAACGCAACGGGATATTCCAGAAGGCTAAGGAAATCGAAACAATCACCAGCCTGAATGGCCTCAAGAAAAGCCTCCCGTTCTTCCTCATCCATTCCTTCGCTGTCATTAAACGAATGCCAGTTCAAACGCTCTGCCAGCAAAGAAGCACAATTTAATGAAAGATATCGCGCTTCTATAGCGATTGCACACAGCGGCCAGCGTAATTGATCGACATAATCCATGTTCCAGGTATTTAATTGCTGAATAAATTTCTGCCAGGCGGAGGGCTGAAAACGATCACTTTCTGAATCCAGTAATGTCCTGAATGCACGTAGTATTTCATGTTCAGCGGTGGCATCTTTTTTTTCATCATCTGCTTCCTCGACAGGATTTACCACCAGTCGCAGCGCCTCTTCATAGGCCTGGCGTAATGCTTTAAACCCCTGCGGATCGGTTTCGGGGTGACACAACGGTAAGTGAGAAAGATAAGCCTGACGGATAATCTCTGTTTGCGTCGTGCTTTCAATTTCGAGAATTTGCCAACATGTTTTCATAGGTCGCTCACATCCTTAAGCGTTGCCGGACATTCTGGTTGGACAGTTAACGGCCGCCAGGGAAGCGTGGCATAGAAACGATCGCTTCCTGCCACCAGCTCTTCAAACATCCGGCTCCCGGCGCTATCGTATTTGTACAGGGTTAGCGCCTCGCGTAGCGAAGCGTTGTCTTCACACTGAGAGGATTGCCAGTAGAGACGTCCTAACGAATAGGCAGAAAAATAGTGCATCCAGCTGTGATAGTAATGGTGAGCTCGTACATAAACGCGCGATTGCAGCCATAAACTCTCGTCTTCTGTCAGCCACTTGTTGAGCACACCGACGCGCGATAAAAAGCCCATGCGAACATAATCCCAGGCTTTGATTCCTGCCTCCCCACAACACAGGGCAGTTTCGGCAACAAATTGGGTATAAATCAACCCGCGTTCGGAGCCGCCAGCAATTAATGTTTTCCACTCATCAGGGGAAGATCGATGCCATGCCAGATATAAACCAGCTAAATTATTTGCGTGACCATCATCAGTCATCTGGTAAATAGTCTGAATTAAATCATCACGATTATTTATTCCCCAGGATGATGAGAGATCAAATTCTTTTATTCCGGTATACATTTTTGGCGAGTCATGTGCGGGCTTGCATCCCTGATTAAGAATTTCCATTGGCGTAGAAAGCGCAAATAGAAGGTGTTGTTCTTCCTTATCCATTTATTAACAATCCTTTAAGTACATTAACTGACTACTTTTTTATTAATGATGAGTATAAACTTGACGCTTTCAAAATAAAAAGAAAATCGAAGCATTGATAAATGAACAAAAAAATATATTTTATATTCGCAATATTTATAGTTGCGGCAATCACTTGTATTAGCCAACCTAAGAAAACGACCTTGCGCGATAAAGCTATGGCGAATTATGTCTTTGATTATTTAAGCGCACCGGGCAGTCTTCCGTTTACCACGGCAGCAACGGAGCTTTCCGCCATTCATGGTCACTCGACGTCACAATATAGCCTTGGCGGATTTTATCTTCATGGCAGCAATGGTAAGCCTCTGGATTACACGATGGCGAGATACTGGTATGAGCAATCGGCAGAACAGGAAAATCCGCGCGCGCAGAGCAAACTAGGTTGGATCTACCTGAAAGGATTGGGTGTAAAGCCCGATAGTCGAATGGCAATCCAGTGGTATAAACAAGCTGCGGAAAAAGGATATGCCCATGCTCAATACACTTTGGGTTTGATTTACAGAAACGGCACTGGAATTAACATCAACAATTATGAAGCACGCAAATGGCTAAAACTGGCAGCGGATCAACATTATAAAAATGCAGAAAGATTACTGGCTGAACTTCCCGCACATTAAGGTTGAGTTTCAACCCAGTAGATGGAGTATTTTCCCTATCAAACCGGCAAAGATAAAAATGTAGAAGATAATTTTAATAACCCCGAGGCAACCAGGACCACCATCATCAGCGGGCATTGGCTGGGGTTGTGGCGCTGGTTCGACGATTTTCTGCCCGGCAAAATTCGCCGACTGAATTAATAATCGCCGAATAATTAATGCTTCCAGCGGACAACGATCTTCCACATCAAGACGACTCACAATCGGCATTAATGATTCTTCCGTAGTTGGTTCGCCAGCACCAGGCGAAGGGGTAGAGCAGAACTATAAGCAAGCGATGTACTGGTATCTGAAAGCTGCCTTTGAATGGTTCACGAAAGCCGCTGAATGCAATGACGCCACCGCCTGGTATAACCTGGCCATTATGTACCACTATGGCGAAGGAAGACCTGCCGAGCTCCGACAGGCTCTCGACTTATACCGTAAGGTTCAGGCATCCAGTACAAGAGATGTCAATCAAGAAATCCGTGAGGTTGAAGATTTACTGTAGAGATAAAAACAAATAAGAGCCGGACGATTTTCATTCGACCCCAATTATCTTTATTGCTGTGCGAAATCAGACTATTACGGCTCGAACGGGCGTCTCTGGAACTGGTCATGACCACATTTCGGGCATAGCGTTAGGACTTCCGGCGTGTAGATCGGGAGATGGAAGTGACATTTCTCGCAGACCAGATTCCCCAGCCCTACCACTTCTCCGCTGTGATAAACCCCGTGATGGTTGAGATCCTGGAAAACTTCGCGCCATTCAAGCTGCGTTTTATCGGTGATGTCCGCCAGTTCCTGCCAGAGGCTTTCTTTAATCACCCGCATAAAAACACTGTCAGACTCTTCTTTCAGGCTCTCTTCATAGCTCATGGCGAACTCTTCCAGGTCACGCCTGACAGCTCGCGTCAACTCATCGACCTCGGTTCGCGTTAACTCCCCTGTTTTTATTACGCGCTCGCGCGCCTGTTCCACCAGTGCGTCGATATCACGTTCGCCATTGCGCAGGCGTTCGCTCAGTGACGCGACCAGTTCACGGTAATATTGAGCAACCTTGTTCATCGTTTCATCTCCCGGGTCGTTAACTGACTATAATAATAGACGTTCTTTGTTCCTTGCTTTGCTAATACGCCCACAAACTCTGTAAATTAATGTATGAATAATCCGGGCATCATTTCAACGTCGAGTGCGCGAAAGGCTGTTTTGACGCGGACGTTTGGGCTATGCTATGCGGATCTGAAAAACCACCTCAACGCTACATTTGTAGCCGTATTGAAAACAGGACCACTGGCTGCCATGCAAGAGCAATACCGCCCGGAAGAGATAGAATCCAAAGTACAGCTTCACTGGGATGAGAAGCGCACATTTGAAGTAACCGAAGACGAGAGCAAAGAGAAGTATTACTGCCTGTCTATGCTTCCCTATCCTTCTGGTCGACTACACATGGGCCACGTACGTAACTACACCATCGGTGACGTGATCGCCCGCTACCAGCGTATGCTGGGCAAAAACGTCCTGCAGCCGATCGGCTGGGACGCGTTTGGTCTGCCTGCGGAAGGCGCAGCGGTGAAAAACAACACCGCACCGGCACCGTGGACGTACGACAACATCGCGTATATGAAAAACCAGCTCAAAATGCTGGGCTTTGGTTATGACTGGAGCCGCGAGCTGGCGACCTGTACGCCGGAATACTACCGTTGGGAACAGAAATTCTTCACCGAGCTGTATAAAAAAGGCCTGGTATATAAGAAGACTTCTGCGGTCAACTGGTGTCCGAACGACCAGACCGTACTGGCTAACGAACAGGTTATTGACGGCTGCTGCTGGCGCTGCGATACCAAAGTTGAACGTAAAGAGATCCCGCAGTGGTTTATCAAAATCACCGCTTACGCTGACGAACTGCTCAACGATCTGGATAAACTGGATCACTGGCCAGACACCGTTAAAACCATGCAGCGTAACTGGATCGGTCGTTCCGAAGGCGTGGAAATCACCTTCAACGTTAACGACTATGACAACACGCTGACCGTTTACACTACCCGCCCGGACACCTTTATGGGTTGTACTTATCTGGCGGTAGCGGCGGGTCACCCGCTGGCGCAGAAAGCGGCAGAAAATAATCCTGAACTGGCGGCTTTCGTTGACGAATGTCGTAACACCAAAGTTGCTGAAGCTGAAATGGCAACGATGGAGAAAAAAGGTGTCGATACTGGCTTTAAAGCGGTTCACCCATTAACGGGCGAAGAAATTCCGGTTTGGGCAGCAAACTTCGTATTGATGGAGTACGGCACTGGCGCAGTCATGGCGGTTCCGGGTCACGACCAGCGCGACTACGAGTTTGCCTCTAAATACGGCCTGAACATCAAGCCGGTTATCCTGGCGGCTGACGGTTCTGAACCGGATCTCTCCCAGCAGGCGCTGACGGAAAAAGGCGTGCTGTTCAACTCTGGCGAGTTCAACGGTCTTGACCATGAAGCGGCCTTTAACGCCATTGCCGACAAACTGACGGCAATGGGTGTTGGCGAGCGTAAAGTAAACTATCGCCTGCGCGACTGGGGTGTTTCCCGTCAACGTTACTGGGGCGCGCCGATTCCGATGGTGACGCTGGAAGACGGTACGGTGATGCCTACCCCGGACGACCAACTGCCGGTGATCCTGCCGGAAGATGTGGTAATGGACGGTATTACCAGCCCGATCAAAGCAGATCCTGAGTGGGCGAAAACCACCGTTAACGGTATGCCGGCGCTGCGTGAAACCGATACTTTCGACACCTTTATGGAGTCCTCCTGGTACTATGCGCGCTACACTTGCCCAGAGTACAAAGAGGGTATGCTGGATTCCAAAGCGGCTAACTACTGGCTGCCGGTGGATATCTATATTGGTGGTATTGAACACGCCATCATGCACCTGCTCTACTTCCGCTTCTTCCACAAACTGATGCGTGATGCAGGCATGGTAAACTCTGACGAACCAGCGAAACAACTGCTGTGTCAGGGTATGGTGCTGGCAGACGCCTTCTACTATGTAGGCGAAAACGGCGAACGTAACTGGGTTTCCCCGGTTGATGCTATCGTTGAGCGCGACGAGAAAGGCCGTATCGTGAAAGCGAAAGACGCGGCAGGCCATGAACTGGTGTATACCGGCATGAGCAAAATGTCCAAGTCGAAGAACAACGGTATCGACCCTCAGGTGATGGTTGAACGTTACGGCGCGGACACCGTTCGTCTGTTTATGATGTTCGCTTCTCCGGCGGATATGACTCTCGAATGGCAAGAGTCCGGCGTTGAAGGGGCTAACCGCTTCCTGAAACGTGTCTGGAAACTGGTTTACGAGCACACTGCGAAAGGTGATGTTGCGCCGCTGAACGTTGATGCACTGACTGAAGATCAGAAAGCTCTGCGTCGTGATGTTCATAAAACTATCGCTAAAGTGACTGATGATATCGGTCGTCGTCAGACCTTCAACACCGCAATTGCGGCGATTATGGAGCTGATGAATAAACTGGCGAAAGCGCCGACCGATGGCGAGCAGGATCGCGCGCTGATGCAGGAAGCCCTGCTGGCCGTTGTCCGTATGCTTAACCCGTTCACGCCGCACATCTGCTTCACGCTGTGGCAGGAACTGAAAGGCGAAGGCGATATCGACAACGCGCCGTGGCCGGTTGCAGACGAGAAAGCGATGGTGGAAGACTCCACGCTGGTGGTGGTGCAGGTTAACGGTAAAGTCCGTGCCAAAATCACCGTTCCGGTAGATGCAACGGAAGAACAGGTTCGCGAACGTGCTGGCCAGGAACATCTGGTAGCAAAATATCTTGATGGCGTTACCGTGCGTAAAGTGATTTACGTACCGGGTAAACTCCTCAATCTGGTCGTTGGCTAAGCGCGGGAGGAAGCGTGCGATATCTGGCAACATTGTTGTTATCTCTGGCGGTGTTAATCACCGCCGGGTGTGGCTGGCATCTGCGTGATACCACGCAGGTTCCTTCCACTATGAAGGTCATGATCCTGGACTCAGGCGACCCGAACGGGCCGTTAAGCCGTGCGGTGCGTAATCAGTTACGTCTGAACGGTGTCGAGTTGCTTGATAAAGAAACCACGCGTAAGGACGTTCCATCCCTGCGTTTGGGTAAAGTGAGCATCGCGAAAGATACCGCCTCGGTATTCCGTAACGGTCAAACAGCAGAGTATCAGATGATCATGACGGTTAATGCGACCGTATTGATCCCTGGCCGTGACATCTACCCGATTAGCGCCAAAGTCTTCCGTTCGTTCTTCGATAACCCGCAAATGGCGTTAGCGAAAGATAATGAGCAAGGCATGATCATTCAAGAGATGTACGACCGTGCTGCCGAACAGCTGATTCGTAAGCTGCCAAGCATTCGCGCTGCGGATATCCGTTCCGACGAAGATACGTCGAAAACAACGGATACTGCAGCAACGCCTGCACGCGTCTCTACCACACTGGGTAACTGATGATTCGGTTGTACCCGGAACAACTCCGCGCGCAGCTCAATGAAGGGCTGCGCGCGGCGTATCTTTTGCTTGGTAACGATCCTCTGTTGTTGCAGGAAAGCCAGGACGCTGTTCGTCAGGTGGCTGCAACACAAGGATTTGCAGAACACCACACTTTTTCCATTGATCCCAACACCGACTGGAATGCGATATTTTCGCTATGCCAGGCCATGAGTCTGTTCGCCAGTCGACAAACGCTATTGCTGCTGTTACCAGAAAACGGACCAAATGCGGCGATCAATGAACAACTTCTGACACTGACCGGACTGCTGCATGACGATTTGCTGTTGATCGTGCGCGGCAATAAATTAAGCAAAGCGCAGGAAAATGCTGCCTGGTTTACTGCTCTTGCTAATCGAAGCGTGCAGGTAACCTGTCAGACACCGGAGCAGGCTCAGCTTCCTCGCTGGGTTGCTGCGCGTGCAAAACAGCTCAACTTAGAGCTGGATGACGCTGCAAATCAGATGCTCTGCTATTGTTATGAAGGTAACCTGCTGGCGCTGGCACAGGCACTGGAGCGTTTATCGCTTCTCTGGCCGGACGGCAAACTGACATTACCGCGCGTTGAGCAGGCAGTGAATGATGCCGCGCATTTCACCCCTTTTCATTGGGTTGATGCTTTGTTGATGGGCAAAAGCAAGCGCGCGTTGCACATTCTTCAGCAACTGCGTCTGGAAGGCAGCGAGCCGGTTATTTTGTTGCGCACATTACAACGTGAACTGTTGTTACTGGTTAATTTGAAACGTCAATCTGCCCATATGCCGCTACGCGCGTTATTTGATAAGCATCGCGTTTGGCAGAACCGGCGGGGCATGATGGGCGAGGCATTAAATCGCTTAAGCCAGCCGCAGTTACGTCAGGCCGTGCAACTTCTGACACGAACGGAACTCACCCTCAAACAAGATTACGGCCAGTCGGTGTGGGCAGATCTGGAGGGATTATCCCTTCTGTTGTGCCATAAACCACTGGCAGACGTATTTATCGATGGTTGATATGAAATCTTTACAGGCTCTGTTTGGCGGCACCTTCGATCCGGTGCACTATGGTCATCTTAAACCCGTGGAAACGCTGGCGAATCTGATTGGTCTGACGCGAGTGACTATTATCCCTAACAATGTTCCTCCGCATCGTCCACAGCCGGAAGCAAACAGCGCGCAGCGAAAACATATGCTTGAACTGGCTATTGCCGATAAACCACTGTTTACCCTTGATGAACGTGAGTTAAAACGCAATGCCCCCTCTTACACTGCGCAAACACTCAAAGAGTGGCGACAGGAACAAGGCGCCGATGTGCCACTGGCGTTTATTATTGGTCAGGACTCACTGCTGACTTTTCCCACCTGGTACGAATACGAAACGATCCTCGACAATGCGCATTTAATTGTCTGTCGGCGTCCTGGCTACCCGCTTGAAATGGCGCAACCACAATACCAGCAGTGGCTGGAAGATCATTTGACGCATAATCCGGAAGATCTGCACCTTCAGTCTGCCGGTAAAATTTACCTCGCTGAAACGCCGTGGTTTAACATCTCGGCGACCATCATCCGCGAACGCTTGCAAAACGGCGAATCATGTGAAGATTTGTTGCCGGAATCGGTATTGACCTACATTAACCAACAAGGCTTGTATCGCTGATACCTGTCATCACGGAGGGAATGATGCGACTGTGGTTAATTCGTCACGGCGAAACGCAGGCAAATGTCGATGGATTGTACAGTGGTCATGCGCCGACGCCACTGACTGCACGCGGTATCGAGCAAGCTCAAAGCCTGCATACCCTGTTGCGTGATGTTCCCTTCGATATGGTTTTATGTAGTGAACTGGAACGCGCGCAGCATACCGCGCGGCTGGTTCTCAGTGACCGCCAGCTCCCTGTACAAACCGTCCCTGAGCTTAATGAAATGTTTTTTGGTGACTGGGAGATGCGGCATCATCGCGATTTGATGCAAGAAGATGCCGAAAACTATAACGCATGGTGCAATGACTGGCAGCATACCGTCCCAACTAACGGTGAAGGTTTTCAGGCGTTTTTGCAGCGGGTAGAAAGGTTTATTGCAAGATTTGTTGAATATCAGCACGACAAAAATATATTAGTCGTCAGCCATCAGGGCGTGTTGAGTCTGTTAATTGCCCGCTTACTTGGTATGCCAGCCGGGGCGATGTGGCATTTTCGTGTAGACCAGGGCTGCTGGAGCGCCATTGAAATCAATGACGCATTCGCAACTCTACGTGTCCTCAATAGCCGCGCTATATGGCACAGGGATGCATGACTTTTCTGTTTTTTTGCATGTAAGGTGCAGCGCCCATTGACAGCCCCGGACAGGCTGATATTCTCCGCAGCCAGACTTTTTCCGCTAAACACGACTTTGTAGAAATTGTTTTACAAAAATGGCGATGCAATCTGCGGCGCGGGGTGGGATGATAGCCCACTTTCGAAAGCCGATTCGGCGACAATTGTCCCGAAATCGCCTCTGGTTCAGGTATACTGACAAACCGTTTTTATCTTTTTAATTCACCCAGGGGGAAAACTTGCAGGGTAAAGCACTCCAGGATTTTGTTATCGACAAAATTGATGACCTCAAAGGTCAGGACATCATCGCCTTAGACGTTCAGGGCAAATCCAGCATCACCGACTGCATGATCATCTGTACGGGTACGTCCAGCCGTCATGTTATGTCCATTGCTGACCACGTTGTTCAGGAGTCTCGTGCTGCTGGTCTATTGCCGCTCGGCGTAGAAGGTGAAAACAGCGCCGACTGGATTGTCGTTGATTTGGGCGAAGTTATTGTCCATGTCATGCAGGAAGAGAGCCGTCGCCTGTATGAACTGGAAAAACTCTGGAGTTAATGTGTGAAGCTGCAACTTGTGGCCGTGGGAACGAAAATGCCGGACTGGGTACAAACCGGTTTTACTGAGTACCTGCGTCGTTTTCCGAAAGATATGCCTTTTGAGCTGATTGAAATTCCGGCTGGAAAACGCGGCAAGAACGCGGACATCAAGCGCATACTCGACAAAGAGGGTGAGCAGATGCTGGCGGCCGCAGGCAAAAACCGCATTGTCACCCTCGACATTCCTGGCAAGCCCTGGGACACACCGCAGTTAGCCGCTGAACTGGAACGATGGAAGCTTGATGGCCGCGACGTCAGCCTGCTTATTGGCGGGCCTGAAGGGTTATCACCTGCCTGTAAAGCAGCGGCAGAACAAAGCTGGTCGCTTTCCGCGCTGACCCTCCCCCATCCGCTGGTTCGCGTACTGGTCGCAGAGAGTCTGTACCGGGCGTGGAGCATTACCACCAACCATCCTTATCATCGTGAGTGATAAGAAAGCTTTGAGTAGAAAACGCAGCGGATGAAACTACAGAACTCTTTTCGCGACTATACGGCAGAGTCCGCACTGTTTGTGCGCCGGGCGCTGGTCGCCTTTTTGGGAATTTTGCTGCTGACCGGCGTGCTTATCGCCAACCTGTATAATCTGCAAATTGTTCGTTTTACCGATTATCAAACCCGTTCTAATGAAAACCGCATCAAGCTGGTGCCTATCGCCCCCAGTCGCGGCATTATCTACGACCGTAACGGCATCCCTCTGGCACTCAACCGCACTATCTATCAGATAGAGATGATGCCGGAGAAAGTCGATAACGTGCAGCAAACGCTGGATGCCCTGCGCAGCGTCGTCGATCTGACCGATGATGATATCGCTGCATTCAGAAAAGAGCGCGCACGTTCACACCGTTTCACCTCGATTCCAGTGAAAACTAACCTGACCGAAGTACAGGTGGCGCGCTTTGCCGTCAATCAGTACCGTTTTCCCGGGGTGGAAGTTAAAGGCTATAAACGCCGTTACTATCCCTACGGTTCAGCGTTGACTCACGTCATCGGCTATGTGTCGAAAATCAACGATAAAGACGTCGAACGCCTGAATAATGACGGCAAACTAGCCAACTATGCGGCAACGCATGATATCGGTAAGCTGGGAATTGAGCGTTACTATGAAGATGTGCTGCACGGTCAAACCGGTTATGAAGAGGTTGAAGTTAACAACCGTGGTCGCGTCATCCGCCAGTTAAAAGAAGTACCGCCGCAAGCCGGACACGATATTTACCTGACGATAGATCTCAAACTCCAGCAGTATATTGAAACACTGCTGGCAGGCAGCCGCGCGGCTGTAGTAGTCACCGATCCGCGCACGGGCGGTGTGCTGGCGCTGGTTTCCACGCCAAGCTATGACCCAAACTTGTTTGTTGACGGTATCTCCAGCAAAGATTATTCCGCATTGCTGAACGACCCGAACACACCGCTGGTGAACCGAGCCACGCAAGGGGTTTATCCACCGGCGTCTACGGTTAAACCTTATGTGGCGGTTTCAGCATTAAGTGCGGGGGTGATCACTCGCAATACTACGCTGTTTGACCCAGGCTGGTGGCAGCTGCCTGGTTCGGAAAAACGTTACCGTGACTGGAAAAAATGGGGCCATGGTCGCCTGAATGTCACAAGATCGCTGGAAGAATCTGCGGATACCTTCTTCTACCAGGTGGCCTACGATATGGGGATCGATCGCCTTTCCGAATGGATGGGTAAATTCGGTTATGGCCATTACACCGGTATCGATCTTGCAGAAGAACGTTCCGGCAACATGCCTACCCGCGAATGGAAACAAAAACGCTTTAAAAAACCGTGGTATCAGGGTGACACCATTCCGGTCGGTATCGGTCAGGGTTACTGGACAGCAACCCCAATCCAGATGAGTAAGGCACTGATGATCCTGATTAATGACGGTGTCGTGAAGGTTCCGCATTTGCTGATGAGTACCGCCGAAGACGGCAAACAGGTGCCATGGGTACAACCGCATGAACCGCCAGTCGGCGATATTCACTCCGGTTACTGGGAGCTGGCGAAAGACGGTATGTACGGGGTTGCTAACCGCCCTAACGGTACGGCACATAAATACTTTGCCAGCGCACCGTACAAAATTGCGGCGAAATCGGGTACAGCTCAGGTCTTCGGTCTAAAAGCGAACGAAACCTATAATGCGCACAAAATTGCTGAGCGTCTGCGTGACCACAAATTGATGACCGCCTTTGCGCCGTATAACAATCCACAAGTGGCTGTCGCCATGATTCTGGAGAACGGCGGCGCAGGCCCGGCGGTCGGTACGCTGATGCGCCAGATCCTCGACCACATTATGCTGGGCGATAACAACACCGATCTGCCTGCGGAAAACCCAGCGGTTACCGCAGCGGAGGACCATTAATCATGACGGATAATCCGAATAAAAAAACATTCTGGGATAAAGTCCATCTTGATCCCACGATGCTGCTGATTTTACTGGCATTGCTGGTCTACAGTGCTCTGGTAATCTGGAGTGCCAGCGGCCAGGATATCGGCATGATGGAGCGTAAAATTGGTCAGATCGCAATGGGTCTGGTCATTATGGTCGTAATGGCGCAAATCCCTCCGCGCGTTTATGAGGGATGGGCGCCCTATCTCTATATTATCTGTATTATTTTGCTGGTGGCGGTAGATGCCTTTGGTGCCATCTCTAAAGGTGCTCAACGCTGGCTGGATCTCGGTATCGTCCGTTTTCAGCCGTCGGAAATTGCCAAAATAGCCGTACCGCTGATGGTGGCGCGCTTTATCAACCGCGATGTTTGTCCGCCGTCGTTAAAAAATACCGCCATCGCGCTGGTGCTGATATTTATGCCCACGCTGCTGGTCGCAGCGCAGCCTGACCTGGGGACATCAATTCTCGTTGCGCTTTCCGGTCTGTTCGTACTGTTCCTCTCTGGCCTTAGCTGGCGCCTAATCGGCGTTGCAGTGGTGCTGGTAGCCGCGTTCATTCCGATTCTGTGGTTCTTCCTGATGCATGATTACCAACGCCAGCGCGTAATGATGCTCCTCGACCCAGAATCAGACCCACTTGGTGCGGGCTATCACATTATTCAGTCTAAAATTGCTATTGGCTCCGGCGGATTACGCGGCAAAGGCTGGCTGCACGGTACTCAGTCACAGCTTGAATTTCTGCCCGAACGCCATACCGACTTTATCTTCGCGGTGCTGGCAGAAGAGCTGGGATTAGTGGGTATTTTGATTCTGCTCGCTCTCTATATTCTGCTGATCATGCGCGGACTGTGGATAGCCGCCAGAGCGCAAACCACCTTTGGTCGCGTCATGGCTGGCGGCTTAATGCTGATATTATTCGTTTATGTCTTCGTAAATATTGGTATGGTAAGCGGTATTCTGCCGGTTGTAGGGGTTCCGCTCCCACTGGTCAGTTATGGAGGATCGGCGCTTATAGTGCTGATGGCTGGGTTCGGGATTGTGATGTCAATCCACACCCACAGGAAAATGTTGTCGAAAAGCGTGTAAGAGGTGCGCAATGCGTAAGCAGTGGCTCGGGATCTGCATCGCGGCAGGAATGCTCGCGGCATGTACAAGCGATGATGGTCAGCAACAGACGGTAAGTGTACCGCAGCCTGCGGTATGTAACGGCCCAATAGTTGAGATTGGCGGGGCAGAACCGCGTTTCGAACCACTGAACGCGACAGCGAATCAGGATTACCAGCGCGATGGCAAAAGCTACAAAATCGTGCAGGATCCATCACGCTTTAGTCAGGCTGGCCTGGCTGCTATTTATGATGCCGAACCGGGCAGCAATCTGACGGCCTCAGGTGAAGCATTCGATCCGATGCAGCTAACAGCGGCACACCCGACGCTGCCGATCCCCAGCTACGCGCGAATCACTAACCTGGCTAACGGTCGGATGATTGTGGTGCGCATTAACGATCGTGGTCCCTACGGCAACGACCGCGTAATTTCACTTTCGCGCGCGGCAGCCGACCGTCTTAACACCTCGAACAACACCAAAGTTCGCATCGACCCGATTATCGTCGCCCAGGATGGTTCACTTTCTGGCCCAGGTATGGCTTGTACTACTGTCGCCAAACAGACTTATGCCCTGCCCGCACCACCCGACTTAAGCGGCGGCGCGGGAACAAGCTCAGGGTCTGGCCCGCAGGGTGACATTCTTCCGGTCAGTAATGCGACGCTAAAAAGCGAAGATCCGACCGGCGCGCCGGTAACCAGCAGCGGTTTTCTCGGCGCACCAACCACCTTAGCACCTGGTGTACTGGAGGGCAGCGAACCGACGCCGGCACCGCAGCCAGTGGTCACAGCTCCGGCTTCAACGCCTGCAACAACACCAGCAATGGTGACACCGCAAGCAGCTTCGCAAAATGTCAGCGGTAACTTTATGGTGCAAGTCGGTGCTGTCAGCGATCAGGCGCGCGCTCAACAGTATCAACAGCAGTTAGGACAGAAGTTCGGCGTCCCCGGTCGTGTGACCCAAAACGGCGCAGTCTGGCGGATCCAGCTTGGCCCATTTGCCAGCAAAGCCGAAGCCAGTAGCTTGCAGCAACGTTTACAAACCGAAGCCCAATTACAGTCATTTATTACCACCGCGCAGTAGCGTAAAGCAGGCAACTGAAGTGTCAATTTCTGTAAATGACGTTAACAAAGTCACGCGGAAAGTCAGATGCCTGCCGGTAGTGCATTTGCTATAGTAGGGCACTTTTTTTAATTCCATCACGGATGTCGTAGTTCAGACCATGAATACCATTTCTTCCGCTCGTATCATGAAGCGCCTGGCGCTCACCACGGCTCTTTGCACAGCCTTTATCTCTGCTGCACATGCCGATGACCTGAATATCAAAACTATGATCCCGGGTGTACCGCAGATCGACGCGGAGTCCTACATCCTGATCGACTATAACTCCGGCAAAGTTCTCGCCGAGCAAAATGCAGATGTCCGCCGCGATCCTGCCAGTCTGACCAAAATGATGACCAGCTACGTTATCGGCCAGGCAATGAAAGCGGGTAAATTTAAAGAAACTGATTTAGTGACCATCGGTAATGACGCCTGGGCTACCGGTAACCCGGTGTTTAAAGGTTCTTCGCTGATGTTCCTCAAACCTGGTATGCAAGTACCGGTTTCACAGCTTATCCGTGGTATTAACCTGCAATCCGGTAACGATGCTTGTGTTGCTATGGCAGACTTTGCCGCCGGTAGTCAGGATGCTTTTGTTGGCCTGATGAACAGCTACGTTAACGCGCTGGGTCTGAAAAATACCCACTTCCAGACCGTGCACGGTCTTGACGCTGACGGTCAGTACAGCTCTGCACGTGATATGGCGCTGATCGGCCAGGCACTGATTCGTGATGTGCCAAATGAATACTCTATCTATAAAGAGAAAGAGTTCACCTTTAACGGTATTCGTCAGCTCAACCGTAACGGCCTGCTGTGGGATAACAGCCTGAATGTCGACGGTATCAAAACCGGCCATACTGACAAGGCAGGTTACAACCTTGTTGCTTCCGCGACAGAGGGTCAGATGCGTCTGATCTCGGCAGTCATGGGCGGACGTACTTTCAAAGGCCGTGAAGCTGAAAGTAAAAAACTGCTGACCTGGGGCTTCCGTTTCTTCGAAACCGTTAACCCGCTGAAAGTAGGCAAAGAGTTCGCCTCTGAACCAGTATGGTTTGGTGATTCTGACCGTGCTTCGTTAGGTGTTGATAAAGACGTTTACCTGACCATTCCACGTGGCCGCATGAAAGACCTGAAAGCCAGCTACGTGCTGAACAGCAGTGAGCTTCATGCGCCGCTGCAAAAGAATCAGGTCGTTGGTACTATTAACTTCCAGCTTGACGGCAAAACCATTGAGCAACGTCCGCTGGTGGTGTTGCAGGAAATCCCGGAAGGTAACTTCTTCGGTAAAATCATTGATTACATTAAATTAATGTTCCATCGCTGGTTTGGTTGAAAATTGAACACTTGAAAGTGTAATTTCCGCCCCCATATACTAAGCATCAGTAAAAACTCCCGCCTCCTGGCGGGAGTTGCTATTTAATTACGTTACGCCGGAGCTGACATGAAAACCAAACTTAACGAACTGCTTGAATTCCCTACTCCTTTTACCTACAAAGTAATGGGGCAGGCGTTACCTGAGCTGGTTGATCAGGTGGTTGAAGTGGTACAGCGCCATGCGCCAGGTGACTACACCCCAACGGTAAAACCAAGCAGCAAAGGCAACTACCACTCGGTATCTATCACTATCAACGCCACTCATATTGAGCAGGTTGAAACACTGTATGAAGAACTGGGCAAAATTGATATTGTCCGCATGGTTCTGTAACTCGCTTTACCATTACCCGGCCTCCTGGTCGGGTAACTCCCCTCCCTCCTCTGTGATATACTTTTTCTCCACTTTTACTCATTCTCCACGGAGATGCCGTTTTGTATCAGGATAAAATTCTTGTCCGCCAGCTCGGTCTTCAGCCTTACGAGCCAATCTCCCAGGCTATGCATGAATTCACCGATACCCGCGCTGAAAATACCCTTGATGAGATCTGGCTGGTCGAGCACTATCCGGTATTCACTCAGGGACAAGCAGGAAAAGCGGAACATATCTTAATGCCGGGCGATATTCCGGTGATCCAGAGCGACCGTGGCGGTCAGGTGACTTATCACGGCCCAGGTCAGCAGGTAATGTACGTTCTGTTTAATCTTAAACGCCGCAAACTGGGTGTGCGTGAGCTGGTGACCTTACTCGAACAAACGGTAGTGAATACCCTGGCTGAACTGGATATTGATGCACATCCTCGTGCCGATGCTCCGGGTGTCTATGTCGGGGAAAAGAAAATTTGCTCGCTCGGCTTACGTATTCGTCGCGGTTGTTCATTCCACGGCCTGGCATTAAACGTCAATATGGATCTTTCGCCATTTTTACGCATTAACCCTTGTGGTTATGCGGGAATGGAAATGGCTAAAATATCGCAATGGAGACCTGATGCGACAACCGATAATGTTGCACCACGGTTGCTGAGAAATATTTTAGCACTGCTAAATAATCCTGCCGTAGAATATATACCTGCTTAACGACGCTCATAAATGACCCAACTTGCACTGGGTCATTACTCATGCCCACATTTATGTCCTCTTTAACCGTTGCTGGCCTCTGGAGAGATAGCCCTTTTCAGCATTAAATGAGGAGCAAATGGATTGTGCTGCCTATTACAACAAATTCATCCGGCGTGCCCCAGACTTCATGAATGATTGATGTTACCGATAACGCCATTTGAAAAAATTATTGTTACAGCCAGATCACAGAGATAAACGACAAAATGGCACAAACCAACAACAATTTTACATTTTCGCGACCGCTTTGGCTGCTTTCTGGACCGTTTCAATGATATACTGCCAGTCGTTAATTCAAAAATAGTTGATAATTACAACAATCTATTGAGTTGAACGCTTTCCTTCGTAATTCGCAACTGGAACACGCACGCTATGAGTAAACCCATTGTGATGGAACGCGGTGTTAAATACCGCGATGCCGATAAGATGGCTCTTATCCCGGTTAAAAACGTGGCAACAGAGCGCGAAGCCCTGCTGCGCAAGCCGGAATGGATGAAAATCAAGCTTCCAGCAGACTCTACACGTATCCAGGGCATCAAAGCCGCAATGCGCAAAAATGGCCTGCATTCTGTCTGCGAGGAAGCCTCCTGCCCTAACCTGGCAGAATGCTTCAACCACGGTACAGCAACGTTTATGATCCTCGGCGCTATTTGTACCCGCCGTTGTCCGTTCTGTGACGTTGCCCACGGTCGCCCGGTAGCTCCGGATGCCAATGAGCCGGTGAAACTGGCACAGACCATTGCTGATATGGCGCTGCGTTATGTGGTTATCACCTCCGTTGACCGTGATGACCTGCGCGATGGCGGTGCCCAGCACTTTGCGGATTGCATTACAGCCATTCGGGAAAAAAGCCCGGAAATCAAAATTGAAACTCTGGTGCCGGATTTCCGTGGTCGTATGGATCGCGCGCTGGATATTCTGACCGCCACGCCGCCAGACGTGTTCAACCACAACCTGGAAAACGTGCCGCGTATTTACCGTCAGGTACGTCCGGGGGCGGATTACAACTGGTCGCTGAAACTATTAGAACGCTTTAAAGAAGCTCATCCGGAAATCCCGACCAAATCTGGTTTAATGGTGGGTCTGGGCGAAACCAATGAAGAAATTATTGAAGTGATGCGCGATCTGCGTCGTCATGGTGTGACCATGTTAACGCTGGGGCAATATTTGCAGCCAAGCCGCCATCACCTGCCGGTTCAACGTTACGTTAGCCCGGATGAGTTCGACGAAATGAAAGCCGAGGCACTGGCGATGGGCTTTACCCATGCTGCATGTGGCCCGTTTGTCCGTTCTTCCTACCACGCCGATTTGCAGGCGAAAGGGATGGAAGTTAAGTAATCCTGTAATAATTACTTACATCTGTCTGATAAAAACCCGCTATCTGAAGCGGGTTTTTTTTATCGAACAAGATATTGAGGGAGCGTCCTGCTCGCCACGTCACTCTTTATGAGAGAGCTTTTCAGCCTGAAGATCAACGTCTGCGCCTTTCTTCGCCGCAGCATCGTCATCATTCATCGCTTTCTTGAATCCTTTGATAGCCGCTCCAAGGTCTCCGCCCAGCGTACGTAACTTCTTAGTCCCAAACAGCAGAACGACCAGTGCCGCAACTACCAGCAGTTTGGTAATACTAATCTCACCCATAGATACCTTCTTGACATAAAACCGGCAACAGAACGCGCCTTAAAAACCAGAGAATATTAACGGTCATTCGACGCGCGCACACAATAGCAATCTGTAACAAGGTGAATCAAGCGCCGAATAAAAAAACATCATAATAATTGCGGTGGCGCAAACCGTCGGTTGTTTAAGACGGGGAGTTGTGCACGTACCTGACGCACGCGTTCAGGTGTCACTTCCGCCATGATTAAGGCCGGCATTTCTGCCGCCGCCGCAATAGTGACGCCAAAGGGATCTATAATCCGGCTTTGCCCGATATTTTTGTTCCCGCACTCCCCTGCCGCCACCATATAACAGGTGATATCCAGAGCACGAGCGGCAAGCAACGTTGACCAGTGATGCTCTTTGAGCGGTCCGCGAACCCAGGCTGCCGGAAGGACCAGGATTTCTGCTCCCTGTATGGCCTGTGCCAACGCCAGCTCCGGAAAGCGTAAGTCATAGCAGGTCATCAGCCCAACTTTCATGCCTTCGACCTCCAGTAACGGGGCTATTTCATTACCCGCATCAACATGACGCGACTCCTGAATGGAGAACGCATCATAAAGATGCAGTTTGGCATAACGAGCGACAATTTTTCCCGCCTGAAGAGCCACCAGCATATTCCATGCGCGCCCCGGCGCAGAGGGAACATGAATCGTCAGAATTGTCGTCATCATGTTACGTTTACTTTCCCGCAATAAACGCCCGATAAATTGGCCTTCCAGCAGCTGCGCTGATTTAACAGATAGATCCGGATCATGATCGTCTCGCGCCAGCAAGGCTTCCGGCAGAACAAACAACGAGACGTCGTTTTCCGCCGCCTGCGCCATCAACGAGGCGCAAATTTCAGCGTTCTTTTCCCACACGGATGTAACAGCAAACTGTCCTGCGGCAACCAGCATTACCACCTCCTGTCAGAGTCGTAAAATTCGCCAACGACGATTATTCGGCGTTACACTTATCACTCATACAAATCAAATAGCAGGATTTTGCAGTGTTACAACTCCTTTTAGCAGTTTTTATTGGCGGTGGTACGGGAAGCGTGGCGAGATGGCTGTTAAGTATGCGATTTAACCCGCTGCATCAGGCGATTCCTTTGGGAACACTGGCAGCAAACCTGATCGGCGCATTCATCATAGGTATGGGATTTGCCTGGTTCAGTCGGATGACGAACATTGATCCAGTGTGGAAAGTGTTAATCACCACCGGATTTTGTGGCGGGTTGACAACCTTCTCAACATTTTCAGCAGAAGTAGTGTTTTTATTGCAGGAAGGGCGTTTTGGCTGGGCATTACTGAACGTCTTCGTAAACCTGTTAGGTTCTTTTGCCATGACAGCACTGGCTTTCTGGTTGTTTTCAGCATCAACTGCACACTAAAGACCAAAAAAAACCCGCTGATTAAGCGGGTTTTGAATTCTTGCTGACGTATCTTACAGAGCGATTACGTTTGCAGCAGAAGGGCCTTTGGCACCGTTAGTGATTTCGAACTCTACGCGCTGACCTTCAGCAAGAGTTTTAAAACCATTAGTCTGGATTGCAGAGAAGTGTACGAACACATCTTTGCTGCCGTCTTCCGGAGTAATGAAACCGAATCCTTTGGACTCATTAAACCACTTAACGTTACCTTTAATCTTAGACATCAAAATTACCTTTACATGAAAAATAGACACAAATGCTGTGTCGGTTACCAGTACACCAATTGTGGTACGCTTTGTCCAGTGCAACTTTGCTAAAAAGTGATAAAAGTCGCGTTATTTTTGGTGATACTTGCCTTACACTATGATTTTTAAGGGTTTTGCAAAAACATAACTTGTCTAAAACTGAAACCGCATCCAGGCAAAGTAAACATTGCCATTGTCGCAGGTGCCAGGAATACAGGTCATCTGAAAAGTAGCCAGCCCATAGCCTACAGAAACCAATGGCAGTAACACCGGGACAGGTATGTCGTTCCCATTAGCACGCGCCGTTACGTACAAACCGTACCCGTTACCTTTCTCATCTCAACGCAACTGAGCCAAACCGCTACCCCACGATTTTTCGTTATAGCGATCGTTTTTTCTTTGTCGTAAGCGAAAAGTGAATGCCGGGTGATGGCGGGAATATACAATTCATAATGTTCTGGCTGCTGCCAGGTTTTACCGAGACTCTATCTAAATGTGATAATCCATAGCTCCGTGCCAGCAGAAACTTAGTCAACACGGATTAGCGCAATAAAAACAAGAGGAATTACGGCAATAAATTTACTTGCGCCCATTAGTGACCATGAAATACTTATCAAAAATCCACTATCAGCATAGCTAAACTAAAATAAACAAACCTTAATTACTCCAACCTAAAGAACAAACTTAATATTTAATAGCGTTATACAAGAAAATATCATCAAATTATTCCGGAGACTTAATCGGTATTTTTCTTTCATATTACCGCTTAATCAAAAAATTTCGTCCTTGCATGTTTCGCAACTGACAACAAAAAATCTTATTTTTTAATCACATGCAATAATAAGTCAGCAAAAAAACATCTCCTACACTCCCAGCACGCGTATACAGAAAATCATTTTTTAAGTAAGAAAAGAATCCCCCATCAAACGATTAACAAAAGCGCATCAATTGCTTATCAATTGGCATACATAATCATATTAATAAATACCGGTCATAAAAATGCATTTTGTTATTCAGGTATAAAAAACAAAAACATCAATGTCTTAATGGTAGCTTTTCTTGATTTTAATCAGCATTCGCCACCCATTTATTCGGCATATTTTCTCTTTAGTCTTAGGAATTTGTTATTATTTATCTTGGAGTCTGGAACAGGAAAAATTATGCTAACATTCATTGAGCTCCTTATTGGAGTTATGGTTATTGTGGGTGTAGCTCGCTACATCATTAAAGGGTATTCCGCCACCGGGGTATTATTTGCTGGTGGTCTGTTATTGCTGATTATCAGTGCCATTATGGGGCACAAAGTTTTACCTGCCAGCCAGACTTCAACGGGCTACAGCGCCACGGATATCGTTGAATACATTAAAATATTGCTGATGAGTCGCGGTGGCGACCTTGGCATGATGATTATGATGCTGTGCGGTTTTGCCGCTTATATGACCCATATCGGCGCAAATGATATGGTCGTCAAGCTGGCGTCAAAACCGCTGCAGTACATAAATTCCCCTTACCTGCTGATGATTGCCGCCTATTTTGTTGCCTGCCTGATGTCACTGGCAGTTTCCTCCGCAACGGGCCTGGGCGTTTTACTGATGGCAACGTTGTTCCCGGTCATGGTGAACGTGGGTATTAGTCGCGGCGCGGCAGCTGCCATTTGCGCCTCACCGGCGGCGATTATTCTCGCACCAACTTCGGGGGATGTGGTGCTGGCGGCGCAGGCTTCCGAAATGCCGTTAATTGACTTCGCCTTCAAAACGACGCTGCCTATCTCAATTGCCGCAATTATCGGCATGGCGATTGCCCATTTTTTCTGGCAGCGTTATCTGGATAAAAAAGAGCACATCTCTCATGAAATGTTAGATGTCAGCGAAATCACTACCACCGCTCCCGCGTTTTACGCCATTCTGCCGTTCACACCGATCATTGGCGTGCTATTTTTTGACGGCAAATGGGGTCCGCAATTACATATCATCACCATTCTGGTGATATGTATGCTGATTGCCTCCGTTCTGGAATTTATTCGCAGCTTTAATACTCAAAAAGTCTTTTCTGGCCTCGAAGTGGCTTATCGCGGCATGGCTGATGCCTTCGCTAACGTGGTAATGCTATTAGTTGCGGCAGGGGTTTTTGCTCAGGGTCTTAGCACCATTGGCTTTATCCAAAGCCTGATCTCAATCGCTACCTCGTTTGGTTCAGCGAGCATTATCCTCATGCTGGTGCTGGTTATCCTGACGATGCTGGCGGCGGTGACTACGGGTTCCGGCAATGCGCCATTCTATGCATTCGTTGAGATGATCCCGAAACTGGCGCACTCTTCTGGTATTAACCCGGCATACCTGACTATTCCAATGCTACAGGCGTCAAACCTGGGTCGTACGATTTCGCCTGTCTCTGGCGTGGTGGTTGCGGTTGCCGGGATGGCAAAAATTTCACCTTTTGAAGTGGTTAAACGCACCTCGGTGCCGGTGCTTGTTGGGCTGGTGATTGTCATCGTGGCTACAGAGTTGATTGTACCCGGTACAGCCGCCGCAGTTACAGGTAAGTAATTCTCCTTGCCGGAGGCGTGCTTCCTCCGGCACTCTCTTCAGCCACTGTGGTAAATGCGCTGCGGCCTGCCAACTTTGCCGTGAACAATTTCAGCAATAATAAGATGGCGGCTGGCGCAATATTCAAGATAACGTCTGGCGGTAGTGCGACTGATGGTCAATGCCTGCGCTACCGTCTCCGCCGTATGTTGCACACCTGGCTCTTTGAAAAGTTTCCGCACTGCGTTAAGTGTCAACGCATCAATACCAGTCGGAAGATCGTCCTTCGGTTCGCCACGCGCATAAGCGTTAAACATCTCATCAATTTGCTTCTGACTGGCACTATCAATGCTTTCCAGCATATGTTTACGCTGGCGAAAACGGGTCAACGTCTGTCCCAGACGCTCATAAGCAATTGGTTTTATCAGATAATCAAACACACCACAGCGTACTGCTTCAGACACCGTTTCCATATCGCTGGCAGCAGTAGTAAACACCACGTCACCAGGATAATGCGCCTGCACCAGTTCATGCAGTAAATTAATTCCCCTACCGTCAGGGAGATAGTTATCCAGCAAGATAAGCCCCGGCTTAAAACGCTCGATCATCATTCGGGCCTGCGCCAGGTTTCCCGCCAGCAATATCTGACTGAATCCGGGAATGTGACGAATATATTCCGCATGCATCTCTGCCAGCGGCGTTTCGTCCTCAACGATCAATAGAGTTAATGGAGCTGTCATTAGGTTTCACTTTCGGAATATAGATTGAAAATAAAGTACCGCAGGGGTCATTCTCTTCAAGAGTGATAACTCCACCGCAGCGCGTTACATAGCTGGCAATAAGATACAACCCAATGCCATGCTCACCGGGTTCATCAGCACGCGTACTGACGCCCTGCTCAAATATTTTGTCGCGCAGAGCCTCTGGGACGCCGCAACCCTGATCGGCGACTTCAATCACCACATCAGCGCCTTCATCACTCAAATATAATTCGACGATCTTATTCCCTTCATCGCTGCGCAAACTGGCTTCGAAGGCGTTATCGAGTAAGTTGCCCACAATCGCCGCAAACTCAGTGCTGTCCAGCCCTGGCGGCAGTTGAGAAAGCTGGCTACCGGGGACGATTGTCATTTTTAGCCCCAGTTCGCGGGCGCGCTGTACTTTGCCAAACAACAGCCCCGCCACCTGGCGATCGGCAAAGGCTTCGCGCAGGCTGTCAATAAGCTGTTGCTGAGCCTGAGACTCCCCCTGAACCATCGCCAGCACGCGATCATACTCTTTCATCTGCAACAGACCATTGAGCGTAGACATCCAATTGAGATGTTCATGACGCAATGTGCGCAGGCTTTCAACGTATTGTTTAATTTGCGTCAGTTGTGCGTTAAGGGTGGAAATTTCGTCTTTACTACGAAAGCTGATAATTGCCCCCAGCAAATCATCACCAGAACGAATAGCCTCCCGATTAGCAATGACGCTCAGGCCGTTAAAATTTGTCACCACATCCTGGCGTTTTTCATCAATCTGCTCGGTGAAGAAATCGGCGGGTCTGACCACTTCTGCAATGGGTCTGCCCAGCCACTGCCGCCCCGGGGAACTCAGCCCCAGCATTTTTCTTGCGTTACGGTTGATGGCGGTTATGTCACCGTGCGGGTCTACTGCAATCAGCCCTTCATAAACCGAACTAAACAGCGCCTCCTGCTGACGAACAACGCGCGCAATTTGCTTCGGTTCCATCCCCATCATCTGGCGGCGGATATGTGCGGCTAAGAACCACGACAACAGCATCAGAATACCCAGCAGCACGACAAATACGCCGGCCATTGGTAATAAAAATTCGGCGCGCCAGCTATCGATTTTACTGACAAGGTAACCCACCGACACCACGCCGATGACTTTGCCATCATCATCAAAGATTGGTGTTTTGGCTCGCATCGCCATACCAATTGACCCTTTCCCGGTGATGAAGTAGCTCTCCCCTTTCTCCAGCGCGCCGGGTTTGGTGAACTGCATGGGATAACCAATTTTCTCGGGATTAGGATGGTAAAGACGGATCGAGTTGCGGTCACCTATCACCACGTAGTCGAAATCAGTATCTCTTTGCAATTTATTGGCGATGGTCGCCAGCCGTTTGTAATTACGCGTTTTAACTGCCGTGATGATGCTGTCATTGGAGGCAATAATTTTCGCCTGATTCATTGCCATATCGCGCACATGAAGCGTTAAATAGTCCTCGAAACTGGCCGTAAAATATTGCGCCAGTGCTGCGATGACAAATATTGAGAACACCAGAATCAGCAGGAAGATACGCAACGGAAATGCCAGTCGTTCGAAAAAAGCAAACTGTTTATTCTCATTAAACTGCAACATTGTTTTCCTTGCGGGGTAAACCCTGTTCTTTGGTGAATGTAATTAAAATGTTGAATCTCGATATATAAAAATCAAATATAATCGTGGCAAAATTCATTCATTAAATCAATTAAACAACTTAAAACCACGCACTAATCCGCAATTACATTAATTAAAAAACTTAAAACCATTAAATAAATAAAAAACCACTAACTCTATGTGAAATAAATCAAAATTTCACGCCGAAATACTCCTTAGGATGTATGGCAAAAGGAGAAACAGATATACCTCGCTCGCTGCCCTTTCTCCCAACTGAAAATAAAAGGTTATCAGTTTGCAACACTGAATAACATTCATTGCAAATTGATAACAACACATACCTTCAGGATATGACTTATTATGTTCGGCAATGATATTTTCACCCGGGTAAAACGTTCAGAAAATAAAAAAATGGCAGAAATTGCCCAATTCCTGCATGACAATGATTTGAGCGTTGACACAACAGTCGAAGTATTTATTACCGTAACTCGCAATGAAAAGCTTATCGCTTGCGGTGGAATCGCCGGAAATATTATTAAGTGCGTCGCTATCAGCGAATCTGTTCGCGGTGAAGGACTGGCGCTGACATTAGCCACCGAACTGATAAACCTCGCCTATGAACGACACAGCACGCATCTGTTTATTTATACCAAAACCGAATACGAGGCGCTGTTCCGCCAGTGCGGTTTTTACACGCTGACCAGCGTACCTGGCGTGATGGTGTTGATGGAAAACAGTGCCACACGTCTGAAACGCTATGCCGAGTCACTAAAAAAATTTCGTCATGAAGGGAACAAAATTGGCTGCATTGTGATGAACGCCAATCCCTTTACTAACGGTCACCGTTATCTGATTCAACAGGCAGCGGCACAGTGTGACTGGCTGCATCTGTTTTTAGTCAAAGAAGATTCTTCGCGCTTTCCCTATGAAGACCGGCTGGATCTGGTGTTGAAAGGCACCGCCGATATTCCGCGCCTGACCGTGCATCGCGGCTCCGAATACATCATCTCCCGCGCCACGTTCCCCTGCTACTTCATTAAAGAACAGAGCGTCATTAACCATTGTTACACCGAAATTGATCTGAAGATTTTCCGTCAGTACCTCGCTCCCGCACTGGGCGTTACCCATCGCTTTGTTGGTACTGAACCTTATTGCCGCGTGACCGCCCAGTACAACCAGGATATGCGCTACTGGCTGGAAACACCGACTATCTCCGCACCGCCCATTGAACTGGTTGAAATTGAGCGGTTGCGTTACCAGGAGATGCCGATATCCGCTTCCCGGGTACGCAAACTGCTGGTGAAAAACGATCTCACGGCTATCGCGCCGCTGGTTCCGGCAGCCACGCTGCATTACTTGCAGAATCTGCTTGAACACTCCCGCCAGGACGCGGCAGCTCGTCAAAAGACCCCCGCATGAGAAACAGGTGAAAAATGAAAATAAACCAGCCCGCCGTTGCAGGCACCCTTGAGTCTGGGGATGTGATGATACGCATCGCCCCGCTCGATACGCAGGATATCGACCTGCAAATCAACAGCAGCGTTGAGAAACAGTTTGGCGATGCGATTCGCACCACCATTCTGGACGTTCTCGCCCGCTATAACGTGCGCGGCGTACAGCTGAATGTCGATGACAAAGGCGCACTGGACTGCATTTTACGTGCACGACTGGAAGCCCTGCTGGCGCGCGCCAGCGGTATCCCGGCTCTGCCATGGGAGGATTGCCAATGATTTCCGCTTCGCTGCAACAACGTAAAACCCGCACCCGCCGCAGCATGTTGTTTGTGCCTGGCGCTAATGCCGCGATGGTCAGCAACTCTTTCATCTACCCGGCAGATGCCCTGATGTTTGACCTCGAAGACTCCGTGGCGCTGCGTGAAAAAGACACCGCTCGCCGCATGGTTTACCACGCACTGCAACATCCTCTGTATCGCGACATTGAAACCATTGTGCGTGTAAACGCACTGGATTCCGAATGGGGCGTTAACGACCTGGAAGCCGTCGTTCGTGGTGGCGCAGACGTTGTGCGTCTGCCGAAAACTGACACCGCTCAGGATGTGCTGGATATCGAAAAAGAGATCCTGCGTATTGAGAAAGCCTGTGGACGTGAACCTGGCAGCACCGGTTTGCTGGCAGCGATTGAATCTCCGCTGGGTATTACCCGTGCGGTAGAAATCGCTCACGCATCTGAACGTTTAATCGGTATCGCGCTGGGTGCGGAAGACTACGTGCGCAACCTGCGTACAGAACGCTCACCGGAAGGTACGGAACTGCTGTTCGCTCGCTGCTCCATTTTGCAGGCCGCGCGCTCTGCCGGTATCCAGGCGTTCGATACGGTCTATTCCGACGCTAACAATGAAGCCGGATTCCTGCAAGAAGCTGCACATATCAAACAGCTGGGCTTTGATGGCAAATCGCTGATCAACCCGCGTCAGATTGATCTGCTGCACAACCTCTACGCACCAACCCAGAAAGAAGTGGATCACGCACGCCGCGTCGTAGAAGCCGCTGAAGCTGCCGCTCGCGAAGGCCTCGGCGTGGTTTCCCTGAACGGCAAGATGGTTGACGGTCCGGTTATCGATCGTGCCCGTCTGGTGCTCTCCCGCGCAGAACTTTCCGGCATCCGCGAAGAATAAGGCAATCAAAATGACGCAGAAAATTGAACAATCTCAACGACAAGAACGGGTAGCGACCTGGAATCGTCGCGCTGAATGCGATCTTGCCGCTTTCCAGAACTCGCCAAAGCAAACCTACCAGGCTGAAAAAGCGCGCGATCGCAAACTGTGCGCCAACCTGGAAGACGCTATTCGTCGTTCTGGTTTAAAGGACGGCATGACCGTCTCCTTCCACCACGCTTTCCGTGGCGGTGACCTGACCGTCAATATGGTGATGGACGTCATCGCGAAGATGGGCTTTAAAAACCTGACACTGGCGTCCAGCTCTTTGAGCGACTGCCATGCGCCGCTGGTAGAACATATTCGTCAGGGTGTGGTCACCCGCATTTATACCTCTGGTCTGCGCGGCCCACTGGCGGAAGAAATTTCCCGTGGTCTGCTGGCTGAACCGGTACAAATCCACTCTCACGGTGGTCGTGTGCATCTGGTACAGAGCGGTGAACTGAATATCGACGTGGCTTTCCTCGGCGTCCCGTCCTGCGACGAATTTGGTAATGCCAACGGCTACACCGGTAAAGCCTGCTGCGGTTCTCTCGGCTATGCGATGGTCGATGCCGACAACGCAAAACAAGTCGTGATGCTCACCGAAGAACTGCTGCCTTATCCGCATAACCCGGCCAGTATTGAACAGGATCAGGTCGATCTGATCGTCAAAGTCGATCGCGTTGGTGATGCCGCAAAAATCGGCGCAGGCGCGACCCGTATGACCACTAACCCGCGCGAACTGCTGATTGCCCGCAGCGCAGCGGATGTGATTGTTAACTCCGGCTACTTCAAAGAAGGTTTCTCCATGCAGACCGGCACCGGCGGCGCTTCGCTGGCAGTCACCCGTTTCCTGGAAGACAAAATGCGTAGCCGCGATATTCGCGCCGACTTCGCCCTCGGCGGTATTACCGCAACGATGGTTGATCTGCATGAAAAAGGGCTGATCCGCAAACTGCTGGATGTGCAGAGCTTTGACAGCCACGCTGCGCAATCGCTGGCTCGTAACCCGAATCACATCGAAATCAGCGCCAACCAGTACGCCAACTGGGGTTCGAAAGGCGCATCGGTTGATCGTCTCGACGTGGTGGTACTGAGCGCGCTGGAAATTGATACCCAGTTCAACGTCAACGTGCTGACCGGCTCTGACGGCGTACTGCGTGGCGCTTCCGGCGGTCACTGCGATACTGCGATTGCATCCGCCCTTTCCATCATCGTCGCACCGCTGGTGCGCGGTCGTATTCCGACCCTGGTGGATAACGTGCTGACCTGCATCACCCCTGGCTCCAGCGTCGATATCCTGGTTACCGACCACGGTATCGCCGTTAACCCGGCACGCCCGGAACTGGCAGAGCGTCTGCAGGAAGCGGGCATTAAAGTGGTCTCCATTGAGTGGCTGCGCGAACGCGCGCGTCTGCTGACCGGTGAACCACAGCCGATTGAATTCACCGACCGCGTCGTTGCCGTCGTGCGTTACCGCGATGGCTCGGTGATTGATGTTGTACATCAGGTGAAGGAATAAGCCATGCACCTGCTCCCTGAACTCGCCAGCCACCATGCGGTTTCGATTCCCGAGTTGCTCATAAGCCGGGATGAAAGGCAAGCACGGCAACACGCCTGGCTCAAGCGCCATCCTGTTCCACTGGTCTCCTTTACCGTGGTTGCGCCTGGGCCGGTTAAAGACAGCGAGGTCACACGCCGGATTTTTAATCATGGCGTGACTGCCCTGCGTGCTTTAGCCGCAAAACAGGGCTGGCAAATTCAGGAGCAGGCTGCACTGGTTTCCGCCAGCGGGCCGGAGGGCATGTTGAGCATTGCCGCACCGGCTCGCGACCTCAAGCTCGCAACCATTGAGCTTGAGCATAGTCATGCTCTCGGGCGTTTGTGGGATATCGATGTCCTGACGCCCGAAGGCGAAATTCTCTCCCGCCGCGATTATTCGCTGCCGCCTCGCCGCTGCCTGTTGTGCGAGCAAAGTGCAGCCGTTTGTGCGCGTGGAAAAACGCATCAACTGACCGATTTACTCAACCGTATGGAGGCGCTGCTAAACGATGTCGATGCCTGCAACGTCAACTAAAACCACAAAGCTTGCGACGTCATTAATCAATGACTATGCCCTTCTGGGCTGGCGCGCCATGCTGACTGAAGTCAATCTGTCACCGAAACCCGGTCTCGTGGATCGCATTAACTGCGGTGCGCACAAAGATATGTCGCTGGAAGATTTCCACCGTAGCGCGCTGGCGATTCAGGGCTGGTTACCACGTTTCATTGAATTTGGTGCCTGTAGTGCAGAAATGGCACCAGAATCGGTACTCAGCGGATTACGCCCAATTGGTATGGCCTGCGAAGGCGATATGTTCCGCGCTACCGCAGGTGTAAACACCCATAAAGGCAGTATTTTTTCTTTAGGGCTGATGTGTGCGGCAATTGGTCGTTTGCTTCAGCTCAACCAGCCGGTAACGCCCAAAACCGTTTGTGCGACGGCGGCCAGCTTCTGCCGTGGTCTGACCGATCGCGAACTGCGCACCAATAATCCACAACTAACGGCAGGCCAACGGTTATATCAGCAACTTGGTCTTACCGGTGCGCGCGGTGAAGCCGAAGCGGGCTACCCACTGGTTATCAACCGCGCCCTCCCGCATTACCTCACTCTGCTGGATCAGGGGCTGGATCCTGAACTGGCATTGCTCGATACCTTGCTCCTACTGATGGCGATTAACAGCGATACCAACGTCGCATCGCGCGGTGGCGAAGGGGGCCTGCGCTGGCTACAGCGCGAGGCGCAAACACTATTGCAAAAAGGGGGCATCCGAACCCCCGCCGATCTCGATTATCTCCGGCAGTTCGACAGGGAGTGTATCGAACGAAATCTCAGTCCAGGCGGCAGCGCCGACCTGCTGATTCTTACCTGGTTTTTAGCACAGATTTAAAAATTTAAGCACTTGATAAATTTGGAAATATTAATTTTCGGAGAACCCGTATGTCTTTAGCAAAAGATAAGATATGGAAATTATTGGCCCCACTGGTGGTGATGGGCGTCATGTTTCTTATCCCTGTACCCGACGGTATGCCGCCGCAGGCATGGCATTACTTCGCCGTGTTTGTGGCAATGATTGTCGGCATGATCCTCGAGCCAATTCCGGCAACAGCGATCAGTTTTATTGCAGTGACTATTTGCGTTATTGGCAGTAATTACCTGCTCTTTGACGCCAAAGAATTAGCTGACCCCGCTTTTAATGCCCAAAAACAGGCGCTGAAATGGGGACTGGCTGGTTTTTCCAGTACCACTGTCTGGCTGGTATTTGGCGCATTTATCTTTGCATTAGGGTATGAAGTTTCCGGATTAGGCCGTCGTATTGCCCTTTTTCTGGTAAAATTCATGGGTAAACGCACGCTGACGTTGGGTTATGCAATTGTCATTATTGACATTCTGCTGGCGCCGTTTACACCGTCTAACACCGCACGTACCGGGGGTACGGTTTTCCCGGTCATTAAAAACCTGCCGCCGCTGTTTAAATCATTCCCGAACGATCCGTCTGCACGTCGCATTGGCGGTTATTTAATGTGGATGATGGTCATCAGTACCAGTCTGAGTTCCTCCATGTTTGTCACCGGTGCAGCACCAAACGTGCTGGGTCTGGAGTTCGTCAGCAAAATTGCCGGTATCCAGATTAGCTGGTTGCAGTGGTTCCTCTGCTTCCTGCCAGTTGGGGTTATCTTACTTATCATTGCGCCGTGGCTTTCCTACGTGCTGTACAAACCGGAAATCACACACAGTGAAGAAGTGGCAACCTGGGCGGGTGATGAACTAAAAACCATGGGTGCGCTGACACGCAGAGAGTGGACGCTGATTGGTCTTGTTCTGCTCAGCTTAGGTTTGTGGGTATTTGGTAGTGAAGTCATTAACGCCACTGCAGTTGGCCTGCTGGCGGTTTCGCTGATGCTGGCGCTGCACGTTGTGCCGTGGAAAGACATTACCCGCTATAACAGCGCATGGAACACGCTGGTCAACCTGGCAACACTGGTTGTTATGGCTAATGGCCTGACCCGTTCTGGCTTTATCGACTGGTTCGCCAGCACCATGAGTACGCACCTTGAAGGCTTCTCACCAAACGCAACGGTGATTGTACTGGTTCTGGTCTTCTACTTTGCTCACTACCTGTTTGCCAGCCTCTCTGCGCATACCGCAACCATGCTGCCGGTCATTCTGGCCGTCGGTAAAGGTATTCCGGGCGTACCGATGGAACAACTGTGTATCCTGCTGGTTCTGTCTATCGGTATCATGGGCTGCCTGACGCCATATGCAACCGGTCCAGGGGTTATTATTTACGGCTGCGGCTATGTGAAATCGAAAGATTACTGGCGTCTTGGCGCTATCTTCGGGGTGATTTATATTGCCATGCTGCTTCTGGTAGGCTGGCCGATTCTCGCCATGTGGAACTAATACGTTCGTCAAACGCTGAATAAATCATCACGCCCGCCAGGTAACCCCACCTGGCGGGCTTTTTTATGATTTAATAGATAGTATTCAGTGTATGTATGAGTCCCACACCCATTATGAAAGCATTCTGGCGTAACGCCGCTTTACTGGCGGCTTCTCTGCTCCCCTTATCTTCTGTCAACGCCGCTGCGTTGCAGGCAAAACAGTATGGCGATTTTGACCGCTATGTCCTGGCTCTCTCCTGGCAAACAGGATTTTGCCAGAGCCAGCACGATCGAAATCGTAACGAACGGGATGAATGTCGCCTGCAAACCGAAACGACCAACAAAGCCGATTTTCTGACCGTTCATGGTCTGTGGCCGGGGTTGCCAAAATCAGTTGCAGCGCGTGGCGTTGATGAACGCCGCTGGATGCGCTTCGGCTGCGCCACTCGTCCAATCCCGAACTTGCCGGAAGCTCGCGCCAGCCGGATGTGTTCCTCACCGGAAACCGGGTTATCGCTGGAAACCGCAGCTAAACTGAGTGAAGTTATGCCGGGGGCTGGCGGACGCTCTTGTCTGGAACGTTACGAATACGCGAAACATGGTGCCTGTTTTGGTTTTGACCCGGATGCTTATTTCGGCACGATGGTGCGTCTGAATCAAGAAATTAAAGAGAGCGCAGCCGGAAAATTCCTCGCGGATAACTACGGAAAAACCGTGAGCCGCAGTGACTTTGACGCCGCCTTTGCCAAAAGTTGGGGGAAAGAGAACGTCAAAGCAGTCAAGTTAACGTGCCAGGGTAACCCGGCGTATTTGACTGAAATCCAGATTTCGATAAAAGCTGACGCCATCAACGCACCACTCTCAGCAAACTCATTCTTACCACAACCACACCCTGGCAACTGTGGCAAAGCCTTTGTGATTGATAAAGCGGGTTATTAATGATCAGATCTGTAAAACGTCGTAGCGCGTTTTACATAAAACATGATGATTAATATATATACATAATGCGCTGCATTGAGGAATTACCTGAATGTGACGTATATCACTTCAAAGAGTGAGCAACAGTCAGTATCATCATATGAGTTAAACCCTCGCCGCCTGACGGTGAGGGTTTTCTTTTGGGTATGTTTATCTGCGACACTCGCAGTACCGACGACATGGAGTAAAAATGTCCAGACCAACTATCATCATTAACGACCTGGATGCCGAACGCATCGATATTCTGCTGGAGCAACCCGCCTATGCCGGTTTGCCAATCGCCGACGCGTTAAACGCAGAGTTGGATCGCGCCCAAATGTGTTCGCCTGAAGAGATGCCACACGACGTGGTGACGATGAACAGCCGGGTTAAATTCCGCAATCTTAGCGATGGCGAAGTGCGTGTGCGCACGCTGGTGTATCCGGCCAAAATGACCGACAGCAATACTCAGCTTTCCGTGATGGCTCCGGTGGGTGCCGCACTGCTGGGACTTCGCGTTGGCGATACCATTCACTGGGAACTTCCGGGCGGCACCGCAACCCACCTTGAAGTGCTGGAACTCGAATACCAGCCTGAAGCCGCTGGCGACTACTTGCTTTAATCCCATCTGCACAAGCGTTTACTCGCTTTGCCCAGAGGATGCATCCGCATCCTCTTTCTGTTCAAATATCAACCAGACTTATCATTTTGCTCTTCCCCGCTACGTTCTAATCTGAACAGGTTATCAACCTGCGGACTCCATTATGAGTGAAGCTCTTGGTATTACAGTGTTTTATATTTTCATCGCGGCAATACTCGTTGTCGCGGTGCTATACCTTGAGCAACACTGGTAGTGTTTATGTGAATATATTTTACCAATCAATACTTAATAGATATAAAATCAACGTCGCAAATCACAGAACTGCAATCAATAATGTGATGTTATGTATTCATGCAACAGCAAGGAGAGAATGCTTATGTACAAAACAATCATTATGCCGGTAGACGTATTTGAAATGGAATTAAGCGACAAAGCCGTTCGTCATGCTGAATTTCTCGCCCAGGATGATGGTGTAATTCATTTACTCCATGTATTACCTGGCGCCGCAAGCCTTAGTCTGCACCGTTTTGCTGCCGATGTGCGTCGTTTCGAAGAGCATTTGCAACATGAGGCGGAAGAACGCCTACAGACAATGGTTGGTCATTTCAATATTGATCCCTCCCGTATCAAACCACATGTCCGCTTTGGTAGCGTGCGGGATGAGGTGAACGAGTTAGCCAAAGAACTGAATGCAGATGTAGTGGTTATCGGTTCGCGTAATCCATCAATTTCAACCCATCTGTTAGGTTCTAACGCTTCCAGCGTGATCCGCCATGCTAATCTGCCTGTATTAGTCGTTCGTTAACAGATTAACGTATTTATGATGCCCTGCCCGGAGCAATCCCGGCAGGGTTTTTTATAACGAAAAAAAGCCGCCAGGTTTGACCCCGGCGGCTAACAATTGCAGGTGAATCTTACTTCTTCTTATGCAGTTTTGGTGCGAATCAGGTAGTCAAAGGCACTCAGAGAGGCTTTAGCACCTTCGCCAGTGGCAATGATGATCTGCTTGTACGGAACAGTCGTACAGTCACCGGCAGCAAACACACCTTTAACGTTGGTTTCGCATTTCGCATCGATGATTACCTCACCCATGCGGTTACGTTCTACTGCGCCTTCCAGCCAGTTAGTGTTCGGCAGCAGACCGATCTGGACGAAAATACCGGCCAGTTCGATGTTGTGAATATCGCCGCTCACACGGTCACGGTATTCCAGACCAACAACTTTGCTACCGTCACCTTTTACTTCAGTAGTTTGCGCGTTCAGAATGATATCGACGTTTTTCAGGCTGCGCAGTTTGTCCTGCAATACCTGGTCTGCCTTCATTTCTGGCGCAAATTCCAGCAGGGTTACGTGTTCAACAATACCTGCCAGGTCGATTGCCGCTTCGACACCGGAGTTACCGCCGCCAATGACCGCTACGCGTTTGCCTTTAAACAGCGGGCCGTCGCAGTGTGGACAATAAGTCACGCCTTTGGTGCGATACTGATCTTCGCCCGGAACGTTCATGTTGCGCCATTTTGCACCGGTCGCCACGATAATGCTGCGTGCCTTCAGTACCGCGCCGGAAGCTGTTTCAATCTGATGCAGGCCGCCTTCAACTGCTGCCGGGATTAGTTTGCTCGCGCTCTGGCTGTCGATCACATCAACGTCGTATTCATCAACGTGAACTTTCAGTGCACCTGCCAGCTTCTGCCCTTCGGTCTTCGGTACAGAAATGTAGTTTTCGATATCAACAGTATCGAGGATCTGACCGCCAAAACGTTCGCCCATCAGACCGGTACGAATGCCTTTACGTGCGGAATAAATGGCCGCCGCTGCACCCGCCGGGCCGGAACCGACGATTAATACGTCATAAGCATCACGCTTGTTCAGCTCTTCTGCCGCACGTTTTTCCGCACCAGTATCGATTTTGGCGACGATTTCGGAAATAGTCATGCGGCCCTGACCAAACTCTTTACCATTCACGAACACAGCCGGAACGCCCATCACGTTGCGATCGGTGATTTCGTTCTGGAACGTACCGCCATCAATCGCCGTGTGCTTAATGCGCGGGTTCAGTACGCTCATCAGGTTCAGCGCCTGCACCACGTCCGGGCAGTTGTGGCAAGAGAGCGAGTAATAGGTTTCGAATTCAAAATCACCGTCGATATGGCGAATCTGCTCCAGCAGAGATTGTGCTTCTTTCGACGGATGACCACCGGTCCACAGCAGCGCCAGTACCAGCGAGGTAAACTCGTGACCCAGCGGGGAACCTGCAAAACGCGGCCCCTGGTTGGAACCTGGATTGGTGATCAGGAATGACGGTTTACGCACCGGCAAGCTGTTATCTTCTTTAAAGGTGACTTTGTCTGACAGTTCTGCGATCTCAGCCAACAGTTCCTTGATTTCTGCCGATTTTGCGCTGTCATCCAGCGTGGCAATTAACTCAACAGGCTTTGTCAATTTCTCAAGGTAAGCCTTGAGTTGAGTTTTCATATTTGTGTCGAGCATGTTTATCTCCTGGGCTTTAAACATCATCATGCAAGCGGCCTCATCGGCTACCTGGATGCAGCTTGCATCATGGTGCGGGGAAGAAAATCGGGTGCCGCAGCACCCGATTAATTACGCGATTGCGGAACTTAGATTTTACCAACCAGGTCCAGGGACGGAGCCAGAGTTGCTTCACCTTCTTTCCATTTAGCCGGGCAAACTTCACCTGGGTGAGAAGCCACGTACTGTGCTGCTTTGATTTTACGCAGCAGGTCAGACGCGTCACGGCCAATGCCTTCAGCGGTAACTTCGATAGCCTGGATGATACCCTGCGGGTCAACAACGAAGGTAGCACGGTCAGCCAGACCTTCATCTTCACGCATGTTGTCGAAGTTACGGGTCAGGGCGCCAGTCGGGTCGCCGATCATCGCATATTTGATTTTAGCGATGGTTTCAGAGCTGCTGTGCCATGCTTTGTGGGTGAAGTGAGTATCGGTAGATACTGCGTATACGTCTACGCCCAGTTTCTGCAGTTCTTCGTAGTGGTCAGCAACGTCACCCAGTTCGGTCGGGCATACGAAAGTAAAGTCAGCCGGGTAGAAGAAGAAGACGCTCCAGCGGCCTTCGGTATCTTTTTCGGTGATTTCAACGAATTCGCCGTTTTTGAATGCCTGGTTTTTAAAAGGTTTAATTTTGGTGTTAATCAAGGACATCTATACTTCCTCCGTGTTTTCGATGTGATGTAAGGTAACCAATTTTTGCCGATTCGGCTAATGCGTTTCCATTATCAAATCGATAAGTTTTACCTTACAACCTTCGTAAGACAACTTTGTGAACTTTGCACCGCCAGCGGCGATAAAAAGTAAAAAGGGTCCCCTTTCCAGGTGACCGCATAACCTGAACTACCCTTTGGTATCTTCAGCGCCTGTTCAACAGGCTGCGGTGTTGCAATGATGATCGCAACGACGAGAGGGATTACAACACCCTCATAAACAAAGGGCAATCATCTGACATAAGGTCTTAACTATGACAGTGATAGGTTAAGCCTTTTATTGTGTATTTGCACTGAACGAAAAGGACAAAGCAATGTTAAAAAAGATAATTTTGTTTACCCTACTCCCTGGATTTGCTTACGCCGAAGAGCTTCCTGCACCCGTTAAAGCGATTGAAAAACAGGGGATTACGATTATCAAATCGTTCGATGCACCTGGCGGCATGAAAGGTTATCTGGGGAAATATCAGGACATGGGAGTCACTATCTACCTTACGCCCGACGGCAAACATGCCATATCTGGCTATATGTACAACGAAAAGGGAGAGAACCTCAGTAACGCCCTTATTGAAAAAGAGATTTACGCACCTGCCGGACGCGAAATGTGGCAACGCATGGAACAATCAAGCTGGTTACTTGACGGTAAAAAAGATGCACCAGTCGTGGTTTATGTTTTTGCCGATCCTTTCTGCCCGTATTGCAAACAATTCTGGCAACAAGCGCGCCCATGGGTTGATGCCGGTAAAGTACAAATCCGTACCCTACTGGTTGGCGTGATAAAACCCGAAAGCCCAGCCACTGCGGCGGCAATCCTTGCGTCTAAGGATCCGGCAAAAACGTGGCAAGAGTATGAAGCATCAAGCGGCAAGTTAAAGCTGAACCTCTCCGGGAGCGTGGGCCCGGAACAGATGAAGATTCTAAGTGCCAATGAGGCGTTGATGGACGAACTGGGTGCAAATGTCACACCTGCGATTTATTACATGAGTCCAGAGAACACATTGCAGCAGGCTGTCGGATTACCGGATCAAAAGACCTTAAATATTATTATGGGAAATAAATAACATTCATTGTATGGATAGCTGAAATAGTTCACTCCTTTTCAGTTATCCATAAAATCGCAAGTATTGTTCACCCCGCTCATATCAACTATGGTATTTTAGAAAAACTTAATCGTAAATTAAGTAAAACAACATAATATATATAAATACATAAAGCCATATCATTGACTTGATGAATATTATGAGAACAAGCATATGAATGGAGCGCATCATGGCTAATCTTTACGACTTAAAAAAATTCGATTTGAACTTGCTTGTCATTTTTGAATGCATATACCAACATCTTAGCATTAGCAAGGCCGCAGAATCGTTATATATAACCCCTTCTGCGGTGAGTCAGTCTTTACAACGTCTACGTGCACAATTTAATGACCCCTTATTTATTCGCTCCGGGAAAGGTATTGCACCAACAACGACAGGGTTAAATTTGCATCATCACCTTGAGAAAAATCTCAAGAACCTTGAGCAAACAATCAACATTGTCAATAAAGCAGAACTGAAGAAAAAATTTATTATTTATGGCCCGCAACTCATCTCTTCAACCAACAGTAGCCTCTTGATCGGATGTCTGCGACAAGATACAGCCGTAGAAATTGAACATCATGACATCATGATGTCAGCAGAAAGCGCCGAAGATTTATTGACTTATCGCAAAGCAGATCTGGTCATCACATTAATGCCGGTCATCAGTCGCTCGGTAAGCTGTATGCCTTTTCAGTCGATACGAAACACGCTTATCTGTAGCGCATCCCATCCGAGAATAACGGAACACAGTAGCCGCGAAGAAATTCTTGATGAAGAGTTCACTTCTCTGACATCGAAAGCACCTGGCCTTGAAGATTTTCAGATGGAAATAGAAGCGATTCTTACAAACCGAAAAATAGCATTCCGTAGCTCTTCACTGTTTACTATTGTCAATACTATTGCGGTTACCGATTTACTGGGCATTGTGCCCTTCGAATTATATCGTAGCTATCAAAAAAACCTTCAATTAAAACAAATAAAGATAGAACAGAATCTACCGTCTAATACACTTTATATTTCCTATAATAAATCATCATTAAACAACCTGAGTTTCTCTCGTTTTATTGATCGTTTGAATGACAACTTATGTTAAACATCTGCCGGCATGGATAATATTCGCCATAAAAATTCAGCATGTGAATATAAAATAAGATACCTCATTTTAATTTATTAATATTATAATCAGGAAACTATCGCACTTTTCTCACGGTCACGTTAAGAGAGCGTCTTCAGATGTCCATTTATAAAATCCCGCTACCTCTCAATATCCTGGAAGCAGCACAAGACCGTATCACCTGGACACTTAATACTCTGCCTCGCGTATGCGTCTCTTTTTCTGGTGGTAAAGATTCTGGCTTAATGCTCCATTTGACCGCAGATCTGGCCAGAAAAATGGGAAAAAAAATACACGTCCTGTTTATCGACTGGGAAGCTCAGTTTTCTTGTACGATTGACTATGTTCAATCGCTACGTGAGCAGTATGCCGATGTTATCGAAGAGTTTTATTGGGTAGCACTACCGCTAACAACGCAAAATTCATTATCCCAATATCAACCCGAATGGCAGTGCTGGCAGCCTGATATTGAATGGGTTCGTCAGCCGCCAGAAGATGCGATAACCGATCCGGCATTTTTCTCGTTTTATCAATCAGGCATGACCTTTGAACATTTTGTGCGTGAATTTGCCGAATGGTTTTCACAACATCGTCCAGCCGCAATGTTAGTCGGTATCCGTGCCGACGAGTCTTATAATCGTTTCGTCGCCATTGCCAGCTTAAATAAACAACGTTTTGCTGACGATAAACCGTGGACCACCGCCGCACCAGGTGGTCATTGTTGGTATATTTATCCCATTTACGACTGGAAGGTGGCCGATATCTGGACCTGGTATGCTAAACACCAGACTCTATCTAACCCTTTGTATAACCTGATGTACCAGGCTGGCGTCCCTCTGCGTCATATGCGAATCTGCGAACCTTTTGGTCCAGAGCAACGGCAAGGTTTATGGCTATATCATGTTCTTGAACCTGACCGATGGGCCGCAATGTGCGCCAGGGTCAGTGGCGTAAAAAGCGGTGGAATTTACGCTGGTCATGACAATCAATTTTATGGTCATAGGAAGATCCTTAAGCCCGACCATTTAGACTGGCAAGAATATGCCTTATTACTGCTTAATAGTATGCCGGAAAAAACGGCTGAACATTATCGCAATAAGATTGCTGTTTATTTGCACTGGTATCAAAAAAAAGGCATCGAGATCCCTCAGACACAGCATGGAGATATTGGCTCAAAAGATGTCCCTTCCTGGCGACGTATCTGCAAAGTATTGCTCAACAATGATTATTGGTGTCGGGCATTATCATTCAGCCCCACAAAAGCCAAAAATTATCAACGTTATAACGAACGGATTAAAGGAAAACGTCAGGAATGGGGAATACTATGCAACAGCGATTAACGCAGGATTTAACTCAATTTCTCGCCAGTCTGGCGGAAGAAGATCGCATTAAGGCGATCAATGAGATCAGAACGGCGATCCATCAAGTAAGTCCCTTTCGCGACGAACCGGTAGATTGTGTTTTGTGGGTTAAGAACACCCAACTCACTCCCAATGATTACAATCCGAATAACGTCGCGCCGCCAGAGAAACGATTACTGCAAAAATCAATTGAGGTCGATGGTTTTACCCAGCCAATTGTGGTGACCAACACACGAGCCAGCACACTTGAAATTGTTGATGGTTTTCACCGTCATGAAATTGGCAAAGGCTCTAACACGTTAAAATTGCGATTAAAAGGGTATTTACCGGTCACCTGCCTGGAAGGAACACGTAACGAACGTATCGCTGCAACTATTCGCCACAACCGGGCGCGCGGTCGCCACCAGGTCACGGCAATGTCAGAAATTGTTCGTGAACTCAGCCAGTTAGGTTGGGACGACAATAAAATCGGCAAAGAGTTGGGAATGGACAGCGACGAAGTGTTGCGTCTGAAGCAAATTAACGGCCTGCAAGAACTGTTTGCCGACCGTCAATATTCCCGCGCCTGGACTGTCAAATAACTAAAGCTGGCGCAGGCGTTCAGCCGCCGCCAGCAGCGTCGATTCCTTCTTGGCAAAACAGAGACGAATCAGTTTATGCGGGAAGGGATCGGCGCAAAACACCGACAGCGGAATCGCCGCCACGCCATGCTCCCGCGTCAGCCACTGGCAAAACTCAACATCATCCAGCGTAGACACGGCGCTGTAATCCACCAGCAAAAAGTATGTGCCTTCACACGGTAAAATCTCCAGCCGGCTCTCGCTTAACGCGTTCACCAGAATATCGCGCTTCTGGCGATAAAAGTCCGGTAATGCAAGATAATGTTCAGGATTTTCCCGCAGCATATCGGCAAGCGCCAGTTGTGCGGGGGTGTTGACCGAAAAGGTCAGATACTGATGCACCTTACGTATCTCGGCGCTGATGGGCGCTGGCGCAACGCAATACCCCACTTTCCAGCCGGTCATGTGATAGGTCTTGCCAAACGATGACACCGCCACCGCCCGCTCACGCAATTGCGGATGCGTCAGCACGCTGGCATGACCCGGCTGTGAAAAGTTGATGTGCTCGTAAACTTCATCACTAATGACAAAAATCTCACGATCGGCAATTGCCTGCCACAAAGCGGCAAAATCAGCCTGCTGCCAGACGGTGGCGCTGGGATTATGCGGCGTGTTGAGGATCACCAGCCGGGTGCGCTCGCCCAATAGCGCAGCAAATTCTTGCCAGTCAACGCGAAAATGCGGCGGCTGTAGCGCAATGCGTTTCACGATCCCACCTGATAGCGTAATGGCTGGCGCATAACTGTCATAACTGGGGTCGAAACAGATAACTTCATCGCCACTACGTACCAGCGCGGTAATCGCCGCGTATAACGCCTCCGTCGCCCCTGCTGTTACGGTGATATCGCTATCGGCATCTGGTTGATAGCCATACAGCCGTTCTGTTTTCTCAGCTATCGCCTCGCGCAGTGCCTGTACGCCGGTCATTGGCGCGTATTGATTTGCGCCCTGGGCAACGTGATACGCCAGTCGCTCCTGTAGATAGTGCGGACCATCAAAATCAGGAAAGCCTTGCGACAGGTTAATCGCCTGGTGTTGCTGCGCCAGCGCGCTCATCTGGGTGAAAATGGTAGTGCCAAGTTGTGGAAGTTTGCTTTGTGGAATCAGAGGGTTATTTGTCATTTTTATTGTGCCTGACGAAGTTGCGTGTTGAAGGCACTATAACACGATGCTAGTATTTGGCAATCAAGACGTTTAGATGTCTAAATAAAACAATAAGGACAACACAACATGCCTCACAATCCTATCCGCGTCGTCGTCGGCCCGGCTAACTACTTTTCACATCCCGGAAGTCTCAATCATCTGCATGATTTTTTCACGACTGAACAGCTTTCTCGCGCTGTGTGGATTTATGGTGAACGTGCCATTGCTGCGGCGCAAACCAAACTTCCACTAGCGTTTGAACTGCCAGGAGAAAAGCATATTTTGTTTCGCGGTCATTGCAGCGAAAGCGATGTGCAACAACTGGCGGCTGAGTCCGGTGACGATCGCAGCGTAGTAATTGGCGTCGGTGGCGGCGCACTGCTCGACACCGCGAAAGCCCTCGCCCGCCGTCTCGGTCTGCCGTTTGTTGCCGTTCCAACGATCGCCGCTACTTGCGCCGCCTGGACACCGCTCTCTGTCTGGTATAACGATGCCGGACAGGCGCTTCATTATGAAATTTTCGACGACGCCAATTTTATGGTTTTGGTGGAACCGGAGATTATCCTCAATGCGCCGCAAGAATATCTGCTGGCGGGGATCGGCGACACGCTGGCGAAATGGTATGAAGCGGTGGTGCTGGCTCCGCAGCCAGAAACTTTGCCGCTAACCGTGCGTCTGGGAATCAATAACGCGCAGGCCATCCGCGATGTTTTATTAAACAGTAGCGAACAGGCGCTTGCCGATCAGCAAAATCAGCAGTTAACGCAATCATTTTGCGATGTGGTGGATGCGATTATCGCCGGAGGTGGAATGGTCGGTGGTCTGGGCGATCGTTTTACGCGTGTGGCGGCGGCTCATGCCGTGCATAACGGTCTGACTGTGTTGCCGCAAACCGAGAAGTTTCTCCACGGCACCAAAGTCGCCTACGGAATTCTGGTGCAAAGCGCCTTGCTGGGTCAGGATGATGTGCTGGCGCAATTAACAGGGGCGTATCAGCGTTTTCATCTGCCGACTACGCTGGCGGAGCTGGAAGTGGATATCAATAATCAGGCGGAGATCGACAAAGTGATTGCCCACACCTTACGTCCGGTGGAGTCCATTCATTACCTGCCAGTCACGCTGACACCAGATACGTTGCGTGCAGCGTTCGAAAAAGTGGAATCGTTTAAAGCCTGACGTACAAATTTAGCAGCAGCGCGCGCCGCCTTTTCCACCGTAGCGCGCGTCCTGCCGCTCGCGGAAAAACTCTTCGTAGGTCATCGGCGTTTGATCGGGATGGTTAACCCGCATATGTTCGACATAGTTGTCGTAATCAGGCATACCAATCATCAGCTTCGCCGCCTGACCTAAATATTTTCCGGCTTTTGCCAGTGAATCAAACATCAATACCTCCGGTAAACAGGTTGCTGAGAGAGTGCATTAATAGCTATCAACGCGCTCGGTCAGTCCCCTCGCCCCACCGGGGAGAGGGTTAGGGTGAGGGGAAACCATCGGCACTATACCAACATTCCCCCTCACTCTGACTTTAGTGCGCACCTTTTGCCTGCGCCACGATCTCCTCGACATTTTCTGGCATCGGCTCATACGGCGTTTCTTTCGCCGTTGGCTTCGGCTCTTTCAATGCCGCCAGCGCCGTTTTAATCGAGAACAGCGCCAGAACCACCACAACCACCATAAAGAAGATGGTCAACCCGGCATCCAGACGGTTGTTGAACACCAGTTGCGCCAGTTGTGACTCGGTATACTGCGACGGAATGTTGCCGCTGTCGATCATGGCCTGGAACTTGTTAGCAATGGCCAGGAAGCCGACTTTCGCATCCGGGCTAAACGCTTTCTGCCAGCCTGCGGTCAGGGTACAAATCAGCAGCCAGGCCGTTGGCACCAGCGCCACCCAGGCGTAACGTTGGCGTTTCATTTTGAACAACACCACGGCACAGAGCATCAGCGCCATCCCTGCCAGCATCTGGTTGGCAATGCCAAACAGCGGCCACAGGGTATTAATACCGCCCAGCGGATCGACCACGCCCTGATGCAGGAAGTAGCCCCACGCCAGCACACACAGCGCCGTTGCCAGCAGGTTCGCAGGCAGAGAATCCGTCCGTTTCAGACCCGGAGAAACCACACCCAGCAAATCCTGCAACATAAAGCGCGCAGCACGCGTACCCGCATCTACCGCCGTCAAAATAAACAGTGCTTCAAACAAAATGGCGAAGTGATACCAGAACGCCACATCCATCATGCCGCCCAGCGCGCCGTGCAGAATGTAGGCCATCCCCACCGCCAGCGTCGGCGCACCGCCCGCACGGGAAATGATCGACTGTTCACCGACTTCGCTGGCAATCTGGTTTAACGTATCCGGGGTTATCGCAAAGCCCCAACTACTCACCACCTGCGCGGCAGAAGCCACCACATCCGTCGTACCCGCCGGAGCCAGCACCGCCATCGGGCTGTTCATGGCAAAATACACGCCCGGATCGATGATACAGGCAGAAACCAGCGCCATAATCGCCACGAAGGATTCCATTAACATCCCACCGTAGCCGATAAAACACGCCTGCCCTTCGTTTGCCAGCATCTTCGGCGTGGTGCCGGAAGAGATCAGCGCATGGAAGCCAGACACCGCACCACAGGCGATGGTGATAAACAGGAACGGAAACAGGTTACCGGTCCATACCGGGCCAGTGCCATCGACAAATTTGGTCAGCGCAGGCATGGTCAGCGTCGGGCGCATGATCAAAATGCCTACCGCCAGACCGACGATAGTCCCGATTTTCAGGAAGGTAGAAAGGTAGTCACGCGGAGCCAGCAGCAGCCATACGGGCAGCACCGCCGCCACAAAACCGTAACCCACCAGCATCCAGGTCAGCTGCACGCCGGTAAAGTCAAAGTACGGTGCCCAGGTCGGGCTTTCTGCCACCCAGCCGCCAGAGATAATGGCGAAAATCAGGAACACCAGGCCAATCACCGACACTTCCCCAATGCGACCAGGACGCAGGTAGCGCAGGTAGATCCCCATGAACAGCGCCAGCGGAATAGTAAACGCAACGGTATACGTTCCCCACGGGCTATGAGTCAGGGCTTTCACCACAATCATCGCCAGCACTGCAAGGATGATGACCATGATCATAAAGCAGGCTACCAGCGCAATCACCCCGGCGGTTGGCCCCATCTCTTCTTTGACCAGCTCACCCAGCGAGCGACCGTCACGGCGCGTGGAAACAAACAGCACCATGAAATCCTGTACCGCACCGGCGAGAACCACCCCGGCAAGCAGCCAGATCATCCCCGGCAGGTAGCCCATTTGCGCTGCCAGCACCGGCCCCACCAGCGGGCCTGCGCCGGCAATGGCCGCAAAATGGTGACCGAACAGCACTTTCTTGTCCGTCGGCACATAGTCCAGCCCGTCGTTATGGCGCACCGCTGGCGTCATACGCGTCGGGTCAACCGCCAGCACATTTTTGGCGATATACAGACCATAAAAACGATAAGCGATCAAATAGATACAGACCGACGCCACCACAATCCACAGTGCGTTGATCTGTTCCCCACGATTTAAAGCAATGTATCCCAGAGCAAATGCTCCCATTACAGAGAGCACTGTCCAGACGAGGTATTTCCCTGATTTGTTCATAATTGTTATCCGTGTGCGTGTCCATAGAGATGTTACATTTTGTTTCTATAACATCTTTGCGGAATTTAACAACGCGATAACCAAACAAATAAGAGTTAAAACCAATAATTAACTTAACAATGTTAACTCGATCACTCCGTTAACCGAGTTTTCCTGCAATCTCATTTAATTCTGTCGGGTTCATCCCAAAACCGCCGTACCCAGCCGACAAGTGCAGCAACGCCGCCCCTGTTCATCGAAAACGACGATTTCCCAGCTCTGATTTTGCCGTCCAAGATGTAGCGGCTGGCAAACACCGCGCACCTTTCCCTCAGACACCGGGCGATGATGCGTGGCGTTCAGTTCCGTGCCTACCACGCACTGACCGTCGCGAGTCATCATAAATCCGGCCATCGATCCCAGCGTTTCCGCCAGCGCCGCCGACGCACCGCCATGCAGCAGGCCAAACGGCTGATGAGTACGGGTATCAACCGGCATTTCGGCTTCCAGCACATCATCGCCCAGGCGGGTATAAACAATTCCCAGATGCGCCACCATTGTGTTGTCGCTGGTGGCGTTGAGTTCGTCGAGCGTTAAATGGCGTTTCCAGATCATGCTTATGCTCCCAGCGTTGAGCCGCCATCCACCACGATATCCTGTAGCGTGATATGGCTGGCGAGGTCAGAGGCGAGGAACAAAATCGTGTTGGCGATCTCCTGCGGACGGGCAATTTTCCCCAGCGGAATGCCGAGTTTAAACTGCTCGCCAAAGCCGCGAATACGCTGCTCTTCGGCGTCATCGCTCACCCACAGCGTGCGTTGCATATCGGTGTCTGTGGATCCAGGCGAAACCACATTACAGCGCACGCCGCTACCCGCCAGTTCCAGCCCAACACTCAACGCCAGGCTTTTCAGCGCCGCTTTCGACGCACCGTAAGCACTCATACCAATGCGCGGCGTGTGCGCGGCGTCGGACGCCACAGTGACAATCGCCCCGCCCCGCTGACGGCGAAACTGGTTCATGGTTTGCTGAAACAGGTTAAACGCGCCGCCGACGTTGACCGCAAAGGTCTGCTGCCAGTCTTCTTTGCTGAGCTGATCGGTCGCGCCCATGCGTAAAATTCCCGCCGCATTGACCAGCACGTCCAGTCGCTCCGTTTCAGCTAACAATCGCTGACATACCTGCGCCACCTGCCCGGCGTCGGCTACATCCATCACTTCGGTCGCAAAGGGATATTGCTCCTGAGTGAACGCTTGATCAAAACCTGTAACTTTCGCACCCGCGTCAACAAACGCCAGCGCCGTGGCGTAGCCGATACCTTTACCCGCTCCGGTAACCCAGACATTTTTGCCGCTGAAATCCATTATTTCACCTCGCGGGAGAGCAGTTTCCACCAGGCATCAATGGTTGGGTTTTTCGCCAGCATGACAAAATCGATATCGCCATGCACTTTGCGCCAGCGCGCCGCCAGCGCCATCATGCGCACTGAATCCAGACCGTAGTCGATCAGGTTGTCGTCATCGAACGGCTCATCGGATTCATCCAGCAGCGGCAGGATCACCTCACGCAGCACCGCTTTGCTGGCGGGGACAGGTGCTGGCAGTAACTCTTCAGTCATCACCACCCGGCCAGAACGTCCGGCCACATATTTCAGCGACATCAAATGCTCGTCACGGCTGAAATCGGCCAGCGCATCCGCCACCATAAATGGCTTGATATCACGCATAAACGCGTCGGTCGCGGTGGTCATGCAGCCAATATGCGCGTACACCCCGGTGATAATCAGTTGGTTACGTCCGCTCTCTTTCAACATTTGCTCCAGCGGAGAACGATGAAACGCGCTGTAGCGCCACTTCACCAGCACCGTATCGTCGGCATCCGGCGTCAGGCGATCCACCACCTTTTGCTGTTCCGGCGAACGGGTCAGGCCCGGCCCCCACATATCATTCAGCAGCGCCCGATCTTCATCACTCTGCTCTTTCGGCTGCGCGGTGTAATAAACCGGAATATTGTGCTGTTTGCAGTAGTCACGCAGCGCCGCAATATTCGCGATCACCTGTTCCATCATCGGGCAGTTCTCGCCCCAGAAGCTGACGAAATAATCCTGCATATCATGGATTAACAGCGCGGCGCGTTGCGGTTCAAATGCCCAGTCGACTTTATTTTGCGGAATATCGTGAGACTCCGGCAGTGCATAAGCCTGTAATTTTGGAATAGCCATCGTGTTCTCTCCTTCAGGCTGAAGCGCGTGACGCCAGCCACTGACGTAATTGTTTTTTATCGACTTTCCCGACCGCCGTCAGCGGAAGTGAATCCACACACTCCACGCGATCCGGTAATTTAAATTCGGCAATACCCTGCTCACGCAGGAAACGACGCACCTGCACTGCACGCAGCGGCTCTTTCACCACCAGATAAGCGCAGCTTTTTTCGCCCATCAGCTCATCTTCCATGCTCACCAGTGCGGCGTAGATCACCGCCGGATGGCGCAGCAGCAGGTTTTCGATCTCTTCGGCAGCGATCTTCTCGCCGCCACGGTTGATCTGATCTTTCTCGCGCCCCTGCACGGTGATGTAACCGTCTGGATCAATGGAGATCAGATCGCCGGAACAGTAAAAACCGTTGGCATCAAAGGCGCTGGCATTATGCTGCGGGCTTTTGTAATAGCCACGGAAGGTGTACGGCCCGCGCGTCATCAGGCGTCCAACTTCCCCTTGCGGCAGTGGATTTCCTTCAGCATCAGCAACCCACACTTCATCGTCCGGACACATTGGGTAGCCCTGGGTATGGATAATTTTCTCCGCGCTATCATCAAGACGGGTGTAGTTCACCAGCCCTTCCGCCATGCCGAACACCTGCTGCAACTGGCAGCCAATCTCTGCGGGAATACGCGCTGCAAGCGTGGCAGAAAGACGCGCGCCACCGACCTGTAACAGTTTCAGCGAGGCAAGCTGCGCCCGGCTTTCGCCTTCGGTCAGCGCCTGCAACCACAGGCTGACTGCCGGCGGCACCAGCGCGGTAACGTTAACCTGATGTTTTGCAATCAACGGGAAGCAAAGCGTGGCGCTGGGATCGGCCGCCAGAACAACCGTTCCTCCGGCAAGAAAGACGCCCAGCGATCCTGGCGAACTCATAGCGTAGTTATGAGCCGCCGGGATCGCGCACAGGTAGCGTGTCTGTTGTGTGAACTGACAAATCTCGACGCTACGACGCACGCTGTAGTAGTAGTCGTTATGAGTGCGCGGGATCAGCTTCGGTGTACCGGTGGTGCCGCCGGAAAGCTGGAAATAGGCCACTTCATCAGCAGGTGACGGCGTAGCAGTAAAACCGTCTGCCGGATGGTTAATCGCATCCTGCAAGTTATGCTCACCGCTGTCGTTGTGCAGTTGCACCACGCGAATGGAGGAATGGTCTGTGACGAAAGTATTGAGGAAATCATCCCCGCTAAACAGCGCATGTTGGCGATCGGCAATCAGCAATGCGGGTTCAATCTGGCTGGCATAGGCGTTCAGTTCACTACGCTGATGGCTGAACAACGCCAGCACCGGCGCAACGCCCAGTTTCAGCAGCGCAAAAAAGGTAATGTACAGTTCAGCGACGTTACCCAACTGTACCAGCGCGGTTTCGCCCGATTTAATTCCCTGACGGCGCAGGCTACAGGCGAGATTATCCGTCGCCTGATTCAGTTCCCGATAACTCAACTGCCGCTCGCCGTCGATAACCGCGATGCTGTCACTCGCGGCGTGGCGGGTCAAAATGTCGGTCAGCGGCAAATCCTGCCAGTAGCCTTTTTCCCGATAGCGACGGGCAAACTCTTCCGGCCAGCGGGTGAATGGGATGCTCATCCTCGCTCCTTAATGCAATCCAAAAACGTTCAACATGGTAGAAAGTTTGACACCGGTTTCGCGCCATTCGCTAAGTGGTGATGACGCAGGCACAATCCCCGCTCCGGCAAACAGGCGCACCTGATTTTTCCGCAATTTTGCGCAGCGGATGGTCACCACCCACTCGCCGTTACCTTCGCTGTCGCACCAGCCGACAATGCCGCCAAACAGTTCGCGGTCGAACGGCTCCAGTTCAGCAATAACCTGGGTCGCGGCCTGATGCGGGAAACCGCTCAGCGCGGGGGTCGGATGCAGCAGACAGGCCAGAGTCAGTGCGTTTTCTTGCGAATTCGCTTTACCTTCAAAGGGAGTTGCGAGATGCCACAGCGTCGGCGTGGTGATCAGTTGTGGAGAGGAAGGAACGTGTAACTCACTACTGCGTTCGCGTAGCACCTCTTTCATCGCCTGGGTCACCAGTTCATGTTCATGGCGATCTTTTTCCGACGCCAGCAGACGATTTCCCGCTTCCCTGTCCAGCACTTCATCCGGCTGACGGCGCGCGGAACCAGCTAACGGAATGGAGCTAAAACGCTCACCGTCTTTACGTAGCAGCAGTTCCGGGCTGGCACCGAGTAGAACTCCACCATCGGACAGCGGGACATGGAAGTTGTAACTAACCGGGTTTTGCGCAATCAACCGCTCCAGCAGTACACCGCTGTCAATGGCGGCGTCGGTGGTGATATCAATCAACCGTGATAACACCACTTTGTCGACCTGCGGCGTGGCAGTAAGTGCGGCGGCGCGGGCGACCATCTGTTCAAACGTGGCTTGTTCTGGAATTGCCTGACGTTCCACCACGTTCAGCGCCTGGCTGCGGGTGAAACGGCGCGCGGAAGCTTGTTTTTCTTTGCGGGAGAATGGCTGCCAGGATTCGGGAATATACAGCGACGAAGGCTGACGTGGATCGAAGGGAATCGCCCCGACCATCACCGGATTTTTGATACCCTGCGCTTTGGCATCGGCAAACAGCGCGGCGAGTTTTTGCTGGAAGGGACTGTCGGGCGAATCCCCGTTCACAGCCGGTTCATCGAAGCGGGCGAAACATCCTGACGTCGTAAAACTGCGGTACGGCGACATAAAGAAAAAGCGATTGGGCGCAAGTGTTGCCATGGTCTGCTGTACTTCCTCAGCCAGTGACGTATCCATATCATCCTCCACAAAATGATAAAGGCTTTAATAATGATTATCATTTATATTTTCGGTCGCTAACCTAAAAGCAAACGCGCACTATGTCAACTCTTGAGGCAACGCAATCTACAACTCGGGGTTGCATCTGCTTGTCGTTACAATGAAAATGAGAAGCATTAACTTCATTAATAACAGGAAGCTGATTCGTGAGACTCGCCCCGCTCTACCGCAACGCCCTTCTATTAACAGGACTTTTGCTTTCAGGAATAGCCGCCGTTCAGGCTGCCGACTGGCCGCGTCAGATTACTGACAGTCGTGGCACTCATACCCTGGAAAGCCAACCGCAGCGTATTGTTTCCACCAGCGTCACCCTGACCGGCTCACTGCTGGCGATCGATGCTCCAGTGATCGCCAGTGGCGCGACCACGCCGAATAACCGCGTAGCGGATGACCTGGGCTTTTTACGCCAGTGGAGCAAGGTGGCGAAAGAACGCAAACTGCAGCGGCTCTATATCGGCGAACCGAGTGCCGAAGCCGTTGCCGCGCAAATGCCAGATCTGATTTTAATTAGCGCCACCGGCGGCGATTCGGCGCTGGCGCTGTACGATCAGCTTTCCACCATCGCCCCGACGTTAATCATCAATTACGACGACAAAAGCTGGCAGTCGCTGTTAACGCAGCTTGGCGAAATTACCGGACATGAGAAACAAGCGGCAGAGCGGATTGCACAGTTTGATAAGCAACTGACGGCGGCGAAAGAGCAAATCAAATTACCGCCGCAGCCAGTCACTGCCATTGTTTATACTGCTGCCGCGCACAGTGCTAATCTCTGGACGCCGGAATCAGCACAAGGGCAGATGCTGGAACAACTCGGCTTTACGCTGGCGAAGTTGCCCGCAGGGTTAAACGCCAGCCAAAGCCAGGGCAAACGCCATGACATCATTCAGCTTGGTGGGGAAAATCTGGCGACAGGGTTAAATGGCGAGTCACTATTCCTGTTCGCCGGTGATCAGAAAGACGCCGATGCTATTTATGCCAATCCGCTGCTCGCGCACCTGCCTGCAGTACAAAACAAGCAGGTTTATGCGCTGGGAACCGAGACGTTCCGTCTGGATTACTACAGCGCCATGCAAGTGCTGGATAGGCTTAATTCACTGTTTAAAAAAGATTGATAAAACATACAATTAGAGCACAAACAGTCCCCTCGCCTCTCCGGGCTGAGGATTAGGGTGAGGGGAAAATGCACCTTTAACTAATTCTCAGACGCTGCCGCTTGTGGCGGCGTCTGGCGAAAACGTCGCAACTCCACCAACACCAGCAATAACAACACGCCGATAATCAACAAACCAAAACCGCTCGCGCTTGCGGAAGCAACCGGTGTCATCATCGCCCCCAGACCGCCCAGCAGCGCCGCGCCTATAGCATCGCCCGTCACGTTTTGCGCCGTCCACAGACCGTTAATCCGCCCTAACATCGCTTCCGGGGTTTGCGTTTGCAGCATTGTATATTGCAGCAACGAACTGACCGCGCTCAACCAGCCGAACAGCGCCAGACAAACCACGCCTAAAATCCACATCGGCATCAGGCCAAACAGACCAATGGCGAGGAACGATCCCAGCGTGGAAAGCAACATCAATAACCCTGGTCGCGGGCTATGCGCCAGCTTTCCGCTGGTTAACGCGCCAATAGCCGCACCGAGCGGGATCGCCGCATAGAGAAAACCAATCTGTGCTGCCGACATCCGCCAGTTGTCAGCCAGCGCCGGATACAGTACCCGCACCGCACTCGCCATCGTCAATAAACCACCCAGCAGCGCAATTCCCCCCACCAGCGGGCTGGCGAGCAGAAAACGAAACGCTGCCAGAAGCGATTTCAGCGGATGCTCACGCGGCTGCGGCGGCGGTGGCAGCGCCGGAAGGCTTAACAACGGCAGCAGGGTAATAAACGTTCCCGCCGCCGCCAGCCCGTAGTTCCAGGCTACGCCGCCAGTCGCCAGCAGTAAACCGCCAATCATAGGCGAAATCACCGATCCCAGGCGCACGGTCAACATGGTGATCGCCCCGGCCTGCATTAAGTTTTCACGCCCTACCAGTGCAGGTGTCGCCGCCAGTAGCGCCGTAACGCTAAGCGATGCGAAAAAACCATCCCATAAACCAAGTAAATAGATTGCCAATAGAGATGGCTCTGGCAACAGCGCATTCAAACACAGGCCAATAAAACCAATGCCACAAGTGCCGCGCGCCAGCAGAATCACTTTTTTGCGCTCATAGCGATCTGCCAGCACGCCGCCAACCATCAGGCCAACAAACATCGCGCTGCCGGTGAGCGTCACCGAAAGCCCCACCTGCCAGGTAGAATGCGTCATCATCTGGATCTGCACCGGCACCGCGACGCCGAGCAAACCCAGAGAAACAATAGAGATAAAACGAGCGAGGAATACTGCGCGAAACGCCGGGTGCGTTTTCAACAGGCTGAGGTTAAGCAGCCAGGATTGTTTATTCATTACAATGCCTTGCCATCAAATATTTTAAATACCTATTCTTAGGCTGCACATGCTAACATATCCAAATAAGATCGATAACGATAATTAATTTCATTATCATGGAAGTTCGTATGTCTGGTTCTGTTGCCGTGACACGCGCCATTGCCGTGCCCGGATTGCTGTTATTACTGATTATCGCGACGGCATTAAGCCTGCTCATTGGGGCAAAATCACTCCCCGCCTCCGTCGTGCTGGAGGCCCTCTCCGGCACCTGCCAAAGCGCCGACTGCACCATCGTGCTCGACGCCCGACTGCCGCGCACCCTTGCCGGATTGCTGGCAGGCGGTGCGCTTGGTCTTGCCGGAGCGTTAATGCAAACCCTCACCCGAAATCCGCTTGCCGACCCTGGTTTGCTTGGCGTAAACGCCGGAGCCAGCTTTGCCATTGTGCTGGGCGCGGCGCTGTTTGGTTACTCATCCGCGCAGGAACAACTGGCGATGGCCTTCGCCGGGGCGCTGGTGGCCTCATTGATTGTTGCCTTTACCGGTAGCCAGGGCGGCGGGCAGTTAAGTCCGGTGCGTTTAACCCTGGCGGGCGTGGCGCTGGCGGCGGTGCTGGAAGGGCTGACCAGCGGTATCGCCCTGCTTAATCCTGACGTCTATGATCAACTGCGTTTCTGGCAAGCCGGTTCGCTGGATATTCGCAATCTACATACCTTAAAAGTGGTGCTGATCCCGGTGCTGATCGCCGGAGCAACCGCGCTATTACTGAGCCGCGCACTGAACAGTTTAAGCCTCGGCAGCGACACCGCGACGGCGCTGGGCAGTCGCGTGGCGCGCACACAGATAATTGGTCTGCTGGCGATTACCGTGCTTTGTGGTAGTGCGACAGCGGTAGTTGGCCCGATTGCCTTTATCGGCCTGATGATGCCGCATATGGCGCGTTGGCTGGTGGGTGCCGATCATCGCTGGTCGCTGCCCGTCACGCTACTCGCCACCCCTGCCCTGCTGCTGTTTGCCGATATCATCGGGCGGGTGATTCCCGGCGAGTTGCGCGTTTCTGTGGTCAGTGCGTTTATTGGTGCACCGGTGCTAATCTTCCTCGTGCGACGTAAAACGCGAGGTGGTGCATGATTTACGTCTCTCGCCGATTACTCATCACCTGTTTGCTGCTGATTTCCGCCTGTGTGGTTGCAGGTATCTGGGGATTACGCAGCGGTGCCGTCACGCTGGAAACCTCGCAGGTATTCGCCGCGCTGATGGGCGATGCGCCGCGCAGTATGACGATGGTGGTCACCGAATGGCGTTTACCACGCGTGCTGATGGCGCTGTTGATTGGCGCGGCGCTGGGCGTCAGCGGCGCGATTTTTCAGTCGCTGATGCGTAACCCGCTCGGCAGCCCTGACGTAATGGGCTTTAACACCGGGGCGTGGAGCGGCGTGCTGGTGGCGATGGTGCTGTTTGGTCAGGACCTGACGGCTATCGCGCTGGCAGCAATGATGGGCGGCATTGTCACTTCGCTGTTGGTCTGGCTGCTCGCCTGGCGTAACGGCATCGACACCTTTCGGTTGATTATTATCGGTATCGGTGTTCGCGCCATGCTGGTGGCCTTTAATACCTGGCTGTTGCTGAAAGCGTCTTTAGAAACGGCGCTAACAGCAGGTTTGTGGAATGCCGGATCGCTCAACGGCCTGACATGGACAAAAACCTTGCCTTCCGCGCCAATCATTATATTGATGTTAATTGCCGCCGCCTTGTTGGTACGCCGGATGCGCTTGCTGGAGATGGGCGATGATACCGCCTGCTCGCTGGGCGTCAGCGTCGAACGCTCGCGTCTGTTAATGATGCTGGTCGCCGTAGTACTTACCGCTGCGGCAACTGCCCTGGCGGGGCCGATTTCCTTTATTGCGCTGGTTGCACCACACATTGCCCGGCGCATCAGCGGCACTGCCCGCTGGGGACTAACCCAGGCTGCGCTGTGTGGTGCGCTGTTACTGCTGGCAGCCGATCTCTGCGCCCAACAACTGTTTATGCCGTATCAACTTCCGGTTGGCGTCGTTACCGTCAGCCTCGGCGGTATTTACCTTATCGTCTTGTTAATTCAGGAGTCTCGCAAAAAATGACCGAATCAGTAGCCCGTTTGCGCGGCGAACAGTTAACCCTCGGATATGGCAAATATACCGTTGCGGAAAATCTGACTGTAGAAATACCTGATGGTCACTTCACGGCAATTATCGGGCCAAATGGCTGCGGTAAATCCACTTTACTGCGTACTTTAAGCCGCCTGATGACGCCTGCTCACGGGCATGTCTGGCTGGATGGCAAGCACATTCAACATTACGCCAGTAAAGAGGTTGCACGCCGGATTGGTCTGTTGGCGCAAAATGCTACCACGCCGGGCGATATCACCGTGCAGGAGCTGGTGGCGCGTGGACGTTACCCGCATCAACCGCTGTTTACCCGCTGGCGCAAAGAAGATGAAGAAGCGGTAACGAAAGCGATGCAGGCCACGGGCATTACCCATCTGGCGAATCAAAGCGTTGACACCCTTTCCGGTGGGCAACGGCAGCGAGCGTGGATTGCCATGGTGCTGGCACAGGAAACGGCGATTATGCTGCTTGACGAGCCGACCACCTGGCTGGATATCAGTCATCAAATTGATCTACTGGAATTATTGAGCGAACTGAACCGCGAGAAAGGCTATACGCTGGCGGCGGTGCTGCACGATCTTAATCAGGCCTGCCGTTACGCCAGCCATTTGATTGCGCTGCGGGAAGGAAAAATTGTCGCTCAGGGAGCGCCGAAAGAGATCGTCACGGCTGAACTGATCGAGCGTATTTACGGTTTGCGCTGCATGATTATTGATGATCCGGTAGCCGGAACGCCATTAGTGGTGCCGCTCGGACGAACGGCACCGTCAACCGCCGTGATTTAAACTAACCGATCTTCCATCATGGCATCCTGTTTTCTGGATGCCATTGCATGATGCAAGAGCACACTACCACAAGCAACCATACCGCCGATCAGCGCGGAAAGGATCACAATAATCGCTTTGCCCGGACCGTCTTTTTTCACCGGCAAGGATGGACGCAACTGATATTTAAACGGCGTAAAATTCACATCGTTGACATTTGCTTTTGTTAATTGCTCGACAAGATATTGACGATTACGTAATTCACCATTTAGTTCCGCAACGTCAGTAACCGCTTTTTCAATTTCAAGTTTGCGTTCAATACCGTCAGCACCGAGAGAAATAGAAAAATCAGGGTCATCTTTAACAGCCTGACCATTACTGTAAACAGGCTTTTTAATTCCTGCCGCATTGGCAATATCCAGTGAATAATTGAGCCGCTGAATATTTGCATCAAGCTGGTTTTTCGTTTTAATGCGATCCTGAGCCAGTTTTTCTTTTTCAAACTGGGTTCTGATTTCCAGTTTATTACGTATGTTTTCTATCGACTCTTTCACCACCAACGTTGAGATATAATCGATATAACCAGCCAATACTGTCTGCGCTTCTTCACTGGTGGGTGCGGTGAAACTTAATGTCCAGGAAGTATACAACGCAGGCTCATCTTTTTTCTTACTGGCGTTGTCATCAACCGCTTTCATTTTTTCGCTCAATGTGACAATAGCGCGATGCAGCTCCTGTTCATCAATCTTCGCCTCTTTTAATTGATCCATGACATAAGGGGACGAACGCAGATAGTCTTCCAATAAACTCACAGACTGAAATTTCTTGATAAACAGGTTAAACACACCATTGCGATCGATATTGGCATCCAGATCCAGCACGCGGAGTTTGGTGAAGACCTTCTCCAGATCTTGCCACTGGACAGCCTCTGCGGGCGTGATAACTGCCGAGCTGGTCCATTTTTGCGGCAAAATGAAAGACACCAGTAACCCGATACAGGCAAAGGCTAAAGCCACCGCTATTACACGCGTTTTTGCGTACCACAAAACTTCGATAAGTTTAAGTAAATCAATTTCATTATTACTGGGCGACGCCAGATGATAATCGGGAAAATGAGAATCGCTTCCCTGCTTAATATTCAGTGATGACATGCGATATGACCTGAAATGAGTCCAATAAGATTAAATCTCCACGGCGCTCACTTTATCAGTTAGCAAGAATTATCCGAAGCTGAACTTTGTAAATTCCCCTCACCGAACACAACATTAAGCGTGTTTTCAGAGAAGCAACTGAGGATTCATCATAATAATAAATAATAAAATCCACAATCATTTACAGTAATTATGGATTTTATTTAAGATAAAGTTATTTATTTAGCGTCGCCAAAATAATTGGCCCGATTTTTTCAAATGCCATTGGCGAGATAATATCCATATGAGCACAATCTAAACGATAAATATCCAGCTCAGCTACCCATGGCGACCAGGCGCGTTCGGGACTCATACCTTCCTGAAGTGTACGTTCAGCAACAAATAGCGTCGCTTTACCATCAAATGGTACGCTATGAGCCGTGCTTAACAGACGCACTGCATCAGCGTAATTACCTTCAATGGTGGTAAACAGCTCCGTCGACGCAGTTCCCTGCTGTGCCGCCAGGAAGGCTTCGCGCTCGCGGTTAATCTCCGCCAGCACTTCCGGGTCCAGAGCGTTAGCTTCTTTTTCCTGCCAGTTTTGCGTTTCTGGCGGCCAGGTATCCAGCAAGCCAAGAAATGCCACCTGTTCGCCACGGGCACGCAACCGCGCCGCAATCCCCTGCGCCAGCGTACCGCCCAGCGAATAACCCAGCAGGTAATAAGGGCCGTGAGGTTGTTGTTCAAGTAACGTTGCCAGATGCGCTTCGCAGACTTCATCCAGGTTTGCAGCCTTCTGCATGGGGCCATGAGGGCGCGGCGACTGAATGCCAATAATCGACCATTGTGGATCGAGATAACGCGAGAGCACGCTAAACTGCCAGGCAAAACCGGACGCCGGATGGAAACAAAACAGCGTCGGGCCATTACCTTCACGCAACGGCAGAATGGTTTCGAATCCCATGCGCCGGGTGCTGTCTTCTTCACCATCAATAATCGTTGCCAGTTTGGCGACGGTTGACGCAACCATCACCTGCCCCGGCGTCACCTGGCGGGCAAACTGCCGACTTAACTGCGCCGCCAGTTTCATCGCCAGCAGCGAATGACCGCCAAGAGCGAAGAAATCAGCGTCGGCATCCTGCACATCACAGCCCAGCAATGACGAGAACGCCCTGGCGATAATCATTTCGCTGCCCGCTTTCGGCGCTCGTCCCGGCGTTTGTGCTTTCAATTCCGGCAACGGTAAAGCTTTACGATCCAGCTTGCCATTGGCGCTAAGCGGCAACTGCGGAAGTTGCAGCAGAACGACGGGCACCATATGCGGTGGCAACGTTTCGCGCAACTGCGCCTGTAATGCGCTGGTATCCAGCGGCAGGCCTGATTGCGACACCAGATACCCTACCAACTGGCGCGCATCGCCGCCGGTTGCTGTCGCCTGGTTAATTACACAAGCATGAGTAACGGCCTGTTCGACATCCGGCAGCGCCTGCATCACGCGGTCGATTTCGCCCAGTTCAATACGCTGACCACGAATTTTTAGCTGATCGTCACTGCGCCCGAGGTATTCCACCGCGCCATTTTCCAGCCAACGAGCAACGTCTCCGGTACGGTACATGCGTTCACCAGGAGCGAAAGGGTCGGCAATAAAGCGGCTGGCGGTCAGATCGGGTCGCCCAAGATACCCTTGCGCCAGTTGAATGCCAGTGAGATAGAGATCGCCCGCCACACCCGGCGGCACCGGATGCATCATCGCATCAAGAATACGCAGCCCCGTGTTCCACACCGGATAACCAATTGGCACGCTGCTGCCGCGTACTTGTGCCAGTTCCTCGCCAAAAGCCAGATACCAGCTAACATCCACCGCTGCTTCCGTTGGGCCATAAAGATTATGTAACGGCACGCCGGTTAACTGTTGCCATTCACGGCATAAATCGGCCGGTAACGCTTCACCGCTACAGAAAACCTGTTTCAACGTCGCACAACTTTTCCGGGCAGTTTCCGGTGTCAGTGAAGCAACAAACGCCGCCAGCATCGACGGCACAAAGTGCGTGGTCGTCACGCCATATTCGGCAAAGAATTGTTGCATAGCGAGCGGATCGCGGTGCGCCTCTGGCTCTGCCATCACCAGTTTCGCCCCCGCAATAAACGGCCAGAAAAACTCCCACACCGAGACATCAAAACTACACGGCGTTTTTTGGGCAACGACATCTTCGCCTGTAAGCGGATAGTGGTTTTGCATCCATAACAGGCGGTTGACGATAGCCGTCTGCCCAACCATCACCCCTTTCGGCCTGCCGGTGGAACCCGAGGTAAAGATGATATAAGCCGTGTGGTGCGGTTGTGAAAGTTGCAGCGGCGCACTGCCCTGTGGAGTAAGCGGGGCGTTATAGCAAAGGCTGGTTAAATTGGGAACATCGCTAAAGCGCGGCAATTGATCGTCGGTGGTGATTAACAGCGACGGGCGCGCATCTTCCAGCATCATCTTCAGGCGATCGTCCGGATAACCCGTATCCAGCGGTAGCCAGGCCGCGCCTGCTTCAACTATCGCATGTAGTGCCAGGGTCAAAAAGACCGAGCGCGGTAGCGCCACCGCCACGCTGTCGCCAGGTTTAACGCCGCGCTCACGCAGCAGATTCGCCAGCGCCACCACCTGCTCGCGCATTTCCCGATAGCTGAACTGATAATGAGCGTCAGCCAGTGCCGGAGCATCCGGCGTTTTGGCTGCCTGTTCTGCCACCAGCGCGCTCAGCGTGGTTTCAGGGATTTCTACCTGTGTGGCGTTGATCTGCGCCAACTGTGCATACTCACCTGGCAGCATAATATCGACATCGCCGCACAACAGCGCCGGATTCGCGGCGAACTGCGCAATCAGCATTTTCAGACGTTCGGCGTGCTGGATTAACGTTGGCTCATCGTAACGCTGTTTATTGGCGAGGATCTCAATATTCAAACCACCGTGTTCATCCGGGAACAGCGCCAGTTCAAGGTCATTAACCGGCCCCGTTGCCAGGGTGTGGGTTTGCGCCTGAACACCCGGAATATCCAGTTGGTATTCAAATACTTTGATATTGAGTACCGGACCGAAGAGCGGTTCCTCTCCCGCCGCACGCCCACTGTCACGGACAATTTGTTCGGCGTCGTAGCGTTGATGGCGGCGCATTTTTTTTAGTTGTGCCGCCAGTCGGGTTGCCAGTTGTGACAGCGTTTCTTGCGCTTCAATGTGAATACCCAACGGTAAAACGTTGAGCACGGGGCCGGTAGCCGTCAGCGCCGCCGAGCCCATTCGACGCATAAAGATGAATCCGGCGGCGTAGTCCATGCGGTTGCACAATCGCCCCAGCCATAAGGCCGCCAGCGCAAGAGCTAAATCGGTACGTTGTACGGTCGGCAGTTGGGCTGCCAACTGGCGGAATTCTCCGTCGGTAAATTCCAGTTTCAGGCGCAGAATATCTGCCGAGGCGCCGCGCCCCGCTAAAGGTGCAGACGAAAGTGACGCAGGTGGCGACAGTTGGCGACGCTGTTCCGCCCAGAATGCCGCATCACGCTGCCAGGCCTCGCTTTCGCGGTACTGCTGGTACTCATCCACCACTTCAGCGAAAGGCGTAAACGGCGAAGCAGGCGTTGGTTCGCCACGCAGCCATGCACAGTAAATATTGGCGATCTGGCGGGTAATGGCCGGGAAACTGAAGCCATCGACCAGCAAATGGTGGTAACGCTGATACCAGTACCAGCGGTTATCCGCCACCTGAATTAACTGATGAAAGACCTGCGGTTTACCGCTATCGACGCGCAGGTTTTGTTGCAAATCGGCCTGCATTAAGGCCTGCGCAGTACCGTGCGGATCAATATTGGTTCGCAGGTCGATAATTTCTGGCCGTTCAAACGTCAGCGCATCATCGACCCATTGCCAGACTTCACCGTTATCTTCCGTAAAACGCATCCGCAACGTATCCGCTTGTGCTAAGCCGGCAACCACCGCGCGGGCCAGCAGCGGTGCATCAATATCTCCGGTTAACTCAACGTAATGCGCCACGCTCCAGGCAGAGGGTAAATCTGACAGTTTTTCTGCCATCCAGATGCCGGGTTGCGCCGCAACCAAAGGTAAATGCTGGCTCATTGCGCCTCCTGCTGCCGGGTAAAATTCGTCGGTGTCAGAGTACGCCAGTGGGCTTCAAGCCACTGCTGGCAGGACTCTTGTGACTGCGGCTGACACACAACGTCCCAGCCTGCCGGTAAGGCGCATTGTTGCGGCCACAGACTGAATTGCCCCTGCGCATTGCGCAAAATGTAAAACGCTCCCTGCGGATCATCGAAGGGATTACTGAATGCCATATTCAACTCCTGTCATGGAAAAGTGGTTGCCAGAGGTCAATTAACCCCTGCATCAAGCCACCGCGCCAACAAAGTGCATCATGTCCGCCGTCAACCTGACGCCAGAAAATGGATTCTTTTATGGGGTGTAATTGCGCATACAGCGCCTGATTGGCCCGCATAATCATCGGCTCGCGAAAACCCGCTTCCAGCACAATGCGCAGACCTTCGGCGCTAACTTCACCAGCTTTAAGCTTTTCAAGTAACACGCCCTCTTGCTGCCCGCCCCGATGCGGCCACCAGTACGATCCTGACTGGCTTAATACACAGCCAAAGCGTTCAGGCCAGTGCAGTCCGGCATACAGCGCGGAAAGTCCACCAAAACTCTGCCCGGCGACCACGGTGCGATCGGCGCGATCGCTAAAAGGAGCGATTGTTTTCACCAACGGCAGTAACTCTTGCTGTACTGCCAGCCAGAAATCCGCATTACACGGAAGTTCGTGAGCACGGTGCGCGGTGTCGATGGCTTCAATCAACACATACACGGCGGGAGGAAGTTGCTGACGATAGGTCAGCGAAGTCAGCGCAGGCCAGACGGGCATACTTTGCGCCCAAAATTCGCCATCGAGCAGAATGGCTAACGGACGCTCTTCGGCTGGCGCATCACCAGTGGAAAAAATCCATACACGACGTGAATTTCCCAACCGTTCACTTTTCCAGGTTATTTCTTTAGCTGAGTTATCGGGCGTTTGCGGACAATCCCAGCCAGGTTGCAGCGGCGCTTGCGGCATTTCGAGGGCGGAAACAGCGTGCCCTCGCCCTCCTTTCCAGCTTTGCGGATTCAGCGGATCGGCTATCGCCTGGGGTAATAGTTTTCGCCAGCCCTCACGTAATTCGAGGCGATCGGGTGATGGTGCAGAAAAAATGTCATCGCGTTCGGTGGGAATAAAACAGTAACTGCCGCGCCAGTTAGCACTGAGTTGTGTCGTCCACTGCCAGACATCGGTGCCTGCAATGCGATGCATCGACTGGGGATGGCTGTTCTGATGGTGATCGGTAACGCCAGTGATATAAACCCATACGCGCTTTACCGTCGAGCGGTCTTCAGAACCTTGAGGGTCACGCCACCAGAAAGTGACCTGATATATTTCGTCATTCAGACGCTGCCATTCCGGGCCATGTTTCGACTGCCACCAGCTCTCACTTCCCACGTTTAACGCCGTCACACCATAACCCCATGTTTACTGTGCAATTTTTTATTGATTGCAGAAATATATTGATAATATTATTGATAACTATTTGCATTTGCAATAGCGTATTGGCGCGCCATGTCAAGCGAGCACATTAATTAACCAACTGCACTGCGTGTCTTTCAGGATCAAAGGTTTTCGCGGTAGCGGGATGCGTCATGCTGATGACGACCATGCCCGACAGTTGCAATTCGTGGCAAAAATGCAGGAATAAAACAATGAACAAGAAGATTCATTCCCTGGCCTTGTTGGTCAACCTGGGGATTTATGGGGTAGCGCAGGCACAAGAGCCAACCGATACCCCTGTTTCACATGACGATACCATTGTCGTTACCGCCGCCGAGCAGAACTTGCAGGCGCCTGGCGTTTCGACCATCACCGCAGATGAAATCCGCAAAAACCCGGTTGCCCGCGATGTATCGGAGATCATCCGTACCATGCCCGGCGTTAACCTGACCGGTAACTCCACCAGCGGTCAGCGTGGTAATAACCGCCAGATTGATATTCGCGGCATGGGTCCAGAAAACACGCTGATTTTGATTGACGGCAAGCCGGTCAGCAGCCGTAACTCGGTGCGTCAGGGCTGGCGCGGCGAGCGCGATACTCGTGGTGATACCTCCTGGGTGCCGCCGGAGATGATTGAACGTATTGAAGTTCTGCGTGGCCCGGCGGCTGCACGTTATGGCAACGGCGCGGCGGGTGGCGTAGTTAACATCATCACCAAAAAAGGCAGCGGCGAGTGGCACGGTTCCTGGGATGCTTATTTCAACGCCCCAGAACATAAAGAGGAAGGCGCCACCAAACGCACCAACTTCAGCCTGACCGGTCCGCTGGGCGATGAATTCAGTTTCCGCTTGTATGGCAACCTCGACAAAACCCAGGCCGACGCGTGGGATATTAACCAGGGTCATCAGTCCGCGCGTGCCGGAACCTATGCAACTACCCTACCGGCCGGGCGCGAAGGGGTGATCAACAAAGATATTAACGGCGTAGTTCGTTGGGACTTCGCGCCTCTGCAATCACTCGAACTGGAAGCGGGTTACAGCCGCCAGGGTAACCTGTATGCGGGCGATACCCAGAACACCAACTCTGACGCTTACACTCGCTCGAAATATGGCGATGAAACCAACCGCCTGTATCGCCAGAACTACTCGCTGACCTGGAACGGTGGCTGGGATAACGGCGTGACCACCAGCAACTGGGTGCAGTACGAACACACCCGTAACTCGCGTATTCCGGAAGGTCTGGCGGGTGGTACCGAAGGGAAATTTAACGAAAAAGCGACACAGGATTTCGTCGATATCGATCTTGATGACGTGATGCTGCACAGCGAAGTTAACCTGCCGATTGATTTCCTCGTTAACCAAACGCTGACGCTGGGTACGGAGTGGAATCAGCAACGGATGAAGGACTTAAGTTCCAACACCCAGGCACTGACCGGAACGAATACCGGTGGCGCTATTGATGGCGTGAGTGCCACCGACCGTAGCCCGTATTCAAAAGCAGAAATTTTCTCACTGTTTGCCGAAAACAACATGGAGCTGACTGACAGCACCATCGTAACGCCGGGGCTGCGTTTCGATCATCACAGTATTGTCGGCAATAACTGGAGCCCGGCGCTGAACATATCGCAAGGTTTAGGCGATGACTTCACGCTGAAAATGGGCATTGCCCGTGCTTATAAAGCGCCGAGCCTGTACCAGACTAACCCGAACTACATTCTCTACAGTAAAGGTCAGGGTTGCTATGCCAGCGCGGGCGGCTGCTATCTGCAAGGTAATGATGACCTGAAAGCGGAAACCAGCATCAACAAAGAGATTGGTCTGGAGTTCAAACGCGACGGCTGGTTGGCGGGCGTCACCTGGTTCCGTAACGATTATCGCAATAAGATTGAAGCGGGCTATGTGGCTGTAGGGCAAAACGCAGTCGGCACCGATCTCTATCAGTGGGATAACGTGCCGAAAGCGGTGGTTGAAGGTCTGGAAGGATCGTTAAACGTACCGGTTAGCGAAACGGTGATGTGGACCAACAACATCACTTATATGCTGAAGAGTGAAAACAAAACCACGGGCGACCGTTTGTCGATCATCCCGGAGTATACGTTGAACTCAACGCTGAGCTGGCAGGCACGGGAAGATTTGTCGATGCAAACGACCTTCACCTGGTACGGCAAGCAGCAGCCGAAGAAGTACAACTATAAAGGTCAGCCAGCGGTTGGACCGGAAACCAAAGAAATTAGCCCTTACAGCATTGTTGGCCTGAGCGCGACCTGGGATGTGACGAAGAATGTCAGTCTGACCGGCGGCGTGGACAACCTGTTCGACAAGCGTTTGTGGCGTGCGGGTAATGCCCAGACCACAGGCGATTTGGCAGGAGCCAACTATATCGCGGGTGCCGGCGCGTATACCTATAACGAGCCGGGACGTACGTGGTATATGAGCATTAATACTCACTTCTGATGCTAACGTCAGATTGTTGACAAAGTGCGCGTCGTTCATGCCGGATGCGGCGTGAACGCCTTATCCGGCCTACAAAATCTTGCCAATTCAATATATTGCAGGATCACGTAGGCCTGATAAGCGTAGCGCATCAGACAGTTTTGCGTTTGTCATCAGTCTCTAATATGGTCGACATGAAAACTACGCATACCTCCCTCCCCTTTGCCGGACATACGCTGCATTTTGTTGAGTTTGAGTCGGCAAGTTTTTGTGAGCAGGATTTGCTCTGGTTGCCGCACTACACGCAACTGCAACATGCCGGACGTAAACGCAAAGCCGAACATTTAGCCGGACGGATTGCTGCTGTTCATGCGTTGCGGGAGTATGGCTATAAATGTGTGCCCGCAATTGGCGAGCTACGCCAACCTGTGTGGCCTGCGGGGTTATACGGCAGTATTAGCCACTGCGGGGCTATGGCATTGGCTGTGGTATCTCGTCAACCAACGGGTATTGATATCGAAGAGATTCTCTCTGCACAAGCAGCGGAAGAGCTGAAAGACAGCATTATGACACCAGCAGAATACGAGCTGCTTGAGGTCAGCGATTTACCCTTTTCTGTGGCGCTTACACTGGCGTTTTCAGCGAAAGAGAGTGCATTTAAGGCAAGCAAGTTACAGACAGTTCAAGGTTTTCTGGATTATCAGATAGTGAACTGGAATAAACAGCAGATCATCATTCGTCGAGAGGATGAGACGTTTGCTGTGCACTGGCAGATAAAAGAAAAGAGAGTCATCACGCTGTGCCGAAACGATTAATTGACAGGCGTCTGATACGATTCACCCGCAGCCATTGCTGACTGCGGGCGAAAGTGTAAAGCAGGTGCCTTACCATCCAGACCTGACAACCGGATATGCGGGGATTGCTCCCCGCACAGCGGCTACTTCTTCGGTTCGTAAGCGAGAACAGCCCTGAACTCAATATTACGTTCCTTCACCGTAAACTCACACAGCGAGTCTCCGACCAGAAGCGTAAATCCCAGCACCGTTAAACACAGCACTATGACCGCCACAAGGGCATATTTCGTCAGCATGTTTATATTGCCTCCATGCGAAGAAGGGACTACCATCCAAATTGTCGGGTTTGGAGTGGCAGCCCCAGGGTTGATAGAAATATCTCCTGGGGCTTCATCTTTCCAGACCTCAGAGTTAACCTGAAACCGGAAAGCTTCAGGCACCCGCCGTTATCTTACCCTTCCTTAATAAAATGGCTGTTTATTTATACAGTTAATCCTGTTTCGGACTTCTCACTACTCATTTGATCAACCGAAGCTGAGCCAGTTTTTTTCTGCTCGCCCCAATCGTCAAAATTCTTCGCCGCCAGCCAGCTCTGCCACTACTGGTCACCTTGCAAAAGTAGCCAAATTGCTTCAGTAGCAATCAGTTCACCACCACCAAAAAAAGAAACATTCCAGAACTTCCGCATCTCGCCCTGCCGCTGCCACTTCTATACTGGAATGAAAATGCCAACATAAGAGAAACCTATGCCATTACCTGAGTTTCATATTTCTGAACCTTTTACCCTCGGTATTGAACTGGAAATGCAGGTGGTTAATCCTCCGGGATATGACCTTAGCCAGGACTCTTCAACGCTGATTGACGCCGTTAAAAATCAGGTCACTGCCGGGGAAGTGAAGCACGATATCACCGAAAGTATGCTGGAGCTGGCGACAGATGTTTGCCGTGATATCAACCAGGCCGCCGGGCAATTTTCAGCGATGCAGAAAGTCGTTTTGCAAGCTGCGGCAGATCATCATCTGGAAATTTGCGGTGGTGGTACGCATCCGTTTCAGAAATGGCAGCGTCAGGAGGTGTGCGATAACGAGCGTTATCAACGGACGCTGGAAAACTTCGGCTATCTTATTCAGCAGGCGACGGTTTTTGGTCAACACGTGCACGTTGGCTGTGCCAGTGGCGATGACGCTATTTATTTGCTGCACGGCTTATCGAGGTTTGTGCCGCACTTTATCGCCCTTTCTGCCGCATCGCCGTATATGCAGGGAACGGATACACGTTTTGCCTCCTCACGACCGAATATTTTTTCTGCCTTTCCCGATAATGGTCCAATGCCGTGGGTCAGTAACTGGCAACAATTTGAAGCCCTGTTTCGCTGCCTGAGTTACACCACGATGATCGACAGCATTAAAGATTTGCACTGGGATATTCGCCCTAGCCCTCATTTTGGCACGGTGGAGGTTCGGGTGATGGATACCCCGTTAACCCTTAGCCATGCGGTAAATATGGCGGGATTGATTCAGGCCACCGCCCACTGGTTGCTGACGGAACGCCCGTTCAAACATCAGGAGAAAGATTATCTGCTGTATAAATTCAACCGTTTCCAGGCCTGCCGTTATGGTCTGGAAGGCGTCGTTACCGATCCGCACACCGGCGATCGTCGACCACTAACGGAAGACACCTTGCGATTGCTGGAAAAAATCGCCCCTTCTGCACATAAAATTGGGGCATCGAGTGCAATTGAAGCACTGCACCGCCAGGTTATCAGCGGTCTGAATGAAGCGCAGCTGATGAGAGATTTCGTCGCCGATGGCGGCTCGCTGATTGGACTGGTGAAAAAGCATTGTGAGATTTGGGCTGGAGACTAAGCGGAGAATTGCGTTACGCAGAAATATCCCCGACAATGGTGTTTTAACTTACATTTAACAATGTTATGAAACACCCCTTAGAAACCTTGACTACCGCAGCAGGCATTTTGCTGATGGCTTTCCTCTCTTGCCTGCTACTGCCCGCCCCTGCGCTGGGGCTAACGCTGGCACAGAAACTGATGACCACGTTCCATCTGATGGATCTGAGTCAGCTTTACACATTGTTATTTTGTCTGTGGTTTTTAGTGCTGGGCGCGATTGAATATTTTATTCTTAGATTTATCTGGCGACGCTGGTTCTCGCTGGCGGATTAAACGTCGATTATCACCGTACTTCGCGGCATACTTTGCTTATTCTCCTTCGCCTTAAGGAACGTTTATGGATAAGCAATCACTGCACGAAACGGCGAAACGCCTTGCCCTTGAGTTACCCTTCGTCGAGCTTTGCTGGCCGTTTGGCCCAGAGTTCGATGTCTTTAAAATTGGCGGCAAGATTTTTATGCTGTCGTCGGAGCTGCGCGGCGTCCCCTTCATAAATCTGAAGTCCGATCCACAAAATTCCCTGTTAAATCAGCAAATATATCCAAGCATTAAGCCTGGGTATCACATGAATAAAAAGCACTGGATTTCTGTGTATCCAGGCGAGGAAATCTCTGAATCGTTGCTCAGCGATCTGATCAACGACTCATGGAATTTAGTGGTTGATGGCTTAGCTAAACGCGATCAAAAAAGGCTGCGCCCTGGCTAAAACGGAAATCTATAGAGCATTTTTCTCGCTTACCATTTCTCGTTGAACCTTGTAATCTGCTGGCACGCAAAATTACTTACACATGGAGTCTTTATGGATATCATTTCTGTCGCCTTAAAGCGTCATTCCACTAAGGCATTTGATGCCAGCAAAAAACTTACCCCGGAACAAGCCGAGCAGATCAAAACCCTGTTGCAGTACAGCCCATCCAGCACCAACTCCCAGCCATGGCATTTTATTGTGGCCAGCACGGAAGAAGGTAAAGCGCGTGTCGCTAAATCCGCCGCCGACAATTACGTGTTCAACGAACGTAAAATACTTGATGCCTCGCACGTCGTGGTGTTCTGCGCGAAAACCGCAATGGACGATGCCTGGCTGAAGCTGGTTGTTGACCAAGAAGATGCCGATGGTCGCTTTGCCACGCCGGAAGCCAAAGCGGCGAACGATAAAGGCCGTAAGTTCTTCGCCGATATGCACCGTAAAGATCTGCATGATGATGCAGAGTGGATGGCAAAACAGGTTTATCTCAACGTCGGTAACTTCCTGCTGGGCGTTGCGGCACTGGGTCTGGACGCAGTGCCAATCGAAGGTTTTGACGCGGCGATCCTCGATGAAGAATTTGGTTTGAAAGAGAAAGGTTACACCAGTCTGGTGGTCGTGCCGGTAGGCCATCACAGCGTGGAAGATTTTAACGCTACCCTGCCGAAATCTCGTCTGCCACAAAGTATCACCTTAACTGAAGTGTAATTCTCCTTTATAGCCGGGAACTGATCCCGGCTATTTCACATCAGATTTTCCTGATTTGCATAACCCTGTTTCAGCCGTCATCATAGGCCGCTGTTGTATACAGGAGACGTTATGCAGGATTTAATATCCCAGGTTGAAGATTTAGCGGGTATTGAGATTGATCACACCACCTCAATGGTGATGATTTTCGGTATTATTTTTCTGACCGCCGTTGTAGTGCATATTATTTTGCACTGGGTGGTACTACGTACCTTCGAAAAACGCGCCATTGCCAGTTCACGGCTGTGGTTGCAAATCATTACCCAGAATAAACTATTTCATCGTTTAGCTTTTACCCTGCAGGGGATTATCGTCAATATTCAGGCGGTATTCTGGCTGCAAAAAGGCACCGAAGCGGCTGATATTCTGACCACCTGCGCGCAGTTGTGGATCATGATGTATGCGCTGCTTTCAGTCTTCTCGTTGCTGGATGTTATTTTAAATCTGGCACAGAAATTCCCGGCAGCAAAACAGTTACCGCTAAAAGGGATATTTCAGGGGATAAAGCTGATCGGCGCGATTCTGGTCGGCATATTGATGATCTCACTGCTGATTGGTCAGTCACCGACCATTCTGATCAGTGGTCTTGGCGCAATGGCTGCCGTGCTGATGTTGGTATTTAAAGATCCGATTCTTGGTCTGGTGGCAGGTATTCAGCTTTCCGCGAACGATATGCTGAAACTGGGCGACTGGCTGGAAATGCCGAAATACGGCGCGGATGGCGCGGTGATCGATATTGGTTTAACCACCGTCAAAGTGCGTAACTGGGATAATACCATTACCACTATTCCCACCTGGTCTCTGGTTTCTGACTCCTTTAAAAACTGGAGCGGAATGTCAGCCTCTGGTGGACGACGCATTAAACGCAGTATCAGTATTGATGTCACCAGTATTCGCTTTCTTGATGAAACCGAAATGCAACGGCTGAATAAAGCTCATCTGTTAAAGCCTTATTTAACCAGCCGCCATCAGGAAATTAATGAGTGGAACCGCCAGCAAGGGTCTACGGAGTCAGTATTAAATCTGCGCCGAATGACCAATATTGGAACCTTTCGTGCCTATCTGAACGAATATCTACGTAACCATCCACGTATTCGTAAAGATATGACCTTAATGGTACGTCAGCTTGCACCGGGCGATAATGGTTTACCGCTTGAGATATATGCGTTTACCAATACCGTAGTGTGGCTGGAATATGAAAGCATTCAGGCTGATATTTTCGACCATATATTTGCCATCGTCGAAGAGTTTGGTCTGCGACTTCATCAGTCGCCAACCGGCAATGATATTCGCTCTCTGGCAGGTGCATTTAAGCAATAATTAAAAAACCGCTCTCATCGAATGGATGAGAGCGGCTTCAGATTGTTTACATCGTTTTGTCGGATGCGGCGTAAACGCCTTATCCGACGCGACTATTTCGCTTTCCGACGCAACGTTTTAAACGCCACAAACAGGAACACAATCCACACCGGCAGCAAAATTGCTGATAAGCGCATATCATCCATCGTGCACATCAGCACCAAAATCATGCCGAGGAAGGCAATGCAAAGATAGTTGCCGAACGGATAGAGCAGTGCCTTAAACTGTGTTTCTCGCCCCTGACGTCGCATCGCCGCGCGAAAACGCAGATGCGCCAGGCAGATCATAATCCAGTTCAGCAGCAGCGTTGCCACCACCAGCGCCATCAGCAAACCAAACGCTTTTTGCGGCAGCAGATAGTTAATCAACACCACCAGCGAAGTGATCGCCCCGGACAGGATCAGCGAGTTGATTGGCACGCCGCGACGGCTAACACGAGTAAGGAACTTCGGCGCATTCCCCTGTACAGAGAGGCCAAACAGCATCCGGCTGTTAGAGTAAACTCCGCTGTTATAAACTGACAGAGACGCTACCAGAATGACAAAGTTCAGCGCAGAAGCCACCACATTGCTGTCGAGATTATGGAAAATCATCACAAACGGGCTACTGTTGGATTTCACTTCCACCCACGGGTAGAGCGCCAGTAAAACCACCAGTGAACCGATATAAAACAGCAGGATACGATAAACCACCTGATTCACTGCCTTCGGAATGCTTTTTTCCGGATCGCGCGCTTCAGCGGCAGTAATCCCAATCAGCTCCAGACCGCCGAAGGAGAACATAATCACCGCCAGCGACAAAATCAGCCCATTCCAGCCGGTGGCAAAGAAACCACCGTAGCGCCAGAGGTTGTCGATACTGGCTTTCTCGCCGCCGTGACCAGAGAACAGCAGCCACAGGCCAAAACCGATCATGCCGATGATCGCCAGCACTTTAATCAGCGCGAACCAGAACTCAGTTTCACCATACAAGCGCACGTTCACCAGGTTAACGGCGTTGATGATAATAAAGAAGGCAGCAGCCCAGATCCAGGTGGGAACATCCGGGAACCAGTACTGCATATAGATACCCGCCGCCGTCAGTTCAGCCATTCCTACCAGCACGAACATCACCCAGTAGTTCCAGCCGGAAAGGAAGCCCGCAAACGGCCCCCAGTATTTATAGGCAAAGTGGGCAAACGAACCGGATACCGGCTCTTCAACCACCATCTCACCGAGCTGGCGCATAATCAGGAAAGCGATGATCCCGGCAACGCCGTAGCCCAGCAATACAGCCGGCCCCGCCATCTGAATCGCCGGACCAATGCCAAGAAACAGACCAGTACCAATGGCGCCACCCAGCGCAATTAGCTGAATATGACGGTTATGTAATCCCCGATGAAGCGTCGGTTCTTGATTCGACGCAGTATCTTCCGATACGGTTGACGCGTTTTTCACGCCTTTCCCCTGTGTGTCTTTTTTATTGAGGGGCTCCTTTTAACATTTAGTGCTGGTCGTCGCAAGACACAATCCACACAGTTAAACCGGGTATCCCTTTCTTATGCAAATTGTCGACAAAAAGTACTTCGTTATTGCCAATTAAGGTGTTAACGCCTTATTTGGCCTACAGAAATGTGCAAATTCAATAAATTATAATTCACGTTGTAGGCCTGATAAGCGTAACGCATCAGGCAATTTTGCCTAAATCCGATGTCGGTGCAGCCACATCAACTTATACGCCGCCGGGATAATAAACAGCGACAGCAAAGGTGCGGTGATCATGCCGCCAATCATCGGCGCGGCGATGCGGCTCATCACCTCTGAACCCGCCCCCGTTCCCCACAGAATCGGCAGCAGACCGGCGATAATCACCGCCACCGTCATCGCTTTCGGGCGCACGCGCAGTACCGCGCCGTGATACAACGCCTCATCCAGTTTCTGCTCGCTGAATGTTTGTGGATTATCCAGCGACGGCTCGGCCTCTATGGCGTGACGTAAATACATCAGCATCACCACGCCAAACTCGGCGGCGACCCCGGCGAGAGCGATAAAACCGGTGCCCGTCGCGACGGAAAGATGAAAGCCCATCCACCACAGAAACCAGATGCCCCCCACCAGCGCAAACGGTACGCTGCTGATAATCAGTAACGCTTCCCCCACGCGACGGAACGCCAGATATAGCAGCACGAAAATGATCATCAGCGTCATCGGCACCATGAGTTTCAGCTTATGGTTGGCGCGCTCCAGTAGCTCGAACTGACCGGAAAACGCCACGCTGGTGCCCGGTTTCAACTGCACTTTTTCGGCAATCGCTTTTTGCAGATCGTGAACCACCGACACCATGTCACGATCGCGGGCATCGATATAAATCCAGCTCGTCGGGCGCGCATTCTCGGTTTTCAGCATCGACGGTCCGGTGGAGACGTTAACGTCGGCCACGTCCGCCAGGGTGATTTGCTGTTTCATCGGCGTCAAAATCGGCAACTGGCGCAGCGTCTGCGGGCTATCGCGCCAGCTTTGCGGATAACGCAGATTAATTGGATAACGGGCAATCCCTTCCACCGTTTCGCCAACCATCGCCCCGCCCACCGCAGATGTCACAAACAACTGCACATCCGCCACCGTCATACCGTAACGCGCGGCTTTTTCACGGTTAATCTCAACGTTGATATAGCGCCCACCTTCCAGACGCTCGGCAAGCGCAGAAGCTACGCCTGGCACCGTTCGCGCCACTTCTTCAATTTGCTCCGCCATCGCGTCGATATCCGCCAGCACAGTGCCGGAAACTTTAATGCCGATGGGGCTTTTAATGCCGGTGGAAAGCATATCAATACGGTTACGGATTGGCGGCACCCACAGATTCGCCAGCCCCGGTAGCCGCACGGTGCTATCCAGCTCTTCGATGATTTTGTCCATCGTCATGCCAGGCCGCCACTGATCCTGCGGCTTAAGCTGAATGGTCGTTTCTACCATCTCCAGCGGAGCGGAGTCGGTGGCAGTTTCCGCTTTCCCGGTTTTGCCAAACACCCGCGCCACTTCCGGTACGCTCATAATCAGCTTGTCGGTTTTTTGCAACATACTCGCTGCTTCCGACGCGGAAATCCCCGGCAGCGTCGAAGGCATATACAACAAGTCGCCTTCATTGATCTGCGGTAAAAATTCCCCGCCAACTTTATTGAGCGGCCAGATAACTGTCAGCACCGAAAGCGCCGCCACCAGAAGCGTGATTTTCGGCCAGTGCAGTACTTTCAGCAACAGCGGATGGTAAATACGAATCAAAAACCGATTGAGCGGATTACTGCTTTCTGGCGGAATTTTGCCACGGATCCAGTAACCCATCAGGATAGGGATCACTACGATCGCCAGCAGCGCCGCACCCGCCATCGCATAAGTTTTGGTGAACGCCAGCGGACCAAACAGACGCCCTTCCTGCCCTTCCAGAGTGAAGATTGGGATAAACGACAGCGTGATAATCAGCAGACTGATAAACAGCGCCGGCCCCACTTCAACAGAAGCATCGGTAATCACCTGCCAGCGCGTTTTATTATCCAGCATGACGTCAGGATGCTGGTGCTGCCACTCTTCCAGCCTTTTATGGGCATTCTCGATCATGACGATAGCGGCATCGACCATCGCCCCGACGGCAATCGCAATGCCGCCCAGCGACATAATGTTGGCGTTCAGCCCCTGGAAGTGCATGACAATAAAAGCAATACACAACCCCAGCGGCAACGAAATAATCGCCACCAGCGCCGAGCGCACATGCCAGAGAAACAGCGCACAGACTACCGCCACCACAATAAACTCTTCCAGCAACTTGCCGCTGAGGTTGTCGATGGCGCGATCAATAAGCTGGCTGCGATCGTATGTTGTAACTATCTCCACGCCTTCCGGCAGACTGCTTTTCAGCGTTTCCAGTTTGTCCTTCACGGCGGCGATTACTTCACGGGCATTTTTGCCGGAACGCAGGATCACCACCCCGCCAGCGACTTCGCCTTCGCCGTTCAGTTCCGCAATGCCCCGGCGCATCTCCGGGCCAACCTGGACCTTCGCAACATCACGCAGATAAATGGGCACGCCATTTTCACTGGCTTTTAAAACGATGTGATTAAAGTCGTCGAGCGTTTGCAGATAGCCGCTGGCGCGCACCATATATTCCGCTTCCGCCAGTTCGATCGACGAACCGCCCGCTTCCTGATTTGAGGCATCCAGCGCGCTTTTCACTTCAGCGAGACTGATGCCATATTGCGCCAGGCGCTGGGGATCGATAACCACCTGATACTCTTTCACCACACCGCCCACCGACGCCACTTCCGCAACGTCAGGGATGGTTTTTAGCTCATATTTGAGAAACCAGTCCTGCAATGAGCGTAAATCAGCCAGATCGTGCTTACCGCTGCGATCCACCAGCGCGTATTCATAAATCCAGCCAACGCCCGTGGCGTCTGGCCCCAGCTCCGCGCTGACACCCGCTGGCAGCTTACCCTGCACCTGGTTGAGGTACTCCAGCACCCGCGAGCGCGCCCAGTATGGATCGGTGCCATCTTCGAAAATGACATACACATAAGAGTCGCCAAACTGCGAGAAACCGCGCACGGTCTTCGCGCCAGGCACCGACAACATGGTGGTAGTCAGTGGATAAGTCACTTGATTTTCAACGATTTGCGGAGCCTGACCGGGATAGCTGGTTTTAATAATCACCTGCACATCAGAGAGATCCGGCAGTGCATCCACTGGCGTGTTAATGATGGTCCAGGTGCCCCAGATGCTCAAAAACAACGCGCCCATCAGCACCAGAAAACGGTTCGCCACCGAGCGACGAATAATCCATTCAATCATTGGTTATTCCCTCAATGCGCGTGGGTAGCACTTTCAGAGCGCATCCGCTCCAGCGCACCAGAAATATTGGCTTCAGAATCAATCAGGAACAGGCCGCTGGAAACCACCTTTTCCCCTTCCGCCAGACCAGAGCGTAGCGCGGTGACGCCTTGCGATGCCTGGAAAACGGCGACGCGTTTCGGTACAAAGCGCCCGTCGGCATCAACGGTAATCACCCGCTGTTCGCTGCCGGTATCAATCAGCGCCTGTGACGGAATGAGCAGCATCGGTTCGCTGGCGGTGTTGAGTTGCAACCAGGCGTTCATTCCCGGTTTTAGCGCCTCGCCGGCGTTGTCGACTTCCAGACGCAGTTGCAAAGTGCGGGTCGCGGCATCTACGCCGGGTAGCAGCGTCCATTTGCGGATGGTGAGCGTTTTATCGGGTCGCGCCGGAACGGTGAGCGTAAACTGCGAGGCATCTTTCACCAGCCAGGCGATGGACTCCGGGATCGCGGCAGTGACCCACACCGGATCCATACCCTGAATTTTCGCGACCACGTTATCTTTGGCGATATTCATTCCCGCGCGCAGATCAAACGCGGTGATCACGCCATCAATGGGCGCTTTGAGCGTAAAGCGAGTCTGGATTTTTTGCGTGGCGATCAGGCGGCGAATATCGGCCTCCGGCATTCCCGCCAGTCGCAGGCGTTCAAGAATACCTTCGGTCTGGGTCGCCGTACCGCCGGTTTCGCGCAGCAGTAAATACTCACTCTGCGCTTCCACCCAGTCGGGAATGGTCAGGTCGAGAAGCGGTGTGCCCTTTTGTACTTTATCGCCCACGGTAAGCGGATACACCTTGTCGATAAACCCGGCGGCGCGAGCCTGCACAATGGCATACTGATATTCGTTGTAGCTGACATTCGCCGGGAAACTCTGGGCAAAAGTCAGCGGCCCGCGCGTGACGGTAGCCGTTTTCACCCCAAGGTTCTGCGTCTGGGTCGGGTCAATGCGTACACCAGACGCAGAACTCTCTTCATCGGCATATTTCGGCACCAGATCCATATCCATAAACGGCGATTTACCTGGTTTATCGAACCGCGTATTGGGATACATCGGGTCGTACCAGAATAAGACTTTACGTTCTGCGGTCGACGTTTTTTCTGCGGGCGGTTCCACCTTTGCAAACCAGGTAAAACCTGCCGCAGAAATAATACCGCCCGCGATCATGCTGCCGATAATAAGCGCGATTTTTTTCATTGAATTAAACCTGGGTTACTGGCTGACTTTAATATCCTGTAATAAAGAAAGGTTGCCCTGCTGGACAAAATTAAACGCCACTTTGTCGCCGGTTTTAATTTCACCCATTTTCGTCTGCGGGGTGATGGTAAAGCGCATTGTCATCTCCGGCCAGTTGACTGCGGCAATCGGATCGTGATGGATGGTGATTTTTTTGCTTTCCAGATCAACGCCTTTTACCACACCGATGGCGCTAATCACCTGCGGTTGTGCTTCACTCATGGTTTCATGATGATGTTCGTTAGCCTGAGTATTAAAGCCAATAACGGTAAACAGACTGAACATTGCGACTTGCAGTGTTTTTTTCATTTATTCTCTCCTGAAGTTAAAAATTATTGCTGCCAACCGCCACCTAAGGCGGTATATAAGGAAACCTCGTTAACCTGACGGGCATAATTCAGGTCGAGTAAAGTTTGTCGGGTTGCAAATAAAGAACGTTCGGCATCCAGCACTTCCAGATAACTGACCGCGCCGTGCTGATATAATGCCCGCGCCCGTTGCAGGGTAATTTGTAGCGACGCCAGATAACGCTGCTGGGCGCTAATTTGATCATTCAGGCTTTGACGTAATGCCAGCGCATCTGCCACTTCTTTAAAGGCATTCTGGATTTTCTGTTCATAATTCACCACCGACTGCTGCTGGCGAATTTCAGCGATATCCAGATTGGCCTGGTTGCGCCCGGCATTAAAAATGGGGATCTCAATTTTGGGAATAAAATTCCACATCCCGCTGCTTGCGTTAAATAATGATGAGAGATCGCTGCTGGCGGTCGATATTCCGCTGGTCAGACTGATAGACGGGAAAAATGCCGCGCGTGCGGCGCCAATATTGGCATTAGCCGCCATTAACGCGTGTTCAGCTTCCATAATATCCGGGCGCTGCAATAAGATTTGCGACGACAAGCCCGCCGGTAATTTAACGCTTTGCAGGCTGTCGCTACCCGCTGTCTGCGCTTGCGGCAGCTTGCCGTAGCTTCCCAGTAACAGTTGCAATGCATTATTCGCCTGCGCCAGTTCCCCCTGACGTTTAGCGATATCGCTGCGGGTACTTTCAATCACCCCGCGAGCCTGTTCCAGCGCCAGAACATTGCTGCTGCCGGTTAAAAGTTGTTTTTCGACAAACGCATATGACTGCTGATAATTACGCAGCGTTTCTTCGGCTATTTGCAATTGCGCATAAGCCAGTTGCTGGTTGAAATAGCTTTGCGCGACATTAGAAACCAGCAGAATATGCACCGCGCGCTGAGCTTCCTCAGTGGCTAAATAATTTTGTCGCTCGGCTTCGCTCATGTTCTTTAAGCGACCGAAAAAATCGAGGTCAAAGCTGGCGTTAAGGCCAGTCGAAAACTCCCTAGTCGTGGCTGAATCGCCTTTAAGATTGCCGCTCCAGCTGCCGCTGCCATCGCCATTGAGTTGCGGGTAACGGTCGGCATCGGTCAGACGATATTGAGCCCGCGCCTCCTGCACTTTCAGAGTCGCCATGCGCAAATCCCGGTTATTCACCAACGCCTCGCTAATCAGCGTCTTCACCTGATTATCAACAAAAAAAGTGCGCCATCCCGCGTTCTGGTAGTTATCTGCCGCGTTAACCAGGCCGTTCAGGCTGAGTGAGAACTGTTGCGGCACAGGCATTGCCGGACGCTGATAATCCGGTGCCAGTGAACAACCGGTTAACGCAAGAGCCACACAAAATGTCAGAAGTTTACAAGAAGACATAGGCGCATAATTTCTGGTGATTTTATGCCGCCAACTTTACTCGCCAGGCTCTGATTTTCCGGTGACAGGAAAATGACAAAATTGTCATTTTGCTAATAAGCGATTGCCATCTGATCCCGCTCCTCTAGAATTGCCCGGGCAACATGCGGAGGAAATATGAAACTGTTGATTGTCGAAGATGAAAAGAAAACTGGCGAATACTTAACCAAAGGGTTAACCGAAGCCGGTTTTGTGGTCGATTTAGCCGACAACGGGCTGAATGGCTACCATCTGGCGATGACCGGTGATTATGACCTGATAATCCTCGATATTATGCTGCCGGACGTGAACGGCTGGGATATCGTGCGCATGTTGCGTTCTGCCAACAAAGGGATGCCGATTCTGCTGCTCAGCGCGCTGGGTACGATTGAACATCGCGTCAAGGGGCTGGAGCTGGGAGCGGATGACTACCTGGTGAAGCCGTTCGCTTTTGCTGAACTGCTGGCGCGGGTGCGCACCTTACTGCGGCGCGGAGCGGCGGTAATTATCGAAAGTCAGTTTCAGGTTGCCGATTTGATGGTCGATCTCGTCAGCCGCAAAGTCACCCGCAGCGGTACGCGTATCACCCTGACCAGTAAAGAGTTTACTCTGCTAGAATTTTTTCTCCGCCATCAGGGCGAAGTGCTGCCCCGCTCGCTTATCGCCTCACAGGTGTGGGACATGAATTTTGACAGCGACACCAACGCCATTGATGTGGCAGTGAAGCGGCTACGCGGCAAAATCGACAACGACTTTGAGCCGAAGCTAATCCAGACTGTGCGTGGCGTGGGCTATATGCTTGAGGTGCCGGATGGTCAGTAAGCCATTTCAGCGCCCGTTTTCGCTGGCAACCCGCCTGACCTTTTTTATCAGCCTGGCCACCATCGCGGCGTTTTTCGCCTTTGCATGGATCATGATCCACTCAGTAAAAGTGCATTTTGCCGAGCAGGATATTAATGATTTAAAAGAGATTAGCACCACGCTCAAGCGCGTTCTTAATCATCCTGAAGAGACGCAAGCCCGACGCTTAATGACGCTGGAAGACATTGTCAGTAGTTATTCCAACGTGTTGATTTCCCTGGCAGATAGCCACGGTAAAACGGTGTATCACTCCCCCGACGCGCCCGATATCCGCGAGTTTACGCGTGACGCCATACCCGATAAAGACGCGCGGGGCGGCGAGGTGTATCTCCTTTCCGGCCCGACGATTATGATGCCAGGCCACGGTCACGGGCATATGGAACACAGCAACTGGCGGATGATTAACATGCCGGTTGGCCCGTTGGTGGACGGCAAACCGATTTATACGCTCTACATCGCACTTTCGATCGATTTTCATCTTCATTACATTAATGATTTGATGAATAAACTTATTATGACCGCATCGATCATCAGCATCCTGATCGTCTTCATCGTGCTGTTGGCGGTACATAAAGGTCACGCGCCGATCCGCAGCGTCAGCCGTCAAATCCAGAATATCACCTCGAAAGATCTCGACGTACGCCTCGACCCGCAGACCGTGCCAATTGAGCTGGAACAGCTGGTACTGTCGTTCAACCATATGATCGAGCGTATCGAGGATGTCTTTACCCGCCAGTCCAATTTCTCAGCGGATATCGCCCACGAAATTCGCACACCAATTACGAATCTGGTAACGCAAACGGAGATCGCCCTCAGCCAGTCGCGCAGCCAGAAGGAGCTGGAAGATGTGCTCTACTCTAATCTCGAAGAGCTAACGCGAATGGCGAAAATGGTCAGCGATATGCTGTTTCTCGCCCAGGCCGATAACAACCAGTTAATTCCCGAAAAGAAAATGCTCAACCTGGCGGATGAAGTCAGTAAGGTATTCGATTTTTTCGAAGCGTTAGCGGAAGATCGCGGCGTGGAGCTGCGGTTTGTTGGCGACGAGTGTCAGGTTGCGGGCGATCCGCTGATGTTGCGTCGGGCGTTAAGCAACCTGCTTTCGAACGCCCTGCGTTATACGCCGCCCGGAGAGACAATTGTAGTGCGCTGTCAGACGGTCGATCACCTGGTGCAAATTACCGTCGAAAACCCCGGTACGCCCATTGCGCCCGAACACTTACCGCGATTGTTTGACCGTTTCTACCGCGTTGACCCTTCCCGCCAGAGAAAAGGCGAAGGTAGCGGCATTGGTCTGGCGATAGTGAAATCAATTGTTGTCGCGCATAAAGGCACGGTTGCGGTAACGTCAGATGCGCGGGGGACAAGGTTTATTATCACATTACCCGCTTAATCATTCAGCAATCGGCAACTTTTATAACCAGTGTAAAAATAACGTGCCGCAATAATCCTACCTATTAATGGTAAAAAGCTGTCACAATCCATAAAAAACCTTAATATACGCCACCCTAAACATAACCAGAATTAATGTAAGGTTTTTGTGTGGACTGGCTTCTTGATGTTTTTGCTACCTGGCTCTACGGCTTAAAAGTAATCGCGATAACGTTAGCGGTCATAATGTTCATCAGCGGGCTGGACGATTTTTTTATTGATGTCGTCTACTGGGTACGCCGCATTAAGCGCAAGTTGAGTGTTTATCGCCGCTACCCGCGAATGAGTTACCGCGAACTGTATAAGCCGGATGAAAAACCCTTAGCGATTATGGTTCCGGCGTGGAATGAAACTGGCGTCATCGGCAATATGGCCGAGCTGGCGGCAACCACGCTCGACTACGAAAACTATCATATCTTTGTCGGCACTTACCCCAACGACCCCGATACTCAGCGTGATGTTGACGAAGTGTGCGCTCGCTTTCCGAATGTGCACAAGGTGGTCTGTGCGCGTCCTGGCCCTACCAGTAAAGCTGACTGTCTGAACAACGTGCTGGACGCCATCACCCAGTTTGAGCGTAGCGCCAATTTCGCTTTTGCTGGTTTTATTCTGCATGATGCCGAAGACGTGATTTCACCGATGGAATTGCGTCTGTTCAACTATCTGGTTGAGCGTAAAGATCTGATTCAGATCCCGGTGTATCCGTTCGAACGCGAATGGACGCACTTCACCAGCATGACCTATATCGATGAGTTTTCAGAACTGCATGGCAAAGATGTTCCGGTGCGTGAAGCCCTCGCCGGACAGGTGCCCAGCGCAGGCGTCGGCACCTGTTTCAGCCGCCGCGCCGTGACCGCACTGTTAGCTGACGGTGACGGCATTGCTTTCGACGTGCAGAGTCTTACTGAAGATTACGACATTGGTTTCCGCCTGAAAGAGAAAGGTATGACGGAAATTTTTGTCCGTTTTCCGGTGGTGGACGAAGCCAAAGAGCGCGAACAGCGTAAATTTTTACAGCACGCGCGGACGTCAAACATGATCTGCGTGCGCGAATATTTCCCCGACACATTTTCAACTGCGGTTCGACAAAAGTCTCGCTGGATCATCGGCATTGTTTTCCAGGGCTTTAAAACCCACAAATGGACCTCCAGTCTGACGCTGAACTACTTTCTCTGGCGCGACCGCAAAGGGGCAATCAGTAACTTTGTCAGCTTCCTCGCGATGCTGGTGATGCTCCAGCTTCTGCTGTTGATGGCGTATGAAAGTTTGTGCTCCGACGCCTGGCATTTCCTTTCTATTTTCAGCGGCAGCGCATGGTTGATGACCCTGCTGTGGCTAAACTTTGGCTTGATGATCAACCGCATTGTGCAACGGGTGATTTTTGTCACCGGCTACTACGGCCTGATGCAGGGGCTACTATCTGTCCTGCGTCTTTTCTGGGGCAACCTGATTAACTTCATGGCCAACTGGCGCGCGTTAAAACAGGTACTTCAACACGGCGATCCACGTCGCGTCGCGTGGGATAAAACGACACATGATTTCCCCAGCGTGACTGGCGATACCCGCTCGTTGCGCCCGTTAGGTCAAATTCTGCTGGAAAATCAGGTCATCACTGAAGAACAACTCGATACAGCACTGCGTAATCGCGTCGAAGGTCTACGCCTCGGCGGTTCGATGCTGATGCAGGGATTGATTAGCGCCGAGCAACTGGCACAGGCGCTGGCAGAGCAAAACGGCGTGGCGTGGGAATCCATCGATGCCTGGCAGATCCCGTCCTCGCTGATTGCCGAAATGCCAGCCTCCGTGGCGCTACATTATGCGGTGCTGCCGCTGCGTCTGGAAAATGATGAGTTAATTGTCGGCAGCGAAGATGGTATCGATCCTGTTTCACTGGCGGCTCTGACACGTAAGGTCGGACGCAAGGTGCGTTACGTCATTGTTCTGCGCGGGCAAATCGTCACCGGTTTACGTCACTGGTATGCGCGTCGTCGCGGTTATGACCCACGAGCAATGTTGCACAATGCGGTTCAGCAGCAATGGCTCACTGAACAGCAGGCCAGCGACATCTGGCAGCAATATGTACCGCATCAGTTCCTGTTCGCCGAAATACTGACCACGCTCGGCCATATTAATCGTTCTGCAATTAACGTGTTGTTATTGCGCCATGAACGCAGCTCACTGCCGCTCGGTAAATTTTTGGTCACCGAAGGCGTTATTAGCCAGGAAACGCTGAATCGCGTCCTGACAATTCAACGCGAATTACAAGTTTCGATGCAATCATTATTACTCAAAGCAGGTTTAACCACAGAACAGGTTGCGGAGCTGGAGTCCGAAAATGAAGGAAAATAACCTTAATCGCGTCATCGGATGGTCTGGTTTACTGCTGACGTCTTTATTGAGTACCAGCGCACTCGCAGACAATATCGGCACCAGCGCAGAAGAGCTGGGGCTGAGCGACTATCGCCATTTTGTTATTTATCCCCGTCTCGATAAGGCGCTGAAGGCACAGAAAAATAACGACGAAAAAACCGCCATCCGCGAATTTGAATATATTCATCAGCAGGTGCCGGATAATATTCCGTTGACGTTATATCTGGCAGAAGCCTATCGCCATTTTGGTCATGATGATCGCGCGCGGCTGTTGCTTGAGGATCAACTGAAACGTCATCCTGGCGATGCCCGCCTTGAGCGCAGTCTGGCGGCTATTCCAGTTGAAGTGAAAAGCATTACGACAGTTGAAGAGCTGCTTGCCCAGCAAAAAGCGTGCGATGCTGCGCCGACCCTGCGTTGTCGCAGTGAAGTCGGGCAGAATGCCCTGCGGCTGGCACAATTACCTGTTGCCAGAGCGCAACTTAACGATGCGACGTTTGCTGCATCGCCGGAAGGAAAAACGTTGCGAACCGATCTGCTGCAACGGGCAATCTACCTGAAACAATGGTCCCAGGCAGATACGCTATACAATGAAGCACGCCAGCAGAATACATTAAGCGCGGCAGAGCGCCGCCAGTGGTTTGATGTGCTTCTTGCCGGGCAATTGGATGATCGGATCCTGGCGCTGCAATCAGTGGGGATCTTCACCGATCCACAGTCGTATATTACTTACGCGACCGCTCTGGCTTATCGTGGCGAAAAAGCACGTCTCCAACGTTATCTCGCTGAAAATAAGCCGCTGTTTACCACGGACACACAAGAGAAAAGCTGGCTCTATCTGTTATCAAAATACAGTGACAACCCGGTGCAAGCGTTGGCGAATCACACGGTACAGTTTGCCGATAACCGCCAGTATGTTGTTGGCGCGACGCTACCGGTGCTATTAAAAGAAGGTCAGTACGACGCAGCGCAAAAACTGCTCGCTACCCTTCCCGCCAATGAAATGCTTGAGGAGCGTTATGCCGTCAGCGTGGCGACTCGTAACAAGGCTGAAGCTCTGCGTCTGGCGCGGTTGCTGTATCAGCAAGAACCGGCAAATCTTACCCGTCTGGATCAACTGACCTGGCAACTGATACAGAACGGACAGTCACGCGAAGCTGCCGATTTGTTGCTGCAACGCTACCCCTTCCAGGGAGATACAACCGTCAGTCATACTTTAATGGCGCGACTGGCTTCGCTGTTGGAAAAGCATCCTTACCTGGCGACCCCGGCAAAAGTGGCGATTTTATCGAAACCCTTGCCGCTGGCGGAGCAGCGTCAGTGGCAAAGCCAGTTACCGGGGATTGCAGATAATTGCCCGGTGATAGTCCGCTTGCTGGGCGATATGTCGCCTTCCTACGATGCTGCGGCCTAGAACCGTCTGGCGAAGTGTTATCGGGACACGCTACCCGGTGTGGCGTTGTATGCCTGGCTTCAGGCAGAACAACGACAACCGAACGCGTGGCAACATCGCGCGGTGGCTTATCAGGCATACCAGGTGGAAGACTACAACACCGCACTGGCGGCCTGGCAGAAAATCAGCCTTCACGACATGAGCAATGAAGATCTACTTGCTGCCGCCAATACCGCTCAGGCGGCAGGAAATGGCGCGGCTCGCGATCGCTGGCTGCAACAAGCAGAACAACGCGGGCTGGGAAACAATGCGCTGTACTGGTGGCTACATGCACAACGTTATATTCCTGGTCAGCCGGAACTCGCACTGAACGATCTCACACGCTCAATTAACATTGCACCTTCTGCTAACGCTTACGTTGCGCGGGCGACGATTTATCGCCAACGTCATGATGTCTCTGCGGCGGTGAGCGATTTGCGCGCCGCTCTGGAACTGGAACCCAATAACAGCAACACCCAAGCGGCGCTCGGTTACGCCTTGTGGGATAGCGGTGATATCGCGCAATCGCGGGAAATGCTGGAACAGGCGCATAAAGGATTGCCGGACGATCCAGCACTGATCCGACAACTGGCCTACGTGAACCAGCGTCTGAATGATATGCCTGCAACACAACAGTACGCCCGGCGGGTAATTGATGATATTGATAACCAGGCGCTGATAACCCCACTGACGCCAGAGCAAAATCAGCAACGTTTCAATTTCCGCCGTCTGCATGAAGATGTCGGTCGCCGCTGGACGTTCAGTTTCGATTCCTCCATCGGCTTGCGTTCCGGGGCGATGAGTACCGCTAACAACAATGTTGGCGGCGCTGCGCCAGGGAAAAGCTATCGTAGCTACGGGCAACTGGAAGCAGAATACCGCATCGGGCGCAATATGCTGCTGGAAGGCGACCTGCTTTCGGTTTACAGCCGTGTGTTTGCCGATACCGGAGAAAACGGTGTAGCAATGCCGGTGAAAAATCCGATGTCCGGCACCGGCCTGCGCTGGAAGCCCCTGCGCGACCAAATCTTTTTCCTCGCCGTTGAACAGCAGTTGCCGCTGAACGGGCAAAATGGCGCTTCCGATACCATGCTGCGCGCCAGTGCCTCGTTCTTTAACGGCGGCAAATACAGCGACGAGTGGCACCCGAACGGTTCAGGCTGGTTTGCCCAAAACCTGTATCTCGATGCGGCGCAATATGTCCGCCAGGATATTCAGGCGTGGACGGCAGATTATCGCGTGAGCTGGCATCAGAAGGTGGCGAACGGACAAACCATTGAGCCTTACGCTCACATTCAGGACAACGGCTATCGTGATAAAGGCACTCAGGGCGCACAGCTTGGCGGTGTCGGCGTGCGCTGGAATATCTGGACCGGCGAGACGCACTATGATGCCTGGCCGCACAAAGTCAGTCTCGGCGTCGAATATCAGCATACCTTTAAGGCGATTAATCAACGTAGCGGGGAGCGCAACAACGCGTTTCTCACCATTGGAGTGCACTGGTAAATGCGTAAGTTAATTTTCGTAATGCTGACACTGCTGCTGGTCAGCCCTTTTTCCTTTGCGATGAAAGGTATCATCTGGCAACCGCAAAATCGTGACAGTCAGGTCACCGACGCCCAGTGGCAGGGGCTGATGAGCCAGTTACGTTTGCAGGGCTTCGATACTCTGGTTTTGCAATGGACCCGTTACGGCGATGCATTCACCCAGCCAGAAGAGCGTGCATTATTGTTCAGACGTGCAGCGGCAGCGCAGCACGCTGGCCTGAAGCTGATTGTTGGCCTGAATGCCGATCCGGAATTTTTTATGCATCAGAAGCAGTCATCTGCGGCGCTGGAAAGCTATCTTAATCGCCTGCTGGCGGCCGATCTCCAGCAAGCCAGATTATGGAGCGCCGCACCGGGCGTAACGCCGGATGGCTGGTACATCAGTGCGGAAATTGACGATTTGAACTGGCGCAGCGAAGCCGCCCGCCAGCCATTGCTGAAATGGATAAATAATACTCAGCGACTGCTTAGTGATGTTTCGGCAAAACCGATTTATGTCAGTAGTTTTTTCGCCGGAAACATGTCGCCCGATGGCTATCGCCAACTGCTGGAACAAGTTAAAGCAACCAGCGTTAATGTCTGGGTACAGGATGGCAGCGGCGTGGATAAACTCACCGCCGGGCAGCGCGAACGTTATCTGCAAGCCAGTGCAGATTGCCAGATTGCCTCGCCCGCCAGCGGCATTGTTTATGAATTGTTTGTCGCGGGCAAAGGTAAAACGTTTGAAGCTAAACCAAAACCGGATGCGGAGATCGCCTCGCTATTATCAAAACGCTCCGCCTGCGGCAAAGACATGCTCTATTTCTCCCTGCGCTATTTGCCTGTCGCGCGTGGCATCCTCGAGTATTAATTGTTTAAGGGAGCAAGTTTGCTTGCTCCCTTTCCTTTTCACATTCCTAATCAGCATCCTGTCTGTATTAATTGTTTAGCAGGTTCTCTGTTTTCAACGCATTTTATGTGTCTCGGTTTTGCCCCACTACGACCTGCATAGCTAATAAGAGGATAGCTGTGATACAAATAACCGGTATAGCCACTACTCAGAGTCATTATATAGTCATATTTATGTCACTATATAACCTGTAAATAAGAACAATTATTCATTGAATGCATTAACATCAACATATTCCTTTATACAGGAATAAACCCTTTTATTTAATAAACAAAGAGAGTTAATGATGAGTAAAATTACAGGTGTTTTAGTTGATAACCATATCTATGATATTAAAAATGATATGGTGAGTGGTTACTGTTTTCCTAACAGCTTGTTTCCAGGTGCCACCTTCAAGATGGTCATTGATAATGACCCGGTTAATAATGACAAAGTAAAATGGAGCTGTAGCACTGATGCAGACAATAATGTTCTGGCGGTGAGTCAGGATGGCACAGTAACGTTTCCTGGCGTTGACGAAAAGTGTGTTGGGAAGATTTTTGTTATTTTCGCCACTGATAAATCAACGAATAAATCTGCCGGTATTCATATTTTTATCGTGAAGCGTTTTTTCAAATACAGTATTGAAACTTACAATTCAGTTAAAGATATTTTACCGTGGGTTAAAAAGATGAACGGAGAATTTCCTGAAGCGCAGGATATCGATAGTTACGATTATAATGATCATAATTCACAGCATATTATCAAGCGAGAAGTTAACGCGGGGCTTTATCAGGAATGGGGCAATGTAGCTAATAGTGGATGGAACACAAATAATGAGTTTGAAGGTATTTGTAGAGTTTACGCTTTTAATAAAGAAAATAATACTTATTATTGGCTGAAAAATGATGGGCTCAGACAGGTATTGAGCGGGGGACTCACCGCTCAGGCTGTTGCATCCTACGGTGAATCCATCAACTGATTGTGCTTTTGCCCACTATCATTTGCATTATTTCAACGTAAATATTCACTGAAGTTATAAAAGCAAAACCACTCGTTCAGCGGGTGGTTTTCATTTTGATCCACTATGCGCATGAAACTTAAAAAAAAATAAACAGGCTTAAGAGTTCATTTTTATATTGCTATAAACCATTTTATCACAAAATGCCGACAGCATTTCTCACCGAAAACTTTATTGCTACTGTTTAAAACGCAAATGTGGTAACCACCAGCTCCAATTGCCTAAAAACATTTACCAGCAAAAAAGAAGCCCGTATAACCATACGGGCTGCCATATTTCACTCGATTCAAAAGAAATTATTTTTAATGTGGTGCGCTTCGTGACAATAAGTTAATTACCAACACTCCGGCACAAATCAACATCATGCCTATAATGGCTGGAAGATCCAGCCGCTGGCCGAAAAATCCCCAGGAAAGTAAACTAATCAGGACAATACCGACTCCTGACCAGATAGCATAAGCAATCCCTGTAGGAATATAAGCCAGCGTCTGAGCTAATAACCAGAATGATGCACAGTAACAAATAATTGTACCAACAGAGGGCCATAACCGTGTAAAACCCTCTGAATACTTCATTAAGGTTGTACCAATGACCTCTGCAAGTATTGCGCCACCAAGATAAATATAAGGGTTCATAGCATATTCTTTCCTGTTAATACCAAAGAGAATTGTACTACAGTTTGAACTTAACTCACTGGATTCATTCTGGTGCATTCATTGATGTTCTTCATCAGTGCTTCAGGAAATGGGCGGATGGGAATCCATAGAAATAGTGCGTAGATATACTCACCTTGCGCCTAATCATTTGACGGAGCACGCGAGGAAAACAGACGGCATTTTTGGTGATGATGTCCCACTGTGAAATTATGGAAGAGGTAAAGAAGGCGTAACTAATTGAATTTTAATGGCGCGCCCTGCAGGATTCGAACCTGCGGCCCACGACTTAGAAGGTCGTTGCTCTATCCAACTGAGCTAAGGGCGCATTGATACCACAATGTGTGTGTAATCGCGTGAATTATACGGTCAACCCTTGCTGAGTCAATGGCTTTTGAACCGGTTGCTGAACAAGTGTACGACCGCATCTGATTTACCTCACTACGGCAGCAAACCAACGACGGTTATCATTATCGCCAGGTACAGAAGGTTTTACTTTTCAGAAAACGAAAACTGACAGCGCGCCACGCTTCTGACAAAATAGACGCATCCCCTTCGACCTACGTAACAGATGGAATCCTCTCTCTGATGGCAGCAAAGATTATTGACGGTAAAACGATTGCGCAGCAGGTGCGCTCTGAAGTTGCTCAAAAAGTTCAGGCGCGCGTTGCGGCCGGACTGCGAGCGCCAGGACTGGCCGTTGTGCTGGTGGGTAGCAACCCTGCATCGCAAATTTATGTCGCAAGCAAACGCAAGGCTTGTGAAGAAGTCGGGTTCGTCTCCCGCTCCTATGACCTCCCGGAAACCACCACTGAAGCAGAACTGCTTGAGCTTATCGATGCACTGAACGCCGACAACACCATTGACGGCATTCTGGTGCAGTTGCCGCTTCCGGCGGGAATTGACTACATCAAAGTGCTGGAACGTATTCACCCGGACAAAGACGTAGACGGTTTCCATCCTTATAACGTCGGTCGTCTGTGCCAGCGCGCGCCGCGTCTGCGTCCTTGCACTCCGCGCGGTATCGTCACGCTGCTTGAGCGTTACAACATTGATACCTTTGGTCTTAATGCTGTGGTGATTGGCGCATCAAATATCGTCGGTCGCCCGATGAGCATGGAACTGCTGCTGGCAGGTTGCACCACCACCGTGACTCACCGCTTCACCAAAAATCTGCGTCATCACGTAGAAAATGCCGATCTGTTGATCGTTGCCGTCGGCAAGCCGGGCTTTATTCCAGGTGACTGGATCAAAGAAGGCGCAATTGTGATTGATGTCGGCATCAACCGTCTGGAAAATGGCAAAGTTGTGGGCGACGTAGTGTTTGAAGAAGCGGCTAAGCGCGCTTCTTACATTACGCCCGTTCCCGGCGGCGTTGGCCCGATGACGGTTGCCACGCTGATAGAAAACACGCTCCAGGCGTGCGTTGAATATCATGATCCACAGGGTGAGTAACATGGCGACATTTTCTTTAGGTAAACATCCGCACGTTGAGCTGTGCGACTTGCTGAAACTGGAAGGCTGGAGCGAAAGCGGCGCGCAGGCGAAAATCGCGATAGCCGAAGGCCAGGTGAAAGTCGACGGTGCGGTTGAAACGCGCAAACGCTGCAAAATCGTCGCCGGTCAGACAGTGAGTTTTGCAGGTCACAGCGTACAGGTTGTTGCCTGATCCCACTTCGGCCTGCCCGTATGCAGGCCGATTCTCTTTTCAGACCTTTGCCCTCTTCGTCGCTTTCATCCATGCTGATAGCGTCGATATTTTGCCGAAGCGATCATCATGCCAACCGTTATTACTCACGCCGCCGTTCCCCTTTGTATTGGTTTAGGGTTGGGGTCGAAAATCATCCCACCGCGTCTGTTATTTGCCGGAATCGTCCTGGCGATGCTGCCAGATGCCGACGTATTGTCGTTTAAATTTGGCGTTGCTTACGGCAATGTTTTTGGTCATCGCGGATTTACCCATTCGCTGGTATTTGCGTTTGTTGTCCCGTTGCTATGCGTACTTATTGGGCGTCGATGGTTCAGGGCTGGGATGATGCGCTGCTGGCTATTTTTAACCGTCTCGTTGCTATCGCACAGCTTGCTGGATTCGGTAACCACTGGCGGTAAAGGGGTTGGTTGGCTGTGGCCGTGGTCAGATGAACGCTTTTTCGCTCCCTGGCAGGTGATTAAAGTCGCGCCGTTTGCATTGTCTCGTTACACCACGCCGTACGGGCATCAGGTGATTATTTCTGAATTGATGTGGGTGTGGTTGCCGGGAATGGTGCTGATGGGAATGCTGTGGTGGCGCAGGCGATAACCGGATGCGAGAACTCGCATCCGGCAATAGAGTAATTACTTACGACGCCAGGTGGTTCCTTGCGGACCATCTTCCAGCACGATCCCCATCTCGTTAAGACGGTCACGCGCCGCATCTGCCGCCGCCCAGTCTTTCGCTTTACGGGCATCCAGACGCTGTTGAATTAACGCTTCAATCTCAGCCACTTCGCTGTCGTCTGCCTGCGCGCCGCTTTGCAGGAACGCTTCCGGTTCTTGCTCCAGCAGACCCAGCACGGCAGAGAGTTTACGCAGGTGAGACGCCATTGCGTTCGCCGCTGCCATATCTTCTGCTTTCAGACGGTTCACTTCACGCGCCATATCAAACAGCACGGAATAGGCTTCCGGGGTGTTGAAATCGTCGTCCATCGCCTCAATAAAGCGCGCTTCAAACGCTTCGCCACCGGCAGGTGCAACAGTTTTGTCTGTGCCACGCAAGGCAGTGTAGAGACGCTCCAGCGCCGAACGCGCCTGCTTCAGGTTCTCTTCGCTGTAGTTCAACTGGCTACGATAGTGACCGGACATTAAGAAGTAACGCACGGTTTCGGCGTCGTAGTATTTCAGCACATCGCGCACGGTAAAGAAGTTACCCAGCGATTTCGACATCTTCTCGCGGTCAACCATCACCATGCCGGAGTGCATCCAGTAGTTTACATACTGACCATCATGCGCACAGGTGGACTGGGCAATTTCGTTCTCGTGGTGCGGGAACATCAAGTCAGAACCGCCGCCGTGGATATCAAAGTGGTTACCCAACTGTTTGCAGTTCATTGCTGAACACTCAATGTGCCAGCCTGGACGACCCGCGCCCCACGGAGACGGCCAGCTCGGTTCGCCCTCTTTCGACATCTTCCACAGAACGAAGTCCATCGGGTTGCGTTTGTCGTCGACCACGTCAACGCGCGCCCCTGCCTGCAACTGGTCGAGATCCTGACGCGACAGCACGCCATAAGTCGGATCGGTCGGTACGTCGAACATCACGTCGCCGTTGTCCGCCACATAAGCGTGACCTTTGGCGATCAGTTGTTCAGTGAGTTCAATAATTTCTGCGATATGGTGCGTCGCGCGCGGCTCCATATCCGGGCGCAGAATGTTCAAAGCATCAAAATCTTTGTGCATTTCGGCGATCATGCGATCCACCAGCGCCACAAAGCTTTCGCCATTTTCATTGGCGCGCTTGATGATTTTATCGTCGATATCGGTAATGTTGCGCACATACTTCAGCTTGTAGCCGAGGAAACGCAGGTAGCGTGCAACCACGTCAAAGGCAACAAAGGTACGCCCGTGACCGATATGACAGAGGTCGTAAACGGTGATTCCACACACGTACATGCCGACTTCCCCGGCGTGAATAGGCTTAAATTCCTCTTTTTGGCGTGTCAGAGTATTGAAGATTTTTAGCATCGAAGATTCCGTTTAGACATGTGTGGGTAATTGAGTTGCGTATAATACCCATATTTCCCGCGCGATTCAGCATACATTGCGAGATGATCCGATCGTGCGGTTATGCTATAACACCACCCTATATATGACCCGAACCGGGTTGAAGCACCAATCAAACGGAACAGGATGCAAAAATGGTTACTTTCCACACCAATCACGGCGATATTGTCATCAAAACTTTTGACGATAAAGCACCTGAAACAGTGAAAAACTTCCTGGACTACTGCCGCGAAGGTTTTTACAACAACACCATTTTCCACCGTGTTATCAACGGTTTTATGATTCAGGGCGGCGGTTTTGAACCGGGCATGAAACAAAAAGCCACCAAAGAACCGATCAAAAACGAAGCCAACAACGGTCTGAAAAATACCCGTGGTACGCTGGCAATGGCCCGTACTCAGGCTCCGCACTCTGCAACTGCACAGTTCTTCATCAACGTGGTTGATAACGACTTCCTGAACTTCTCTGGCGAAAGCCTGCAAGGTTGGGGCTACTGCGTGTTTGCTGAAGTGGTTGAAGGCATGGACGTGGTAGACAAAATCAAAGGTGTTGCAACCGGTCGTAGCGGTATGCACCAGGACGTGCCAAAAGAAGACGTTATCATTGAAAGCGTGACCGTTAGCGAGTAATCGTGGCGACACTCTTTATTGCAGATCTTCATCTCTGCGTGGAAGAACCGGCGATCACCGCCGGTTTTCTGCGTTTTTTAGCGGGGGAAGCCCGCAATGCCGACGCGCTGTATATTCTTGGCGATCTGTTTGAAGCATGGATTGGCGACGACGATCCCAACCCACTCCATCGCCAGATGGCGGCAGCAATCAAAGCGGTATCCGATTCCGGCGTTCCCTGTTATTTCATTCATGGCAACCGTGATTTTCTGCTCGGCAAACGCTTTGCCCGTGAAAGCGGCATGACGTTATTGCCGGAAGAAAAGGTGCTCGAACTTTATGGTCGTCGGGTGCTGATTATGCATGGCGACACGCTGTGCACCGATGATGCGGGTTATCAGGCTTTTCGCGCCAAAGTCCACAAACCCTGGCTGCAAACACTGTTCCTCGCCCTGCCGTTGTTTGTGCGCAAACGCATTGCCGCGCGAATGCGAGCGAACAGCAAAGAAGCCAACAGCAGTAAATCGCTGGCGATCATGGACGTTAACCAAAACGCGGTGGTCAGTGCAATGGAAAAGCATCAGGTGCAATGGCTGATCCACGGGCATACGCATCGCCCGGCGGTGCATGAATTCATCGCCAATCAGCAACCTGCTTTCCGCGTCGTGCTGGGTGCCTGGCATACCGAAGGTTCGATGGTGAAAGTCACGGCGGATGACGTTGAGCTAATCCATTTCCCGTTTTAATAACGCACAAGTTTGCTGATTCCACAGCCACGCAACCGTTTTCCTTGCTCTCTTTCCGTGCTATTCTCTGTGCCCTCTAAAGCCGAGAGTTGTGCACCACAGGAGTTTTTAGACGCATGTCTTCCCGCAATAATCCGGCGCGTGTCGCCATCGTGATGGGGTCCAAAAGCGACTGGGCTACCATGCAGTTCGCCGCCGAAATCTTCGAAATCCTGAATGTCCCGCACCACGTTGAAGTGGTTTCTGCTCACCGCACCCCCGACAAACTGTTCAGCTTCGCCGAAAGCGCCGAAGAGAACGGTTATCAGGTGATTATTGCGGGCGCAGGCGGCGCAGCGCACCTGCCAGGCATGATTGCCGCCAAAACGCTGGTGCCGGTGCTGGGCGTGCCAGTACAGAGCGCCGCACTGAGCGGTGTCGATAGCCTCTACTCCATCGTACAAATGCCGCGCGGCATTCCGGTGGGTACGCTGGCGATTGGTAAAGCGGGCGCGGCAAACGCGGCGTTACTGGCAGCACAAATTCTTGCGACTCACGATAAAGAACTACACCAGCGTCTGAATGACTGGCGTAAAGCCCAAACCGACGAAGTGCTGGAAAACCCGGACCCGCGAGGTGCGGCATGAAACAGGTTTGCGTCCTCGGTAACGGGCAGTTAGGCCGTATGCTGCGTCAGGCAGGCGAACCGTTAGGCATTGCTGTCTGGCCGGTCGGGCTGGACGCTGAACCTGCGGCGGTGCCTTTTCAACAAAGCGTGATTACCGCTGAGATCGAACGCTGGCCGGAAACTGCATTAACCCGCGAGCTGGCGCGCCATCCGGCCTTTGTGAACCGCGATGTGTTCCCGATTATTGCCGACCGTCTGACTCAGAAGCAGCTTTTCGATAAGCTCCACCTGCCGACCGCGCCGTGGCAGTTACTTGCCGATCGCAGCGAGTGGCCTGCGGTGTTTGATCGTTTAGGTGAACTGGCGATTGTTAAGCGTCGCACTGGTGGCTATGACGGTCGCGGTCAATGGCGTTTACGCGCCGATGAAACCGAACAGTTACCGGCTGAATGCTACGGCGAATGTATTGTCGAGCAGGGCATTAACTTCTCTGGTGAAGTGTCGCTGGTTGGCGCGCGCGGCTTTGATGGCAGCACCGTGTTTTATCCGCTGACGCATAACCTGCATCAGGACGGTATTTTGCGCACCAGCGTCGCTTTTCCGCAGGCCAATGCGCAGCAGCAAGCGCAAGCCGAAGAGATGCTGTCGGCGATTATGCAGGAGCTGGGCTATGTGGGCGTGATGGCGATGGAGTGTTTTGTCACCCCGCAAGGTCTGTTGATCAACGAACTGGCACCGCGTGTGCATAACAGCGGTCACTGGACGCAAAACGGCGCCAGCATCAGCCAGTTTGAGCTGCATCTGCGGGCGATTACCAATTTGCCGTTACCGCAACCGGTAGTGAATAGTCCGTCGGTGATGATCAACCTGATTGGTAGCGATGTGAATTATGACTGGCTGAAACTGCCGCTGGTACACCTGCACTGGTACGACAAAGAAGTCCGTCCGGGGCGTAAAGTGGGGCATCTGAATTTGACCGACAGCGACACATCGCGTCTGACCGCGACGCTGGAAGCCTTAATCCCGCTGCTGCCGCCGGAGTATGCCAGCGGCGTGATTTGGGCGCAGAGTAAGTTCAGTTAACTGGTGCTCATTTTCTTGCCGGATGCGGCGTGAACGCCTTATCCGACCTGCGGAAGTGATGATATTTCCAGGTCGGATAATCAGCATCGAATCAGGCACAAATGTCTACTGCCTACGACTACAGCGAAATACAGGTCCCCGCCTCGCCCGCCAGCGTCTCTTCAATTCGCGATAACGCCCCAATCCACGCGGGTTTGCCACGGCTTCTGACATAACCACTCACCGCCGTTACCTTCGGCCCCATCGAACCATCGGCTTTGGCAAATGGAGCTAACTCATCCGGTGTAGCATGGCGAATGGCACGTTGCTGCGGCGTTCCCCAGTTTTCATATACCGCATCAGCATCGGTGAGGATCACCAGTCCATCGGCATTAATCTGCTCGGCGAGCAACGCAGCGGCGAGATCTTTATCAATTACCGCTTCACTCCCTGCCCCGTCATCCGTTACCGGAACACCGCCGCCACCGCTGCAAATCACTACATGCCCCTCTTTGAGCAAAAGTTCGATGGCTTCGCTGTCGAGAATTTTACGCGGTTGCGGAGATGCCACCACCCGGCGCACATATTTGCCATCGCGTTTCATCTGCCAGCCGTAAGCCGCTTCCAGTGCCTCTTGTTCTTCTGGCTGATAAACCGGACCAATAAACTTCTCTGGCTGCAAAAACGCCGGATCATCCGGCGAAACCTCAATGCGCGTCAGCACCGTCGTGACAGGCGGCATCTGCGGCTGTGCGCTCAAACTCTGCGCCAGCATATAGCCAATCATCCCCTGGCTTTCCGCCACCAGCACATCCAGCGGATACGGTTCTACCTCTTTCCACGCCAGATTCTGTAACGCCAGCAGCCCCACCTGCGGCCCGTTGCCGTGAACAATCGCCAGCCGATAAGAACGCGCCAGGCGCGCCAGCGCAGGTACAGCACTGGCGATATTGCGATATTGATTTTCTGCCGTCAGCGCCTCACCGCGCTGAAGCAAGGCATTGCCCCCAAGAGCTACAACCAGAGTTTTCATGGTGTTCCTTGTAATAATTGTTGACCCAGCCAGAATCCCAGCAACGTATCTGCCCCTGACGTATGCCCCAGCGCCAGCAGCGAATCAATCGCAACAGCGGTACGTTTCGGGCAACTCAGAGCATGAACAAAGTGCAGGAGTGGCGAGGCGAAATATCCTTGCGCGGCATAACGTAAATAACTGACGCTCACCGCCGTGGTAACGAGTTGAAGATTGTCGGAACAGGCAAAAAACTGGCGACCGGAGCGCGTATCTAAAGCGCCATAATACCAGGCCGCCAGCAGCATTCCGCTCAGCGTGTCATCATGACTTGGCGTTAATCCGGGGCCTTTACCCAGCCAGTGCCGCCAGTCGGTCTTCACGCCATTGAGCGCGGCCTGAAAACAGTGGCGAAACTGGCGTAATTCAGCGGGCAGCGGATCGCTTACCGCCATCGCTAGTGGTCCAAAAAGCCCGGTTTCCTCCGCGCGTTGCATCCATGCAGCGGCAAGCGGTTGAGGATGTGCAGGCGGCGTAATACGCAGCAAACAATAACGCTGTGGCTGTTTAACCGTGAAACGCCCGAGGCGAATCCCTTGAGCCACAACCTGTGGTCGTTCATTGCCGCATAATCCACCGCATAACGCATCGAATTGCGCGCGGCGAAGCACCCATCCTCCGGGGCCGAAACCACTACCCTGACGATGCAGCGTTAACAGTTCGCCGCTTTCCGTCATCAGGTTAATCGCCCGTCGCCACACTCCCGCTAACCGCCATGACTGGCGATAATTCGGTGCGCTACGGCTGGCAAGCAGAGGATGGATGATCGTCATTGCGCGCTCCTCAACCAATCCCCATGCTTTCAGCCAGTGCTTCCAGCGCCTGTTCAAAACACGCCAGCGGTGCCCGCACGGTGCCTGCACCAATCTGCCCGATCCCCGCTTCTTTATGGGCGATACCGGTATTGATAAGCGGCGTAATACCCGTTTCTACCACGCGCCGAATATCCAGCCCCAGGCACGCGCCCTGAAAATCCCAGCCGGGGATCTGCAACTGCATATTGCGCTCAAGGAAGATTTCCGCCATCTCTTCAGAAACTGTCCTGGCAGCCTCCATACCACCCGCACCGACAAAGCGCGTTACGCCAGGGGCGGCGATCATTGCCGCACCACCGATACCAAAGGTTTCGGTAATCGCGCTATCGCCCATATCCGGGTTCGCCTGCTCCTGCGAGAAGCCGGTGAAAAACAGACCTTGTGGAGTGTTTACCGGCGCAGTAAACCAGCGATCGCCCAACCCACTCACCCGAATCCCGAACATATTGCCGTTGCGGGTCATAGCCGTAACGATGCTGCCTGCGCGGATCATCGCGCCAGCATCCATCGCCGCCTTGCAGTAAGCCATCGCGAGGTTGAGGAAGAACTGATCGGTCACGCTGAGGAAATCCATCACTTCGGCGATGTGCTGTTTATCATGATCGAGTCGGGCTATTTGTGGGGCCAGCGCACGCATTAACAATGCTGAGGAAGCAATATTGCGTTGATGGAACTCATCGCCCATCGTAATGCCCTGCGCCATCATCGCGGTGAGATCGATACCGCGCTCCATGCGCTCCAGCGCGGCGCTTAATACCGGCATTAACACATCGCGCATCCAGCGGTGACGGGTCAGGACATCTTCGCCGTAAGCGCCAAAACGCATCACTTTCCCGATGCCTTCATTCAGGTTGCAGTACGCCCGGTTGCCGTCGGTCACGTTCTCGACCACCAGCATCGGCATACTGGCAGAAGTAATGCCGCCCATTGGCCCGACGGCATTCACATGGTGACAAGGAATAAAGTTCACTTCCCCTTGTTCAAGCATTGCCAGCGCCTGCGCTTCATCTTTCGCCCAGCCTTCAAACAGACATGCCCCTACACACGCCCCTTTCATGGGGCCAGTCATCTCCTGCCAGCGCATTGGCGGCCCGGCGTGAAGCAGTGTTTTGCCCTGGTTTAGTTCGCTGATAAGTGAAGAAGCCGGTTGCACATCCAGCCAGTGTGGACGAGCGCGACGAATTTGTTCGATAACCGCAGCATTGGCTTGCGCCACTGATGTAAACATGGGAACCCCTTATTGCAAACGTTCTAATAAACGAGCCAGTTTTTTATTGCCGCCAGCGACTGGCGCCCATTGGTAATGCACGACCGGTTTGCTGGCGCCTTGTAGTTCCAGCGCAAAACTGCGTAATCCGGCATTAATCACCGCGACGTTTTCCAGTAATGACGGTGTGTGTTGCTGTGTGGCAGGCGAAAGCGGATGAATCAGTGCCGCCGCCAGCAAGGTGGCTTCCGGCAGCGAACTCACTACCGCAATCCCCGCATCTTCCAGCGTGGCGATTTGTTGCGATCGGCATTGCGGGTCACGTTCGGTGCCTGTCACCGTAGCAATGGCATACAGTGGTTGATTGTCTGAACGCGCGGCACAGGCTTTTTGCCAGGCGCTTACCAGCGAGGCAGCAGGATCGGCGGTCGCGCCGAAGCCAATCACCACATCAAGCAGCAATACGCGCACTTGCGGTTTAGCGCCGAGATCGGCAATTAAGTGGTTGCGTAAGGTTGGGTCGATCATCGGATGGGGACGCCCGACGGTGTAGAAATCATCGCCGAGGTCAATAATCTGGTGGCCATCGGCGTCCAGCATCATGCCATGTTGATGGGTATCGTCGGCTGCCACGCCAAGGTGCCCGGCAAGTAATCCCGCCGCTTCGGCTGCCAGCGTACCGCCGGTATACAAACCGCAAATAAATCCGCTGCTGGCAGGCGCTATTGCATTACGTCGCGCCGTAACGCGTGAAAGCAGGCAAGCCAGACGCGCGGCCTCATCCAGCGAGGAGGCAAACCAGATATTTTCGTCACGAGTCACCGCCGGGGTATAACCTAAAAACAGCGCCACCGTCGGTTTGCCGGTTGCTTTCATGGCATTAACAATTTTCAGACGCACAGCGTCGGCAGGTGGTTTTGAAACAAATGCCAGCACCTCGCTTTTCTCGTCTGCACTGAGCATTTCCAGCGCCGTCAGTGCACTGATGCCGCCCACTTCACGGCTGAGATCGCGCCCGCCAAGACCAATCGCGTGAGTAATACCCTCACCTGCCAGTGCAATCTGCGAACACAGTTCCTGAATCCCTGTACCAGAAGCGCCAATGACACCAATGTTGCCTTCCGGCATCACGTTAGCGAAAGCCAGCGGCGTGTCAGCAATCATCGACGTACCGCAGTCCGGCCCCATCACCAGCAAGCCTTTTTCCCGCGCGCGGGTTTTGAGTTGGATTTCATCTTCCAGCGTGACGTTATCGGAGAACATCATCACGTTGAGGTTGCGATCCAGCGCCTGATTCGCCAGCTCTGCCGCGTACTCGCCAGCCACTGAAATCAGCGCCAGATTGGCATCGGGTAATTTCTGACAGGCACTGTCCCAGCGACGCACCTGCGTCAACGCCTGGCTGCTGCCTGTTCCCTGTGCCAGCTGTTTTAGCGCCTCTTCAAGCTGCTGCATAATCGCCTGCGCGATCCCCGCATCCGCCGCTTCGCTACGAATTGCCACGCAAATATCGTTCGGCGTGGCGTTATTAAAATCGTCATGCCAGAAACCTGTGGTATCTAATAACGCTTTATTGGCAGGCGTACCCATCATTACGGAAACATCATCAACATTTTCTGATTCGCTGAGTTTTCGTGAAATAATCATTAAACTGACCGAATCCTGAAAACACCCTTTTTTAATAAAGGCGTGGATCATAACAACTCCTTAAAAATTGCACCCATGGCAATTGCACGAGCAGTGTTAATGTGGCGATTACGGTATCGATGGACGGTGACAAATAAGGTGATGAATATCACACAGAGATTATTAGAAAAAGAATTTAAATAACCGCCAGACTATTACGCGTTATTTTTTAATAAGCGTGGTTGTTTTAAAAATCAGGTTAAAAGAAGGACGATTATCAAATAAATTCTAACTATATTTTTTTGCCTGTCTGGATCACATAATCGAGATATTTTCCCTGTATGTTAATTGCAGTCATGCTTCACACCATCGTTAAAAAGGAAGACAGATGAAAATCAGTCGGGAAACACTCCACCAGCTAATCGAGAATAAACTGTGCCAGGCTGGGTTAAAACGTGAGCACGCTGCAACCGTGGCTGAAGTATTGGTTTACGCCGATGCCAGAGGGATCCACTCTCATGGCGCGGTACGCGTGGAATACTACGCAGAACGCATTTCAAAAGGCGGCACCAACCGCGAACCGGAGTTCCGTCTCGAAGAAACCGGGCCGTGCTCGGCAATTTTACATGCCGACAATGCCGCCGGGCAGGTCGCCGCAAAAATGGGTATGGAACATGCCATCAAAACCGCCCAACAAAATGGCGTTGCGGTGGTCGGCATCAGCCGGATGGGTCACAGCGGCGCAATCTCTTATTTTGTGCAGCAGGCAGCCCGCGCCGGATTGATTGGCATTTCGCTGTGCCAGTCCGATCCAATGGTGGTGCCGTTTGGCGGCGCGGAAATTTACTACGGTACTAACCCACTGGCCTTTGCCGCGCCGGGAGAAGGCAACGAGATCCTTACCTTTGATATGGCGACTACCGTACAGGCATGGGGAAAAGTGCTCGACGCCCGCTCGCGTAATATGTCTATCCCGGATACCTGGGCGGTCGATAAAAACGGTGCACCAACAACCGATCCGTTCGCGGTACATGCTCTGCTTCCCGCAGCCGGACCGAAAGGGTATGGCCTGATGATGATGATTGACGTCCTCTCAGGCGTGTTACTCGGCTTACCGTTCGGGCGCCAGGTTAGTTCGATGTATGACGATTTACACGCCGGGCGTAATTTGGGGCAATTACATATAGTTATTAATCCGAACTTTTTCTCCTCCAGCGAATTATTCCGTCAACATCTTAGCCAGACCATGCGCGAATTAAATGCCATTACCCCCGCGCCCGGTTTTAACCAGGTTTATTATCCCGGACAGGATCAGGATATTAAACAACGCAAAGCCGCCGTCGAAGGCATCGAAATTGTTGATGATATTTACCAGTATTTAATTTCCGACGCGCTTTATAACACGTCATACGAAACGAAAAATCCCTTTGCGCAATAATTATTGAGACAGGACTTTCCTATGATTACACATTTTCGTCAAGCTATAGAAGAAACGCTGCCCTGGCTTTCCTCTTTTGGCGCTGACCCAACCGGCGGTATGACCCGTTTACTTTATTCGCCGGAATGGCTGGAAACCCAACAGCAATTTAAAAAAAGAATGGCAGCAAGTGGGCTGGAAACACGTTTCGATGAAGTGGGGAATTTATACGGTCGCCTGAGCGGCAGCGAATATCCACAGGAAGTGGTTCTGAGCGGTTCGCATATCGATACCGTGGTCAACGGCGGTAACCTCGACGGGCAATTTGGCGCGCTGGCGGCGTGGCTGGCAATTGACTGGCTGAAAACGCAATACGGCGCGCCGCTACGTACTGTCGAGGTGGTGGCGATGGCGGAAGAAGAAGGCAGCCGCTTCCCGTATGTCTTCTGGGGCAGTAAAAATATTTTTGGTCTGGCGAATCCCGACGACGTGCGGAATATCTGTGATGCCAAAGGAAATAGTTTTGTCGATGCGATGAAGGCTTGCGGATTTACTCTGCCGAACGCCCCACTAACTCCGCGTCAGGATATTAAAGCCTTTGTCGAACTGCATATCGAACAGGGCTGTGTGCTGGAAAGTAATGGGCAGTCAATTGGCGTAGTGAATGCGATTGTCGGACAGCGCCGCTATACGGTGACGCTGAACGGCGAATCAAACCATGCAGGCACCACGCCGATGGGTTATCGTCGTGATACGGTTTATGCGTTTAGCCGCATTTGCCATCAGTCGATCGAAAAAGCGAAAAAGATGGGCGATCCGCTGGTGCTGACCTTTGGCAAAGTGGAACCGCGCCCAAATACGGTTAACGTAGTGCCGGGTAAAACCACGTTCACCATTGATTGTCGCCATACTGACGCTGCCGTGCTGCGCGATTTCACCCAACAGTTAGAAAACGACATGCGGGCGATTTGCGATGAAATGGACATTGGTATTGATATCGATTTATGGATGGACGAAGAACCGGTGCCGATGAACAAAGAGCTGGTCGCCACCCTGACGGAACTGTGTGAAACAGAAAAACTGAACTATCGGGTGATGCACAGTGGTGCCGGGCACGACGCGCAAATTTTCGCGCCTCGCATACCGACCTGCATGATTTTCATTCCCAGCATTAACGGGATCAGCCATAACCCGGCGGAACGCACCAATATTAACGACCTTGCCGAAGGGGTCAAAACGTTGGCACTCATGCTTTATCAACTTGCCTGGCAGAAATAAGGAGTTATAAATGGGATATTTAAATAACGTCACCGGTTACCGCGATGATTTACTGGCTAACCGCGCGATTGTGAAACACGGTAATTTCGCGCTGTTAACGCCAGACGGCCTGGTAAAAAATATTATTCCGGGATTTGAGAATTGTGACGCGACAATCCTGTCCACGCCAAAGCTGGGCGCTACGTTTGTCGATTATCTGGTGACGCTGCATCAAAATGGCTGTAATCAGCAGGGATTCGGCGGTGAAGGAATTGAAACGTTCCTGTATGTCATTTCTGGAAATATCACTGCCGAAGCCGAAGGAAAAACATTTGCCTTAAGCGAAGGAGGTTATCTTTATTGCCCACCAGGCTCCTTAATGACGTTTGTTAATGCCCAGACCGAAGACAGCCAAATCTTCTTGTATAAGCGCCGCTATGTTCCGGTAGAAGGTCATGCGCCGTGGCTGGTTTCTGGCAATGCCAGCGAACTGGAACGCATTCACTATGAAGGTATGGACGATGTGATCCTGCTGGATTTTCTGCCCAAAGAGTTAGGCTTTGATATGAATATGCATATCCTCTCTTTTGCGCCAGGTGCCAGCCACGGTTATATCGAAACCCACGTTCAGGAGCACGGTGCTTATATTCTTTCCGGTCAGGGCGTTTATAACCTTGATAATAACTGGATACCGGTGAAAAAAGGCGATTACATCTTTATGGGCGCATATTCTTTACAGGCCGGTTATGGCGTAGGGCGTGGTGAAGCGTTCAGTTATATTTACTCGAAAGATTGCAACCGCGACGTAGAGATTTAAGTCATACCACTCGCCTGATTATTTTTAGCTATGTTGGATTTTGCCACGGTTTATACCGTGGCTTTTTTTGCGATAAATTCAGGTAAAAAAAGATGCGATATAAACCGCATCCGCTTTAAAGGTAAGAATCAGAGTTTAATTCCCTGACCTATTTTAATGGCGCAGGCAATATTACGCGCGCAGTTGAAGAGATTGGCTTCACCACTGGCGAGCACTTCGGCTAAAGGTGCCAGACGCGGCAGAATGCTGAATACCGCGTCGATACCGTACTGGTGCACCACTTCCACGCCATCGCCCAATACGCCAGCAATCCCAATCACCGGGACATTTAATTTCTTCGCCACTGACGCCACGCCCAGCGGCGCTTTACCGCCTGCCGTTTGTGAATCAATGCGCCCTTCCCCGGTGATCACCAGTGCCGCTCCCTGCACCGCCTGCTCCAGGTTGACCGCCCGCAGTACAATCTCAATACCCGGTTTAATATCCGCATTGAGGAACACCGCCGCCGCAATACCCATACCGCCCGCTGCGCCGCCGCCCGCCATCTGACAGACATTGATTTCCGTTTGCTGCTGCAAAACACGGGCGAAATTTTGCAGCCCCTGCTCCAGCTCTTCGACCATTTCCGGCGTTGCCCCTTTTTGCGGACCAAACACCGCCGCCGCGCCGCGTGCCCCTACCAGCGGGTTATCGACATCGCACGCCACTTCAATATGGCAGCTCGCCAGACGCGGATCGCATTCCTCCATCTCAATGCTTGCCACTCGAGCTAAATTGCCACCGTTTGCCGCCAGCGCCTGACCGTCGGCATCAATGAAACGCACACCGAGCGCCTGCGCCATGCCCATACCGCCGTCCACCGTCGCGCTGCCACCAATGCCGAGAATAATATGGCGAATGCCGTTATCAAGCGCATGGCGAATCAGCTCGCCGGTGCCATAACTTGACGCCAGCAACGGATTACGCTGTTCGGGCGCGACCAGCATCAGGCCACTTGCCGCCGCCATCTCAATCACCGCCGTTTTCCCGTCGCCGGTAAGACCATAAAAAGCATTCACTTTTTCGCCCATCGGCCCACAGACTTCAAGCGTCACGATGTTGCCGCCCGTCGCGGCGACCATCGCATCCACCGTACCTTCGCCGCCATCCGCTATCGGCAAACAGATATATTGCGCATCGGGAAAGAGGGTCGAAAACCCGGCTTTAATTGCCTGACAACATTTTTCTGCACTTAAGCTCTCTTTAAACGAGTCTGGCGCAATGACAATTTTCATTATCAATCCTTTTTTCAACAAATTATTTGATGCGTTCCCACGGAATAAGATTATCCATAAGAACAGCCAGTAAAATTCCGACCAGTAAGCCGTTACTGAGCAGAGGACGAAGCGTTAATGGAAGGTCTTGCAGATACACAGGCGGTAATGCCATTAAAAATATGCCAACAAATAACGGCAATGCGAGTCGATAAATATTGCGCGCGGTGAAAGTAATTTGCTGGCTAAACACCAGCGCCGAAAAGAGTAAAGGTAGATAAGAAACCAGCATGACCGCGCTACTTACCGGTAAAGGGATACTACAAAACAGTCGCGTGAGCGCCGGAATCAGCGCCACCAGCAGGCAAATAACGCTGCCATAAATAAACGAGCGCCGCGTGTAATCGCCGGTCTGGGTTAATAAACCAATGGATGAAACAAACGGTGAAAATGGAATTACCGCCAGCGGCACGGTTATCAGCGTCATAAATCCGGTCGCCACAAAGCTGCGCCGATAACGCGTATTCCCCGCGCCCTGTTGCGGATAAAAAACATCCGTACCGCGAATCGCACCGTAGGTATTACTGATATTCACAAGCCCGGTAATCACCGCCGTCAGAATAATCCCCGGCGACAAAGCACCGCCACTGCCGAGCGGAAACCACTGCCAGTGCAATTCCCCGGAAAGCGAGTGCGAGGATGGAAAGCAAAAGTACCATAACAACCAGCCGGTTATTGTACCGACCAGCAGGCCATAACGGGCAAAACGTTGCGGCAGGAAGATAATCATCGCCAGCACCAGGCACATCACCGCCACCGCGAGCGCGAATGGCGCAAGCTGAATTTTAAAATTCGGGTCGGCAATGCCAAATGGCAGCCCAAGCATCCCCTTAAAAAAGATGCTGGTCAGCTGTGCGCCCAGCATCAGCATAAACAGCACCATCACCGTCGGAGTAAATAACCGCGCCAGGCGATGACCTAATCCACTAAGTCCAATCAATATCGTCAGTACGCCGGAAATCGCAATGCCCACCGCCAGACTGGTGGCGATATCGTTGACAGGCGTTCCGCGCGATGCTTCGCCAAGAGTGATAGTGAGGATGGTTCCCCACCACAGGCCGCCCGGCCCTTCCATAATAGCGCGACGATGACCGCAGAACGCCTGGGCGAAGCAGGCCAGCGCAGTAGCAAGAAAAGCATATTGGGTGAGCGTAAGCAGACTACTTTGCGGCAACTGAAAAGCCGAAAGCAGCGTAGGAGGAACCACAACCGTGTTGCAAAAAATAAAGAAAAACCACTGAAATCCTGATAACAGGCTTTCGCGGCTGACTGCAAAATTGAACATAAACACACCTTAACCGGAGAATGCCCGCCGCGAAGGCGGGCATTGCTGGGGCCAGATTACTGCTGATGTTTAAGGATAAATTGACCTTTCGGTGCAACAGGGAAGCCCTGTTCGATGTCGTAAATCACATCACCACGTAAGATGGTTTTCGTGATACGCGCGCCAATGGTACGGCCAACATACGGGCTGACTTTGTGGCGATATTCCAAATCGTCATTGGTAAGAACATAGCTGCTATTCGGCTGAATGAAGACAAAGTCGGCATCTTTTCCTGGGGCAATACGACCTTTTTGCTGCAGACCGAAAATATCTGCTGCATTAGTCGCCATTAATTTGCCAAACATTGCCAGAGACATACCGCGTTTCTGTACCGCTTCATCGAACATAACGTCCATGCAGCTTTGCAGACCGGCGATACCGCCCCATGCTTTCATGATGTTGCCAGCTTTCATTTCCGGCGGGCATGGAGAGTGGTCGGAAACCAGGCAGTCGATTTCACCGTTAAACAGTTTTTCCCACATGCCTTTCTGGTTTTCCAGATCGCGGATCGGCGGTGAACACTTCGCCAGGGTGCCAATTTCTTCGAACTGATCGGTATCCAGAACAAAGTAGTGCGGACAGGATTCACAGGTAACATCCTGACCTTCCTGACGAGCACGAGTCACTTCTTCAACACCTTCCGGGCTGCTGATGTGGCAAACGTGCAGACGACAACCGGCAACTTTCGCCAGGTACAATACGCGGCGAATCGCTTCCACTTCGGTAAATACCGGACGAGAAGCCACATAGTCATGTGCGGTTACGCGACCTTCACGTTTCGCTTCTTCGCCCAGCTCATCACAGATCAGGGCGTTTTCGCAGTGCACCAGCACCGGCTGCCCCATTTCGCCCAGCTTCTGCGCGCCTTTGAAGAACTGCCAGTCGTTTACGTCACGAAAGTCGTTGTCGATACCACGATCGCCACAGGTCGCAACGAAGCATTTGAAGCCGACAACGCCCACTTCATCCAGCTCGTGCAGACGGTCGATGTTGTAAGACACCAGGCCACCCAGTTGTGCCGCATCGACAGTCAACTTACCTTTAGCGGCGTCGAACTTCAGTTCAATCGATGCGCGGTCAACGGTTGCTGGCAACTGGTTGAGCGGCATTTCGATCATGGTGGTGATACCGCCTTTTGCCGCTGCGCGAGTGCCGGTTTCATAACCTTCCCAGTGGCTACGACCCGGTTCAGAAATGTGGCTGTGCGCATCGACCATACCCGGAGAAACGACCAGACCAGACGCATCCATAACTTCTTTTGCATCGCCCAGATCCTGACCGATAGCGGCAATTTTTCCGCCTTTAACGGCGATATCGACAACGCGAGCTTCGTTTTCTAAAATGACGGTGCCGTTTTTAATAATTAAATCAAAAGACATAACAAACTCCTTGTAAAATACAGATTGTTTTTTAACTCAATGTTCAATATCGGGATTAATTAACCTGTGACTTTTTGCTCTCCTGTTTTTTCTACTGCTGTGCGTTTCTTTAATAAGGCGTAGGCCGCAAAGGCGACGATAACGCCGACAAACCATGAAACTCGCGATAACGGTTCCATGACCGGAATAAATTTACCGCCGAGAGATAAAATAACCGCAACCAGAGTTACTGAGAATGCCGTGAGGTTAAAACCATTATCGTAATATTTAAAATCACCTGCTGCGGTGTACAGCTCGTCGAGATTAATTTGCCCGCGCATGACCACGAAATAATGCGCCATCATCACGCCAATGACTGGACCCAGCATCCCACCAATAATATCGAGGAACAGATAAATACTGTCCTGATTCTCCATTAATTTCCACGGACAGATCAGCAGGCTGATAATACTGGCAATCAGTACGCCGTTTTTATAGGTCAGTTTCGTCGGTGCAATAGCGGCAATCTGATAACCGGCCGGAATAATATTACCGGTGGCGTTCGTGGAAATGGTCGTCATCAGAATAACCAGTACCGCAAAGAACGAGGCAAACAGGCTGTCCCAACGCTGAACAATATCCAGCACGTTCCAGGTATCCGCGCCGTAATGAATACTGGCTCCGGCAATAATACTCACCCCAGCGACCGCAAACAGGATATAAGCAACCACTAAACCCAGCGTTTGCCCCAGCGCCTGCTCACGAAACGAGTGGGCGTTTTGCGTAAAGTCGGATGCGCTAACTGCTGGTGCCGCCCAGACTGCAACTACCGCGTTAATCACCACCAGGAACAGGAAGCCACTATTTTCTGCTTTCTGAATACCGCTCGGAATGTAGTCGAGGATTGGACCAATCCCTACCAGCGAAATCGCCCAAATCGCCATGCCGCCGAAAACGATATAGATGCACGGGTTAAGAATAGCGGTGAATTTATTTAATACTTTGCCGCCACCGAAGCCGATACCGACGTTCACCAGCCAGAAGAGCAAGAAGGTAATCAAGCCGGGCAGCGAAAGCCCTAACAGAGTGAAATCACCACCGAGAGTTAAAAATCCCGGCCAGATTTTGCCAATCAGAATCAAAAACGCCAGCGATCCGGCATAACACTGCAAACCAAACCACATAATGGCGGCAATCCCGCCTCTTAATAGTCCGGGAAACAGTGCGCCACGCACACCATACGAAGCTCGCAGGATCATGGCAAAAGGTACGCCGTATTTACTGCCCGCAGCACCGTTTAATACCATTACCGCAGCAATAAAAAAGGCGCTAAGGATAATTGCCAGCATAATACTAAAGGTAGACAAGCCGAGAATAAAAAAGCCGCCGACCATTACATAATTGGGAACGTTATGAACCGAACCCATCCATAAGGTAAAGTAGTTAAATGTTTTCCAGGTACGTTGATTTTGCATTTTCGGTAATAAATCTTCGCTATATCCGCGTTGCTGGAATAGTTTTCTCTGATGTTCCATAAATCCCTCTTAATTTCACGTATCGAATAACGCTGTTTTAATCTAGCTATGAGGAACTAATAAAATAAAAAATAGTTTTTTTAATACTGAAGCAACGTCGTTGGCTGCTTTCTTTTTTTACTGCCGGCCGAATCAATTATTTGATATCGGCCATTTTTATTGCAGGCATCGAGGCTTTATCGGCAACGATGCCTTTTTATCAGGCGAGTTTATGATTCGCCATTAACTCCAGCGCCTGCACTAATGCAGAGTGATCCAACTGGCTGCCGCCGTTTGCCGCACAGGTATTAAATAACTCCTGGCAGGTTGCGGTGTTTGGCAGATTCAGCGCCAGTGCTTTCGCACTTTGCAGCGCCAGGTTGAGATCTTTCTGGTGCAGAGCGATTTTGAAGCCCGGATTAAAGGTACGTTTAATCATGCGCTCACCGTGAACTTCCAGAATGCGCGAGGAAGCAAAGCCGCCCATCAGCGCCTGGCGCACACGTACCGGGTCCGCACCGGCTTTTGAAGCAAACAGCAGGGCTTCAGAAACCGCTTCAATATTGAGCGCCACGATAATCTGATTTGCCACTTTGCAGGTTTGACCGTCGCCGTTACCGCCCACGAGGGTGATATTTTTACCGAGCAGTTCAAACAGCGGTTTAACACGTTCAAATACCGCTTCGTCACCGCCAACCATAATTGACAATGTCCCTTCACGGGCGCCGATTTCGCCGCCGGAGACTGGCGCGTCGAGATAATCGCCGCCCAGTTCATTCACCTGACGGGCGAAACGTTTAGTTTCAATCGGTGAAATGGAACTCATATCAACAATGGTTTTGCCCTTCAGCGAGGCTTTGGTACAACCATTTTCACCAAACAGAACTTCTTCAACCTGTGGCGTATCCGGCACCATAATAAAAATGATGTCTGACGCTTCTGTTACCTTGCGCGCAGTTTCAACACCGACGGCACCGAGAGACAGTAATTCGTCAGCCACCGAACCGATGGTTGTGACATGCAGTTGATGACCGGCACGCGCCAGATTAATGGCCATCGGAGTACCCATAATGCCTAAGCCAATAAATCCCAGTTTCATAATTAACCTCTTTTAAATATCGGTATTCCTGAATGCAGACAACACGATCCCCTGCCGACGTAGCGGCCTAAAAAAGCATTGTCTGAACAGCGTTACGTTTTAACGGTACGGTTTCATCCAGCCTAAACCGGCTTCCGTGGTGGTTTGGGGTTTATATTCACAGCCAACCCAACCGTTGTAGTCAGAATTTTCAATTATCTTAAAGAGATAATCATAATTAATTTCTCCGGTTCCCGGTTCGCCACGATGTGGATTATCGGCGATTTGCAGATGTCCAATTTTATCGGCCCATTGGATCATGGTGTTGGTTAATTCACCTTCCATCCGCTGCATGTGATAAATGTCATACTGAATTTTCAAATTGCAGCAGCCTACATCGTCAATCAGTTTCAACGCCTGCTGAGTTCCGATGAGATGGAAACCAGGAATATCAAAATGGTTGATAGGCTCAATCAGTAATAAAATATCTTCTTTCATCAACATATTCGCGGCATAACGCAGGTTTTCCACAAGCGTTGCGTGAATCTGTTCACTGCTGAAACCCGCCGGAGTTTTACCGACCAGACAGTTGATTTTTTTATTACCCAGCGCACGAGCATAACGAATCGCCGCTGCTACGCCATCACGAAACTCTTCTTCACGGCCAGGAATACAGGCAATACCCCGCTCGCCCGCCGCCCAGTCACCCGCAGGTAAATTATGCAGCGTATGCTCGAGTTTATTACTCGCCAGCACCTGTTTTAATTCTTCAATGTCGTAGTCATAAGGAAACATAAATTCAACGCCGCGAAAACCACACTGCGCGGCTTTCTCAAAACGGGCGAGAAAATCATATTCGCCAAATAACATCGATAAATTAGCAGAGAAACGTAACATTATTTATCTCCCTTATTCATAGTGCATGAAGCAGGTTTCAGTCGGCGCGTCCACTGCGTTATCGGCGATATCTTCAAATTCCATGACGTTATCCAGTTCGCTACCCATAGAAATATTGGTTACTCGCTCCAGCATAATTTCTACCACCACCGGGACACGGTACTGATTCATTAAGACTTTCGCTTGTTCAAAGGCCGTAGCAATATCTTCCGGTTTGAAAACGCGAATCGCTTTACAGCCTAAACCTTCCGCCACTTTCACGTGGTCAACGCCGTAACCGTTCACATCACTGGAGTTAATATTTTCAAACGCGAGCTGTACGCAGTAATCCATATCAAATGCGCGCTGCGACTGACGAATCAGGCCGAGATAGGCGTTATTGACCAGCACATGGATGTACGGAATGTTGAACTGGGCGCCAACGGCTAATTCTTCAATCAGGAACTGGAAGTCGAAGTCACCGGAAATCGCCACCACATTACGCTCTGGATCAGCAGCACACACCCCCAGCGCCGCCGGAATGGTCCAGCCCAGCGGGCCTGCCTGCCCACAGTTGATCCAGTGACGGTCTTTAAAGACATGCAGCATTTGCGCCGCAGCAATTTGTGACAGGCCGATGGTAGTGACATAGCAAACATCGCGACCAAAGGCTTTGTTCATCTCTTCATACACGCGCTGCGGTTTCACCGGCACGTTGTCGAAGTGAGTTTTACGCAGCAAAGTACGTTTGCGTTGCTGGCAGTCGGCGACCCACTCTTTACGGCACGGCAGACGACCGGTTTTTTGCATCTCCTGCGCCACTTCAACCAACAGCGTCAGTGCCGCTTTGGCGTCGGAGACAATACCCAGATCCGGGCACAGTACGCGGCCAATTTGCGTCGGCTCAATATCGATATGAACGATTTTGCGCCCTTCGGTGTATTTCTCTACCGAACCGGTATGACGGTTGGCAAAACGGTTACCGATACCAAACACCATGTCGGACGCCAGCAACGTTGCGTTGCCGTAACGATGCGCGGTTTGCAGACCCACCATCCCGGCCATCAGTTCGTGGTCATCCGGGATACAGCCCCAGCCCATCAGCGTTGGGATCACCGGAACGCTGGTCAGTTCGGCAAACTGTTGTAACAGAGCGGCAGCATCGGCGTTGATAACCCCGCCCCCGGCAACGATCACTGGACGCTCGGCCTGGATTAACATTTCTACAGCTTTTTCGATCTGCATACGGCTGGCAGCAGGTTTGTAGACCGGCAGCGGTTCGTACATGTCAGGATCAAACTCGATTTCCGCAACCTGTACGTCGAACGGTAAATCCACCAGTACCGGCCCCGGACGACCAGAACGCATCAGGTGAAATGCCTGTTGCAGCACACGAGGCACCAGCGCCGCTTCACGTACTGTAACCGCCATTTTACTGACCGGTTTAGCAATTGCTTCAATATCAACGGCCTGGAAATCTTCTTTATGCAGACGGGCGCGCGGAGCCTGACCGGTAATGCACAAAATAGGAATGGAATCAGCAGAAGCGGAATAGAGCGCAGTGATCATGTCAGTGCCTGCTGGTCCCGAGGTTCCCAGACATACGCCGATATTCCCTGCCGTTGCGCGGGTGTAGCCTTCCGCCATGTGCGACGCACCTTCCACGTGACGCGCCAGAATGTGACGAATACCGCCGTGCTTACGCATCGCTGAGTAGAAAGGATTGATTGCTGCTCCCGGAACGCCGAAGGCGGTGGTGATACCTTCTTTCTCCAGCACATACATTGCCGCGTCAACGGCTCTCATTTTTGCCATTTTATTCCTACCTCTATTAATTGGAAAAATTTTCCAACTTTCAAATTTTGTCAAAAAAACCCGCTCCGCAGAGCGGGATGCGACAGACACTATGGATGTGCTTTCAGTCCCAACGCCGTGCTGATATCGCGGGCGGTGTCTCTTACCAGCTCACCCTGACTGACAAAACGATCTTCTGTCAGTCTTGATGAAGGCCCGGAGATGGAGATAGCAGCAACAACACTACCCACATCATCATAAATTGCTGAAGCTATGCAATTCAGGCCAACAACATGCTCTTCTTTATCTACGGTATAGCCCAGTTCACGCGCTTGTTCCAGATCCTTCAGCAAGGTGGGCATATCCACAAGCGTAGTTGGCGTAAACTGCTGCAAACCGGTTTGCAGGATGATGCTCATCAGCTCCTCTTCCGCCAGCGGATAAAGCAGCGCCTTGCCTGCGCCGGAAGCATGTAACGGCAGACGACTGCCCAGCGGCGCACACATCCTGACCATCGATTTACACTCTAACTGACCAATTAATACCGCTTCATTGCCGTTACGAATCGCGACATTGACCGTCTCGCCGGAAAGCAACATCAGGCGGCGCATAAACGGTCCGGCGACGGAGAGGACATCGCGGTTATGGATGTACGCCGCTCCGACGTTAAAGACACCTAATCCTATATGCCACCAGCCTAACTGACTGTCCTGGTAGACAAAATCTGCAGCCTGTAAAACCTTCAGCAGGCGAAAGGTCGTGGAGAGCGGCAAATCCAGATTGAGAGAAATATCGCTAACCGACGAACTTCCCCCACTTTTTTCCAGATATTGCAGAATCGCAATTCCCCGCTCTAACGCCTGTGCGCCCTTCTGTGCCACAGGCTCCGCCTGTCCTGGCCTGCCGCGCCGTCTAACTTCCGTCATACCTACGTTAACTCCGACCTACAAGTGAGCATAAACAATGAACAATTCGTTTATCTTATGCAAGTCGGTTTCAGCCGTCACGCAAAACAGAGTTCCTGTTCAGGAATACTTTCAACATCACAGTTGTCGCTGCCGCCGCGATCGATGGTCAGAAAATCAGTGACTCGCTGCCAGGCGAAAAGCGGGTGATGCCAGACATTACGATGGTAATTCACGCCCTGCTCACCGTTGGTGATAAACGCCCGCAGCGTTGACAGATCTGGAGTTTCATCGCCTAACGCCACGACCACCACAAACGCTTCGCCTTTCATCGGGATAAACGCCTGAGAGCCCAGCGGATGACGCTCAAGTTCATGAATGGTCAGCGGCAGATTCGCCGGTTGCGCGCGGTTAATGCTGATAAGCGTACGGTCTTGCTCAAGAATCTCAACCAGCGCCAAATCGTGATAACGCTCCACCAGTCCATTGTTAATATGGAAAAAATCCCGTTGCTGCGTTTCGATTACGTCGCCATAAGCACTGAAGGCTTCCTGACTTAACGGTAATACCTGAAGTTTCATCTTTTTGTCCTTGTAACATAATTCCGTTCAACCAGCGCCGACCGGTCAGCTTGGTTTCAATAACAGGCAATCTAAAACCTTAAGAGAACAACATCAACACAAAAGTTGGAATATTTTTCCAAAACTAGATTTAGCCCACAAATCACGCAGGGTTATCATGTAAAAATACAGGTAAATCAAAGGACAGAAAATCACGCAACTCGCTGATTTAAAAAGGGGATACCTGAAGATGTTCGATCCAGAAACCTTGCGTACTTTCATTGCGGTTGCTGAAACAGGAAGTTTTTCAAAAGCGGCAGAACGATTATGTAAAACCACGGCGACCATCAGTTATCGCATTAAACTTCTGGAAGAAAATACCGGGGTGGCGCTGTTTTTCCGTACCACTCGCAGCGTGACATTGACAGCGGCTGGCGAGCATCTGCTTTGTCAGGCCAGAGACTGGCTGAGCTGGCTGGAAAGTATGCCCAGCGAGCTGCAACAGGTGAATGATGGCGTAGAACGCCAGGTAAACATCGTCATCAACAACCTGCTCTACAACTCCCAGGCCGTCGCCCAACTGCTGGCGTGGCTGAACGAACGTTACCCCTTTACCCAGTTTCACATCTCCAGACAAATCTATATGGGCGTCTGGGACTCACTATTGTACGAAGGTTTTTCACTGGCTATCGGCGTCACAGGAACCGAGGCGCTGGCAAATACTTTTAGCCTTGATCCTTTAGGTTCGGTGCAATGGCGCTTTGTCATGGCGGCGGATCATCCGCTGGCGAACGTTGAAGAGCCGCTAACAGAAGCGCAGTTACGGCGCTTTCCGGCGGTCAATATTGAAGACAGCGCCCGCACCTTAACCAAGCGAGTCGCCTGGCGATTGCCGGGGCAAAAAGAGATTCTCGTTCCGGACATGGAGACGAAAATCGCCGCCCATCTGGCGGGCGTTGGCATTGGTTTTTTGCCAAAATCACTTTGCCAGTCAATGATCGATAATCAACAACTGGTCAGCCGGGTCATCCCAACGATGCGCCCTCCTTCGCCATTGAGTCTGGCATGGCGCAAATTTGGTAGCGGCAAAGCGGTAGAAGATATTGTGACCTTGTTTACCCAGCGCAGACCAGAAATCAGCGGATTTTTAGAAATTTTCGGCAACTCACACAGTTAAAAATCAAGTTTCCTCGCGCGTTGGCGCGTAAAATAGCGCGCAAGCTGATTTGAGGTTCACTTTTAACTATGCAAGAGAGACACACGGAACAGGACTATCGTGCCCTGCTGATTGCTGATACGCCCATTATTGATGTTCGCGCCCCCATTGAGTTTGAGCAAGGCGCAATGCCCGCCGCTATCAACCTGCCGTTAATGAATAACGATGAACGCGCCGCCGTTGGCACCTGCTATAAACAGCAAGGGTCAGACGCGGCGCTGGCGCTGGGGCATAAACTGGTGGCGGGTGAAATTCGTCAGCAGCGCATGGACGCCTGGCGGGCAGCGTGCCTGCAAAATCCGCAAGGTATTCTCTGCTGCGCCCGTGGCGGTCAACGTTCGCATATTGTGCAACGCTGGCTACATGAAGCGGGAATTGATTATCCGCTGGTGGAAGGCGGTTATAAGGCACTGCGCCAGGCCGCAATTCAGGCGACCATTGAACTGTCACAAAAACCGATAGTGCTGATTGGCGGTTGTACCGGCAGTGGTAAAACGCTGTTAGTGCAGCAACAGCCGAACGGTGTTGATCTGGAAGGGCTGGCGCGTCATCGCGGCTCTGCTTTTGGTCGCACATTACAGCCGCAACTTAGCCAGGCTAGTTTTGAAAACCTACTGGCTGCCGAAATGCTAAAAACCGACGCCCGTCAGGATCTACGCCTGTGGGTACTGGAAGATGAAAGCCGGATGATTGGTTCTAATCACCTGCCGGAATGTCTGCGCGAGCGAATGACCCAGGCGGCGATTGCTGTGGTGGAAGACCCGTTTGAGATCCGTCTTGAACGCCTGAACGAAGAATATTTCTTGCGTATGCATCATGATTTTACCCACGTGTACGGCGACGAACAGGGCTGGCAAGAGTATTGCGAGTACCTGCATCACGGACTTTCGGCGATTAAGCGTCGGCTGGGGCTACAACGATATAACGAACTGGCTGCCCGACTGGATGCGGCGCTGACAACGCAACTCGCAACCGGCAGCACCGACGGTCATCTGGCCTGGCTGGTGCCGTTACTTGAAGAGTATTACGACCCGATGTATCGCTATCAGCTTGAGAAGAAAGCGGAAAAGGTTGTCTTTCGCGGTGAGTGGGCTGAAGTGATGGAGTGGGTTAAGGCGCAGTGATGAGGGACGTATTTCCTGTTTCATAAAGATCATTTAGCCGGATATACCCCACTCCATCCGGCTTAAGATTCTATTACTCATAAATCAAATAAATGTTGCACTTATTTATACTAATTTTATTAAAACGTATTACTTTCTATAGTTTAATGACTTCGCCAAGCTTACCGCTATCATCGACATAAAAAGTGCTCAAATACAGTTCACCATTATTGTCTTTAGTAAATTCAAATTCCTCTATTAAAGAGTAATAATCATATGTAGAGCGATAGGTTAAAATCACAACGTTATGATTGACTACATTACTCGCCAATAAATCCAATTTATTTAAACTTCCAAACGCTTGCCTTTTTCTTTCATCAGCGATATAAAAAATTCTTTCGATGTTGCTTTTTTAAATTCATTGTTTGTATCTGAATAGATTTTCCCGCTTCATCCTGATTATATAACTGCTGAATAAAAACCACTTTATTCTGCGCGACCTTTCTAATATCAGCATCAGCTTTTATTGCATGATGAGTAATATCTTTCCCAAAAAACATGAAAACCATTACTGCTATAATAACCATGCCTATTTTTATTTTCATATGTTAATACCCCACCAATTGTAAAAAACACCGTAAACTTTGCGAACAGGTCAGTTCGCCAACAAAGCCACCTAATCCGTGACCAATACTCACTGTGCCAGAATATTTCCCTTCTGAATTCCTAACTCCCACAATGGAATATTTCTTAAAATAACCACCTCAGGATGCGGCGCTGCATTTTCTCCAACTCTCCGTTCTCTGTTATATATACTAAAAGCAATTAACTTAATTTGTTCATTTGTTTATAATGCGCCTACTTAATACAAACCATTGAAGATAGCCTCCAGACAGAAAAAAATAACCATATTATTATCGCCGTAATATATTTATTATCAATACTTGCGCCAATAACTTCTGAAATAATCCCTATAAACATTAGAGCCATAAAAAATACCATGCCTGTCGGAAAACATATCATCATCATTCCATAAGACATAAGACTAATTAACTCACTCACATCACGAGTGGAGTCTAATAGTGAAAGCCTATACATAGAAAAAAAATAGTATTAAAATTGACAATACCAACCATATAGCCCTGAACAAAAAGATAACACAGCTCATTACATCACTCCGATGAATATAAATCTAATAAAGTGTCCAATATTATTTCCGGAGCACTTCATCTTACAAGTTTCTAAAGAATCATCAGACCAGGCTTGACAATTTTTGAATAGCCATAACCTTAGAGATATGAATTTATCGGACAATACAGAATAACGTGGTCTTACCTCTTTAAACTTCCCTTTCAAACAGTTTTCAACACAACTATTATCGGTCTCAACGAGGTCACAACGACCAGCAGCTTCTTTTGTGTCATTACTTGCTTTACCTGGCCCCCATAAACCATCTCCTTTTGATTCTCCCCGTTGGTCTTGTCCACCACAAATATAGTCCCCCTTACCATCTGGAACACAAAGATATTGATGATAGAACGGATTCCCCCATATATCTGGACCGCCTCTTTCACCAGTTCCGCCCATTGAATGCAGCGGCTTAATGCATTTTAGTATTTCTAATCCTAATGGATCTATATTTGAAATTGGATTTAACGAATAATGATACAGATTCCATCTGCCTGCCCTATCGGATCATCGGGACGATCCGGTACGGGTCACACTTTTTAACACGCCACCCCCGCACCGTTTCTGGCTTCCCGTCCATCACCTTTTACTTATTTTACAGCGTGTTAACTCATCTTTCCCGATGTGCGTTTTTGCGCCCGGTCATCATACCACTCGCTCCACGCGTCCGCATTAGTTTTGCGGCTTAAGCCCCGGATCGTCCAGCGTTCACCCGGCAAAGCGATCATCAGTTCACCATCAGCCAGGGCTTCCACGCTGACGCCCGGCGCAGGGGCAACGGCTGCGGGTATGACAGCCCCCCGGCAGCTAATGAAGTGAGGTGTGCAGGCTCCGCGCTGGCCTGCTGGGCAATACTCTTCGCATCCTCCACGTCCTCCCGCATCACCCATCCAGACCGCCCCGTCGATCACCACCCGGAAAGCCCGCTCCGGCTCTGACACCTTACATAGATACTCGTTGGCATCCATCCCTGCCGGGAACACCAGGCGGAACGGCGCGATCCCGTCAGCGGCTAAGGAAGAAGCCTGTTTCACCGCCGGATCGTTGTCGTAGGCGACCTGGGAGATTGCGGCCTTCAGGTGCTGCAACTCTGCTTCCGGGATGTGGGCCATTTGCTACCTCTAAAATCTTGTCAATGGACTGACCCGTCCTGAATAGCGTTGACACGTTCCAGACTTAAATCCGGAGAACGTGATGATGACTGAGTTCAAACGCACCCAACGTGATTATCCCTCTATCCTTTAAAATAGCTGTTGTTGAGCAGGTTGAAAAAGGCGAGATGACCTATAAACAGGCCCAGCAGCGGTATGGCATTCAGGGGCGCTCCACCGTTCTTGTCTGGTTGCGTAAATATGGCCAGCTTGACTGGAGTCCCGGACTTCCTGATCTGGTGAAGAGGAAACTGCCTGTGACTCAGACAACTATCCCGCTCACACCCGAGCAAAGAATCAGGGAACTTGAAGAGCAGCTTGAGCTGGCGAACCAGAAAGCTGAGTTTTTTGAGTCGGTTATCAATGTCCTGAAAAATGATTACGGGGTGAGTATCGTAAAAAAGCGGCCCGGCAAGTCCTCGCGCAAAGTTCGGCCCCAAAAATAACTGTTACGCGTGCATGTCAGTTCCTGGGGCACAGCAGACAGGCATGGTATCAGGACAACGCAAGGCGCAGAAAACGCCAGGAACATCATGCTCAGGTTCTTGATTTTGTTGCCCGTATCAGATGTCGTCAGCCTCGAATCGGTGCGCGTAAACTGCACTATCTGCTGAACACTCAGGCCGATAAAAGGCTGAATATCGGACGAGACCGCCTGTTTAACCTGCTGGATGAATACCGGCTCCTGGTGCCAGTAAAACGGGCATATCACAAAACCACCAACAGCCATCACCGCTTTTACCGGCATCCCAATCTGCTGAAACCCGGCCCGGAGCAGGTTACCGCCCTTGAGCCAGAGCAGGTCTGGGTTGCCGACATGACTTACCTTCCCCTGCTCAGCGGCATGGCTTATCTGAGTCTGGTCACTGATGCCTGCTCCAGAAAAATCATGGGTTACCATGTCGGGGAAAATCTGCAGACAGAAAATGTGGTAAAAGCGTTCAGACAGGCTCTGAGGCGAAGAAAAACGACAGGTCCTCTGGTACATCACTCTGACAGAGGGTTGCAATACTGTTCAGCCCTTTATCAGTCAGTCCATGAGAGAAATGGAATAACCTGTTCAATGACTGATGGTTATGACTGCTACCAGAACGCACTGGCTGAGCGAATAAACGGGATCCTGAAAAATGAGTTTTTACTCTCGCGTCCTGCAGACCCGGCGCAGGCCCGGGAAATGGTAAAAGAGTCCGTGACAATTTATAACTGTGAGCGGCCACATCTGGCCCTGAAATACAAAACGCCCGATGACGTTCATCAGGCGTTTTACAAACAGAAAAGTGTCAACTTATATCAGGACTAGTCAGTTTAATTAGTAAATTCTTTACACATCAACGAAAACGCATTTGCAGTATGCAAGTTATTATTCATGATAAATCATTAAGCTCAGGATATTGAGCGCAAATAAAATCCAATAATCTAGTTTGAATTTCACCAATTGCTCTACCAACACCTTCTTTTAATTTTTCATATTCATCTTGAGAAATACTTCTTTCGGGAATATGTAATATACTAGTTAAATCCCTAACAGCAGATAAAGAAAGGTTTTTCACTTCAATAGCTTGTTCTTTTTTCACTATAAAGCCCCCGTACATTCACGATAACATTTTCGGTACTCTGATGATTGTAAATCTCCAGAAGGAGATGGCAAAAGATGCGCACATTCAGCATAGCAATCTTTTGGTCTACTGTGGTTACAAACTAAATAATTATTCTTCACCTTACCTAGAACAAATTGATAAATATTAGTGATTTCACTTGGAGATGATAATCCTAACGGATCTATATTAGTGATCGGATTTAATGGGTATTGATACAGGTTCCATCCTCCCGCTAACCCTATCGGGTCCTGAGTAATATACCTCCCCTGCAACGGGTCATAATACCGGTTCCGGTTATAGTACAGCCCCGACTCCTCATCGTACTGCTGACCCGGAAGGCGGTACGACTGGTACAGGTGATGCGGGTTCTCCTCATTCAGCTGGTTACCCCATTCATCATACTCCGCACTCCACGCCGTATTGCCGTCTTCGCTGATGAGCGCCAGCGGCAGTCCCCGGTGGTCACAGTGATAAAGATGAACTTTTCGCGCCGGTGTGTATTCCGGCTCCACCTGTCTGGCCAGTTGCTCCACCGTCAGCCCGCACTGCGCCAGCCACGCGTGGCTTTCACGGCTCACGCGGTCTGCCCGGATTTCCTCCTCCAGCCTGTCCAGCAGCCGCACCAGTTCAGCCGGGAACACCACGTCGTGACCGTCCTCACTCCCTTCCTGCTGCAACTTCTCCGCCAGACTGCGGCGCTGCGCTTTCTCCCGCTCGCCGTTCTCTGTTTCGATGCGGATGAGCGGCGTGAAGCTCCCCGGCTCGTAGACCGTCTGGATTCGCGTGGTGTCTGTCTGTACCGTCGTCAGCCGGTCTCCGTCCCAGCCGTACCATGTCACTTCTGGCCTGCGCGACAGCGACATCCCCCCCGTCAGGTCACGCACGCGACGCCACACCCGTTTACCCGTCCGCCGTCCCAGCGGGTCGTAGAGATAGCGGCTCTCCACCAGTGGCTCCTCATACTGGATACGGATGTAATGGACCAGGCGGTGCAGGCTGTCGTAATGGTAGTGATGGGTGCGCTCGTCGTCCGTCCGTATTACACCCGCCGGGATGCGGTCCGTCTTCTCCGTCAGTCTGCCGTATTCATCGTAGAGATACAGGTAATGTGCGTCTTCAGTGATGCGGTTATCCGGCCACGCCGTGTGCGTGCTGTCCGGGTGCAGCTCCGGGTCCGGCAGCCGGTTTCCCGCCGGGTCCGTCGCATACGGGATGCGGATGTCCAGGTCTGATGCAAGGGTGCGCACGCTCTCCAGCCTGCCCGTGGCGCTGTAGCCGTATTCCCGCGTCTGTCGCGGGCCGCTGATGCGCACCAGGTCGCCGTTATCATTCCAGCTGTAGTCACGGTCAAACCCCATGCTGTTCAGATGCTGACTCTCCGGCTGCCCGGCGGGGGTGTAGGTGCTGGTCAGCTCGTATGCGTTATTACCGAAGCTGCGCACCGTTTCCCTGTGCAGGCGGTCGCGGGTGTATTCCACCAGGGGCGTGTCGCCCAGCTTCATTCCCGCCAGGTAGCCGCTGCCATACGTCAGCCACTCCACCGGCGGCAGGCTGTCCGGTATGACGCGGTTTGCCAGCCCCTGTTCGTTGTACGCGTGCCGGGTCTCATACTGCCAGAGCTGTTCTCCCGTCTCCGGGTTCTCCACCGTCTGGCGCTCACTGGTCAGGCGGCCTCTGGCGTCATAGCCGTAATGCACCGCCACCCGGTGGCCTTCGCTGAGATGGCTGATGTCTGTCAGCCAGCCGTGGGCGTCGTACTGCCACTGCTCTGCCGCTTCGCCGTTCACCGTGCGATGAGTGATACGGTCCGATTCGTCGTAGTGCCAGAGGGTGACAAGTCCCTCGTCTTCACTGTGCGTGAGTTTTCCGGTCAGGTCATAATGGTAACGCTGTGTCCGCCCGTCAAAACCACTCTGCTGTACCAGGCGGTTCAGCGCGTCGTAACGGAAGGCGCTGTGGCTGCCGTTCTCGTTGGTCAGTGTGGTGACACGTCCCGCAGCGTCGTATTCCATACTGCGCGTCAGCCCGCCCTGCGTGGTGCTGACCGCCTTTCCCCATGCATCGTACTGTGTCTCGCTCCGGTTGCCGTCCGGGGCAATGACGGCGGTCTGGTCGCCTGAGGTGTTGTATTCGTAACGGGTTTCACGGCCCTGCGCGTCTTTTGCTGAGATTAACCGGCCACGGTTGTCATAGCTGCGGTAAAGGCTGATACCTTCCTCACGGTGAACCGCCGTCATCTGACCAAAGCGGTCATATTCATAGCGGGTCTGATACCCGGAACAGTCAGTGAACGCCAGCAACTGCCCGTAGTGGCTCCAGGTCATCTGCCGGGTGCCGCCCGTTGCATCCGTTGTCGTGGCCGGTAATTCACTGTGTGGATTATCATAACTGTAGCGGGTGACATCGCCGTTGCGGGTGGTTTCCTGCGTCAGACGCCCGTACTCATCATATTTCCGGCGCATTTCCAGTCCGTCAGGCCCGGAGGCTGAGGTTAACTGGTTTTGATTGTTATAGTAAAATTCCGATTTCCTGCCGTCCGGCGTGGTGATGCACGTGACGAGTCCCGTCACCACATTCGGACTGTATTCTGTTGTCCGGCCTGCTGCATCCGTCTGTGACTGGAGTCGCCCCATATAGTCAAATTTACTTCGGGTGATGCTGCCATCCGCGAGTTCCTTTTTCACCACCCGCTTCAGCCCGGCCCCGCCTTCTGTATGCAGTACCTCACGCCGGTTCAGGCTGTCGGTGATGGTGATGCGGTCTTTCTCATACTGGTAGGTATAGCTTAAGCCTGCCGGGTTCAGCTGCTCTGTCACCCGCACCGCATCGTCGTAGCGGTAGCGCATCTCCGGCCTTCCCGCGTAACGGTGCCCCACCATCCGGCCCGGGTGCTGCGGGTCATACGTGAAAACGCGCACCTGTGTCCCGCTGCGGTCATATACCGCCAGCAGTTCACCAGCTTCCGTATACGTGTACCGCGCCAGTGGCGCACCGGGCAGGCTCTCCGGGTAGGCCGGGTCGTGCGTCAGCCACACCGCTGAAAGGCGGATACCCCTGTCAGCGCCGTATTCTGTGCTCTCCGGCAGTGAATCAGGAATGTCCGGCTGCTTTGCTCCGGCGACAACCGCCTGCTGTTGGGCCTCTTCCGCCCGCTGCGCCTGCGTGGTCAGCACCAGACGAAACTCCCGCCCGGCACCGTCCGTCACGCCGGTGATTTCCCCGGCCAGGTCGCCTGCGGCCTCACGCCGGTATGTCAGCGTCCGCCCGAAGCGGTCTGCCATCCCGGTCAGCACCCGGTACGGCGGCAGCGGCGCTGGCAGCACCTCATCCATACCCGGCACCCGCTCAGACCAGCCGAGTATCCACCACGGCCCCTGTGCGCTGTTGGTCGCCAGGTAAAGGTGCGGGCTTAACCGGATATCTTCCGGCAGCGACGCCCATAGCCGCCCCAGCGTGTGCCCGTCCGGCTGCGCTGCCTTACCGCCGCGAACCAGCCACAGTGACTCGCTGCGGCTGAACACCGCCTCACCCGGCAGCAGCGGCTCAAAGCAAATGCTCCGTCCGCCGTTGTCGTTGAGTATCAGTGCATCATCACGTATCTGTAAGCGGATATCAGAAGGCGCTTTCCAGCCGGGACCAAAAACCCCCACCGGCGCAGGCGTTTTCGTCCGGTAGCTGCTGTAGGTGCGGGAGAGAATGAACGGCAGCGGGCCGGGCAGCGCAACATCCGTCTCGCCAGGCAGCACCTTCGCTCCCAGCAGCGGGTTTACCGGGTTGCCGGAAGTGACTCCGCCCGGGCACACTGAACAGGCCACGCCGGTGGGCGCGCCAATTCTTACACCTGCCGAACCCTGGACAATGAGACCACCGTACTGGGTCATATCTCCCTGACGCGCTGCCGGTTTTCCGCTCATGTAAAGTGTCCTTTTAGTTATTATTCATATCCCTGTGTGGCAACAACAAAAAATAAGATGACACACAATACCAGCTAATGTGTTTATATATTTTTCACATAAACTTATTTGTTCTCAATCAACAACAACTGTTATTAGATGTCACTTTCAATATTTTATTAAATTAATATTTTTTGCGTAGATGAATCCACATTCAACAAATTCACCACATGGATAATATTAATACAACACATACAACTTATGATTTTATTAGTCTACATTATTTTTACAGAGCCATATTTAAATTACCAACCCCCACAGATTCAAATTAATATCAAGAATAGAAAGACAGGAAATCACAAATTCAATAACATCATCAATGAAACATATTGTAGAATTAATTTAAACAAGGCGTTCCATTCAACCAGAACGCCCCTTATTTACTCTCATCACCCCGCAAACTGCCTGAACAGCGCCTTACCCTTAACCAGTCGCGCACCCAGCCAGCCGCCGAAAAGCGACAGCAGCAGTGCACCGCTGCACGGCAGCACAATCCACAATCGCCAGTCTGGCTCCCACGGGAAATCAAACACTTTCGCCTGCAACACTGCCAGCGCCGTTTCCGCACCAATTGCGGCCACCAGGCCGGAAACAAACCCAAGCATGGCGAACTCACACCACAACGTGGTACGCAGCAGTTTTTTCCCCGCACCGAGTGTGCGCCACACCACCAGCTCCTGATGACGCTGACGCATTCCCACCTGCACCTGTGCCAGCAACAGCAACATACCGCAGGCGGTGACCAGCACCACCATCACCTCCAGCGCCCGACTTACCTGCTCCAGCACCTGACCGACCTGTTTTAAAATCGCGCCAATGTCTAACAGGCTAATGGTCGGGAACTTGCGGTTGAGTTGCGTCAACATGCCGTTGCCGTTCTCCCAGCGGAAACTGGTTAGCCAGCTCTGCGGCTGCCCGTCTAATGCCCCTTCCGGGAAAATAAAATAGAAATTAGGCCGCAGACTTTCCCAGTCCACTTTGCGCAGGCTGGTCACTTTAGCGCGGAACTCCTGGGTATCGCCCATAAAAGTCACGGTATCACCGAGGGCAACGTTTAAGCGTTTCGCCAGCCCCTCTTCCATCGACACTTCATCGGCTTTTGGCGGCCAGTTACCGGCGACAATCGGATTATGATCGGGCCGCGTATTTTGCCAAGTAAGATTGAGTTCGCGATTGAGCGCCTCATCTTCATTGCCTTCTGTCGGCTTGCCGTTAATCGCCGTCAGTCTCGCCCGCACCACCGGATAAAACGATTCCGGGACTATCTGATGTTCCGCGAGGAACGCTTTTAGCGGTTCTACCTGTTCTGTGGCGATGTTGATTAAAAAGTAGTTCGGGCTTTCTGGCGGTAGCTGCTGCTGCCAGCGGTCGAGCAGATCGCCACGCATCACCAACAGTAGTGCCAGCAGCATAAAGGAGAGCGAAAATGCCGAAAGCTGGCTTAACGTTGACCACGGCTGACGTAACAGGCGGCTAACCGCCAGGCGCAGAGGTAGCGATTTCAGCGTCATGCGGCGAAGTACATTAAGCAGCATCCAGCCCAGCACACCGCACAGCAAAGCCAGCACTACCGCGCCCGCCAGCACCGCCCAGAGCAGCATACTGCCACCCATTAATCCGGCGAGCAGCAGCACAACCACCACACTGACAATCGGCAGATAAAACTTCAGCGGCCAGACGTTCGCTACCACATCATTACGTAATACGCGTAAAGGCTGCGTTGCCAGCAACAAGCGGTATGGTCGTAGCCCCACCAGCAGCGAGATGACCGTCATGGTGCCCAGCGCCCATAGCCATGGCCAGAGGCTGGCTGGCGGTAGTGCAGCAGGCAGAACGGGCTTGAGCAGCACCATCAACACGTTTTCGAACAACAGGCCTATCGCCCCACCGGTAACGGCTGAAAGCGTCAGCACCATCAACCACTGACCGACGATTAGCTTACGCAGTTGCGCTCGCCCTGCCCCCAGCGTTTTGAGGATCGCCACCAGATCGTAGCGACTGCGACAGTAATGATTCATCGCTACCGCCACTGCTGCCACTGCCAGCAGCAAGGTCAGAAGCGCCGAAAGCAGCAGGAACTGTTGCGAGCGTTCCATCGATCGCCCCAGCGCGCCTTCGTCCTGTTCCAGACCGTACCAGCGTTGTTCGGGTTTAAGCTGAGGTAACAACCATTTCTCATAGCTGTCGAGCTGGTTCTCGCTGCCGCCGAATTTATAGCGCCAGGTGACCCGACTCCCCGGCTGCACGGCTCCGGTTTTATCGACATCCGCCAGATTCATCATCAGACGCGGAGCCATCTGGAAGGGGTTAAAACCAGAATCCGGTTCCTGAATCACTTCTCCGGCAATCCGCAAGGTGGCATCGCCCACGTCAATGGCGTCGCCCGTTTTCAGGTTAAGCAGTGCCATCAGGCGTGGGGCCAGCAATACGCTGCCCGCCTGCGGTTTCAGGCCAGGGGGATTAGTTTGCAGATCGCCATACATCGGGTAGATATCATCCACCGCTTTGACGTTCGCCAGCTGCGGTGTATCGCCTGCAAATGTCATGGTGGCGAAAGTCAGCTGCTTGCCGACTTTCAGGCCGCGCTTTTGCGCTTCCTCCAGCCACGCTTGCGGCACTTCGCGCGAACTGCGCAACGCCCGATCGCCCGCCATAAACTCACGGCTTTGCTGGCTTAAACCTTTCTCCATGCGATCGCTGATATTGCCCAGCGCCAGCACGCAGGCCACCGCCAGGCTTAGAGCCAGCCAGACAATTAATAGCGACGGCGAGCGCCATTCGCGCCAGAACCAACGTGCAATCATGCTTCCTCCTGCAACTGCCCGTTAACCAGCCGTAAGCAGCGGTCGCAGCGTGCCGCCAGTTGCAGGTCGTGGGTCACCATAATCAACGTGGTGCCATGTTCACGGTTGAGGGAAAACAGCAGGTCGGCAATTTTATCTCCCGTCTGGCGATCAAGGTTGCCGGTGGGTTCATCGGCAAACAGTACATCAGGCCGACCGTTAAAGGCTCGCGCCAGCGCCACCCGTTGCTGTTCACCACCGGAAAGCTGTGCCGGAAGATGATCAAGACGTTTGCCCAGCCCTAACTGTTCGAGCAACGCTTTCGCTCCGTTACGACTTTCCGCGCTAGTCTCACCGCGCAGCAGCGCCGGAAGCTCGACGTTTTCCAGCGCATTAAGAGTAGGGATTAACATAAATGACTGAAAAACAAAACCGACGTGCTTCGCGCGTAACTTTGCCCGCGCTTCTTCGTCCATATTATGTAGCGGTTGTCCCACCAGATTCACTTCGCCACTGCTGCCGTCATCCAGCCCGGCGAGGATCGCCAGCAAGGTTGACTTACCCGATCCCGACTCGCCCACCAGTGCGATGGTCTCGCCACGTTTGACAACCAGCTCAACTCCGGTGAGGATGGAGAGTTCATGCTCCCCCTGACCGACGGACTTCTTAAGATGATGAACTTCAACAATGTTTTCCGCTGGCATTTGCCCTTCCTGTTCCTGGTTCTGTTAACCTTCCGTGCCGCCGCAGCGGACACGTTATTGATTCTGGGTGATAGCCTGAGCGCCGGGTATCGAATGTCTGCCAGCGCGGCCTGGCCTGCCTTGTTGAATGATAAGTGGCAGAGTAAAACGTCGGTAGTCAATGCCAGCATCAGCGGCGACACCTCGCAACAAGGGCTGGCGCGCCTTCCGGCTCTGCTGAAGCAGCATCAGCCGCGCTGGGTGCTGGTTGAACTGGGCGGCAATGACGGTTTGCGTGGTTTTCAGCCGCAGCAAACGGAGCAGACGCTGCGCCAGATTTTGCAGGATGTCAAAGCCGCCAACGCTGAACCATTGTTAATGCAAATACGTCTGCCTGCAAACTATGGTCGCCGTTATAATGAAGCCTTTAGCGCCATTTACCCCAAACTCGCGAAAGAGTTTGATGTTCCGCTGCTGCCTTTTTTTATGGAAGAGGTCTACCTCAAGCCACAATGGATGCAGGATGACGGTATTCATCCCAACCGCGACGCCCAGCCGTTTATTGCCGACTGGATGGCGAAGCAGTTGCAGCCTTTAGTAAATCATGACTCATAAAGCAACGGAGATCCTGACAGGTAAAGTTATGCAAAAATCGGTCTTAATTACCGGATGTTCCAGTGGAATTGGTCTGGAAAGCGCGCTCGAATTAAAACGCCAGGGTTTTCATGTGCTGGCAGGTTGCCGGAAACCGGATGATGTTGAGCGTATGAACAGCATGGGATTCACCGGCGTGTTGATCGATCTGGATTCGCCAGAAAGTGTTGATCGCGCAGCCGACGAAGTGATCGCCCTGACCGATAATTGTCTGTATGGGATCTTTAACAATGCCGGATTCGGCATGTATGGCCCCCTTTCCACCATCAGCCGTGCGCAGATGGAACAGCAGTTTTCCGCCAACTTTTTCGGCGCACACCAGCTCACCATGCGCCTGTTACCCGCTATGTTGCCGCACGGTGAAGGGCGTATTGTGATGACCTCATCGGTGATGGGATTAATCTCCACACCGGGTCGCGGCGCTTACGCGGCCAGTAAATATGCGCTGGAGGCGTGGTCAGACGCGCTGCGCATGGAGCTGCGCCACAGCGGAATTAAAGTCAGCCTGATTGAGCCGGGGCCCATTCGTACTCGCTTTACCGACAACGTCAACCAGACGCAAAGTGATAAACCGGTCGAAAACCCTGGCATTGCTGCCCGCTTTACGTTGGGGCCGGAAGCGGTGGTCGCCAAAGTGCGCCACGCTTTTATTAGCGAGAAGCCGAAGATGCGCTATCCGGTAACGCTGGTGACCTGGGCAGTAATGGTGCTTAAGCGCCTGCTGCCGGGGCGCATGATGGACAAAATATTGCAGGGGTGAGTTGAAGCGCGCGCTTAAGCCCCCATGTCAAAGAAAATATCGACAACAGAGAGCGACTCCATGTCCGTAGAAAATATTGTCAACATTAACGAATCTAACCTGCAACAGGTTCTTGAACAGTCGATGACCACACCGGTGCTGTTCTATTTTTGGTCTGAACGTAGCCAGCACTGTTTGCAGTTAACTCCGATCCTGGAAAGCCTCGCGGCGCAGTACAACGGGCAATTTATTCTGGCGAAGCTGGACTGTGACGCTGAGCAGATGATTGCTTCTCAGTTTGGTTTGCGCGCGATTCCGACCGTTTATCTGTTCCAGAACGGGCAACCGGTAGACGGCTTCCAGGGGCCGCAACCGGAAGAGGCGATCCGCGCTCTGCTGGATAAAGTGCTGCCGCGCGAAGAAGAGCTGAAAGCGCAGCAGGCGATGCAGCTGATGCAGGAAGGCAATTACACCGACGCCCTGCCATTGCTGAAAGACGCCTGGCAGTTGTCGAATCAGAACGGGGAGATCGGCCTGCTGCTGGCAGAAACGCTGATTGCGCTGAACCGTTCTGAAGATGCAGAAGCGGTGCTGAAAACCATTCCGTTGCAGGATCAGGACACCCGCTACCAGGGGCTGGTGGCGCAAATCGAACTGCTGAAGCAGGCGGCTGATACGCCGGAAATTCAACAGTTGCAACAGCAGGTGGCGGAGAATCCAGAAGATGCCGCACTGGCGACGCAACTGGCTCTGCAACTGCACCAGGTTGGGCGCAATGAAGAGGCGCTGGAGTTACTGTTCGGGCATCTGCGTAAAGATCTCACCGCCGCAGACGGTCAAACGCGTAAAACGTTCCAGGAGATCCTCGCTGCGCTGGGTACGGGTGATGCGCTGGCGTCGAAGTATCGCCGCCAGCTGTATGCATTGTTGTATTGATATTCCGTTGATCGGCACATGAACCACAACGCCGGATGCGATGCTGCGCATCCGGCATCGCATCATTTCTTCTTCAATTGCGTCACCACCAACTGGTGGCGCGAATTGTAAAACTTACGATAGGTTAAATAGCAGGCAATAATGGTCGACAAGCTGGCGGTTGAGAGCAGCATAAAGGTCACCATAATCTGATATTTAATCGCCTTCACCGGATCAATCCCGGCAAATATCAGCCCGGACATCATTCCTGGTAAACTCACTAAGCCAACCGTTTTTGCTGAATCGACCGTCGGAATTAAAGCAGCGCGAATACTGTCGCGAATCAATATCGCTGAAGCCTGTTTCGGCGTCGCGCCAAGACTCAGTTTCTCCTGAATCTGTTGCTGTTCGCTAATGACCCGTTGCCCTAAATTGTTGTAACACAACCCCACCGCTACCATGGCGTTACCGGCTATCATCCCGGCGATAGGGATCACCTGCATCGGGATAAATTCAATCGACCCTGAGAGAATCAGCACCGCCAGGGTAATTCCCGCCCCGACCGTAATGGCAATAAACGATGAGATAAAAGCTTTAGCAATATATTTACTGCGTTTTTGCGCGTTCCACGCCGCATTAAAGCAGATAAATAACACCATCAATAATGTCAGGCTGGCATCATCCACGCTGAAAATATACTTCAGCACATAGCCGACAATAATCAGCTGAATTATCGCTCGCCCGACGCTCCAGAGAATATCTTTCTCCAGCGCCAGTTTTTCTTTATGGCTAATTAAGATTGCCACCACCACCAGCATTAATGCCAGTGCTAATGATTCGTTAGTAATATTATGCGAGTTCATAGCGTGCTTCCTGCATTTCTCCGGCATGCGGTTGCAGTGTAATCACTTTATCCGCATGATTAATTTCGTCTTTATCGTGTGTCACCCACAGCACGGCAATATTTTGCTCGCGCACATAACGGTGGATCATCTCATTAACGTTATGTTTATTACTTTCATCCAGTGCACTGGTTATTTCATCCAGCAATAAAACCTTCGGCATAAATTGCAGGTTACGAATCAATGAGATGCGTTGTTTTTCACCACCAGATAGCTCGGCAATATTCTTCGTCAAAATGCTGTCCGGCAAAGCGAAGCGTTCGAGAAAATCGAGAAAAATGGCTGGGTCAGGCTGCTGGTTACGGATCTGCCAGGGAAAAATCAGGTTATCGTAGACCGTATCACCAAACAGCGTCGGCGTCTGGGCGCAGTAAGAGACTTGCTGGCGGTAGATTTCTGGCTTCAGTGTGCTGACATCCTCACCTTCAAACAGTAATGCTCCGCTGGTTGGGCTGATTAATGAAGCAACAATTTTCAGCAGCGTACTTTTGCCACAACCGGAAGGACCGGTAATTAACTTAAATTCGCCAGCACGCAGCGAAAAACTGATGTTATTAAGAATCTTCGCATCACCCGCCAGATATCCTACGTTTTGTAGCTGAAGCAAAGGACTATTTTCCTGCATCGCTGTTCCCTTTATCTCATTTTTAATAAAAACAGTTTATCCTCCACAAGAATAAGGGGGAACTCCCTTTCAGTAATCAGGTATAATTTGTTTAATCAAGCAGCAACTTTGCTCATTATGGACGGTACAACAGGAGGTTTTTCCGATGCTTATCTTTATCCCGATTCTCATTTTTGTCGCGCTGGTGATTGTCGGCGCAGGCGTCAAAATCGTGCCGCAGGGCTATCAGTGGACGGTAGAACGTTTTGGTCGCTATACCAAAACGCTACAACCGGGGCTAAGTCTGGTGGTGCCGTTTATGGATCGCATTGGTCGCAAGATCAATATGATGGAGCAAGTGCTCGATATCCCTTCCCAGGAAGTTATCTCGAAAGATAACGCCAACGTGACCATCGACGCAGTCTGTTTTATTCAGGTGATTGATGCCCCGCGCGCCGCTTATGAAGTCAGCAATCTGGAGCTGGCAATCATCAACCTGACCATGACCAACATCCGTACCGTGCTTGGCTCAATGGAACTGGACGAAATGCTCTCCCAGCGCGACAGCATTAACTCGCGCCTGCTGCATATTGTCGATGAAGCCACCAACCCGTGGGGGATTAAAGTCACCCGTATTGAAATTCGCGACGTGCGCCCGCCGGCAGAGCTTATCTCTTCGATGAACGCGCAGATGAAAGCGGAACGTACCAAACGCGCTTACATCCTTGAGGCGGAAGGGATCCGTCAGGCGGAAATCCTCAAAGCCGAAGGTGAAAAACAGTCGCAAATCCTGAAAGCGGAAGGCGAACGTCAATCGGCGTTTTTACAGGCTGAAGCGCGTGAACGTTCCGCCGAAGCGGAAGCTCGCGCGACCCAAATGGTGTCTGAAGCCATCGCCTCCGGTGATATTCAGGCGGTGAACTATTTCGTGGCGCAGAAATACACCGAAGCGTTGCAACAGATCGGTTCGTCCAGTAACAGCAAAGTGGTGATGATGCCATTAGACGCCAGCAGCCTGATGGGGTCGATTGCCGGGATTGCCGAACTGGTGAAAGACAGCGCCAACGAGCGAAATAAATCATGATCGAGCTGCTGGTAGTACACCCGCATATTTTCTGGCTGAGTCTCGGCGGTTTATTGCTGGCTGCCGAGATGCTGGGCGGAAACGGTTATCTGTTGTGGAGCGGTGTCGCGGCAGTGATTACTGGCCTGGTGGTCTGGCTGCTGCCGCTGGGGTGGGAATGGCAAGGGGTGATGTTTGCTGTCCTGACGCTGCTCGCTGCCTGGCTATGGTGGAAATGGTTGTCGCGCCGGGTACGCGAACAAAAGCACAGCGACAGCCATTTAAACCAGCGTGGCCAGCAGTTGATTGGCAGACGATTTGTGCTGGAATCACCGTTAGTCAACGGACGCGGTCATATGCGCGTCGGCGACAGTTCATGGCCGGTCAGCGCCAGCGAAGATCTCGGCGCAGGTACGCATGTTGAGGTGATTGCGATTGAAGGGATAACGCTGGTCATCCGTGCGGTCATCGCCTGATGCGACGCTGACGCGTCTTATCATGCCTGGAAGTCTGTGCCTGATTGTAGGCCGGATAAGGCGTTCTCGCCGCATCCGGCAATTATGCACGAATGCCTGATACGATACTGACGCGTTTTATCATGCCAACAAGTCTGTGCCCGAATCCACCATGTAATCTGGCATTGGTAATTTACTCTTCCCGGCCTTTATTCATACCTTTCTGGTCTTCATCCGGATAATGTTTTTTTAAATATTCCAGGACGTTTTTATTGACCTTATGTTGGGTATACACCCACCCTTTCCAGTAATCGGGCTGATCCAGGTACACTTCTGGCGGAATAGTGAAATCAGAAAGCGTTAACCATTCGGCTAACAAATCGGGGTTTCTCTTCTGGATCAACTGCAACAGCATGATCAGCGACATGGCAGAGGCAGGAGCCGTACTATCGCCGCTTAAATACTTCCACACCGTGGAGCGATTCGAACGAAAAAGGATAGGGAGTAGCGCCCTGTCCAGATTCATTTCATTAAAAATCTTCTCAAATTCATTCATTTAATTTTCCTGCCTGGCGCAAACCTCTTAAAAATTGAGATTTATCAAAGAAACGCATTCTAGCACACATCAGGAACCGCTTCACGTTTAGTCCAGAAACAGCATTTATTTCGCTTATCAAAACAAGTCTTTACGATTTCTTACAGGGAAATGGCACAAAATGATTTTCCATTTTATTTCTAATGGAAACTTTTTTAGTTTCTATTAAGTGGTGTTTACGCTTACATCGTAAAAAACACGCTTTACATCACACAAATGCCAGCGTAGATTTCGATAAATACGAAACGCATAACATTTCTTATAACAACAATTAATGTTGCTATAAGAAACACAAGTGCGACTTACTTTGATTGAGAAAAAATGAATGAAAACTGTAAAGATGTCTTTACTGGCCGTCGTTATTGCTACTGCTGTAAGTCCATCCGCATTTGCGGGTGATACGATTGAGGCGGCGGCGACGGAACAGACCCAGGCAGACCGCGATGCGGCACAGGATACAGCCATCCAGAATGCGCAAACCACCGCTAACACAGCAGTGTCGACTGCCAATGAAGCGCACCAGGCCATTACGTCAGCGCAAACCGAGATTGACGCCAGCAAAGCGGCTATTCATAAAAATACTGACGATATTATCGAACAGAAGAACATTCTTAGAGCTCAACAAGACCAAATTAACGATACGCAAAAAACAGTTGCAGCTACCGGTGATGTTCAGACCGCCGCCCGTTATCAAAGCATGGTAAACGCCCGTCAGGACGCTGCGGATAACGCACAGCAGCAACAAGCCGAAGCTCAACAAACGCAGATTACCGAACAGCAAAAGCAAATCGAAGCCACACAAAAAACGGTCGCAGCTACCGGTGATGTTCAGACCGCCGCCCGTTATCAGGGAATGGTCAACGCTAAACTGGCTGCGGAAAATGAAGCCAGCACGCGCGCTTCTGCGGAACAAGGGAAAAAAATTGACGCTCTTTCTTCTACCATGACGACGGTATCTCAAAGTGTTGCTACCGAGAACCACACAAAAGAACTGGAAGAAATTCATGGCGATATAACAAAAACCAACACTGCGGTAAGTAAGCTGGCGGCACAACAACAGATAGATAACGTTCATTACGGTGAACAAATTCAAAACCTGGTGCAGGATTCCACCGATACACATCAGCAGTTATCAACCACTCAAAAACGAGTAGCGGATAACAGCCAACAAATTAATACGCTCAATAACCATTTCAGCTCACTGAAAAACGAAGTTGAAGACAACCGTAAAGATGCCAATGCGGGGATCGCGTCAGCTATTGCCATTGCCTCACAGCCGCAGGTGGAAACCGGTGATTTAATGATGGTGTCTGCGGGCGCAGGAACGTTTAATGGTGAATCAGCGGTATCTGTCGGCACGTCTTTTAATGCCGGGATCCACACAGTAATTAAAGCTGGAGTTTCTGCGGATACGCAATCTGATTTCGGTGCGGGTGTCGGTGTGGGATATTCGTTCTAATATTTCTCTGGATACTTTATAAATATCAATAAAAACCATTAAATAAATTAGAGCAAGGACGTTTGCCTGTTTTTACTCTTTACTACATTTTAAGGTTAACAATGATGAATAGCACCATTAAATCGATTTCCCTGCTGGCGTTAATCATGCTGGCTGGTTGTAGCTCTCCCGCGTCTCGCATTGCAGATTGCCAGGCGCAAGGCGTATCTCATGACACCTGTTATCTTGCCGAACAGCAGCGGCAGACCGCTATTTTAAGTGTTTCCGAGGCACAGGCTTATAAGAACGCAGAAGCCGCACAACATGCCCAGGCTGCTAAAAAATCCATTTATAAAGGTTTTGGCGTAACCTTCAGAATGAGTAGCAAAAACTTTGCTTATCTCAATGATTCATTATGTGCGATTGATGAAGATAATGCCGATGCCACAGTTTATCAGTCGGGTCTGTATAACGTGATTGTTTATCATCACACAGGAAAAGTCGCATTAATGAAGGAAGGCCAGTTTGTAGGCTATTTAAAATGAAGGATGAAAAGAAAATATCCCTGACACATATTTTGATTATCGGCGCCTTTATTTTTGCTTTCTTGCAAGTGGTATTATTAGCCTCCCTGGTTCATGCGGTAAATGTTAACAATGAAATCCAGGAAGGCTTATTTCAGTCTGGGCGCATTATGGTAGAAAGTTTGCAGCACATTCTTTCTGTGCAAACGGGAATTAACTGATTTTTCACCCCGCCCGATGATGACAGCAGCCGGAGAGATTTTCGATAATCGGACAGTCGGCGCTGTCATCGCCGGGGCAGGCATTCGCCAGCGCCAGTAACTGGTCGCGCATGGATTGCAGTTCTTCGATATGTCGCTCGATCTCTGCCACCTTCTCCAGCGTGCGCCGCTTGACGTCGGCACTGTGGCGCTGCGGGTCGTTAAACAGATTCACCAGTTCGCCGCTCTCTTCCAGGTTAAAGCCCACCTGGCGCGCCTGGCGCAGTAAGGTCAGTTCGTTGAGATGCTGCTGCGTGTAGGTGCGATAACCGTTTTCGCTGCGCATCGGCGGTGTCACCAGCCCCTTCTCTTCATAGAAGCGAATGGCTTTGCTGGTCAGGCCGGTAATTTTTGCTACATCGCTAATGTTCATCGTTCGCGCAACGCCTCCTGTGCTTTGTTAAAGGGTTTCAACAGATAATCCAGCACGCTCTTTTTGCCGGTGCGGATATCGACCGTCGCCACCATGCCGGGAAATATCGGAAACTGCTGTTTGCTTTTATTTTCCAGATGATTACTGAAAGTGCGAATGTACACCCGATAGTAATAAACATCGCGCCGCACTTCATCCTGCACGGTGTCCGGTGATATCACCGCGACTTCTCCCGGCAGGCCGCCATAGATGGAGTAATCGTAAGCGGTAATTTTCACCAGCGATTTTTGCCCCGGATGGATAAACGCCACATCGCGCGGAGAGATTTTTGCCTCAATCAGCAGTTGCTCATCCAGCGGCACGATGGTCATCAGTTTACCACCGGGGGCAATGACGCCGCCAACCGTGGTGACATCAATATCCTGAACAATGCCACGCACCGGCGCGGTAAAGTTGAGCCTGGTAAGGGAGTCTTCGCGCCCACGGATCACTGAACGCTGGGTTTCCACTTCCGCATTGGCTTTCGCTAACTCTTCACGCGCCTGAACGTAATATTGCGTGCGCACGTCGCTGAGTTTGTTTTCCAGTTCATTGGCCTGGCGCTGTAAACGCAGCACTTCAACGCTGCTCGCCGCGCCCTGTTTCACCAGCGGCTGGGTCATCGCCAGTTCGCGGTTGACCAGGCTAATCCCCTGCGTCAGCCCGGTAGTGGCTTTGTTCAGCCCGTCACGGCGAGTGTTGTATAACGCCGTTTCCGACTCGATAAGTTCGGGGAATTTATTCAGTTCGTCAGGGAATACCAGCGGTTTATTGCTCACTTCTGCCCGCAGCCGCGCCGAGGTTGCCAGCGCCGCGTACAGGCGCGACATCGCTTCCTGAACGTCGGATTCCGTTTTGGTGCGGTTAAGCTGCGCCAGCGGCTGACCCTGTTCAACAATATCGCCAACCTTCACGTCGAGATGATACAAAATCCCGCCTTCCAGCGACTGCACCACCTGTTCACGCCCGGAAGGTTCTACCGTGCCGCTGCCGGTGGTCACTTCATCAAGCTGGAAGTACCACGCCCAGCCGAGAAAACAGAGTAACATTACGGCAGTCACGCGCACTGCCAGTGCCGAACGCGGCAGGCGAGGTTCAGTCAGGCCACGGTTGTATTGCAGTTGTCCGTTCATGCGCCAGCCCTCTTATTCTTCTCCTGCAACACCACGCGTCGCGCCGTGGGTTCGCCCTGTTCACGCAAAATAGTCTCTTTCGCGCCGTCCATCACAATGCGACCCTGATCCATCACGATTATCCTGTCCACCAGTTGCAGCATCGCCGTGCGGTGAGTGGCGATGACCAGCGTGCGATGACCAATCCACTGTTTCAGTTGTTCGATTAAATGCGCTTCCGCCATTTCATCCAGCGAGGCGCTGGGTTCGTCAAGCAGGACGATATTGGGTTGAGAGATAAGTAGCCGCGCCAGCAGCAGCGTTTGCCGCTGACCGCCAGAAAGACCAAATCCCCCTTCCTGAATCATGTAGTTGAGGCCGTTTTTCTGCTTCTGCACAAAGGGCAGCGCCCCGCTGAGGATTAATGCGCGTTCGATATCTTCATCGCTGGCTTCCGGCATCCCCATAGTGAGGTTTTCCCGCAGCGAACCGAAGAACAGTCGCCCGGTTTGGCTGAGCAGCCCCATGTCGCGGCGCAGATCTGCCGGATCAAGCTGCCCGATGCTGATGTTATCCAGCAGCACCTGTCCCTGCTGGGCGATACGCATTCCGGCGAGCATTTGCAGTAGCGTCGATTTACCCGCGCCGTTGCGCCCAAGAATGGCGATTTTCTCACCCGCCTGAATGTTAAGTTTGCCAATCGCCACATCGGCAATCTTCTCTTCTTCGTCGTAATAAAACACCGCGTTGCTGAACTGATAATTACCGTGCAGCACCGCTTTATGCACCAGTTTGCCGTGTTCCGGTTGATCCACCGGGCGCTTCATCAGTTCATCGAGGCCGTTACGCGCCACTTTCGCCTGCTGCCAGCGCGAGAGCACGCCGGAAATCTGCGACAGCGGCGCGATGGTGCGCGAAGCCAGGATCGTCGTCCCGACCAGCGCACCGGTGGTCATGTCGCCGTTCATCACCATAAAGCAGCCCACCAACAGCACCACCACGTAGACGATGGACTGCACTTCCTGGGTCCAGGTGAGCAGCAGTCCGGTGAGAAAACGTTGCTTCATGCTGATGGACGAGGCCACATCGTTGGTGTGATTCCACTGATTCTGAAAACGCTGCTCGGCGCGCAGCAGTTTGATATCTTCAATCGACTGCACGGCTTCCACCAGCGTCGCGTTGCGTACCGCCGACTCGCGCATCCCTTCGTTCGCCAGCCGCGCCAGCGGGCGTTGCACCAGCAGGCCGGGGATCACCAGCAACGGCAGCGCCAGCAAAACAACCAGCACCAGCCAGCCGCCAATCATCCACAGAATAAAGACAAACAGCAGGAAGAACGGCAGGTCCGCCACCGCGCCGATGGTGGTGGAGGTAATAAGCTCCCGCACTGATTCCAGTTCGCGGATCTGCGAGATAAACGATCCGGTGGATTTCGATCGCACGTTATTTTTCAGCCGTAATGCATGACCAAAAACGCGATCCGAAATCCGTAAATCCGCCCGTTTACCAATCACATCGGAAAGATGTGTGCGCACCATGCGCATACAAAACTCAAACAGGATCGCCATCATCACCCCGGCGAACAGCACCCACAGCGTCGGGTAGGATTGCGCCGGAACCACGCGGTCGTAAACCTGCATCGAGAAAATCATCGCCGCCAGCGCCAGCACGTTCGCCACCAGTGAGGCCAGCATAATATCGCCATAGCGCCGCCAGTCTTTTAGCGAGAGATTCCAGAACCAGTTCGCCTGATACGGGCGAATGTAGTCATCTACGCGCGCATCAGGGATGGCGCTAAGCGGGCGCAGCAGCGCCAGTTCGACGATGTTATCTTCAACATCCTCGACGTTAAGCGTGGTTTCCAGCCCTTCGTCACCGCTGAACTGAATGCTGATATTGTCGTGATTGTCGCGGCGGGTGATCACCCCAACCTGTTGATTATCAAAAACCGCGATTAGCGGCAGCCGCCACGGGTTGAGCGAGTCGGCAGAGAACTCGACCAGCCGCAGCCCCATCCCCAACTGCCGCGCCATGTCGGTAAGTAACTCTTCCCGCTTGCTGTCGCGCTCCCAGTTGACAGTTGCGCGCACGTTCTCCTGAGAAAAATCGAGGCGATAATAGCGTGCCACGGCGATCATCGCCTCCAGCCAGGCTTCCACGGACTGGGCATTTTTTTTCATTATCTACACCACCATCAACTGATGATTCGCCAGTAAGGTGGCGAGGTCGGTATGCACGCCCGTCAGCGTGACCACGTTAGCTGTCGCAAAGCCGCCACCTGTGCCGTCGCGATCGATCTGCACGATGGTGTCGCTGCCGCTCTGGGTAACTTTGACAAAATCACCGATGTTTCCGGCCTGCGCATCCAGCGTCGCCACGCCGTTGACGTAGCTGGCTTTGCCGTTGCCGGTGTAGCCGCTGCCCTGTAACAGTTCACGAATATCAATGCGATCGGTGTCGGCGGTGCCTTCCCATGTCCCTACCGTAAAGCCATTCACCACGTCCGAGCCGTTGCCGCCGGTGGCGTCGCTGGCGTTGAGCAGTTTATAGAGCAAGGTGTCGTGCCCGCCGTTGCCGATGTTGAGCGTGTCGTTACCGCCGCGCCCTTCCAGTTGGTTATCGCCCGTGCTGCCGGTCAGGGTATCGTTAAAGTTAGAGCCGGAAATCCCCTCGATATTGGTAAATGTCGAGGTGTTAAAGCCAGTGGCCTGGGCGGCGGTGCTGCTTAAGTTAGCGGTCACGCCTACCGTTGAGAGGCGGAAATCAACCACGTCCATGCCGCCATTCGCCAGCCAGGTTCCGGTGCCGGAGCTGTACACCCAGCCGCCGGAGCCGTCGTAAGTGTCGGTGCCTGCGGTGGCGAAGAAGGTGTCGTTATAACCGGTGCCAACGAACTTACCGTTGTTGCTCGCGGTGCCTGCTTCTGCGCTGAGATCGTAAGCGTGGGTAGCATCGGTGGCCTGTAAACCGCCCCAGGTGGTGTTTACCGTCTGGTCAATATTGCTGGCGGTGGCACCGGTGGATTTAATCAGCACCGCGTTATAGGTTTCTCCGGCATTCAGCCCGTAGAAATTGACCAGCGCCGAGGTGTCGTTAACCCCCATCCCCGACTGCGGGTTGATGATTTGCGTGGCGACCAGCACACCTGCCGAGTTGTACAGTTTTACGGTATTGCCGTAATAGACGTTAATGCCGTTGGGATCGGTGATGCGCAGGTGTAGCGAAGTGCCGTAGCTCACCGTGTTGGTGTTGCGGATCAGGAACACGCTGCCCGACTGTTTGGTCACCAGCACATCCACCGCGCCGTCCCAGTCGTAGTCCATTGCCGCCACGCCGCTGGTGGTGCCGCTCTGGCTGCCGCCGAGTACCGACTGCGTCCAGTTGCAGGCTCCACCAACGTTGGTGTAAAGGTAGGATTGTCCGGTCTGGGCAATACGGGCGATATCCATCAGGCCGTCATGGTTCCAGTCTACCGCCAGGCTAAACTGGCTGGCGTAGGTCGTCGCCGTTGCCCCCACCGCCACCGGATTCCCTAACACGCCGTTGGTATTGAATAACAGCGAGCCGTAGTTAGCTCTTCCCTGGCTGGCGGGCAGGAAGAGATCCATATCGCCGTCACCATCGAAATCCGCCCACGTCATGGAGACAGACGTCGAGTTACCGCCGCTACCCGCCGTGCTGAGGAAGGTGTTGATGGTGTTCTGTCCCCAGACAAACGTGCCGTTGCCCTGGCTGATAAGCGACGAAAGTGTGTAGAAGTTATTCAGGTTGAAAGTGTGCTGAACCAGGTCGATCCTGCCGTCATTATTAAGATCGACGCCGGAACCTTCGTTGAGCGAAAGATACCCCGTCACCGCCCCGCCGACCGTGGCGCTCCCGCCGTTGTTGGCAACGGTAGAGTTGCCTACCAGGGTGCCCGCGTTATTCAACAGGAAGGTGTTGGAGTCTGGCCCCCCGGCGTCGCCAATCCAGAAATCGAGATAGCCGTCGCCCTCTTTATCAAACGCCACAATCGAGCCGTACCACGTCAGGGTGCCGACGTTCACCTGAATCGCACTGGAAAAGGTGCCGTCGCCGTTATTGGTAAAGCCGTTGATATACCCCGTACCGTAGTCATCACGAGTGATAAACAAATCGCCCGTGCCGTTACGATCGTAATCGGCAATGGAACTGGTGGCGTAGTTGTTACCGCTTTGCACCAGCGTCAGTGCGGTTTTCGACCAGGTGAGCGGGTCGGTAGATTGCATAATTTGCTGGTTCGCCAGCACCGTCCACATCCCGTGGTTGTCGAGGCCGTAGGTCAGCCCCCAGGCCGTTGTTTTATTGGCGGTCGTCCAGGCTGGCGTGTAATCAATCGCCGCGTTGACCGTCACCGTGCCGTTGCTGACGTTGGCGGTGTTGCCGTTGCCCGCCGAGCTTTTCACCTGCGCGGTGACGTTATAGGCGGTAGCGGACGCCGCCAGCACATCGGTATCCGGCAGTTGCACATACCAGGTGTTGTGCGCCGGATCGACCACCACCGCGCCGCCCGGCTGCGAGGTGTAGGTTTTACCGTTGATCACCACTTCAACATACTGCCCGCTGGCAAGCGCGGCAGTGATCACGCCGCTGATAATCGGCGTAGTGTCGCGGGTGGTCTGGCTGGTGATTTGCGCAAGCGTGGTCGGAATAGAGGTATCGACTGTCAGGATAAAATCGCTGGAGGAGGTGATATTCCCCGCCAGATCCACTACTCGCGCACTGTAGGTATAGGCACCGCTGACCAGCCCGCTGTCACTGTAGGTCCAGTTCAGTGCGCCGACCATCGTCACCGCGCCTAACAGCAGGCCGTTGCGGTAGAGGTAAACCACTTCGCCGCTGGCCAGCGGGCCGGAGAGCACACCGTTCAGCAGCGGCGTGGTGTCGTCGGTAGCCTGCGAACTGCTTAACGTCCCCTGTCGCTGCCCGACATCATCGGTATACGACACAATGGTTGGCGTGGCGGTGGGGTTAATCGTATCGACCACCACCGTTTTCGATACCACCGGACCGGTATTTCCCGCCAGATCCAGTACCCGCACCTGATAAACATAGCTACCGTCGGTCAGCGTGCGGCTGTCGGTGTAAGTCCATTGCGTGCCGTTAGTGGTGAGCGTAGTCCAGGTCGCGCCGCCGTCGAGGCTAATCTGCGCCACTTCGCCGCTGGCAAGCCCCGCCCCCAGCGAACCGGTCAGTGTGAGCGTGGTATCGCTGGTGATAAAATCGGTGGCTGAACTCCCCGTGTCGGTGCTGATGCTGGCGATGGTCAACACCTGCGCCGGGTTAACGGTGTCGATTTGCGCCGTCTGGCTGCCCGTTGCGCCGACGTTGCCTGCCAGATCGACCACTCGCACCTGCCAGGTGGTCGTGCCGTTAGTCAACGTGCGCCCATCCGCGTATGTCCAGTTCAGGCCGTCAGCCGCCAGCGTCACATTCACCCAGGTTGCGCCGTTGTCGGTACTGATTTGCGCGAACTCGTTAGCACCGAGCGCCGCGCCCAGCACGCCGCGAACGGTAAGCGTGGTATCGCTGGTAATAAAGTCGCTGCTGCTGGCGCCGGTGTCATCGCTGATACCGATAATGGTGATGCTTTTCGCCGCTTCGGGACTGGTGGTATCGACCACCACGTTTTGCGTCGCGGTCTGCCCGACGTTCCCCGCCAGATCCACTACCCGCACCGTGTAGTTCCAGGTGCCGTCGGTCAGCGTGCGACCATCGGCATAGCTCCAGTTGGTGCCGATAACGGTTAACGTGGTCCAGGTAACGCCGCCATCGAGGCTGATTTGCGCCCGTTCATCGGCGGCAAGCGTCGCGCCGAGCGTCCCGCGCACGGTCAGCGTCGTGTCACGGGTAACAAAATCGCTGCTGCTTAAACCGGTGTCATCGCTAATGCCCGCAATGGCGATGGTTTTGCTCGCCAGCGGCGCGCTGGTGTCAACGGTGACAATCTGGCTGGCGGTCGCGCCGATATTTCCGGCGGTGTCGATAACCCGCACCTGATAGTTGTAGTTGCCGTCAGTCAGCGTGCGCCCGTCAAGGTACGTCCAGGTCAAACCGCTTACGGAAAGATTCTGCCAGGTTGTACCGCCGTCGATGCTGATTTGCGCGAGCTCACCGGCAGAAAGCGTCGCGCCCAGCGTGCCGCTTACCGCAAGCGTCGTGTCGCTGGTGACAAAATCGTTAGTGATCAAGCCCGTATCGGTGGTGATCGCGCTGATGGCGATGGTTTTCACCGCTGGATCTGGCGCGATGGTGTCGATCACCACATTCTGGCTGTCAGTCGCGCCGACGTTGCCCGCCGCATCAATCACCCGCACCTGATAGAGATAATTGCCATCAGTCAGCGTGCGGCTGTCGTTATAGCGCCAGGTCGTGCCGGTCACGGTGAGCGTGCTCCAGGTTGCGCCGCCGTCGATACTGATTTGCGCCGTCTCGTTACTGGCAAGCGCGGCGGTGAGCGAGCCATTGACCACTACCGGGCTGACGCTGGTGATAAAGTCGCTGGCGCTAAGGCCGGTGTCGGCTTGCAGGGAATCGATATTAATCCCCATCGCCGGGGCGCTGAGATCGACGGTAATGGTGTGATTGCTGCTGCCGGTATTGCCGATAGAGTTGCTCACCGAGGCGTTAATCACGTAGGCATTGCCGTCTGCCAGCGCGGTGACATCGGCGCTACCGAGGGTGTAGCTCCAGCTACCGCCCGTCTGCACGGTGGTGGTGTAGGTTTTGCCGTTTAAAGTCAGGGTCAGCGTCTGCCCGACCGGCGCGGTGGTGGTGCCGCTGATCACCAGCGACGAGCCGTGTTCCGCCGCATTCACCACATCATCGCCCGCGAAGGTGTTGATGGTGACGGTAGGGACGTCGCCGTTCAGCGTCACGCCACGGCTGGCGCTGCCCGTATTTCCGGCCTGATCGGCGACCGTTGCGCTGATGGTGTAGCTGCCGTCGCTTAATCCGGCAAACTGCTGCGCCGGAATAAACACCGACCAGCTTCCGCCGCTGCCGACCGTTGCGGTCCAGGTTTGCCCGTTAAAGGTGACGGTTACCGTCTGTCCCACTTCGGCGGTGGTGGTGCCGCTGATGGTCTGCCCGGCAAGCTGCTCGTCGTTGTTGATAATATCGTCGCCCGCTACCGTGGCGATGGTCACCGTCGGCGCAGCGGTGTCAACGGTCAGGGTGTGCGTGGTTTGACCGGGGTTGCCCGCGCGATCGTTCACGCTGGCGGTGATGGTCTGCGCGCCCTGCCCGAGCGTTGCCAGATCCGCCGCAGGTACGTTCAGCGCCCAGGTGCCATTGGCGGCAACCGTGGCGGTATAGGTTTTGCCGCCAAAGGTCACGGTGACCGTCTGCCCGACTTCCGCGCTGGTCGAGCCGTTAAGGGTTAACGGCTGCTGTTGTTCGGCGGCGTTGAGTCGGTCGTCCGTCGAAACGGTGTTAATGCTGATAACCGGCGCGGTGAGATCTACCGCCACGCTGCGCGAGGCCGTGGCGCTGTTTCCGGCACTGTCCTGGGCGGAGGCGCTAACCGTATAGCTGGTGCCATCAGCAAGTGCCGCAACATCTGCCGCTGGCACATTTACGCTCCAGTTCCCGTTGCTTTGAATGGTGGCGCTGTAACCTTTACCGTTAAGCAACACGGTCACCACTGTGCCTGTCGCAAAATTGGTGCCGGTGCCGCTCAGGGTCAGCGCGCTGCCTGCTTCGGCGGCGTTAATAAGGTTATCGCCGCTGATGGTGCTGACCGAGAGCGACACTGCCGCCGTGTTCACCTGCACGTTATGCGTCTGCGTGCTGCTGTTGCCTGCGCTATCGGTGATGGTGGCGCTGATGGTCACCGTACCGTCCGCAAGGCCGGAAATCACACTGGCAGGCACGCCGACGCTCCAGTTGCCGCTGGCATCAGTGCTGGTGACATACTGCTGCCCGGCGATAGTCACCACCAGGCGGTCACCTGCCACCGCGCCCGTGGCGGTGCCGCTGATAATCTGCGCCTGAGTGTGTTCAACGTTGTTAATTACGTCATCGCCCGCCACGGTGTTAAAGCTGATCACCGGCGCGGTGGTATCGACGGTTACGCCTTTGCTGGCGCTGCCGGAGTTACCCGCCAAGTCGCTGACCGTGGCGGTCAGGGTGTAGCCGTTATTGGCAAGTGCGGTTAAGTCGCTGGCGGGCAGTGTTAAACTCCAGCTGCCGTCTACCTGCACCGTGGTCTGGTAGGTAGTGCCGTTAAGCGTGATGGTGAGCGTCTGCCCGGTTTCCGCCGTGCTGGTGCCGGACACCGTTACGCCCGCTGCCGCTTCGCTGGCATTGATGATGTTATCGCTGGCAATGGTGTTGATGGTCACCGTTGGCGCGGCGCTATCGACGCTGTATTCATGCGTTGCCGTGGCGCTGTTGCCGTTGACGTTAGTTACCCGCACCTGGGCGCTGGCATCGCCATCACGTAACGTCGCCATATCCGCAGCCGGAACGGTGGTGCTCCAGTCACCGTTAGCCGCCACCGTGGCTCTGTAGGTTTTGCCGCCAAAGGTCACGGTGACGGTTTGCCCCGCTTCGACGCCGGAGGTGCTGCCGGAGAGCGTTAACGCCGCACCTTTTTCGGCGGCGTTAATCACATCATCAGCGGTAATAGCGTTAATACTGACGGCGACGGCGGTGAGATCAACGGTCACCGGATGGGTAATGCTGGTTTGCGTTCCGGCACTGTTCGCCCCGCTAACGGTAATATTCAGCGTTCCCGCAGGCCAGTTACTGACATCTGCCGCCGGAACGCCGACGCTCCAGTTGCCATTCGCCAGCACCGTTGCAGCGTAAGTTTGGTTATTAATCACCACCGTCAGCGCCGTGCCTGCCGCAAAGCCGGAGCTGCTGCCGGTGATCACCTGCGCCTGAGCGTGTTCGATGATATTGACCACATCATCGCCTGCGACGGTATCGACCCGCAGACCAGGCAGACTGGCGTCGATGGTGATATCGCGCGTGCCGCTGCCGGTGTTGCCAACGCCGTTGGTCACCGAGGCGTTAACGGTTAACTCACCGTTACCCAGCGCCTGCCAGTCGGCGGCTGGTACGCTCACGTTCCAGCTTAAATCTGGCTGGACGGTGGCGCTGTAAGTTTTACCGCCCAGTTCAACGGTGACGGAGCTGCCCGCCGCCGCGCCGGTCACCTGACCGCTGATGGTTTGCGCGCTGCCTGCTTCGGCGGCATTGATAATGTCGTCCGTCGCCACCGGATTTATGGTCACACCCGGCAGCGCGGTGTTGACCTGTACGTTATGGCTGGTGGTGGTGCTGTTGCCCTGAGCGTTGGTGACGCTCGCCGTCACGCTGTAGGTGGCTTCGCCCAGCGCACTGACCGCTGAGGCAGGAACGGTGACGCTCCAGTTACCGGAAGCGTCGGTGGTGGCGCTGTAGTTTTGTCCGTTCAGGGTGACGGTGATCGCCGTGCCCGCAGGCTGATCGCTGGTGCCGGAAAGCGCCAGATTCGATCCTTTTTCCGTCGCGTTGATCACGTCATCGCCCGCGATGGTGTTAATGCCGATCGCTGGTGCGGTGAGGCTTACCGTCACGGTGCGGCCGGCGTCGTCGCTATTACCCGCCCGATCGCTGACGCTGGCGGTGATGGTCTGTGCACCGCTACCGAGAGCCGTAACATCCGCCGCCGGTACGCCGACACTCCAGTTACCGGAGGCATCCAGCGTGGTGGTGTAGGTTTTGCCGTTGAGCACAACGCTCACCACATCACCCGCTTCCCCGCCCGTGCTGGTGCCGGAGATCACCAGCGCCTGCGCATGTTCGGCGTCGTTGATGATGTCATCGCCCGCCACGGTGTTAATGGTGAGAACCGGCGCGGTGGTGTCTATCGCCAGATTATGGCTGGCGCTGCCGGGGTTGCCCGCTTTGTCGTTGACCGTGGCGCTGACGGTGTAATTGCTTGCGGTCAGCGCGCCGAGTGATGACGCAGGGACGCTAACGCTCCAGCTACCGTCCGCCTGTACATTACCGGTGTAGGTTACGCCGTTAAGGGTGACGCTCACCGTCTGCCCGGTTTCGGCGGTGCTGGTGCCGCTGATGGTGAGCGGGCTCCCGGCCTCTGCGGCGTTAAGAATGTCATCGCTGGCGATGGTGTTTATGGTGAGCGTCGGCGCGCTGGCATCGACGCTATACGCATGGGTTGCCGACGCATTATTGCCGCTCGCACTACTGATACTGGCCTGCACGTTCGCCGCGCCGTCTGACAGAGTTGCCAGATCTGCTGCCGGAACCGTTACGCTCCAGCTCCCGTTGGCGGCGACGCTTGCGGTGTAGGTTTTGCCGCCAAAGGTGACGGTAACGGTTTGCCCGCTTTCAATCCCGCTGGTGCTGCCGGAAAGGGTCAGATCGGTGCCTTTTTCGGCGGCATTAATTACGTCGTCGCTGGCAACGGTGTTGATGCTGATTGCCACCGCCGTTAAATCGACGGTGAACGGATGGCTGACGCTGACCGGGTTTCCGGCGCTGCTCTCGCCTGTCACGTCAACAGTTAACGGCCCCGCAGGCCAGGCGCTGACGTTTGCTGCCGGAATACCGACGCTCCAGCTCCCGTCCGCCTGTACCGTGGCGGAATAAGCCGTACCGTTAATCGTGATCGTCAACGGCACGCCTGCATTCAGGCCGCTACTGCCGCCGATGATTACCAGCGCCTGACCATGTTCAATGCTGTTGACGATATCATCGCCCGCCACGGTATCCACCCGCAGCCCTGGCAGATTGGCATCAATGGTGATATCCCGCGTGCCGCTACCCGTATTGCCATTCGCGTTGGTAACCGAGGCGTTAATGGTCAAATCGCCATTGCCCAGCGCCTGGAGATCGTCTGCCGGAACGCTGACGCTCCAGCTTAAATCGGGCTGAACTTGCGCTGTGTAAGTATTGCCGCCCAGCGTCACAGTGACCGTATCGCCTGCGGCGGCGCGGGTAACCTGTCCGCTGATGGTTTGATCGGCGCCCGCTTCAGCCGCGTTGATAATATCGTCGCCCGCAACCGTGTTGATGGTGACGCCCGGCAGACCGCTGTCGACCAGTAAATTCGCCTGGCTGCTGGCGGTGTTACCCACCGTACTGGTGGCGCTGGCGCTGACGGTATAGTTGGCCTGACCTAAGGCCGCCAGATCGCTCACCGGCACGGTTAAGGTCCAGTTGCCCGCCGCGTCGGTGGTGGCGATGTAGTTATGACCGTTGAGCGTGACGGTAACCTGTGCGCCTGTCGCCAGCTCCGTACTGCTACCGCTAATGGTCAACGGCTGACCTTTTTCATCGGCATTCAGCACGTTATCGCCGCTGATGGCGTTAAAGGTAATGGTCGGCAGCCCGGTATTGACCGTCACCTGATGCGTGGCGCTGCCGCTGTTGCCTCCGGCATCGGTCACGCTGGCGTTGATGGTCACCGTGCCGTTCGCCAGCGCCGAGACAACGCTTGCCGGTACGCCGATGCTCCAGTTACCGCTGGCATCCAGCACGGTGGTGAAGGTGTTTGTGCCAATAGTCACCGTGACGGTACTACCGGTTGCCGCGCCAGTGGCGGAACCGCTGATAATCTGCGCCTGGGCGTGTTCCGCTGCGTTGATCACATCATCGCCCGCGACAGTGTTGATGGTGACCACCGGAACGGAAGTATCCAGCGTCAGGTTGTGATTAACCGAGGCCGGGTTTCCGGCTTTGTCGCTCACCGCCGCGCTGACGGTGTAGTTACTGGCGGTCAGGGCGCTTAAGTCGGCTGGCGGCACGCTGACGCTCCAGCTCCCGTCCGTTTGTACCGTGCCGGTATAGTTTGCGCCATTGAGCGTGACGGTCACCGTTTGCCCGGCTTCCGCCGTGCTGCTGCCGGTGATGGTCAGCGCCGTACCGGCTTCGGTGGCGTTAAGAATGTCGTCGCCCGCAATAGTGTTGATGGTCACCGTTGGCGCGCTGGCATCGACGCTGTAAACGTGGGTGGTGGTGGCGCTGTTGCCGTTAACGTTGCTGACGCTGGCCTGCGCGCTGGCGTCGCCATCACGCAGAGCTGCCATATCCGCCGCCGGAACCGTGGTGCTCCAGGAACCATCTGCCGCGACGCTTGCAGTGTAGTTTTTACCGCCAAAGGTCACAGTGACTGTTTGCCCGGTTTCGACACCAGAAGTGCTGCCGGAAAGCGTTAACGCCGCGCCTTTTTCGGCGGCGTTGATCACATCATCGGCGGTAATGGTGTTAATGCTGATAGCGATCGCCGTGAGATCGACGGTGACCGGATGCGTGACACTGACCGGATTTCCGGCACTGCTGATGCCGTTTACCGTAATGGTGACCATCCCCGCAGGCCAGGCGCTGACATCCACCGCCGGAATGCCGACGCTCCATGAGCCATCGGCTAAAACCGTTGCGCTATAGTTCTGGCTATTAATCGAAACCGTAAGTACGGCACCCGCTGCCAGACCAGAACTGCTGCCGGTTACCACCAGTGCCTGCCCGTGCTCGATAATATTCACCACATCATCGCCCGCGACGGTATCGACCCGAAGACCAGGGAGATTAGCGTCAATCACGATTTCGCGCGTACCGCTGCCAGTATTGCCCACGCTGTTTGTGACTGACGCAGAAATCGTTAGCTCGCCGTTACCCAACGCCTGTAGCGCGGCTGCCGGAACATTAATACTCCAGCTTAAATTGGCCTGCACTGTCGCCGTGTAAGTCTCGCCACCCAGCGTTACGGTTACCGTGTCGCCTGCCGCCGCGCCTGTAACCTGACCGCTGATAGTTTGAGCTGCCCCGGCTTCGGCAGCGTTAATAATATCGTCCGTCGCCACAACGTTAATGGTGACGCCCGGCAGCGCGGTATTAACCTGCACGTTATGGCTGGCGGAACCGCTGTTGCCAGCGGAGTCAGTAGCGGCGGCGGTCACCGTGTAAGTGGCTTCACCGAGCGCGCTCACAGCGGACGCCGGAACGGTCACGCTCCAGTTACCAGAGGCATCGGCTATGGTGGTGTAATTTTGCCCGTTGAGCGTAACGGTAATCTGCGTGCCCGCAGGCTGGTTGCTGGTGCCGGAAATTGCCAGAACCGCGCCTTTCTCCGTGGCGTTGATAATGTCGTCGACGGCGATGGTGTTGATACCGAGCACCGGCGCGCCGAGCGCCACGCTGACGGTGTGCGAGGCTGTGCCGCTGTTGCCGGCGGAGTCGGTGACCGTAGCGGTAATGGTCACATCGCCCTGCGCCAGTGCGGAAATCACGCCGGCAGTCACGCCGATGCTCCAGTTGCCGTTGGCGTCAAGTACGGTGGTATAGGTGGTCGTGCCAATGGTAACGGAAACCGTATTACCCGTCGTCGCGCCCGTTGCCGAGCCGCTGATAATCTGCGCCTGTCCGTGTTCAGTGGCGTTGATGATGTTATCGCCCGCCACCGTGTTGATAGTGACGACCGGAGCGGCAAGGTCCACCGCCAGATTATGCGTTACCGAGGCCGGATTTCCGGCTTTGTCGCTGACCGCTGCGCTGACGGTATACGGGCTGGCGGTGAGATTGGCTAAATCGCCAGTCGGTACGCTGACGCTCCAGCTCCCGTCTGCCTGCACGTTGCCGCTGTAATTGACGCCGTTTAGCGTCACGGTCACCGTCTGCCCGGCTTCTGCCGTGCTGGTGCCGCTGAGGGTTAGCGCCGTTCCGGCTTCAGCGGCGTTAAGAATATCGTCCGTGGCGATGGTGTTGATAGTAACGGAAGGCGCGGTGGCATCAACGCTGTAAGCATGAGCCGCCTGGGCGATGTTGCCAGCTACGTTGCTGACGCTGGCTTGTACGTTTGCTGCGCCGTCCGGTAAAGCCGTGAGATCCGCCGCCGGAACCGTCAGCCCCCAGCTCCCGCCCGTTGCCACCGTGGTGGTGTAGCTTTTGCCGCCAAATATGACGGTAATGGTCTGCCCCGCTTCCACGCCGGAGGTGGTGCCGGAGAGCTGTAAATCGCTGCCTTTTTCGGCGGCGTTAATCACATCGTCAGTAGAAAGAGTGTTGATGGTGATCGCCACAGTAGCGAGATCGACCGTAACCGGATGGCTAATGCTGGTTGTCGTTCCGGCGGTGTTGGTGCCTGTAACCGTAATATCGACCGTCCCCGCAGGCCAGTTCCCCACATCCGTCGCCGGAACGCCGACGCTCCAGGTGCCATCGGCGAGGACCGTTGCGCCGTAGGTGACGCTGTTGATTTCCACTGTCAGTGGCGTTCCCACCGCAAGCCCGGTACTGCTGCCGGTTACCACCAGTGCCTGACCGTGTTCGATAATATTGACCACATCATCGCCTGCCACGGTATCGACGCGCAGACCAGGCAGGTTGGCGTCTATCACGATATCGTGCGTTGCGGTGCCCGTATTATTTGCGGAATTGGTCACCGAGGCGCTGATGGTCAGTTCACCGTTACCCAGCGCCTGCAAAACGTTCGCAGGCACGCTGACGCTCCAGCTTAAATCTGACTGCACGGTGGCGGTGTATTGATTGCCACCAATAGTGACAAGCACCGTATTCCCCGCCTGCGCCGTTCCCGTTACCTGACCGCTAATGGTCTGGTTAACGGCGATTTCAGCGGCGTTGATAATGTCATCGCCCGCCACGGTATTAATGATCACCCCTGGCAGGAGTGATTCGACATTCACCGTATGGGTGGTACTACCGCTGTTGCCCGCGCTGTCGGTGGCGCTGGCGCTAATCGAATAAACCGCCTCGCCCAATGCGCCGACCGCCGAAGCAGGCACGGTAATGCTCCAGTTGCCGGAACCGTCGGTGGTGGCGCTGTACGCCAGGCCGTTCAACATCACCGTGACCGTGGTGCCGGTCGCCAGACCGCTGGAGCCGCCGCTGATGGTCAGATCCTGAGTTTTCTCCACATTATTAATGATGTCATCGCCGGAAACGGTATTGATGGTCAACGTCGGGCCGCTGAGATCAACGGTCACATCGTGAGTCGTGCTGTCGCTGTTGCCCGCGCGATCGATCAGGCTGGCGGTGATGGTCTGGCTGCCGGTCGCCAGCGCCGTGACATCCGCCGCCGGAATACCCACGCTCCAGTTACCGGAGGCGTCCAGCGTGGTGGTGTAGTTTTTACCGTTGAGCGTGACAGTTACCACATCGCCCGCCACCGCGCCCGTACTGGTTCCGCTCACCACCAGCGCCTGCCCGTGTTCGATAGCGTTGATAATGTCATCGCCCGCGACGGTGTTAATGGTGAGATCCGGCGCGGTAACGTCCACCGCCAGCGCATGGTCGACGCTGGCCGGGTTACCCGCTTTGTCGCTCACGGTCGCAGTCACGGTATAAGTGCTGGCGGTTAATCCGCTTAAATCCGTTGCCGGAACGTTCACGCTCCAGGCGCCATCGGCCTGGACGGTGGTCTGGTAAGTGTTGTTATTGAGCGTGACGGTCAGCGTCTGCCCGGCCTGCGCCGTGGTGGTGCCGCTGATGGTGATCCCCGCGCCCGCTTCGCTCACGTTAAGGATATCGTCGCTGGCGATGGTGTTGATGGTCACAAGCGGCGCGGTGGCATCGACGCTGTACACGCGATCCGCCTGGGCGCTGTTGCCGTTAAAGTTGCTGACGCTCGCCTGCACATTGCCCGCGCCGTCCGGCAGCGCAGCGAGATCGGCAGGCGGCACATTCACCGTCCAACTGCCGTTGGCTTCCACGGTAGCGGTGTAATTTTTGCCGCCAAAGGTCACGGTCACCGTCTGCCCGGCTTCCACACCGCTGGTGCTGCCGCTTACGACCAGCGTTTCACCTTTTTCGACGGCGTTGATCACATCATCGCCGGAAAGGGTGTTAATGGTGATGGCGACCGCCGCCAGATCGACGGTGACTGGATGGGTAATGGTGGAGGTTGTTCCGGCACTGTTGGTGCCGCTTACCGTAATATTGACCGTACCCGCAGGCCAGTTACTGACGTCTGCCGCCGGAACACCGAGATTCCATGTGCCATCAGCTAACACCGTTGCGCCATAGGTGACGCTGTTAATCACGACCGTTAACGCCGTCCCCGCCGTCAGCCCGGTGCTGCTACCGGTGATCACCAGCGCCTGATTGTGCTCAATGCTGTTTATGACGTCATCGCCCGCCACGGTATCAACCCGCAGGCCAGGTAGATTAGCGTCGATAGTGATGTCTCGCGAACCGCTGCCGGTATTGCCTACGACGTTGGTCACCGAGGCGTGTACGGTGAGAGAACCGTTGCCGATAGCCTGAATATCCGCCGCCGGAACGTCCACGCTCCAGCTTAAATTGGCCTGTACGGTAGCGGTGTAGGTTTTCCCGCCAAGCGTGATGGTGACGGTATCCTCCGCCGCTGCGCCCGTGACCTGCCCGCTGATGGTTTGCGCGTTGCCGGATTCAGCAGCGTTAATAATATCGTCGGTCGCCACCGCGTTAATGGTGACAGCAGGTAAGGCGCTGTTGACCAGCACATTATGGCTGGCGGAATTGCTGTTGCCTGCCGTGTCGGTGACATTTGCGGTTACCGTGTAGTTGGCTTCACCCAGCGCGCTAACCGCCGAGGCTGGCACCGTGGCACTCCAGTTGCCGTTGCTATCGGTAGTGGCGGTGTAATTTTGCCCGTTCAGCGTCACCGTTATCGTGGTGCCTGCGGGCTGATTACTGGTACCGGTAATTTGCAGATCCACGCCTTTTTCCGTGGCGTTAATCACGTCATCCGTAGCAATGGTGTTGATGCCAATTGTCGGCGAGGTGAGATTCACAGTAACCGTGCGGCTGGCGTCGTCGCTGTTGCCTGCCGCATCGGTAATGGTCGCGGTGATGGTTTGTGCGCCGCTGCCAATCACAGTGACATCTGCCGCCGGAACGCCGACGCTCCAGTTGCCGGAAGCATCCAGCGAGGTGGTGTAGGTTTTACTGTTTAGCGTGACGGTGATGACATCGCCCGCTTCGCCGCCAGTGCTGGAACCGGAGATCACCAGCGCCTGTCCGTGTTCGGCGGCGTTAATAATGTCATCGCCCGAGACGGTGTTAATGGTCAGCACCGGCACGGTGAGATCCACCGCCAGCCCGTGAGTAGTGGACGCCGGGTTACCCGCTTTATCGTTGACTGAGGCGCTGACGGTGTACTGGCTGGCGGTCAGATTGCTGAGATCTGCCGTCGGCACGCTGACGCTCCAGCTACCGTCCGCCTGAACGGTGCCACTGTAAGTCACGCCATTAAGCGTGACGGTTACCGTCTGACCCGCTTCGGCGTTACTGCTGCCGCTGATGGTTAACGGATTGCCCGCCTCGGCGGCGTTCAGAATATCGTCGGTGGCGATGGTGTTAATGGCAAGTGTCGGGGCCGTGGCATCGACGCTATAGGCGTGGGTTGCCGAAGCCGTGTTGCCGTTAATAGTGCTGACGCTGGCCTGCGCGGTGGCGTCGCCGTCGCGTAATGTAGCAAGATCGGCGGCAGGTACGGTGGTTGTCCAGCTACCATCGCCCGCTACGGCGGCGGTATAGCTTTTCCCGCCAAAGGTGACGGTGACCGTTTGCCCCGCTTCCACGCCGGAGGTGCTGCCGGAAAGGGTTAACTCTCCCCCTTTTTCGGCGGCGTTAATCACATCATCACCAGAAACGGTGTTAATGGAAATCGCCACCGCTGCCAGATCGACGGTGACCGGATGAGTGATAGTGACCGGGTTTCCTGCGCTAGTAGCACCTGAAACCGTAATATTCACCGTACCCGCAGGCCAGTTGCCCACATCTGCCGCCGGAACACCAACGCTCCATGTGCCATCGGCTAATACGGTCGCAGCGTAAGTGACCGTGTTAATCACCACCGTCAGCGCCGCGCCCGCCGCCAGCCCGCTGCTGCTACCGGTTATCACCAGCGCCTGAGCGTGCTCGATGCTGTTGACCACATCATCACCCGCCACGGTATCGACGCGCAGCCCCGGAAGATTAGCGTCTATCGCGATCTCACGCGTGCCGCTGCCGGTGTTGCCAACGCCGTTGGTCACCGAGGCGTTAACCGTGAGAGAGCCATTACCGATGGCCTGAATATCCGTCGCCGGAACGTCCACGCTCCAGCTTAAATTGCCCTGTACGGTGGCGGTATACGTTTTCCCGCCAAGCGTCACGGTGACGGTATCGCCCGCCGCCGCGCCCGTCACTTGCCCGCTGATGGTCTGCGCTACGCCCGATTCGGCGGCGTTAATAATATCGTCGGACGCCACCGGATTAATAGTGACGCCAGGTAGCGCGGTATTCACCTGTACGTTATGGCTGGCGGAATTGCTGTTGCCCGCGCTGTCGGTGACGTTCGCTGTCACCACGTAGCTGGCTTCGCCCAGCGCACCTACTGCGGAAGCGGGCACCGTGGTGCTCCAGTTGCCTGCGGCGTCCGTCGTCGCGGTGTAATTTTGCCCGTTCAGCGTCACCGTAATTGTGGTGCCTGCTGGCTGATTACTGGTGCCGGTAATTTGCAGATCCGAGCCTTTTTCCGTGGCGTTAATTATGTCATCGGTAGCGATGGTGTTAATGCCAATGGTTGGCGCGGTAAGGTTGACGGTGACCGTGTGCGTCTCAATATCGCTATTGCCCGCCGCATCGGTAACGCTCGCCGTTACGGTTTGTGAACCGCTGCCCAGCGCGGTGACGTCCGCTGCCGGAACGCCGACGCTCCAGTTGCCGGAGGCATCCAGCGTCGTGGTATAGGTTTTACTGTTTAGCGTGACGGTAACGACATCCCCCGCGTCCCCGCCGGTGCTGGAACCGGAGATCACCAGCGCCTGCCCGTGCTCGGTGGCGTTAATAATGTCATCGCCCGCAATGGTGTTGATGGTCAGCACCGGAACAGTGAGATCCACCTCCAGATTATGCGTGGTGCTCGCCGGGTTGCCCGCTTTGTCATTGACCGTCGCCGTCAGGGTATGGCTGCCATCGGTCAGAGCGGCAAGATCTGCCGCCGGAATATTGATGCTCCAGCTGCCGTCGGCCTGTACCGTTGCCTGATACGTCTGCACGGTCGGGCTATTGAGCGTTATAGTAACAATCTGCCCCGCTTCGGCGGTGGTGCTGCCGCCCACCGTCACGCCCGCATCGGCTTCACTGGCGTTGACGATATTGTCGCTGGCAACAGTATTGATAATGATGGTCGGCGCGCTGCTATCAACACTGTAGTTATGCACCGCCGAGGCGCTATTGCCGTTGACGTTGCTGACGCTGGCCTGCGCGGTGGCGCTACCATCGGTTAATGACGCTAAATCGGCAGCGGGTACAGTGGTTGTCCAGCTACCATCGCCTGCAACCGTGGCTGTGTAATTTTTACCGCCAAAAGTGACGGTGACCGTTTGTCCGGCTTCTACGTTAGTGGTGGTGCCGGAAAGGGTTAAATCGGTGCCTTTTTCTGCGGCGTTAATCACGTCGTCCGTGGCGATGGTGTTGATGGTGATCGCTGCCGGAGTGAGATCGACCGTAACGGGATGGGTGATGCTCACCGGATTTCCGGCGCTACTTTCCCCGGACACGGCAACCGTCACCGTCCCCGCAGGCCAGGCGCTAACCTGCGCCGCTGTAACGCCCACGCTCCAGCTACCATCGGCCTGCACCGCTGTAGTGTATTCGACGTTATTAATCGTGACGGTAAGCGGCGTGCCTTCAGCCAGCCCCGAGCTGCTGCCGGTGACCACCAGTGCCTGCCCGTGCTCGATGATATTGACCACATCATCACCCGCTACCGTATCGACCCGCAGGCCAGGCAGATTGGCGTCGATGGTGATATCACGCGAGCCGCTGCCAATGTTGCCGTTTTGATTGGTGACCGAGGCATTAACCGTTAAATCACCATTACCCAGCGCCTGAATATCTGCTGCCGGAACGCTCACACTCCAGCTTAAACCAGCCTGGACGGTAGTCGTATAGGTATTGCCGCCCAACGTAATAGTTACCGTGTCGCCAACGGCTGCGCCAGTCACCTGTCCGCTGATGGTTTGCGCTGCGCCCGCTTCGGCGGCGTTAATAATATCGTCGGTTGCCACCGGATTGATGGTCACGCCGGGCAGTGCGCTATCGACCAGCACGTTATGGCTGGCGGTGGCGCTGTTGCCGATACTACTGGTCACCGCTGCCGTTACCGTGTAGTTGGCCTGGCCTAATGCGGTTACCGCCGATGCCGGAACCGTGACGCTCCAGTTGCCGGAGGCGTCGGTCGTCGCCGCATAATTTTGCCCGTTCAGCGTCACGGTGATGGCGGTATTAGCAGGTTGATCGCTGGTGCCGGTAATCTGGACATCGGCTCCTTTTTCGCTGGCGTTAATCACATCATCGCCAGCAATGGTGTTAATACCGATGACCGGCGCGGCGGTGTTGACCGTGACAGTGAGTGACTGGCTGCCGCTGTTTCCGGCGCGGTCAGTGACTGAAACGTTGATCGGATAACTGCCGTCCACCAGTCCGCTGACGACGGAAGCCGGAACGCCCAGACTCCAGTTGCCAGAAGCATCCACCACCGTGGTGTAATCCACATTATTGAGGGTCACGGTGACGATATCGCCAGCCTGCGCGCCGGTAACCGTGCCGCTGATGATTTGCGCCTGGGTGTGTTCCGGCGTATTGATGACGTTATCGCTTGCCACCGGATTAATGGTCACCACCGGCGGCGTGGCATCGACCAGCGCCACGCGTGAGACGCTGGTCGGGTTACCGGCGACATCGTTCACGCTGGCGGTGACCGTGGCGTTGCCGTCAGCCAGCGCGTCAACGTTGGCGGCGGGAACGGTCACGCTCCAGGTGCCATCTGACTGCACTATGCCCTGATAGGTCTGTCCATTCAGCGTGACGGTAACCGTCTGCCCTGGCTGGGCGTCGGTAGTGCCAGTGATGAGCAAATCCTGCCCGCTTTCGGCGGCGTTGATGATGTTGTCGGCGGTCAGCGAGTCGATGCTTAAGGCCGGCGCCTGGCTGTCGACGGTAATGGTGCGGGAGGTGTTCCCGGTATTACCGCTGAGATCCGTCACAGATGCAGTAATTGCCACCGCACCGTCAGGCAGATTACCCATATCGGCAGCGGGTACTGTCAGACTCCAGGAGCCATCGACCTGCACAGTAGTGGTAAAACTCTGTCCGGCGAGGGTTACTGTAACCGTTTGTCCTGGCTCAGCTTGTTGAGTGCTGCCGGTGAGGGTCAGTGGCGCATTTTTTTCTGCACCACTGATAATGTCATCGCCGGAAACCGTGTTAATGGTGATCAACGGAGAAACACCCACCAGCGTGATTGCACGTGATGCCGTGCCAGTATTTCCGGCGGCATCTGTCACGGTGACGAAAATCGTATTGGCTCCGCGATCCAGCGTGCGGGTTACCGCCGGGTCCAGCGCCACATTCCAGCTACCGTCTGCCAGCACGACGCCCGTCAGGACATGAGCGCCCAATTTCACAGTCACCGTATCGCCAGGAGAAGCACCGCTGACGTTTCCGGAGATGATCTGCGCAACGGCCTGTTCGGCATTATTAAGAATATCGTCGCCCGCCACGGTGTTGACGTTGATCGTCGGCGCGCTGGTATCTACCGCGAAATTCGCGCTGTTGCTGGTGGTATTTCCTGCCCGGTCGCTGACGCTGGCATTTACGGCGTAGTTACCATCTGCCAGCGCCTGCACTTCTGCGGCAGGCAGCGCCACCTGCCATGTGCCGTCGCTACCGACGGTTGCTGTATGGCTTTTACCGTTTACTGTCAGTGTAACGATTTGCCCGGCTTCAGCATTCGAAGTACCGCTCAGTACCAGCACGGCGTTATGTTCTGCGGCGCTGACAATGTTGTCCTGGGCGATGGTGTTGATAGCAAGCGTCGGCGGCTGGGTATCGACGGTTAACAGCTGCGCGCCGGTGACCGTATTGCCCGTGGCATCTTTCCCGCTGACCAGCACTGCCTGATTCCCTTCGCCTAACGCCTGGGCGTCAGCGGTCGGCACCTGCACGCTCCACGCGCCGTTAGCACCTACGCTGGTCGTGTAGGTTTTGCCGTTTAGCGTGACGCTGAGTTCTGTTCCCTGCGGCAAGTTGCTCGTCGTGCCTGAAAGCGTAAATCCGGCGGCCTGTTCGCTGGCGTTAATAATGTTATCGCCTGCGGTGGTGGCGACCTGCACGCTGGCCTGGCTGTCGTCGATGGTTAACGTTATCGAACCAGCGTCAGTGATGGTGCTGCCGACAATTTGCACCACTGACCAGGTATGTTCACCTGCGCTTTGCGTGGGTAAAGAGACGCTCCAGTGCCCGTTGCTGTCTACCTGGGTACTGGCGATGGTGTTGCCGTTGCTGTCATTGATCTGGATGGTCGCCCCCGCCTGCCCGCTACCGCTAAAGGTTGGCGTGGTGTCATCTGTGATGTCATTGGTGGCGAGAATGCCGCGCTGATCGCCCTGATTATCGGTGACTAAAAATGATGGGGTTGCATTGCCTGGCTCGGCGGGTGGCGGAGGGTTGTTAACCACTTCAGTTTTTGAATCGTCATCACCACCGCTTGCCAGTAAAGCGCCAAGCGCACCGCCACCTACCGCTGCCCCCGCTAACCATCCCCACGGGAAGGTGCTGGTCTGAGCAACGGTATCAAGAAATGGTGCAATACTTTCAATAGCGGTGGTCTGGGCGGTCAGTTCTACGGGGGCTAACCCCCCCGCTGCGGCATCGGCAAAGGTTACGTGGGTTAGCTGTTGTCCATCGGTAAAGACCAGTTCAGATTGTTCACTGGTATTTGTCGCTTGCAGGAAATAGCCGTTGCAACGGATAACCGTGCCATCCTGCATATAGATCAGCAGGTCATTTCCTTCGCGAACGTAACGCGCAACGGCAGATGCCTGAGCATGAACCTGCACCACAGAGGGCTCATAAATAACAACCGTAACGTCGCCAGGATTAATCAGCGTTTGTTTGACGGATGTTTTACGCGAAATAACATCAATAATCAGGCTCATAATGGCATTCCTGATAAATGGCGCACATCCTTAGCGAGTCCATTTATCTAAATAAGACAAAGGTAATAACTCAACAACGATGCCTACCTGATATTAATAATGGCAGGATTATTTTAAGTCGGGTAAGTCGTTGTATAAGCCCTGTTTAATTCCCGCTAATGGAATAAGGTTATTAACCGCAGCGGCATAATTTACTGCGGCAACCCAGCCATCATAATTGGCATTTATTTCAGCCGATTGCGCCTGAAAGACATCTTGCTCGACGGTTAATAGATCATTCAGACTGCGTTTACCTAATTTATATTCATTTTGGTACACATCTCGCGTTTTGTGTGCGCTTTCGGATTGCGCTAAACCGGCTTCTTCGCGCCCCCGTGCGCCAGTCCAGTTGGCATACGCCACCGATGCCCGTTGTAATACATCCAGTTTTGCCTGTTCGACCTGCGAGGCGGAGATTTTTTGTTGCCCTTCGGCCTGTTGTACCTGGGCTGAAACCGCGCCGCCCTGATACAACGGCGCGTTAACGTTCAGCTGTAACTGGTCGTCCCAGTACGAGCGATCGCTGGTCTGGTAGCGCGTTTTGCCCCCCTGAATACTGAGCGTCGGCCAGTATTGCGCTTTGGTTTTTTCCACGCCGTACTGTGCCGACTGGCGTAAATTTTCTGCCGCCAGCACCAGCGGAATGGACTGGTAATCAATATTTTTTAGCGATACCGGCTGCTCGGCTAATTCCGCAGGTGGCGCGGCTATCGCCTCCGGCTGTACGCCAGTCAGCACCGCCAGTTGCGCTTTGGCGCTCGCCATTTGCGCCTGATATTGCTCCAGCGTCGAGCGCATTCCGGCAATGCGTGTCTGAGCCTGCAATTCATCAGAAGATGAATTCAGGCCGGCGTTGGCGCGCAGTGCCGCCATGTTGTAGACATTTTCCAGCGAGTGAATATTGCGTTGAGCCGCATCGCACAAAGCCTGATAACGGCTAACTTCCATATAGGTGGTCGCCGTTTTCTCTGCGACATCGGTTAGGGTTGCCATCAATTTAAAGCGGTAGCTGTCACGAGCGGCAGTTTGCAGTTTGATATCGTTGTTCGTTTTACCAAAGTCATATACTAGCTGCGTCAGGGTTATGCCATACGAAACGTTGTTATCAAGCCTGCCGCTGGAGTCCGTTTGTCGGGACGGCCCCGCGTTACCGGTTAAGCCAATGTGCGGATACCAGGCACTTTTGGCTTCATCGATTTGCGCTTCGCCAATACCTATCTGCGCCGCCTGTTGGGTGACGTCGGGGTTTCGCGCAAATGCGCGTAATATACTTTCCTGTAAGGATAAACTGGCAACTGGCGTAACCGCAGGGGCGTTAGCCCATTGTGGTAATGGCGCTGCAAGCGCGTTTTCTCCCATCACAATAAAACTTATTAAAAATATCAGGCATTTATTTTTACGGTTTTTTAATTGTAATCGCGCCATAGATAAGTCACTTCCTTCCAGGTCATTATTTTAACTGGTTTTTATAACCAGCCTCATTTTATTTAAGAAGGGTAATAACTTGTGCATCTCTTTCGTTTTTATTCCCCCTATTAAAAGAAATGCAGCTAAAAATCTTATACGTTATTTATTAAGAATACACTACGAGTTTCAGATTACCATCATCCGCATTGAGAATAATCTATAGGAAGAAGTGATAAGAATCACAGTTTTATCCTGTATATACCATTTTTTTGTGACTTATTTATTAAAGGTATAAGACGGAGGATTTGATTAAGAAAAAATAAAGGCGCAGCGCAGAAAGCACTGCGCGCAGGTAGATTTTATATGGTTTTATTCCGTTTCATTACCATTGCCACAATAAGGCTTAGTAATAGTGCGCCAATAATCCACATTAGTGCGCTGCTGCCCTGGGACCATAAACTGTAAATAAAACCGACGATTACCAACAGCATGACCAGCATACCGACAATGAGAGTTGGCAACGAGGCGTGAATATCATGACGCAGACGGATCGCCACCACAAACACCGCAAGGTAGCAGATCAAAAAGGTGGCGCTGGCAACGCTGGCCAGGGAACCTAAATTAAGCGCCGCCGTCATCAGCATGATCAACACCACGATGATGATGTTGCCCCACGTACTCTGCCGCCACAGGGATCTATTCATTATCTTTGGCAACTCGCGCTCGCTGCCCATGTTGTCCATGATATTAAACACCGCAAACAGGTTTGCGTTGATGGCTGATGCCGTCGCCAGCAAGGCACCTATCACCACTATCACATAACCCACATGCCCGAGCAGTGGAGAAGCAGCCTGCGCTACGGCGGTATCAGCATATTTTTCTAACTCTAATGCCGAAACATCACTAAGCAGTACCAGTGCCAGGGAAATATAGAGCAGCGTGGTAACGCCTATCGCCAGCAAAAATGCTCGCGGCATAATGACCGCCGGATCTTTCACTTTATCCGCCGCGTTCGCCATCATGCCAAAGCCCGCATAGGCGAGGAAAGTAATCCCGATGCAGGAGAAGAACGCGCCGGAGCTGGGGGGCGCAGAGACGGAAATATGCGCCGGTTGCAGCGACCAGACGCCCGCAATAATCAGCAACAGCAGGATCATCATTTTGATGCCGACAAGGATCACTTCCAGCCGCCCTACCGCATGGTTGCTTAAAGAGTTGAACAGCGTCATCAGGGCAATGATCGCCAGCGCGTAGAGCAAAATAAGATGCTCATCCTGGCTGCCCTCATGCAAAAACTGCACGGCATAAGCACCAAAGGCACGGGCAACCATCGCGATGCTCACCGCCAGCGTCATCAGGTACAGCAACGAGAGCGCCAGCGAAAAAACACCGTTGCCTAATCCCCGGCGAAAGAAGTCAATAATCCCGCCATTGCTGGGATAACTTGCGCCAAGGCGCGCATAGGCATATCCAGAAAACATCGCCACAATGCCGCCAAAAGCAAAAGCGACCCAGGTCGAGGCTTCCATTAGCAACGCCGCCTGCCCCAGCAGGGCAAAGATCCCCGCCCCTACCATCGCCCCGATGCCTATGGAAACCACATTCCATAGTCCCAGGGGTTTGTCACCGTTATTACCTTCCGTGTTCATCATGATCAGCCCTTAAACACGTTATAGCCGAGTTGTTTAGCGACCGATGCCACCATTTTTTGTCCACGAACACTGTTGCCTTCTTCATCCAATGGTGGCGAGAACGCGGCAATACCCATCACACCTGGCACTACTGCCAGAATGCCGCCACCGACGCCGCTTTTGCCGGGTAAGCCAACGCGATACGCCCAGTCACCGGAGCGACCATACAGCCCTTCCATCATCATTTCGGCCAGGATGTACGGCACATTGTCGGCCTGAAGAACGCGTTTTTGGCTTAGCGGATTAACACCGCCCGCCGCCAGCGTCGCGCCAAGCGTAGCCAGTTCAACGGTATTGATAAGCGTGGAGCACTGGCGGGTGTACACGTCGCAGGCTTCCATCGCATCACAATAGAGATATCCGGAGGAATACAGCAGCCAGGCAATCGCCCGGTTGTGGAAGTTGGTGGTCTGTTCCGACTGGTTTACTTCCTCAGAGAGCGCCACCTGCTCACCAGCAAGTTGTTGTTGGATATGTAAAATTCTCTGCCAGCGTTGTTCAGCATTATCGGCTTTGATCAGACTGGTAGTGGCGATAGCGCCAGCATTCACCAGTGGCGACAATGGCTTGCCACCATGAAGTTCTAAGGCAATAACTGAGTTAAAAGGCAATCCGGTCGGGTCAGCGCCAATTTTGTCCTGTACCGCCTGCGGGCCGACATCTTCCAGCGCGAGGGCTAAAGTACAGACTTTCGAGATGGACTCCAGCGCAAAGCGGTAATCGCTATCACCAGCGCGATAGATATTGCCATCGCAAGTCACAATAGCTACCCCCGCCAGTTGGCTGGGGACATTCGCCAGAAAGGGAATGTAATCGGCATTTTGCCCGCCGTTAAGTGAGTGAAATTGGGTATATGCCTGATCCACTGCCTGCTGTAAATTTTTTGCATCTGACATCTGTTGTTAACTCCTTTTTATAGATGCGGGAGGCTATTCCTCATCCCGATGCCAATTTTCAGGCATCCTGATTTAACTTAGCACCCGCAACTTAACCACAGGAAAACAAAGAGATAAATGTCTGATCCTGATGCAAATTGAGCCAATTTTTTAATCTCTACCGCGTTTTCATTGCGCGACGAAATAATTTCTTGACCTTCCCCTTGCTGGAAGGTTTACCCTTTATCACAGTCAGTCAAAACTGTCTTAAAGGAGTACGTTATGTCACAAACTATCGACCTGACCCTGGACGGCCTGTCCTGCGGTCACTGTGTTAAACGCGTGAAAGAAAGTCTCGAACAGCGCCCGGACGTTGAGCAGGCAGATGTGTCAATTACGGAAGCGCACGTCACCGGTACTGCCAGCGCGGAACAGCTTATCGAAACCATCAAGCAAGCGGGTTATGACGCATCTGTAAGCCACCCAAAGGCTAAACCGCTGGCGGAGTCATCAATCCCGTCGGAAGCACTGACAGCGGTTTCTGAGGAGCTTCCGGCAGCAACCGCCGATGACGACGATAGCCAGCAGTTGCTGTTGAGCGGCATGAGCTGCGCCAGCTGTGTCACCCGCGTACAAAATGCGCTGCAAAGCGTACCGGGCGTCACCCAGGCACGGGTAAACCTGGCGGAGCGCACTGCGCTGGTGATGGGCAGTGCCTCCGCACAAGATTTAGTGCAGGCGGTGGAAAAAGCAGGCTACGGCGCGGAAGCGATTGAAGATGACGCTAAACGCCGTGAGCGCCAGCAAGAAACTGCCGTCGCAACCATGAAACGCTTCCGCTGGCAGGCGATTGTCGCCCTGGCGGTGGGTATCCCGGTAATGGTCTGGGGGATGATCGGCGATAACATGATGGTCACCGCCGACAACCGCAGCCTGTGGCTGGTAATCGGTCTGATAACGCTGGCGGTAATGGTTTTCGCGGGCGGGCATTTTTACCGCAGTGCATGGAAAAGCCTGCTCAACGGCGCGGCGACGATGGATACGCTGGTGGCGCTGGGTACTGGCGTGGCGTGGCTCTATTCGATGAGCGTTAACCTGTGGCCGCAGTGGTTCCCGGTGGAAGCGCGGCACCTTTATTACGAAGCCAGCGCGATGATTATCGGTCTGATCAACCTCGGTCATATGCTGGAAGCGCGTGCGCGCCAGCGTTCATCGAAGGCGCTGGAGAAATTACTTGATTTAACCCCGCCGACGGCGCGACTGGTCACTGACGAAGGTGAAAAGAGTGTGCCGCTGGCAGACGTTCAGCCAGGTATGTTGCTGCGCCTGACAACCGGTGACCGTGTGCCGGTGGATGGCGAAATCACTCAGGGCGAAGCGTGGCTGGATGAGGCGATGCTGACGGGCGAACCTATTCCACAGCAAAAAGGCGAAGGCGATAGCGTTCATGCCGGGACGGTGGTGCAGGACGGTAGTGTGCTGTTTCGCGCCAGCGCAGTCGGCAGCCATACCACGCTGTCGCGGATCATTCGCATGGTGCGTCAGGCTCAGAGCAGTAAACCAGAAATCGGTCAGTTGGCGGATAAAATCTCTGCCGTATTTGTACCGGTGGTAGTGGTGATTGCGTTGATCAGTGCAGCAATCTGGTATTTCTTTGGGCCAGCACCGCAAATTGTTTATACCCTGGTGATTGCCACCACGGTGCTGATTATCGCCTGTCCATGTGCGCTGGGGCTGGCAACACCGATGTCGATTATTTCCGGCGTCGGGCGCGCGGCAGAATTTGGTGTGCTGGTGCGTGACGCCGACGCATTGCAACGTGCCAGCACGCTCGACACCGTGGTGTTCGATAAAACCGGGACGCTGACCGAAGGTAAACCGCAGGTTGTCGCAGTAAAAACGTTTTCTGATGTTGATGAAGCGCAGGCGTTGCGTCTGGCGGCGGCGCTGGAGCAAGGTTCCAGCCATCCGCTGGCACGGGCGATCCTCGATAAAGCGGGCAATATCACGCTGCCACAGGTCAATGGCTTCCGCACATTGCGCGGACTAGGGGTAAGTGGCGAAGTGGAAGGCCATTCACTGCTGCTGGGGAATCAGGCGCTGTTAAATGACCAGCAAGTCGATACGAAAGCGATTGAAGCTGATATTTCAGCCCAGGCATCACAAGGCGCAACGCCGGTGTTGCTGGCCGTTGATGGCAAAGCGGTGGCTCTGTTGGCGGTACGCGATCCATTGCGTAGCGATAGCGTGGCGGCGCTGCAACGCCTGCATAAAGCAGGATATCGTCTGGTAATGTTAACCGGCGATAACCCAACCACCGCCAATGCGATCGCCAAAGAAGCAGGGATTGATGAAGTGATTGCGGGTGTATTGCCGGATGGTAAAGCCGAAGCGATTAAACGTCTGCAAAGCGAGGGACGCCAGGTGGCGATGGTGGGCGACGGCATTAACGACGCGCCAGCGTTGGCCCAGGCGGATGTCGGTATTGCGATGGGTGGCGGCAGTGATGTTGCCATTGAAACAGCGGCGATTACCCTGATGCGCCATAGCCTGATGGGGGTTGCAGACGCACTCTCCATCTCCCGCGCGACGCTGCGCAATATGAAGCAAAACCTGCTTGGCGCGTTTATCTACAACAGTATCGGTATTCCGGTCGCCGCAGGTATTTTGTGGCCGTTCACCGGAACGCTGCTTAACCCGGTAGTTGCCGGAGCGGCAATGGCACTCTCGTCGATTACCGTAGTGAGTAACGCCAACCGGTTGCTGCGGTTTAAACCGAAGGAATAAGTACGTCATTGCGGATGCGCTGCTTTAGGGTGGCGCATCCGTTATGGGGAAATTATTCTACGCGACCTTCTTTGCTCGCTTTTCACGGCGTGCCAAATATTCAGCCGCTGTTTCAATCCGTCCCAATTCTTCCTGGGTGCGCATGTTGTTTTCAACTTCCCAAAGATCAACTGCCGCCTGGAGGTTTAGCCAAAAATCGACTGTGGTATCAAAAACTTTCGCCAGACGAAATGCCATATCAGTGGTGAGTTTACGATTGTTATTAATCAGTGCACTGACGCTATTACGATGAACATGTAGCAACTCTGCTAACTCATTGATTTTCAAATCGAACGGTTCCAGATATTCATAGAGAAGAATATCTCCGGGTGTCGTCGGTTTTCTTGTTGCCTGTTTCATGGTTTTACCTTTCTCGTCATCGCGACAGCTATGTTTTAGTAGTCGTGTGGATCTAAATACAATTCTTCGGCCTTGCCATTAACCCATTTAAAAATCAGTCGGTACTGTTTATTCACTCTAATGGAGGAGTATTCCTGCAATTTCCCCGATAACTCTTCGTACCGGTTCCCTGGTGGGGAACGTAAATCCCGATGAGAAGTTGCAGCATTAATGATGTCCAATTTTCTTGATAACGCGTTATGGATTTCAGCTGGGATCTTTCGATGTGGCGTTGAGTGGACAAAAAAATCAGCCAGCCAGGCATCACGAAAACTCCTTATGTTGATTTTTTGATCCATTCCATTCTCATCTCCTTGTCCATTATTTAATCATTATAACGCACACAAGCACTGTGCACAAGTGCAACAATCAACTCCATTTGCGCCATCCCTCCCCGCGCGCTAGCATGATATTTCACAAAGGGAGGTCGTATGGATCTGTTGTACCGGGTAAAAACACTTTGGGCCGCGCTGCGCGGTAATCATTACACCTGGCCTGCCATCGATATCTCTCTCACCGGCAATCGCCATTTTCATCTGATTGGCAGTATTCATATGGGTAGCCACGATATGGCTCCTCTACCCGCCCGTTTGCTTAAAAAGCTCAAACAAGCCGATGCGCTGATTGTCGAGGCGGATGTTTCCACCAGCGATACGCCTTTTGCTAATTTACCTGCCTGCGAGGCGCTGGAAGAGCGCATCAGCGAAGAACAATGGCAAAATCTGCAGCACATCAGCCAGGAGATGGGCATTTCTCCGTCGCTCTTTTCTACCCAACCACTGTGGCAAATCGCGATGGTTCTTCAGGCGACGCAGGCGCAAAAACTGGGGCTGAGGGCTGAATATGGTATCGATTACCAGCTATTGCAGGCGGCGAAACAACAACATAAAACCGTGATTGAACTGGAAGGGGCAGAAAACCAGATTGCCATGTTGCTCCAGCTCCCCGACAAAGGACTGGCGCTGCTGGACGATACGCTGACCCACTGGCATACCAACGCACGGCTACTACAACAAATGATGAGCTGGTGGCTGAATGCGCCGCCGCAAAATAATGAAATAACACTGCCCAATACGTTCAGCCAGTCGCTGTACGACGTGCTGATGCATCGGCGAAATCTTGCCTGGCGGGATAAATTACGCGCTATGCCACCGGGGCGCTATGTGGTCGCGGTCGGTGCGTTACATCTTTATGGAGAAGGGAATTTGCCACAAATGTTGCGCTAAAAAAATGGCCAATATCGCTATTGACCCGTCAAAGAGGAATTTCATATTTTTATTATTATGCCGTCACTTTAAGCGACGGTGTAACTCGATTGTCGCTCAATCTCACCATCCTGCCAATACTATTAGGCAAGATGACTCTTTTTTTTGAGCCGCCATCAGGCGTATGCTTTCTCCGTTTTTTGTTTGAGGCAGGAAAATTACGATGACACCCGCAGTTAAATTACTCGAAAAAAACAAGATTTCATTCCAGATTCATACCTACGATCACGATCCGGCTGAAACCAACTTTGGCGATGAAGTGGTCAAAAAATTAGGGTTGAATGCAGATCAGGTGTACAAAACGCTGTTGGTCGCAGTGAACGGCGATATGAAACATCTGGCTGTGGCCGTTACGCCTGTCGCCGGCCAACTGGATCTTAAAAAGGTGGCAAAGGCGCTGGGTGCCAAAAAAGTGGAGATGGCCGATCCGATGGTCGCGCAGCGTTCGACGGGATATCTGGTTGGGGGAATTAGCCCACTGGGGCAGAAAAAACGTCTGCCGACGATTATTGATGCCCCCGCGCAAGAATTTGCCACTATTTATGTTTCCGGCGGCAAGCGCGGGCTGGATATTGAACTTGCGGCAGGTGATCTGGCGAAGATCCTCGATGCCAAATTTGCCGATATCGCCCGCCGCGATTAAGCATTGTGCCGGATGCGAACATCCGGCACTTTCAGATTACTGCCAGCTTACCTCACCTTTCGGCTCATACACGCTCGCATCCAGCGGCGAGTTTTTCTGGATATAGTCTTTCAGCACTTCGGCATCAATAAAGCCGGTATTCACATAGCCCGGTTTGTTATCAAGGCGCGGATAACCATCACCGCCGGTGGCATTGAAGTTTAATGTCGCCATACGGTAAGTTTTTGCCGGATCGACCGGTTCGCCTTTGATTTTCAGGTCGTTCAGTTTGCCGTCTTTCGCCACAAAGCTGACGTTGGCAAATTGCGGATAGGCACCGGAATCTGGTTTCATTTGCGCGACGGCGGTGAGGTAATCAATCACCTCTTTACCGGTCATGTCGGCATACACCACCACATTGCCGAACGGCTGCACTTTCAGCACATTTTTATAACTGATGTTACCCGCGTCGATGGAGTCACGAATCCCACCTCCGCTCATCACCGCAAAGTCGGCGCCAGTGCGATCCATTTGTGCTGCCAGAATCAACCGTCCCATATTGGTCTGTACGAAACGAACTTTGCTGCGGTCGCCTTCAAGGCGGTCACTAACCTCACCAATTTTCACTTCCAGTTGCGCTTTGCCTTTGTTCTGGAACGGGGATAACAGCGAGATCATTTGCTGGTTTTCAGCGATTTCCGGGGTGTACAGCACGCGTTCGCTTTTTCCGTCTTCCCAGGTCACTTTTTTCTTCAGGTTCACCGGAATCAACTGGTAATTGACCATTTTCATTTCGCCATTGCGAAACTCAAAATCGGCTCGTCCCACGTACTTGCCCCACTCATGCGCCTGGACAATCCAGATGCCGTTTTGTTGATCCGGCTTACAAGGCGTACCCGGCACGTAATCCACCTGTTTTTTATTTTCTGCTGCCATGCAGACCGGATCTTGCGAGTGACCGCCGACGATCATCGCCAACGATCCGGCAGGCAGGCTGCGCGCCATCTCTACATCGCCCGGTGCGTTTGAACCGTGTTCACCATTGTCGTAATGCCCCATATGCGTGGCTGCAATAATAATGTCTGGCTTTTCTGTCTGTTGCAGCTCCTGAATCACCAGCTTCGCTTCATCGGCGGGCTTACGAAATTCGATATCAGTGAAATATTCCGGGTTACCAATTTTCGCCGTGTCATCGGTCGTCAGGCCAATTACCGCGATTTTCAGATCCTGACGCTTAAACAACGCCCAGGGTTTAAACAGGCGCTCGCCGGTACTTTTTTGATAGATATTGGCGGAGAGCAACGGGAACTTTGCCCATTTTTCCTGCTGACGTAATACGGTGAGCGGGTTATCAAATTCATGATTACCGATTGCCATCGCGTCATAACCCACCAGATTCATGCCGCGAAAATCCGGTTCGGCGTCCTGTAAATCTGATTCCGGTACACCAGTGTTAATGTCACCACCTGAAAGTAACAGCACGCTACCGCCTTCAGCCGCGACTTCTTTGCGGATACCATCCACCAGCGTTTTTTGCGCCGCCAGACCATATTCGCCATATTCATTACGCCAGAAATGACCGTGGTGGTCGTTGGTATGAAGTACCGTAATTTTGTAGGTTTTATCCTGCTCATAAGCCTGGGCGGTTTCACTCGCCAGTGTAAATGCGGCTAATAGTGCTAATGCCACACCCCGCTGCAAAAACTTCATATTTCTCTCTCCCTGACCAGATATCAACGTGTTGAAAATTAGTATGACGCGACATAATAGACAAGTCTGTGTTCGGTGATGGTAAATCTACATGCAAAAATGGAAATTCTGTATTAAGCATTGAGACTTCCTTCAGACAGCGCATACAGGTATGTTAGTCGGGTAATAATCACAAATAAGATAATTCTTTACATCGCAACTCTGAAAAAGTGACTTTCCTATGGCAATGAGTGAACAAACCCAGCCTGCGGCGGGCGCGGCTGCATCGACCACTAAGGCTCGTACATCATTTGGTATTTTAGGCGCAATCAGCCTCTCGCATCTGCTGAACGACATGATCCAATCGCTAATTCTGGCGATTTATCCGCTGCTTCAGTCAGAGTTTTCCCTGACGTTTATGCAGATTGGGATGATTACCCTCACCTTTCAGCTCGCCTCTTCGCTGCTGCAACCGGTAGTCGGCTACTGGACAGATAAATACCCAATGCCATGGTCATTACCGATTGGCATGTGCTTTACCATGAGCGGCCTGATACTGCTGGCGCTGGCGGGTAGTTTTGGTACGGTTCTGCTGGCGGCGGCGCTGGTCGGTACGGGTTCGTCGGTCTTTCACCCGGAATCTTCCCGCGTGGCGCGTATGGCGTCTGGTGGACGTCATGGCCTGGCGCAATCTATCTTCCAGGTGGGAGGTAACTTTGGCAGTTCGTTGGGGCCATTGCTGGCGGCGGTCATCATCGCCCCTTACGGCAAAGGCAACGTTGCATGGTTTGTGCTGGCGGCGTTGCTGGCTATTGTAGTTCTGGCGCAAATCAGCCGTTGGTACTCAGCACAACATCGGATGAGTAAAGGCAAACCCAAAGCAATAATAATCAATCCACTGCCGCGTAATAAGGTCGTACTGGCTGTTTGCGTGCTGTTAGTGCTGATTTTCTCGAAATATTTCTATATGGCGAGCATCAGCAGCTATTACACCTTTTATCTGATGCAAAAATTCGGATTATCCATCCAGAATGCCCAGCTTCATCTGTTTGCCTTCCTGTTTGCCGTCGCAGCGGGTACGGTGATTGGCGGGCCTGTCGGGGATAAAATTGGTCGAAAATATGTAATTTGGGGCTCTATCCTCGGCGTTGCGCCGTTTACGCTGATTTTACCCTACGCCAGCCTGTACTGGACGGGGGTTTTAACAGTAATTATTGGATTTATCCTCGCCTCGGCGTTTTCTGCCATTCTGGTCTACGCTCAGGAGCTGCTTCCGGGGCGTATCGGCATGGTTTCTGGACTGTTTTTCGGTTTCGCTTTCGGTATGGGGGGGCTGGGTGCTGCGGTTCTGGGGCTTATCGCCGACCATACCAGTATCGAGTTAGTTTATAAAATCTGTGCTTTCCTTCCACTTCTTGGTATGTTGACCATATTCTTGCCTGATAACCGGCATAAATCCTGATTTCCAGGCAGCCAAAGGTAAACTTTGGCTGCCTCATTTTACAGTAGCCATAAGCCTTTCCTCTTCCTACACCTTATCACTTTTCCGATCCGTGCCTTTTTTGCGGTTAATTCCATTTTTCTGCAAAATTCAACAATTATTCATAAACATCAACCATGAAATTGTCATAAACTATTACCTGTAATTTTGGTTTTCCCAGCCAAAAATGGACAACAACCACCAGGAACAGGAGACGGAATGCATCACGCCACCCCGCTTATCACCACCATTGTTGGCGGCCTTGTGCTCGCTTTTATCCTCGGCATGATTGCTAATAAACTGCGTATTTCTCCTCTGGTGGGATATCTGTTAGCGGGCGTGCTGGCAGGACCTTTTACTCCAGGGTTTGTTGCCGATACCAAACTGGCACCAGAGCTGGCGGAGCTGGGCGTTATTTTGCTGATGTTCGGCGTCGGTTTGCATTTTTCGCTCAAGGATTTGATGGCGGTAAAGTCCATCGCAATTCCTGGCGCGATCGCCCAGATAGCGGTAGCGACGTTGCTGGGTATGGCTCTTTCTGCCGTGATCGGCTGGTCGTTAATGACTGGCATCGTGTTCGGTTTGTGTCTTTCTACCGCCAGTACCGTGGTACTGCTGCGTGCGCTTGAAGAACGGCAGTTGATAGACAGCCAGCGCGGGCAAATCGCCATCGGCTGGTTGATTGTGGAAGACCTGGTAATGGTTCTGACGCTGGTGTTGCTGCCCGCAGTGGCTGGAATGCTGGAACAGGGCGACGTGGGCTTTGCGACGCTGGCGGTTGATATGGGAATCACCATCGGCAAGGTGGTGGCATTTATCGCCATTATGATGTTAGTGGGTCGCCGTCTGGTGCCGTGGATTATGGCGCGAAGCGCAGCGACCGGTTCGCGTGAACTGTTTACCCTGTCGGTGCTGGCACTGGCATTAGGCATTGCTTTTGGTGCGGTAGAACTGTTTGACGTCTCCTTTGCGCTCGGCGCATTCTTCGCCGGGATGGTGCTGAATGAATCCGAACTTAGCCACCGCGCGGCGCATGATACGCTGCCATTGCGCGATGCGTTTGCGGTGCTGTTTTTCGTCTCCGTTGGGATGCTATTTGATCCGTTAATTCTGATTCAGCAACCGCTGGCAGTGCTGGCAACGCTGGCGATTATTCTGTTTGGTAAATCAGTTGCGGCACTGTTCCTCGTTCGGTTGTTTGGTCACTCCCAGCGCACGGCGTTAACCATCGCCGCCAGCCTCGCGCAAATTGGTGAGTTCGCGTTTATCCTGGCGGGGCTGGGGATGGCGCTGAATCTGCTGCCACAGGCCGGGCAAAACCTGGTACTGGCAGGCGCGATCCTGTCTATTATGCTCAACCCGGTACTGTTCGCGCTGCTGGAAAAATATCTGGCAAAGACCGAAACACTGGAAGAACAGACGCTGGAAGAAGCTATCGAAGAAGAGAAGCAGATCCCGGTGGATATTTGCAACCATGCGCTACTGGTTGGCTACGGGCGTGTAGGCAGTCTGCTGGGCGAGAAATTACTCGCCTCTGATATTCCGTTAGTGGTGATTGAAACATCACGAACTCGAGTCGATGAACTGCGTGAGCGTGGCGTTCGCGCGGTACTGGGCAACGCGGCGAATGAAGAGATTATGCACCTGGCGCATCTGGAGTGCGCGAAATGGTTGATTCTGACCATTCCTAACGGTTACGAAGCTGGCGAGATTGTAGCCTCTGCTCGCGCCAAAAACCCGGATATTGAGATTATCGCCCGCGCCCATTATGACGATGAGGTGGCGTATATCACCGAACGTGGCGCGAATCAGGTGGTGATGGGTGAACGTGAAATCGCCCGTACTATGCTGGAACTGCTGGAAACGCCACCGGCGGGCGAGGTGGTGACGGGGTAATACATTAATGTCGCCATTGCCGGATGCGATGCTGACGCATCTTATCCGTATATGGACACCTCCCGTTGTGCAAGTTATTTTTCATCTGTGTGACGGGAGTAAGTTGCATTCGTATATCCGGCCTCTCTTACGGTACCGTCGTACCCGGCCATGATGTTATCTGCACATCTGTTTCCTTTCGGCCTGCCGGCTTTGCTTTGCAGGGAGCCATGGATAAGGTCGGATTTGCCAGATGTCGGTCTTACCTGTTACACATCAGTTCTTTATAACTTTGCACACTTACGGCAGGTTTGTTGCTCGTTTACTTACAGGGACGTCAGTGCTGCTTACGCTGCATTCTTCACCCCATGGTATTCTTCACCACGATTTAATATCGCCCACGCTATCCGGATGTTTTTATTTGCCAGCGCCACCACGGCGATATTGTTATTACGTCTTTCTGCCACCGACTGTAGCCAGAGGCTGCGTCTGTCTGTTTTTCCGGCGCTGAACCTCAGGACTGCACGGGCACCATGGATTATCAGCGTTCTCAGGTAACTGTCACCACGTTTGCTGATATGGCCCAGCCGCTCTTTTCCGCCGCTTGAATGCTGTCGCGGAACCAGTCCAATAAAGGCCGACATTTCCCGACCGTTTTTAAATTGCTTCGCATCGCCCACGGCAGCCACCAGTGCACTCGCCACTATCGGGCCAAAACCCTCTATTTCCATCAGCCGTTTTATGCGGATATCGTCCCGTGCCGCCTGCTGAAGACGCCGGTCATGACGCGATATGCGCTCATCCAGCATCTGCATTTCCTCTGACAGCTCGCACAACAGACGGATGAAGCGGTCATTCCACTGCTCCTGCTGCGACAGGATTTCCGGCAGGGCTTTACGCACGTGATTTATCCCCACTGGCAGCACCAGACCAAATTCACTCAACAGCCCCCGGATTTCATTGCACAGTGCAGTCCGCTCGCGGATGATCCTGGCCCGGACCCGGTGCTCTGCCTGTAACGTCTGCTGTGCTTCCGATTTGAGAGCGACAAAACGCATACCAGGCCTGCTGATGGCCTCGCAGATGGCTGCTGCATCATTGGCGTCGTTTTTGTTGCCTTTGAGATAAGGTTTGACGAGTTTCGGCGGAATAATACGCACGGTATGGCCCATGCGGGTGAGCTCGCGGGCCCAGTAATGGGAAGAGCCACAGGCCTCAATACCAATAAGACAGGGAGAAAGGCCGGAGAAAAACGTCATCATGTGGGCACGGCGCAGGGTTTTTCGCAGTACCACTTTTTCATGGTGATCGACGCCGTGGATCTGAAAAACATTTTTTGCAAGGTCGAGACCAATACGCTTAATATTCATGACGGACACCTCCACCTGGGAACTGAGTACACCTCAGTCTGGCACATTGATGCCGTAAGGCGGGAGGTGTCCATCACATCGGCCTACGCGTGCCATCTTCCGTAGATCGGATAAGGCGTTTACGCCGCATCCGACTGTCATTGGTTCGATGGCTTAACGATCCCAGTAAGACTCTTCCAGGCTGTCTTCTCGCTCTGGCAGACCGCGCGTTAAGCGTGGTGAATGCTGGTTAAGCACCTGATAACTGACGCGGTTAGCATATTTACACACCTGTGCTAACGACGAATAAGTCAGCCAGGTGAATTTATGCTTGCTGGAATTTGGCACGTTAGTGCGGTGATAGCTATTGGCGGTAATGTCATGCAACAACGCGGCCAGCGCACCGTCTCCGGCACCGTTGGTGTTCATGATTTTTTCTGGTCCGCCCATGTACGGCGCAATGTGCGAATAGACGCGCAGCGGATTCTGGCAATCTTTGTGGCGCATGGCGCGGCTAAACTCATACTGGTTAAATTCCGCGATAGCGCCCGGCAAGAGCGGATGCTGGGTTTTGCGTTTCGCTTCGTCTTCCGTAAAGCCCGCCATATACAAGCCGATGGGCCCGGCGGTGCACAGCACCAGATCTACCCAGTCCAGCGCCTTGTCAGATGCCAGCAGCGGATCGCTCTCTCCGGTCAACGCTTCGGCTTCTTCTTCGTTCATCGCAAGGATGGAGACGTGTTCTTTGAGGAATTGCTGCCACCATTGCGGATTCTCGGCGATGACAAATTTAGTACCCAGCGTTAGCACCACCGGTACGTTATATTTTTTGGCATACTCAATGGCTTTCATGGTCGCTTCCGGCATCGGTTCACCCGGCTTGCAACGCACCAGATAGGACGTTAATACCAGCGCCGACGCTCCGGCGATAACATCTTCCGGAATGCTTTCTGCCCGTAACTGGTTCATATGACCTGGACTGATAGCAAAGGTACGTTCGCCAGACTCGCCAATCAGCGTAAAGCAACGACCAATCGGACCATCCACGCCCTGCAGATAGTTAAGATCGGTACGGCTGGATGTATTGCACAAGTAACGATAGGCGTAGCTGCCAATTTCAATATTGCTGCACATCACGCCCAGCAGCACCGAACGGTCGTCTGCCAGTACAGAATAGTTGTGCATAGTATTGCCAATAGTGCCACCTGCAAACTGATGAGTAATCAGGTTTTTCTGTTTCAGCTCCTGATAAAGTGCTTCAGCAACATCATCTTCAATGACCAGTGAATGCCCGGCGCTTAATCCATAACGTTCAATAAAATCGTCTTCCACTTTGGCTTCAATATCCACCAGCGTCTGGTCGATACCGACCACCCAGGCTGCGCTGGTTTCGTTTTCTGGTTGGATTTGCTGCAACAGAGGATCGCGTGCATTTACGGGGAAGTAATGTTTGGATTTACGTTTGCCGGGAAATTTCATGGTTGTTTTTACGGGTGGTTAACTGAGCGGCGAATGTTAACACAATCATGCCTGAACGCGCGAGACGCAGGCAGTTTCAATATCAGCCGGCGGGATCGCATTTTCATGGGAGATGTTCCTTACAATGACGCAATTTGAAAGGAGTTTTTGCATGAAGCCGGAAAACAAACTACCCGTGCTGGAGCTAATCTCTGCCGAAATGAAGGCGGTTGTTAATACTCTTCAGCCCGATTTACCGCCCTGGCCCGCAACGGGAACGATTGCCGAACAACGCCAGCATTACACGCTTGAGCGCCGATTCTGGAATGCTGGCGCTCCAGAAATGGAAACCAGAGCTTACGCGGTTCCGACAAAATATGGTCAGGTAGAAGCACGGCAATTTTGTCCGAACCCGGATAGCCCGGCGACGTTGTTTTATCTGCATGGCGGCGGTTTTATTCTCGGCAATCTCGATACCCACGATCGCATTATGCGCCTACTGGCAAAGTACACCCAGTGTACGGTGATTGGTATTGATTACACCCTTTCGCCTGAAGCGCGTTTTCCGCAAGCGATAGAGGAAGTCGTGGCTGCCTGTTGTTACTTCCACCAGCAGGCGGGCGATTATCAGATCAATATGTCACGCATTGGTTTTGCCGGTGATTCCGCTGGCGCCATGCTGGCGCTCGCCAGTGCTTTATGGTTGCGTGATAAGCAGATCGATTGCGGCAAAGTTGTGGGCGTTTTGCTGTGGTATGGGCTTTACGGATTACGCGATTCCGTGACTCGCCGTCTGTTGGGCGGTGACTGGGATGGCTTAACGCAACAGGATTTGCAGATGTATGAAGAGGCGTATTTAAGCAACGAAGCAGACCGCGAGTCGCCGTATTACTGCCTGTTTAATAACGATCTCACTCGCGATGTGCCCCCCTGCTATATCGCTGGCGCAGAGTTCGATCCGCTGCTGGATGACAGTCACCTGCTTTACCAGACGTTAGCGGCGCATCAGCAGCCCTGTGAGTTCAGACTCTACCCAGGCACGCTTCACGCCTTTTTGCATTATTCACGGATGATGAAAACCGCCGATGATGCTCTTCGCGACGGCGCTCAATTCTTTACCGCCCAGCTTTAGCGATACGCTGCAACAAGATTAGCCATCATTTCGATATGTTCCGGCGTGGCATTAAGCGCCGGAATATATTCGTATTTTTTACCGCCTGCACCGAGGAAGACTTCACGGTTTTGCTCGGCAATCTCTTCCAGTGTTTCCAGACAATCCGCAGCAAAGCCCGGACACATCACCTGAATATGGCCGACACCTTTTTCTCCCAGCATTTTCAGCGTTTCGTCGGTATAAGGCATCAACCAGGGTTCCCGACCAAAGCGCGACTGAAAGGTCATCATCACTTTTTCCGGTGCCATTCCCAGCGCAGAAGCCAGCTCGCGGGTCGTTGTGCGACAACGTTGCGGATAATCATCGCCTTCATCGGCATAACGCTGGGGAATACCGTGATAAGAGAGTAAAAGTAAATCTGGTTCGCCATGTTTGGCAAAAGAGGCGCGAACACTATTCGCCAGCGCATTAATGTAATCGTGGTTATCGGCGTAATCGCGAATAAACGATATCCCCGGAATGCTACGTTTGCGCGCCAGAATGCGAGCCAGTTCATCCCACACCGCACCGACCGTTGAACAGGAGTATTGCGGGTAGAGCGGCAGCACCACGATATGATCAACATGTTCTGCCAGTAGTTCATCTACGGCGCTTTCCAGCGATGGCGAGCCGTAGCTCATTCCCAGCGCCACGGGCGTATCCGGTAAACGTTGTGCCAGCGCCTGTTGTTGCTGGCGGCTGTAAACCATCAGTGGCGAGCCACCTTCCATCCAGACAGAGGCATACAGCTTCGCCACACGCGGCGAGCGCAGAGGCAAAATCACGCCGCGCAGCAATGGCCACCACAACAGCCGTGAAGTATCGACTACGCGTCTGTCGCTTAAAAATTGTTTCAGGTAGCGTTTTACCGCTTCAGGAGTGGGGGCATCGGGCGTACCCAGGTTTGCCAGCAGGATACCGGTTTTAGTTTGACGCATTACCGCCTCTTATCGATTCAACTTGTTGATAATTGTAGCGGAAAAGTGAGGAAGAAGAACTAATTGCTGTGAGAGGTATTGCCTGAGGAGGATGAGCAGACCTGCCCGAAAGCAGATCTGCTGCAACTTGATTAGCCGAGGATTTTTTCCAGAGCCGCGCGAACTTCAGCAACCGGTTTGGTGCCATCGACTTTTGCGTATTTGGTGTTGCCCGCTTCCGCTTCTTTAGAGTAGTAGCCGATCAGCGGTGCAGTCATCTGATGGTATTCAACCAGACGTTTACGCACGGTTTCTTCCTGATCATCTTTACGGGTAGTCAGTTCTTCACCGGTAACGTCGTCTTTGCCTTCGACTTTCGGCGGATTGAATTTAACGTGATAAACACGACCAGACGGCGCGTGAACGCGGCGGCCTACGATACGGTCAACAATCAGTTCGTCCGGTACGTCAAACTCCAGAACGTAGTCAACGTTGATGCCCGCTTCTTTCATCGCGTCTGCCTGCGGAATGGTACGCGGGAAGCCGTCAAGCAGGAAACCGTTACGGCAGTCTTCCTGAGCAATGCGCTCTTTAACCAGCGCGATCACCAGTTCGTCGGTGACCAGTTTGCCAGCATCCATAATGTCTTTTGCTTGTTTACCCAGCTCGGAGCCAGACTTGACCGCAGCACGCAGCATATCGCCAGTGGAGATTTGCGGAATACCATATTTCTCCATGATGAACTGAGCCTGAGTCCCTTTCCCCGCGCCCGGAGCGCCAAGCAGAATGATACGCATTGCGAAAATCCCCTTAAAATGTGTCGAATTTTTTGAAAAAGCGATAAACGATACCACCATCAGGCGATTGCCTCAAGAAAGGCACCTGGGGCTGAAACGGTTAAGGGGGAGATAATTTGCGGAAAGTGCAGATAATGAAAAGAAAAATGCCGGATGACACGAAGGTCATCCGGCACCACATTCAGCTGTATGCCGGATAAAATTCATCCGGCATTACATCAGGAAACCAGCAGCTGGTTCATACGACGAATAAACAGGTTCGGATCTTCCAGCGTGCCGCGTTCTGCCAGCAGCGCCTGATCCAGCAGCAGTTCTACCCACTCGCTGAACTTCGCTTCATCTTCAGTATCTGCCGCACGTTTCACCAGTACGTGATCCGGGTTCAGTTCGAAGATGTATTTCACTTCTGGCACTTTCTGGCCCGCCGCAGCGAACAGTTTCGCCATCTGGGTGCTCATTTCGTCCGCATCAGTAGACACAATCGCTGGCGTATCGGTCAGACGGTGGGTCAGACGGACATCTTTCACACGCTCGCCGAGCAGTGCTTTCACGCGGTCAATAAACGGAGTCAGTGCTTTCTCCGCTTCTTTCGCGCTCTCATCAACTTCGTCAGCCAGTTTTTCCAGCGACTCGTCAACTTTAGACACAGACTGGAACGGCTTGCCATCGAACTCAGTCAGATAGTTCATCATCCACTCATCGATGCGGTCGGAAAGCAGCAGAACTTCGATGCCTTTCTTACGCAGCAGTTCCAAGTGCGGGCTGCTCTTCGCTGCCGCATAGCTGTCTGCGGTGATGTAGTAGATTTTCTCCTGCCCTTCTTTCATGCGGGAAACATAGTCTTCCAGAGACACGGTCTGCGCAGAAGAATCGGTATGGGTAGAAGCAAAACGCAGCAGTTTGGCGATCGCTTCCTGGTTAGCGAAATCTTCCGCCGGACCTTCTTTCAGTACCAGACCAAACTGTTGCCAGAAGGTCTGGTATTTTTCCGCGTCGTCTTTCGCCAGTTTTTCCAGCATTTGCAGCACACGCTTGGTCAGCGCATTGCGCAGGTTACGGGTTACTGTGCTGTCCTGGAGGATTTCACGGGAAACGTTCAGCGGCAGATCGCTGGAGTCAATCAGACCACGCACGAAGCGCAGATAGTTCGGCATGAACTGTTCTGCGTCGTCCATGATGAACACACGCTGGACGTACAGTTTCAGGCCGTGTTTGTGATCGCGGTTCCACATATCCCACGGTGCCTGCGACGGAATGTACAGCAGACTGGTGTACTCTTGCTTACCTTCAACGCGGTTATGGCTCCAGGTCAGTGGATCGTTAAAGTCGTGGGCGATGTGTTTGTAGAACTCTTTGTATTCTTCATCGGTGATTTCCGACTTGTTGCGAGTCCACAGCGCCTGCGCTTTGTTGATTTTCTCCCAGGAAATAACGGTTTCGCCGTCTTTCTCTTCGCGTTTTTCGATCTCTACTGGCAGCGCGATATGGTCGGAGTATTTGCTGATGATGGAACGCACGCGCCAGTCATCGAGGAATTCATCCTCGCCTTCGCGCAGATGCAGGGTAATTTCAGTACCGCGATCTTCTTTGGTGATATCGGCAACGGTGTATTCACCTTCGCCCGCCGATTCCCAGAAGACGCCGTTTTCTGGTTTTTCACCTGCCGCACGGGTGCGCACGGTCACTTTATCGGCCACGATAAATGCAGAGTAGAAACCAACACCAAACTGACCGATCAGCTGGCTGTCTTTCGCCTGGTCAGAACCCAGGGATTCGAGGAACGATTTGGTGCCGGATTTAGCGATAGTCCCCAGATGGTCGATCACTTCGTCGCGGGTCATCCCCACGCCGTTGTCGGAAATAGTCAGCGTGCGCTTGTCTTTGTCGAAAGAGACACGAACACGCAGTTCGCCGTCACCCTCGTACAGATCCGGGTTAGAGAGCGCGCGGAAACGCAGCTTGTCCGCCGCATCGGAGGCGTTAGAGATAAGCTCACGCAGGAAGATTTCTTTATTGGAATAGAGAGAATGGATCATCAGGTGCAGAAGCTGCTTCACTTCTGACTGAAAACCACGAGTTTCTTGTCCTTTCATGTAGGTCTACCTCAATAATGCCATTTTAAGGTTAAAAACAGGATGAGGGAGAGATGGGGACAAGGAGGAATAATTTCAAGCGAGAGCAGGTGATCCTGCTCTCGTTTGCTTAAAAACGAATCTTATGACGCCCGGCAAGGGAATGCGACAGCGTGGTGCCGTCGACCATTTCCAGTTCGCCGCCAACCGGTACGCCGTGGGCAATACGGCTGGCTTCCACGTCATACTGCGCGCAAAGCTCGGCAATGTAGTTAGCGGTGGCTTCACCTTCGACCGTTGGGTTGGTGGCGAGGATCACTTCGGTGATTTTTTCCTCCGCCAGACGCTGTTCCAGACGATCAAGCCCGATATCATCCGGACCGATGCCGTCCAGCGGTGACAGGTGCCCCATCAACACAAAATAACGGCCGGAAAACTGCCCCGTCTGCTCAATGGCGTAGATGTCCGCCGGACTCTCCACCACGCAGATTTGACCGTTTTCCTGACGACGCGGGTTTGAACAGATGTTACAGACTTCCTGCTCAGTGAAGGTGCGGCAATCGGCGCAGTGACCGATTTCCGACATCGCCCGGGTGAGCGCCTGCGCCAGACGCATCCCGCCGCTACGATCGCGCTGAAGCAGCGTGAACGCCATACGCTGCGCCGACTTCGGGCCAACGCCCGGCAGACAGCGCAGTGCTTCCATAAGCTGTGTTAACAGCGGGCTGGTTTGCATCAGAACGGCATCTTAAAGCCAGGCGGCAGCTGCATTCCGGAGGAAACAGAGGCCATTTTTTCTTTCTGAGTTTCTTCGATACGACGTGCTGCATCGTTGAATGCCGCAGCCACCAGGTCTTCCAGCATCTCTTTGTCGTCTTCCAGCAGGCTTGGGTCGATCTCAACGCGACGGCAGTTGTGTGCGCCGTTGATGGTCACTTTAACCAGACCTGCGCCGGATTCGCCGGTCACTTCCAGCTTCGCGATTTCTTCCTGCATCTGCTGCATTTTTTCTTGCATCTGCTGGGCCTGCTTCATCAGGTTGCCCAGACCGCCTTTACCAAACATAGGTTTCTCTCTCAATCACGTTAAGGATGACGATCGTAAGCTGTGCTTACGATCAAATGGGGCGGATACTTTCTTCATCCAGCTCCGCATCGAAGAATCGACGCAGGGTCTGAATATTATTATCCGCAATAATGGACTCGCGCGCCTGCGCAAGTTTTTCTTCGTATATCGCCTGACGCCACTCCAGCGGCGTACGCACCGCTGGATTATCATCTTCAACGATAGTCAGTTCAACCGTTGAGCCATTTAACGTACTCAACGCTTCAGCCAGTTTTTGTTGTGCACCGCTGTTATTCAAATGACGCTGAGAGGAGCGCAAATGCAGACACACCGTGTTGCCGTTCTCCTCTTTCCAGGCATTTAACGCCACCTGTTCGACCAGTTTTGGTAGCGAAAGTTGGCTCACCTGTGCTGCCCACGGATCGCGCTCAATGGCTTCTGCCGCCAGCTTCGCCGCCAGCTCTGGCGTTTTTTCATGTTCCAGCGCCTTTTTCAGCGCCTTTGGCGTGGCGACCACTTCTTTTTGTTGCATCACTGGGGTGGTAGCCTTCCAGCGATACGCTTCTTTTTTGGCTGGCGCTTTTTCCCGCGCCGATGGTGCCGGACGCGACTGAACGCGATCGGTGACCGAAGCCAGTCTTTCCAGCGCAGCGTTATTCACCGACCGCGCGCGGGTAGCGGCTGCCGGTTCACTCTTTTTTGCTTTGGTTGCTCCCTGTGCGCGCTGTAGTTGCTGGCGCGCCGCCAGCACCTGGCTGGTGGTTTCTGAGAGCGGAACGGTCGGTGCCTGCTGCGGCGCTGATTGCGGCTGTGGCGTCACCTGCATTGGTGTCATTACCGCCGTCGGCGCGACTGGCGCAAAGGACTGGCGCGGCACTTCCGGTTCGGGTAGAGGCATACGCGGATGGAACGCCAGCGCGCGCAATAGCGTCATTTCAACGCCCATGCGTCTGTCTGGCGCATACGGTAATTCTTTGCGACCAATCAATAGCGTCTGGTAGTAAAGCTGAATATCTGTTGGCGGTATGGTGCGTGCCAGTTCACGCATCCGCAGCTCAATGGCGGCCATATCATTGCCAAGCGCAGCAGGCGAAAGCTGTACCATCGCAATGCGGTGCAGCAGGCCGAGCATTTCCACCAGCAACGCTTCCCACTCGATACCACGGGCAGCAGCTTCGTTAATCAGCGCCATTACGCGCTCGCCGTCGGCTTCCACCATCGCTTCTACCAGCGACAGCGCCTGATCGTCGTCGAGCGTACCGAGCATCGAACTGACCGCCTGGGTCGAAACCTGACCATCACCGCTGGCAATCGCCTGGTCAGTCAGACTTAACGCGTCTCGCAGGCTGCCTTCAGCGGCGCGTGCCAGCAGTTGCAGCGCCCGAGGCTCGTGGGCGATGTGTTCTTCGTTGAGAATGTGCTCAAGCTGATGACGAATTTGCTCGACATCCAGCGCCTTGAGATGAAATTGCAGGCAGCGCGACAAAATCGTCACCGGCAATTTCTGCGGATCGGTGGTTGCCAGCAGAAACTTCACATGCTCTGGTGGCTCTTCAAGGGTTTTTAACAGTGCGTTGAAGCTGTGGCGCGACAGCATATGCACTTCGTCGATCAGATAGACTTTAAAGCGACCGCGCGCTGGCGCGTACTGAACGTTATCCAGCAGGTCGCGGGTATCTTCGACTTTGGTGCGCGAGGCGGCATCGATCTCAATCAGATCAACAAAGCGCCCCTGTTCGATTTCGCGGCAGTTATCGCATACGCCGCACGGCGTCGCGGTAATACCTGTTTCGCAGTTTAGCCCCTTCGCCAGCAGTCGGGCGATAGAGGTTTTTCCGACGCCACGGGTGCCGGAAAAAAGATAAGCATGATGAATACGCCCTAACGACAAGCCGTTCGCCAGTGCGGTCAGCACATGTTCCTGGCCGACGACGTCAGCAAAGGTTTGTGGGCGCCATTTTCGGGCTAAGACCTGATAACTCATTGGCAGGCTCTGAAACGCTGGAAGGTGGATTCACGAAGGGGTAATGCTAACACAGCCCCGTCAGAACGGCGAGGCTGAATGTACATCTTGTGCTGCCCATGGCGCGGGCTGTCGAAAATTAGTGGCCCGGGAACGGGACAAGGCTATAACAGGTAATGCCTTGATTTTCGAGACGCTGTTCACCGCCGAGGTCGAACAGATTAATGATGAATGCAGCGTCAGTGACTTCACCGCCCAGACGACGGATCAATTTCACTGTCGCCTCAATGGTGCCCCCAGTTGCCAGCAAATCGTCGACTACCAATACTTTGTCACCAGGTTTAATGGCATCAACGTGGATTTCCAGCTTATCGGTGCCGTATTCCAGTTCATAAGTTTCGCTGATGGTTTCGCGCGGCAGTTTGCCCGGTTTACGTACCGGTACAAAACCTACGCCCAGACCCAATGCTACCGGAGCACCAAACAAGAAGCCACGTGCTTCGGTGCCGACAACTTTGGTAATACCCGCATTTTTGTAACGCTCAACCAGCAGGTCGATGCTGAGAGCGTAAGCTTTCGGGTCTTCCAGTAAGCTGGTGACATCACGGAACAGAATGCCGGGTTTTGGGTAGTCCTGAATGCTTTTGATGCTATTTTTGAGATACTCAAGCTGCTGTGCAGTCGCGGTCATAAGTGTATGCCTGCTTGTTACGGTGGTACTCACGGCGCGTTTTAAACGTATCAAAAGTAACTTTTGTTTAACCTTTGACCGCCTGCGCCTGTGCTCGAAAACGCCAGAATGTACTGGCTGTGGGCGATAATTGCAACAGCGATTGTTGTGCTTCAGTGCTTTTCTTGCTTTTCATCAATCACTGGGATTCGCCACATAAAAATCAGCAAACAAGTGAGGATCACCAGCAACAAAATGCGTACCCACGTCATATGCACAAACCACAGTGAAATAGCAAAAGTCACGAGTATCAATAAAATCGCCCGTGGTTTTGCGCCACGCGGCATTGCATGGTATTTCTGCCAGAAGCGTAAATAGCTACCAAACCATGAGCGATACAGCAGCCAGGCGTGAAAACGCGGGGAAGAGCGGGCAAAGCACCAGGCAGCCAACAGGATAAACGGCGTAGTCGGTAATACCGGTAATACCACCCCCAGCGTACCCAACACTACCGCCAGCCAGCCAATGATGATTAAAATGATTCGTTGCATATTGAGTGTTGTCAGCTTACAGAGTGGCTACTTTAGCATAACAATTATCATTTTCATTGAGGTCTTATCGTGAAAACGACCCTGCTGCTGGAAAAACTGGAAGGTCAGCTCGCCACGCTGCGCCAGCGTTGTGTCCCGGTGGCGCAGTTCAGCACGTTAAGCGCCCGTTTCGACAGGCATCTTTTTCAGACTCGCGCGACAACGTTACAGGCTTGTCTCGATGAGGCGGGCGATAACATGGCTGCGCTTCGTCACGCAGTCGAACAGCAGCAGCTGCCGCAAGTAGCCTGGCTGGCAGAACACCTGGTCGCCCAACTGGAAGCGATTGCCCGTGAAGCGGCATCCTGGTCACTGCGCGAGTGGGACAGCGCGCCACCAAAAATTGCCCGCTGGCAACGAAAAAGGATTCAACATCAGGATTTTGAACGGCGATTACGTGAGATGGTAGCAGAACGTAAAGCCCGTCTGGCGCAGGCAACCGATTTAGTAGAGCAGCAAACGCTGCATCGTGAAGTAGAAGCCTATGAAGCGCGTCTGGCGCGGTGTCGCCATGCGCTGGAAAAAATCGAAAACAGGTTAGCGCGTTTAACTCGCTAACAATGGAGAAAGTATGTCACTGGAAAATGCCCCTGACGATGTCAAACTGGCCGTCGATTTGATTGTGCTGCTGGAGGAAAATCAGATCCCTGCCAGTACCGTGCTGCGCGCGCTGGATATTGTAAAACGTGATTATGAAAAGAAATTAACGCGCGATGATGAGGCGAAAAGCGAAAAATAAATGGGGTGGCCGGATGTCGCCCTCTGATTGCCGGCAAACGCAAAATTGCCTGATGCGCTACGCTTATCAGGCCTACACTACTCCTGCAATATATTGAATTTTCGCGGTTTTGTAGGCCGGATAAAGCAGTCACGCCGCATCCGGCATGAACAACGCGCACTTTGTCAGCAATCTCGGGGGCGGCTAAATGCCGCCCCTTTCGTTATTACCCTACCGCAGGCGTCGGATCGTCGCCTTTGTAGTCTCGTTTCACTTCCGTCACTTCATCGCCCTTCTCGTTATGCAGATGCACTTCAAGTTGGTTAAAGGCAATGTTGATGTCGTTTTCACGGCACAACTGATCGATAGTACGGTTCAGTTCATCGACAGTACGGCTACGGTCGCGCAGTTCACGAACGTACAGGCGCAGCTCGTGATCCAGCGTGCTGGCGCCAAACGCAGTAAAGAAGACTTCCGGCATCGGTTCGTGCATCACCCTTGGATGCTCAGTCGCTGCCTGAAGCAGGACTCTGCGTACTTTTTCCAGATCAGAACCGTAAGCCACACCCAGGCGGATCACCAGACGAGTGGTGGTGTCGGTTAACGACCAGTTGATCAGACGCTCGGTTACGAACGCTTTGTTCGGGATGATCACTTCTTTGCGATCGAAGTCCGTAATAGTCGTTGCACGAATACGGATCTTACTGACCGTTCCGGAGAAAGTACCGATAGTTACCGTATCGCCAATGCGCACCGGACGTTCGAACAGGATGATCAAACCAGAAACGAAGTTACCGAAGATCTCTTGTAAACCAAAACCCAGACCTACAGATAATGCCGCAGCCAGCCACTGGAGTTTATCCCATGACACACCAAGCGACCCAAACACTGTCATCGCACCAACGGCAATGATGATGTAGTTAAGGATGGTGGTAATGGCGTACGACGCGCCCTGGCGCATGTTCAACCGCGAGAGCACCAGCACTTCCAGCAAACCTGGCAGGTTGCGGATCAGCGCCCAGGCAACCATCGATGCGATAATCGCAAACAACAGACTGCCCATAGTGACGCTTTTCACCACCGCAGCCCCGGCTTCAGTGCCGTTGTAATGCCACAGGGTGATGCTGTCGAGATAGCTGAACACGGTGATCAAATCGGACCAAATCGCCCAGAACATCAAACCAAACAGTGCAAACATCAGCAGCATGGTAATACGCAGCGTCTGCTGGTTAACCTGCTCCAGTGCAATGGTGGGTTCTTCCGGCGGTTCGGCTCCTTCGGCCCCCTCTTTCACCAGATTCTGCCGACGCGCCAGCGCACGGCGCCAGGCGATACGCCGTGCCGCCACGCTTAATCCGCGCAGTACGGTCTGGTACAGCAGGTTCCAGATGATCACCAGATAAACGGTTTCAATCCAACGCCCGGAGAGGCGCAGCGTGGTGTAGAAATAACCCGTGGCGGTCAGCACCATCAGCGCAATCGGGATAATCGACAACACGGTAATGGTGACCAGACGCATGGTGTGCGACTCTTTATCACGCCAGCTTTCGCGGCACATCGGCCACACCAGAAAGGCAATCAGCAGCAGGTTGAAGAAAATCATCGCCTGCCCCAGTACATCATCCATCAGATGCAGTGGGGAGAGTTCTGCCACCACAGACCAGAAATGGATCGGCAGCAACGCGAGGCTGATGCGGACAATTTGCCGACGCCAGTGGCTGGTCTGCTGTTCCGGCATACCAAAGTGACGAACAGCAACGCCATTTTTCTCCAGCACCTTCCAGCACAGACCAAATACCAGCCAAAAAATCGCCAGTTTTTTGCTGAACGACCACAGTAGCTCACTGATGTTGAGCTGCATGGTGAGCAGAATCAAACCGACGGCGAGAATAATCAGACACACCGGCAGCGCGCGGATCAGATCGATAAGGATCGCTTTTGGTGTGTTGAGCTGGCTGTCGTTACGCAGGGAACCTACGGCGGAAGCCAGCTTTTGTTGATACGCTTTCAGCCATCCAAGACGCCAGTGAATCAACCCGGCAATCAGCAGCAGCGGCAAACCAGCGAGGAAAGCGATAAAGACGGCAGGCCAGGCTTTTTCCCAGTTCACCGTAATTTTCATCGACTTGAATTCATCCTGCAGCGTTTGTGGGAACGCTTTAATCCAGTCCCAGTCCATCGGGCGGTTACTGTTCACCCAGAAAATCTGCTGGGTCAGGATGGATTTCAGGTTTTTCGATACGCTCATTAACTGTTGCTGGTTGATTTGCAGGTTAATGGCCATCATGAGTTGGTTGCCCAACTGTTTGTTAAGCTGATCCAGCAATTCGCGACGCATATCAACTACTTGCAACAATGCGTCACGAACTTCGTCGTTGACTTCATTCGCATGACCCTCTTCCAGTTTGGCGACATAAGCATCGCTCTGGAAGAGTGCGTCACGCTGCTGGTTCACTTCGAACTGTTCGAGACGCAAATCCGCAATGCGGTTGGTCATATTTTCCAGTTCGTCCGCCGAGGGCAGCGTTTGTTGTTGCTGATAAAGAATACGTGACAGCAGCAGGCTGCCCTTCAGGACAGAAATCTGCTCTTTGATATTGCGTTCCGATTGCAGCGCCCGCTCCAGCCAGTTTTTGACTTTGATGTTTTGCTGCATCAACAAATTGCCGTTTTCAGTGGCGCTAATCAGACGCTGACTTAACTGCTGGTTAATTTCCAGCTCTTGTTTCACCAGCGGATTAGCCTGAATACGCGCAGCTTCGTCCGGCGTTACCGCTTCCTGCGCCGTTTTTTCAGTTAATGTCAGACGCTTGCTGTTCACCGCCTCCTGCAATAGTTGCAGTTCATGTTCCAGACGAGTGCTGTTCGCCGTCACGTAATCGCGTTGCTTTTGCAGGGTATCCTGTAAGACAGTGTTCCCTTCAAGGCTTTTACGTTGCTGGTCAATCTCGGCATTCAACAAAGCCTGCTGCGCCTGCATCAGCACTTTCTGGCTGGGACGTAAGGCTGTCTCACCGACTTCCGTGCCATCCAGGCGGCTGCGAATTTGTTGCAGCTGCTGTGAGGCGGTATACATCGCATTTTGCACGCGTTCAGGCTGCGTCTGTAAAGAAACTAACTGGCTGTTATAAGACGCCAGATCGTTTTGTGCGTTTTGCAAATCGTCCAGCGCCTGAGCAACGCGAGTTTCCAGTTGGCGCAACGAAAGCGTGCTCAGAATTTTGCGCGTTTCGTCGTCGTTGTCCACATCGCTAAGTGCGGTTAACGCTGCGGTCGCCTGGCGCATTTTTTCTGGCGCTTCAGCCACTTTTTGTCGTAGCTGAACCGTCTCTTCTTTTACTCGGTCGATTTTATCGAGAGTGGCTAATGTGTCTGTCAGATCCTGCTGAATCAGTTTGTCCTGAGCAGAAAGATCTTTTTGTTTATTAAGCGAGTCAAGTTGTGCCTGTAGATCCGCTTTCGTCGGTAGATCACCATTCGATGACGCCCGCGCAAAGGCCGTGTTCTGGCATAACAAGACCAAAACAAAAGCAATAAATGCTGAAAAAACAAAATGCCGTGATCGTTTGTAATACTGGAACATAGTCATGATGAATGAAGGTTTCTGAACCTGAAGAACGACCTGAAATAGTCAAGCGGCTAGAATAGCACGGCGTAGAGAGCCAGAATAGCAACAGCGAAAATGTCCAGGAAAAATCCTGGAGTCTGATTCAGGATTTTTCGTTGCTGGCCGGTGTACGAAGCGTAGGGCAAAGAAGATACATTTCCAGCAATATGGCAACGTAATCGCGGGCTTCTTTTTTGAGGTCAAAAGATTGCGGGGCAAAGAGCCAATTTTCCATTAAGCCGGAAATATAGCCGCGCATAATAATTGCTGCGCGACGCGTCATTAAATCTGCCGGCAACATTTTCGCCTCAATACAATGTCTTAACGTTTGTTCTATACGGTCATAACTTTCCAGACAGAGATTACGTTGTGCCTGTTGAACAACAGCCATTTCCCCGACAAATTCGCATTTGTGGAAAATAATCTCCATCAATAATCGACGGCGTTCTTCTGTCACCGTCGATTCAAGAACATGAATTAGTATTTCTCTTAATACTGAGAGTGGATCGTCAGGGAATTTTGCCTGATACTCAAGCTCTAGTTCACCAATATTGGATTCTGACAGCTCCCAGATCTCACTGAACAAATCCGACTTATCTTTAAAATGCCAGTAGATTGCACCACGCGTAACGCCTGCTGCTTTTGCAATCTCTCCCAGTGAGGTGGATGATACCCCCTGCTGTGAGAAAAGACGTAAAGCCACATCGAGGATGTGTTGGCGCGTTTCTTGCGCTTCTTGTTTGGTTTTTCGTGCCATATGTTCGTGAATTTACAGGCGTTAGATTTACATACATTTATGAATGTATGTACCATAGCACGACGATAATATAAACGCAGCAATGGGTTTATCGACTTTTGACCATTGACCAATTTGAAATCGGACACTCGAGGTTTACATATGAACAAAAACAGAGGGTTTACGCCTCTGGCGATCGTTCTGATGCTCTCAGGCAGCTTAGCGCTTACAGGATGTGACGACAAACAGGCCCAACAAGGTGGCCAGCAGATGCCCGCTGTTGGGGTAGTAACAGTCAAAACTGAACCTCTGCAGATCACAACCGAGCTTCCGGGTCGCACCAGTGCCTACCGGATCGCAGAAGTTCGTCCTCAAGTTAGCGGGATTATCCTGAAGCGTAATTTCAAAGAAGGTAGCGACATCGAAGCAGGTGTCTCTCTCTATCAGATTGATCCTGCGACCTATCAGGCGGCGTACGACAGTGCAAAAGGCGATCTGGCTAAAGCGCAGGCAGCAGCCAATATCGCGCAATTGACTGTTAATCGTTACCAGAAGCTGCTGGGTACTCAGTACATCAGTAAGCAAGAGTACGATCAGGCGCTGGCTGATGCGCAACAGGCAAATGCGGCTGTCACTGCGGCGAAAGCGGCTGTTGAAACCGCGCGCATCAATCTGGCTTACACCAAAGTCACCTCTCCGATTACCGGCCGTATTGGTAAATCGAACGTGACGGAAGGCGCATTGGTGCAAAACGGTCAGGCAACTGCACTGGCGACCGTGCAGCAACTGGATCCGATCTACGTTGATGTTACTCAGTCCAGTAACGATTTCCTGCGTCTGAAACAAGAACTCGCCAACGGCACACTGAAGCAAGAGAACGGTAAAGCCAAAGTGTCGCTGATCACCAGTGACGGCATTAAGTTCCCGCAGGACGGTACGCTGGAGTTCTCTGACGTTACCGTTGATCAGACCACCGGTTCTATCACTTTACGCGCTATCTTCCCGAACCCAGATCACACCCTGCTGCCGGGTATGTTCGTGCGCGCACGTCTGGAAGAAGGGCTTAATCCAACCGCCATTTTAGTTCCGCAACAAGGTGTAACTCGTACACCACGCGGCGAAGCTACCGTACTGGTCGTTGGCGCGGATGACAAAGTGGAAACTCGTCCGATCGTCGCAAGCCAGGCCATTGGCGATAAGTGGCTGGTGACTGAGGGTCTGAAAGCAGGCGAACGAGTAGTAGTAAGTGGGCTGCAGAAAGTGCGTCCTGGTGTCCAGGTGAAAGCACAAGAGATAACCGCTGATAACAATCAGCAAGACGCAAGCGGTGCTCAGCCTGAACAGTCCAAGTCTTAACTTAAACAGGAGCCGTTAAGACATGCCTAATTTCTTTATTGATCGCCCGATTTTTGCGTGGGTGATCGCCATCATCATCATGTTGGCAGGGGGGCTGGCGATCCTCAAACTGCCGGTGGCGCAATATCCTACGATTGCACCGCCGGCAGTAACGATCTCCGCTTCCTATCCTGGTGCTGATGCAAAAACAGTGCAGGATACTGTTACACAGGTTATCGAACAGAATATGAACGGTATCGATAACCTGATGTACATGTCCTCCAACAGTGACTCCACGGGTACTGTGCAGATCACCCTGACCTTTGAGTCTGGTACTGATGCGGATATTGCGCAGGTTCAGGTGCAGAACAAACTGCAACTGGCGATGCCATTACTGCCGCAGGAAGTACAGCAGCAAGGGGTGAGCGTTGAGAAATCTTCCAGTAGCTTCCTGATGGTTGTCGGCGTTATCAACACCGATGGCTCCATGACGCAGGAGGATATCTCTGACTATGTAGCGGCGAATATGAAAGATGCCATCAGCCGTACATCAGGCGTCGGTGACGTTCAGCTGTTCGGTTCACAGTATGCAATGCGTATCTGGATGAACCCGAATGAGCTGAACAAATACCAGTTAACGCCGGTTGATGTCATTACCGCTATCAAAGCACAGAACGCCCAGGTCGCAGCCGGTCAGCTCGGTGGTACGCCGCCGGTGAAAGGCCAGCAGCTTAATGCCTCTATTATTGCTCAGACGCGTCTGACCTCCACTGAAGAGTTCGGCAAAATTCTGCTGAAAGTGAATCAGGACGGTTCCCGCGTACTGCTGCGTGATGTGGCGAAAATTGAGCTGGGTGGTGAGAACTACGACATCATCGCAGAGTTTAACGGACAACCCGCTTCTGGTCTGGGTATCAAACTGGCGACCGGTGCGAACGCGCTGGATACGGCTGCGGCTATCCGTGCTGAACTGGCAAAGATGGAACCGTTCTTCCCGTCAGGTCTGAAAATCGTTTACCCGTACGACACTACGCCATTCGTGAAAATCTCCATTCACGAAGTGGTTAAAACGCTGGTTGAAGCGATCATCCTCGTGTTCCTGGTAATGTATCTGTTCTTGCAGAACTTCCGCGCGACGTTGATTCCGACTATTGCCGTACCGGTGGTATTGCTGGGAACCTTTGCGGTCCTTGCAGCCTTTGGCTTCTCGATAAACACGCTAACGATGTTCGGGATGGTGCTCGCTATCGGCCTGTTGGTGGATGACGCCATCGTTGTCGTAGAAAACGTGGAACGTGTGATGGCGGAAGAAGGTTTGCCGCCGAAAGAAGCCACTCGTAAATCGATGGGGCAGATTCAGGGCGCGCTGGTTGGTATCGCGATGGTGCTCTCTGCGGTATTCGTACCGATGGCCTTCTTCGGCGGTTCGACTGGTGCAATCTATCGTCAGTTCTCCATTACCATTGTTTCGGCAATGGCACTGTCAGTACTGGTGGCGTTGATCCTGACTCCGGCGCTTTGTGCGACCATGCTGAAACCTATCGCTAAAGGCGATCACGGCGAAGGCAAAAAAGGCTTCTTTGGCTGGTTTAACCGCATGTTCGAGAAGAGCACGCACCACTACACCGACAGCGTAGGCGGTATTCTGCGCAGTACGGGGCGTTATCTGGTGCTGTATCTGATCATCGTGGTCGGCATGGCCTATCTGTTCGTGCGTCTGCCAAGCTCCTTCTTGCCAGATGAGGACCAGGGTGTATTTATGACCATGGTCCAACTGCCAGCAGGTGCAACGCAGGAACGCACGCAGAAAGTGCTCAATGAGGTGACGGATTACTATCTGACCAAAGAAAAGAACAACGTTGAATCGGTGTTCGCCGTTAACGGCTTCGGCTTTGCGGGACGTGGTCAGAACACGGGTATTGCGTTCGTTTCGTTGAAGGACTGGGCTGACCGTCCGGGTGATGAGAACAAAGTTGAAGCAATTACCACGCGTGCAACGCGCGCCTTCTCGCAGATTAAAGATGCGATGGTGTTCGCCTTTAACCTGCCTGCGATTGTGGAACTGGGTACGGCAACCGGTTTTGACTTTGAGTTGATTGACCAGGCCGGCCTCGGTCACGAAAAACTGACCCAGGCACGTAACCAGTTGCTGGGCGAAGCAGCGAAACATCCTGATCTGCTGACCAGCGTGCGTCCAAACGGTCTGGAAGACACGCCGCAGTTTAAGATTGATATCGACCAGGAAAAAGCTCAGGCGCTGGGTGTTTCTATCAACGACATTAACACCACTCTGGGTGCGGCATGGGGTGGCAGCTACGTGAACGACTTTATCGACCGTGGTCGTGTGAAGAAAGTTTACGTGATGTCAGAAGCGAAATACCGCATGTTGCCGGAAGATATCGGTAACTGGTATGTCCGCGCTGCTAATGGTCAGATGGTGCCATTCTCGGCGTTCTCCTCTTCCCGTTGGGAATACGGTTCGCCACGTCTGGAACGTTACAACGGTCTGCCATCCATGGAGATCTTAGGTCAGGCGGCACCGGGTAAGAGTACCGGTGAAGCGATGGCGTTGATGGAACAACTGGCGAGCAAACTGCCTACGGGGGTTGGCTACGACTGGACGGGGATGTCCTATCAGGAACGTCTCTCTGGCAACCAGGCGCCTTCGCTGTACGCAATTTCGTTGATTGTGGTGTTCCTGTGTCTGGCGGCGCTGTATGAGAGCTGGTCGATTCCGTTCTCCGTTATGCTGGTTGTTCCGCTGGGGGTTATCGGTGCGTTGCTGGCAGCCACCTTCCGTGGCTTAACCAATGACGTATACTTCCAGGTGGGCCTGCTTACAACCATTGGGTTGTCGGCGAAGAACGCGATACTTATCGTCGAATTCGCCAAAGACTTGATGGATAAAGAAGGTAAAGGTCTGATTGAAGCAACTCTGGACGCGGTGCGTATGCGTTTACGCCCAATCCTGATGACCTCACTGGCATTTATCCTCGGCGTTATGCCGCTGGTTATCAGCACTGGTGCTGGTTCCGGCGCACAAAACGCAGTAGGGACCGGCGTAATGGGCGGGATGGTGACGGCAACAGTACTGGCAATCTTCTTCGTTCCGGTGTTCTTTGTGGTGGTTCGCCGCCGCTTTAGTCGCAAGAATGAAGATATCGAACATAACCATACTGTCGATCATCATTGATAGATCTCGTAATCACTAAGGCCGCGCAAGCGGCCTTTTTAATACGTATAATCTTAAAATAACAATGTTTACAGCTAAGCTCGCAAACGGAAGTTAGTTTTAACGCTACATAAAATTCATAAAAAATGCTTATTGTTAGTTAATTTATATTAAGTGGTAGCAATAGGTATAATAACCCATAGACATCTAGAGGCTATTCTTAATTATTTGCGGCAATCCTTTATTTATTCATATCAATTACATCATAATCAGAGTAATCCTGGGTATTAGTGTGACAAATTCCCGTCTCATTTTATCACCCCCGACGCAAGGATCCTGATTACGTTATGAATAGCATCAAACAAACTGCTTTAGCCTTTACGTGGTTGATGCAGGGTGAAAAAGTAAGCCTTTTCCCTCTCCTCCCACTAATTGTAATTTTTCGTAATAATGCGATGAAAACCTTCATAGAGTGGATTATAGTTAATCTAACAACTGTGAGGGCAAGTCCAGGTCAGTAGGTTTTCCCACCCCGAAAGGTGTCCGTTAGTTCAACCACTAAGAAGGGGACGCGTTATGGATGAATACTCACCAAAAAGACATGATATTGCACAGCTTAAATTTCTCTGCGAAACCCTGTATCATGACTGTCTTGCAAACCTTGAAGAAAGCAATCATGGTTGGGTTAACGACCCTACCTCGGCTATCAATCTGCAGCTTAATGAACTCATTGAGCATATTGCGACCTTCGCACTTAATTACAAAATTAAGTATAATGAAGACAATAAGCTCATTGAGCAGATAGATGAATATCTGGACGACACCTTTATGTTGTTCAGTAGTTATGGTATTAATATGCAGGATCTCCAGAAATGGCGGAAGTCAGGTAACCGACTGTTCCGTTGTTTTGTGAACGCCACTAAAGAGAATCCTGCGAGTTTATCTTGTTCTAATTATTACAACCATGGGTAGAAGTATGTCCGATAAGCCTTTAACGAAAACCGATTATTTGATGCGTTTGCGTCGTTGTCAGACAATTGACACGCTGGAACGTGTTATCGAGAAAAATAAATACGAATTATCAGATAATGAACTGGCGGTATTTTACTCAGCCGCAGATCACCGTCTTGCAGAATTGACCATGAATAAGCTTTACGACAAGATCCCTTCCTCGGTGTGGAAATTTATTCGATAATTAAACAGTATAACCCCTGAACTATAACCATCTGTTTATTAGACATATTTTATTTTTACTATGACGACATGCCGCGTGTGACCTCCGTCACACAGAGGTAACGGGAACGTTCTCATCACTGACATTTCGTATTACTGTGTTGCCCCAATTCCAGCAACCGGGTCGTCAGTAATGAGCACAGAAAAAGAAAAGATGATTGCTGGTGAGTTGTATCGCTCGGCAGATGAGACTTTATCTCGCGATCGCCTGCGCGCTCGTCAGCTTATTCACCAATACAATCATTCCTTGCCGGAAGATCAATCATTACGCCAACAAATCCTCACCGATTTACTCGGTCAGGTTGCGGATGCGTATATTGAGCCCTCCTTTCGCTGCGACTATGGCTATAACATTTTTCTCGGTAAAGGGTTTTACGCGAACTTCGATTGCGTGATGCTTGATGTCTGCCCTATTCGTATAGGCGATAATTGTATGCTGGCGCCTGGCGTCCATATTTATACCGCGACCCATCCTGTCGATCCCGTAGCACGTAATAGCGGTGCTGAACTAGGGAAACCGGTGACTATCGGTAACAACGTCTGGATTGGTGGTCGTGCCATCATTAACCCGGGGGTTACTATTGGCGATAACGTCGTAGTGGCATCAGGAGCCGTCGTTACCAAAGATGTTCCTGATAATGTTGTCGTAGGCGGTAACCCGGCCAGAGTCATTAAAAAACTGTAACTACAATTTGCAACTGTTATGCAAAATTGTAGTTAATCTGTTACTTTTCTCATATCATTCCCACGTTAAAATAGGGTGTTCCCTGGAGAGTTGCAGATACCACGAAGGCAAAAGATGACCGAAATACAACGCCTGCTGACCGAAACGATTGAGTCTCTGAATACGCGCGAAAAACGCGACAACAAGCCCCGCTTTAGTATCAGTTTTATCCGCAAACATCCGGGGCTGTTTATTGGCATGTACGTTGCCTTTTTTGCCACGCTGGCAGTGATGTTGCAGTCCGAAACGCTGTCAGGTTCAGTCTGGCTCCTGATAGTGTTATTCATCCTGCTCAACGGTTTCTTCTTTTTTGATGTCTACCCACGCTACCGCTACGAAGATATCGACGTACTGGATTTTCGCGTTTGCTATAACGGCGAATGGTATAACACGCGCTTTGTCCCTGCTGCGCTGGTTGAAACCATACTGAACTCGCCGCGTGTCGCGAATATCCACAAAGAACAGTTGCAAAAAATGATCGCCCGTAAAGGTGAGCTGTCTTTTTACGATATTTTCACCCTGGCTCGCGCCGAATCAACATCTTAAGTCAGGATTTCACACCAGGCGTAAGCTCTGCGCCTGGTCAATTGACAACGATCGTTGCCACCCATCATTTCATGAAATACTGACCTTACCCACTTATCTCCTGCCAGCCTTTTTTCACAATCAGATATACTTTCCCTACACTGTGTTAATAAGGACATGCTGGTGAGAACACGACATCTGGTCGGCCTGATTTCGGGAGTACTGATTCTTTCAGTACTGCTGCCTGTCGGCTTAAGCATCTGGCTGGCCCATCAGCAGGTAGAAACGTCGTTTGTTGAAGAGCTGAATACCTATTCCTCCCGCGTCGCTATTCGGGCCAATAAAGTGGCGACGCAAGGGAAAGATGCACTACAAGAGCTGGAAAGATGGCAAGGCGGAGCCTGTAGTGAAGAGCATCTCATGGAAATGCGCCGGGTTTCATACAGCTATCGCTATATTCAGGAAGTGGTTTATATCGATAACAACGTTCCCCAATGCTCTTCTCTGGAACATGAAAGCCCACCGGATACCTTCCCGGAGCCGGGGAAGATTTCAAAAGATGGTTATCGGGTCTGGTTAACCTCACACAATGACTTAGGTATTACCCGTTACATGGTTGCTATGGGAACCGCACATTATGTAGTGATGATCGACCCCGCTTCCTTTATCGACGTGATTCCTTATAGCTCATGGCAAATTGATGCCGCTATTATTGGCAATGCCCATAATATAGTCATAACCAGCAGCGACGAAATTGCCCGGGGTATTATTACCCAACTGCAAAAAACCCCCGGTGAGCATATCGAAAATAATGGGATCATTTACGATATTCTGCCCTTCCCGGAGATGAATATTTCCATCATCACCTGGGCTTCAACGAAAATGTTGCAAAAAGGCTGGCATCGGCAGGTCTTTATCTGGTTGCCTGTAGGGTTGTTAATTGGCCTGCTGGCAGCAATGTTTGTGTTGCGCATTTTGCGCCGTATCCAGTCTCCGCATCATCGCCTGCAGGATGCCATCGAAAATCGTGATATTTGCGTGCACTACCAGCCGATTGTCTCCTTAGCCAATGGCAAAATTGTCGGAGCTGAAGCACTGGCGCGCTGGCCGCAGACAGACGGTAGTTGGTTGTCGCCAGATAGTTTTATTCCGCTGGCACAGCAAACGGGTCTTTCTGAGCCACTGACGCTGCTGATTATAAGAAACGTGTTTGAAGATATGGGCGACTGGCTGCGACAGCACCCGGAACAACATATTTCCATCAATCTTGAATCCACCGTGCTCGCCTCGGAAAAAATTCCGCAACTGCTGCGAGATATGATCAATCACTACCAGGTTAACCCCAAACAGATCGCTCTTGAACTCACTGAACGTGAGTTTGCCGCTCCGAAAACCAGCGCCCCGATAATTTCTCGCTACCGGGGGGCGGGCCATGAAATTTATCTCGATGATTTTGGTACGGGGTATTCAAGTTTAAGTTATTTACAGGATCTGGATGTCGACATTCTGAAGATCGATAAATCTTTCGTTGATGCGCTGGAATATAAAAACGTCACACCACATATCATCGAAATGGCAAAAACGTTGAAACTGAAAATGGTGGCGGAAGGGATCGAAACGGATAAACAGGAAGAGTGGCTACGTCAGCATGGCGTGCATTACGGTCAGGGTTGGCTGTACAGCAAAGCGTTGCCAAAAGAAGATTTCATACGCTGGGCAGAATACCATCTGTAAATTTTGGGGGCTGGCGGCACGCCGCACAGCCCGTCACGCTACTCGTCGATGATTGACTCAAACCCGCCGTAAATCATCCGTTTGCCATCAAACGGCATTGATTCGCCGAACTCTTTCATTCGTGGGTCAGACATCATTTTTTGATTGGCAGCGTCGCGGACCTCTTTTGAAGGATATTCAATCCAGCTAAACACCACTTCCTCATTCTCTTCCGCTTTCACTGCCATGCGAAAATCGGTCACTTTGCCGTCTGGCACATCGCTGGCCCAACATTCAACAATGCGAAGCGCGCCAAACTCTTTAAACAGTGGCGCGGCCTTTGCGGCCATTTCTCGATAGGCATCTTTATTTTCGGCAGGAACAGCAACCACAAAACCATCAACATACTTCATCAGAAATACCTCCGAAGCGTACTGCGCAGCCAGACAATTCTTGCGGCGTCAGTCGTGGTTAAAGTTTAGCCATATTAGGATTTTTTGACGAAACGGCGGGAGCAGAAATGGGTGGGGGCCCTGCCAGCTACATCCCGGCACACGCGTCATCTGCCTTGGCTGCTTCCTTCCGGACCTGACCTGGTAAACAGAGTAGCGTTGCGGGAGAACCAACAGAGCCCCCATTGAGAGCGTTGAGAACCAACGCGCAGGCGCATTATCACTGCTGCCCCTGCTAATTGCAACCCATTGCGTGCCGGATGCTGGTTTCTTGCGCAATGCGGCTTCACTCTGGCGTTTTTCCAGATTATGCTGAAAAATTACCTCAGGAAGAAAAGATGGAAAAAGAAGATTCATTTCCCCAACGCGTCTGGCAAATCGTCGCCGCTATTCCCAAAGGCTACGTCACCACTTACGGCGATGTCGCGAAACTGGCGGGATCACCCCGCGCCGCACGCCAGGTCGGTGGAGTGTTAAAGCGTCTCCCCGAAGGCAGCACCCTCCCCTGGCATCGGGTGGTTAATCGCCACGGCACAATTTCGTTAACCGGCCCGGATTTGCAGCGTCAACGGCAGGCATTACTGGCAGAAGGTGTGATGGTATCGGGAAGCGGGCAAATCGACTTACAGCGTTATCGCTGGGACTATTAACCCTCTCCAGGCGGAGAGGGTTAATGGCGCTTAGTATTGCGTAGGGGCCGGAACTGCCGAAGACGGATTCACCTGAGTTGGTGAAGTCGAAGGTACGGTAGTCGTCGCACCACCGCTGGCCTGAACCGGCACGGCGGTTTGCTGAACCGGCACTAATGTCAGGTCAGCTTTGGTTCCGCCCTGATTGATCACCGGTTGAACGGTATCGGTGATAAACACCAGTTTGTCGTTCACGGTAACCGCCGCACTCAACAGGATACGCGCATTCGGCTGAACGTCTGCCGGGTTAAATGGCAGAACAAAACTGAACGGTGACTGTTTACCTTCGGTACGTACTGCTTTCTGCGCCAGAACTTTAGAAGGCGCATCCGCTAACGACGCGTCAGAAAGTGTCACGGTCAGCACGGCATCAGGCGGCAGTGCGACTTTCTGACGGATCCAGACCGTACCGGAAACATTCGGTTGTTGTATAGCAGGTTGCTGTGTCGCTGCAATAGACGTATTTGCAGCCGGTGCTGGCGTCTGGATATCCGCGCTTTTATCCGCGCAAGCCGCCAACGCAATCGCAACCGCTAAACCACTGGCCATGTGCACGAGTTTCATTCACTTCTCCTTATTATCAATGCACCAGCGGGCTAACTTTCCTCGCCGGAAGAGTGGTTAACAAAATAGTAACGTCAATAAGTGTGGCACATGTCACGTATTAACGCCTGCATTTAGCCCGTAATTCAGACCATTGCACCCATCGGACCAGTACCAAAATTGCGTTATACTCAACTCACTTTGGCTTGCTGCGGCAGCTTTGTTACTGGAGAGTTATATGAGTCAGGCGCTAAAAAATTTACTGACATTGTTAAATCTGGAAAAAATTGAGGAAGGACTCTTTCGCGGCCAGAGTGAAGATTTAGGTTTACGCCAGGTGTTTGGCGGCCAGGTTGTGGGTCAGGCCTTGTATGCTGCAAAAGAAACTGTCCCTGAAGAGCGTCTGGTACATTCGTTTCACAGCTACTTTCTTCGCCCAGGCGATAGTAAAAAGCCGATTATTTATGATGTTGAAACGCTGCGTGACGGTAACAGCTTCAGCGCCCGTCGGGTTGCTGCTATTCAAAACGGTAAACCGATTTTTTATATGACGGCCTCTTTCCAGGCACCAGAGACCGGATTCGAGCACCAAAAAGCAATGCCGTCCGCACCAGCACCTGATGGTCTGCCTTCAGAAACGCAAATCGCCCAATCGCTGGCGCACCTGCTGCCGCCAGTGTTGAAAGATAAATTCATCTGCGATCGTCCGCTGGAAGTCCGTCCGGTGGAATTTCATAACCCGCTGAAAGGTCACGTCGCAGAACCTCATCGTCAGGTATGGATCCGCGCAAATGGTAGCGTGCCAGATGATCTGCGCGTTCATCAGTACTTACTCGGTTACGCTTCTGATCTTAACTTCCTGCCTGTTGCCCTGCAGCCGCACGGCATCGGTTTTCTCGAGCCGGGGATCCAGATTGCCACCATCGACCATTCGATGTGGTTCCATCGTCCGTTTAATCTGAACGAATGGCTGTTGTATAGCGTGGAGAGCACGTCGGCGTCCAGCGCACGCGGCTTTGTGCGCGGTGAGTTTTATACCCAGGACGGCGTGCTGGTTGCCTCGACAGTTCAGGAAGGGGTAATGCGTAATCACAATTAAAAAAAACAGCCGGAGGTGAAAACCGTCCGGCTATTTTTTGCAGTACTTGTTACGCGTTATAAGCATTTTCGCCGTGACTGTTAACGTCCAGTCCTTCGCGCTCCTGCTCTTCTGGTACACGCAGGCCAACTGTCAAATCCGCCAGTTTGTAGCCGATAAACGCCACCACACCAGACCAGACAATCGTAATGGCGATGCTTTCCAGCTGTACCAGCAGCTGATGCCCCATCGTCACACCTTCGGCGAAGCCCACACCACCCAGCGAACTGGCGGCAAAAATCCCGGTCATGATACAGCCGACGATGCCACAAACGCCGTGCACACCGAAGACATCGCAAGGATCATCGACCCGCAGCAGGCGTTTGAGCATGGTAACGCCCCACAAGCCCGCCAAACCGGCTACCACGCCGATAATCAACGCGCCGCCAACACCAATGTAGCCACAGGCAGGCGTCACGCCAACCAGACCGGCAATCGCGCCAGAACACGCCCCCAGCAGTGAAGGCTTACCGCGCAGCGCCCATTCACCAAAGATCCAGCCAAGAATTGCCGCCGCCGTTGCGACCACAGTATTCACAAATGCCAGTGCCGCGATTTCATTCGCCGTGCCCGCTGACCCGGCGTTAAAGCCAAACCAACCGATATAGAGAATGGCAGTACCGGTAAAGACCATTGGCAGGTTGTGCGGTTTAAACGCCTCTTTGCCGAAGCCCACGCGTTTGCCTATCAGATACGCGCCCACCAGACCGGCGATTGCGGCGTTAATGTGCACCACCGTGCCACCCGCGAAATCCAGCGCACCGTGAGAAGCCAGCAAACCGCCGCCCCAGACCATATGCGCAATCGGAATGTAAGAGAGCGTCAGCCACACCACCACAAAAATTAACACCGCAGAGAAACGAATCCGTTCCGCCAGCGCCCCAACGATCAAGCCGACGGTAATGCAGGCAAACGATCCCTGAAACGCCACGTGGATATACTGATAAATACTGCCCATCACCGCCGTCAGTTCGATGTTTTTCAGCATCAGCCAGTTAATGTTACCAAAGAAGTTGTTACCCTCACCAAACGCCAGCGAGTAGCCGTAAACCACCCAGAGAATACAGACCAGTGCAAACGTCACCGTCACCTGCGTTAGCATCGACAGCACGTTTTTGCCGCGAATCAACCCACCGTAAAACAGGGCAATCCCCGGAATAGTCATAAACAGCACCAGCGCAGTACAAATCATCATAAACGCATTGTCGGCTTTATCGGCCACCGCAGGTGCAGCCATTACCAGTCCCGGCAGCATCGCCAGTGAAGCAAGCCCAGTTTTTATCGTCGCTATCTTCATTTTTCGTTCCTGTTGCTGTGTGCCAGAGATTACAGCGCCGCTTCGTCGGCTTCGCCGGTACGAATACGAATGACGCGTTGCAATTCAGCGACGAAGATTTTGCCGTCGCCAATTTTTCCGGTGTAAGCCGCCTTGCTGACGATATCGATCACTTCATCGAGTTGGTCATCAGCAATCGCCACATCAATTTTTACTTTTGGCAGGAAGTTGACGCTGTATTCCGCCCCCCGGTACAGCTCGGCATGTCCTTTCTGACGCCCGAAACCTTTCACTTCGGTGACGGTCAGGCCCTGAATACCAATGGAAGATAACGCTTCACGAACATCTTCCAGCTTGAATGGTTTGATTATCACGGTCACCAGCTTCATAGATCCCCTCCGGTCAGAATTCGGTAATGGTTCTGCTACACGAAGAAGGTATTGCAAGCGGTATGCCAGAAATGAAAAACGAGAAAGAGAGCAGGAAGTTAAGAAGATTGAAAATGAAAACGCACTATGACGGTGCACAGTGCGTTACATTTTTGCACCACCGATGAAATTTTGCGCTAATCAGGCGCTCAATGATTCCTCTTCACGCACGCTGGCTGCCAGCTCTTCGCCCGCAAGTTGCAGTTGATACATCTGCCAGTAGCGCCCCTGGGCTGCCAGCAGTTGCTGGTGCGTCCCCTGTTCCACCGCCTGACCACGATGGAGCACCAGAATGGTGTCGGCATCGACAATGGTCGATAAGCGGTGAGCAATCACCACCAGCGTGGTATGTTCACGCACCGCCGCCAGTGCGTGCTGGATCGCCTGTTCAGTACCGGAATCGATACTGGCGGTTGCCTCATCAAGGATCAGGATTTGCGGCGTCTCCACCAGCACGCGCGCCAGCGCCAGCAGTTGCTTCTGCCCGACGGAAAGATTATTCCCCTGCTCGCCCAGCGGCGTATAAATACCGTCGCTCATGCTGCGCGCCAGATCCGCCAGTTGCACGGTTTCCAGTGCCTGCCAGACGCGCGCTTCGGAGATATCACGCCCCAGCGTCACGTTGGCGAGGAAAGTATCCGCCAGCACCACCGGATCTTGCTGCACCATCGCCACACCCTGGCGTAATGCGCTGTGACTTAGCGAATTTAATGGACGACCGTCGAGACGAATCTCACCTTCCGTTAGCGGGTAATAGCCCATCAATAAACTGGCGAGGGTACTTTTACCGCTGCCGGTATGCCCCACCAGCGCCACAAAGTTACGCGAAGGCACAGAGAGATTAATGTTCTTCAGTACCAGATTGTCATCGCGATAAGCAAATGACACGTTATCGACTTCAATAGTGCCGCTCTGTAACGGGCGATCATCATTGCCATATTGCTGACGCGGCCCATCCATCAGTTCGAACACGCGTTCACCCGCCACCACAGCCTGTTGCAGCATCGCCTGTTGCGTGGTCAGTTCGATTAAGGGTTCGTTAAGCCGCCCAAGATAGCTGATAAACGCATACAGCACGCCCACTTCAATGGTGCCGCTGGCGGAGAAGCCAAACAGCATCAACAAGCCACAAAGAATGAGCGATGAAAACAAACTCAGCAAGGGACGCAGCAGAAAGCCGTCGAGGCGCAGGGTTTGCATCCTCGCCATATAGTGTGAACGACTGGTCTCACCCATACGTTCGCCAAATCGCGCCTGCTGACGGAATTGCTGGATAACGCTCATGCCGTTGATAATTTCGTTAAAGCCGTCGTTAATATCCGCCAGATAGGCGCGAACACGGCGGACAATCGGCGTACTGTAACGCTGGTATATCACCATCACCACCAGCACCACCGGGAAAATCATTATCGCCACCAGTGCCATTCTCCAGTCGAGACTGAACATTGCCACCAGCATCGCACCCACCAGTGCGGCGCTGCGCAGGACAGTTGCCACTACGGTAACGTAGAGGTCGCGGATCACTTCAGTGTCATTAGTGACGCGGGAAATCACCTGACCGACCGGCTGGGTATCAAACTCGCTTAATGGCTGGCGTAGCGCAGCATCCATCACATCCGTTCGCAACTGTTGTACCACGCCAACCGCCGCCCGATTAAACAACAGCGACTGTGCGTAGTGCAGTCCAGCGGCGAACAGTTGCAGCCCAACATACGCCGCCGCCAGACCGGCAACCACTTTCAACGGCAGATTATTTTTTGCCACCATATTATCGATGAAAAAGCTGATGAGTAGCGGTCCACTGACTTCTGCCGCCGCCGCAATCCACATCATCAGAACAGCAATCCCCAGCGGTTTACGCCACGGCGAACCATACGCTAACAGGCGCTTGAGAGTCGGCCACAGTTGGCTAAAACTACGCATCGGCGGCCTCCTCGCGAATTTCCGGAGCGTCGTCGAGCGCCGCCTCCAGTTGTTGATAGCGATACATATCGCGATACCAGCCGCTTTGTTGCGCCAGCGCATCATGATTGCCACGCTGGGCGATGTGTCCGTGTTGCATCACAATTATTTCACTGGCTTCTGTCAGTGCAGAAAGTCGATGGGCGCTGATAATCACCGTTCTCCCCTGCCCCCACTGACGCAGGTTATGCAGGATCTGGTGCTCTGTGCGTCCGTCCACCGCCGAAAGCGCATCATCCAGAATAAGGATTTCCGCGTTGACTAATAACGCACGAGCAATGGATATGCGCTGCTTTTGCCCACCGGAAAGCATCACGCCGCGCTCGCCCACTTCAGTGTCGTAACCTTGCGGTAGACGCAAAATATCGTCATGTACGCTGGCTAACCGCGCTACGTGTTCAATCTCTTGCTGGGTGGCATTCGGGCAACCCAGCGCGATGTTATTCGCCACGGTGTCGGAAAAAAGGAACGGCGTCTGGCTGACCACCGCCAGGCGGCTACGCCAGCTATCGAGTTGAAGCTGCGTCAGGGGAATATCATGAAAGCGAATATCCCCCTCGCTGACGTCGAAATGACGCTGAATGAGTGACAGCAGGGTACTTTTGCCAGAACCGGTCGGCCCGCAAATACCCAGCATCTGACCGGGTTTGAGTGCAAAACTGACATTCTCCAGCGCAGGATGATCAGTTTGTGGATAAGTAAACTGGCGAATATTTACATCCAGTTCGCCACGCCCTTGCGGCACTGGTTCGCTACCATCGTTCACCACCGGTGCTTCAGCCAGCATCGTCCGAATACGGCTATATGCCGCGCTGCCACGTTCCACAATGTTAAACATCCAGGCCAGCGCCAGCATCGGCCAAATCATTAACCCCAGATACATCATAAAACTGGTGAGCTGTCCCAGCGTTAAGCTGCCCTGCACCACCATCCAGCTTCCCCCACCAATCGCCAGCAAATTCGCCATGCCAATCGCGATATAGATTGTCGGATCAAAACGGGCATCAATACGCGCCACACGCATGTTTTTCTTGCCAGTGTCTTCAGCATCTGCGGCAAATAGCGCCGACTGGCGATCTTCCAGACCAAAGGCTTTGATCATGCGGATACTAGTGAGGCTCTCCTGGGTGCGATCGTTGAGACTGGAAAATGCCGCCTGCGCCAGCTTAAAGCGTTCATGCAAAGCATCGCCGTTGCGCTTAATCATGATTGCCATCACTGGCATCGGTAATAGTGCGAATAAGGTCAACTGCCAGCTAATTTGCGTTGACATCATAATCAACACTGCGCAGCCCATCACCAGTGAATCCACCAGCGTCAGCACCCCTTCCCCGGCAGCAAACACGACCCGATCGACGTCATTGGTCGCACGAGCCATGAGGTCGCCCGTACGATGACGCAGGTAAAACTCTGGATGCTGGCGGCTTAGCTGGTGGTAATAATCTTCACGCAGTTCAACAGCCAGTTGATAAGACGCGCCAAACAGCAGTACGCGCCAGACGTAACGCAGGAGATAAACCACGACTGCAATCAGCACCATGGTGGCGATCCACATCAGGATCTGCCCGGTAGTAAAGTGTTGTTCCGTCACTCCATCGACAACAATACCGACCACTTTCGGCGGAACCAGTTGCAGCATCGCGATAATAACAAGCAAGGCCACAGCCCCGAGATAGCGACGCCATTCCCGACGGAAATACCAGCTTAGTTGAGCAAATAATCGCACGCGTTGTGTCCTGACCTGATTCTGGATATTTATTCGATGGGTAAAGAAGTGGTGTATTTAATCTGTTCCATCGCGAAGCTGGAAGTAACGTCCGACAGCCCTGGAACGCTGTTGACCAGACGCTTATAAAACTCGTCATAGCGTTTCATATCGGCAACCTGAACACGCATCAGATAATCATATTCCCCGGCCATGCGCCAGAACCCCAGCACTTCTGGCATTTCCGTTACCACCGTGACAAAGCGGCAATACCATTCGCTGCTGTGATGTTGCGTTTTAATCAGCACAAAAGCAGTCAGCCCAAGGCCAATTTTTTCCGGATCCAGCAGGGCGACTTTGCCGATAAGGATACCGTCATCCTCCAGCCGTTTCAGACGCTTCCAGCAAGGCGTGGTCGTCAGATTAACGGCTTCTGCCAGTGCCTGCAAAGAGAGGGTGCAATCCTGCTGTAGTAAGGCCAGCAGCTTACGGTCAATTTTATCTAACATCGCCAATCCACAGAGAATTATTTTCTCTTTTAATTCTATTTTAAAGGCGAAATACCGACAATTTATTCTGTGCGGTTTAAACGACACTGCACAAAATGACAAATTCAAAGTAAAAAAAACCGGGCTATTGCCCGGCGCTGGAAGAGATCTCGTTATTCGGGGGAATAAGGTAGATGTGGATTGTCCAGCCAGTGCGTCAAATAGTGAGAGACCGCCTGATTTCGGCAATGTCCAATCACTGGTAAATGAGGGAGTTCCGCGCGCAGTTGTGGCATCGCATTGCCCATAATAAAACCGCTACCGACGCTGCCTAACATTTCGCGATCGTTCATCGCATCACCAAAGGCCATGCAGTCGCGCAGTGAAAAACCTAAATGTTGGGTCAGCACCGCCAACGCCGCGCCTTTATTACACCCCACCGGCAGCACTTCCAGGCAATTAATTGCCGAAAAACACAAATGTGCGCGCTCGCCTAATGCTTCGTTTAGTTGGGTATGCAAGCGCATAAGATCGTCGTGATCGCCACAGAAACAGATCTTGGTGACGCTGTCGAGCGGCATTTTTTTGACATCGATAATCTGATAACGGAAACCGCTATACACAAATGCCTGCAACAATGCTGGGATCTCTTGCCCGGTAAACCAGCCATTGTCATTGAAGATATGCATACTGGCCTGGGTATCCCATTTCTGGTAGAGCACTAATTCCGCCACGTCCGCAGGCAAATCATCACGATGTAAAAGTTCGCCTTCCAGAGAGTGCACGCGCGTACCGTTGCCGGTAATTAAATACGCATCCAGCGATAGCACCCCGATAATATGCTGCATCTCCAGCGCATGGCGACCCGTAGCAAAAGTGAGGGTAATATCGCGTTCACGCAGACGCGCCAGAGTCGAGAGGGTTTTCTCACCTAAATGGTGATCAGGCATCAATAAAGTGCCGTCCATATCAAATGCTGCCAGACGAGCCATTTCTTTCTCCACTCTGTGACACGGTTAATGGTGATTGAGTATCACCTGATATATACGGAAGTAATAGTGAATAGTTAAATAATATTGTTCCGGGTTTATATGCGACTGCTTAACCGTCTTAACCAGTATCAACGTCTGTGGCAACCTTCTGCCGGAGAGCCGCAATCCGTCACCGTCAGCGAACTGGCCGAACGCTGTTTTTGCAGCGAACGCCATGTGCGTACACTATTACGTCAGGCTCAGGAGTCGGGATGGCTGGAGTGGCAGGCGCAGTCAGGACGCGGAAAGCGCGGGCAACTGCGTTTTCTGGTGACACCGGGATCGCTGCGTAATGCGATGATGGAACAGGCACTGGAAACCGGAAAGCAGCAAGATGTGCTGGAGCTGGCGCAACTGGCTCCAGGAGAGCTGCGCACTCTGTTACAGCCGTTTATGGGTGGACAATGGCAAAACGATACGCCGACGTTGCGTATTCCCTATTATCGCCCTCTCGAACCGCTACAACCGGGCTTTTTACCCGGTCGTGCCGAGCAGCATCTCGCCGGACAGATATTTTCTGGTCTGACCCGATTCGACAATAATACCCAGCGCCCGATTGGCGATTTAGCACATCACTGGGAAATCTCTGCTGACGGGCTACGCTGGGACTTTTATCTTCGTTCAACGCTGCACTGGCATAACGGCGATGCGGTAAAAGCAACGCAACTACACCAGCGATTATTGATGCTGCTACAACTGCCAGCGTTGGGGAAATTATTGACTAGCGTGAAACGTATTGAAGTCACCCATCTGCAGTGTCTGACCTTCTTTTTACATCGCCCTGATTATTGGCTGGCACACAGGCTGGCGAGCTATTGTAGCCATCTGGCGCATCCGCAATTATCGCTGGTGGGAACCGGCCCTTTTCGCTTAACAAAATTCACAGCGGAACTGGTGCGACTCGAAAGCCATGATTATTACCATTTACATCACCCACTGCTAAAAGCGGTTGAGTACTGGATAACCCCACCACTTTTTGAAAAAGATTTGGGAACCAGTTGTCAGCATCCAGTACAAATAACCATCGGTAAACCTGAAGAGTTGCCACGGGTCAGCCAGGTCAGTAGCGGCATCAGTTTAGGTTTTTGCTATTTAACGTTGCGCAAAAGTCCCCGACTGTCCCTCTGGCAGGCGCGAAAAGTGATCTCCATTATCCATCAATCCGGTTTACTACAAACGTTAGAAGTCGGAGAAAATCTGATCACTGCCAGTAATGCATTGCTGCCTGGCTGGGCTATTCCACAATGGGATGTACCGGATGAGGTCAAACTACCAGAAACATTAACGCTGGCTTATCACCTGCCAGTGGAACTTCATGCAATGGCAGAACAATTACGAACGACGCTAGCAGCAGAAGGTTGCGAATTAACGATTGTTTTTCATAACGCGAAAAACTGGGACGACACGACCCCGCTGGCACAGGCAGATTTGATGATGGGCGACAGGTTAATTGGCGAAGCGCCGGAATATACACTGGAGCAATGGCTGCGTTGCGATCCACTCTGGTCATATGTTTTCGACACTCCAGCATATGCACATCTGCAATCGACACTGGATACCGTGCAGTTGATGGCTGATGAAGAAAAGCGGAATAACGCGCTGAAAACCGTGTTTAGCCAGTTAATGGAAGAAGCAACGCTGACGCCGCTGTTCAATTATCACTATCGCATTAGCGCGCCGCCTGGAGTAAATGGTGTGCGACTGACGCCGCGTGGCTGGTTTGAATTTACCGAAGCCTGGCTTCCCGCGCCGTCGCAATGAAGCACTGGTCGGGGTTAACCGCAGGCGTTACCATAACGCTTTTATCGATTTAGCAGGATAATTTATGAAACGTGCCGTCGTTGTGTTTAGTGGAGGTCAGGATTCCACCACCTGTCTGGTACAGGCATTGCAGCAATATGATGAAGTCCATTGCGTGACGTTCGATTACGGTCAGCGCCATCGCGCAGAGATTGACGTGGCACGCGAACTGGCATTGAAACTGGGTGCACGCGCGCATAAGGTGCTGGATGTGACGCTACTCAACGAGCTGGCGGTCAGCAGCCTGACGCGTGACAGCATTCCGGTGCCTGATTATGAACCTGAAGCCGATGGTATCCCGAATACGTTTGTCCCTGGGCGTAATATTCTGTTCCTGACGCTGGCGGCGATATATGCGTATCAGGTTAAAGCAGAAGCAGTGATCACCGGCGTCTGCGAAACGGATTTCTCCGGTTACCCGGATTGTCGCGATGAGTTTGTGAAAGCACTGAACCATGCCGTCAGTCTGGGCATGGCGAAAGATATTCGTTTTGAAACGCCGCTAATGTGGATTGATAAAGCGGAAACCTGGGCGCTGGCGGATTATTACGGCAAGCTGGATTTAGTACGTAGCGAAACGCTGACCTGCTATAACGGCATTAAAGGCGACGGTTGCGGTCATTGTGCTGCATGTAATCTGCGCGCTAACGGATTGAATCATTATCTGGCCGACAAACCGACGGTGATGGCAGCGATGAAGCAGAAAACCGGGTTGAAGTAATTATTCGGGTGTCGCCGGATGCGGCTTGAGCATCCGGCACAACAAAATTTTTACTGAACCATCTGCTCCAGTTTTTCGCGCAGTTCCCCTTCCAGAGCTAATGCTTTCTGCGTTTTGAGATCGATACAAACAAACGTGATAAGTGCATCCGCCACCACCTGCCCTTCCGGCTCAAGAGTAATGACCTGACTTAAGATGCCGCTTTTACCGTTTAATTGCTGCAACTGACTGGTAATGGTTAACAGGTCGCTTAATACCGCCGGGCGACGATAGTTAATATTGATATTGACCACGACGAAGGCGATGTTATGGGCGGTCATCCATTGAAAGCTGTCGCTATTTTCCAGCCCATCCCAGCGAGCTTCTTCGAGAAACTCAAGGTAGCGGGCGTTGTTAACGTGCTGGTAGACGTCGAGATGATATCCACGAACTTTGATTTGTGTTTGCATAGCGCAATAACCTTACGTTGTTGTTATAAGAACTGTTATAAGTACAGAGGCCATAACTGGTATGACCTCTTCAGTCTGGCAAAAAATTGCCACTATGCAAATTAATTACAGGGTTAATACCGCCAGATTACGTTCCACCAGCGAATTGCCCATTCCCGGCACCTGTTTTAGATCCTCCACCGTTTTAAACGGGCCGTACTCTTCGCGATAACTGACAATTGCCTGCGCTTTCTTCAGGCCAACGCCATTCATCGCACGGGCTAACTCTTCCGCGCTGGCATTATTAATGCTGACCCTGGTGCCTTCTTCGTCACTGGCTTTTGCCGGTACTGCCGCTTTGCTTTGTGCTGCAGGAGCTTCCGCTTTGGTTTCTACCGCTGCCGGTTTCGCCGCAGGAGCTGCTGCCAGCGCACTATGAGACATTCCGGCACAGGCCAGGGACAGGGTAATGAACAATGCTTTAATTCCGTGTTTCATACTGTTTTCTCCTTGTTTGTTAACAGTGGAATCACCTTAACGGCAGTGAAAACAGTAAACAAATGGCAATGTTCAGAAATGGAAAAGGCCGCGAAAGCGACCTTTTCTTGTTACAGCTGCAAAGCATTTTTTTGCGAGGCGGCTTCCGGATTATTGCTGTTCCAGCGCATCGCCAATTTTTATTTTCGCCTCTTTACGCAGGTTACTCATCAGAGCTTCAAAGACGATTTGTGCGTTGTTCTGGGTGATACCCTGCACCATCGCTTTTTTCTGATCTTCCGGCATAGAACCTTGTTTCACTTCGTCCAGCGCCAGCAGAACGACATTGCCTTGCATATCGGTCGCCATACCGTAGCTCGGTTTGTCTTTCGCTGGCAGTGGCAGTGCAAACGCGGCCTGGCTAATCGGGTCACGACCGGAACGGCTTAAGGTTTTCGGCTCGCCAAATTTCAGACCGGCTGCCTGCATAGCTTCCGCACCTTTACCCGCTTTCAAATCAACCAGCAGTTTTTCAGCATCTACTTTCGCCTGTTGCTCAGCTTTGTTGTGCTGAACCAGCGCCTTAACCTGTTCCTGAACATCTGCCAGCGGTTTCACCGCTTCCGGTTTGTGCTCACTGATGCGCAGTACGAATGCGCGGTCGCCGTCTACGGTGATGATGTCAGAGTTGATGCCCGGCGCGCCGTTTTCACCTACCAGACCGCCGTTAAAGATAGCGTCTGCCACCGGCTTGAAGTTTAACTCTTCCGGCAGGTTATCTTTGCTGAACCAGCCAGTCTGAGTGGCTTTAACGCCCGCAGCCTGCTCTGCACCAGCCAGAGATTCGGTGTCGTTGCTTGCCGCATCGCTCACTTTCTGCTGCAGCGCGTAGTACGCATCGAGGGCTTTTTCGTGTTTCACTTTCGCCGCAATGTCGTCACGTACTTCGTCTAACGATTTCACTTTCGCTGGCTGAATGTCGTCCAGACGTACAATCAGGAAACCGACCGAAGATTTGATGACACCAGACAGTTGGCCTTTTTCTTTCAGACCGGCATTTTTCAGTTCGTCCGGGATAGTGGCATCTTCCAACCAACCCATATCGCCGCCGTTACGGGCAGAGATAATATCGGCAGATTTTTCTTTTGCTAACGCAGCAAAATCACCACCTTTATTCAGCTCCTCAAGTACTGCTTTCGCTTCATCTTCAGTTTTAGTCTGGATGATGCTGTAGCGGGTACGCTGTGGCTGGGTGAATTGATCCTGATGCTGATCGTAGTAGCTCTGGATATCCGCATCGCTAACCGGTTGCTGCATCGTGGCGGCATCCAGCTTGATGTAGCTCACGCGGAACTGTTCCGGAGTCATGAAATTGTTTTTGTTTTGCTCGTAGTAGCTGGTGATTTCTGGTTCGGTCACAGCTTGTTTAGCTGCCAGCGCGTTAACGTCGATAGTCGCTTCACGCACTACACGTTGTTGAGCTACCAGTGCCGCCAGCTCGTCGGTTTCACCTTTCAGCATAAAATCGGTGCCCGCAACGCCGTTAATCAGCTGCTGGGTAGTGAGCTGATTACGCAGTGCCTGCGCGTACTGATCGGCACTCATCCCCATCTGGTTGAGGATACCGTTATAGCGGCTGTTATCGAACTTGCCGTCAACCTGAAACGCTGGGGTTGCGAAAATCGCCTGTTTAACCTGCTCATCGCTGATACTCAGTTTTAGTTCACGAGCGTACTGATCCAGCAGCGCCTCGTCGATCAGACGATTCAGCACCTGTTGACGCAGGGTTTTCATATAGCCTTCGTTCGCCGCCAGCTCAGAGTATTGATCGCCCAACTGTTGCTGCATACGATTACGCTCGCTGTTGAAGGCGTTCTCGAACTGCCCACGGCTGATTTCCTGGTCATTCACTTTTGCGGCGTAGTTATTGCCTGCGCCAATCAGGTAACCACTCACGCCGGTCAATATGAACGACACGATAATGATACCGAAAATAATCTTGAGCACGAGACTGTTTGCAGCCGTGCGTAAGCTGTCCATCATGGTGTAACAACACTCCGCTGTAGATGACTGTGTACCTCACGCAACATATCGCTGCGCGCAAAGGCCTATTGTGACAAGAAACGGGGGCAATTGTCAGCCCACAATGCGCAGAAAGTCACGGAATACAAATAAAAAAGGCACATCAGTAGATGCGCCCTTGAACTTCGTCACATCCCCAATGGGGACAACACTTAGTTTACCGCGTCTTTCAGTGCTTTACCTGCACGGAAGCTCGGTACTTTAGCAGCAGCGATGGTGATCTCTTTACCGGTCTGCGGGTTGCGACCAGTACGGGCGGCACGCTCTTTAACGGCAAAAGTACCAAAACCTACCAGTGCTACATCATCCCCTTCTTTCAGGGATTCAGTTACGGAAGCAATAATAGCATCTAACGCACGGCCAGCCGCAGCTTTAGAGATATCAGCCCCTGCAGCAATCTTGTCAATCAATTGAGATTTATTCACTCTTCTCTTCCTCTTTATAATTTATCTCGCACTTGAATCCTTCAAGGTGCGAACGCGCAGCAGTTATATCAGGCCAGCCATCCCCTTACAACACCCCTTAATAAGGGCAAGCCTAATCCGCCCTCTAACTTAACGAGACAAAAAAAGGCTGGCAAGTCCGAATTGGCCCGCCAGCCCTTTTTTTATTAGTGCAATTTGCGCAAGGTCACTATTTTGCAGTCACAACCTGCATACCAGACGGTTCATTTTGCAGCGCCAGAGTCAGAACTTCCTCAATGCGCTTCACAGGATGAATGTCCAGATCGGCAATCACGTTGTCCGGAATCTCTTCCAGATCGCGTTTATTTTCGAACGGAATTAACACTGTTTTAATCCCGCCACGATGCGCAGCCAGCAGTTTTTCTTTCAAACCACCGATTGGCAACACCTGACCACGCAGAGTAATCTCGCCAGTCATCGCCACATCGGCGCGAACCGGGTTACCGGTCAGGCAAGAAACCAGCGCAGTGCACATGGCAATACCGGCACTCGGACCATCTTTCGGCGTCGCACCTTCCGGTACGTGAACGTGGATGTCGCGTTTTTCGTAAAAATCAGGGTTGATCCCCAGTTTTTCCGCACGCGCACGAACCACCGTTAACGCCGCCTGAATGGACTCCTGCATTACTTCACCAAGCGATCCGGTATAGGTCAGTTTACCTTTGCCCGGGACGCACGCGGTTTCAATGGTCAACAAGTCGCCGCCCACTTCCGTCCACGCCAGACCCGTTACCTGACCGACACGGTTTTCGTTATCCGCGCGACCATAGTCGAAACGCTGAACACCGAGGTAGTCATGCAGGTTATCGCCGTTAATTTCGATATGTTTTAGAGACTTATCGAGCAGTAACTGCTTAACCGCTTTACGGCACAGTTTGGAGATTTCACGCTCCAGACCACGCACGCCCGCCTCACGGGTGTAGTAACGAATAATGCCGATAATGGCGCTATCGTCGACGGTCAACTCACCTTTTTTCAGCGCATTACGTTCAATCTGCTTCGGCAGCAGGTGACGTTTAGCGATGTTCAGTTTTTCATCTTCGGTATAACCAGAGAGGCGAATCACTTCCATACGATCCAGCAGCGGTGCCGGAATGTTCATGGAGTTCGACGTCGCGACAAACATCACGTCGCTGAGATCGTAATCCACTTCCAGGTAGTGGTCGCTGAACGCTACGTTCTGCTCTGGATCCAGCACTTCAAGCAGTGCGGAGGCCGGATCACCACGCATGTCAGAAGACATTTTGTCGATCTCATCGAGCAGGAATAGCGGGTTTTTCACGCCCACTTTCGCCATTTTCTGGATCAATTTACCCGGCATAGAACCGATGTAAGTACGGCGGTGACCACGGATTTCCGCTTCATCACGCACGCCGCCCAGCGCCATACGGACATATTTACGTCCGGTAGCTTTGGCGATGGACTGCCCCAGAGAAGTTTTACCTACCCCCGGCGGCCCAACCAGGCAAAGGATCGGCCCCTTGATTTTGTTTACACGGCTTTGAACCGCAAGATACTCAAGGATGCGATCTTTCACGCGCTCCAGACCATAATGGTCGGTATCAAGGATTTCTTGCGCCTGACGAAGGTCTTTTTTGACCTTGCTACGCGCATTCCACGGCACCTGCACCATCCAGTCGATATAGCCTCGCACCACGGTCGCTTCTGCCGACATCGGAGACATCATTTTCAGCTTCTGCAGTTCTGCTTCCGCTTTCTCTTTTGCCTCTTTCGGCATTTTCGCCGCGTCGATTTTGCGCTTCAGGGCTTCGTTTTCGTCCGGCGCGTCGTCCATTTCGCCGAGTTCTTTCTGAATAGCTTTCATTTGCTCGTTCAGATAGTACTCACGCTGGGATTTCTCCATCTGCTTTTTAACGCGGTTGCGAATGCGTTTCTCAACCTGCAGCAGATCGATTTCCGATTCCATCATCGCCATCAGATATTCCAGACGTTCGTTAACGTCGGACATCTCAAGAACGGACTGTTTGTCAGCCAGTTTCAGCGGCATATGCGCGGCAATGGTATCCGCCAGGCGCGCCGGATCGTCAATGCTGTTCAGCGACGTCAGCACTTCTGGTGGGATTTTTTTGTTCAGCTTGATGTAGCCTTCGAACTGGCTGATTGCGGTACGTACCAGCACTTCCTGTTCCCGCTCATCAATGGTCGGCGACTCCAGATACTCCGCCTTCGCAGAAAAATGTTCGCCATTGTCAGAGAGCGCAGAAATACGCGCGCGCTGTAACCCCTCGACCAGCACTTTGACGGTGCCGTCAGGCAGTTTCAGCATCTGCAATATAGAGGCCACGGTCCCGACGGTGAAAAGATCGTTTACACCCGGCTCATCCGTTGAGGCTTCTTTCTGCGCGACCAGCATAATTTTTTTATCATGGTCCATCGCCGCTTCCAGACAACGGATAGATTTTTCCCGCCCGACAAATAAGGGGATGACCATGTGCGGATAAACCACCACATCGCGCAGCGGCAATACGGGGATTTCAATGCGTTCAGAACGCTCAGGATTCATAGAGCTCTCTCTTAGTTTAATTTCCGCCAGGTAATCAGATGACACGACTGTGCTTCACGCCATCTATTAACATGTACGTCAGTATATGGGGATGTTTCCCCCACATTCAACGTCGAGAATAGAGGAAAAATTAAAGGGGAGATAAAATCCCCCCTTTTTGGTTAACTAATTGTATGGGAATGGTTAATTATTCACCAGATGCCTGCTGAGCTTCCGGCTTGCCATAAATCAGCAACGGTTTGCTTTGGCCATCAATTACCGACTCGTCGATAACCACTTTTTCGACATCTTCCATGGACGGCAGATCATACATGGTATCGAGCAGCGCAGCTTCTACGATGGAACGCAGACCACGGGCACCGGTTTTACGCGCCATCGCTTTCTTAGCAATAGCATCCAGCGCCTCGTCACGGAATTCCAGATCAACGCCTTCCAGATTAAACAGCGCCTGATACTGCTTGGTCAGGGCGTTTTTCGGCTCTTTGAGGATCTGAATCAGGGCTTCTTCGCTCAGTTCATTCAGCGTTGCGACAACTGGCAGACGACCGATGAACTCAGGGATCAGACCAAACTTGATCAGATCTTCTGGTTCAACCTGCGCCAGCAGCTCGCCTTCGCTTGCTTTGTCGGATTTCGCTTTTACCGTCGCGCCAAAACCAATGCCGGAGCCGGTTTCTACACGATGGGAAATGACTTTATCCAGACCAGCGAACGCACCACCACAGATAAACAGGATCTTAGAGGTATCAACCTGCAAGAATTCCTGCTGCGGGTGTTTACGCCCGCCCTGCGGTGGAACGGCGGCAACCGTACCTTCGATCAGTTTCAACAGTGCCTGCTGTACGCCTTCACCGGAAACGTCTCGGGTAATAGAAGGATTGTCCGACTTACGAGAAATTTTGTCGATTTCATCGATGTAGACAATCCCGCGCTGCGCTTTCTGTACGTCATAGTCGCACTTCTGCAACAGCTTCTGAATGATATTTTCAACGTCTTCGCCTACATAACCGGCTTCGGTCAGCGTGGTCGCGTCGGCCATGGTGAACGGAACGTCCAGCAGGCGCGCCAGCGTTTCTGCCAGCAGCGTTTTACCAGAACCGGTCGGACCGATCAGCAGAATGTTACTTTTGCCCAACTCGACACCATTGCTGGTATCGCCGTTGCGCAGACGTTTGTAGTGGTTGTATACCGCGACCGCCAGCACTTTTTTCGCCTGTTCCTGACCGATAACGTAATCGTCCAGGTGGTTGCGAATTTCATGCGGCGTCGGTAGCGCACTGCGTTCACGATGCGGTGCAACTTCTTTAATCTCTTCGCGAATGATGTCATTACATAAATCAACACATTCGTCGCAGATATACACGGATGGACCGGCAATCAGCTTGCGCACTTCATGCTGGCTTTTGCCGCAAAAAGAGCAATACAGCAATTTGCCTGAGCCATCTTTGCGTTTATCTGTCATGGGTCAAAACCTCTTCTTTGTTCTTTGTGCCGCACACGACGACGCAAATGCCATTCTCAGGCGCAAGCCGCTTACAGCGTTGTGCCGCCCTGAATAAGTATAGCGGCACAGTTGCGCCTCTGGCATCAATTACGATGGGTCAGAATCGAATCGACCAGACCGTATTCCACCGCTTCAGGGGCGGAAAGGAAGCGATCGCGCTCGGTATCACGTTCAATCTGTTCTAATGATTGACCCGTATGAAGCGCCATAAGTTCATTCATGCGCCCTTTAACTTTCAGAATTTCACGGGCATGAATTTCGATATCGGTCGCCTGGCCCTGATAGCCGCCCAACGGCTGGTGAATCATCACACGCGAATTCGGCAGGCAGAAACGTTTACCTTTTGCCCCTGCGGTCAGCAAGAAAGCACCCATCGAGGCCGCCTGGCCCATACAGATGGTGCTGACATCAGGCTTGATAAACTGCATGGTGTCATAGATAGACATCCCGGCAGTGATCACCCCGCCTGGGGAGTTAATGTACAGATAGATATCTTTTTCTGGATTTTCTGCTTCCAGGAACAGCATCTGCGCCACAATCAGGTTAGCCATGTGGTCTTCAACCTGGCCAGTCAGAAAAATGACGCGTTCCTTAAGTAGACGAGAATAGATATCAAAAGAGCGCTCACCGCGTGAGGTCTGTTCAATGACCATCGGCACCAGCGCCATATGGGGTGCAAAGTTATCTCGTTCGCCGCTGTATGACATTTCCGTCTCCTGGATAAAATTGAAAAAACCTGCTGTACCGATTGTAACCTTATGGACGGATTATCAGCTAGTCCCTGTGTTATGGGTACGGCATCATCCTATTTCAAGCATAACAATCTTTTGTTGTTACGCTAACACCGAAAGAGGGTTTTCGCACGGTTCCATGCAAAATTCATGACAAAAAAAAGCCCACCACCTGGCGGTGACGGGCCTTTGTGCGAATTTAGCGCGTTATGCTGCTTAAATTACGCCTGCTGGTTCATCAGCTCGTTGAAAGTGGTTTCTTTTTCAGTCACTTTCGCTTTCGCCAGTACAGCTTCAACAGCCTGTTCTTCCAGAGCAACATTGCGCATGTTGTCCATCAGTTCTTTGTTTTTGCTGTAGAATTCGATAACTTCTTTCGGATCTTCGTACGCAGAAGCCATCTCTTCGATCAGGCCTTTCACGCGCTCTTCGTCAGCTTTCAGCTCGTTGGCGCGAATAACTTCGCCCAGCAGCAGGCCAACAACTACGCGGCGTTTAGCCTGCTCTTCGAACAGTTCACGCGGCAGTTCCAGAGCTTGTTTCTCGTTGCCACCGAAACGCTGTGCAGCCTGACGACGCAGAACGTCGATTTCGCTGTCGATCAGCGCAGCCGGTACGTCGATGTCGTTAGCTTTTACCAGACCTTCGATCGCCTGAGACTTAACGCGGTTACGGATGGCGCTCTTCAGCTCGCGTTCCATGTTTTTACGCACTTCAGCGCGCAGACCTTCTACGGAACCATCTTCAACGCCGAAACGTTTGATGAATTCAGCAGTCAGTTCCGGCAGTTCACGCTCTTCAACTTTCTTCAGGTTGATAGCGAATTTCGCTGCTTTACCTTTCAGGTTTTCTGCGTGGTACTCTTCCGGGAAGGTCACGTCGATGGTGAACTCTTCGCCCGCTTTGTGGCCTTTGATACCGTCTTCAAAGCCCGGGATCATGCGACCCTGACCCATCGCCAGTACGAAATCAGACGCTTTACCGCCTTCGAACTCTTCGCCGTCTACAGAACCAGTGAAGTCGATGGTTACGCGGTCTTCTGCTTCAACAGCGCCGTCTTTTTCTTTCCAGGTCGCCTGCTGTTTACGCAGAGTATCTAACATGCCGTCAACGTCAGCGTCGGTCACTTCAACGATCGGTTTTTCAACTTCAATCGCTTCCAGACCCTGCAGTTCAACTTCCGGATAAACTTCAAACTCTACAGAGTAGGTGAAGTCTTCACCCAGCTTATATTCGCCCGGAACGTAAGTCGGTGCGCCAGCCGGATTGATTTTTTCTTTAATGATGGCGTCAATGAAGTTACGGCTCATCAGGTCACCCAGAACGTCCTGGCGTACAGACGCGCCATAACGCTGAGCAACGATATTCATTGGCACTTTGCCTTTGCGGAAGCCGTCAATACGTACTTTTTTCGCAACGTTGACCAGCTCGCTTTTAACAGCGGTCTCGATGCTGTCAGCAGCGATAGTAATCGTTACACGGCGGCCAAGGCCTTGAGTGGTTTCAACTGAAACTTGCATCTTGTTACCTCAAAAAATCACAGTGCTCGGTCAACTCTTACCCCGCAAGCACAGGTTGTTGGCTTCGCGGAACCGGGATGTTCTTATAATCAATCACATTCCCTGTTACCAGAATCATCCCGAAAGCATTCAAATAGGACGCGGCATTATAGCGGCATCACTTTTATGAGTCGAGAACGGTTATTGCGCGCTGCCGCGTATTTTTTCACAATTCCCAGGTAATTTTCGTCTGAATGCTGGGCAAAAAGCGCAAAATCCAGACAAAACAAAACGGCCCGCAGGCCGTTTTTCATAAAATCTTTAACAACATACTGGAAAAACGCTAACTGTTGCAAATGCGTTTAGGCAATGCTTCCTGCTCCACGACAGGGAGGAGAAGCAAAGATGGTATCCTGCAATCCTTCCCACTCTTTAATGGTATAAGTATGCAGAGCCAGCGCATGAACGGTAGTAGAGAGTTCCTCCGCTAAAGTACTGTAAATCATTCGATGACGATTCAGAAAACGTTCACCCATAAAACGATCGCTGACCAGCACAACTTTAAAATGGCTTTCAGAGCCGGCTGGGACATTGTGACGATAGCTTTCATCCACAACTTCGAGGAATACGGGTTGGAACGCCGTCCTTAATTTTTCTTCTATCCGCTCACGTATCATCATGAAATATCTCCTCCGACAACGCTGAGATGTCACCCATCCCTTTAAATACTAGCCGCTTTAACCGTTTCCATTACAGCTTAACAACAAATAATTAGCTTTCATCCTGTTTTTTCTGTCAAGCGTATGAAGTTTACTGATTTAAAGATTGATTCACCGGCTTCACATCGGTGTTTCTTTTACCCAAGGCGATTATTTCGTCAACATAATGAATTTACATGTCTTACCCACTTCCCCTCGTCGTTGGCGATGTTATGATGGCGGGAATCTTTACCAAACACGCTAAAAAGTCTCTGAGAGCCAGAACATGTTCAAAAAAATCCTCTTCCCGTTAGTTGCTCTGTTTATGCTTGCAGGATGTGCAAAACCGCCAACAACCATTGAAGTTTCTCCGACGATGACGCTGCCACAGCAAGATCCAAGCCTGATGGGCATCACCGTTAGCATTAATGGTGCCGATCAGCGTACCGATCAGGCGCTGGCAAAAGTCACCCGCGATAATCAAATCGTTACCCTGACCGCTTCCCGCGATCTGCGTTTCCTGCTGCAAGAAGTGCTGGAAAAACAGATGACCGCTCGCGGTTATATGGTTGGCCCGAATGGCCCGGTTAATCTGCAAATCATCGTTAGCCAACTGTATGCCGACGTGTCCCAGGGCAACGTGCGCTACAACATTGCTACCAAAGCAGATATCGCCATCATTGCCACCGCGCAGAATGGCAACAAAATGACTAAAAACTATCGTGCCAGCTACAACGTTGAAGGTGCGTTCCAGGCCTCCAACAAAAACATCGCTGATGCGGTTAACAGTGTGCTGACCGACACCATTGCTGATATGTCTCAGGACACCAGCATCCACGAATTTATCAAGCAGAACGCACGTTAATTTCTGCCCTCTGGCCCGATGTAAATCGGGCCTGTAGACGCCCATGTCCAGTCAATATTTACGTATTTTCCAACAGCCACGTTCAGCTATTTTGCTGATCCTGGGTTTTGCTTCCGGGCTGCCGCTCGCCCTGACATCCGGCACGTTACAGGCGTGGATGACAGTCGAGAATATCGATCTTAAAACCATTGGTTTCTTCTCTCTGGTGGGCCAGGCTTACGTATTTAAATTTCTCTGGTCGCCGCTGATGGACCGCTATACCCCGCCGTTCCTCGGACGTCGACGCGGCTGGCTGCTCGCCACGCAAGCGTTGCTGCTACTGGCGATTGCGGCGATGGGTTTTCTCGAACCAGGTACGCAACTTCGCTGGATGGCGGCACTGGCGGTGGTTATCGCTTTTTGCTCCGCTTCTCAGGATATTGTCTTTGATGCGTGGAAAACGGATGTACTTCCTGCGGAAGAACGCGGCGCAGGTGCAGCAATCAGCGTGCTGGGTTACCGTTTAGGGATGCTGGTTTCTGGTGGTTTAGCCTTATGGCTGGCAGATAAATGGCTGGGCTGGCAAGGCATGTACTGGTTGATGGCGGCTCTGCTGATCCCCTGCATTATCGCAACGTTGCTTGCGCCAGAACCAACCGACACCATTCCTGTACCCAAAACGCTGGAACAAGCCGTTGTAGCACCGTTGCGTGATTTCTTTGGTCGCAATAACGCATGGCTGATTCTGCTTTTAATCGTGCTGTATAAGCTGGGCGATGCTTTCGCCATGAGTCTGACTACCACCTTTTTGATTCGCGGCGTCGGGTTTGATGCCGGTGAAGTAGGCGTGGTTAACAAAACGCTCGGTCTGCTGGCGACCATCGTCGGCGCGTTGTACGGTGGTATTCTGATGCAGCGTCTTTCGCTGTTCCGTGCACTACTGATTTTCGGCCTTTTACAAGGTGCGTCCAACGCCGGTTACTGGCTGCTTTCGGTGACTGATAAGCATCTCTACAGCATGGGCGCAGCCGTCTTTTTCGAAAACCTGTGTGGCGGGATGGGCACATCGGCATTTGTGGCGCTGTTAATGACTCTGTGTAATAAGTCATTCTCCGCTACTCAGTTTGCCCTGCTCTCGGCGCTTTCCGCTGTCGGACGGGTTTATGTCGGCCCAGTGGCGGGCTGGTTTGTTGAATCACACGGCTGGTCGACATTCTATCTTTTCTCCGTCGCCGCCGCCGTACCTGGGCTTATTTTACTGCTGGTTTGCCGCCAGACGCTTGAATATACACGGGTCAACGACAACTTTATCCTACGTACCGAATATCCGTCAGGTTATGCTTTTGCCATGTGGACACTGGCGGCGGGCGTCGGTCTGTTAAGCGTGTGGTTACTGCTGTTGACGCTGGACGCGCTGGATTTGACCCACTTCTCTTTCCTGCCAGCTCTGCTGAAAGTCGGCGTTTTAGTCGCCCTGGGCGGCGTCGTGCTTGGCGGTTTTCTGGATTATCTGGCGCTACGAAAAACGCATCTGACGTAATCTGTGAATATAATTTAGCTGTAGTAATCACACGACGTAATTATTACGGCTAAATAAGCATCAGCATCGCTTAATAATATTTGTTCTTTTGTGCGGCTTAGATTTCGGAAATTATTGACGTAATTTATATGTTTTATTTTTTTACACGATTCAGCTAATGACTCTTTATTTTTCCACGCCTGTTTTGTCACTTTCATGATAATTAATTGTTAAATAATTGTTTTATTTTCGATTGGTTATACCAATTGCCATCCCCACCACCTTCTGCACTCCCCTTTCGTTATAACGCCCTTTTGCAACAGGTTCTTAAAATCAACCTGATATGTTTTGCAACATATGTGACCTGACAGCCAAATCAAAGTAACAGGAATTTAATCATGTTTACAGTAATGTAACCTTCCCGTAAAATGCCCACACACTTTAAACGCCACCAGATCCCGTGGAATTGAGGTCGTTAAATGAGACTCAGGAAATACAATAAAAGTTTGGGATGGTTGTCATTATTTGCAGGCACTGTATTGCTCAGTGGCTGTAATTCTGCGCTGTTAGATCCCAAAGGACAGATTGGTCTGGAGCAACGTTCACTGATACTGACGGCATTTGGCCTGATGTTGATTGTCGTTATTCCCGCAATCTTGATGGCTGTTGGTTTCGCCTGGAAGTACCGTGCGAGCAATAAAGATGCTAAGTACAGCCCGAACTGGTCACACTCCAATAAAGTGGAAGCTGTGGTCTGGACGGTGCCTATCTTAATCATCATCTTCCTTGCGGTACTGACCTGGAAAACCACTCACGCTCTTGAGCCTAGCAAGCCGCTGGCACACGACGAGAAGCCCATTACCATCGAAGTGGTTTCCATGGACTGGAAATGGTTCTTCATCTACCCGGAACAGGGCATTGCAACCGTGAATGAAATCGCTTTCCCGGCGAACACTCCGGTGTACTTCAAAGTGACCTCCAACTCCGTGATGAACTCCTTCTTTATTCCGCGTCTGGGTAGCCAGATTTATGCCATGGCCGGTATGCAGACTCGCCTGCATCTGATCGCCAACGAACCCGGTACTTATGACGGTATCTCCGCCAGCTACAGCGGCCCGGGCTTCTCAGGCATGAAGTTCAAAGCTATCGCAACGCCGGATCGTGCCGCATTCGACCAATGGGTCGCAAAAGCCAAACAGTCGCCGAACACCATGTCTGACATGGCTGCGTTCGAAAAACTGGCCGCGCCTAGCGAATACAACCAGGTGGAATATTTCTCCAACGTGAAACCAGATTTGTTTGCCGATGTGATTAACAAGTTTATGGCTCACGGTAAGAGCATGGACATGACCCAGCCAGAAGGTGAGCACAGCGCACACGAAGGTATGGAAGGCATGGACATGAGCCACGCGGAATCCGCCCATTAAAGGGGTTGAGGAAGAATAAAGATGTTCGGAAAATTATCACTTGATGCAGTCCCGTTCCATGAACCTATCGTCATGGTTACGATCGCTGCCATTATTTTGGGAGGTCTGGCGCTCGTTGGCCTGATCACTTACTTCGGTAAGTGGACCTACCTGTGGAAAGAGTGGCTGACCTCCGTCGACCATAAACGCCTTGGTATCATGTATATCATCGTGGCAATTGTGATGCTGCTGCGTGGTTTTGCTGACGCCATTATGATGCGTAGCCAGCAGGCCCTTGCCTCGGCGGGCGAAGCTGGCTTCCTGCCGCCTCACCACTACGATCAGATCTTCACCGCGCACGGCGTGATTATGATCTTCTTCGTGGCGATGCCTTTCGTTATCGGTCTGATGAACCTGGTGGTTCCGCTGCAGATCGGCGCGCGTGACGTTGCGTTCCCGTTCCTCAACAACTTAAGCTTCTGGTTTACCGTTGTTGGTGTGATTCTGGTTAACGTTTCTCTCGGCGTGGGCGAATTTGCGCAGACCGGCTGGCTGGCCTATCCACCGCTATCGGGAATAGAGTACAGTCCAGGGGTCGGTGTCGATTACTGGATATGGAGTCTCCAGCTATCCGGTATTGGTACAACGCTAACCGGTATCAACTTCTTCGTTACCATTCTGAAGATGCGCGCACCGGGCATGACCATGTTCAAGATGCCAGTATTTACCTGGGCATCACTGTGCGCAAACATTCTGATTATTGCTTCCTTCCCAATTCTGACGGTTACCGTCGCGTTGTTGACCCTGGATCGCTATCTGGGCACCCATTTCTTTACCAACGATATGGGTGGCAACATGATGATGTACATCAACCTGATTTGGGCATGGGGACACCCGGAAGTTTACATCCTGATCCTGCCTGTTTTCGGTGTGTTCTCCGAAATTGCGGCAACCTTCTCGCGTAAACGTCTGTTTGGTTATACCTCGCTGGTATGGGCAACCGTCTGTATCACCGTGCTGTCGTTCATCGTCTGGCTGCACCACTTCTTTACGATGGGTGCGGGCGCGAACGTAAACGCCTTCTTTGGTATCACCACAATGATTATCGCCATCCCGACCGGGGTGAAGATCTTCAACTGGCTGTTCACCATGTACCAGGGTCGCATCGTGTTCCATTCCGCGATGCTGTGGACCATCGGTTTTATCGTCACCTTCTCGGTGGGCGGTATGACTGGCGTGCTGCTGGCAGTACCGGGCGCGGACTTCGTTCTGCATAACAGCCTGTTCCTGATTGCGCACTTCCATAACGTTATCATCGGCGGCGTGGTCTTCGGCTGCTTCGCAGGGATGACCTACTGGTGGCCTAAAGCGTTCGGTTTCAAACTGAACGAAACCTGGGGTAAACGCGCGTTCTGGTTCTGGATCATCGGCTTCTTCGTTGCCTTTATGCCGCTGTATGCGCTGGGCTTTATGGGTATGACCCGTCGTTTGAGCCAGCAGATTGACCCGCAGTTCCACACTATGCTGATGATTGCAGCCAGCGGTGCGGTACTGATTGCGCTGGGTATTCTCTGCCTCGTGATTCAGATGTACGTTTCTATTCGCGACCGCGACCAGAACCGTGATCTGACTGGTGACCCGTGGGGTGGCCGTACGCTGGAGTGGGCAACCTCTTCCCCGCCTCCGTTCTATAACTTTGCCGTTGTGCCGCACGTTCACGAGCGTGATGCATTCTGGGAAATGAAAGAGAAAGGCGAAGCGTACAAAAAGCCTGACCACTATGAAGAAATTCATATGCCGAAAAACAGCGGCGCCGGTATCGTCATTGCGGCTTTCTCCACCATCTTCGGTTTCGCCATGATCTGGCATATCTGGTGGCTGGCGATTGTTGGCTTCGCAGGCATGATCATCACCTGGATCGTGAAAAGCTTCGACGAGGACGTGGATTACTACGTGCCGGTGGCAGAAATCGAAAAACTGGAAAACCAGCATTTCGATGAGATTACTAAGGCAGGGCTGAAAAATGGCAACTGATACTTTGACGCACGCGACTGCCCACGCGCACGAACACGGGCACCACGATGCAGGCGGAACCAAAATCTTCGGATTCTGGATCTACCTGATGAGCGACTGCATTCTGTTCTCCATCTTGTTTGCTACCTATGCCGTTCTGGTGAACGGCACCGCAGGCGGCCCGACAGGTAAGGACATTTTCGAACTGCCGTTCGTTCTGGTTGAAACCTTCTTGCTGTTGTTCAGCTCCATCACCTACGGCATGGCGGCTATCGCCATGTACAAAAACAACAAAAGCCAGGTTATCTCCTGGCTGGCGTTGACCTGGTTGTTTGGTGCCGGATTTATCGGGATGGAACTCTATGAATTCCATCACCTGATTGTTAACGACATGGGCCCGGATCGCAGCGGCTTCCTGTCAGCGTTCTTTGCGCTGGTCGGGACACACGGTCTGCACGTCACTTCCGGTCTTATCTGGATGGCGGTGCTGATGGTGCAAATCGCCCGTCGCGGCCTGACCAGCACTAACCGTACCCGCATCATGTGTCTGAGCCTGTTCTGGCACTTCCTGGATGTGGTGTGGATCTGTGTGTTCACTGTTGTTTATCTGATGGGGGCGATGTAATGAGTCATTCTAACGTGAGCGGCGGCGCATCCCATGGCAGCGTAAAAACCTATATGACAGGGTTTATCCTGTCGATCATTCTGACGGTAATTCCGTTCTGGATGGTGATGTCAGGTTCTGCCTCACCGGCCGTAATTCTGGGAACAATCCTGGCAATGGCAGTGGTACAGGTTCTGGTGCATCTGGTGTGCTTCCTGCACATGAATACCAAATCAGATGAAGGCTGGAACATGACGGCGTTTGTCTTCACCGTGCTAATCATCGCTATCCTGGTTGTAGGCTCCATTTGGATCATGTGGAACCTCAACTACAACATGATGATGCACTAAGAGCGGCGGTTATGATGTTTAAGCAATACCTGCAAGTAACGAAACCAGGCATCATCTTTGGCAACCTGATCTCGGTGATTGGGGGATTTTTGCTGGCCTCGAAGGGCAGCATTGATTATCCCCTGTTTATCTACACGTTGGTTGGGGTGTCACTGGTTGTGGCGTCGGGTTGTGTGTTTAACAACTACATCGACAGGGATATCGACAGAAAGATGGAAAGGACGAAGAATCGGGTGCTGGTTAAAGGCCTGATCTCTCCTGCTGTCTCGCTGGTGTACGCCACCTTGCTGGGTATTGCTGGCTTTATGCTGCTGTGGTTTGGCGCGAATCCGCTGGCCTGCTGGCTGGGGGTGATGGGCTTTGTGGTTTATGTCGGCGTTTATAGCCTGTACATGAAACGCCACTCTGTCTACGGCACGTTGATTGGTTCTCTCTCCGGCGCAGCGCCGCCGGTGATTGGCTACTGTGCAGTAACAGGCGACTTCGATAGCGGCGCAGCAATCCTGCTGGCTATCTTCAGCCTGTGGCAAATGCCCCACTCTTATGCCATCGCCATTTTCCGCTTTAAGGATTATCAGGCGGCGAACATTCCGGTACTGCCGGTGGTGAAAGGCATTTCAGTGGCGAAGAATCACATCACGCTGTACATCATCGCCTTTGCTGTTGCCACGCTGATGCTCTCTCTTGGCGGTTACGCTGGATACAAATATCTGGTGGTCGCTGCGGCAGTCAGCGTCTGGTGGTTAGGTATGGCTCTGCGTGGTTATAAAGTTGCTGATGACCGAATCTGGGCGCGTAAGCTATTCGGCTTCTCTATCATCGCCATCACTGCCCTTTCGGTAATGATGTCCGTTGATTTTATGGTGCCGGACTCGCATACGCTGCTGGCTGCAGTTTGGTAACTGCGACTTCCCTGTTAAAAAAGGTGCTACGGCACCTTTTTTCTTAGCATTAGAAACATATCCCTCACGAAATATTTACTAAAAAATCCGCATGTTTACCCCATTCGTTTGCCGCTTTACACTAGTCGCGAATTTAAAACAGAGGTGGTAATGAACGATTATAAAATGACGCCAGGCGAGCGGCGCGCGACCTGGGGTTTAGGAACCGTATTTTCATTGCGTATGCTGGGCATGTTTATGGTTCTGCCGGTTCTGACCACGTACGGCATGGCTCTGCAAGGCGCCAGTGAAGCGTTGATCGGTATTGCGATTGGCATTTATGGTCTGACTCAGGCCGTTTTTCAGATTCCATTTGGCCTGCTTTCCGACCGCATAGGCCGTAAACCGCTTATCGTTGGCGGGTTAGCTGTGTTTGTCGCGGGTAGCGTGATTGCCGCGCTTTCCGACTCCATCTGGGGGATCATTCTGGGTCGGGCGTTACAAGGCTCCGGTGCGATTGCCGCCGCCGTTATGGCGCTGCTTTCCGATCTCACTCGTGAACAAAACCGTACCAAAGCGATGGCCTTTATCGGTGTCAGTTTTGGCATTACCTTCGCCATTGCAATGGTGCTTGGCCCGATCATCACTCACAAACTTGGGCTACACGCGTTGTTCTGGATGATCGCTATTCTGGCAACGACTGGCATCGCGTTGACCATTTGGGTTGTACCCAACAGCCGCACGCACGTACTTAATCGTGAGTCCGGGATGGTGAAAGGCAGTTTCAGTAAAGTGCTGGCGGAACCACGCCTGCTGAAACTCAACTTCGGCATTATGTGTCTGCACATGTTGCTGATGTCGACGTTTGTTGCTCTACCTGGGCAACTGGCTAACGCGGGTTTTCCGGCGGCTGAACACTGGAAGGTCTATCTGGCGACGATGTTAATCGCCTTTGGCTCGGTTGTGCCTTTCATTATCTACGCCGAAGTTAAGCGCAAGATGAAGCAAGTTTTTGTCTTCTGCGTCGGGCTGATCGTGGTTGCGGAAATTGTGTTGTGGAACGCACAAACGCAGTTCTGGCAACTGGTGGTCGGCGTGCAGCTTTTCTTTGTGGCGTTTAATTTGATGGAAGCCCTTCTGCCTTCACTTATCAGTAAAGAGTCGCCAGCAGGTTACAAAGGCACGGCGATGGGCGTTTACTCCACCAGCCAGTTTCTTGGCGTGGCGATTGGCGGTTCGCTGGGCGGCTGGATTGACGGCATGTTTGACGGTCAGGGGGTATTTCTCGCTGGTGCAATGCTGGCTGCGGTGTGGCTGGCAGTCGCCAGTACCATGAAAGAACCGCCATATGTCAGCAGTTTACGCATTGAAATCCCGGCGGACATTGCCGCAAACGAGGCGTTAAAAGTGCGTTTGCTGGAAACTGAAGGCGTCAAAGAAGTGTTGATTGCAGAAGAAGAACATTCGGCTTACGTGAAAATCGACAGCAAAGTGACGAATCGCTTTGAGGTTGAACAGGCAATTCGCCAGGCATAAAAACGAGGCTAAATTGCCTGATGCGCTACGCTTACCAGGCCTACAAAGTTGCTGTAATCTTTTGAAATCACAAACTATTGCAGGCCAGATAAGGCGTTCACGCCGCATCCGGCATGAACAGAGCGCACGTTGTCGAGATTAATCGCGGAAGTTTTTGAACTGGAACGGCTGACCGAGATCGCCACCGCGAACCATCGCCATCACAGCCTGCAAATCGTCACGGGATTTGCCAGTTACGCGGATCTCATCGCCCTGAATTTGCGCCTGCACTTTCAGTTTGCTGTCTTTGATCATCTTGACGATTTTCTTCTGAGTCGCGCTCTCAATGCCCTGCTTCAGTTTCGCTTCCACAAACCAGGTTTTACCGCTATGAACGATATTTTCCGGCACATCCAGCGAACTGCCTTCAATGCCGCGTTTGAGCAGTTTGGCACGCAGAATATCCAGCAACTGATTGACCTGGAAATCGGACTCGCTCAGCACTTTGATAGTTTTGTTGGCGTCGTTCAGCTCAAACGACGCTTCAACGTTACGGAAGTCAAAACGAGACTCTACTTCGCGACTCGCGTTATCGACCGCGTTACGCGCTTCCTGAAGATCAACTTCAGAGACAATATCGAAAGATGGCATCTTTTTCTCTCCCTTCATTTTTGATGCGAAGCATAATACCTGCAAAGTTAAATAACAGACAGTCCTGCGCCAGGACGTATCCCTTAATTGTGCATGGTCACAACACCATGCACAATTAAGGGATAGCCTTATTGAACACCCGGTGTGGTTGCGGGTGAGGAGGAACAATGAAAATTACCGTATTGGGATGCGGTGCCTTAGGGCAATTATGGCTTACAGCATTTTGCAAACAGGGTCACGAGGTTCAGGGCTGGCTGCGTGTACCGCAACCTTATTGTAGCGTGAATCTGGTGGAGACAGACGGTTCGATATTTAACGAATCGCTGACCGCCAATGATCCTGATTTTCTGGCCACCAGCGATCTACTACTGGTGACGCTGAAAGCCTGGCAGGTATCTGATGCCGTCAAAAGCCTGGCGTCGACGCTACCTGTAACCACGCCAATTCTGCTGATCCACAACGGCATGGGCACCATTGAAGAGTTACAGAACATCGGGCAACCGTTACTGATGGGCACGACCACCCATGCAGCGCGCCGCGACGGCAACGTCATCATTCACGTGGCAAACGGTATCACACATATCGGTCCGGCACGGCAACAGGACGGTGATTACAGTTATCTGGCGGATATTTTGCAAACCGTGTTGCCTGACGTTGCCTGGCATAACAATATTCGCGCCGAGCTGTGGCGAAAGCTGGCGGTAAACTGTGTGATTAATCCGCTCACTGCCATCTGGAATTGCCCGAACGGTGAATTACGTCATCACCCGCAAGATATTATGCAGATATGCGAAGAAGTCGCGGCGGTAATCGAACGCGAAGGGCATCATACTTCAGCGGAAGATTTACGTGATTACGTGATGCAGGTGATTGATGCCACAGCAGAAAACATTTCGTCAATGTTGCAGGACATCCGCGCAATGCGCCATACAGAAATCGACTATATCAATGGTTTTCTCTTACGCCGCGCCCGCGCGCATGGGATTGCTGTACCGGAAAACACCCGCCTGTTTGAAATGGTAAAAAGAAAGGAGAGTGAATATGAGCGCATCGGCACTGGTTTGCCTCGCCCCTGGTAGTGAAGAGACTGAAGCGGTCACCACTATCGATCTGCTGGTTCGCGGTGGAATCAAAGTCACCACTGCCAGCGTCGCCAGCGATGGTAACCTGGCGATTACCTGCTCGCGCGGCGTGAAGCTACTGGCGGATGCGCCGCTGGTCGAAGTTGCCGATGGCGAATATGACGTGATTGTGCTGCCTGGAGGCATTAAAGGCGCGGAGTGTTTTCGTGATAGCCCCCTGCTTGTCGAAACTGTTAAACAGTTCCACCGTTCCGGGCGTATCGTCGCGGCTATTTGCGCCTCGCCAGCCACCGTGCTGGTGCCTCATGATATCTTCCCAATTGGCAATATGACCGGCTTCCCGACGCTGAAAGACAAAATTCCCGTTGAACAATGGCAGGACAAGCGCGTCGTCTGGGATGCACGGGTAAAACTGCTGACCAGCCAGGGGCCAGGTACAGCTATCGACTTTGGTCTGAAAATTATCGACCTGTTGGCTGGGCGCGAGAAAGCCCATGAAGTGGCATCACAACTGGTGATGGCGGCAGGGATTTATAATTATTACGAGTAGTGTCGGATGCGGTAAGCGTCGCATCTGGTCAGATGCGACGTAAAAAACACAAATTACGGGCGATACACCTTCACATTCTTAAAGCCCTGCTCGCGCAGATAGAGCGCCTGCAGACGGCTCATCACCCCGCGCTCACACCACAACAGCCAGGTTTTATTCTGGTCGAGATCGCCAAATTTAGTGCTCAGTTTGTAGAACGGCAGAGAAACCACGTCGATGCCTTCAACTTTCAGCGGTTTATCTTCTTGTTCATCGATAGAACGGATATCGAGGATCACGTCATTCGGGCCAAAGCCATTGACGGTTTCCACCTCCACCACTTCCTGCTCGGTCTGCTGGGCGATTTCGCGGATATCAACGTTATTCGCTTCCTCAACCACTTTATCGAGAATGCTGAAGTCGAACTTCTCTTCTTCCGCTTCAATCTTCGATTTAACCGCTTTCACCGTCGGGCTTTTGGAGATCACGCCGCAATATTCTGGCATGGTGCGGGCAAAGTCTTCGGTGCCAATCTGGCGAGCCAGATTGATGATGTGCTCTTTGTCGTAAGAGATCAGCGGACGCAGGATCAGCGTATCAGAGACGTTATCAATCAGGCGCAGGTTGGTCAGCGTCTGGCTGGACACCTGTCCCAGTGCTTCGCCGGTGACCAGCGCCTGTACGCCGTAACGTTCAGCCACTTTAGACGCGGCACGCACCATCATACGTTTGAGGATAACCCCCATCTGACCGTCGTCGATTTTCTCAAGAATTTCCCCGACTACCGGCTCGAAGTTAATGGCGACAAAACGCACGCGGTGAGAGCTACCGAAGCGGTTCCACAGATAATGTGCCACCTGACGAACGCCGATTTCATGCGCCGCGCCGCCGAGGTTAAAGAAGCAGTAATGCACGCGGCAGCCGCGACGCATCAACATATAGCTGGAAACGCCGGAGTCAAAACCGCCGGAGATCAGCGACAGCACATCTTCCTGGGTGCCGATCGGGAAACCACCAATACCTTCGTAGCGCCCTTTAATCAGCAGCAGACGATCGTCTTCAACTTCCAGATGGACTGTCACATCCGGGTTAGTCAACTTCACGCGCGCGGATTCAATATGCTGATTTAAACCGCCGCCGACGTAACGTTCCACATCAATCGAGCTAAAATCATGTTTGCCACGGCGCCTCACGCGTACGCAGAAGGTTTTTCCTTCCAGCTGATCGCGATACTGAACCAACGCTTTCTCAAAAATATCGTGCATGTCAGTAAACGGCACGTCTTCGACTTCGAGAATATGGTGGATACCCGGAATACGGGTCAGGGCGTCGCGAATGGCCAGACGCTGGTTTTCATCTTTTGCGCGAACTTCGATGTTATCCCAGTGACGGACGACAGCGAGCGTCTCATCATAGTGCTTTAAAACGTTACGAATATTCCCGGTAAGGATTTTTATAAAGCGCAAGCGCACAGATTGGCTCTTGATGGTGATTTCCGGGAACAATTTAATGATAAACTTCATGGCGGCAATGGTTCGTTGGCAAGTCTTAAGCGACTTGTATAGGGAAAAATACAGCAGCCCACACCTGCGGCTGCATCCAGGCGCGGAAGTATACCACTAACATCGCTTTGCTGCGCACATCACCTTACCATTGCGCGTTATTTGCTATTTGCCCTGAGTCCGTTACCATGGCGGGGCGTAAAATATTGAGAGTCAGACATTCATTATGCCGAAGAAAAATGAGGCGCCCGCCAGCTTTGAAAAGGCGCTAAGCGAGCTGGAACAGATTGTGACCCGTCTGGAAAGTGGCGACCTGCCGCTGGAAGAGGCACTGAACGAGTTCGAACGTGGCGTGCAGCTGGCACGTCAAGGGCAGGCCAAATTACAACAAGCCGAACAGCGCGTACAAATCCTGCTGTCTGACAACGAAGACGCCTCTCTTACACCTTTTACACCGGACAATGAGTAATGGACTTTCCGCAGCAACTCGAAGCCTGTGTTAAGCAGGCCAACCAGGCGCTGAGCCGTTTTATCGCCCCACTGCCCTTTCAGAACACTCCCGTGGTAGAAACCATGCAGTATGGCGCATTATTAGGTGGTAAGCGCCTGCGACCTTTCCTGGTTTATGCTACTGGTCAAATGCTCGGCGTTAGCATGAGCACGTTAGACGCACCCGCTGCCGCCGTAGAGTGTATCCACGCTTACTCATTAATTCATGATGATTTACCGGCAATGGATGATGACGATCTGCGTCGTGGGTTGCCGACCTGCCATGTGAAATTTGGTGAAGCGAACGCGATTCTCGCTGGCGATGCTTTACAAACGCTGGCGTTCTCGATTTTAAGCGATGCCGATATGCCGGAAGTGTCAGATCGCGACAGAATTGCGATGATTTCTGAACTGGCGAACGCTAGCGGTATTGCCGGTATGTGCGGCGGTCAGGCATTAGATTTAGACGCGGAGGGCAAACACGTACCTCTGGACGCACTCGAGCGTATTCATCGCCATAAAACCGGCGCATTGATTCGCGCCGCCGTTCGCCTTGGTGCATTAAGCGCCGGAGATAAAGGACGAAATGCACTGCCAGTACTCGACAAGTATGCAGAAAGCATCGGCCTTGCCTTCCAGGTTCAGGATGACATCCTGGATGTGGTGGGAGATACTGCAACGTTGGGAAAACGCCAGGGTGCCGACCAGCAACTTGGTAAAAGCACCTACCCTGCACTTCTGGGTCTTGAGCAAGCCCGGAAGAAAGCCCGGGATCTGATCGACGATGCCCGCCAGTCGCTGAAACAACTGGCTGAACAGTCACTCGATACCTCGGCACTGGAAGCGCTAGCGGACTACATCATCCAGCGTAATAAATAAACAATAAGTATTAATAGGCCCCTGATGAGTTTTGATATTGCCAAATACCCGACCCTGGCACTGGTCGACTCCACCCAGGAGTTACGACTGTTGCCAAAAGAGAGTTTACCGAAACTCTGCGACGAACTGCGCCGCTATTTACTCGACAGCGTGAGCCGTTCCAGCGGGCACTTCGCCTCCGGGCTGGGCACGGTCGAACTGACCGTGGCGCTGCACTACGTCTATAACACCCCGTTTGACCAATTGATTTGGGATGTGGGACATCAGGCTTATCCGCATAAAATTTTGACCGGACGCCGCGACAAAATCGGCACCATCCGTCAGAAAGGTGGTCTGCACCCGTTCCCGTGGCGCGGTGAAAGCGAATATGACGTATTAAGCGTCGGGCATTCATCAACCTCCATCAGTGCCGGAATTGGTATTGCGGTTGCTGCCGAGAAAGAAGGCAAAAATCGCCGCACCGTCTGTGTAATTGGCGACGGCGCGATTACCGCTGGCATGGCGTTTGAAGCGATGAACCATGCGGGCGATATCCGTCCTGATATGCTGGTAGTCCTCAACGACAATGAAATGTCGATTTCCGAAAATGTCGGCGCGCTCAACAACCATCTGGCGCAGCTGCTTTCCGGTAAGCTTTACTCTTCTCTGCGCGAAGGCGGGAAAAAAGTTTTCTCTGGCGTGCCGCCAATTAAAGAGCTGCTCAAACGTACCGAAGAACATATTAAAGGCATGGTGGTGCCTGGCACGTTGTTTGAAGAGCTGGGCTTTAACTACATCGGCCCGGTTGACGGTCACGATGTGCTGGGGCTTATCACTACGCTAAAGAACATGCGCGACCTGAAAGGCCCGCAGTTCCTGCATATCATGACCAAAAAAGGTCGTGGTTATGAACCGGCAGAAAAAGACCCAATCACCTTCCACGCCGTACCTAAATTTGATCCCTCCAGCGGTTGCCTGCCCAAAAGCAGTGGCGGTTTGCCAAGCTATTCAAAAATCTTTGGCGACTGGTTGTGCGAAACGGCAGCGAAAGACAACAAGCTGATGGCGATTACACCGGCGATGCGCGAAGGTTCTGGCATGGTCGAGTTTTCACGTAAATTCCCGGATCGCTACTTCGACGTGGCAATTGCCGAGCAACACGCAGTGACCTTTGCTGCGGGTCTGGCGATTGGTGGGTACAAACCAATCGTGGCGATCTACTCCACTTTCCTGCAACGCGCCTACGATCAGGTACTGCATGACGTGGCAATTCAAAAGCTTCCGGTCCTGTTCGCCATCGACCGTGCGGGCATTGTTGGTGCTGATGGTCAGACCCACCAGGGCGCTTTTGATCTCTCTTATCTGCGCTGTATTCCGGAAATGGTCATTATGACCCCGAGCGATGAAAACGAATGTCGCCAGATGCTCTATACCGGTTATCACTATAACGAGGGGCCGTCAGCGGTGCGCTACCCGCGCGGCAATGCCGTCGGCGTGGAGCTGACGCCGCTGGAAAAACTGCCGATTGGCAAAGGTATTGTGAAGCGTCGCGGTGAGAAGCTAGCGATCCTTAACTTTGGTACGCTGATGCCGGAAGCGGCGAAAGTCGCCGAATCGCTGAACGCTACGCTAGTTGATATGCGTTTTGTTAAGCCGCTTGATGAAGCGTTAATTCTGGAAATGGCCGCCAGCCATGAGGCGCTGGTCACCGTTGAAGAAAACGCCATTATGGGCGGCGCGGGCAGTGGCGTGAACGAAGTGCTGATGGCTCATCGTAAACCCGTGCCAGTACTGAACATTGGCCTGCCGGATTTCTTTATTCCGCAAGGAACTCAGGAAGAAATGCGCGCCGAACTCGGCCTCGATGCCGCCGGTATGGAAGCCAAAATCAAGGCCTGGCTGGCATAATCCCTACTCCACTCCTGCTATGCTTAAGAAATTATTCATGGCAGGAGTGGCAACATGCAATACAACCCCTTAGGAAAAACCGACCTTCGCGTTTCCCGACTTTGCCTCGGCTGTATGACCTTTGGCGAGCCAGATCGCGGTAATCACGCATGGACTCTGCCGGAAGAGAGCAGCCGTCCAATCATCAAACGGGCGCTGGAAGGCGGCATAAATTTCTTTGATACCGCCAACAGTTATTCTGACGGCAGCAGCGAAGAGATCGTCGGTCGCGCATTGCGGGACTTCGCCCGCCGTGAAGATGTGGTCGTTGCCACCAAAGTATTCCATCGCGTTGGTGATTTACCAGAAGGATTATCCCGCGCACAAATTTTGCGCTCTATTGACGACAGCCTGCGTCGTCTCGGTATGGATTATGTCGATATCCTGCAAATTCATCGCTGGGATTACAACACGCCGATCGAAGAGACGCTTGAAGCCCTGAATGACGTGGTAAAAGCCGGGAAAGCGCGTTATATCGGCGCTTCATCGATGCACGCCTCGCAGTTTGCTCAGGCGCTGGATCTACAAAAACAGCACGGCTGGGCGCAGTTTGTCAGTATGCAGGATCACTACAATCTGATTTATCGTGAAGAAGAGCGCGAGATGCTGCCGCTATGTTATCAGGAGGGCGTCGCGGTGATCCCGTGGAGTCCGCTGGCGCGGGGACGTCTGACTCGTCCGTGGGGAGAGACCACTGCACGACTGGTTTCCGATGAAGTAGGAAAAAATCTCTACAACGAAAGCGACGAAAATGACGCGCAGATTGCAGAACGATTAACGGGCGTGAGTGAAGAATTGGGTGCTACGCGGGCACAAGTGGCTCTGGCGTGGTTATTGAGCAAACCGGGCATTGCCGCACCGATTATCGGAACGTCGCGGGAAGAACAGCTAGATGAGTTACTGAATGCGGTGGATATCACCCTGAAGCCGGAACAAATTGCCGAACTGGAAACACCGTATAAACCGCATCCGGTGGTGGGATTTAAATAGAAATCCAGGCCTGATAAGACGCAACAAGCGTCGTATCAGGCATCGGTGCGCAACCGCCGGATGCGGCGTGAGCGCCTTATTCAGCCTACGACAGAATACCCAGCGGCCAATGATGACCGATAAAATAGAGTATTCCAGCGGAAATCACCCCAGCGACAATATCATCGATCATGATCCCCATGCCGCCATGCACATTGCGATCAAACCAGCGGATCGGCCACGGTTTCCACATATCCAGAATACGGAAAATCACAAACCCGGCGGCAACCCACTGCCAGTCATTGGTCGGCAGCGCCATCAGGGTGATCCACATGCCAATAAATTCGTCCCAGACGATACTGCCGTGATCGTGCACGCCCATATCTTTCGCCGTCTGATGGCAAAGATAGACACCGATACAGATCCCCAGCATCACCACCAGCGAATAGAGCTGCCAGGGCAAAAAGGTCATCAGATACCAGAACGGAATCGCCGCCAGCGAGCCCATCGTCCCAGGAACGATCGGGCTTAATCCACTTCCGAATCCGACAGCAAGCAGATGCCACGGATTACTCATCTTCAGGCGACTTTTCGCGACATCTTTATGGCGTGGCAAAATGGTCATATCCTTTCCAGTCTAACGTGACAGGTTCGCCGTCACGAATAAAACAAAGCCCTTCGATATCGGCGGTCATTTGCCCGATACAGGTAAACGGTACGCCCAGGTGTCCGAGAGCCACATCCAGCGCGCCACGGTTCAGTTCCGGCACAGTGAAACACAACTCGTAATCTTCACCGCCAGAGAGCGCCCAGCGCAACGCCTGTTCAGGTTCAACATGGTGAGAAAGCGCATCAGAAAACGGCAGCAATGCCAGGTCAATACGTGCGCCGCAGTCGCTGGCTTTCACGATATGCCCGAGATCGGAAATCAGACCGTCAGAGAGATCGATAGCTGAATTTGCCAGATCGCGCAGTGCCTGCCCCTGTAAAATACGCGGCGATGGACGGAGATGACGTTTGATTAAATACTCCGCATCTTTAGCATCGGCAACCTGCAAACGGTTTTGCAAAATCGCCAGCCCAGCGGCGCTATCGCCCGGCGTACCAGTCACATAAATCCAGTCACCCGGTTTCGCACCTGAGCGCGTTAAGGCTCGTCCCATCGGGACAAAGCCGTGGATACCCAACGTCATCGATAGCGGTCCACGCGTGGTATCGCCACCAATGAGTTGCATATCGTAATAATTAAGCAGCTCGAAAAGACTGTCGCTGAAAGATTCAAGCCACGCTTCGTCTACGTTCGGTAAAGTCAATGCCAGCGTCAGCCAGGCCGGATCGGCACCCATCGCCGCCAGATCGCTTAAGTTTACCGCCAGTGCTTTATATGCCAGATCCGCAGGATCGATATCAGGGAGGAAGTGATTGCCCGCCACCAGCGTATCGGTGCTGATCGCCAGGGTCTGTTTCTCGGGGATATTGAGAAGTGCACAATCGTCACCGATGCCAAGTTCGACATCAAGACGAGAGCTTCTTACACGGTCAAAATAACGGGCAATCAGGGAGAACTCGCCACATGCCATACGTTATGCCTCAGCAGGTAAAAAAGAAAAGGCCGGAGAGTGCGGAAATGCTTTCCGTTACTCTGCCGGCCTGGATATCACTTTTTGTTAGGGCGAATCACAGGTGCTGCTTTATCGAGTACGCCGTTGACGAACTTATGGCTGTCTTCTGCGCCGAACGATTTTGCCAGTTCGATCGCTTCGTTAATGGCCACTTTATACGGCACATCGCTACGTTTAGACAGCTCGTACAGCGCAATGCGCAGTACTGCTTTTTCTACCTGGCCCAGTTCTTCCAGCAGGCGGGACAGATAGGGCTTCATCAGTCCGTCGAGGTATGCGGTGTTAGTCGCCACCCCGGCCAGCAGCTCACGGAAGTACAGGACGTCAACGTCTTTTACATCCTGTTCAGCCAGGAACTGGTATTCAACATCAGCGATGTCGTTCTGGGACAACTGCCAGGAGTAGAGCGCCTGGACGGCACACTCACGAGCGCGGCGACGAGCAGCAGGTTTCACGGATTTCCCCTTACTAATTTCAGGCCTTGATGGCTTTCAATACATTAATCATTTCAAGCGCGGTCAGTGCAGCTTCTGCACCTTTGTTGCCAGCTTTGGTGCCAGCACGTTCGATCGCTTGTTCAATGCTTTCGGTGGTCAGCACACCAAAAGCAACCGGAATTTCGCTATCCTGGGCAACATGCGCCAGGCCGTTGCTTGCACCACCAGCGACGTATTCAAAGTGGGCAGTGCCACCACGAATAACCGTACCCAGCGCGATCACCGCGTCGTATTTACCGGTTTTAGCCAGTGCGCCTGCCGCCAGCGGCAGCTCATAAGCACCTGGCACCCAAACAACGGTAATATTTTCATCTTTTACCTGACCAATACGTTTCAGTGCGTCAATCGCACCTTCCAGCAGGCTGTCATTGATAAAGTTGTTGAAACGCGCAATGGTGATGGCGACGCGAGCGTCCGGGGTAGCAACGTTAGCTTCAATAATGTTCATTTTTTTCCTTCGGGTTCGAGTTATGGCCCCGCAGGGGGGCGGATTTTAGCATAATATTTCGTGCGCTGCTTCCCTTTCGAGCCGGGAGATCATGCACCCACTAAATGCAGGCAAACATCCGGGCCTACATGACGTATCTCTTTGAATTTAAATTGGGGGGCGTCGGCTAACTTCTCAAGCCCCGGCAGCGTACATAATCCACGGGCGTCGCTACCTAAAAGTTTAGGTGCGATATAGACAATCAGCTCATCGACTAAACCAGCCTGTAGCAGTGCGCCAGCGAGCGTTGGTCCCGCCTCTACCCACACACTATTAATTTGTTGCTTGCCCAGTTGCATCATCAGCACAACCAAATCCAGATGCCCGTTATGTTCCGGGATCAGCAAGGTGCGCACTGTTTCCGGCCACTCGCGGGTGTCATCCTGCGTTCGGGCAAACCAGGTCTCGCCCGGCTGTTGCACAATGCGGTGTTCTGGCGTCACGCGATTCTGACTGTCAATGACGACGCGCACCGGTTGGCGCAGATTTTCTTGCGAATAGAGCGCCTGAGTTTGTTCATCCAGTTCAGACCAACGTACCGTTAAAGCCGGATCGTCCGCCAGCACCGTGGCGCTGCTGGTTAAAATGGCATGACTTTGCGCACGCAGACGTTGAACATCACGCCGCGCCTGGGGGGAAGTGATCCACTGACTCTCACCGCTCGCCATCGCCGTACGACCATCAAGCGATGCGCCAAGTTTTAACTGGATATAAGGAAAGCCGGTGCGCATTCGTTTAAGAAAGCCTTTATTCAATTGCTCGGCTTCACTCATCATCAGACCGTGGCTGACGTCAATGCCAGCCTGTTGCAGGCGGTAAAGCCCACGTCCGGCGACCTGCGGGTTCGGATCCTGCATCGCAGCGACCACGCGCGCTACGCCAGCGGCGATGAGTGCGTCACAGCACGGCGGCGTTCGACCATGATGACTGCAAGGTTCGAGTGTCACATACGCAGTTGCACCTTTGGCTTTTTCACCCGCCATACGCAACGCATGTACTTCAGCGTGTGGTTCACCCGCACGGTGATGGTAACCTTCGCCGACAATTTCGCCATCTTTCACAATGACACACCCAACATTTGGGTTTGGGTGAGTAGTGAAACGTCCTCGTTGCGCCAGCTTTAGCGCCCGCGCCATGTAATACTCGTCCTGCACGGTTTAATCCTCCAGGCGCGCGATCTCTTCGCCAAATTCTTTGATATCTTCGAAACTGCGATAGACAGAGGCAAAACGGATATAGGCGACTTTATCGAGTTTTTTCAATTGTTCCATCACCAGATTGCCAATCATCTTGCTCGGCACTTCACGCTCACCGGTGGCGCGGAGCTGTGACTTTATATGGTTGATCGCCATTTCGACGTCGTCGGAACTTACCGGACGTTTTTCCAGCGCCCGCAGCATTCCGCTGCGCAATTTCTCTTCATTAAACGGTTCACGCACGTCGTTGCTTTTTACAACGCGCGGCATAACCAGTTCCGCCACTTCAAAGGTGGTGAAACGTTCATTACACACCAGACACTGCCGACGGCGGCGTACGGATGAACCCTCGCCCACGAGACGAGAGTCAATAACCTTAGTGTCCACGGCGAAACAGAATGGGCAATGCATACGGCGTCCTGACCAGGTGGTTAACAGAAACCTATTTTACCCTGAACTGACGATACAACAAAGGCGCAACGCTTTTGAGACAAAGGATCGATGTTCTCGCTGTTTTTACGCTCTACTATTAAGCTAATTGCGATAAGAAAGGGACGACCTATGAACACTAAAGTGATTCGACTACTCCTGCTGGGAAGCCTGTTCAGCTTAAGCGCCTGTGTACAGCAAAGTGAAGTGCGCCAGATGAAACACAGCGTCAGCACGCTGAATAAAGAGATGACGCAGCTCAATAAAGAAACCGTCAAAATCACTCAGCAAAACAGGCTGAATGAAAAATCCAGCAGTGGGGTTTACCTTCTGCCGGGCTCGAAAACAGCCGCACGTCTGGAAAGTCAGATCGGCACCTTACGAATGTCGCTTATGAATATTGCGCCAAATGCAGATGGCACTACGCTGACCTTACGGATTCAGGGCGAATCCAATGACCCTTTACCCGCATTCAGCGGAACCGTTGAATATGGGCAAATTCAGGGAACAATAGATAACTTTCAGGAAATCAATGTGCAGAATCAATTGATTAACGCACCGGCAAGTCTACTCGCGCCTAGCGATGTTGACATCCCGCTACAGTTAAATGGCATCACGCCTGAACAATTAGGCTTTGTACGCATTCACGACATTCAGCCTGTTATGCAATAAACGTTTGGCGGGGCGTTTTGTGCGTCTCGCAACATCTTCCCCCATTATTTTGTTACTCCGCTTACATCACCCGGATTGATAGTAAAAGTTTGCAACAAGGGTGAAAGTCAGTACAATCCCCGCCCGAATATGTGTAAACGTGAACGCAATCGATTACGTAAATGATAGAACTGTGAAACGCAACATATTTTTGTGAGCAATGATTTTTATAATAGGCTCCTCTGTATACGTAATATTTAGAAACGCAATTTGCGCCTTTTTCACTCCCGCAAGGGATTTTTAAACAGTGGCATACATATGAAAAAAACATTACTGGCAGCCGGTGCGGTACTGGCGCTCTCTTCGTCTTTTACTGTCAACGCAGCTGAAAACGACAAACCGCAGTATCTCTCCGACTGGTGGCACCAGAGCGTTAACGTTGTCGGAAGTTATCACACCCGTTTCGGACCGCAGATCCGCAACGATACCTACCTCGAGTACGAAGCATTCGCTAAAAAAGACTGGTTCGACTTCTATGGTTATGCGGATGCGCCGGTATTCTTCGGCGGTAACTCCGATGCAAAAGGTATCTGGAACCACGGTTCTCCGCTGTTTATGGAAATCGAACCGCGTTTCTCCATCGACAAGCTGACCAATACTGACCTTAGCTTCGGTCCGTTCAAAGAGTGGTACTTCGCGAACAACTACATTTACGACATGGGTCGTAATAAAGATGGTCGCCAGAGCACCTGGTACATGGGTCTGGGTACGGACATCGACACTGGCCTGCCGATGAGCCTGTCCATGAACGTGTATGCGAAATACCAGTGGCAGAACTACGGCGCAGCGAACGAAAACGAGTGGGATGGTTACCGTTTCAAAATTAAATACTTTGTGCCGATTACCGATCTGTGGGGCGGTCAGCTGAGCTACATCGGCTTCACCAACTTCGACTGGGGTTCCGATCTGGGTGATGACAGCGGTAACGCAATCAACGGTATTAAGACGCGTACCAATAACTCTATCGCTTCCAGCCATATTCTGGCTCTGAACTACGATCACTGGCACTACTCTGTCGTTGCTCGTTACTGGCACGACGGTGGTCAGTGGAACGACGATGCAGAGCTGAACTTTGGTAACGGCAACTTCAACGTTCGCTCTACCGGTTGGGGTGGTTACCTGGTGGTAGGTTACAACTTCTAATAGTTGAAATGCCGGATGCAACATCCGGCATTTTTTATCACTTTTTCTTGTTCATCATCGCTTTTAAATCAGCGAACGGATTATATTTCGCTTCACCAACATCTTTCTGCGCATCTTCACCTGCGATAACCGTCGTACCATACTGATCCGCTTCGGTATATTTCGAATGCTCATGATCGTGGCAATACAGACACAACAATTCCCAGTTACTACCATCTTCCGGGTTATTGGTATGGTCGTGATCAATGTGGTGAACGGTAAGTTCACGCAGGTTGGAATAGACAAATTCGCGGGAACAACGACCGCACACCCACGGATAGAGTTTTAATGCTTTTTCGCGATAACCGCTTTCTAACCGCGCATAGTTTTTTGGGATGATAGCCATGAAAAGTTACCTGGATAAAATGTAGGGTTACGCGCAGTTTCCCAAGATGGGGAGATTTTCGCAATCCTGAGTAAAGAAATTCTAACATTACCAGTGACGGCGAGGTTCCATCTGCTGATGAAGAATACGCGCAATGAGAATGTCATCTACTCTTATAACGTAATAAACAGTGTGAAACCTAAATGCGATCTTCTTTACCTCTGGAACCGCATCATAGTCTTGCCCTATCTCGGGCATTTGAGAGAGTGTATCCAGAAAAATGCCGAGAGAGTCGGTATAGCGATCCGCCTGCTCCTCACCAAACTTTCCCAGCGTGTAGTCATAGATCCCTCTGAAATCTTCAACAGCTTTTCCGCTAAGCTTATACACGATGTTTTTGCTTCCTTTCTGCTGCGATATCACGAAGCGTCATCGAACTTTCACCGCTATCAAGACCTTCAATAACAGCATTTCTGACAGCCTCATCCCTGGATTCTTGTTGTTCCAATAGACGAAGCGCCGAACGCATCACTTCACTGGCCGAACCATAACGACCAGACTGGACCATCCGGGTGATGAAACTATCCAGTTGTTCGCCAACGCTTACTGAGGTAATTTTGCGCATAAGCGATCTCCATGTATTAACTATTAATACAAAGTATATGTCAGAACTATTTCTACAACCAAAGCTGTATTCAGTTCAATATGCAATAACCGAAAAAAAACCGCAGCGCAAAAGCGCCACGGTTTTTAACTGAACTACTTTAAAACACACTTACGGCAGAATTGACGGTTGATCCGCCCCTTCTTTTTCCACTTTCTGCTGCAGCATGTGCTCACGCTTCATGCCCAGTTTCAGAGCCAGCGCCGATGCAACATAGATGGAAGATGCCGTACCGATGGAAACACCGATAAGCATAGTCAGCGAGAAGCCTTCCAGCACCGGGCCACCAAAGAGATACAGCATCAGGATAACCATCAAGGTAGTACCGGATGTGATCAAGGTACGGTGCAGCGTCTGAGTCAAGGACACGTTAAAGATTTCGTAAGGTGTACCGCGACGGATCTTGCGGAAGTTTTCACGAATACGGTCCGATACCACGATACTGTCGTTAAGCGAGTAACCGATAACCGACATCAGCGATGCCACAATGGTCAGGTCAATCTCGATATGGAATAACGACAAAATACCCAGCGTAATGATAACGTCGTGCGCCAGCGCGATAACGACCCCTGCCGCCAGTCGCCACTCAAAGCGGAAACCTACGTACACAAGGATAGACAGCAGCGCCGCCATCAACGCCATCGCACCGGTTTGCGCAAGGTCTGCCCCCACGCTCGGACCGACGAACTCAATACGCTTCACTGCTGCATTCTGATTGGTGGATTCGTTAATCACCTTCAGAACCTGGCTGCCCAGCACCTGACCGCCGGTTTCGCCTTCAGCAGGCGGCATACGGACCATGATGTCGTGGCTGCTACCAAAGTTTTGCAGCATTGGCTCTTCAAAACCGGCTTTTTGCAATGCATCACGCATTACGTCAATTTCAGCCGGTTTTTCGAGCGTAATTTCGATAACCGTACCACCGGTGAAATCCAGCCCCCAGTTAAAGCCTCGTACGCCCATAATAACGATAGCGGCGATTAACAGCAGACCAGAGATGCCGAAAGCCCAGTAGTCCCAGCGCATAAAGTCATAGACTTTACGGCCGTGGTTTAGTTGTTCAACAGTATATTCCTGTGCCACATCGCACTCCTCAGATTGACAGCTTCTTGACGCGCTTGCCGCCATATAGCAGGTTTACGATGGCACGCGTACCGACAATCGCGGTAAACATCGACGTCGCCACACCGATACCGGTAGTAATCGCGAACCCTTTAATTGCCCCGGTTCCCACTGCGTACAGGATGATGACTTTGATCAAAGTGGTGATGTTCGCATCGAAGATGGAACTGAATGCACCGCGATAACCTTCATCAATTGCCTGCTGAACAGTACGCCCGTTGCTCAACTCTTCTTTAATACGTTCGTTGATCAGTACGTTCGCATCGACCGCCACCGCAAGGGTTAAGACGATACCCGCGATGCCTGGCATACTCAGCGTTGCACCTGGCAACAGTGACATAATACCGACGATCAAGATCAGGTTGGCAACCAGAGCACTGGTCGCAATCAGACCAAACTTCTTATAGAAGAGGATCATGAACAGAATAGAAACCAGCAGACCGGCGAGACACGCCTCCAGCCCCTGTTCAATGTTCTGCATACCCAGAGTCGGGCCAATGGTACGTTCTTCAACAATCTGAATTGGCGCGATCAATGCACCAGCACGCAGCAGAAGTGACAGCTGACGAGCTTCGTTCGGGTTGTTGATGCCAGTGATACGGAAGCTGTTACCCAGACGAGACTGGATATTAGCGATGTTAATCACCTCTTCCTGCTTAACCAGTACTGCACGACCGTTTGCATCTTTCTTACCGCTGTCTTTGTACTCCACAAACAGGGTCGCCATCGGTTTACCGATGTTGTCCTTAGTGAAGTTAGACATGATGTTGCCACCTGCGCTGTCGAGCGAGATGTTAACCTGCGGTTGGTTGTATTCGTCCTGGCTGGAAGTGGAGTCGGTGATATGGTCACCGGTCAGGATCACGCGTTTGTACAGCACAACCGGCTGACCTTCGCGGGTCTGTTTCACTTCAGAGTCACCCGGTACGCGGCCAGACGCGGCAGCGGCCTGGTCAACGTTGGTGTTTACCAGACGGAATTCCAGCGTTGCCGTCGCGCCCAGAATCTCTTTCGCGCGAGCGGTATCCTGGATACCCGGCAGTTCAACAACGATACGGTCAGCGCCCTGGCGCTGTACCACCGGCTCAGCAACACCAAGCTGGTTTACACGGTTACGCAGAATGTTGATGTTCTGCTGCACCGCATATTCACGCGCTTCACTCAGACGAGCATCGCTCATTACCGCACGCAGCTGGTTGCTGCCCTGGCTGCTAATCACCAGGTCCGGATGGCGCTTGCTCAGATACGTAATGGCTTCATCACGAGCTTTAGCATCGCGGAAAGTAATGCTCAGGCCGTAGTTGTTTTCTTTACGAACGGTGGTATACGGGATGCCCTTTTCGCGCAGGTCGCTGCGCAGGCTATCGATATTTTGTTCCTGGAGTTTGCCAAGCGCGGTGTCCATATCCACTTCCATCAGGAAGTGAACGCCGCCACGCAGGTCAAGGCCGAGCTTCATCGGCTCAGCGTGAATAGCTGCCAGCCAGCGCGGCGTTGCCGGGGCAAGGTTAAGCGCCACGACGTATTTGTCACCCATAACGCCCATTAATGCTTCACGAGCGCGCAGTTGGGTATCAGTGGAGTCGAAGCGCGCAAGAATAGCGCCCTCTTCCAGTGCCACAGACTTAGCAGTTATTTTTTCTTCTTGTAACGTTTTCTGGACCTGGATCAGCGTTTGCTCACTGGCGGCGACTCCGCGCGCACCAGTGATCTGAACAGCCGGATCCTCACCAAACAGGTTGGGAAGCGCATACAGCAGACCGATGACAATCACCACGATCAGCATGACATACTTCCACAAAGGATAACGGTTTAACACGGCAATTCCCTTAGGGAAAAATTTTAATTACAGCGCCTTCATGGTGCCTTTCGGCAGAACGGCAGCTACGAAGTCACGTTTAATAACTACTTCAGTGGTGTCATTCAGCGCGATAGCAATGTAGCCGTTTTCCGCTACTTTGGTTACGCGACCAACCAGGCCACCGTTCGTCAGCACTTCATCACCTTTAGCAATGGAGTCCATCAGCTTTTTGTGTTCTTTGGTGCGCTTCTGCTGTGGGCGCAGGATCATGAAATAGAAAATCAGACCGAATACCACCAGCATCAAAATCAAAGACATCGGGCTACCTTGTGCCGGTGCACCCGTTGCCGCTACCGCATCAGAAATAAAAAAGCTCATTAAATTTCCCTCATTATTAATATTAATCAACGTTCAAAGGTGGTACTTCTCGCCCCTGACGCTGGTAAAAATCAGCTACGAAGCTCTCTAATTTACCCTCTTCAATAGCCTTGCGTAAACCCGCCATCAAACGCTGGTAGTAACGAAGGTTATGAATGGTGTTGAGTCGCGCGCCTAATATTTCGTTGCAACGGTCGAGATGATGCAAGTAGGCACGTGAATAATTGCGACAGGTGTAGCAATCACACTCAGGATCGAGCGGCCCTGTGTCGCTCTTATACTTCGCATTGCGGATTTTCACCACGCCATCGGTCACGAACAGATGACCGTTACGCGCATTACGTGTTGGCATTACGCAGTCAAACATATCGATACCGCGACGCACGCCTTCAACCAGATCTTCCGGTTTACCCACGCCCATCAGGTAACGCGGTTTGTCTGCCGGTATTTGCGGGCACACATGCTCCAGAATGCGGTGCATATCTGCTTTCGGCTCACCCACAGCCAGACCGCCGACAGCGTAGCCATCAAAACCGATATCTACCAGACCTTTAACAGAGATATCACGTAAATCTTCGTAAACGCTACCCTGAATGATACCAAACAGCGCATTTTTGTTACCGAGGCTATCAAAACGCTCACGGCTACGCTTCGCCCAACGCAGAGACATCTCCATCGAACGTTTAGCGTAATCCCAGTCAGCAGGGTACGGCGTACACTCGTCAAAAATCATGACGATATCTGAACCAAGATCGTACTGAATCTCCATCGATTTTTCGGGATCGAGGAAAATCGGATCGCCGTTGATCGGGTTACGGAAGTGTACGCCCTGTTCGGTGATTTTACGGATATCGCCAAGGCTGAAGACCTGGAAACCACCGGAATCGGTGAGGATTGGGCCTTTCCATTGCATGAAATCGTGCAGATCGCCATGCAGTTTCATGATTTCCTGACCCGGGCGTAACCACAGGTGGAAAGTGTTACCAAGGATAATCTGTGCGCCGGTCGCTTCAACTTCTTCCGGCGTCATCCCTTTTACGGTGCCGTAGGTGCCAACAGGCATAAAACAAGGCGTTTCCACTACGCCACGATCGAAGACCAGGCGACCACGGCGTGCGCGACCGTCGGTGGTATCCAGTTCAAATTTCATTTTTTCTCCACTACGTCAGAAAAACAGTCCAACGTTTAAACCAGCGCCGCAGAATTACTCCCCGACGCGCTCATTAATTGCCTGCGGATTGTACGTGATAAACATCGCATCACCGTAACTAAAAAAGCGATATTTCTCTTCTACCGCCGCTTTATAGGCGTTCATCGTGTGTTGATAACCGGCAAATGCCGAAACCAGCATAATCAGCGTCGACTCTGGCAAGTGAAAGTTCGTCACCAGTGCATCGACCACTTTGTACTGGAAACCCGGATAGATAAAGATTTGGGTATCGTCAAAGAACGGTTCGATGAGATCGTTTTTCGCCGCCTGAGCCGCGCTTTCCAGCGAACGTACTGAGGTGGTGCCAACCGCAATCACCCGGTTACCGCGCGCTTTCGCTGCCAGCACCGCATCAACCACCTCCTGCGGCACTTCAGCGTATTCCGAGTGCATGATGTGATCTTCAATGGTGTCGACGCGCACCGGCTGGAAGGTGCCCGCACCAACGTGCAAGGTCACAAATGCCATCTCCACGCCTTTGGCGCGCAATTTTTCAAGCAACGGTTCGTCAAAATGCAGTCCAGCGGTCGGCGCTGCTACCGCGCCAGGTTTTTCGCTATAAACCGTTTGATAAAGTTCGCGGTCGGCATCTTCGTCTGGGCGGTCGATGTACGGAGGCAACGGCATATGACCGATGCTGTTGAGAATATCCAGCACCGAGCGGTCATCATTAAATTCGACTTCAAACAATGCGCCGTGGCGGGCAGTCATTGTTGCTTTAATGCTTTCGTCATCGCCCAGCAACAGTTCAGCACCCGGCTTTGGTGCTTTCGAGGCGCGAATATGCGCAAGAATGCGTTTGTCGTCGAGCATCCGCTCAACCAGTACTTCAATCTTGCCGCCGCTGGCTTTACGCCCAAACAGGCGTGCCGGGATCACGCGGGTATTGTTAAAAACCAGAAGATCGCCGGGGTTGAGCTTATCGAGTAAATCGGTGAAAGTACCATGCGTCAGCGCGCCCGTTGGCCCGTCCAGCGACAGTAAACGACAGCTACTGCGTTCAGGCATGGGATAGTGGGCAATCAGGGATTCGGGCAATTCAAAGGAGAAATCGGTAACGCGCATGACACTGACTCAGACTAAAATAAGAGGCGGGTAGTCTAGTGCCGGGGCGCTCTCCCTGCAACCTTTACCCCCATTTGGATAGAATATAATCGATGAATTTTTTAGCTCACCTGCATTTAGCCCATCTCGCTGAAAGCTCGCTTTCTGGCAACTTACTGGCAGATTTCGTTCGCGGAAACCCCGATGAAATTTATCCACCCGACGTCGTGGCTGGTATTCATATGCATCGGCGAATCGATGTATTAACCGACAATCTGCCGGAAGTCCGCGAAGCGCGGGAGTGGTTTCGTAGTGAAACCCGCCGGGTTGCGCCTATCACGCTGGATGTCATGTGGGATCATTTTCTTTCCCGCCACTGGTCGCAGCTGTCACCCAATTTTCCGCTAGAGGAATTTGTCTGTTATGCCCGCGAACAAGTGATGACGATATTACCGGACTCCCCACCACGCTTTATCAATCTGAACAACTACTTATGGTCAGAGCAGTGGCTGGTGCGTTATCGCGATATGGATTTCATCCAGAGCGTGTTAAACGGTATGGCAAGCCGTCGTCCACGCCTGGATGCCCTGCGTGACTCCTGGTACGATTTAGACGCCCATTACGATGCCCTTGAAACCCGCTTCTGGCAGTTTTATCCCCGGATGATGGCGCAGGCGTCGAACAAGACGTTATAATGCGTTAATTCATCCACACCGTCGCCGATATCGCAGGCAATGTCAAAATGCCATCCGCCAGTTGCCCGTGACCTTCTTTACGTTGCCATTGCGCGACATTAAGCAACGGCGATGCGGGCAGCACTACTTCACAGGCGTCGCCACGGTTGATCGCCACCAGCACACGCTGCTGATTTAGCACGCGCACAAACACCACAACGTTATCTTCCGCGTACAGCACCTGACAGCCACCGCGACGCAGTGCCTGGCTCTTCTTACGCAGCGCAATCATTCGCTGATACAGCGAAAATAGCTCCGCATCTTGTTTTTCCGACTGCCACGGGAATGGCTTACGGCAAAATGGATCGTTATTGCCATCCAGCCCCACTTCATCACCGTAATAAATACAGGGCACGCCAGGCCAGGTGAGCAGCCAGACCACCGCCAGCGGCAGGCGTGCAACATCCCGACCAAGCAGCGTTTTAAATCGCGCAGTATCGTGGCTATCGAGCTGGTTAAACATACGCAATTGCTGTTGATGAGAAAGACCGGCGCGGTAATTATCCATCCAGGCCATACAGGTTCGTGCGTCAATCTGCTGCGGATCGTAAGAGATGTCGGTATTGGCGAGAAATCCCCACAACGGGAAAGTAAAGCCGCGATAGTTCATGGCCGCATCTTCCACATCAGCCTGCAACCATTGCCGCGCATCGCCAAAATGCTCGCCAACAATATAGGCTTCCGGCAGGGTTTCTTTCGCCGCTTCGGTGATCCCGGCGACATGCTGCAAATTATTGCGCGCCCCACCCGCTTCCCCCAGCATATGCACCACATCCAGCCGCCAACCGTCTATATTCCACGGTGCTTTCAGCCAGTGGCGGACAATGCTGTCTTCGCCGCGATAAATTTCATTAACCAGACTTTCCGACTGATAATCCAGCTTTGGCAGGCTGGCATAGCCCAGCCAGTCGAGCGCCGTGCCATCATCACTAAACGAGTACCAGTCACGCCAGGGCGATTCGGGGTTGTGACAAGCGCCCCCCGCCCCTCGATTATGCCTGTCAAACCAGGCATGGGAATCGCCACTGTGGTTAAACACGCCGTCCAGTACCAGCCGCATTCCCTGTTGCTGTGTATTGTGGCGTAAGCGCAGCAATGCTCCGTCGCCGCCAAACTGCGGGTCAACGTGGCGATAATCTTCGGTATCGTATTTATGCACACTGGGAGCTTTGAACACCGGATTGAGATACAGCGCCGTCACGCCGAGTTTTTTCAGATACGGCAGTTTTTCGCTGATACCGTCCAGATCTCCGCCATAAAACGTTGAGCCCCCAGCCTGTGCTGTGACCGGTTCATCCCAGTCGCGCAGGATAATCTCTCGCCCGGCAGCATGATGGTAATAGACATGATCCTGCCCGGCTTCGCGTGGCAAACTACGGGCAAAACGATCCGGGAAGATCTGATAAAAAATCTGGTCTGCGACCCATTGTGGTCCAATATCTGGCACATCAACAGCAAACTGTTCCAGCCGCGCCGGCGGTATTTGGCTAAAACCTTGCGGCGAAAACCATCGCTGGCGATCGTGCCACAGCAATTTGAAACTATATCGCCGCCGAGGTTGTCCGGTGGAGAGATCGACAGCCGCCCGCCATGCCGTTACGCCAGGCTGTGGCTGACTGCGCAGTTTGTGCATCGGTACTGACGTTTCTTCGTTATCGTTTTCCGTGCGCAGCATAATGCGCTGCGGCGGTTCTTCACCCGTCAACCACAGTGTAATAAGCAGTTGATCTTTGCTTTGCTTAACAAATGGGGGCACCGGCAGGTGCCATGCATTCAACATCATAATTCCCCTGTGATGAAAATCTGATCACATTGCCATAGCCTACAGCAGGATCACTCATCGTCTGAAGGATATTTGGGGGAGGAGGTCGGGGGCGGATAACTTTCGGAATAACCGGTTCAGGATGTACCCTGAACCGGCTTACAAACGAGGGAATTAGTGGTTTTCAGCCAACTGGCGGTCATGGCGGCGTTTAAACATCCAGCCAATCAACAGCAGAACAATCCACGCGAAACCAACGTACAGAGAGATTCGTGTTTCAGGGTGATAACCGATCAGCCCGATGATAAAGACCAGGAAAATCAGCCCCGTGATAGTCGTTGCCACCCCGCCAGGTACTTTGAATTTCAGCGCCTTAACTTCTTCCGGCGGTAGACGGCGACGGAAGGCAATCTGCGACAGCAAAATCATAATCCACACCCACACCGTAGCAAAGGTTGCCAGCGAGGCGATCACCAGGAAGACGTTTTCCGGCATGATGTAGTTCAGATACACCGCGAACAGTAGCGCAGTGGTCATCACCAGCACAGTTACCCACGGAATACCGCGACGCGAGGTTTTGCTGAAGATTTTCGGTGCGCTGCCCTGCTCTGCCATGCCGTGCAACATACGACCTACGCCAAATACGTCACTATTGATTGCCGACAGTGAGGCAGTCAACACAACGAAGTTAAGAATACTGGCGGCAAAGGTAATCCCCATATGCTGGAATGTCAGCACAAACGGGCTACCGGCAGTACCGACCTGATTCCACGGGTAGATAGACATAATGACGAACAGCGTACCGACATAGAACACCAGAATACGCATCGGTACTGAGTTAATCGCGCGCGGAATGGATTTCTCTGGCTCTTTCGCTTCACCGGCGGTAATCCCGATAATTTCGATCCCACCGTAGGCAAACATCACCATTTGTAACGACATCACCATGCCAAGCCAGCCGTTACTGAAGAAGCCGCCATTGCTCCACAGGTTATGGATACCCGTCGGTTGTCCGCCGTTGCCAATCCCCCAGATGATGATGCCGAAACCGGCGACAATCATGATGATAATGGTGGCAACTTTAAAGAATGAGAACCAGAACTCCAGCTCGCCGAACACTTTCACGCTCATCAGGTTGATGGCGCAAATAATCAGCACCACGCTCAACACCCAAATCCAGTGCGGCACCGTCGGGAACCAGACGCCCATATAGATACCGAAAGCGGTCACATCGGCGATGGCGACAATAAGGATTTCAAAGCAGTAGGTCCAGCCGGTGATATAACCTGCCAGCGGACCGAGGTTTTCCTGCGCATAACGCGAGAAAGAGCTGGCAGCCGGGTTATGTACCGACATTTCCCCCAGCGCACGCATAATGATATATGCCGCGACCCCGCCAATAATATAGGCCAACAACACGCTCGGACCGGCCATTTTGATGGCGTCTGCCGAACCGTAAAACAGCCCGGTGCCGATTGCTGACCCCAGTGCCATAAAGCGTATGTGTCGGGTACTTAGCCCACGCTTTAGCTTGTTCTTACTTTCCATCAATTCCTAACCCATCAACACAATAAAAAAACCACGGGGCATCGCAGCCCCGTGGTTAAAACAAATTTTCAGTGATTTAGTGGGCGCTGGAGGTCACCTGACGACCTGCCGCGCGATCCCAGATAATGGCCAGAACCACCATCACCACTGTTGGCATTAACCACGCCAGACCTTGTTCGGCCAGCGGTAAACGCTGCGCCCAGGACGGTAAGATATCGCTGAATGCAGATGCTTTGATCCCGTCGAGAATACCAAAAAGCAGGCTGATAAACATCGGCGGAGCAATCACGCGGGACGAATTATGCCACCATGAGCGTGTAAAACTTAATACAACCAGTGCGATACACGGCGGATAAATGGCAGTCAGCACCGGTACAGAGATCTGAATCAATTGGCTCAAACCGAGGTTAGACACCACCATCGAGAAGCCGCCGAGGATAAATACCAGCGTACGGTAAGAGAGTGGTACGTACTGGGCAAAGAACTCTGCGCAGGCGCAGGTCAGGCCAACCGCCGTTACCAGGCAGGCGATGAAGATTAACGCCGCCAGCAGGAAGCTACCGCCGCCGCCAAAGGTGTGTTGAACATAAGCGTGCAGAATAGCCGCACCGTTTGCTGACTGATCAACCAGAGACGCACTATCTGAACCCAGACGGAACAGCGCCAGGTAAAGCAGAGTCAGACCGACACCCGCCATCAGGCCAGCCCAGACGGTATAACGGGTCAGCAGACGCGCTTCGGTAACGCCACGAGAACGCGCCGCGTTAACAATAACGATACCAAACACCATTGCGCCCAGCGTATCCATGGTCAGATAGCCGTTGACGAAGCCGTTAGAAAACGCAGCGTTTTGATAAGCCTCAGTCGCCGTGCTGATAGAACCCGCCGGCCAGACAATCGCGGCAACAGACAGGATGACCAGCGCGATAATTTTCAGCGGCGCAAGGAAGTTGCCCACGGTATCCAGCAGTTTGCCCGGATAGAGCGAAACCAGAATAACGATAGCGAAATAGACCAGACTGTAGATAAACAGCGGCAGCGCGGAGTCACCCGTCAGCGGCGCAATCCCCACTTCAAAGGAGACGGTGGCTGTACGCGGCGTGGCGAACAGCGGCCCCACAGCCAGGTAGCAAACCGTTGCCAGCAGTACGCCTGCGACTTTACCGATTGGCGTGCTGAGACTGTCAACACCGCCGCCAACTTTCGCCAGCGCCACTACCGTTAATACCGGCAGACCAACGGCAGTAATAAGGAAGCCGAATGCCGCAGTCCAGACGTGTTCGCCTGCCTGCAAACCGACCATAGGAGGGAAAATAATGTTACCTGCGCCGACGAACAACGCAAATGTCATAAAGCCCAGAGCGATGATATCGCGCGATCTTAATTGATGGGTCATAAATCATACTGCCTGTGGATGTGGTGTTGTAACGTTAAATTTTTGTGCCAATCCCTGGGGATGATACAGCGGTATATTTAAACAATTTTAGCGGGAAATACTCCCAACCAGGCGCGGCGAAGAATAGTTTTTCGATTTACCGCGTGAATGCAGTCAGTATGACAGCACCTGAAGCGCAATTTAAACGCTTATAACGTTTTAAAGCAAGAAGGGATCTAAAAACCAGAGGGATATAACGATAAGAAATCACCAACCAGTATAAAACACTATTTCCGTGAAAAAGATATGGCTTATCATGCGAACAAAAAATCACCAGCCGTTGTAAAAATTTAGCGTCCATCTTTTGACTGCAAAGAAAAAAAGCCAGCATCGGCTGGCTTATGGCAACAAAAAATGACAAAGGCAGATTAATTGCTGTTTTTGGCAATTAAACGTTCCGGCAGAACAAAACTGAAACGCGTACCTTTACCTACCGTACTCTCAATATGCAGGCGGCTTTCGTGATGATTCACCGCATGTTTAACAATTGCTAACCCCAGCCCACTACCGCCTGTTTGTCGGGAACGCGCTTTGTCTACACGATAAAAACGCTCGGTCAGGCGCGGTATATGCTCCGGTGCGATACCCGGTCCGTTATCTTCAACGCTAAATTCAGCACCGTGCGGCACTCGCTGCCAGCGTACAGTGATATGCGTACCTTCCGGCGTATGATTCACGGCGTTATAGACCAGGTTCGAAATCGCGCTGCGAAGCTGATCTTCATTGCCAGACACTTTGAGATCGTTATCTATCTCAAAGGTAAATGTCTGTTTTTTCTGGCTCAGAGTCTGAGCCTCGCGCTCAACAACGCGCAGCATCATCGGCACATCCACCTTTTCATTGAGCAACTGCGTCGGTGCGGCTTCAATTTTCGACAGCGTCAGCAACTGCTTCACCAGCCCTTCCATCCGCTGAGTCTGCTCGCGCATGGTGTGCAACGCTTTTTCGCGTACCGCGCCTTCCAGCGGTTGCTCATCCATCATCTCCAGGTAACCCTGTAACACCGTCAATGGCGTACGTAACTCATGGCTCACGTTGGCAAAAAAGTTACGCCGCGCACCTTCCAGTTGATGCATTTGCGTGACATCACGCGCCACCATCAGCAACTGTTTATGGGTATAAGGCATGACGCGAATTTCCAGATGCCGCCCAGTGTTGAGCACCAGATTGAGCGGGCGAGAAAAATCACGCGTTTTCAGATATTGCGTAAACTCCGGGTAACGCAGCAGGTTAAGGATATTCTGCCCGTTATCTTCCGGCCAGCGCAGGCCTAGAATCTGTTGCGCCAGTCCGTTACACCAGAAAATACCGCCCTCTTCTGTGGTCAGAACCACCGCATCGGGCAGCGACTCCGCACCGCTACGAAAACGTTTAATCAGATTGCCCAGTTCGCGGCGGCGTTTTTTATTTCGCAGCTGCATCTGGTGTAAGCCATACAGCAGCGGTTCCCAGCTACCACGCCCCGGTGGCGGTGTCATACTGCGATCTACCCACAGCCACCATGAAAGGCGCAATAAATTCCAGAAATGCCAGATAAGCAGTCCTGTTACCGATGCCAGCAAAAACCAGGGCAGGTAACCAAAAAATGCACCCAGGATGAAAGCCGGGAGGCAGCAAAGTAGCAGCTCCAGCACCAGCCTTTTCCACGACAGCCGTTCCAGCACGTAAGATACTCCAGTTATGAAATCATAAGCCCTGCTCTGCGTCCGATGAGCAAGGCGTTAAAAGCGGGTTGAAAAACGATATCCTGTACCGCGCACGGTCTGCACCATGCGGTCATGCCCGCCGGGTTCCAGTGCTTTACGCAGGCGACGAATGTGGACATCGACCGTACGATCCTCCACATACACGTTGGTTCCCCAGACGTGGTTTAACAACTGCTCTCGGCTGTACACGCGCTCGGGATGCGTCATAAAAAAGTGCAGCAGTTTAAATTCGGTCGGCCCCATCTCCAGCGGTTCTTCGCCCGCCATCACCCGGTGAGAAGTTGGATCGAGACTTAGCCCCTGCATCTCGATCACCTCTTCCACCGCCATTGGCGAAATACGGCGCATTACCGCTTTGATTCGCGCCACCAGCTCCTTCGGAGAAAACGGCTTGGTGATATAGTCATCCGCACCGGTTTCAAGGCCGCGCACGCGATCTTCTTCTTCCCCTCTGGCGGTCAGCATCACCACCGGAATATCCCGGGTCATCGACTCGCGCTTGAGATGTTTGATGAACTGGATACCGGAGCCGCCGGGTAACATCCAGTCGAGGAGAATCAAATCCGGCCAGGGTTCATTCAGTTGATTCACAGCACTGTCATAATCTTCCGCTTCGACCGGCTGAAAGCCATTTTGCTCGAGCACGAAGCAGACCATTTCGCGAATTGGAGCTTCATCTTCTACGACCAGAATACGTCTCGCCATGATTTGCCCTGTTGTAATAAATAGGTTGCGATCATTAATGCGACGCCATTATGCGTCAGATTTATGACAGATTTATGAAAAGCGCGTCGCACATATCTTCAGGTTATTGATTTCCGTGGCGCAGAAAAAAGCAAATGACACATCTGTTTGGGTATAATCGCGCCCATGCTTTTTCGCCAGGGAATCGTTATGCGCATCCTTCACACCTCAGACTGGCATCTCGGCCAGAATTTCTACAGTAAAAGCCGCGAAGCTGAACATCAGGCTTTTCTTGACTGGCTGCTGGAGACAGCACAAAACCATCAGGTGGATGCGATTATTGTTGCCGGTGATGTTTTCGATACCGGCTCGCCGCCCAGTTACGCCCGCACGTTATACAACCGTTTTGTTGTCAATTTACAGCAAACTGGCTGTCATCTGGTGGTACTGGCGGGAAACCATGACTCGGTCGCCACGCTGAATGAATCGCGCGATATCATGGCGTTCCTCAATACCACCGTCGTCGCCAGTGCCGGACATGCGCCGCAAATCTTGCCTTGTCGCGACGGGACACCGGGCGCAGTGCTGTGCCCCATTCCTTTTTTACGCCCGCGTGACATTATTACCAGCCAGGCGGGGCTTAACGGCATTGAAAAACAGCAGCATTTGCTGGCAGCTATTACTGATTATTATCAACAACACTATGCCGATGCCTGCAAACTGCGCGGCGATCAGCCTCTGCCCATCATCGCCACGGGGCATTTAACGACCGTGGGTGCCAGTAAAAGTGACGCCGTGCGTGACATTTATATTGGCACGCTGGACGCGTTTCCGGCACAAAACTTTCCGCCAGCCGACTACATCGCGCTCGGGCATATTCACCGCGCGCAGATTATTGGCGGCATGGAACATGTTCGCTATTGCGGTTCCCCCATTCCACTGAGTTTTGATGAATGCGGTAAGAGTAAATATGTCCATCTGGTGACTTTTTCAAACGGCAAATTAGAGAGCGTGGAAAACCTGAACGTACCGGTAACGCAACCGATGGCGGTGCTGAAAGGCGATTTGGCGTCGATTACCGAACAGCTTGAACAATGGCGCGATGTGCCACAGGAGCCACCTGTCTGGCTGGATATTGAAATCACTACCGATGAGTATCTGCATGATATTCAGCGCAAAATCCAGGCATTAACCGAATCATTACCTGTCGAAGTATTGCTGGTACGCAGGAGTCGTGAACAGCGCGAGCGTGTGTTAGCCAGCCAACAGCGTGAAACCCTCAGCGAACTCAGCGTCGAAGAGGTGTTCAATCGCCGTCTGGCACTGGAAGAACTTGATGAATCGCAGCAGCAACGTCTGCAGCATCTTTTCGCCACGACGTTGCATAGCCTCGCCGGAGAACACGAAGCATGAAAATTCTCAGCCTGCGCCTGAAAAACCTGAATTCATTAAAAGGCGAATGGAAGATTGATTTCACCCGCGAGCCGTTCGCCAGCAACGGTCTGTTTGCGATTACCGGCCCAACCGGCGCGGGGAAAACCACGTTGCTCGATGCCATCTGCCTGGCGCTGTATCACGAAACTCCGCGCCTCTCCAACGTTTCGCAATCGCAAAATGATCTGATGACCCGCGATACCGCCGAATGTCTGGCGGAAGTGGAGTTTGAAGTCAAAGGTGAAGCGTACCGCGCATTCTGGAGCCAGAATCGGGCACGTAACCAGCCGGACGGTAATTTGCAGGTGCCGCGCGTAGAGCTGGCGCGTTGTGCAGACGGCAAAATCCTCGCCGATAAAGTGAAAGATAAGCTGGAATTAACGGCGACGTTAACCGGACTGGATTACGGGCGTTTCACCCGTTCGATGCTGCTTTCGCAGGGGCAATTTGCTGCCTTCCTGAATGCCAAACCGAAAGAGCGCGCGGAATTGCTGGAGGAGTTAACCGGCACCGAAATTTACGGGCAAATCTCCGCGATGGTTTTTGAACAACATAAATCGGCTCGCACTGAACTGGAGAAGCTGCAAGCGCAGGCTAGCGGCGTCGCATTATTAGCGCCAGAACAGGTGCAATCGCTGACAGAAAGTTTGCAGGTACTCACTGACGCAGAAAAACAGTTACTCGTCGCACAGCAGCAAGAACAACAATCGCTTAACTGGTTAACGCGTCTGGATGAATTGCAAAAAGACGCCAGCCGCCGTCAGCAGGCACTGCAACAGGCGTTAGCCGAGGAAGAAAAAGCGCAACCTCAACTGGCGGCGCTCAGTCTGGCACAACCCGCACGAAATCTTCGTCCGCACTGGGAACGTATTGCAGAACACAATACGGCGCTGGCGCATACTCGCCAGCAGATTGAAGAAGTAAATACTCGCTTACATCGCACAATGGCGCTTCGCGCAAGCATTCGTCACCACGCGGCGAAGCAGTCGGCAGAATTACAACAGCAGCAACAAAATCTGAATGCGTGGTTACAGGAACACGACCGCTTCCGGCAGTGGAACAACGAACTGGCGGGTTGGCGTGCGCAGTTCGCCCAACAGGCCAGCGATCGCAAGCATCTGCGGCAATGGCAACAGCAATTAACCCATGCAGAGCAAAAACTTAATGCCCTTCCGGCGATCTCTTTAACTTTAACCGCCGCCGAAGTTGCCGCTGCGCAGGCACAACATGCCGAACAACGTCCGCTGCGTCAGCGCCTGATCGCGCTACATGGGCAGATTGTTCCTCAGCAAAAACGCCTGGCGCAGCTACAGGCCGCTATCCAGAGCGTTACGCAGGAACAGACACAACGTAACGCCGCGCTCACTGAAATGCGCCAACGTTATAAAGAGAAGACGCAACAGCTTGCCGATGTCAAAACCATTTGCGAGCAGGAAGCACGCATTAAAACGCTGGAAGCCCAGCGAGCGCAATTACAGGCAGGTCAGCCTTGTCCGCTTTGTGGTTCCACCAGCCACCCGGCGGTCGAGGCGTATCAGGCGCTGGAACCGGGGGTTAATCAGTCTCGATTACTGGCGCTGGAAAATGAAGTTAAAAAACTCGGTGAAGAAGGCGCGGCGCTACGTGGGCAACTGGACGCCTTAACGAAGCAGCTTCAGAGGGATGAGAACGAAGCACAAAGCCTCCGACAAGATGAGCAAGCACTTACTCAGGAATGGCATACACTAACTGCCAGCCTCAGTATCACCTTGCAGCCGCAGGATGATATTCAACCATGGCTTGCCACCCAGGAAGAGCATGAAAAGCAACTGCAATTACTCAATCAGCGTCATGAATTGCAGGAACAAATTGCCGCGCACAATCAGCAAATTGTCCAGTATCAACAACAGATTGAGCAACGCCACCAGCAACTCTCTGCGGCGTTAACGGGTTACGCGCTGGTACTGCCACAAGAAGATGAAGAAGAAAGCTGGTTGGTAACACGTCAGCAAGAAGCGCAGAGCTGGCAGCAGCGCCAGAACGAATTAACCGAGCTGCAAAACCGTATTCAGCAGCTGACGCCGATTCTGGACACATTGCCGCAAAATGATGAACTGCCACACAGCGAAGCTACTGTGACGCTGGAAAACTGGCGGCAAGTTCATGAGCAATGTCTCGCGTTGCAAAGCCAGCGGCAAACCTTGCAGCAACAAGAAGTTCTGGCGGCGCAAAGTCTGCAAAAAGCCCAGGCGCAGTTTGACACCGCGCTACAGGCCAGCGTCTTTGACGATCAGCGGGCGTTCCTTGCGGCGCTAATGGATGAACAGACTCTAACGCAACTGGAACAGCTCAAGCAGAATCTGGAAAACCAGCGTCGTCAGGCGCAAACGCTGGCAACTCAGACAACAGAAACGCTGGCACAGCATCAGCAACACCGGCCCGATGGGTTGGATCTCACTGTGACGGCAGAACAGATTCAACAAGAGTTAGCGCAAACTAACCAAAAGTTGCGTGAAAACACCACGAGTCAGGGTGAAATCCGCCAACAGCTGAAGCAAGATGCAGACAACCGTCAGCAACAACAAACCTTAATGCAGCAAATTGCCCAGACAACACAGCAGGTTGAAGACTGGGGTTATCTCAATTCGCTGATTGGCTCCAAAGAGGGCGATAAATTCCGTAAGTTTGCCCAGGGGCTGACGCTGGATAATTTAGTTCATCTCGCTAACCAGCAACTTAACCGTCTGCACGGGCGCTATTTGTTACAGCGCAAAGCCAGCGAGGCGCTGGAAGTCGAGGTTGTCGATACCTGGCAGGCAGATGCGGTACGCGATACCCGAACGCTTTCCGGCGGCGAGAGTTTTCTCGTCAGTCTGGCACTGGCGCTGGCGCTTTCGGATCTGGTCAGCCATAAAACGCGCATTGACTCGTTATTCCTCGATGAAGGTTTCGGCACGCTGGATAGCGAGACGCTGGATACCGCCCTTGATGCGCTGGATGCCCTGAACGCCAGTGGTAAAACTATCGGCGTGATTAGCCACGTTGAAGCGATGAAAGAGCGTATTCCTGTGCAAATCAAAGTGAAGAAGATCAACGGACTGGGTTACAGCAAACTGGACAGCACGTTCGCGGTGAAATAACTATTCAGCAGGATAATGAATACAGAGGGGCGAATTATCTCTTGGCCTCGCTGGGCGTTATCCTGCAAGCTATCACTTTATTGGCTACGGTGATTAGTAGCCGTCCTGGTGGTTGTGATGGTGGTATGAAAAAAGTCATTTTATCTTTGGCTCTGGGCACGTTTGGCCTGGGGATGGCCGAATTTGGCATTATGGGCGTGCTCACAGAGCTGGCACATAATGTAGGAATTTCGATTCCTGCCGCCGGGCATATGATCTCGTATTATGCGCTGGGTGTGGTGGTCGGCGCGCCGATCATCGCGCTCTTTTCCAGCCGCTACTCGCTTAAACATATCTTGTTGTTTCTGGTGACCTTGTGCGTCATCGGTAACGCCATGTTCACGCTCTCTTCGTCTTACCTGATGCTCGCCATTGGTCGCCTGGTTTCCGGCTTTCCGCATGGCGCGTTTTTTGGCGTCGGGGCGATTGTGTTATCGAAAATTATCAAGCCCGGCAAAGTCACCGCTGCCGTGGCGGGTATGGTTTCAGGGATGACGGTCGCCAATCTGCTGGGCATTCCGCTGGGAACCTATTTAAGTCAGGAATTTAGCTGGCGCTACACTTTTTTATTGATCGCTGTTTTTAATATTGCGGTGATGGCATCAGTTTATTTTTGGGTGCCAGATATTCGCGACGAGGCGAAAGGAAAGCTGCGCGAACAATTTCACTTTTTGCGTAGCCCCGCCCCGTGGTTAATTTTTGCCGCTACGATGTTTGGCAATGCAGGTGTATTTGCCTGGTTCAGCTACGTAAAACCTTACATGATGTTTATCTCCGGTTTTTCGGAAACGGCGATGACGTTTATTATGATGTTAGTTGGGCTGGGGATGGTTCTGGGAAATATTCTAAGTGGACGTATTTCAGGACGTTACTCGCCTTTGCGTATTGCAGCAGTAACCGACTTCATTATTGTGCTGGCGTTGCTCATGATTTTTTTCTTCGGCGGCATGAAAACAACGTCGCTTATTTTTGCTTTTATTTGTTGCGCAGGGTTATTTGCCCTTTCGGCGCCGCTGCAAATATTGTTACTGCAAAATGCCAAAGGCGGAGAATTATTAGGTGCCGCAGGCGGGCAAATAGCGTTTAACCTCGGTAGCGCCGTCGGCGCATATTGCGGTGGCATGATGCTGACGCTGGGGCTGGCGTATAATTACGTCGCTCTGCCAGCCGCCGTGCTCTCGTTTGCTGCAATGTCGTCGTTGCTGCTGTATGGTCGCTATAAGCGCCAGCAAGTGGCGGACAATCCGGTGCTGGCGAAACCACTGGGGTAAGTTGCAGTCACGGTGCGCGTTGCTTGTTGCCGGATGCGGCGCGAGCGCCTTATCCGGCCTACGGGCTGCTCATTTGTAGGCCTGATAAGACGCGGCAAGCGTCGCATCAGGCATGATGCACCAATTGCCTAATTTTTTACTCTTGCGGCCATAACCACGCGGCGCCACGTACGCCGCTAGAATCACCGTGCTTCGCCTTGCGCACCGGCGTTTCACATTCACCGCCGAAGACAAATTGTTTAATCAACTGCGGAACTATTTGATATAAACGGTCAACATTGCTCATCCCGCCCCCCAGCACAATCACATCCGGGTCGAGAATATTCACCACATGTGCCAGCGACTTTGCCAGCCGCAGCTCATAGCGGCGCAATGCCAGCTCTGCAACCGGATCGCTTTCTTCAACCAGGCGAATAATTTCACTGCCTTTCAGCGCATGTCCGCTCAACCGATGATAATCCGTCGCGAATCCGGTGCCTGAAATAAAGGTTTCAATACAACCTTGTTTACCGCAATAACAAGGGACTTCCTCGCGATAACGCAGTTCATCTTCGTCCATCCACGGTAGCGGATTGTGTCCCCACTCGCCTGCCGTGCCGTTACCGCCGATATGCGCCCTCCCATTGAACGCCACGCCCGCGCCGCATCCCGTACCGATAATCACGGCAAATACCGTCTGCGCTCCCGCTGCCGCGCCATCTACCGCTTCCGAAACCGCCAGACAGTTAGCGTCATTTGCCAGCCGCACTTCCCGCTGCAACCGCGCGCTTAAGTCTTTATCGAATGGCTGACCGTTAAGCCAGGTCGAATTAGCGTTTTTTACCACGCCGGTGTAGGGTGAAATCGAGCCGGGAATGCCCATGCCTACAGTTCCGCGCTGCCCTGTCGCCTGCTCCGCCATATCAACCAACGTGGCAATTGTTTCAATGGTCTGCCGATAATCATCACGCGGCGTGGGCAGACGATGACGGTACAACTGCTCCCCTGCATCGCCCAGTGCAATCACTTCAGTTTTGGTGCCGCCTAAATCGATACCTATACGCACGGTACTCTCCTTATTTTTTTCAATATCAATAGCGTAGAGACGGACAACCGGATTGGCAATGCAAGGCCGCCGACAATTCGTTATCATGCCCGCTAAATTTAACGACAAGGCCGTGGAAATTATCATGCTGTGGTTCAAAAATTTAATGGTTTACCGTCTTAGCCGCGAAATTTCGCTGCGTGCAGAAGAGATGGAAAAACAGCTAGCCTCGATGGCATTTACCCCATGCGGAAGCCAGGATATGGCGAAGATGGGCTGGGTTCCTCCGATGGGATCGCACAGCGATGCATTAACGCACGTTGCCAATGGTCAAATTGTTATCTGCGCGCGTAAAGAAGAAAAAATCCTTCCGTCTCCGGTGATTAAACAGGCGCTGGAAGCGAAAATCGCCAAACTGGAAGCGGAACAGGCGCGTAAGCTGAAGAAAACCGAAAAAGATTCGCTGAAAGATGAAGTGCTGCACTCTCTGTTGCCGCGCGCTTTCAGCCGCTTCAGCCAGACCATGATGTGGATCGACACGGTTAACGGGCTGATTATGGTGGACTGCGCCAGCGCCAAAAAAGCGGAAGATACGCTGGCGCTGCTGCGTAAAAGCCTGGGGTCGTTACCGGTTGTGCCATTGACCATGGAAAACCCGATTGAACTGACGCTGACCGAATGGGTACGCTCCGGTAGCGCAGCGCAGGGCTTCCAGTTGCTTGATGAAGCCGAGCTGAAATCGCTGCTGGAAGATGGCGGCGTGATCCGCGCGAAGAAACAGGATCTGACCAGCGAAGAGATCACCAATCACATTGAAGCTGGAAAAGTGGTGACTAAACTGGCGCTCGACTGGCAGCAGCGCATTCAGTTTGTGATGTGTGATGATGGTTCGCTCAAACGCCTGAAATTCTGCGACGAACTGCGCGATCAAAACGAAGATATCGACCGAGAAGATTTCGCCCAGCGTTTTGATGCCGATTTCATCCTGATGACCGGTGAACTGGCAGCGTTAATTCAAAACCTGATCGAAGGATTGGGTGGCGAAGCACAGCGTTAATTGCTGATTTACCTTTAATGCCGGATGCGACGCCTGGCGCGTCTTATCCGGCGTACAAAGTCACACCTGACATTGATATAATCATTCGCGATTTTTAAGGCGACAACCGGTGTTTCCACTATTTTAAATTACGCACGGATAACTGATGCAATGAATTTGTAGACGGTTCGTCAAAGTCAGTAATACAAGTTATCAACGCATTAATTTTATTAACAATCTTCGCTAAGACTTATATCAATTTTATATTTTATTTATATATCGACAATATAAAAACCAGCAGCCATTAGCGTTTATTATTACCAAAATAAAAAATATTTCAGAAAAATGCCCTCCCATTAAATGGGAAGGCGAGATATTACAGATAGCGGCACAAATAAGAGGTCGGTTCAGCAACTTGCAGATGGAACTCGCTGTGGCCGGGAACATTAAATACGGAGCCGGCTTCATACACTTGCCAGTCGGTCGCGTCAGGCAGTAACACATTCAGCGCCCCGCTGATTACCGTCATCTCTTCCGGCTCAGCGGTGCTGAAGGTGTATTCGCCTTCAACCATGACACCAACGCTGGCGCGACCAGTGCTGCTGCTGGAAAAGCCGATCGATTTCACTTTGCCGGAAAAGTACTCGTTACTTTGAAGCATAAACTGGCCCTGTCTGGTAGTTGAACGTCTACTTCACTATAGGGGCCAGAGGCGCTGGCTGTCACGCAAAATTACACCAGTAATTCTGCAGCCAGCCTTGTAATCAATACGTTAGAGAGCAAAACAGGAACATCGAGCTGTTTTTGCAGTAAATCACGATGGCGCTGGTTAAATCCCAAACAATCCAGCATAATGACATCCGCACCGTTTTCCAGTAGTTCTTTCCCGGCATCGATGATTTTCTGTTCAGAATCATGAATGGGGTTCCCCAGAGAAAACAAAGGCGGTTTCTGCAGGATTTGCCATTTTTGCGCCTGAACGTGCAACAGTTCTTCAACCGGTACGATTACACCGACCTGATGACCTTCGACGATGGTAGAAACCAGCGGTGGCAATATACGCAACGGTTCCAGAAAGATTGTATTACGCGCCGTCATACTGCTAATGTTTGCCGTACTCATCAACAAAATGACGTCGTACCCCTGGTTATCAAGCACTTCAACCACGCTTTGCAGATCGCGTTCTACTTTACGACGCGAAACGTGAGCCAGTTGATTGTCATTTAATAATGTAAGAATCGTTTCTTCGCCTGCTTCTGGCGCATACTCCGCCATCACTTCTTCGCGGCTTAACTTCCCCAGCAGGCTATGATGGGAAATGTTATTTTCGTCAATGTACTCAGTCAGGAGCGGTAAAACTTCCTGCATAGGTACAATGCCGATGGTCAGGATCGCCAACGACGCACTCATTGTTATTCCACCTTACTTTTACTTCGTCGTTAATTACCGGGCAAATGTTAAGCACCACTGCTGGCACTTACCTGTGCTACAAATGACAAAAAGCGTAGCAGTAGACGCGCCCGGCACAATGTAAAGATTCCAAATGATTCCAGTAATAGATTGTTATTGTTTAATATTCTAATTATTTGAAAAACATGAATTGTGAAAAATGTGACGCAGATCCTTTGTAGTAGCACTCAGAGTCCCTTCCGAGCAGTCTGATACGGTCACTCTTTGTCAGGATCCTCATAGCGTTTTTTAGCATCCATCGCTTCCTGAGCGGTCGGATGTTCGCTGATTAAAGAGTCAGGTTTGGGATGATCGGCTCTGAGCTGATACCAGGTTACGGTCTGCCCTGGTTTTCCTTTTTCAATCGTTACAATATATGCTTCACGAGGATAAGGCGGTTTCGTTGGCATCGTTCTTCCTTATTTCACGGGATGAACGTTAAGTATAGGCGCTCGGGAATCAACAATTGATCGTCTGTGCCAGGGCGCTACGAATTTCAGAAATCACCTGGCTGGGTTCATTGTTAGCATTAATGATAATATGCGCGACTTCGCGATATAACGCATCGCGTTCTTCCAGCACTTCCTGAACTTCTTCACTTAGCGGCTTTCCGGTTAAGGTTGGTCGCAAATCCTCTTCGGGTGCCGCTTGCAGACGATTAACCAGTACCGCTACTGGCGCACACAGATAAACCACAATCCCGTTATTACGCATGTAGTGACGATTAAATTCCGTCAGAATAATGCCGCCCCCCGTGGCGATAACGGTCGATGGTGCTGTCACCGCTTCCAGTGCTGCGGTTTCTCTGGCGCGAAATCCGGCCCACTCTTCCCTTTCGACGATCTCCGCGACCGTCATATTGAGTTGTGATTGCAACCACTGGTCGGTATCGACAAACCGACAGTTGAGCGAATCGGCAAGGGCCATTCCGACCGTTGTTTTACCACAGCCCCGAGGCCCGATCAGAAAAAGAGGTTGTGTCATCGTGGGTTTTCCCCAAAAGGTCGCAATGCGGCGAAAGCCGGGTTCGTAAGAATAACGATCATACCATCAAGCTAGTACAATTTCGACTGTAAAGAAATAATTCCACTTAAGGTGAAAATTTCAATACACCCTTACTATACCAAGAAATACTCAAGAAAGAACTGTAACTAATAAATTACATTCACGAGCGACTACGTTGTACTTCCAGCCACCACTTTTCCAGTTCGGCGGCGAATGCCTGGCGGTCACGCTGCGAAAGGCTATCTGGCCCTCCGGTCTGGATACCACTGGCGCGTAAGGTATCCATAAAATCGCGCATCATCAGACGTTCACGAATGGTCGCTGGCGTGTAACGTTCACCACGTGGATTAAGTGCCGCAGCTCCCTTCTCAATGGCTTCAGAAGCCAGAGGAATGTCTGCGGTGATCACCAAATCGCCCGCTTCACACTGGCGTACAATTTCATTATCGGCAACGTCAAAACCTGCCGCGACGCGCAGCGTGCGAATAAACGGCGATGGCGGTACACGTAAACTCTGGTTAGCCACCAGTACCAGCGGCATTTGCATACGTTCAGCCGCGCGATACAAAATCTCTTTAATTACATTGGGACACGCATCGGCGTCCACCCAAATTGTCATAAACTCATCCTTTGTTGGGTAATCCTCTATTGTGTCGCGCTTTTGCCTTCCGGCATAGTTCTGTTTATGCTTCTGCCAGCGATTATCAAAACAATGAATTTCACGGCAGGAGTGAGGCAATGGAAAAGAAAATCGGTTTTATTGGCTGCGGTAATATGGGAAAAGCCATTCTCGGCGGTCTGATTGCCAGTGGTCAGGTGCTTCCAGGGCAAATCTGGGTGTATACCCCCTCCCCGGATAAAGTCGCTGCTTTACACGATCAGTTCGGCATCAACGCCGCAGAATCGGCGCAGGAAGTGGCACAAATCACCGACATCGTTTTTGCCGCCGTTAAACCGGGCATCATGATCAAAGTGCTTAGTGAAATCACGTCCAGCCTGAATAAAGACTCGCTGGTTGTCTCTATTGCAGCGGGCGTCACGCTCGACCAACTTGCCCGGGCGCTGGGTCATGACAGGAAAATTATCCGCGCTATGCCAAATACCCCCGCGCTGGTCAATGCAGGGATGACTTCCGTAACGCCAAACGCGCTGGTTACGCCTGAAGATACTGCCGATGTGCTGAACATTTTCCGCTGCTTTGGCGAGGCGGAAGTCATTGCCGAACCGATGATCCATCCGGTGGTCGGCGTGAGCGGCTCTTCTCCTGCCTATGTCTTTATGTTTATCGAAGCAATGGCCGACGCTGCCGTGCTGGGGGGAATGCCACGCGCGCAGGCGTATAAATTTGCCGCTCAGGCGGTAATGGGTTCTGCAAAAATGGTGCTGGAAACCGGAGAACATCCGGGCGCGTTGAAAGATATGGTTTGCTCACCGGGAGGCACCACCATTGAAGCAGTGCGCGTGCTGGAAGAGAAAGGCTTCCGCGCCGCAGTGATCGAAGCAATGACGAAGTGTATGGAAAAATCAGAAAAACTTAGCAAGTCCTGATGAACTCTCCCCGGACGTCAGGCCGCCACTTCGGTGCGGTTACGTCCGGCTTTCTTTGCTTTATAAAGTGCCATATCTGCCGATTTCAGCCACTCACGATAGTGACTCATTTGCGGACTCAGCGGCGCAACACCGACACTTATCCGCAACATTACCTGCGGCGTATTTGGTAAACGTAATGTATTTAACCCTTCATGTACCCGTAACATGGCGGTAATGGCATTTTCTGCTGGCGTACCAGACATAATCACCGCAAATTCATCCCCACCAAAACGACCAATCACATCACTACCGCGCAGAGTAATTTGTAACTGACGGGTGAGAGCAACTATCGCTTCATCGCCCACATCGTGACCCCAGGTGTCGTTGATGCTTTTGAAATGATCGATATCGATGATTAACAACGTCGCATCGCGGTTATGTCGCCGACAGTTATCAAACTCATTGCGCAACATTATTTCCCAGTGACGCCTGTTGTAAACACCCGTCATGCCGTCGCGGGTACTCATGACCTGCAATCTGCGTTTATGTTCTGCAAGTTTTGTTGCCGTCTGGTAGCTGACCCAGCCAAACAGCAGAGGATAAATGACGATAATGGGCAGTGAGAGCCACCATTCCAGCGGCGCACTATTTAGTGACACCGTGATACCTGTCAGTTCGAGGGTGACAAGGCAGGAAACGACCATCAGCACCAGACCAGCGACAAACAGACGAGGGCCGCCGGCTCCCATCAAATTCAGACACATAATCATCAACATTGCGATCGAAGGCAGCACGTTTACGCCCATCACGCCGACCCACATTCCCGCTAACACCGCATCGGTTTTTAAGTTGTAAATTTCCCGACCAAGCGGATCAATGGCTCTGCTCGCTAACTGCCAGGCTAAATGTGGCCAGACAAAAGCCCAGCCGACTAACACCAGCCACCACCAGCCCGACGGCGGATGCGAAACCAGCGTTGAAGCAATCGGTAAGAACATCCCCGCCAGTCCTACCATACGGGGTAACCTGACGCGCCGGGCGAAGCGCAGCCCGGAACGCTGATGTTCGTTTTGAGGAGTTAATGGTGGTTCCTCCCCGTGCGCCGCCGCTTTTTTGAAAAAATTTTCATCATTCATTATTTTTGGGAACATTCAGAAACAATTTTCCCAAATTATAGAGACGGGGCGAAAAGCGGAAGTATGATATTTCGGGTGAGCCATTTTCTTAGCTCACCCGTTAGCACTATCAGGGATCAGGCGGCGTTCTTAAGACAGGTACTCATAAACTTATTGCGATCATCGCCTTTCAGAGATTGCTGCGTCGCCTGGCCATTGCATTCACGCATCTTCTGCTGCTGCGGCGTCAAACTCTTCTCGCCGGGCGCAGATTTGCTGTTCTTCAGACAATCACTCATATACGTCTTGCGGGCATCCCCTTTCAACGCCTTCGCCGTCGCCTGTTGATTACAGGAAGTCATACGTTGTTGTTGCGGTGTTAACGTCTTCTCGGCAGCGCCGACAGTGGTTAAAAAAACTAAACCGAATAACAGGGTAACCAGTAATGTTATTTTCATAGCACCATCCCTCTTCACATTTTAACCAGGAGCGGTTGCGCCCGTGATCTGCCTTTAAGTCTGGTTGCTAACAGAAAAAATACCAACCGGCGGCAAAAATTCACCGCCGGATGCGTTTTGACTACAGACCCAGCGCGGCTTTCATGGTGTAGAAGAGATCGGTCTGATCGGTCAGACCAACCACGTTAGCAGCGTGCGGACCATAAGCGGCAATACGCAACTGGCTGCCGGTATGTTCTTGTGAATCTTCTTCCGAGTTACCGTAGCTCATTACCATTACCGCGCCATCTTTGGTCATTAATGCCTGAGTCAGACCCGGTGCTTTGGTATCCGGCGCGACAATCTGGCTGGCGTGAGCGTGGTCAGCGGTGACTATCACTAATGTATTGCCATCTTTTTTGGCAAACTCAAGCGCCCGTTGTACCGCTTCATCGAGGTCAACCGTCTCACCAATTTGTCCACAAGGATTAGCGGCATGATCCTGTTTATCGATAGATGCACCTTCGACTTGCAGGAAGAATCCTTTCTTGTTTTTGCTCAATAACTCAATGGCTTTATCGGTCATCTGCGCTAACGTCGGCACACTGTCATTTCGTTGCGGATTCGGGGTACAGGTTACTGCGGGTTTATCGATATTACCGTGATAAGACGCCTTCGGCCCTTCCCAACGAACTGGCATATTGCCGTCAGAAAACAGCCCAAGTAGCGGTTTATCCTGATTTGCCTCCGTTACTGCCTCCAGCGATGCTGCGTCACTCACTAACTGATAGCCGCGAGCCTGCGCCTGTTCACGCAGCGTTTTTCCCTGCCACTCACCGGCGGTTGCGGTTTCTGCAAACGATTTTGCACCGCCGCCAAGCGTAACATCGGCACGGGCGTTAAGAAGTTGTTCGGTAATGGAACCTTTACCGCCTTTTTCCAGCGCATTACTTGGGCATTTTTCACTGGTCACGCTCGGCCCGTAGCATTTGCGCGATGTCACATGCGCCACCAGCGCGGCGGGTGTGGCATCCTGCAATTCTGCCGTTGAAACGTTGCCGGTCGCCAGTCCTGCGGCTTTTGCCATCTCCAGAATCGTTGGATGATCTTTTTCATGAATATCGACGCCCAGCGCGCCGTTATAAGTTTTGACGCCAGTTGACCAGGCGGTTGCGGATGCAGCGGAGTCGGTGACATAGTCCGGTTTACCGGTTTTTTTATCCAGCGAGTAGTGGGTGTATTGTCCGGTAAGCGGTAAGGCATCGATTCCTTTAAAAAAACCGCCCGCACCTTCGGCATAATTTCGTGCGGCAGTTATTTCCGAATCCCCCATCCCATCGCCAATAAGTAAAATAATATTTTTCGCCGGTTTATCGCTAAGAGAATCACGCAAGGCAGCAGTCTGATCGCCAGTTAAACGGCGAGCGCCGCCCGGCGTAGTAATATCTCCCTGTGCAGCTCGTTTTTCCAGAATGGGTACATCAGGTGTCCGGGCTTTTGTCACAGGGGTAAACAGTAACGGTAAGAGAGCCAGTGCAATAGTGCTTTGTTTCACTTTATTTTCTCCATGTACAAATACAGTAAAAAATAAAAACAAAGCGACTATAAGTCTCTGCCGTGACAGCTTTATGACAACGGTTGAAAAGGTTTAACGTTTTACTGACGAGGATGCCTCAATAACTTTTTTACGTAATCGCGCAGCAGCTCCGTATCGTCGTCAGGAATGCTGGCATCGGGCTTTACCGCGTACAGTGCTCCCTCAACCTGATCAATCAACTGCTGTTGGTCTTTTTGCGCCATATTGCGAAGCATCGCGGTGACTATAATCTCCAGTGCCTCAACCTGCGCGCACAGTTCTTTCGACTCTTCTTCTTTTTGTGCAAGCTTAAATAACAACTCAGCAATGAGATTTTTCATGTCTGTATTTCCTTATCCAAAGTATGGAGAAGTTAACATTATGCTTCATAACTGCATAGGGGTTGTAAGTAGTATTTTTATGACGAAGGAAATACTTTGCACAAATATTTTCACATATTTATCAGCGAAACGTTTCTCTTATTTAAATAATTCCCTTATAAATAAAACAGCTATTCAATTATAAAGCCTTAATATAATAAAAAGTTATGGAATATATTTACTTCGTTAACTTATTATTAAGCTATTCACTGATTGAACCATGGTTAATACCAGAAATAAATTCGCTTCCCGTTCATCATTTTTGTGATCTAACGCACATAATTTAGCCATTGATATTTCTCCGTCAGTACGCTGGGCGCTTTGTGACCAGAAGATTGCAACATTCTGTCAGAAGGCCGCGAATCAACCGTTTTGTCGTGGTAATGTATGTGCTTTATGTTCGACGGGATAGGTTTTTAAGATGGAAAAACTGCGGGTAGGTATCGTTTTTGGTGGAAAATCAGCGGAACATGAAGTGTCTCTGCAATCGGCAAAAAACATTGTCGATGCCATTGATAAAAGTCGCTTCGACGTTGTGCTGCTGGGCATTGATAAACAAGGGCAATGGCACGTCAGCGATGCCAACAATTATCTGCTAAACGCAGACGATCCTGCCCATATTGCGTTGCGTCCTTCGGCGACCAGCCTTGCGCAGGTGCCGGGTAAACATGAACACCAGCTTATTGATGCACAGAATGGTCAACCATTACCAACGGTGGATGTCATTTTCCCGATTGTCCACGGTACGCTGGGTGAAGATGGCTCCCTGCAGGGGATGTTGCGTGTCGCCAATTTACCATTTGTCGGTTCCGATGTTCTGGCTTCCGCTGCATGTATGGACAAAGACGTCACCAAACGTCTACTGCGTGATGCCGGGTTGAACATCGCGCCATTTATTACCCTGACGCGCGCCAATCGCCACAACATCAGTTTTGCCGAAGTGAAGTCTAAACTGGGTTTACCGCTGTTTGTAAAACCGGCTAACCAGGGTTCCTCCGTAGGCGTCAGCAAAGTAACCAGCGAAGAACAATATACGATTGCCGTCGATCTGGCGTTCGAGTTCGATCATAAAGTGATCGTGGAGCAAGGGATCAAAGGGCGTGAGATCGAATGCGCGGTTCTGGGCAATGACAATCCGCAGGCCAGCACCTGTGGCGAGATCGTACTGACCAGTGATTTCTACGCCTACGACACCAAATACATTGATGAAGATGGTGCAAAAGTGGTGGTTCCGGCTGCCATTGCGCCAGAAATCAACGATAAGATCCGGGCGATTGCGGTTCAGGCTTACCAGACGTTGGGATGTGCTGGCATGGCGCGTGTAGACGTCTTTTTAACGCCGGAAAACGAGGTGGTGATCAACGAGATCAACACGCTGCCGGGCTTCACTAACATCAGCATGTATCCGAAGTTGTGGCAAGCCAGCGGCCTGAGTTACACCGACCTGATCACGCGTTTGATTGAGCTGGCACTGGAACGTCACGCTGCGGATAACGCACTGAAAACCACTATGTAATTTTCAATCGCCCGGTAATATTTTTATTGGGCGTTTAAGACTGATGGCAAACGTAAAATTGCCTGATACGCTCCGCTTATCAGGCCTACCAGATAATTGCAATGTATTGATTTTGCATCATTTTGTAGGCAGGATAAGGCGTTCGCGCGCATCCGGCATAAACAACGAACACTTTGTCAGCACTCCAGAACGCCCAATCCTCTGTTATTGGGCGTTTTCAGTATCCTCTTCGCGACGACGAATAATCATCCCCGCCAGCCAGAAACTAATCACCCACGTTAGCAGACCGACTGCATAGGTTTGCCAGCCTTTTGCTTCAAATCCCAGCAACCCCACCACACCGTTAAGAATGAAAATCAGGCCAATGGCGAACGCATAATAGTGCCAGTCACGGCGGATTTTTACAGGCAGATTCATGGCGGCTCCGTTAACGAAAAATAACATCTTCGCATAATCGATAACATACGTCTGTGGTGTAGACAGCATTTCCCGTATCGTTAAAAAATTTAACTTAAAGTTACCGTTTTGTGACTCATGGCGAATATTCACGCTTCGGGAATATTCCCACCATCAATTTACCATGATTCTGATATTGACAATCTAAATGACCTGTCAGACTTGCCATAAGCCGCTGGTATCACACCAGAAGAGAAGCAGATGACTTCCGGAGGTTTTTATGGCTGATTTCACCCTGTCAAAATCGCTGTTTAGCGGAAAATATCGCAACGCCTCTTCAACGCCTGGCAACATTGCCTATGCGCTGTTTGTACTGTTTTGCTTTTGGGCTGGGGCGCAATTGCTTAATCTCCTGGTACATGCGCCCGGTGTTTACGAGCGTTTGATGCAGGTGCAAGAGACAGGCCGTCCACGGGTGGAAATTGGTCTGGGTGTCGGCACTATTTTCGGGCTGATCCCGTTTTTAGTTGGCTGCTTCATTTTTGCAGTGGTGGCGCTATGGCTGCACTGGCGACATCGCCGCCAGTAAGATTTACTTTGCCAGATGCGGCCTAAAACGCTTTATCTGGCTGGTGTTCTCTATTGGTCACTGTTTCATACAACGCGCCCGTCGTTCATCAACGCGCTTCGCAAACCATGCGGTGGTAAGGTTACGGGTGATTTTCGGGCTTTCCAGCTGAATGCCAGGCAACATCTCTCGTGGCAGAGATTTTCCCGTTTTCGCTTCTGCAAGCTGATAAACTTTCTTGTACAGCGCCGTCTCTTCAAAAGAGAAGCTATCCCCTTTCTCTAACTGTCGGCGGATTTCACTGTCGCTCATTCCCAGTTTGCCCGCCAGTTTGCGCGTTGCCAGTTCTGTTTTCCCAGGCTCTTTGCTGTCATAGCGAATTAAATCACCATCCAGCGCCAGCTTCACGCCGCTGGCTTTACTGACCGCGTTCTGAAATGCGGCGTTACGGCTGGCATACCAGCCAGCGTTAAAATCGGCAAAACGGAAGATTGGCGCGCTGTAACTGGCTGGATAATTCAGTAAATGGTAAGTACCGAACCACAATCCGCCGCGACGACTGAAGACTTCCTGACGTACCGTTCCGTCCATTTTCCACGGATAACCTTTGGTATGCTGTTCGGCAAAAGCAATGCTGACCTGCATCGGCCCACCGGTGCGCACCGGGTTGAGCGAACCAAACAGCGTCTGCCCCATCGGCACCATGCTGATCAGATCATCAAAAATCGCGCTTAACTGCTTTTCTGTACGCACGGAATCTAACCGTTCGCTGTAACTTTTGCCGTTTGGCGATTTAATTTTTAGCGCGGTGTGAACCAAAAACGCGGGGATGTGCATCCGTTCGGCGCGACGGTCAATCTCTTGCCAGGCGATTTTGCTTAAGCCCGGAACAGCCGGATCTGCCTGATAATTTGACTCCTGCTGCGCCACTGCCAGCACCGAGCAGACGTTTTCCAGCGTCGATGCCAGTCCCTGACTTTCAAAAGTAGTGGCAAGATCTTTCGCCCAGGCATCGCGGTCTTTCACGCTGGCGGGTAACTTCTGCCGCACCACACTCGCCACATCTATCGCTTTTTCGCCCTTTTTCAACGGTTGCGGAGCCTGACTACTACACCCCGCTAAAACCAGAACTACCAATAATGAAAGCGAAGAAAGACGAGTGACCTGCGACATTACCTCTCCTTTTTAACTCAACGTATGGGTTACTTCCTGAATTTTGTCACTATCCAGCTCATGTTCAAAGCTACGCAGACGTTTGTAGATAGACATCAGCTCAACCAGCGTAGTCCACGAGTTAATCAGATACTGGAAAGCACCACGAACCTGACCGAAAACGTTGGTAATTTGCGTCATCAGTCCGAGCGTAATCGTACCGGCAACAATCGACGGAAACAGCAGGAACAAACCGAAAACGTTATCAACCTGCAAATAGAGGATGCGGGCGATGTTGAAATACATATAGTGAAAATAGAGGCGGAAATAGTTTTTCCGCACGGCGCTGAACAACTCACGGACCGTTGGCGGCGTCGCGCGCGATGCATCATCTTCACCGTAGACCAACTCTTTACGATAAGCCGCTTCTACACGCTGGTTTTTAAACTCCAGCCCCGGCAGTTTGATACCAACAACTGCCAGCAATCCGGTTCCCATCAACGACCAGACGATGGCAGCAATCACCAGACCATATGGAATATGCCCGATAATCGGCAATTCCGGTACATGTGCGGAGAGCGTCACCAGTACCGGTAAGAAAGCGATTAACGTCATGATAGCGTTAATAAAACTGACACCCATATTCTCCAGCGTTGAGGCAAAACGCATAGTGTCTTCCTGCACACGCTGGGCGGCACCTTCGATATGACGCAGTTGTTGCCAGTTCGCCATGTAGTATTCGTTCATCGCCGTACGCCAGCGAAACACGTAATGGCTGACAAAGAAGTTGTTCAGCACACTGATCACCACAGCAATCAGCGCGATTCCCAGAAAGACGCCCACTTCGCGATAAAATTGTTCGATGGTGACTTTATGCGGTGAACTTAGCGCAGTTTGAATCAGGTCATAGAACGGCGCATACCAGGCGTTGACGGCAACCCCAACTTCCACCAAAAACCAGGTAACGAAGATAATCAGCGCAGTGCCGAGTATTGACCAGTATTGCCAACGATGCGGACTGTAGATAAACCAGAACAGCGCAAAAAGTCCTACACAAACAATGTAGTAAGCGTAAAAAACCAGGAAGTCTAACGACCAGAAACGTGCGGCGCTAATCGGGATCTGCCCAGAAGCTCCGGCAATACGTGCCACCCAATCACCACCACCGGCTTGCCAGAAGATCACGGCAATCAGTGCCCAAATAAAGGCCGAGAGAAAAAAGGCTCCCGGCTTTGGGAAAAAAGACTTAAACATATGCTCTCCTGCTAACTTCTTATCGTTTTAACAACTGCTGTGCATTAACCGCATGATTGCTCCAAGGAGCCAGCTAAATGAAACCGCCCATTGTGACCAACGGCAAGGTACTTAGTTCGTCATGCTGACCGTAAGAATTGTTTCGACGGATTTCACAAACAAAGGATTGTTTACATTAGCAGATTCACACGCGCAGGATCACAAATGCAGGCATTGGTGCTCAGGAAAAAGATCGTGTTTACGCGCCGTTACGTTTTTAGCACTATTATTGCACTAATTCGCCCTTTGCAATCCATCTATGAGTAGTATAAATACGCTCAGTTACCTTCATTTAATTTATGGACACCACCGTTGAAACGTAGTCTGCTTTTTTCTGCCGTGCTGTGTGCGGCGTCATTGACCTCCGTCCATGCGGCGCAGCCGATCACCGAACCGGAGTTCGCCTCTGATATTGTCGATCGCTATGCCGATCATATTTTTTACGGCAGCGGTGCCACGGGGATGGCACTGGTCGTTATTGACGGTAATCAGCGCGTCTTTCGCAGTTATGGGGAAACGCGTCCCGGTAATAACGTTCGCCCACAATTAGACTCTGTGGTGCGAATTGCGTCCCTCACTAAACTGATGACCAGTGAAATGCTGGTTAAGCTGCTCGATCAAGGCACGGTGAAGTTAAACGACCCGTTAAGTAAATATGCTCCACCAGGCACACGAGTACCGACCTACAATGGAAAGCCCATTACGCTAGTGAATCTGGCAACCCATACCAGCGCCCTGCCGCGTGAACAGCCTGGCGGTGCAGCAAATCGTCCGGTATTTGTCTGGCCAACGCGCGAACAACGCTGGAAATACCTTTCTACGGCGAAGCTAAAAGCCGCGCCAGGCAGCCAGGCTGCATACTCTAACCTTGCGTTCGATCTGCTGGCGGATGCGCTGGCGAATGCGTCTGGCAAGCCTTATACGCAGTTATTTGAAGAGCAGATCACTCGTCCGTTGGGGATGAAAGACACCACCTACACGCCATCGCCGGATCAGTGCCGACGTTTAATGGTTGCCGAGCGCGGTGCCAGTCCGTGCAATAACACGCTGGCGGCAATCGGTAGCGGCGGCGTCTATTCCACACCTGGCGATATGATGCGCTGGATGCAGCAGTATTTGTCGTCTGATTTTTATCAACGCAGCAACCAGGCGGATCGTATGCAGACGCTGATTTATCAACGCGCGCAGTTTACGAAAGTGATCGGCATGGATGTACCTGGCAGAGCGGATGCGCTCGGTTTAGGCTGGGTATATATGGCGCCGAAAGATGGGCGTCCGGGAATTATTCAGAAAACTGGCGGCGGCGGCGGATTCATTACCTATATGGCGATGATCCCGCAAAAAAATATTGGTGCTTTTGTGGTCGTCACTCGCTCGCCATTGACTCGCTTTAAAAACATGAGCGATGGTATCAATGATCTGGTAACCGAACTGAGCGGGAATAAACCGCTGGTCATCCCCGCGTCCTGATTAATACTCTGAAGGCAAACGGTTGATAGCGACCAGTTTGCCTTTATTCATTTCGATATAACCGCCTTTGCGCAAAGCCGCGAGAACTTCTGCGACGACGGAACGTGATATGCGTGTACGTTGATGGATATAATTCATCACACCAATACGTGCGCGTAATTCGTCATTCCAGTCAATCATTGATAATAAAGTGGCGCGAATTTGTTCGTAAGAATTATGTCCAATAAGCTGAACATCGCGTAATTCCAGAATTCGATTTTGCCATGCTAACCAGTAAAAAGCGTCACGCCAGAGTTGATGTTGTTCAATCAGAGAAATGGTTTGTTTGGCAGGCAGATGATATCCCGTACAGTTTCCTTCTGATATTAATTTGTATGGTATATCGTTTTTCATTAAACCATCAGCCAGTCCCATAATAAAAGGAGCCTGGGTAATACCGATAAGCACATTTTCTTCTCTACGCAGAGAGATAACACCTTCTAAAATAACGAATGTATCTTCACTATTAACGTCACTTGAAAATATAACTTGCTTTTCATTATTAAACTCGAAGCGCGTGCCGTATCTGGACAAACATTTATCGAGCTTACCAAATTCCTGAAGAGGTTTAACTACAGATAACATTTGCGCGTCCTTTGCAGTAATGCCCGTCAAATCCTTGACGGGCATTATTTAGATTAAATTACCTATTTCTTCGGAGTGAAGAATATTACCAGGTATATTTAACACCCACGTTCGCGGACCAGTCTTGATCTACGTCACCACCACCGAGGTAGTTAGCATCGGTATAGGCGCTGAAGTTTTTGGTGAAGCTGAACTGAGTACCCAGACCAACACGTACCGCAGACCCTTCAGTACCGTTATCAATGGAATCGCCGTTCACATCGTTATCGTTGTTAGAGTCGTCGTAGACGTAAGCCAGTTTGAAGTACGGAGTCAGAGCCTGGTCTTCGCTGTAGGTGAAGGTATAACCTGCATCTACCCCCAGTTCATAACGCATACTGTCGTAAGACTGACCGTCAACTTTCATGTCGTTGCTCAGCTGGTAGTCATCACCAGACTGGAACAGACCAGAAACGCTGCCGTAAGGAGTCACGTAACCAGCATCACCCAGTTTGAAGTCGTAACCGGCTTTCAAAGCAAAGCCCCATGCGTCGGAGTTGGTGCTACCGTCAACGTAAGTACCGTTGCTCATGGTTGCAGACAGATCGTTGTTGAAGTGAGAGTAGCTCAGGCTACCATCAACAAAGATGTTGTTCGCGAAGCGAGCAGAAGAGTAGATGTAGGCAGACTGGCTGTCTTGATCCACCTGACCAGAACGGTCATTCATGTCGCCTTTACCGAAGCCAGCAGCCGCACCGACGATCCACTTAGCGTTGTTACCATCAATTTTGGTATCAACACCGACCATGATGCCGTTAACATCCTGATCATAGTTGATGGTGCCGTTGTCGCCGTTGAAGTTACCACCGAAGTAGCTTACCCATGCGCCGCCGTTATCAGCCAGGCCATGACGAGAGTTGGTCAGACGAGTACCAACGGTGTCTTGTTCCAGGTTCCAGATATTGGTGTTCGCAGACGGGATGCTCAGCGCCATGTTAGCGTAGTCGGTCAGCTCCATCTGTTGCAGAACAACGGTGTTACCACGCTGCTCAGCCTGATAGGTGTATGCACCCAGGTCAGCTTTGTTAGCAGCAGAGAAGGTAGCGTTGGTGTTGGTATCATCGATATAGATGAGCTGCTTACCTGCGTAATCAGCAATCGCGCCAGCGCCAGTTGAGTTGTCGATACGAACTTTGTAGTTACCGGTTGCAGCAACTACGTTGTCAACAGAGCTGTTGTCAACTTCGTCGCCGTTGTTAATGTCGTTGTTGCCATTAACAGTCAGGTGACCATCAGATTTCATCGCAATCACACCATAGCCGTAGTTAGCTTTGCTGGTGTCGTTGGTACGATCGTTGACGAGGTCTGCATTCAGGATGTAGTCATTGCTATGAATATCGAACACACCTGCATAAACGTTGCCGTTGTTATCGTTAACGTTGCCGCTGGTCAGTTCCAGAGTATCAGTCGCAAATACGCTGGAGATGTCATTCATGTTGGTGTTTACATCCAGCACACCACCGTTAGTAACGGTAATGGTGTTGGCATACAGCGGTGCTGATGTCCAGGCTGAAGCAGTATCTTCACCGAAGTTAACGGTAGAGAAGGTATCAATGGTCAGGTGATCGGTGTTAACTTCACCGTTAACTTCCATTGAAGAACCACCGTTCAGGGTGATGGTGTCAGAAGTCAGGGAAGAATCTGCACTCACGTTAACCTGAGAGCCGCTGTTGATAGCCAGGGTATCGATCAGGGAAGTTTTGGTGGTTTCCCAATCAGAACCGTTGTTCAGAACAACGTCGAATACGCCACTCTGGAATGCATTAGCGTTATCAACACGGTTCCAGCCATCTTCAGAGTAAGAAGCGTACGGGTTCAGGCTATTCGGTGCTACGTCGTAGAAAGCTTCGTCAGCAACAACAACGTCATAATCAATATTCGCTGAACCAACCCATTTGGTGTTATTCAGAGTCAGGTTCAAGTGATCGACGTTCTGATCGTCAGTAGCCCAACCGCCGTGAGTGTAAACGGAGGTAGAGTTGTCAACCAAGTGCCCCGTCGCATCAAAGTTTGCGTTCCAGGTGCTGTCAAATACAACATCGCCCAGTAACTGGGAGTTGTTGAAAGTAACGTTGTTGACCATACGATAATCAGAGGTCTCATCATCGATAAAGGCTAATGCAACATCATCAGCAGCAGATGCGCCATTAGCGTAGTCACTTGGTTCAACAGAGTTGCCGAAATGACCACGATCTGATTGCTCGTCTTCAGTCCAGGACCCTGAAGTTACAGTAGAATCATTAACAACGATGTTGTTGTCCCACTGATGTCCTTCGGTGTTGTAAGTCGCATTACCCAGATCGTTTTGAACCAGAGTAATACCTGCAACATGGGAGTTGTTGCTGATATTGATGTTACTTTCAACATCCAGAGTAACGGCAGTACCAAGTCCAGCAGTTACCAGACGATCATAATCTGTCTTCGCTGTTTTACCGTCTGCATCCAGATAAGTATCAGTGAAGTAGAATGCGTCAAAATCGTCGTCAATAGTAGACTTAGCGATGTTCAGAGTGAAGATGTCACCATCTACCCAATCGTGGCCGGTGTAATCGCTACCGTTGCTCCAATGGTAATCACCGTAACCAATTTGGTCAGATGTAACCATACCATGAACAATTGAGTTGCTGATGTTCAATGTATTACCAGTATCTGTACCATAATCGTGATTCAGGTAATAAGTAGAAATTACACCGTTAACAGTATCTCCGTTAAAGGTTGTATCAAAGTATCCATCAGCTGCGTGGTCGTATACATAACCACCATAAGTCAGATAGTCATGATCAACTAAAGTATTGTCACCCCAATTGAACAGAGTGGTTGAGTCATCATGATACCCGAAGGTATTATAAGTAGCTGCATTAGCCTGAGAGGTGATAGCCAGAGTGCAAGCCAATGCTAATTGTGATACTACAAGTTTCTTTTTCCAGGAGTGCATTTGTCATCCCTCCTCAGGGACGTAATAAGTTGATCCATCAATTATCAATGCATAGAAAACATATTATGTTTCGCGTTTACGATTATGCGGCGTTACAGATGAATGGTTCAATTATTCTTTCCCCTAAGTCCGAATGCGGACATATATAAATCACGTGTAAGCACAGATCACAAAAATAGATAAAAACCTGTCATTTCAATCTGTTAATGACCGCATTAATTTCAAAATCATATACTCTACAAATATTACACCAGCAAATTAGACAAATAATGTATTTATAAACAATGAACTTTTAACCATCCTATTTTTGACAGCATATCCAAACGACTAAAAACAATAATCAGGGAGAATTAATAAAAATTAAAAATATTTTCAGTGAATATAAAAATATTGCTATTTCTATTAAAAAGATGTCCAGGCCGGTCTTTCATTCTCTTCTTGTCAACATCGCGACAACTTTCGTAAAACACCCACACTCTGCTTCAGGTATACTATGTCCCTCGATTCCACAAACATCAGGCAGACCATGACAGACTTAATCCAACGCCCTCGTCGCCTGCGCAAATCTCCTGCGCTGCGCGCTATGTTTGAAGAGACAACACTTAGCCTTAACGACCTGGTGTTGCCGATCTTTGTTGAAGAAGAAATCGACGACTACAAAGCCGTTGAAGCTATGCCGGGCGTAATGCGTATTCCAGAGAAACATCTGGCGCGCGAAATCGAACGTATCGCCAACGCCGGTATTCGGTCAGTAATGACTTTCGGCATCTCTCACCATACCGATGAAACGGGCAGCGATGCCTGGCGGGAAGATGGTCTGGTGGCGCGTATGTCACGCATTTGCAAGCAGACCGTGCCTGAAATGATCGTTATGTCAGACACCTGTTTCTGTGAATACACTTCTCACGGTCACTGCGGCGTGCTGTGCGAGCACGGCGTCGATAACGACGCGACCCTCGAAAATTTAGGCAAACAAGCGGTGGTTGCTGCTGCTGCGGGCGCAGACTTCATCGCACCTTCCGCCGCAATGGATGGTCAGGTGCAGGCGATTCGCCAGGCGCTGGACGCTGCGGGCTTTAAAGATACGGCGATCATGTCTTATTCGACCAAGTTCGCTTCCTCCTTTTATGGTCCGTTTCGTGAAGCTGCGGGAAGCGCATTAAAAGGTGACCGCAAAAGTTATCAGATGAACCCAATGAACCGTCGTGAGGCGATTCGTGAATCGCTGCTGGATGAAACTCAGGGCGCAGATTGCCTGATGGTTAAACCTGCCGGAGCGTACCTCGACATCGTGCGTGAGCTGCGTGAACGTACTGAATTGCCGATTGGTGCGTATCAGGTGAGTGGTGAGTACGCGATGATTAAGTTCGCCGCGCTGGCGGGTGCTATAGATGAAGAGAAAGTGGTGCTCGAAAGCTTAGGTTCGATTAAGCGCGCGGGGGCGGATCTGATTTTCAGCTACTTTGCGCTGGATCTGGCTGAGAAGAAAATTCTGCGTTAATGATCATTATGCCGGGTTATCCCTACCCGGCATTTTCCCATTACCCCGCCCGATAAAACGGTTTATCCCCGAGGATCGTCGCTCGATGCATTATCCGCCGCTGTGGCAGGTAATCGGCATTGGCATAGTGCTGGGTTACGCGGTTATCCCAAATCGCGATATCATTTGGCTGCCAGCGCCAGCGCACCTGAAACTCCGGTTTGGTGATATGAGTAAATAAAAAGCCTAGCAAGGCTTCGCTCTCTTTCTCACTGACATCGACAATTCGCGTGGTAAATCCTTCATTAACAAACAGCGCCTGTTTACCGCTCACCGGATGCGTTCGCACCACCGGATGTAGTAAAGGAGGATTTTTCGCTGCCGCCTCGCGCCAGCGTTGATGTTCCTCCTCTGTTTTGCGGTATTTGTATTCCGGGAACGATTTACGGAAATCATGCTCCGCGCGCAGCCCGCTCAACAGCTGACGGAAGGGAACAGAGAGCGCCTCATACGCCGCAATACCACTGGTCCATAGCGTATCGCCACCGGTCGAGGGCAACTCTTTCGCTGCCAGAATCGCTCCCGCTGGCGGCGTCTCAATAAATGTCACATCGGTGTGCCAGTTGTCGTTATCCGGCGGATTATCGTTATGGGTATCAAGTACGATAATCTCATCAACGCCTTCGGCATGAGGGTAAACAGGATGAATATGCAGCGCGCCAAAACGCTGGGCCAGCGCGCGTTGCTGCTGTGGCGAAATGGCTTGTTCACGCAGAAACACCACCTGATGGCGCAACACCGCATGGTAAAGCTGTTCAAACTGATTATCACTTAACGGACGCGTCAGGTCGGCACCCGAAATTTGTGCGCCGATATACGGCCCCAGCGGGGTAATGCTCAGACGTTCACTCATTGTACTTCTCCATGCCAGGGCGTCAGGCGGCGCTGTAACGCACGCAGACCCAGTTCTAAAAGAAAGGCGATAATCGCAATCACCGCGATCCCCGCCAGCACCACGTCAGTTGCGAGAAACTCACCCGCTGACTGAACCATAAAACCTAAGCCTCGCGTCGCGGCAATCAGCTCCGCCGCCACCAGCGTAGACCAGCCCACACCCAGACCAATGCGTAATCCGGTGAGGATTTCCGGCAGTGCGCCGGGCAAAATAACAAACCACAGCACCTGCACACGGCTGGCACCCAGCGACTGGGCGGCACGAATGCGAACCTGCTGCGCGCTTTTCACCCCCGCCAGCGCCGACATCGCCACCGGTGCAAAAATCGCTAAATAGATCAGTAAGATCTTCGAAGTTTCACCAATACCAAACCAGATCACCATCAGCGGCAAATAGGCCAGCGGCGGCACCGGGCGATACAGTTCAATTACCGGATCCAGAATGCCGCGCACCGTCGGGCTTAGCCCCATGGCGATCCCAACCGGAATACCGATCAACACCGCCGCAAGTAGCGCCAGCAAAATGCGCGTCAGGCTGGCTGCCAGATGCTGCCACAGCGTGGCGTCCATAAATCCTTGCGTTCCGGCAATGGTGAGCAGTTTTGCCAGTACCTGTTGCGGCGGCGGCAAAAACAGCGGGCTAATCAGTTGCAGCGCAGCTACTGCCCACCATACAGTCAGTAAAACCGCTAACGTGCCAATGCTTAAAGTCACCTGACGCGAGAGCGGCCAGCGCCATTTCAGCCGATGCGAATGCAGTTTTTCGTTAAGAAGCACACTCATGAGAACGCCTCTCGTTGCTCAAATACGCGGCTTAAAACATATTCGCGCATGGCGATGAATTGTGGATCGGACTTGATGCTGCGGCTCGACTCACCCGCAACAAAGCGGCGGGCATAGTTGAGCGGCAGACGTTCCAGCACACGACCCGGCCCCGGTGAAAGCAGAACCAGTTCGGTCGCCATAAACACCGCTTCTTCTATATCATGGGTAATCAACAACACCTGCTTGCCTGTCTCCTGCCAGAGTTTCAGTAGCAGTATTTGCATCTGGTCCCGGGTGAAGGCGTCCAGCGCGCCAAACGGTTCGTCGAGTAATAACATCCGGGGATTAGCCGCCAGCGCACGGGCAATCCCTACCCGCTGACGCTGACCGCCAGAAAGCTGCCAGATGTAGCGTTTTTCTGCCCCTTCCAGGCCGACTTTTTTCAGCATCTGGTAAGCGATTTCCAGACGTTGCGTTTTCTCCATCCCCGCCAGTTGCAGGCCGAACGCCACGTTATCCTGCACATTACGCCACGGCAGCAGCCCTTCATTCTGAAAAACCACCCCGCGCTCTGCACCCGGCCCCTCAATGCGCTTGCCCGCCAGTTGAATGCTGCCGTACTGGTAAGGCACAAAACCAGCAATCAGATTCAGCAAGGTGGTTTTGCCGCAGCCAGACGGTCCCAGCACCACCAACAGTTCGCCACTTTCCAGCGTCAGGTTGATATCTTCCAGCGCCGGTTTACCGCCATAATCGGCATAGAGATGAGAAATTTGCAGCATCTGCGCCTCCTTTTATTGCACGAAGCGCGAGGTAACGTACTGGCTGTAATCATTCGCCACGGCGGGAACTTTGCCCTGCTCTTTCAAAAACTGCGCGGTATCGATGATCGCTTTGTTCACCGCTCCGGTCAGTTCTGCCGTTTGCTGCTGCGGCGTCAGATAGGTATTTCCCTTGACCAGCCCCGGTACGTCACCTTCCGGTACGCCGCTCAAGCGCGCCAGTTTGCTGATGTTTTCCGGCTGTTTCAGCCACGCGTCCGGATTCGCAATGTACGGTTGCTGGGCATCGATGGCGCTTTTAGCGAACGCTTTCACCACCTCAGGATGTTTCTCAGCAAAATCTTTTCGCACCACCCAAACATCCAGCGTCGGTGCGCCCCACTGCCCGACCTGTTCAGAGTCTGTCAGCACCTTGCCGTCTTTTTCCAGCGCATTTACCGCCGGCGCCCACACATAAGCACCATCAATATCTCCCCGTTGCCAGGCGGCGATAATTGCTGGCGGTTGCAGGTTCACAATCTCCACTTGTCCGGGTTTAATGCCCCAGTGTTTCAGCGCCGCCAGCAGGCTGTAGTGAGTGGTGGAGATAAACGGCACGGCGATGCGCTTACCAATGAGATCTTCGGGTTTACTGATGTTTTTCTTAACTACCAGCGCCTCGGAGTTACCCAATTTTGACGCCAGCAAAAAGACTTCAATCGGCCCTGCTGACTGGCAGCGACCGCTAACGGGCTGGAGCCAAGATTACCGATTTGCACGTCGCCAGAAGCCAGCGCCCGCACGATACTGGCCCCGCTGTCAAACTTACGCCAGTCCACGGTCGCCCCGCTCTCTTTGGCAAAGGTATTATCAGCCTGAGCCACTTTCGCCGGTTCGGCGGAGGTTTGATACGCAACGGTGACGTTCACCGCCTGCGCCTGAAAAGCGATGAATGCCAGTGCGGCAAGGAGTGTGTTACGCGATGAAATTGCCATGATTGTCTGCTCCCCTGTCTTGTTATGGGAGCAGTATTCGCGGAGAAAATAATTTGATAAAAGAATTAATCATTATGGACAATATGTTTTTATTCTTAGCAAAAAAACGGCAAAAGATAGATGAGTTATGCATTTATCAATCGTTTACCTACAAAGAAATGCCACATTTCTTTTTATATACGAATAAAAATTCAAACGATAAAAATTTATTTCACCACTCCACCAACCAGTCAACCAATAATAAATAGATATATTATTCTGATTTCATATGATGCAACCTTTAAAACCTCTTCGTCATACCAATCCATTCATAAAACGAATATAAAAAGTAATGGTTGATAAAAGATATTTTTTAAATGCAATTAATTGACAAACTAAATCACATCTAAATACAATATATAAAAAATATAATCACATTCACAAAACACACAAACACTTAACATATGATACACACAAATCAAACTTATACCGCTTACGGCCCTCCGGGCATTAATTGACCTGTTCTCAGGATTATTCTTTTTTACCGCGTGTCATTTTTAACATCTGAGTATGTTGCAGAGGGTTGCCGCTCTGCATTCGTCGCGCTTTCAGCATAATAATTACAATGGAGTGTCATGAATTGGATAAGGTTTTAAATTCTGCGTTGCATTCTTCAGCAGAAAAGAGGAAAGGTATCCTTGCGATTGGCGCACATCCTGACGATATTGAATTAGGTTGTGGCGCATCGCTTGCTCGTCTTGCGCAGAAAGGATTTTATATCACCGCCGTTGTCATGACTGCTGGCGATTCGGGTGTAAGCGAAATCATCGATCGTCATGAAGAATCTCGCGAAGCATTAAAGATGTTGGGGTGTCAGCAAACTATTCATCTTAATTTTTCAGACACCCGTACACATCTGCAACTCAATGATATGATTTCCTCCCTGGAAGATATTATTAAAAATCAAATTCCCGCTGATGTAGAAATCATACGGGTATATACCATGCATGATGCTGACCGCCATCAGGATCATCTGGCAGTTTATCAGGCATCAATGGTTGCCTGCCGTACTATTCCACAGATTCTCGGCTATGAAACTCCAAGCACCTGGCTTTCATTTATGCCCCAGGTTTTTGAATCCGTAAAAGAAGAATATTTTACTGTAAAACTTGCAGCGTTAAAAAAACATAAAAGCCAGGAGCGACGTGATTATATGCGTCATGAACGTTTACGTGCTGTTGCACAATTTCGCGGACAACAGGTCAATAGCGATCTGGGTGAAGGCTTTGTTATTCATAAAATGATTCTTTGAGTAGATTAAATGAAAACCTGGATCTTTATATTTATGGCCGTAGCAATATTGCTATGGTTTTTGAGTACGTTAAGGCGTAAACCCAGCCAAAAGAAAGGTTGTATTGACGCAATTATTCCTGCCTATAACGAAGGCCCTTGTCTGGCACAGTCGCTGGAAAATCTGCTGCGCAACCCTTATTTTTGTCGGGTAATTTGCGTTAACGACGGTTCCACAGATAATACCGAAGCGGTAATGGCGGAAGTGAAACGCAAATGGGGCGATCGGTTTGTCGCCGTTACGCAAAAAAATACCGGCAAAGGCGGCGCTCTAATGAACGGCCTCAACTACGCCACATGTGACCAGGTTTTTTTAAGCGATGCCGATACTTACGTCCCTCCAGATAAAAACGGCATGGGTTATATGTTGGCGGAAATTGAGCGTGGTGCTGATGCCGTAGGCGGCATTCCCTCCACAGCATTAAAAGGCGCAGGTTTGCTGCCACATATTCGCGCTACTGTGAAACTGCCGATGATCGTTATGAAGCGCACGCTACAACAGCTTTTGGGCGGCGCCCCCTTTATTATCAGCGGTGCCTGCGGGATGTTCCGTACCGATGTATTGCGTAAATTCGGTTTCTCGGATCGTACCAAAGTTGAAGATCTCGACCTCACCTGGACGTTGGTCGCCAATGGTTACCGCATTCGTCAGGCGAATCGCTGCATCGTATACCCTCAGGAATGCAACAACCCGCGCGAGGAGTGGCGTCGCTGGCGACGTTGGATTGTGGGCTATGCGGTATGTATGCGTCTGCATAAAAGGCTTTTATTTAGCCGTTTCGGCATCTTCAGTATTTTCCCTATGCTGTTGGTCGTGCTCTATGGCGTTGGGATTTATCTCACCACCTGGTTTAATGAATTAATTACCACCGGGCCACATGGCGTAATAGTGGCTATGTTTCCGCTTATCTGGGTCGGCGTAGTTTGTGTTATTGGTGCTTTTAGCGCCTGGTTTCATCGTTGCTGGTTGTTGGTGCCTTTAGCGCCACTTTCCGTTGTGTATGTATTATTAGCTTATGCCATCTGGATTATTTATGGACTTATTGCCTTTTTTACTGGACGCGAACCTCAGCGCGACAAACCCACCCGTTATTCCGCACTGGTAGAAGCGCCAACCGCTTATTCCCAACCTTCTGTCACAGGAACTGAAAAGCTATCTGAAGCTTAATGTTAAAGAGAAAAATATTCAGATTGCTGACCAGGTGATTATTGATGAAAGTGCCGGTGAAGTTGTTATCGGTGCCAATACCCGTATTTGCCACGGTGTGGTTATTCAAGGGCCGGTAGTGATTGGTGCAAACTGCCTGATAGGTAATTATGCGTTTATTCGCCCCGGTACGGTAATCAACAATGACGTAAAAATTGGTTTTGCCACTGAAATCAAAAATGCAGTTATTGAAGCGGAAGCGATGATTGGACCGCAATGTTTTATTGCCGATTCTGTTGTTGCAAGCCAGGCATATTTGGGCGCACAGGTGCGTACCAGTAATCATCGACTGGATGAACAGCCAGTATCGGTTCGCACCCCAGAGGGTATTATCGCTACCGGCTGCGATAAATTAGGTTGTTATATTGGTCAGCGTTCACGTCTTGGCGTGCAGGTAATTATTTTACCTGGACGAATTATTTCGCCAAACACGCAACTTGGCCCGCGCGTTATTGTAGAACGCAATTTACCTACCGGAAATTATTCACTCCGGCAAGAGCTTATCCGTACAGGAGATTAAAATGATAAAACGGACGTTATTAGCAGCGGCAATCTTTAGCACATTGCCCGCTTATGCCGGGTTAACTTCCATTACCGCAGGCTACGATTTTACCGATTATTCTGGCGATCATGGCAACCGTAATTTAGCGTATGCTGAACTGGTAGCAAAAGTTGAAAACGCAACGCTGCTTTTTAATCTTTCCCAGGGGCGTCGTGATTATGAGACTGAACGTTTCAATGCTACACGCGGTCAGGGTGCTGTCTGGTACAAATGGAATAATTGGCTGACAACCCGCACGGGGATTGCCTTTGCGGATAATACGCCGGTCTTTGCTCGCCAGGATTTTCGTCAGGATATTAACCTGGCCCTGCTGCCAAAAACGCTGTTCACGACCGGTTATCGCTACACTAAATATTACGATGATGTTGAAGTCGATGCCTGGCAAGGCGGCGTATCGCTCTACACTGGCCCGGTGATCACCAGCTATCGCTATACCCATTATGACTCCAGCGATGCGGGCGGCAGTTACAGCAATATGATTTCCGTGCGTCTGAATGACCCTCGCGGCGGCGGTTATACTCAACTTTGGCTTAGTCGTGGGACGGGAGCTTACACCTACGACTGGTCGCCAGAGACGCGTCATGGCAGCATGAAGAGCGCCAGTTTACAACGTATTCAACCGTTGACTGAGCAACTTAATCTGGGGCTGACGGCGGGTAAAGTATGGTATGACACGCCAACCGATGATTATAACGGCCTGCAATTCGCTGCCAATCTGACCTGGAAATTCTGATTCCTTCCGCCGCCTGCTATCCGGGCGGCAATCCCACGTGATTAGCGCCCAAACACTCTCCTTCCCTCTTCGTTTCCTCCAGACATCACCCACATTCATCGGATAAATTTTATTCTCCGGTGTTATATACTATAGGGGGGTATGCATTGACACATAGCATACCCCCCTATAGTATGTTACGTGCAGATGAGATGAGGTGCGAAATGCCCAGTACTCCGGAAGAGAAGAAAAAGGTGCTTACTCGAGTTCGTCGCATTCGGGGGCAGATTGATGCTCTGGAACGGTCACTGGAGGGTGATGCCGAATGCCGTGCCATACTCCAGCAGATCGCTGCCGTTCGGGGCGCGGCTAACGGGCTGATGGCAGAAGTGCTTGAAAGCCATATCCGGGAAACGTTTGACCGAAATGACTGCTACAGCCGCGAAGTTAGCCAATCCGTTGATGACACGATTGAACTGGTTCGAGCCTATCTTAAGTAGCTGAAACCACTACCCTATTGAGGAAAAGCGAAATATGAAATCACGTGCTGCCGTTGCATTTGCACCCGGTAAACCACTGGAAATCGTTGAAATTGACGTTGCACCACCGAAAAAAGGTGAAGTGCTGATAAAAGTCACTCATACCGGCGTCTGCCATACCGACGCATTTACCCTCTCCGGCGATGACCCGGAAGGTGTATTCCCGGTCGTTCTCGGTCACGAAGGGGCTGGCGTTGTGGTTGAAGTCGGTGAAGGCGTGACCAGCGTTAAACCTGGCGACCATGTGATCCCGCTTTACACCGCAGAATGCGGCGAGTGCGAATTCTGTCGCTCTGGCAAAACCAACCTCTGCGTCGCGGTTCGCGAAACCCAGGGCAAAGGCCTGATGCCAGACGGCACCACACGTTTTTCTTACAATGGGCAACCGCTGTATCACTACATGGGCTGTTCCACCTTCAGTGAATATACCGTGGTCGCGGAAGTTTCACTGGCCAAAATTAATCCAGAAGCAAACCATGAACACGTCTGCCTGCTGGGCTGTGGCGTTACCACCGGTATTGGCGCAGTGCACAACACCGCTAAAGTCCAGCCTGGTGATTCTGTTGCCGTGTTTGGTCTTGGCGCTATTGGTCTGGCAGTGGTTCAGGGCGCACGTCAGGCGAAAGCGGGACGGATTATCGCTATCGATACCAACCCGAAGAAATTCGATCTGGCGCGTCGCTTCGGTGCCACCGACTGCATTAATCCGAATGACTACGACAAACCGATTAAAGATGTCCTTCTGGATATCAACAAATGGGGTATCGACCATACCTTTGAGTGCATCGGCAACGTCAATGTGATGCGCGCGGCGCTGGAAAGTGCTCACCGTGGCTGGGGTCAGTCGATAATCATTGGTGTGGCTGGCGCTGGTCAGGAAATCTCAACCCGTCCATTCCAGTTGGTCACCGGTCGCGTATGGAAAGGTTCCGCATTTGGCGGCGTGAAAGGTCGTTCCCAGTTGCCGGGTATGGTTGAAGATGCGATGAAAGGTAATATCGACCTGGAGCCGTTTGTAACGCATACCATGAGTCTGGATGAAATTAATGACGCCTTTGAATTAATGCATGAAGGCAAATCCATTCGCACCGTCATTCGTTATTAATATCCCGCACGTAACAAGCCGTCGCCATCCTGTTCGCGGATGGTGACGGACATATAATTACCACATCAAATCATCAGGCACCTTAAAGTCGGCATACGGATCGTCTTCATCCTGCTCTTCGGCGCTGAGTGCACTGTGCAACACAATACTGCTGGCATCACGCTGGGCGATTTTGTCGGCAACGCTTGCCGGAATAATGGCGTATTCACCATCACTATTACCGTCAATCACCAAACGGGCAATCGCCAGACGGCCATTAATCAACTGCGTTTGCGTGAGCTTATCGACAAAAATTTTCTTAATCAGATTGCCGTCGGTGAAGTTAAAACCGATATCGCCATTGGTAATCGTGATACGGTTCATTTCAATAAGCTGCTTCACCTGAGCTTTATATTCTTTCGCTAATGCCGCTTGTTTTTGTTGTTCACTAAGCTGTTTATCACGCTCAAGCTGTGCCTTTTTATTTTCTTCTACCGCCGCCCGAGCTTCACGCGCCTGAACGCGCGATTTTTTCGCCGTTCTCTCGACCTTCGCCGCTTTTTTGCTGGTGACTAATCCTGCTTTGAGCAACTGCTCTTGTAAGGTAAGTTTTGCCATCTTTATTTCCAAACCCGCTGAATAATTTTTGCGAGTATACCTGTAAATACAGTGAGTGTATCGAAGTGGGCTTTCTCTCTCATGTGACCTGGCGTCAGCATTTTAAATTTCACTTTGGTGTCAGCCCTGCAGGGTGGCGCAAAACCTTCCGTGGTATGGCATGATAACGCCCGGAAGAGAGTCAATTCAGGGTAGTGAATGTGAAACCAGTAACACTATACGATGTCGCCGAGTATGCCGGAGTCTCTTATCAGACCGTTTCCCGCGTGGTAAATCAGGCCAGCCACGTTTCTGCGAAAACGCGGGAAAAAGTGGAAGCGGCAATGGCGGAGCTGAATTACATTCCCAACCGCGTGGCACAGCAACTGGCGGGCAAACAGTCGTTGCTGATTGGCGTTGCCACTTCCAACCTGGCGCTTCATGCACCTTCACAAATCGTTGCGGCAATTAAATCCCGCGCCGATCAACTCGGTGCCAGCGTAGTGGTATCAATGGTGGAACGCAGTGGCGTCGAAGCCTGTAAAGCGGCGGTTCATAATCTTCTCGCACAACGCGTCAGCGGCCTGATCATCAACTATCCCCTGGATGAACAAAATGCCATCGCCGTAGAGGCAGCCTGCGGTCACGTGCCAGTTTTGTTTCTTGATGTCTCCGACAAATCCCCCATTAACAGCATTATTTTTTCCCATGATGACGGCGCACGGCTCGGCGTGGAGCATCTGGTCGCGTTGGGTCACCTGCAAATTGCGCTGTTAGCGGGTCCATTAAGTTCTGTCTCGGCGCGTCTGCGTCTGGCGGGCTGGCACAAATATCTCGATTGCAATCAACTACAGCCAATAGCGGAGCTTGAGGGCGACTGGAGCGCCATGTCCGGTTTTCAACAAACCATGCAGATGCTGAATGAGGGCATTACTCCCACCGCAATGCTGGTTGCTAACGATCAGATGGCGCTGGGTGCAATGCGCGCCATTACCGAGTCCGGGCTACGCGTCGGCGCGGATATCTCGGTAGTGGGATACGACGATACCGAAGACAGCTCGTGTTATATCCCACCGTTAACCACCATTAAACAGGATTTTCGCCTGCTGGGGCAAACCAGCGTGGACCGCTTGCTGCAACTCTCTCAGGGCCTGGCGGTGAAGGGAAATCAGCTATTGCCCGTATCACTAGTGATACGTAAAACCACCCTGCCACCCAATACGCAAACTGCCTCTCCCCGCGCGTTGGCGGATTCATTAATGCAGCTGGCACGGCAAATTTCCCGGCTGGAAACCGGGCAGTGAGCGCAACACAATTAATGTGAGTCAGCTCACTCATTAAGCACCCCAGGCTTTACACTCTATGCTTCCGGCTCGTATGTTGCGTGAAATTGTGAGCGGATAACAATTTCACACAGGATACAGCAATGACCATGATTACGGATTCACTGTCCGTCGTATTACAACGTCGTGACTGGGAAAACCCTGGCGTTACCCAACTCAACCGCCTTGCGGCGCATCCTCCTTTTGCCAGCTGGCGAAATAGTGAAGAAGCCCGCGAGAATCGCCCTTCCCGCCAGTTGCACAGTCTGAATGGCAAATGGCAATTTGCCTGGTTCCCCGCCCCCGAAGCTGTGCCGGAAAGCTGGCTGGAGTGCGATCTTCCTGACGCCGATACAGTCCCCGTCCCCTCAAACTGGCAGATGCACGGTTACGATGCGCCCATCTACACCAACGTGACCTATCCCATTGCGGTCAATCCGCCGTGTGTTCCCGCAGAGAATCCGACTGGATGTTACTCGCTCACATTTAATGTCGATGAAAGCTGGCTACAGGAAGGTCAGACGCGGATTATTTTTGATGGGGTTAACTCAGCGTTTCATTTGTGGTGCAACGGACGCTGGGTCGGTTACGGGCAGGACAGCCGTTTGCCGTCTGAATTTGATCTGAGTGACTTTTTACGCGCCGGAGAAAACCGCCTCGCGGTGATGGTGTTGCGCTGGAGTGACGGCAGTTATCTGGAAGATCAGGATATGTGGCGGATGAGTGGCATTTTCCGCGACGTCTCGTTGCTGTACAAACCAACCACGCAAATCAGCGATTTCCATGTTGCTACTCACTTTAATGACGATTTCAGCCGCGCTGTTCTCGACGCTGAAGTCCACATGTGTGGCGAACTACGCGACGATCTGCGGATAACGGTTTCTTTGTGGCAGGGGGAAACGCAGGTCGCCAGCGGCACCGCGCCTCTCGGCGGCGAAATTATTGATGAGCGTGGCGGTTATGCCGATCGCGTCACGCTACGTCTGAACGTCGAAAACCCGGCGTTGTGGAGTGCAGAAACCCCGAATCTTTACCGTGCGGTGGTTGAACTGCACACCGCTGACGGCGCGCTGATTGAAGCGGAAGCCTGTGATGTCGGCTTCCGCCAGGTACGGATTGAAAATGGTCTGCTGCTGCTGAACGGTAAGCCGTTGCTGATTCGCGGCGTTAACCGTCACGAGCATCATCCCCTGCACGGTCAGGTCATGGATGAGCAGACGATGGTGCAGGATATCCTGCTGATGAAGCAAAACAACTTTAACGCCGTGCGCTGTTCGCATTATCCGAACCATCCGCTGTGGTACACGCTGTGCGACCGCTACGGCCTGTATGTGGTGGATGAAGCTAATATTGAAACCCACGGCATGGTGCCAATGAACCGCCTGACAGATGATCCGCAGTGGCTGCCAGCAATGAGCGAACGCGTAACGCGTATGGTGCAGCGCGATCGTAATCACCCGAGCGTGATTATCTGGTCGCTGGGGAATGAATCAGGCCACGGCGCTAATCACGACGCGCTGTATCGCTGGATTAAATCTGTCGATCCATCACGTCCGGTGCAGTATGAAGGCGGCGGAGCCGACACCTCTGCAACCGATATTATTTGCCCGATGTACGCGCGCGTGGATGAAGATCAACCCTTCCCGGCAGTACCGAAATGGTCAATCAAAAAATGGCTTTCGCTGCCAGGTGAGTTGCGCCCGCTGATCCTCTGTGAATACGCCCACGCTATGGGTAACAGCCTCGGCGGCTTTGCCAAATACTGGCAGGCGTTTCGTCAGTACCCTCGTTTACAGGGTGGCTTCGTCTGGGACTGGGTGGATCAGTCACTGATTAAATATGATGAAAACGGCAACCCGTGGTCGGCCTACGGCGGTGATTTTGGCGATACGCCAAACGATCGCCAGTTCTGCATGAACGGTCTGGTCTTTGCCGATCGCACGCCACATCCGGCGCTGACGGAAGCAAAACACCAGCAGCAGTTTTTCCAGTTCCGTTTATCCGGGCGAACCATCGAAGTGACCAGCGAATACCTGTTCCGTCATAGCGATAACGAAACCCTGCACTGGTCGGTGGCGCTGGATGGCAAGCCACTGGCAAGTGGCGAAGTGCCTCTGAATGTCGCCCCGCAAGGTAAACAGTTGATTGAATTGCCTGAACTGCCACAGCCGGAAAACGCCGGACAACTCTGGCTCACGGTACGCGTAGTGCAACCGAACGCGACCGCATGGTCAGAAGCCGGACACATCAGCGCCTGGCAACAGTGGCGTCTGGCGGAAAACCTCAGTGTGACGCACCCCTCTGCGCCCCACTCCGCCCCGCAACTGACCACCAGCGAAACGGATTTTTGTATCGCGCTGGATAACAAGCGTTGGCAATTTAACCGCCAGTCAGGCCTTCTTTCTCAGATGTGGATTGGCGATGAAAAACAACTTCTGACGCCGCTGCGCGACCAGTTCACCCGTGCGCCGCTGGATAACGACATTGGCGTGAGTGAAGCAACGCGTATTGACCCGAACGCCTGGGTAGAACGCTGGAAGGCAGCGGGACATTACCAGGCAGAAGCGGTGTTGTTGCAGTGCACGGCAGATCTGCTTGCCGACGCGGTGCTGATTACGACTGTCCACGCCTGGCAGCATCAGGGGAAAACTTTATTTATCAGCCGGAAAACCTACCGGATTGATGGACTCGGTGAAATGGCCATCAGTGTGGATGTTGAAGTGGCAAGCAATACGCCGCATCCGGCGCGGATTGGCCTGACCTGCCAACTGGCACAGGTCGCAGAACGGGTTAACTGGCTGGGGCTGGGGCCGCAAGAAAACTATCCCGACCGCCTTACTGCGGCCTGTTTTGACCGCTGGGATCTGCCGTTGTCTGACATGTATACGCCGTACGTCTTCCCGAGCGAAAACGGTCTGCGCTGCGGGACGCGCGAATTGAATTATGGCTCACACCAGTGGCGCGGCAACTTCCAGTTCAATATCAGCCGCTACAGCCAACAACAACTGATGGAAACCAGTCATCGCCATCTGCTGCACGCGGAAGAAGGCAGCTGGCTGAATATCGACGGTTTCCATATGGGGATTGGTGGCGACGACTCCTGGAGCCCGTCCGTTTCGGCAGAATACCAACTGAGCGCCGGTCGCTACCATTACCAGTTAGTCTGGCGTCAAAAATAATAATAACCGGGCAGGCCATGTCTGCCCGTATTTCGCGTAAGGAAATCCATTATGTTCTATCTAAAAAACACAAACTTTTGGATGTTCGGCTTATTCTTTTTCTTTTACTTTTTTATCATGGGAGCCTACTTCCCGTTTTTCCCGATTTGGCTACATGACATCAACCATATCAGCAAAAGTGATACGGGCATTATTTTCGCTGCGATTTCCCTGTTCTCTCTGTTATTTCAACCGCTGTTTGGCTTGCTTTCTGACAAACTTGGACTGCGCAAATACCTGCTGTGGATTATTACCGGCATGTTAGTGATGTTTGCGCCATTCTTTATTTTTATCTTTGGCCCGCTGTTACAATACAATATTTTAGTAGGTTCGGTTGTTGGTGGTATTTATCTTGGCTTTTGTTTTAACGCCGGTGCGCCAGCAGTAGAAGCATTTATCGAGAAGGTCAGCCGTCGCAGTAATTTCGAATTTGGTCGCGCTCGGATGTTTGGCTGCGTTGGCTGGGCGCTGTGTGCCTCGATTGTCGGCATTATGTTCACCATCAATAATCAGTTTGTTTTCTGGCTGGGTTCTGGCTGTGCACTCATTCTCGCCATTTTGCTCTTTTTCGCCAAAACGGATGCACCTTCTTCCGCCACGGTTGCCAATGCCGTAGGTGCCAACCATTCGGCATTTAGCCTTAAGCTGGCGCTGGAACTGTTCAGACAACCCAAACTGTGGTTTTTGTCGCTGTATGTTATTGGCGTTTCCTGCACCTACGATGTTTTTGACCAACAGTTTGCTAATTTCTTTACTTCGTTCTTTGCCACCGGTGAGCAGGGTACGCGGGTATTTGGCTATGTCACAACAATGGGCGAATTACTTAACGCTTCGATTATGTTCTTTGCGCCACTGATCATTAATCGCATCGGCGGGAAAAACGCCCTGCTGCTGGCTGGCACCATTATGTCAGTACGTATTATTGGCTCATCGTTCGCCACCTCGGCACTGGAAGTGGTTATTCTAAAAACGCTGCATATGTTTGAAGTACCGTTCCTGCTGGTGGGCTGCTTTAAATATATTACCAGCCAGTTTGAAGTGCGTTTTTCAGCGACAATTTATCTGGTCTGTTTCTGCTTCTTTAAGCAACTGGCGATGATTTTTATGTCTGTTCTGGCAGGCAATATGTATGAAAGTATCGGTTTCCAGGGCGCGTATCTGGTGCTGGGTCTGGTGGCGCTGGGCTTCACCTTAATTTCCGTGTTCACGCTCAGCGGCCCCGGCCCGCTTTCTCTGCTGCGTCGCCAGGTGAATGAAGTCGCTTAAGCAATCAATGTCGGAACGGTATAATCGTAATGAACATGTCGATGACAGAAAGAATAAAAGCAGGAAAGCTATTTACCGATATGTGCGAAGGCTTACCTGAAAAAAGACTTCGTGGGAAAACGTTAATGTATGAGTTTAATCACTCGCATCCAGCGGAAGTTGAAAAAAGGGAAAGCCTGATTAAAGAAATGTTTGCCACGGTAGGGGAAAATGCCTGGATAGAACCGCCTGTCTATTTCTCTTACGGTTCCAACATCCATATAGGCCGCAATTTTTATGCAAATTTCAATTTAACCATCGTCGATGATTACACGGTAACGATCGGTGATAACGTACTGATTGCACCCAACGTTACTATTTCCGTTACCGGGCACCCTGTACACCATGAATTAAGAAAAAACGGAGAGATGTACTCTTTTCCGATAACGATTGGTAATAATGTCTGGATTGGCAGTCATGTAGTCATTAATCCAGGCGTCACCATCGGGGAAAATTCGGTTATTGGCGCGGGTAGTGTCGTAACAAAAAACATTCCGCCAAACGTCGTGGCTGCGGGCGTTCCTTGTCGGGTTATTCGCGAAATAAACGACCGGGATAAGCAATATTATTTCAAAGATTATGAGACTGATGGCAAAAGCAAAATTGCCTGATGCGCTACGCTTATCAGGCCTGCAAGTTCAGTGCTCTACGTAAGCCGGATAAGGCGTTCACGCCGCATCCGGCGTGAACAAAGCGCATCTGACAATAATTTATTTTCCCATCATCTGGCGAAACAAGCGTCGCCTCATGCCTCTTTGACCCACAGCTGCGGAAAACGTGCCGGTGCAAATCGCAGGGTTATGATCATCAGCCCAACAACGCACAGCGCATGAAACACCCAGTCCATCAGGTAATTGCCGCTGATACTACGCAACACGCCAGAAAACCAGGGGGAAAGCCCGGCGATGATAAAGCCGATCCCCTGCATAAACGCCACCAGCTTGCCAGCAATAGCCGGTTGCGGAGAGTGGTCGAGAGCCAGCAGCAAACAGAGCGGAAACGCGCCGCCCAGACCTAAACCACACACCATCGCCCACAATACCGGCAATTGCAGTGGCAGCCAGATAAAGCCACAGAAACCAACCAGTTGTAACGCCAGTGCCAGCATCAAAAGTTTGCGCCGATCCTGATGGCGAGCCATGGCAGGCATCAGTAACGCCCCCGCAGCTTGCCCAAGCGTCATCAACGCCAGCAAGGAGCCGCTGTACTGCGCGCTGGCGCCAATCTCAATATAGAAGGCGGGTAACCAGGCAATCAGGCTAGCGTAACCGCCGTTAATCAGACCGAAGTAAAGCCCCAGCGTCCAGGCGCGAGGAGTGAATACCACACGAACCGGAGTGATTGTCGTGTTGTGAGATGAAGAGGCCTGGAGATTGCTCTGCCACCACCAGGCAAAGAGCGCAACAGCGGCAGGCAGCGCCCACCAGGCGAGTGTTTGATACCACTTTTCGCTGTGTTGAACTAACCAGGGCGTCAGGGCAGCACCAAGTCCACCACCGCCCATAAGTGCCGCAGACCACAGCCCCATCACCAGTGGCGTGCGCTGCTGATACTGCCGTTTAATCACCGAAGGCATCACCGCCTGAATGATGCCGATTCCCACCCCACCGAGCAGTGCGCTGCTGAGCAGCAGCGCACTTTGAGGGTAAAGCTCACGCATCAATGCACCGACGGCAATCAGCACCAGGCTGATGGCGACGCTGCGACGTTCGCTGACATGCTGATGAAGCCAGCTTCCGGCCAGCGCCAGCCCGCCCATGGTGACCACCGGCAGAGCCGTCAACAGGGCTGCCACGCTAAAGCTCATTCCACTCGCCTGACGCAACTGCGGTAGCAGTGGTCCGACGGAGGTGAGCAGTGGTCGCATATTAAGACCAATCAGCACCAGAACCAGCAGCATCGTGAACGTCTTTTGATGGTCGCGCATGGCTGTCAGAACGGTTTGGTCGGCAGATATTTGCCATCTAAGGTGATGACCGCGCGTTCGCCACCTTCCGGGTCCGCCACCTTCTTGACGTCGAGTTTGAAGTTAATCGCACTGATGATGCCATCGCCGAACTTCTCATGAACCAACGCTTTCAGAGTGGTGCCGTACACCTGCAACATTTCATAGAAACGGTACATCGTTGGGTCGGTTGGAACACGGTCATCAATGCAGCCACGCAGCGGAATCATCTGCAACAGTAGAATGGCGTCTTCGTCGAGATCCAGTTTCGCCCCAACCAGACGGGCAGCGTCGGCAGGAAGCGCCTGCTGCCCCAGCAAAGCAGCGGTCACGAAGGCTTCTGCCAGACCGGTGCCGTCGGCAATCTCGGCAAATGAGAGATCTTTTTTAGCTTTGCTGAGCAAAATAGCATCGGCAAGATCAAGACGAATATTGCGGTTAATTTGCGACTGAATCATGGTAAATCTCCTGATGGATTAAAAGTATGGTTACGCTGCAGCTTGCTGGCGTAGCGGTATGGCACAAACGCCGGGATTGGTTGCCAGTGGCACGAACTGGCGGGTTGCGCCGTCAAAGGCTGCGATACTGCCGCTTTCAATGTCGTAGACCCAGCCATGCAGGGCGATTCGCCCCTCTTCGAGCGCCAGGCGCACCGATGGATGAGTTTGCAAATTAGCCAACTGAGCAATCACGTTTTCACGTACCATCGCCGCAGCTTTGGACGGTAAATCGCGATGCGGGCGCGCCTCATTAACGACGCGGGCAGAATCGGCATAACGCAGCCAGTGGGAGACGGCAGGCATATGGTCCATGCACTGACAGCTGGCAATGGCGGTCATCGCACCACAGTTGGAATGACCACAAATCACAATGTCGGATACCCTAAGCGCAGCGACGGCATACTCCACCGAAGCCGAAACACCACCGGGTTCTGGCCCGTAAGAAGGGACGATATTGCCCGCGTTGCGAATAACGAACAGATCGCCGGGTTCACGTTGCGTCACCAGCTCAGGAACCAGACGGCTATCGGAGCAGGAAATAAAAAGTGTGCGCGGGCTTTGCTGTGTCGCCAGCTGTTTAAACAAGGCTTCCCGCTTCGGAAATGCCTCGCGCTGGAATTTAAGGAATCCATCAATAATCTCTTTCACCGTTAACCTCTGTCTGTCTCTGGAATGAGAGGCAGACTACTCGCCGATTGTCATAAGGTAAAAGTCTCATTTATGATGAGTTCTATTGGATTTACTTATAGGTTGGCGAATGCTCTCTCGACATATCAATTATTTTCTTGCCGTGGCTGAACATGGCAGCTTCACCCGTGCCGCCAGTGCGTTGCACGTCTCCCAGCCTGCGCTTTCCCAGCAGATTCGCCAGTTAGAGGAGAGTTTAGGCGTGCCGCTGTTTGACCGTAGCGGGCGAACGATTCGTCTCACCGATGCGGGGGAAGTCTGGCGACAGTACGCCAGCCGGGCATTACAGGAACTGGGAGCGGGTAAACGGGCGATTCATGATGTTGCCGAGCTGACGCGAGGATCGCTGCGTATCGCCGTCACCCCTACCTTTACGAGCTACTTTATTGGCCCTTTAATGGCGGATTTCTATGCGCGTTACCCCGGCATCACGCTCCGGCTACAGGAAATGTCGCAGGAGAAAATAGAAGATCTGCTTTGCCGCGACGAGCTGGACGTTGGGATTGCTTTCGCGCCTGTGCATTCGCCGGAGCTGGAGGCAATTCCTTTACTGACAGAAAGTTTAGCGTTGGTGGTGGCGCAACATCATCCGCTGGCTGAGCATGAACAGGTAGAGCTGAGTCGCTTGCATGATGAAAAACTGGTCCTGCTCAGCGCGGAATTTGCCACCAGAGAGCAAATTGACCACTACTGCGAGAAAGCGGGGTTACATCCACAGGTGGTAATTGAGGCGAACTCAATTAGCGCGGTTCTGGAGCTGATTCGCCGCACTTCCCTTTCCACATTGTTACCAGCAGCGATTGCCACACAACATGATGGGCTTAAAGCTATTTCTCTTGCCCCGCCACTACTGGAGAGAACGGCGGTTTTGTTGCGGCGGAAAAATAGCTGGCAGACAGCCGCCGCGAAGGCATTTTTGCACATGGCGTTGGAGGAATACGCGGTTGTTGGCGGGAATGAATCACGGTAGCCACTGACACAGGTCAGTGGCTCTTCAACATAGAGGAAATTACCGTTTGTAATCGATGGCTTCTGGCTGCTCCAGATATACGGTGGTTTGTGCCGGTTGTGTGCTGGCAATCACCTTGCCGCCACGTACCGAATAACGTACCGGAACCTGACGGCGCAGCGCATCAAATCCATTTTCAGCCGGCAGGATAATCAGGTTGGAGCTGTTTCCGGCGGCAATGCCGTAATCCTGCAAATTCAACGTCCTGGCGCTGTGGTTGGTGATTAAATTCAGGCCATCGTTAATCTGCCCGTAGCCCATCAACTGGCAAACATGCAGCCCCATATGCAGCACTTGCAGCATATTCGCCGTCCCCAGCGGATACCACGGATCGAAGACATCATCGTGACCAAAGCAGACGTTAATGCCGGACTCCAGCATCTCTTTAACGCGCGTGATGCCGCGACGTTTTGGGTACGTATCGAAACGCCCTTGCAAATGAATATTGACCAGCGGGTTGGCGACAAAGTTAATACCGGACATTTTCAGCAAGCGGAACAGGCGTGAGGTATACGCTCCGTTATAGGAGTGCATTGCCGTGGTGTGGCTGGCGGTGACTCGCGCGCCCATGCCTTCGCGGTGCGCCAGGGCGGCAACGGTTTCGACAAAGCGCGACTGCTCATCGTCGATCTCATCACAGTGAACGTCGATCAGACGGTCGTATTTTTGCGCCAGAGCGAAGGTTTTATGCAGCGACTCCACGCCGTATTCACGGGTAAATTCAAAATGCGGAATCGCCCCAACGACGTCTGCCCCTAAGCGTAGCGCCTCTTCCAGCAACTCTTCACCGTTGGGATACGACAAAATCCCTTCCTGCGGGAAGGCGACGATTTGCAAATCAATCCACGGCGCGACTTCCTGCTTCACTTCCAGCATTGCTTTCAGCGCGGTCAGGGTTGCATCCGAAACATCGACATGGGTACGCACATGCTGAATGCCGTTGGCAATCTGCCATTTCAGCGTTTGCCATGCGCGTTGTTTCACATCGTCATGGGTTAATAACGCTTTGCGCTCGGCCCAGCGTTCAATGCCTTCAAACAGCGTGCCGGACTGATTCCAGTTCGGTTGTCCGGCGGTTTGCGTGGTGTCCAGGTGAATATGCGGCTCCACAAACGGCGGTATAACTAAACCTTGTTCGGCATCCAGGCTGTTTTCAGTTATGGGCATCACGCCGGATTGCGCATCAATGGCGCTGATTTTTCCGTCCTGCAGATGAATCTGCCACAGCCCCTCTTTACCGGGCAACCGGGCATTAATAATGGTTTGTAAAGCGTTATTCGACACTGTTAGCCTCCACATGCGTCATTGCTGCTGTCGTTTTACGATTTAAAATCGGGTTAAGGATCAGATAACTCAGCGCGCCACCTAATACCGCGTTGACCGGAACAATCCCCGGTAACCAGTGGCCTGCGGCAATCCCCAGCGCGACCGCCAGAATCGCCACCCAATTGACACTCATCATACGCGTGGTCGCAAAGTGCTCATAGCGGCGACGGTTCATCAGATAGTCGGCGATGATCACACCACCCACCGGAGGAATAGCTGCCGAAAGGAAGGTCAACCAGCCGACAAAATTGTTATACAGCCATAATGCGCAGACCGTACCGATAATACCGTTGATTACCGAAAGGGTTTTGCTCGACATACCGGTAATGTTGGCGAAACCTAAACCCGACGCATACAGCGCGTTATCGTTGGTGGTCCAGATATTCAGCCCCAGCACCACAATCGCAGGCAGCAGCAGGCCCTGAGCAATCATCACATCAGAGATATCCGCCATCCCCAGCGCCGCAGCGCCCGCCGCACCGAAAATAAACATCAACGAGTTGCCGAGGAAAAAGGCCACCATCGCCACCAACACCGCCAGTCTGGCATTGCGACCAAACCGGACAAAGTCAGCGGTGAGCGTGCCCGCACTGATAAATGACCCCACAACCAGCGCCAGCGCGACATTGAAATCTAACGGTTGTGCGGGAACGACCGCTTTTAATGCGTTCAGGCCGCCCATGCCGTTAACGGCCAGCCACACGGAATAACCGCCAAGGCAGGCGATAGCCGGAACCGCAATTACAGACAGAACCGTCAGCGCCGAAATGCCAAAGAAGACGGTGACGGTCATCAGTAAACCGGAGACGGCAATCAGCAAATTAATATCCAGCCCGGTTGCCTTGCCCACGGGAATGGCAAACATCGCCACGCCAACGCCAAACCAGCCGACCTGGGTGCCCCCCAGCAGCAGTGAAGGCAGCCATGAGCCTTTAACACCAAAAGAGAAGCGAGCAAGAAGATGGGTGGTCAGGCCGGTTTTTGCGCCAATGTAACCAAGAAATGAAGTGTAAATACCGAGGAGAAGATTACCGATGAGGACTGCGAGGAAGAAATCATGATAGCTAAGACCGGTTCCGAGAGTGCCGCCGGTCCACATACTGGCGGAAAAGAAGGTTAATCCCAGCATGACGAACGTCAATGCCAATACCCCTTTGCGCGCCGACTGCGGGACTGGCCCCTGGCTAAAGTTGTTATCTTGCGACACGAAATTCCTCCGTTTGCTGTTTGAAACCCAAAAAATCCGCCGCATTCTATTCATCTGAAAATAAAAAGCAATCGTTTCCGTGGTGGAATATATTTTTTATATGAATGAATAAAAAAAGATGGGGAAAATTTATCTCTGAAAAAACAGTGGGTAGGCGTGATAAGAGGCGCCAACGTCGCATCGGGCATCGGCGCACGGTGTCGGATGCAGCGCGAGCGCCTTATCCGACCTACCGATCAGCTCTGGCTCGTAGGCATGATAAGACGCGTAAGCGTCGCATCAGGCATCTAAGCACGGCTGTTGGATGCACCACGCGACGCATCCGACAATACCTTACTCTTCCATCGCCTGGCGGTTCTGATCCAACGACGCAGGATCATCAATGGTCGTCAGATCCCCCGGATCGCGTCCTTCGCAAATCGCCTGGATCGTGCGGCGCAGCATTTTTCCGGATCGCGTTTTCGGTAATTGCGAGACAAACCAGACGTGCGCCGGGCGGCCAAAGTTGCCAATCTGGCTGTCCACCAGCGCCATAATCGCCTTCTCTTGCGAGTGCGCCACGTCGCGGTCTTCCAGACTGTCGCTCTCTTTGGGAATGACAAACGCCACCGCCACCTGCCCTTTCAGCGCATCTTTCACCCCAACCACTGCTACTTCGGCAACGCCCGGATGACTGGAGATACTCTCTTCAATCTCGCGCGTCCCCAACCGATGCCCGGCAACATTAATCACATCATCGGTACGCCCGAGAATAAAGTGATAACCGTCAACATCGCGGATACCCCAGTCAAACGTGGCGTAAACCGGACGGGAAAACAGCGACCAGTAAGTCTTCACAAAGCGGTCATCATCACCCCAGATGGTTTGAATACAGCCCGGCGGCAATGGCCCTTCCACCACCAGCATCCCTTTCTCATTGACGCCGCACGGTTCGCCGGTGACTTCATTGAGCAACTGCACGTTGTAGCCATACATCGGCACGCCTGGGCTTCCCAGCCGCGTCGGTCTGTCGTCCAGACCGCGAGCAATCGCCATAATCGGCCAGCCGGATTCAGTCTGCCAGTAGTTGTCGATGACCGGCACATCCAGCGTATTGCTCACCCAACTGGCGGTCGGCTCGTCCAGTGGTTCTCCAGCCAGATAGAGCACTTCCAGCGACGAGAGATCGTGTTTGCGAATTTCAGCGGTAGGGAATTTTTTCAGCACGCGAATGGCGGTCGGCGCTGAGAACATCCGGCTAACCTGATATTTCTCGACAATTTTCCACCACACGCCGCAGTCCGGCCAGGTCGGCAATCCTTCGTAAACAATGGTCGCCATCCCCGCCAGCAGCGGCGCGTAGACGATATACGAATGCCCCACCACCCAGCCGATATCCGACGCGCAAAAGAACACGCCGCCCGCTTTGCCGCCAAAAATAGTGTCCATCGAGGTCGCCAGCGCCACCGCATATCCGCCGACGTCACGCTGCACGCCTTTAGGTTTGCCGGTCGTGCCGGAGGTGTAGAGAATGCAGGAGGTTTCGTTGGATTCCAGCCACGCCACCGGCACCCGCGCGCCGATGTGCTGATGGCGCAACGACGCAAAATCGACATCCCGCCCGCTGACGCGCGCCATTTTCGCCAGCCCGCGATCCACCAGCAAAACATGGCGCGGTTGGTGTTGCGCCTGACTTATCGCATCGTCGAGCAATTTTTTATAGGGAATGATTTTGCCACCGCGCGCCCCGGCATCGGCCGAGACAATCAGCACCGGTTTAGCGTCATCAATCCGCGCCGCCACGCTGTGCGAGGCAAATCCACCAAATACCACCGAGTGAATAGCGCCAATGCGCGCGCAGGCCAGCAACGTAATATGCGCTTCGGCAATCATCGGCATATACACCAGCACCCGATCGCCACGCTGCACGCCCAGTGAGCGCAGCATGGACGCCGCCGCGTTCACTTCGTCATATAACTGGCGAAAGGTAAAGGTGCGCTCTTCTTCTGTCTCCGAAGAGACGGCAATCAGCGCCAGCGCCTCTGGCTGTTTCTCCAGCCAGCGGTCGATGGCGTTGTGACACAAGTTGGTTCGACCCTCACAAAACCAACGGGCAAACGGCGGGTTGCTGTGATCAAGCGTTTGCGTAAAGGGCGTCTGCCAGTCAATACGCTGAGCCTGCTCGGCCCAGAACTGCTCCGGTTCGTTAATCGAACGCTGATAAAATTCGCTAAAAGACATAATGCTCTCCTGTTGAACTTACGCCTTACCGCTGTTTGCTTAAATGACGTACAGGTCGAGATACTCATTGACCGGCATCTGTTCGAGGCGAGCTCTGTCGAGAGAAACCTCCAGAATGCGCTGCTGCTGGCGAGTCGGGAACTGGCGCGCGAGGTTGATTTTGAATTTATCGACCAGTTTCGGAATACCATCCTGACGGCGGCGAGCATGACCAATTGGGTACTCCACCACCACTTCTTCAAAGCGCGTGCCGTCGGTGAACTCAAGGGTAATGGCATTGGCGATGGCGCGTTTTTCCGGGTCGTGGTATTCAGCGGTAAACGCCGGATCTTCAAAGCAATTGATCTTCTCGCGCAGGGCATCGATACGTTTATCTTGCGCAACTTTGTCTTCGTAATCTGCCGCCGTTAAACGCCCAAACAGCAGTGGGATCGCCACCATATACTGAATGCAGTGGTCGCGGTCAGCCGGGTTATTGAGTGGCCCTTTTTTATCGATGATACGAATACAGGCTTCGTGGGTGCGAATGGTCACTTTTTCGATATCTGCCGCCGTTTTGCCTGCTGCCTGCATCTGCTCATAGAGCGTCATCGCCGCTTCAACTGCCGTCTGGGAGTGGAACTCCGCCGGGAAGGAGATTTTGAACAGCACATTTTCCATAACGTAGGAACCGTACGGGCGCTGGAAGCGGAACGACTCGCCTTTAAAGGAGACGTCGTAGAAGCCCCACACCGGCGCGGTCAGGGCTGATGGGTAACCCATTTCGCCGGTTTTCGCCATCAGTGCCAGACGTACCGCGCGGGAAGTGGCATCGCCTGCTGCCCAGGATTTACGTGTGCCGGTGTTCGGCGCATGACGGTAGGTGCGCAGCGACTGACCGTCCACCCACGCCAGCGAAACGGCGTTGAGGATTTCCTCGCGGGTCAGGCCGAGCATTTCTGCGACCACGGCGGTGGAAGCCACTTTCACTAACAGAACGTGGTCGAGGCCGACGCGGTTAAAGGAGTTTTCCAGCGCGATGCAGCCCTGAATCTCATGGGCTTTAATCATTCCGGTCAGCACTTGTTTCATGGTCAACGGGGCTTTGCCGCTGGCGACCGCGTTGCGTGAAAGCCAGTCCGCCGTTGCCAGAATGCCGCCGAGGTTGTCAGAAGGATGGCCCCATTCCGCCGCCAGCCAGGTATCGTTGAAATCGAGCCAGCGGATCATTGCGCCGATGTTAAATGCCGCCTGGATGGGGTCGAGCTGAAACTGAGTTCCGGGGACGCGCACGCCGTTGGGTACGACGGTGCCAGGGACAATTGGCCCCAGCAGTTTTTTACAGGCCGGATATTCGAGAGCTTCCAGACCGCAGCCGAGGGTGTCGAGCAGGCAGTAATGGGCGGTGTCGTAGGCCACTCTGGAGCTGATTTCGTAGTTCATTACGTAATCGACGATATCAACGATTTCACGATCGAATTCCGGGCGGATGTTGTTGATTTGAGCTGACATTGGGTACGTTTCCTTCGGATTTTTTATAAAGTTAAAGTGGTTATTTTTTTACTCTGTTATCGAGGGTGAGTGTTTGCTTCTGAGCTGGCTTTCCCCCTCACCCTAACGGGCAAATTGTGCGCGCTGTTACCTCCTGCTCCGTTCTTCTTACTGCCGCTTATCCAGCGCAACAAACGGGCGGTCTTCCGGCCCTATGTAATTAGCGGAAGGACGGATAATTTTGTTGTCCTGACGTTGTTCGATAATGTGCGCCGCCCAGCCGGTGACGCGGGCGATAACAAACAGTGGAGTGAACATCTCGGTGGGAACGCCCATCATGTTGTAGGAAACAGCGGAGAACCAGTCGAGATTGGGGAACATCTTTTTGCTCTCCCACATCACCGTTTCCAGGCGATCGGCAATGTTGTACATCTTCAGCGAGCCGCCTTCCTGCGAGAGCTGCTTCGCCACACGCTTGATCACCTGATGGCGCGGGTCGGCGATGGTATAAACCGGATGGCCAAAACCAATCACCACTTCTTTGTTTTCCACGCGCTTGCGGATATCTGCTTCGGCTTCGTCCGGCGTTTCGTAGCGTTGCTGGATCTCCAGTGAGACTTCATTCGCCCCGCCGTGCTTCGGCCCGCGCAGTGCACCAATCGCGCCGATAATGGCTGAATACATATCAGAGCCGGTGCCCGCAATCACCCGGCTGGTAAAGGTGGAGGCGTTAAACTCATGCTCGGCGTACAGCACCAGCGAAATTTGCATCGCCTTTTCCCAACTTTGCGACGGCTTTTCGCCATGCAGCAGATGCAGGAAGTGACCGCCGATAGAGTCGTCATCGGTTTCCGGCTGGATGCGTTCGCCGTTGTGGCTGTAGTGATACCAGTAGAGAAGAATCGAACTCAGCGACGCCAACAGTTTGTCGGCAATATCCCGCGCGCCGGAGACGGTGTGCCCCTCTTTTTCCGGCAGCGTGCAGCCGAGCGCGGAAACGCCGGTGCGCATAACATCCATCGGGTGCGACGCCGCAGGTAAAGCTTCCAGCACGGTACGCACGTTAGCCGGTAAACCGCGCAGGGCTTTCAGTTTCGTTTTGTAAGCAGCGAGTTCGTCACGGGTCGGCAGTTTGCCGTGGATCAGCAGATGCGCCACTTCTTCAAATTCGCAATGTTCTGCGAGATCGAGAATATCGTAGCCGCGATAGTGTAGGTCGTTGCCGCTTTTGCCTACGGTACAAAGCGCGGTGTTACCCGCCGGAACGCCAGAAAGTGCCACAGATTTTTTTGGTTTAATGACATGGGTACTGTTTTGCAGGATCGTTGTGTCGCTCATGTTGTCCTCGTCATTTGTAGGGTCGAGATATTTTTCGTTGTGTTTTATTTCACCTGGTTACGGGCAAAAAGGTCATCGAGCTTCTCTTCGTACTGGTAGTAGTTGATGCTTTCGTACAGCTCGTTGCGGGTCTGCATGGTGTCGATGACGCTTTTCTGCGTGCCTTCCTGGCGCAGGACGTTGTAGACATGTTCAGCGGCGCGGTTCATGGCACGGAATGCTGAAAGCGGGTAAAGCGCCATTGCGACATGGGCGCTGCGTAATTCATCGGTGGTGAACAGGGGCGTGGCGCCAAATTCGGTAATGTTGGCGAGGATTGGCACCTGCACCGCATCGGCAAACTGGCGGTACATGGCGAGTTCAGTAATCGCCTCCGGGAACAGCATCTCGGCACCGGCTTCAACATAGGCTCGCGCGCGTTCGATCGCGCCGTCCAGACCTTCCACTGCCAGCGCATCGGTGCGCGCCATGATCACAAAATCAGGATCGGTTTTCGCATCCACCGCCGCGCGGATCCGATCAACCATCTCCTCTTTCGAGACGATCGCTTTGTTCGGACGATGACCGCAGCGTTTCGCGCCGATCTGATCTTCAATATGCAATCCTGCCGCACCGGCTTTAATCATCGATTTCACAGTACGCGCCACGTTAAAGGCCGAAGAGCCAAAGCCGATATCGGCATCAACCAGCAGCGGCAACGAGCAAACGTCGGTGATACGCCGAATATCGGTCAGCACATCATCAAGGGTAGAAATACCGAGATCGGGTAGCCCCAGCGAACCTGCCGCCACGCCACCACCGGAGAGATAAATCGCCTGATATCCGGCACGCTGCGCCAACAACGCATGGTTGGCGTTAATGGTGCCAACAATTTGCAACGGAGTTTCTTTGGAGAGTGCGGCGCGAAACGCTTTACCTGGAGAGTGTAGAGACATAGCCCATCCTTTGTTATCAACTTGTTATTTTCGTTGATAAACACAAAGCAAGGGCTATGCCACAATTGATAAACTCAAAATAATCAATACATTTCAATTTGTTAACAAAAACACTCTTACTTAATCCGCAAATATGCGTTTCAGTTAACGTTTCAGGCAATGTTTCACCGCGTTTCATTGCAACAATTATGAAACAAGACTAAACCCAATATTCGGTTTCTTAATTCTTTGGGGTGCTATGGCACATCCACCACGGCTGAACGACGACAAACCCGTTTTTTGGACGGTATCGGTGACGCGCCTGTTCGAACTGTTTCGCGATATCAGCCTCGAGTTTGATCACCTGGCGAACATAACGCCTATCCAGCTTGGCTTTGAAAAAGCGGTGGCCTACATCCGCAAGAAACTGGCAAGTGAACGCTGCGACGCCATCATCGCTGCTGGCTCTAACGGTGCGTACCTGAAAAGCCGCCTGTCAGTACCCGTTATTTTGATTAAACCGAGCGGCTTTGATGTGTTACAGGCACTGGCAAAAGCCGGAAAACTCACCTCATCGATTGGCGTCGTTACTTATCAGGAAACCATTCCGTCGCTGGTCGCGTTTCAAAAAACCTTTAATCTGCGCCTCGACCAACGTAGCTATATCACCGAAGAAGACGCACGCGGGCAGATTAACGAGCTAAAAGCTAGCGGCACCGAAGCCGTGGTCGGTGCCGGGCTGATTACCGATCTGGCAGAAGAAGCCGGAATGACCGGAATTTTTATCTATTCCGCTGCCACCGTGCGCCAGGCATTCAGCGATGCGCTGGATATGACACGCATGTCTCTACGGCATAACGCCCAGAACACTACCCGCAACGCCCTGCGTACTCGTTACGTTTTGAGCGATATGCTTGGTCAATCGCCACAGATGGAACAAGTGCGGCAAACCATTTTGCTCTATGCCCGATCCAGTGCGGCGGTGCTGATTCAGGGAGAAACGGGAACCGGTAAAGAGCTGGCGGCTCAGGCGATACATCGGGAATACTTTGCCTGTCATGACGCTCGCCACGGTAAAAAATCACATCCGTTTGTTGCCGTTAACTGCGGAGCGATTGCCGAATCATTGCTGGAAGCGGAGCTGTTTGGCTATGAGGAAGGGGCATTTACCGGCTCGCGACGCGGAGGTCGCGCCGGGCTGTTCGAAATTGCCCACGGCGGCACGCTGTTTCTTGATGAAATTGGCGAAATGCCGCTGCCTTTGCAGACTCGCCTGCTGCGGGTGCTGGAAGAAAAAGAGGTTACTCGCGTCGGCGGACATCAACCGATTCCGGTGGATGTGCGGGTCATCAGCGCCACCCACTGCAATCTGGAAGAGGATATGCAGCAAGGACGTTTTCGCCGTGATCTGTTTTATCGACTGAGTATTTTACGTCTGCAATTGCCGCCACTGCGCGAGCGGAGTGCGGATATTCTGCCGTTGGCAGAAAGCTTTTTAAAAGTGTCTCTGGCGGCGCTCTCCGCCCCGTTTTCTGCTGCGTTACGCGAGGGGTTAAATACCTGCCAGGTGGTTTTATTGCACTATGAGTGGCCGGGAAATATTCGTGAACTCCGCAATATGATGGAGCGACTGGCGCTATTTTTAAGTGGGGAACCGACGCCGGATTTAACGCCGCAGTTTTTGCAACGGCTACTGCCGGAATTAGCCCACGAGTCGGCGAAAATTACCGCCTCTCCCTTGCTGACACCCCAACAGGCACTGGAGAAATTTAATGGTGATAAAACAGCAGCGGCGAATTATTTAGGCATCAGCCGAACGACGTTCTGGCGGCGGCTGAAAAATTAAATTGCCGGATGCGGTGTGACCCCCTATCCGGCCTACAAAATCATGAATTTCAATATATTGCATTCACCGATAGACGTGCACATCGGGCATATTTACATGGCTTCAGAATTACTTCTTCTTATAAATATTTGCCGTGCCGTGGATCTTATTGTCAGTCTGACCGGAGGTCAGTACCAACACATCAGCACCTTTTTCATCCGCTTTTTTGATTAAATCTTCTTTTGCATCTGCAGTCGACATTTCATTACTTGTTGAAATATCACCTATTTTTTCATATTGCGATTCAACCTTTTCAAATTCCGCTTTAGTCATCAATTCAGCGGCATAGACGTTTGTGACAACAAAAGCTAACGCACCAACTAAGAGCTTAGTTCCAGTTTTCATAGGTGAACTCCATAATGTGTGATTGGCTAATGCCCTGAAGCTAACAGTCATCATCAGGGTTGATTAATAAGTAGTTCAGCGGTTAGGAAAAATCCACAGGAAAAGAGAATATATTTGTATTGTTCTTAATGCGAACCACTCTTGTCCGACTGGTTAATAACTTTCACTGCAATTATCGCTGGTGTTATTTGAATTATTTTTTATAAAAATCTCAAATTTTCACTCTGCCAGATATTCAATATAAAACTTACGCCACCCACATTATTTTTCTGAACAAAAAAAAACAAAACAATCTATTGAGTTGATTTTTATAAGCATTATTTGCTTTATCCATTATTAACCTTAAGACGATTTGCCATTATTTTTAATAATAACATTGAAAAATTCATTCACACCACTTACAAACCACTAAAACCTATCAATGCAATAAACAACTAACACTTTAATAAATTTATGGCATCTAATATTACAGATATTCTCATTTAGCAACTTGTATATTTACGCCTTACAAGGCTTCGGGAAGAAAAACAGTGCAATAAAAACATCTCGCCATTTAAATTTAAGGATGAAAGTGAGTGATATGAAACTAGCAAAACATGCTTTATCAACCCTGGCTATAGCCATTTCAACAATATTATCCACACCCGTATCTCTGGCCGTAACCCCACCCACAGATGAAAATAGCACTGTTGTCATTAATAATGGCGAAGAAGCAAAAGTTATTGCCTCTGAGGGTTATGCTCCCGGATGGAATCATTTTACTTCTTTGAATGTAGGCCAAAACTCTAACGGCTCATTACTCATTGAAAATATTTCACTTATTACTGCTAATGCTACCGTAGGCAATAACTCTGAAGGTTCCCTCACTTTATCCGACCATACCAACTGGCAGTTTGATACCCCTACCTCCAAAATGTATTTGGGTACAAATGAAGGTTCCGGCACCGTATACGTGTTAGAAGGCAGTAAGATAAGTGGCCTGCAGGAACTCAGGATTGGTGAGTATTATGGTGATGCCAAAGGGTTGATGGTTATTGATGGGGAAAACTCATCAGTTTCCTCTAACATTGCTCTTGTTGGCGATCAGGGAACCGGCAATTTACGTATTACTAATGGCGGCACACTCACTACCTCAGCTCAGGTAGCTATTGGATATGCTTATCCAGGCAATGGTACATCAAAAAATCGTAATAGTTATGGCGAGGTTCTGGTTGACGGTAAAAATTCAACATTGAATGCTGAATATGTTTATCTTGGTGGATTCAGCCCAGATGTTGCTTTTAATACTACCGGTATCCTTACCGTTAATAACGGTGCAACAATCAATGCCAATTCGTTTATCTGGGTTACTGTCGCACCTGGCGCCACAGGCGTTTTAAATATTGGTGGTGCGCAAGGTGAGGCTGAACAGCCTGCAGGTTCGATTAATACGCCATTTATTCATTTGGGAGCCGCAGATGCTTCCTCCACATCGGTAGTAAACTTTAATCACTCCAGTACCGATTTTCTCCTGGCCTCACCTATACAGGGAAACGGCCAGGTTAACCAGGTCGGCTCCGGGACGACAACATTATCCGGTATGAATAACTATGCCGGTAATACCTATATAACCAAAGGCAGCCTACGTGCGGGTAAAGAGAATACCTTCAGCCCCAACTCCGATTTTATTGTCGACGGTGGTGGACACCTCGATTTAAACGGTTATTCGCAAGCGTTAAAAACGCTGGCGCTGGCTGGAACAGCAACGCTGTCTTCGTATGAACAAGGCCACGAGTTCACGCCGACCACACTGACCATTAACGGCAACTATACTGCTAGTGATGGTTTGTTAGTCATGCATACTGTATTAGGCGATGATAATTCCGCAACGGATAAACTCGTCGTAAAAGGTGATACTTCCGGTAGCACCCGCATCATGGTCAACAATGCGGGCGGCCTGGGCGCGGATACCCTGGAAGGGATAAAAATTGTAGAGGTTGACGGCCTGTCAGAGGGCGTTTTCAGTAAAGAGGGGCGTATTGTTGCCGGTCCCTATGATTACAACGTGACCAAAAGCGACAACCAGAACTGGTTTTTAACCAGTGAAATTCCCGCAGGACCGTATACCCCACCGGAACTGCCTGTAGTCCCGGAACCAGATCCTGAGCCTCCTGTAACACCAGAACCCCCTGTAACACCAGAACCGCCAGTGACACCGGAGCCGCCTGTTACGCCATCTGTTCCGCAGCCGGAAAGAAAGCATCAGTATCGCCCGGAGATTGGCAGCTATGTGGCCAATATTCAGGCGGCAAATACCCTGTTTAATACCCGACTGCATGACCGTCTGGGGGAAACACAATACACCGACCTGCTGACCGGCGAGCAGAAAGCGACCAGTCTGTGGTTACGTAACATTGGCGGACATAACCGCTTTAAGGATCGCTCGGATGAACTGAACACCCAGAGCAACCGTTATGTTCTGCAACTTGGCGGCGATATTGCGCAATGGAGCAGTAACGCACTCGATCGCTGGCATCTCGGCCTGATGGCTGGCTATGCCAACAGCAAGAGTCACACACATTCCAACCTGACCGGGTACAACTCACGTGGGCAAATCGACGGCTACAGTGTGGGCGTGTATGGCACCTGGTACGCTAACGAAGCAGATAAAACAGGGACTTATGTTGATAGCTGGTTGCTCTATAACTGGTTTGATAACACCGTCTCCGGTGAGTATCTGCCCAGTGAAAAATATCACTCTGACGGTATCACCGCCGCCATTGAAGCGGGTTATACCTTCCGTCTTGGTGAAAGCGCAGATGCCCGCACCAGCTACTGGTTGCAGCCCAAAATGCAACTGACGTGGATGGATGTGAAAGCAGACAATCATACTGAAGACAATGGCACTCTGGTTGAGGACAGCACCGAAGGTAACCTGCAAACGCGTCTGGGGGTGAAAGCGTACCTGCAAGGTCATAATGCTATTGATGATCATAAAGCGCGTTCCTTCCAGCCTTTCGTGGAAGCCAACTGGATTTATAACTCCCGCAATTACAGCGTGAAGATGGATGGCATCAGCGATGAGATCATCGGCACGCGCAATATCGGTGAGTTAAAAGTTGGGGTGGAAGGTCAGCTTAATCCACGTCTGCAACTGTGGGGAAACGTCGCCCAGCAGTTGGGTGACAACGGTTACAGCGATACCCAGGGAATGCTGGGCATGAAATATCTCTTTTAATGCCACTTTGCCGCCCGTCACGTGCGGGTGGCACTCTTTTTAGATCAACGTTCTTTGTGATCGCGCTCGCATTCAGTCATTTTTACTATAAATATGATGAAGTTAATTCAGCTTATTTATGGATGAAATCACTATGGATCCTTTGCACGCCGTTTACCTGACCGTGGGACTGTTCGTCATCACATTTTTTAATCCAGGCGCAAATCTCTTTGTCGTGGTTCAAACCAGTCTGGCTTCCGGCCGTCGTGCGGGCGTACTCACCGGGCTTGGTGTGGCGCTGGGCGACGCCATCTATTCCGGGCTGGGATTGTTTGGGATGGCAACGCTCATTACCCAGTGTGAAGAGATTTTCTCACTCATTAAAATCGTCGGCGGTGCTTATCTCTTATGGTTTGCCTGGAACAGTATGCGCCGACAATCAACACCACAGATGAGCGCGTTACAGCAGCCCCTTAGTGCCCCCTGGTATGTATTTTTCCGCCGTGGACTCATTACCGATCTCTCTAATCCACAAACAGTTTTATTTTTTATCAGTATCTTCTCAGTGACGTTAAGTGCAGAAACGCCGACCTGGGCGCGTTTAATGGCCTGGGCAGGGATCGTGTTCGCGTCTGTTATCTGGCGTGTATTTCTTAGTCAGGCGTTTTCTTTACCTGCCGTGCGTCGCGCATATGGACGTATGCAGCAGGTCGCCAGTCGGATTATTGGGATGATTATTGGTGTATTCGCGCTACGGCTGATTTATGAAGGGGTGACGCGGCAATAAGCTGATGATTGGTAATTAATACGATTGAAAAGTTGGACCGCCATCGAGGCCTCGAACCCCGTACCATACAACAATCCTGGTTGTCGTCTGCTCTTCCTGATGAGCTAATGGCGGTTTTTTGATACGAACCTTACAGCATATTTTCTGTCAGGCCCTGGTGCGATGCATAAGATACAGAAAGTGCCCTACGCAAACATGACGGAATTATGATTTTTTTCATATGAATGTCAACTCATACATTCACAAAACGTCTTTATTGTTCATTAATAAAGCAATAACGAATCCCTGTCGATTTACTCGCCCGGTTATAGCGAAGACAACTCCGCACGCTTTTTTGAGTCTTAGCATCACCCATTGCATTCCCTACGCCTGCGGTGTACCCGCCAGCACCGCTTCAAAATCTGCGGCGGTCAGATCGGTTGCCCCTTTGAGCATATCTCTCGCCAATGCCCGGCGTCGGTTCAGTAATTCATCCAGCGTTTCTTCAAAAGTCATTAACTGGCTATCACGCACCGTCGGATAATAGACGTAAACATCTTTCTGCTGCCCGATACGGTAGGCCCGATCGGTCGCCTGATCTTCCTTCGCCGGATTCCAGCAACGGGTAAAGTGGATGACATGATTTGCTTTTTGGACATTGACGCCAAACCCAACCGCAATGGTGGATAAAATAATGACGTTAAAACCGGGCGTTGACTGAAATGCATCGATCAGGCTCTGACGATTTTGATCGCTGCCAGATTTGGTACTGGTATCACCATTAATAATAAAAGGCTTAAAGCCAAAATGCTGCGCAATCAGATGTTGCAGTTCTCGTTGAATATCGCGCAGTTCCGTAAAAATAATCACTTTGTCATCGGATGACTGGCGAATCGTATTTAATGTCTCCAGCAGCCATTTTACTTTCGGGGCATCGTTCCGTAAGCGCAGATCTGCACTGACGGAATAAGGCCATGCGCAAATAAGTTTCAGGCGATGCAGTAACCCCAGCATACCTGAGCCTCGTTGATCCAGCCCTTCGCTGATCTCCTGTTGGTTTTGCCAGCTTGCAACCGAGTGGGTATAGAGATCCCGTTGCAATGGCAGCATATTCAACTGCTTACAGCGTTGATCTTCAATCTTATCCGGCAGGTCTTTCGCCACTTCTTCTTTGGTGCGGCGCAGCGTCTGCGGTTCTATTAATTTACGTAGCGATTCGAGGACAGCATTATCATTCTGTTGCTCAATGGGGCGCAGATAATCTTTACCAAAATTATTTAAAGCCCCCAACAAACCAGGCTGAACGAAGTCAAATAAACACCACAGATCGACAAGGGTATTTTCGACTGGTGTCCCGGTACATGCGACTTTAAATTGTGCCTGAATGGCTTTTGCCGATTGGGTAATTAATGCCGCCGGATTTTTAATTTTCTGCGCTTCGTCGCACACCATTATGGACCAGGGTTGGCGAGCCAGCGAAAATTCCTGATCGCGCAACGTCTCATAGGTGGTAAGAACAATATGCGCGTCCCCCACCCAGTCACTTTGCAGTAAGTTCTTAATACCCTTACTTTTAAGCGCCTGAGGAATGCTCTCTTTCGCGCATTTCTTCGCCTTAAGTTCATTACCGTAGAGTTTTAAAATCGACACCTGCTCGCGCAGGAAGAAATTCCCAACCTCACGCTCCCAGTTATCGAGTAACGACACCGGAGCAACAATCAGCGAAGGAGGCGCATCCGGGAAACGTTCACGGTGCCAGATGAGAAAAGTTAGAATCTGTAAGGTTTTACCCAGCCCCATATCGTCTGCCAGTAAACATCCCGCCGTCTCGGTTGGCGACTTTAGATACAACTGCTGGAGCCACGCTACCCCTTTACGCTGGTGTTCACGTAGCTGAATGGACGTTTTGAGGATCATCGGTAGTTCGACTTCTGCCTGATGTGCACCGAGCAAAGAGTCCCGCCGTTGTTTAACATACAGCGCCTGCTCGATATTTTGTTCTATCAGCAGAACGGCGCGACTGACCGGCTCACTACTGACACCATCATTTGTTTCGCCATCGATTTTCTTTTTCCATTTATCGTGGAAAATTTCTGCTTCTTCACGGGGCAAAAGGTTGTCGTTCCAGGGCATGGCGACTTCCGGCGCATCCGTGGCTTTTGCCTCTTCCAGCCGCTCTTCCAGTTCCTGAAAATGTTGATGATTATCGAGATCCCAGCCAGAGAACATGGCCTCGCACATCTCTTGCGCAAGGTTCTCCGGAAGCCATTTTTCACTTTCACTTTTGACCAGATAAGGCGAACTTATTTTTTCAAATTCACCGATCCCGATAACCCGGTCGCTGTATTTGTTCAGATCGAGGACGTGGGTAAAATTCATTCCCGCCGCCTGGTGCTGCCAGTTTTCAAGCAATGCCTGATAACCTTGCAGTTCTTCCTGGCTGAATCTGGAAAGCTCCAGATCGTAACCCTGCCAGACTCCGGCGGGCAGTTGTGCCGCTAACTTTTGTTCCAGTTCAGAGAGCAACGCCGCCAGTTCACCTGGTCGTTTAAAGATATAGGTTTCATCCGCCACAGATTGCTCAGTTCTGGGACTGAGAAGAAGCGTTACCGACGCAATTTGCCTGTTTTCATCAATCTGCGGCTCCAGGCGGAAATCATAAAAGTAGATCCCGGCGTCCTGTAAATTCTGCTCATAAACGTCAGGATCGAGCACCTGGCTCGCCTCTTCACCAATCCAGGTGTAGGGGTTGCGAACAAATGAGAGCGCATCATCCCCCGCCACGCGACGTCCCGTAATAGCGTGCACGGAGGTCAGGACGTCTTTGACTTCAGGAGAAAGAATGACATGGTTTAAGACACCATCGTCCCCTAAAACACAGTAACGATCCTGCACCTGTTGCGTGCGGTCAAAACTCTGTAACCAGTTGGCAGGCTGCTCATCAAAAACAGGTTCAATTTCCAGCACCGGAGTATCCACCACCAGCGATTTCCGCAGTTTTAACTGCAACGATTCCGGCCTGATGACGATCGTTTTCGCGAGATAGTCATCCAGTTTTGCCCCTGCTTTTTTGGCCTGCCGCCGTATTTTGGCCCAACTGGTTTGGTTGACCGTTTCGCCCGGCGTCTGTCGCTGCTGCAACCTGAGTTGCTGTAGTGCGTCCAGAAGTTGCCAGTTCTCTTCACTTAACACAAAGGTGCCTTCCGCAGAGGAAAAACTGGCGCCTGTGCAAGTTATCTCAACAGGGCGATAGTCGTCAGGCTGGGTCCATTTATCAATGAAAACGCGAAAAGTGTCATCGCTAATGCTTCCTGTTGCAGCAAGATGAGCCGTCAGATTGCGCTGTGGAGGGAAAGCAAAAATCGCCAGACTGCTGGCATAGTCGTCATTTTTCCGGATGCGATAAAAATCATCCCAGCTAAGAAACCAGCAATCAGACCAGTGAGAAACATAATCTTCCTCATGAAGCTGTTCCAGGCATGAGGCGACAGGCCAGTTATCTTCGCTATCGGCAAGACTAAAGGGGAAAGCAAAGCCCTCTTCTTTCATCACATACAGCGGCACAAATGAAGTGGGTAGCGAAGTATTCTCTTTAATAAATTTACCCAACAATTTTTTGAACACTATTTGCTCCAGTAAGTAAATTTACCCAGCACCGGTTTAAACCCAAGGCTGAGTAATTTTTGTGCCGCTTCATGGTCAGGTTCATTGAACTGAATGTGGATTGCGCCCCCCAGCCCTCGTTTATCCATCACTTTGCAATCGACCGAACGAATAATCTCCCGGATTTGCTGTTCCCGGCCAGGGAGCTCTTTTTTGGCTTTTAACGAGGAGGCGATGATTTTGATTTGCTCTTCCCGGTCTGACTTTGCATCACTGACTTCATGTTCAGGTAACGATGCAGGTTCAGGCCGACTCACGGTCTTTGACGCATTGAAGCGAGAGATATCCAAAGTGACAGAGGACTGATTTATATCTTCCGCAACGTAATCAATACCCAGCTTACGAAGTTCTTCATCATATCGGCTCATCCACCCCTCAATTCGGTTGAGTGAGTAGAGAAATACCGGCGATAAATGCGGTAAACGCAACCGGACTTTACGGCGGTTATTCCGCTTATCTTTCAGATCATAATCAATATCAAGAATGCCGGTTTCCGGATTAAAAGGCGCATTCCCCATATGGTAGGCATACATCGCCCCCACTTTCGAAAATTCGACAAACAGATAATCGCCAATGCGCATAATCATGGCATTGTTATCGCGTGAACCAGAACCTTGCAGGCGGCTTAATCGCCCTGCGTTTTTCGCCCTGAATTCAACATAATCGGCATCTTTGGATCGCAGTGCATCTTCGCCCAGCACAATGCGCGTATAGCTCATTTGATTGGCAAAACGTAGCCAGTAGAACAGGCGCGCATGGTCAACATCCCGATTGCCTTTCAGCAATTCAAAGAACAGTTTCAGGTCGTCTTTGGCGAACCATCCTTGCACCATCAGTAATACGGGATTTTCAACGTGAACCTGCCAGCTTTTATTACGGCTGGTTAACTGTGGATTTCCCCAATATTCCAGGGCTAATTGTTTGAGTTCGAAATGCGTTTGATGTTTAAAAGCTGACTGATAATAACGGGTCAGCATGGCTGCCAGAATATTATCTTTAAACCGCGTAAGCTGGCGGCTTAAGGCGATAAGAGAATTAATTTTCTGCTGAAAATCATCGTCAGTCAGGCAAAAAATCTCATTGACCAGGTGGTTAACAATTTTGCGCCATAACCAGCTGGTTTGCGGAATTTGCGCGACTTTCTCCAGCACCGAAATATCCGTGATTTCTCCACGCCCAAGCTGTTGTCCGAGCAGAAAACCTGCATTATCGGTAAAAATATCGCTATAGGTGTCAATGACCGACATCCAGGACATCTGACGCGGCGCACTCTCTTTTAGCTGCTGAAAGCCGCGAGCAATTTGCGTGCGTAGCTGAAGCCACTGTGGATTCTTTTCCGGCGTATCGCTGGAATGACCAAAGTAGCTGGTACATAACGCCAGCCATTCGCGGCGTGTTAACCGCTGCTGCGCAATTTTTTGTTCAATTTCAGCGATAATCCTCGCGAAGTTTGTTGCATCATCAATCAATGCAATTTCAAACAGATCGCCTTCTGCCACGTCATTAAGGCCAAAAAAAATCATCTTCCACTCGAAGGGCCCTGGCATCTCCCCCGCACGCAGTCGGGCAATGGCCTGACGGCGTTTCTCCAGAGGGGGAACCATCTGCACTGCACGAGCATCTACCTTCCTCTCAAGTTGCGCGATAACGCGCTGAAGATAGTGAAAAGCGTGACTTACCGTCGGCTGCACGTTCTGCTCCCGGTAGGGCAGCAAACGGGTTTTCAGTTTTTCAATAGCGGAAGTCATTACATGGCTCCCAACTGACAGGTTTCCTGACTAATGCCAGGAACAACATCCATGCTTTCGTCGTGCTTTTTGTCTTTCAGGCCAAAGAATTGCATCCGCAGTTCTACGCGACGGCTAGCTTCTTTACTCTCTTTCGCATTGTTGAACGAAACCCCGCCCGCCAGAAATAATTTGCGGATCTGGACTTGCTGTTCCGGGGTTATTTTTTGCTGTAGCGCGCTTCTGCTATCCAGCAAACTGCACATCACCCATTCCGAGCGTTGCAACGAAAGGTGCAAGTTATAGAGATAAGAACCGTCGGTATCCGTAAAACCTTCTATAACAATTTGCTTAAACCATTTTTTGCCTTCATCGCTATTTGCCGCCTCCAGCACTAACGGCACCACATCCTGTAGCGCCTGTAATCCTTCGGCGTTAAGCGCAAAGCGATTGTGCTCAAAACGCCCGGCTTCACCAAAGCTGATACGGTTGTCATGACAATCAACCTGAATCGTCTTGTTGAGATTTTTCGCCTGAAGCTCAAGTTTTTCACACAGGCGAGCGATATCATGCCCGCGCGATTTCTCCCCCGCTTCCGCCTGCTGGATCCGCTGCGTAACAGAGCTAAGTGACGCCACCATCACCACCAGAAACAGCACCATCATGGCGGTCATCAGGTCTGCATAGGAGATCCAGAAGGGTTTTTCCGCTTCATCGCTGCGCCGTTGCCTGCCATTAAATACCCGGTTAAACATCAGCCTGTTCCTTACGCGCGACGATGACGGAGTACTGTTTCCAGCGTATCCACGCTTTCACCGATAATCTCAACCGAAGAACTTAAGGCTCCCGCCGCTTTCGTCAGTTGCGTATCCATCTCTTGCAGTGAACGATTCAGGCCGTTTTCCACTCCGGTCGTAAAGGATTCAAAACTGGTTCCCATTACCTCGGCAATGTTATGCAGGAACTCCTGAGCCTCACGGTTATATTGTTGCAGGCGTTCAGAGTACGCCTTCAGATCGTCAACAAAACGGCTGCGCGATGATTGTTCATCATGGCTACGGTTAATCAGCGTTTCGAGTGCCGTTATGGCATTCGCCACGACTTCGCGGGTATTACGATAATCAGCAATCAATGCCCCCAACTCCGCGCTGGCACTGGAAAGCGTGCGTCCCGCCTGTTGCGTGCCATTGAGCACCTCGGCGGTCAACTGATTAGCCTCGGCGACACGATCGCCCGCAGCTTCAAAGCGGTCGGCAGCCACGCGCATTTTATCGGCTCCTGTTTGTATCTCTTCCAGATGGCGCGTGGTATTTTTCGCCATCCGTTGCAGCAGCTCGCCTGAAGCCGATTGCTGTTCACGCAGCATCTGCATCAGCGACTCAACCTGACTTTCAAGCTGACCAATGATTCGCTGCGCTTCCTGTTGTAACGCACTCTGCGCTGATTGCTGTTGCTGGCTGAGCGACTTCTGGCCTTCTTCCAGTTGCCCAAACAGGTTGCCAAGTTGACTACCCAGGTGATCGATACCGCTGGTCATTTTCTCTCGCAGGGCATCCTGACTTGAATGCATGGTTTGCTGTAACGACGTCATAAACTGTTGTTGTTGCTCAGCCGCCGCCTGCTCACGTACTTCGCTACGTGCCAGAAGCTGCTGAGTCTCTTCATGCAGCACGCGTTGCCCCTGTTCCTGAGTCTGGCTCATCTGTTTTTGCCCGGACTCCAGTTGGCTGAATACGCCCGCCAGGTTTTGCGTCAGCGTTTCGACACCTTTGCTCATATTGCCCATCAGCAGATTTTGCGCCTGATTTTGCTGCTGATTAAGTTGCTGCTGACCATTTTCCAGCTGTGCAAAGAGCGTCGCCATATGGCTGCCAAGCGTATCCACGGAAGCCGCCATTTTCTCCATGGTTTCATTTTGCCCTTGCTGAACACTGGACTGGATAGCCTCAATAAACGCGCGCATCTGTTCCGCCATCGCTTTTTCACGCGCTTCGCTGTCGGCAAAGATTTTTTCCAGTTGTTGCGCCATCCGTTCGCCCGCGCCTTCGCCTTCTGCGCCAATACGGGCTACGGACTCCTGCAAGCTGCGCAGCATCTCATTCATCCCTGCCTGCATCTCCTGCTGACCGCTTTTCATTTCGCTTAACAGTTGAGAGATCAGTTGCGCGCTGCCCTGACGTGAGTCATCCCCGGCCTGACGCATATCCTGCAACAACGTTGAGAAGCCGCTTTGCATAGACTGAATGGCTTCCACTGAACGCCCCATCATCTCCTGCATGGTGGTGAACTGCTGACCAAAGGTGTTATCCATTTTGCTCATAAAAGCGGTCAGGACGTTCTCCAGCATCGACTGCACACGATGACTCTGATCGCCGGAGGCGGTTTGCACCACGCCAGCAATTTTATCCAGCGGATTTTTCAGGCTGGTTTCGATAGCGCCACTAACCTGTTCAGCAAACTGTTGGCCTGACTCGCGGTATGTTGTTGATAATGTCTCTGCCAGCTTTTGATTTTCCCGCATCTGGCTATCCACCAGGTTTTGCAGCATTTCACGCAGGTCAGTGACCAGACCATCCTTAAGTTGCCGCGCATGGGTGGTGTTTTCTTTAGTACTGGAAAGAAGTTGCGAAAGGTAATCTTCACCGACGCCGCCTTCAAAAAGCTGGTCAATGCTGGCGGTAAGGAGTTCAAGGTTTTTATAGCATTGCGCCAGTCGCCATTTTTCAAACATGGTGACCAGAATGGAAAACGTAATAGCAAACGCCGAACCTAAAAACGCATACAGAACGTCGCGTAAAAGGTTCGCGACGCTGGCGCTGACCTGCTCTGGCGTGCTGGGGTCAAAATGGTGCAAACCAATCATCAACCCCGAAAAGGTGCCGATGATCCCAATTCCGGTCAGGATGCCTGGAAGATGTTTAAACGCTTCCGTATAGAGAGGAATTTCGACTAATAACGGTTCCGTAAACCATGCTGACGCTGGAGCCGTTGAGCGAATGGCGCTAATTTTTTTTTGCCCGCTATTTTCATCAAACTCAAACTGGCGATGTAGAGACTCTTTAAATTCGCTCCAGGGGTGCGCAAAAAATTTATCAGAGAATAACGCGTCTAATTTTTCGAGTTGTTGTGCCGGTTTTTCATTGCCAAGTCCCCGAATTGCTTTCGCTTTTTGTTTAAAGCGCGCTGAAACCCTAAATGAAGGAATCGCGTAACGGACAATGAAACCCAACAACAAAACCCCAACCACAATAGCGACATAAATCGGCACATTTTCTGGATTAACAGAGGTTAACGTGTCGAGGAACGAAGTCAGCGAAAACATCTAAATACCTTGAGTGAAGGAAAAGAAATTTGCAGGGCAGAACATCACCAGCAAGGAAAAAAAATCGCCCGCTCATTATAGGAAAAGTCTCGATTTTTACATCAATAAAACGTTATATATCTCACAAAAACATTGATCACACGCATACGTAAGAAATTTAAATCGCTTGGTAAAAATAATTCACAGAATTTATGCTTTATGACACAAAGATTGGGGATTTTATTTTTTCGCCGCCAGACTTACGTATGAAACTTTTTCATGGGGCGCGCTGCTTCTAATAACGTCCAGTCACTATTCAACGAGACAATTAAATGAGCGAGATTGACATTAAGGGCGATGAAACGCTGGTTGCTCTGCTACTGAACGCCGACAAAAACGATATCGATCTGCTGATTGATTACATTACCCCAGACGGAAAATTTAATTTTTCCCAGTCTGACCGCGTTAAAAAGGCCTTGCGCGATGGTAAAAATAGCGAAGCTATTGATGAGGAAACATTGCGTTTGCTGATTCGCGAACTGCAACATTTTGGCGGTAACACCGTGATTAATCTGTTCCGAGGCAATGGCGTTAGCTATAGCGAAATTGTTGACGATGTTGCCAGCCATCTGAAAATTAAAGTCGCGAAAAATGCCCCGGTAAAAGAAAAAGAATCACTGATTATTGATGCCGTTTTCGCTTCATCCTGGAACAAAATGTCAGATGACGATCGCCGTCAGCTTCTCCGCGATATGGGAATTAACACCAGTATCAGCCTGGATAAGCTGTCACGTATGGAGCTGCCACTTTTGCAACGTGCGGCAATGGTAGCAAGCGGTCTGGCGCAGATCGCCACGGGGAAGGCACTACCGTTAATTGCGGGTCTGGGGATAGGTCGCGTGTTGGGCGTTCTCACCGGTCCTGTCGGGTTAGCCCTCACCGGCTTATATACCGCTTATGATATTTCCAACCCGGCGTTCCGAATCACCTTGCCCTGTGTGGTGCAAATTGCCTGGATTCGCTTAAAAAATTCCCGCCATCACCGTCTGAGTGAATCGGTATCATCAACGACAATTTCAACCGCAAACTATGACAATCGCTGGGTGTTTGAAAATGAAAAGTCGCAGCGCGTTTTAACTGTATCGTCTATCGCTTTAAATAAAATTACCCATCCCGACACTCTGGTACGGCATGACATTACTGAAATTTCACGGTTAGGCCCACTCTTACAGACGCTTCCTTCGCTCGCCACCGCCGCCCATATTGCCAGTCATCACTATATGGAAGTCATTATTGATGGCGCACTGGCGAAAGTGAAAGATGGCTCAGGATATCGTGGCTTCAGCCTCGGGGAAAACGGGATTAAAGCGCACGCAGTTTTGCTGAACCCTGACAAACTGAATCAATTGGTCAATGCCGGCATATTACTGAATGTCGCCTCGGCGATACTGGCGCAAAAACATCTGGCAGATATCAGCAACAAACTAACGCAGATAATTGAAACTATTCGGGAGATTTCTGCATTCCAGAACAATGCCCGCAAATCTGAAATTGTCGGCGCTATTCAGTATTTACAGCAAATCACGCCCGTCGTCATTGAGGGGCAATCTTCGCCAGAAATACGGCAAATACTTGAAGCTATCGAAAAGGATTTTTCAACGCTCCAGGATCATCTGCTGACGGATATTGCCTTTGCTGGCGAGAAGGTAGCCTCTATAAATGACGGCAGTTTTTTCAGTAGCGCAACAATCACCAGTAAAATTCAGGCGCAACAAAAAATTATCGAAGAACGGACGATGGAGTGGGATTTAGCGATGAAGGTACGCGGGCAAGCATTGCATCTGGTCAGCCATAGTGAGGGTCAGACGATGCTGGTAGAGCGCCGCCAGCAGGCTATAGAACATCATTACGCGCAGTTCGATACGGTTATCAGCAAGGTAGAAAAACAATTACAGTCACGAATTGATAGCATCAGCGCCGTAGCGGAACAGGCGAATACCACCAGCGCCAATAAAGTCATTTTGCGAAAATGGAGCAACAACCGCCTAATGCCGCAAAAAGTCGCAATTAAGGAAGCTAGCCAGGCGTTCGATCAATTCCAGCAAAATATGCTGGACAAGCCGTTGCAGACCAGCCGCATGTTGGTGGAAATGAAAGACGGTAAACCAGTGAAGTGTTATGCGTTGCCGGATGCTTAAGGCGGCTCGCAATATTTGCGGTGTGGTTAGCGGTGTCATTCATAATTTCTCCGGCTCAGGAGAATCAAGGCTAACAACCCCGTATTCAGGCTGCCCCACTCCCTGGGGCTATAAATCTCTTACGACTCACCGTTGCAGACATTTCAAATGCATATCACCCTGCCACACGCCCCCACACCAGTTGCCCTTTATGGAACGTTGCCGTGCGCGGTGAAATACGCGCGACCGCCTCGGCAGAACAGGAGGCATCCACCAGCACAAAGCTGGCGTCATCCTGTGCTTTTGGCCAGACGCGCTCGCCTTTTTCATTGAGCGGCAGGACATCGCCAGTGGCTAAAAACAGTGAGCGAGACAGGTTCTGTTCGTTAGGACGAATATAGAGTTGCGCGTACAGATTGGCTTTTTCCAGCATGTCGCCCAGGCCGTAAGGTGACCAGTGGTCGATAACGCTGTCGGTGCCGGTCATGACTTTTACGCCTTTGTCGTGCAACTGTTTGAGCGGCATATGCAGCGTGCCAATCGGCACCGTCGAGGCGATTGAAATTTGCTGCGCTACCATGCGATTCGCCAGTTCATCTACCTGTTGCTCGTTGAGCGTTGCCAGCGCAAAGGCATGGCTGATGGTCAGCTTACCTTTCAGCTGCGGCGTTTTCTCTACGGTTTCAACCATATAATTGATGGCCGCCACGCCCGCCGGTGTGGTTTCGTGCAGGTGAATATCGACGCCTTTGTCGTAGTCCAGCGCAATCTGGAACATGGTGTCGAGGGATTTTTCCATCGCGCCATCAACACTGGTCGGGTCCAGCCCGCCGACGTAATGCGCCCCCGCCTGCATCGCTTCGCGCATCAAAGGCTCCGATTTCGACAGCAGCAAACCGTGCTGCGGGAAGGCGACAATTTCACACTCGAAGCCCGCCTGACGTCGCGCCAGCACCGCCTGCAAATTTTGCAGATTTTTCAGACCGGATACCGGTTCGATATTGCAGTGGCTGCGGGCAATAGTGGTGCCTTTCGACTGCAATAAATCGATCAGTTTTTCCGCCCGCTCCTGCGTGTAGGGTTGCAGCTCCGGCAGCATTTTTTGCTCGAGCTTAATCATGTCCTGGATAGTGGTGCCTGCCGGGCGATTGAGCGAGCGCCACGGCCCGCCGTAAAAGGTTTTGTCGAGATGAATATGCATATCGCGGGTGGTGGGCAGCATCAACTTACCGCCAGCGTCATAGTGCGGCAGCGTGGCGTCCGGATGCTGTTTGTTCTCGCGCAGGGCAACAATTTTGCCGTCCTGAATTTCCACGGTCTGGCGCGCCGTGCGGGTCTGCACCGCTACGCCATTTTCGTAATCAAAACCGGTTTCCAGCAGCACGTTGTCGAGATAGTAGTGCGGGTCAGTGATTTTCATGGTGTTATTCGCTTCGCAGTTTGTGGTGCCAGAGACCGCCGCATGGGCGAGCGGCACAGACGTACCAAACAGCGCGGCGGCGGTGACCATCTTACCGCTCTGGCTCAAAAACTCACGACGGCTATTGCTTTCTTTCATCTTACGTCCTTACGTTTTAATAATATGAGTGCCCGTTTCACCGCGCAGCGCCGCTGGCAGGCATTCCGGCGTGGTGATAATCACTTCTTTACCGCCTTGTTCTAAGAACGTCAGGCTGGCGATGATTTTTGGCAACATGCTGCCAGGCGGGAAATGCCCTTCCTGCATATAGCGGGTCATGGTGGCAATATCTACGCGATCCAGCGCCTGCTGCTGCGGTTTGCCAAAGTGAATACACACTTTTTCCACGCCAGTGGTGATCACCAGAATGTCGGCATGAATTTCACGCGCCAGTAGCGCGGTAGAGAGATCTTTGTCGATAACCGCGTCCACGCTTTGGTAATCCCCCGCTTCGCTGCGCACCACCGGAATTCCGCCGCCGCCCGCACCAATCACCACAAAGCCTTGTTGGATCAGCGCCTTAATAGCAGGTGCTTCGACAATACGTTTCGGTTCCGGCGAGGCGACAACCCGGCGATAGCCCCGTCCGGCATCTTCAACAAAACGCCAGTCAGGGTTTGCCTTTTGTAATTCGTCACGCTGGCTTTCATTGAAGAATGCGCCGATGGGCTTGGTGGGATGAGCAAAACCCGGATCGTTTTTATCCACTTCCACCTGAGTCACCACGGTGACGGCCTTTTTCTCGCCGTGACGCGCCAGCCGGTTGTTCAGCGCCTGTTGGATCAGATAGCCAATGCCGCCTTGCGTATCCGCCACACAGTTCGCCAGCGGCGTTAAGGGCAGCCCTTCGCGCTCGTGGGCAATCTCCGCGCGGCGTAAATCCAGCCCGACCTGCGGCCCGTTACCGTGGGTCAGCACAATGTCGTAATCGGAAGCCAGCATTTCCAGCACCGTATCGGCGACGGCTTTCACCGCCTCCGCCTGATGCTCAATCGACTGGCTGGCGTTATCTTTGATAATGCTGTTGCCACCAATGGCAACGACCACAAGTTCTTTCATGTTGTTATGTCCGCTACAGAGGGTGATGGGGTTATGACCAACGCCAGACTGCCTGATGCGCTACGCTTATCAGGCCTGGAAATTCTCGTGCCACTTGTAGGCCGGATAAGGCGTTCACGCCGCATCCGGCATAAACACGCAGGTCAGACGCCGTAACGTTCGCACCAGCCCAGAATGGCTTTTTCGAAGCAGGCGAATGGTGGATGCACAATGCCCGCGCCAATCATGCCGACGCCCGCATCTTTATGGGCGATGGCGGTGTTGATCACTGGCAGAATGCCGCTGCTACCCACGCGGGTAATGTCGATTGCCGACGGCACGCCCATAAAACCGAGCAGCGGAATGGTGACGTTCGGGTTTTCGCCGAGGGTGATTTCACGCATCTGGCGGGAGAAATCGATAGCCTCTTCCACCGTGCCGCCCACCAGCGCGACGATCGCGGGCGCGGTCGCCATAGCAAATCCGCCAATACCGTAGGTTTCAGTGATGGCGCTGTCGCCGATATCCAGCCCCGAATCTTCCGGCCTATAACCGGCAAACATCGGGCCGATGACCTGCTGCGCCGGGCCGGTAAACCACTGCCCCGGCAGGCCGCTGACCCGCAGGCCGAACTCGACGCCGTTACGCGCCATCGTGGTGACCACGGTGCTGTATTCGATGCCGTGCGCCGCATCCATCGCCGCTTTACACATCGCCATCCACGTCGGGCCGGAGAAGTAGTCGCTGCTGGCGACAAACTCAAACACTTCGCGCTGTTGCTCGACGGAATAACCGGCCTGAATAATCCCCGGCGTCAGCGCCTGAATCAGCAGCGTCGTCCCGGCGTTATTGCGGTTATGGCACTCATCGCCCATATGCAGCGCCTGCGCCAGCATTAAGCGCAGATCGATCTCGCCGATAATTTTCATCGCGTCGCGCAGCATGGGCCCCTGCACATCGCGCATCCAGTTGAGGCGGTCAATCACGCTCTGGTCGTTAGCGCCCATACGCAAAATCTTCGCCATCTGCTCGCTCATGTTGGTGTAAGCGATGTTGCCGTAGGTTTTGTTTTTCACGATGTGCATAAACATCGAGGCCGAGGTGACGCCCGCCATCGATCCCACACAATCGTGCTCGTGGCACGGCGAGAAAATGATCTCCCCGGAAGCCGCCAGTTCAGCCGCCTCGTCGAGATCTTTCGCCAGCCCTTCGAACACCAGCGCCCCGGTGACCGCGCCTTTCATCGCGCCGCACATTTTTTCCCAGGTGACCGGCGGCCCGGCGTGAAGAATGGTTTTCGCCGTCATGCCCGGCACGACGTTAATCGCCTGATCAAAGCCAATCAAAACCGGATGCGATTGGATAATGCGTTCCAGCGCCTGCTGATTAGCGGCAGCGATTTTGTCCGCCAGCGGTGAATCGGCAATGTTGTCCAGCGCCTGCACCACCTGCATATTGCCCTGCCCCGGCGGTGTCCAGTCGAGCTGGGTCACTTCAACATGCTGCTTTTTCAGGTCATCGCTAAACATGGCGATGCCGACGTTAATAACGTTCAACGGTTGGCTAAACAGTGACGGGCTCATCAGGCTTCCTCCCCTTTGCAGATAAATTCACGCGCCAGCAATCCGGTATTGGTGCTGCTGCTGGCCAGAATCACGCCGGCATCAAGCAATATCTGGCTCTGTTGTTCTAATGATGGCGTATCGAGATCGGTGCCCAGCACATAAGCGAGAATGATCAACTCGCGGCCTTCGGCGGCAGCGATCGCCTTCGCTTCTTTGATCGCCTCGATGGTGGAACCAACCGGATCTTCATGCGATCCAAATCCGAGCACGAAATCCATCACGATCACTGCCACTTCTGGATCGCGCGCCTCTTCGATCAACCGGCTGATGCGATTGGTGGGGTCAATCATTGGATGCGGCTTGCCGTTGGTGAAGTCGTCATCGCCAAAGTCGAGGAAGGTATGTTTGATGCTGCGGTTGATATCTTGCAGGCGGAATTCAGGATCGGGCTGGATGTTGCTGTAGACATCACCGTGTTTTTCCATCACCGCGAACATGGTTTCGTCACACAGCGTGCCGCCGCAGAACAGGCCACGAATGTACTTCTGCTGTGGTTTCAGGCGAGCGCGCACATCAGCAATTAACGGCTGGTTAAGCGTATGCAGGTCGAGATGTTCCTGTTTCACGCCGGAGAGCATCACCGCTTTCAGCGCCGCTTCTTTAGTGCCGCGAGCAAACTGTAACCCTGGTTCATCCACAGGCGTTTCGCCACGACCGAGGAAGCAGACCACTACCGGTTTACGGCAGCCGCGCGCGCGTTCCAGCACTTTGCGAGCCACCGCAGGCGCTGGCGGTTTAGAAATCAGCGCGATGATTTCAGTTTGCGGATCGTTTTCTAACATGCCGATGGCGTCGAGCATCATCAGGCCGCCAATTTTCTCGCTCAGGTCACGCCCGCCGGTGCCGATCAGTTGCGAAACACCGCCGCCAAATTCATGAATGCGGACACTCAGTTCCTGGCTGCCGGTGCCGGACGCGCCAATAATACCGATGTTGCCGCGACGCACGGCGTTACCAAAGCAGAGCGCCGCGCCGTTGATAATCGCCGTGCCGCAGTCTGGCCCCATCAGCAGCAGCCCTTTTTCGTGAGCGAGCTGCTTGAGCGCCAGTTCATCTTCAACCGAGACGTTATCGGAGAACAGCATCACGTTGAGGTCGTTTTGCAGCGCCTGACGCGCTTCGCGAGCGGCAAACAGACCGTTAACGGAAATCACCGCCAGGTTACTTTCCGGGATATGCTTTTTGGCGCTGGCAAGGGTGGCATAGCGCGCTTCATGCGAGCCACTTTGCGCTTTGGTGTTGAACAGTTCTTCAATCTCCACCAGCAACTGCTCGTTGTCCGCGCCCGCTTTGCCGTTGATGACAATCATCAGGTCGCCGTTTTTCGCCTGCTCCAGCTCCGGCGTCAGCAGCCCTAAGTTCTTCAGCACGCCTTTGTTCATTTCGGTCGCCATCGCCACAAATGCCTGCTCGACGCCGTCGAGTTTATTTGCACGCGTGGAGATGGACATCAGCGAGACAGAATCAAAATAGGTATTCGGTTTAATGACTATTTTAACTGACATAATTCCCTCCGTAGGTTTGGCTCAGCGCACAACCATCGGCCATGCCATACAGCATGTCGCAGCCGGAACTGGAGCCAATATGTTTAATTTTTTCTATTGCCTGAGTGGCGTTCTCAGGGATGTCATTAATGATGCCGTGGATAAAGTGATAAATATTTTCCCGACAGCGTTGTTGTAATGCGGCTTCCAGCGTTATGGCACTTAATAACGTGGTATTATTTCTGCCGCGTTGCAGACCGAGATAAAATTCCTCTTTGCATTTTTCTACCGGATGCCCGGAAATAAATAAAACAAGCACCAGACCTGTTAAATAATCATCGGCTGAAGGTGTCAGACCAATCCCTAACCCCATCATATTAGCGACCGCTGACGCGATATTTTGTTTATCGTTTAATGCCTGAATAACAGCACGTCGCCTGATATGTAATTCTTTATTTAACGCCTGATAAAACGGATTATCACCGCGATAATTAAACAGGGTTTCATTTTCCCCCAGATGCTGATGAATAATGTCGTGCCACTGTTGCCAGGCGATAAGGTGAAAATTCTCAGCGGTCATTTGCAAGGTTGGGGACAGCCAACGCTGGCAACGACGCTTATCTATATGAATATATTTACCAATCGTAATTCCGTGCTCGTCAAACTGAACTTTTTCGCCATGATGGAACAGGCCATCAAAGTGAGTGAGTGCCAACCGACAACTGTTTGGCGCATTGTCGTATTCTTCACAAAGCAGCGTCAGCAACTGCTGGCGAGCCGGGAGTGCGATATTTACCGCTCTGGCAAAGACCTGTTCAACCTGTCCTTGCCCCCGCTGCGCCAGAAAATCCGCATCCGCAGTTAGCGCCCACACACACCGTCTTTCTGGTGTGTCGATAGCAAGCCTCCCGGATTATGCACCTGCGGCAATCAGCAATTGCGCAATCTCTTCAAAACCGCGTTCCCGCGCCAGTTCCAGCGGCGTTTTGCCATATTTATCGGTCATATGCGGGCTGGCTCCGTGTTCCAGCAATAACTGGACAATCGCCTGCTGTTTAATACCGCCATCATTAAGCACAATAGCTTCCAGTAGTGGCGTCCAGCCAACATGGTTGGTCTGGTTAACGTTAATATCCGTATGCGCCAAAAGCTCTTTCACAATACTTAAATGACCTTTTTCACAGGCAGGCGTCAGGCCAACGCCGCCAAAGCGGGTTACGCAATTAAGATCGGGTTTAGCAGCTAAAATAATTCGTAACAAGGTTAAATCACCGGTCAGGCAGCTAATTAAAAAAGGATTTGAACATATCTGATCTTGCTTATTAATATCCGCTCCGGCATCAATTAATGCCTGAACGCAAGCATATTGCTGATATAAACTTGCCAGCGTAATTGCCGTTTTCCCCTGACGATCGCAGATATTAATATCGACACCCAGCGCAAGGCAGGTTTTTACTTTATCGATATCACCCTGTTGCGCAGCCAATAAATAGTCGGCAGGTAGATTTTTTATAGTCATTCACATTTCCCTGGTTTTTGTGGCTGTTTTCGATGAATTGAGAATAGCAACGAAATTCAGCTAAAAGAACCCGCTTAAATTTAATTCGCCGTATTTCGCCTTTTTGTTGAATGATGTTCAATAATCTTTTCGCAGTGTGCGGTAGTGCAATATTTGTCTCTTTCTCGCCATACCCTTTCACTCAATCCGGTTTTATTTCTCTATAGTCTGCACATGTAAGAGCAGCTATCGTCCATGTCTAACCAGAGGGGAACAAGATGAACGGACTCACGGCAACGGGTGTCACCGTCGGTATTTGTGCAGGGCTTTGGCAGTTAGTGTCTTCACATGTCGGGCTCTCTCAGGGATGGGAATTATTAGGAACGATTGGCTTCGTCGCCTTTTGCAGTTTTTATGCCGCAGGCGGCGGTAAATCGGGGTTTATCAGAAGCCTGGCGGTTAATTATTCCGGGATGGTGTGGGCGTTTTTCGCCGCGCTGACTGCCGGCTGGCTGGCTTCTGTAAGTGGGCTTTCTGGATTCTGGGCAAGCGTGATTACTACCGTGCCCTTCTCGGCGGTGGTGGTCTGGCAAGGACGTTTCTGGTTACTGTCATTCATTCCCGGTGGCTTTCTCGGCATGACGCTATTTTTTGCCAGCGGGATGAACTGGACAGTAACGTTACTGGGTTTTCTGGCGGGTAACTGCGTGGGGATAATTTCGGAATACGGCGGACAAAAATTAAGCGAAGCGACGACTAAAAGCGACGGGTATTAAAAGTTATTCAAAAATGATTATCTATCTTTAATCGATACCTCTACAGTTGTGACTGGAGAAATTCATATTAGAAAATGGCGGGAATGGTTTAATGAACTCAATTTTTACCGAAGAAAACCTGTTAGCGTTTACTACCGCTGCGCGTTTTGGCAGCTTCAGTAAAGCGGCAGAAGAGTTGGGTTTAACCACTTCCGCCATTAGCTACACCATCAAGCGAATGGAAACGGGGCTGGATGTGGTGCTGTTTACCCGCAATACCCGCAGCATTGAGTTAACGGAGTCCGGGCGTTATTTTTTCCGCAAAGCTACCGACCTGCTGAATGATTTTCACGCCATCAAACGCAGCATCGATACTATTTCACAGGGCATAGAAGCACGGGTTCGTATTTGTATTAATCAGCTACTTTATACCCCTAAACACACCGCACGCTTATTACAGGTGCTGAAAAAGCAGTTTCCTACCTGCCAGATAACCGTAACAACTGAAGTGTATAACGGCGTCTGGGATGCGATTATCAATAACCAGGCGAATATCGCCATCGGCGCACCCGACACGCTGCTGGACGGTGGCGGCATTGATTACACCGAGATTGGCGCGATTCGCTGGGCTTTTGCTATCGCCCCGGATCACCCGTTAGCCTTTGTACCGGAGCCAATCGCTGAAAGTCAGCTACGTCTCTACCCTAATATTATGGTGGAAGACACCGCGCATACGATTAATAAAAAGGTGGGCTGGTTGCTGCATGGGCAGGAGTCGATTCTGGTGCCAGATTTCAACACCAAATGTCAGTGTCAGATTCTGGGCGAAGGGATTGGTTTTTTGCCAGATTACATGGTTCGTGAAGCGATGGAACAATCACTGCTGGTTATCCGACAAATTCATAACCCGCGCCAGGATTCACGCATGTTACTGGCAACCCAACACTCTGCCACCGGCCAGGTGACGCAGTGGATTAAAAAACAATTTATGCCTAAAGGGATATTAACGGAGATTTATCAGGATTTACTGCATCGGGAGAATTGATACCAGCCAACCTCCCGACGCACCCTGAATAGCGGCTTACATCAACCACCGGCTTTCATTACCCAGTCAGAGACAAATTTATTACCCGGAACCGGCGGAGAGTACAAATAGCCCTGCAAAAAGTGAACGCCTTTACCGATCATTAAGTCCGCCTGTTCCTGGGTTTCTACCCCTTCCGCCACGATACTCAGACCGGGCTTACGCGCCAGTTCGACAATATTGTCCACAATATGGCCGGAGATTTCGTCAACACTCGCCATTTGCACAAACGACTTGTCAATTTTAATAAAATCGACCGGAAACGCCTGCAAATAACGATAGGTTGCATAACCAGTACCAAAGTCATCCAGCGCAAAGGTAATGTTGTGCTGATGAAGGCTATCAAATATCGCTCTGGCTTCTGGCGTTACCGGAATGGGGTTACGTTCCGTCAGCTCAAGAACCAGCTTGATTTTATCGTTGCCTAATTTCTTGACCAGGTTCAGGCACTCTTTTTCAAATCCCGCAGCCAAAAAACAGCCCGCCGAGACGTTGATACCAATATGGAAATTGTCCGGCAGCAAATGTTTTACCGGCAGCAGAATATCCGCAGTCTGTTTCATCAACTGGCGGGTCATTATGACGATAAGACCAGATGACTCCGCCAGAGGAATAAACTGATCCGGCGGGATGATTCCCGTTTGCGGATGCTCCCAGCGAACAAGCACTTCACAGCCTGTCAGTACCCCTGTCTGTGCGCAGAAAACAGGTTGGATCCATGGTTTAAATTCATGGTTTTCCAGCGCCAGGCTGATGGCTTCAGGCGTGACAATATGGTGACAACGGTTGTCAGGGATATAAAATTTATTTGTATTACCTGTGGCAGTGACTACCTGTGGATGATATTGAAAAAAGATATCCCGCCAGAAGGTAATATCACTCTGAATACCGAGTTTTTCGTACAGTTGTTTCTTTTGATGTGAAATTGTTTTTGCGCTGCGGTTTCTATATTGTGATATTTCTGTAACCGACATCCCCTCCATCAGCAGCTTGAGTAAAAGCCGTTCTTTCTCGGACACAATACCAGGCAACGTCAGATTAACGGTTGCCCCGAACTCTTCAAGAAAAACACTCAAATCATGCGAAGCCATTTAACACACCTTGCTTAAATCATGTGCGCCAGCTAAATCCGCTTGTCTCCTTTCTGGCAGAAAAAGCTGACTGCAAGAAAATAATACAGAGAGTCGAATTGTCACTCATCCGACTCCCTCTCCTTTTACGAATTATTCAGTTCAGAATGACCACTTAACGCCAATCATCGCGGAGGTGTCATTATATCCCTTGTCCGCAACCTGAACGCCCACATTTCCCCAGACATTCAGGTTGGCATTTAGCTGTCCTTCCACCCCGGTTTTTATCTCGGCAATATTTCGGGCTCCATCCTGAGAGACTGACACGCCATCCATGCGAGTGCTGAAATCCTTACTGTTATGTAGCCAGTTCACTTCCATAAATGGCTGGAACTCGCGGGATTTACCTTCATCCATTTTATGGTGGCTCTTAAGCCAGGTTTTCACGCCCAGTCGGGTTTGAATGTTACCGTCTCCTTCGCTTCGCACCAGAGTACCGTTGCTTTCGCGATGCTTATCAGCTTTTACGCCCATCCAGGTAATCTGTGCTTGTGGCTGGATATACCATTCGTTCCGCGTTCCCTGGCTGCCATTAAATTCAGCTAATTTGTGCTTGTATCCAGCCTCCAGTGAAGCAGTAAATCCTTTTGATTTATAAGATTCGCTCTGTAAATCATCACCTTTCACTGTGTTATCAAACCAGCTGTACTGCGCCCAACTGTCGAGATACGCCCCGTTATGTGACTCATCATCCGCATACCAGGTCGCATATAACCCCGTGCTGTAACCATTTACGCTTGCTTTAGTTCGATAACCGGTGCGCGATGAGATAGTCTTGCTGTCACTGTTGCCGTAACCGGCCATGACGCCCAGACGCCAGCGGTCGTTGCCACTTATACTCCACTGCGCGATATCGCCCCCCAGTTGCAGAACATAGCGATTGCTTTGGGTTTTCAACTGGCCACTTGCATCACGCCATTTGTTATGGCCCCCTTCATGACGCATCCACATGGTGGTTTGTTTCTGCTCACCCGTTACCAGATCGGTATAGTATGTGCTCCCCAGACGTTCATGCAGTCGGGAGGTAAACATTGTGTTTGCTGCCGCAAGGTTCGCGATGTAACCACCAGCCTCCGGGCGCAGGTCATTATCCAGATTCTGGTCAGGAACAGGCGTTGGCTCTGGCGTCGGATTCGGTGTCGGATTCGGTGTCGGATTCGGCTCCGGATTCGGTGTCGGATTCGGCTCCGGATTCGGCTCCGGATTCGGCATCGGCTCTGGCTCCGGTTGCGGTTCAACTGACTCACCACCGCTGGTCAGATACCAGTTACCGCTGTTTGCCCCCTGACCACGTGCGAGAGTGTAGTCATACGCGCCCGCAACGATACGCCCCGCCTGAACAAACTCCCCCTCGGACTTACCACCTACATGGATAAGTTCGATACCGTTAAGGGTTTTAGCGCCTGTACCGCCAGCGTTATTCACCGTAACGGACGTCATGCCGCTGGTATCGCCCTCAACAACCAGTTTATCAGTCACTGAATCATCGCCATTCAGTACCGTATTCATAACCAGTTGACCGTTATTACCGTGGTAGTTCCCCTTCACCACTAACGCATTGCCCGCTTGCTGTCCTGACATCCCGGTCATCAGCGTGCCGTTGTTGGTCAAATTGCCACCCAGGCTGTAACTCACAGGCACAGCCGCTCTTTTTTCACCGCTATTATTCAACACCAGGGTGCCGTTGTTCTCAACGTTTGCGCTACCCAATCCCTGCGCGTGACTTACCAGGACATGAGCTGAGTTAGCAATATTCATATTCGCCGTCAGACTGCTGTTATCGCCCGCGATATCCAGCGTGCCGCCCTGAACATTCAGCTTCCCGCTTCCCGTTAATGAACCGGTTGCAGTGCCCCCGTTGGCAAGAGTCAGAGTTCCGCCGTTTAAGTTCAACAGCGAATCGGCGCTACCATTGAGCGTACCCACGGTCTGGCTATGACCATTCATATCCATTTCAGTTTCTGCCGCCAGACGCAGTTCCTGGGTATTCCCCAACACATTATCGTTATTCAGCAAGAGCGTCCCGCTACGCAGATCGGTAACACCGGTATAGTCGTTGTCTTTGTTAGAAAGCGATACGGTCTGGCCTTTCTGGCTGCTGAATGCCAGGTCACCATTACCGGTAATTTTTGCGCTGAGATCGGCGGCATTCTCGCTTTTACCATTGGCACTCAGCACCAGCGCATCGCTGTCAGTAGCCTGCAAATCAAGCTGCGTCAGGCCATAGCCGATATACAGGCCGTCATTATTTACTCCACTCGTCAGACGATAGTCATAAGTGCCAACGGCAGCTTTTTTCCCATTCTGCTGAATATCACGTTGCGCACTGCTGGAGAGAGTTTGTCCATTTTTATCCTGCAATTGCAGATTGCCCGCATCCCCCAGCACCTCCGCCCCTTGCGCATCAACCAGCAGAATGGCGCTGTTATCATCATCAACTTCAGTGAGCGATAATGCAGAGTCAATATCACGAGAGACAGAGCTTACAACGTCGCGGTCGGCAACCTGAATAACCCCCTCGCCCCGTAGATCCAGCGTTTTGCTAACTTTGACGGTTCCTTCTGTCATCTGTGCATCAGTTGTCAGAGCACCAAAATCAACGGTTCCGCCGGAGAATCCCAGAGTGCTAATGGAGTGAGTACCATTACCCACCGTTATCTGACTTCCCTGACCCGCAGTGATCCCGCCTCTCTGCAGAAACTCAGCATTCTGTTCCAGGTTAAATGTCGTGTTCTGGAACGCCAGTGAACCCTGGAACCAGTCGGTGTAAGCAAACTCATCGAAGGAGAATGCATGATTCCCCATGTCTATTTCAACAATGCCTTTACCTTGAAGATCGTTATCAAATACCCAATCTTTGTTGGCATTAATTTGCAATTTGCCATCAACATCCAGATCCGCATTACCGATGTTCTTTTCTTCAGTAATAACAGCTACAGCATCGGAGGCAACATCAATATATCCGCTAAATGCATAATTATTACCGGTCAAAGCAACCGTCCCACTGTCGATACTGATTGTACCGTTGCCGGAGATCTTATTGGCAAAGGTCATGCTATCGTCAGCCTTCAGGTGTAATTTTCCGCGATTAGAGATATCTGCCGTGCCTATATTTTGAGTGATCCCCAAAGCTCCATTCTGGCCAATCGTTACTTTGCCGCTAAATGCAGAATTGTCACCGGTTAAGTAAGTCGTGCCACTGAGCGCATTGATATTGCCCAGCCCCTCACTACCACTGACAATGTTAGCGGAAATAATCGCGTTATCATCCGTGTGGTTTAATGTAATTTTCTTTTCGGATGTCGAAGCCCACACAAACTCAATTTTTTCGGCATCAATAATCCCTGCCGCTTTCGCATCACTCCCTTCCTGTGCACCTAACGCCAACTCCGAATTAGTGCTTAAACTAATTTTCGGTGCAGAAATTTTGCCGCCTTCTGAAACAGCAAGTGTGGTATCGGAGTTTTGATTATAATAGCCCAGACTAATTTGCTCACTGGCATTAACTTCACCACCGTTATTAACAGACAGGTACTGATCTCCGCCGTAACTGCTGTAAACGCCCATGAAGAAAGTTTTGGAATTTACCTGGCTGCCTTCGCCACTGACATTTCCCTGCGTATAAGTCAGACGACTGGTGCCCTTAACATGAATTTTGCCGCCGTTGGAGACATTAAAATAGCCGCGATCGTGCCAGGAGCCGGAGTTTGAGTCATAGAGATCATCAGCATACAATTCACTACCGGCATTTGAAACGTTTAGAAATCCCGTCCCTTTCAGCAGTACATCAAGCTGACCATTGATATACACTTTGCCTCCGGTGATATCCAACCCACCACCAGAATTGAGCGTAAAACGTGGACGAGAAGTGTCTGTAACGTCGATAACCAGATTAGCATTATCAGTAACCGTTATACGGTAATCGATGTTCTGATCGGCCTTGCCAAAATCAATAGTCTTGTCTTGGTTCACGGTGACATCACCAGAGAACGCCAAAGATGAATATAAACCTATCGCACTAATTAAAACGGCCCTTGCCTTCTTTCCTTTTATTCTACTTCCCAGCTCAGAGCAAACGCACCAACAGTTACGGGACCTGTTCCACTTTAGCCGATATATTTTATTCATGAGACTCTCCAGCAATGCATCCAGACAAAACCAAGCTCTCATACACCGAGGTGAATTAAATTCCGTACCTCGGCCCATGAGAGATATAAAAATTCAAAAAGACTGCATAATATCGAAAACTGTATTATTCAGGCATACAGTTCAGAGGGTAATATAGGGCTAACTCTCCACTGGACACGTTTTCCAAATTAACAACCGCAACATCATCCTTACATTAACTTCCAGTTTTGAACACAGGCGCATTATATGTATCTACGAATGCAGATCAACTCAAAATATAGTCCAAAGCAAAGCATTGAGACCCCATATTAATATAAGAAAAATTGGTAACACTAAATGAGTATATAAATATAAGATTTGTCTTATTAAAAATAATATACTGCTTTAGGACTGAATCCATTCAGCAAAAATATAACATCTTATTAAGAAAAGAAAAAATCTCAGCGGGATTTGACTGTTATTACAAGGAAGCATCTGAATGCTGTAAATATATAAGCGTGGATTTTCACACTAAATCTTTACAACGTAAAACTATAATGACACAAACAGTCGACGTTCGGTTTATTTTTATCCACCAAACATAACACAAATGAACGGGTGTTTTAACTGCCTGTTTTTTCATCACTCTGGTATATGCGCTCCAGTTTCTGAACGCCCAGATAGAGCAGTTATTCCTTTCAATATGACAGCGCCATTCTGGATGTTCTTACCAGAATGGCCGCCAATCTCTCTCAACAATCCTCAATAATCAGGTACACCGCTTTCACCGGCCCGTGAACCCCAACAACTTTGATAAGCTCAATGTCCGCTGTTGAACTGGGGCCACTGATGATGTTAATGCAGGATGGCATACGTTCACCGGCCTGCGCTTTCTGGTGCAATTTTTCTGCCAGCTGCGCCACTCGGGGCAAAATAGTGCTTTTACGCAGGATAAAAATAGAGGACTCAGGTAGCAGACTCAATGAACGTCCGCGCTCGGCGGCGGAAAAAAGCACCACACCTCCCGACTCTGTTAAGCCATATTCAGCATACACAACGCCAACTTTCGCCTGCTCCGCCAGAGCGATATTCTCGGCACCTTTCGCTGGATCCCACACGACGGCATTGCATTCCTGCTGTAAACGCCCACTGATCCCCAGTTCCTTCAGTCGCTTGTCGCCACTGACCACGACCGACTGATCTCCCAGCTCTTTACACAAACGTAATGCCGCTTCTGCCGCCTGCGCCTCGCTGGTCAGTTCACAACGCGTCAACATGACATCGCTGGCAAACTGGATAAACGCATCACAGTGCTGCTGTTGGTTAAGTTCGGTAAGCCGCTCGTTAGCATAATTGTTAAGCGGCGCATCTGCTGCTTGCGGTTCAAGTCGCAGCGGGCGACCCAGTGCCTGAGCAACGTTGTTCAAAAATTCGCTCCGATTATCCATTCTTTTTCTCCTGCGCCTGATGTTTCTTAAACCAGCTACGGAAACTCTCTCCGTCAGCTTCAGGAAGATCGCGTGCTTCCATCCAGTCGCTAATTGCGCCGATCCTGAGCGGTGTTTTGCCGCCATTGATAAACCAGCTTGCCGCATGGGCGCCAGCCATCATTCCGACTTTCCACAACCCCGGATGACTATTGGCATAAGCAAACATTTTGATCGCCCGTTGCTCTGCTTTTGCTGTTATCCCTTTTTCAGCCATCACCCGACGATGGCGTAAAATCAGTTTCGACAGCGGAATACGCACTGGGCAAACGCTGTCACAGGCTGTGCATAGAGAACAGGCGTAGGGCAGATCTTTAAAATCTTTATAGCCGCCAAGCAGTGGAGAAATCACCGCGCCGATTGGTCCTGGGTAAATAGAGCCATATCCGTGACCGCCAATATGGCGATATGCCGGACAGGTATTCATACAGGCTCCGCAGCGAATACAGCGCAGCACATCACGAAATTCAGAGGCCAGCACCTCGGAGCGTCCGTTATCAACAATAACCAGATGAAACTCTTCAGGACCATCAACGTGCCCCGCTTCGCGCGGTCCTGTCAGCCAGGTGTTATATCCCGTCAAACGCGCACCAACAGCACTGCGCGCCAGCATGGTGATCAATACATCAACCTCGGCAAACGTGGGGGCGATACGCTCCATACCCATCACCGCAATGTGCGTTTTCGGCAGCGTGGTACACATTCGCGCATTACCTTCATTAGTCACCAGACATACCGAACCGGTTTCTGCCACCGCGAAATTACAGCCGGTAATACCGATTTCAGCACTGAGGAAATCTTCGCGGATCTTTTGACGGATGAATAAGGTCATCGCTTCAGGCGTTTCCGGGCCATCATAGCCCAGACGTTCGTGTAGCACCCGGCGGATCTGGTGGCGATCTTTATGAATGGCCGGAACCACAACATGAGATGGCGGATCTTGATCCAGCTGGAGAATGTATTCCCCCAGATCGGTTTCAATCACCTGAATGCCAGCATCCTGCAACACATGGTTGACGCCAATCTCTTCGGTCACCATTGATTTCGACTTCACCACTTTCCGCGCATTTTTACGCTGGGCGACCTGCAAAATGTAGCGGGTAGCGTCTTCTTTGGTTTTTGCAAAATAGACGTAACCGCCGTTTTGCGTCACTTTTTCTGAGAGCTGGTACAAATAAGCGTCAAGATTACTCAGAACATGATCACGTATCTGGGCAGCACGATCGCGCCACTCCTCCCAGTGCCCTAATTCATCAACCATTTTTTGCCGATTTGCACCAATACGCTGCTGCGCGTTTGCCACCGCTTTGCGCATGATCGGATCTTCAATTTGCTGACGGATGCGTGTCTTAAATTCTGTATTACTGGTTTTGATCGACATCTTTATATCCTCAGCGGCTCATCAGCACTTCAGCAATATGCATCACTTTGACTTTCTGCCCTTCCCGTTGTAATCGCCCACTAATGTTCAGCAGGCAACTCACGTCAGCGCCAATTAAATACTCAGGGCGGACTTCCATCAGGTGTGAAACCTTTTCCTTCACCATCTCGCCGGATATTTCGGCCATTTTGACCGAGAACGTGCCGCCAAACCCGCAGCAAGTGTCCTGTTCGGCAAAGGGCAACAGCTCCAGTCCGCGCACATTTTTCAGCAGCGTAAGTGGCTCGTCCTTCACCCCCAGCTTACGAGCCAGACTGCAAGATGGGTGATACACCGCTCTCCCCTGCAAGCTGGCGCCGACATCCACTACCCCTAATTTATTAACAATAAAAGAGGTGAGATCCTGCATACGCGCGGCAACCTTTTCGGCACGTAATGCCCATTCAGGTTCATCCGCCAGATACGTCGGGTAACTTTTTACGGCATAGGTGCAGGAACCAGCCGGTGAAATAATGGGATCGTCGTTATCCTCCAGTGCAGCGATCAGATTTTTCATCCCCGGAATCGCTTCTTTGATATAACCACTATTGATCGCAGGCTGACCGCAGCATCCCTGTTTCTCCGGGAAATTTACGCGACAGCCGAGTTTTTCCAGTAGCAGCACGGAGTCTCGTGCCATCCTTGATTTCAGTGCATCACCAATACAGGTAACAAAGAAATTTACATTCACAACCAACACTCCATTACTTCATTTCTGTTTATGCCCGATGGCAACCACCCCTTCTGGGTTATCAATCATCAATAAAAATAGGGGCTCTTTTTTATTAGGTACTAAAATACAATTTCAAACTCATTTGTATGACAAAACAGATAATCCTTCATTCAATACCGGGATGCAATAACTAATTTTATTTCTTTCGGCGTCGCTCACATTTTTATAGAGACAACCTCTATCAATATGGGAGCGTAAATTTGATTTAAGTAGATCACAAAGTTCATAAACCCAATCTTAAATACCTATTTAGAGCTACTCATTTCGGAGCTGTTAAAATATACACGCATCGTTATGAAAATCAAATTATTAACAATGGATATACAAATATTAACAATTGTAATTTTATTTTACTGAAGCGATTCAGTTTGCATTTTTTATTTTCATAATGAGCTAGCCTTGCTCGGAAAAATATATAAACAAGGTTAATAAATATAGTCAGGAATAGAAATGCACGGATATTTAATGTTTGCTATTGCACTCTCTCCTTTGCTCCTTATGGTATTTTTGATTCTGAAACTGAAGATGCCTGTTCATTATTCAGTACTGATATCACTGGTATTTACAGCTGTTTTATCTGTCCTGTTCTGGGACATGCCAATACAGAATCTTAAAGCCTCAGTGGGTTATGGCGCACTCAAAGGATTATGGCCGATCGTGATTGTGATCCTCGGTGCGATATTCAGTTATAACGTCATGCAGGCAACCAAAGCTCTGGATATTCTCCGCGATATTCTCGCCAGTATTAGCGAAGATAAGCGTATCCAGGTACTCCTTATTTCATGGTGTTTTGGTGGTTTTCTTGAAGCTGCTGCCGGTTACGGTACTGCGGTCGCCATTCCTATTGGTATCCTCATTGCGTTGGGATTCAACCCACTGAAGGCCGCAATTGCTTCACTGGTTGCCAATACTGTGCCTACAGCGTTTGGGGCGGTAGGTATTCCGGTTTCAATCCTCGCCGAGCAGGTTAACCTGTCTGTTTACACCTTAGGTGGAACAATTATTCTGCAATTAGCGATTTTTAATCTCCTGCTGCCCTTTGTCATTATTTGTATTATTGGCGGCGGCGTGAAAGCGATTCGCGGCGTATTCCTTATCACACTGCTATGTGGCATCGCGACACTTATTCCGCAATACTTTGTTGCCATCCATCTTGGTGCCGAATTGCCCGCTTTTGCTGGCAGCCTGGCTAGCCTTTTCGCTGTCGCGATTGCCAGCCGTCTGCGCAAAGGTGAAGTAGACCCAGAGTGGCGTATTGCAGCCAGCCATACCCGTGAAATGGCACCACGTTCGGCAAAGGTGCTGTTCCGGGTCGGTTCTATTTACCTGTTTATTTTTGTCTTTATTCTGCTGTGCTCACCGTTATTCCCAACGATAAAAGCAGCAGCATCTAAGCTGGCTTCAGTGCTACACTTTTCACTGGTCGATGGCGGGACCTTAGCGTTAAAAATAGAATGGCTCACAACGCCTGGAATGTTGATTATCTTTGCAACTATTCTCGGTGGTTTTATTCAGGGGGCATCAGCACGCGGTATGCTGGAAGTATTTATCAAAACCGTATTCCAGCTTAAAAATTCTATTATTGCGATTATGGCCATTGTCGCCATGGCAACAGTTATGGATCTCAGCGGCATTATTTCTACGCTGGCTCGGTCAATTGTCGATCTCACCGGAAGTTCATACGTCTTCCTCGCGCCGGTCATTGGTGCGCTGGGTACTTTTGTCACAGGCAGCGATACTAACTCGAATATTTTGTTTGGCAAACTGCAAACTATTGCAGCCAGTAAGTTGCATATCGATCCCAATTGGCTGGCGGCAGCGAATACTTCCGGTGCCACGGGAGGGAAAATGATTTCACCACAAAGTATTGCCATTGCCGTTTCTGCCACAAAAATGGAAGGGCAAGCCAATCAAATAATGTCTGGCACCATGAAGTACTGCTGTGCCTACATCGCAATACTCGGCTTAAAAGTAGGTCTCTTTTACTTCTGGTTTATGCGATAAAGTGGTTTTCTTAACCATATGCTTTTATATGGATAAGGATGCACGCAACGATTAAGTAACAGAAATCTTGCCTTTAGAATGCCAGGATGTTCTTTATTTCTACCAGAACATCCTGCTGTTTTTCCCCGCTACTCTGAGTATGACATGCTCTATTTTTATAACGGGTAATCTTATCCATATTTAGCTTATAAGATAACCTCCTGAAGCTGTCTGACTCTTTCCCGATATTCTCCAGGAGTACAGCCAAACTCACGAACAAATGCCTTGTGAAAGGATGATTCACTGGCATAGCCTACTGACTCAGCGATCACCACGACGGGGAGCGTTTCCCTGGAAAACCGCTGAGCCGCTATTTGTAGCCGCAACTTTGTTAATACAGCCAATGGCGTGGTTCCAGAAACATCACGAAAAAGTTGGGCAAAACTTGCCCTGGACATGTGAACGATGCTGGCCAGCGATTCGACTGTCCAGGGATGAGCAGGCATTTCCAGCATTTGCTGAATCACCGCACCAAGGCGCGGATGAAGCAACAAACTGAGGATATTTTTCTCCGTATTAGCCTGTACGATCCATCCACGCACGGCGAGTGTAAATAGTGTGGCGCATACCTGGCTGCACAGAGCATCCGCTCCCGGCATTGCCGCTCTTGATTCCTGTTGTAAAAAAGGAATCGCCTCCCTCAGCCAGTTAAACTCCACGCTGTCACTTTCCGGTGCCAAAAACAGAGCTTCCGGCAAAGAGGTTAAAAAATAACGCGCCGAACGTTGCAGCCGAAGAGTGCCGCACACAATACAGGTCGATTCATTTTCAATGTGACTCAGGCGATGAGCTGAATTTTGTGTTAGCAGAACCACATTCCCAGGGCGCAATGTAAAGGTCTGCCCCGCCGGCATTTCCAGTTTTGCCGCACCTTGTGTTAACACATGCCAACGAATAACCGATAGTTCCCCCGCAACATGTGGAAGCTGCCAGTCACTTCCTAACTCGCAATTTTTATCGATCGTTCCTTGTGGAGCGTTAAGCATCAATAAACGGCTAAGGGCATCCATATCAGACTCCTGAGTAGTTTTTTGATTATAGACAGCAATAATCTTATATAAGCCTTAAGCCAATATCATCAATTAGTTAATCATCATCGTTATATTGTGACCCTGATTAAAAAACAACGAACATCAGACGATAAGACAAAATATCAAGCGTTGTGAAGAAGTGTTATTTACGAATTTACGTCTATAGTCATTACGTCAAATGAATACGTTTCGACAGGAAATTATCATGAATAAATATCAGGCAGTTATTATTGGTTTTGGTAAGGCAGGAAAAACATTAGCCGTCACGCTGGCTAAAGCGGGTTGGCGTGTGGCTCTCATAGAACAATCGAATGCAATGTATGGCGGGACATGTATTAATATCGGCTGCATCCCAACCAAAACATTGGTTCATGATGCACAACAGCACACAGATTTTTCCCATGCCATGCAGCGTAAAGATGAAGTCGTCAATTTTTTACGCAATAAGAATTTCCATAATCTTGCGGATATGCCCAATATCGACGTGATCGTCGGGCAAGCGGAGTTTATCAATAATCATATTCTGCGTATTCATCGACCTGAGGGAAATCTGGAGATTCATGGTGAGAAAATTTTTATTAATACCGGCGCACAAACTGTTGTTCCGCCAGTTCAAGGAATAACCACGACACCTGGCGTCTATGACAGTACCGGATTACTTAACCTGAAGGAATTACCCGAACATTTGGGCATTTTAGGCGGGGGATATATTGGCGTTGAGTTCGCCTCTATGCTCGCTAATTTTGGCAGTAAGGTGACTATTTTCGAAGCCGCGCCTCTGTTTTTGCCTCGGGAAGATCGGGATATTGCTGATAATATCGCGACTATTTTACGTGAGCAGGGAGTGGATATTATCCTCAACGCCCATGTGCAGCGTATCAGCCACGATAAAAATAAAGTACAAGTGCATACCGGACACGCTCAACTGGCGGTGGATGTCCTGTTAATTGCTTCCGGTCGCCAGCCTGCTACCGCCTCGTTAAAACCAGAAAATGCCGGGGTTGCGGTGAACGAGCGCGGGGCAATTGTCGTTGACAAGCGATTACATACCACCGCAGACAATATTTGGGCGATGGGAGATGTTACCGGCGGGCTGCAGTTTACTTATATTTCACTGGATGATTACCGCATTGTGCGCGATGAGTTACTGGGAGAAGGCAGACGTAGTACTGATGATCGGAAAAATGTGCCTTATTCCGTATTCATGACTCCTCCACTGTCTCGGGTTGGTATGACAGAAGAACAAGCCAGAGAGTGTGGTGCAGATATTCAGGTGGTTACATTGCCTGTAGCGGCAATTCCGCGCGCCAGAGTGATGAACGATACCCGTGGGGTATTAAAAGCGATTATCGAGAATAAAACCCAACGTATATTAGGGGCATCTCTGCTATGTGTTGACTCCCACGAGATGATCAATATTGTGAAAATGGCGATGGATGCCGGATTGCCTTATAGCGTATTACGCGATCAGATTTTTACTCATCCGTCGATGAGCGAATCACTCAATGATCTATTTTCATTAGTCAAATAAACCCAAAATCAGACGCCAGGACAAATCTTCTGGCGTCTCAGAGAAAACAACTTTATTAATTTTTGCTTATTCTATAACTTCTTAATCACTCCATTGATGGTATTTTATATGTTTAAAAAAACTGTTTTATTTGCAACGCTATTATCTGGCGTTATGGCTTTTTCCACCAATGCAGATGACAAAATAGTCCTGAAACATGTCAGCGTCTCGTCAGTATCAGCCTCACCGACCGTTCTTGAGGATGCCATTGCTGATATCGCCAGAAAACATGACGCATCATCATGGAAAATTACCTCCATGCGGATTGATAACAACTCAACCGCGACGGCAGTATTGTATAAATAAGGATGTTGATAATGGAAAAATACCTGCACCTGTTAAGTCGGGGAGATAAAATTGGCCTGACATTGATTCGTCTGAGTATTGCGATTGTTTTTATGTGGATTGGGTTATTAAAGTTTGTCCCTTACGAGGCCGACAGCATTACACCATTCGTCGCGAACAGTCCGCTAATGTCGTTCTTCTATGAACATCCAGAAGAATATAAACAGTATCTGACTCACGAAGGCGAATATAAACCGGAAGCCCGGACATGGCAAATTGCTAATAATACCTATGGTTTTTCCAATGGCCTTGGCGTCGTGGAGGTGATGATTGCTCTGCTGGTGTTAGCAAATCCTGTTAACCGGTGGTTGGGTTTATTGGGTGCATTAATGTCATTTGCCACACCACTGGTAACACTCTCATTTTTAATCACCACTCCTGAAGCCTGGGTGCCGGCTCTGGGGGATGCTCATCATGGTTTTCCTTATTTATCCGGAGCCGGTCGTCTGGTGTTGAAAGATACCCTGATGCTGGCTGGCGCAGTCATGATAATGGCTGATTCGGCTCGGGAAATCCTTAAGCAACGAAGTAATGAGTCGTGTTCAGATTTTAAAATTTAACTCTTTATAATCAGAACAGAATCTGTTGTTTAATTTTTCAGGCGTCAGTTTTCCCTTTGTACAGGTAAGACTGACGCTATTTTTATGCTCAATGTTTCCTTGTTTAAGGTTGGGGCTTACCATATCTCTCACGCTAACATATAAACAGATATCTTTTTTCCGCAATGAGAGGCAGAGAGTGGCACGAGAAAATCTTAATGATTTAATGACATTCATCGTTGTTGCGCGTGAAAAGAGTTTCACCAGGGCTGCTGCTCAATTGGGGATATCACAATCGGCTTTGAGTCACAGTATGCGCACCCTTGAATCTCGTCTGGGTATGAAACTCCTCACGCGCACCACCCGCAGCATATCGCTAACGGATGTAGGGCAATCAATGCTTGATGAGCTGGGGCCTCATATTGATGGGATTCAGGGAACATTGCAGCAACTAAAAGATCTCAATAAGAAGCCTGCTGGAACCGTTCGAATATCCACATCCGATTATGCTATCAGGTCAGTCATCTGGCCAAAACTTGAGCCATTACTAAAAGAATATCCGGATATAAATCTGGAATTAATTGATGATTATACTTTAACGGATATTGTATCTGGTCGATTCGATGCAGGAACTCGCCTGGGAGAACAGATATCCAGCGGTATGATCTCTGTACGTATTGGTCCCGACGTGCGCTTTGCTGTTGTCGGTTCGCCAGCATATTTTTCTCAGCACCCTTATCCAAAGCATCCAGATGACCTTATTAGTCATAACTGCATTAATCTTCGTTTTCCAACGCATGGCAATCTGTATGCGTGGGAGTTTGAGAAAGAAGGAAAAAGCCTGAATGTCAAAGTCAGCGGTCAACTGGTGTTTAGCCGTATCTATCAAAATTTGCAGGCGGCGTTAGAGGGCTACGGCCTGGCGCATGTTCCACGCGATATTGCGGAAAAATACATCGCCAGCGGCGAACTGATCAGTGTACTTGAAGACTGGTGTCCTTATTGGGATGGTTATTATATTTATTACCCGGAAAACAGAAATCACTCAAAAGCATTCCAGCTGGTTGTTGATGCGCTACGCCATCATAAAAAAAACTGAACATCAGGCAGACAAAAGCCAGGGCTATCGCAAGGCTCTGGCTTTTTAATATAATTAAATCTGTTCGTGCTCAGCGTAATTTCCTGCTCGCAAACACATTTTTAAATATGGGTAACGATCACGATGCGATAAATATCACCTTGTTCCATTTTTGAACTCCCTTCTTGTGAGTTGCTGGGAAATATACCGACGCTCTGCTCTGAATTATTCCGCTACTCAGCATTCAGTGAAGCCATGTCAATAACAAAACGATGTGCCATATCCCCTTTTGCAAGGCGAGCAAATGCATCGTTTATCTGATCAATATTGATCATTTCACATTCGGGATAGATATTATGCTTCGCGCAGAAATCCAGCACTTCCTGTGTTTCTGCAATACCACCGATAAGTGAGCCAGCAACACGGCGACGCCCCATAATCAGAGGAATTGTTGACGGTTCTTCCACAGGCCCAACCTGTCCAACAATAACTAATGCACCATCAATATCTAACAATGGGGTGTAGATATTCAGGTCGTGTTTAACGGGAACCGTATCGATAATCAAATCGAATGCACAGGCTGACATCTGTAATGCCTCTGGGTCTGAAGACGGCAGAATGCCTTTTGCACCGAGCAATTTTGCGTCTGCTTCTTTGCTTTTAGTCCGGCTAATCACAGTAACGTCAGCCCCCATCGCGACGGCCAGTTTCACAGCCATATGACCTAAACCGCCTAACCCAATAACGCCCACACGGCTGCCAGGACCAACATTCCAGGTACGTAATGGTGAGAACGTGGTAATTCCGGCACAGAGAATCGGCGCAGTTTTGGCTAAATCCATATTTTCAGGGATCCGCAGTACAAATTCTTCACGTACCACAATATGTTTGGAGTAGCCTCCCTGAGTAATTTCGCCGCTAATCCGATCCTTAGCACCGTAGGTTGGCGTCATCCCGTGGCGGCAATACTGTTCTTCACCTTGTTTACACTGGTCGCAATGCATACAGCTATCGACCATACAGCCAACGGCAACATGATCGCCTACTTGATATTTTTTAACCCCCTGCCCCACTGCTCTCACGATACCGACAATTTCGTGCCCCGGAATTAACGGATAAGGCTGAGGCCCCCAGTCACCATTAACTGTATGTAAATCTGAGTGACAAACGCCACAATAAAGAATTTCGATGGCAATATCATTGTCACGTAACTCACGACGTTTAAAATGATAAGGAACCAGTTTTGCATCGGAAGAGAGTGCGGCATAACCGATAGTTTTCATAAAGTGCCTCTTCGTTATGAAATAATTGATAATTTAAGAATCATATTCTTAAATCGCTGGTTAAAACCCATATTGTCTGAATTTGCTATTTTATAAAACAAAGCCTGTAAGATCAGATAAAAACGTCATCATCCAAATAATATAGCTCAACAAATACTAAAATCAGTCATGTATTTTTACGCCAAGACAACCACGGACAAATTCAGGATTAAAATGTTTTACAGATTCACCAACATAGCCTAAATCAAGCGAGCTAATTTGCTCCATTTCTGCCTCTGTCAGTGAAAAATCCCAAATGGCGAAGTTCTCTTCAATACGCTGTTGATGAGTTGATTTCGGGATAACGACCACGCCACGTTGAATATTCCAGCGCAATATCACCTGAGAAATCGTTTTTTGGTGGGCATCAGCAATACTCTGAAGCATTTTGTTTTCAAACGGCTTATGTCTTCCGCCGCCTAACGGAGCCCAGGCTTCAGGCTGCACATTATAGTGCTTCATGGTTGCCAGCGCCTCTGGTTGTGCAAAATAGGGATGCAGCTCAACCTGGTTCACCATTGGTTTTATTCTGACTGTCTCACAAAAGTTTGTTAATACATGAGGATAGAAATTGGAAACACCAATCGCTTTCAGTTTGCCCTCGTCATAAGCCGCTTCCAGGGCTCGCCACGCACTGAAATAATCACGCATCGCCTGGTGCAATAAATAGAGGTCAAAATATTCAAGTCCCGATTTTTTTAACGATGCTTCAATTCCTGCTTTTGCCGTATCCTGATTAACCATATCCTGCACCCACAGTTTTGAAGTAATAAATAACTCCTCACGAGTACAGAATCCTTCCGAAATAGCTTCACGAACGGCATCACCGACAGAATCTTCATTACCGTATACCGCAGCCGTGTCGATAAGACGATAACCTGTTCGGATAGCACTCAACACCGACTGTTTACACTCTTCTTTATCGGTAACCTGAAAAACCCCAAAACCGATCATCGGCATTTTAAGATTGTTACTTAATACAGAGAATTCCACAGTAAGCACCTCCATCATGTATGAATCATTATTCTAAGTTAAAATACGACTCTCGATTAGTATGTAAATCTCGATTTCACTTATGCAAATAATTCATCAATAAAATAGACCTGCACGATAACAGTGCTACTCACCAGCATTAAGGCAGATTAATGAATTTTGTTCATAGCCCCTGACAAATCTCGCCGTCTAATCTAATAACTCTCTTTACGGTATGCTTTCCATAAACAATAACGGAAGGATAACACCATGCAAACTGTAAGACTGAACAACGGTATTGAAATGCCCTTGCTGGGTTTTGGTGTATTTCAGATGACCGATGCCACCGAATGCGAAAGAGCGGTCATTGACGCTATTGATACTGGTTATCGACTGATTGACACCGCCGCCTCATATCAGAATGAAACTCAGGTCGGGAATGCGCTGAAACAAAGCGGTATTGCGCGTAACGAACTCTTTGTCACAACGAAACTCTGGTTGCAGGATACCAGTTACGAAGGTGCCAAAGCCCAGTTCGAACGCTCTCTGAATCGGCTGCAACTTGATTACGTTGACCTGTATTTGATTCATCAGCCTTACGGTGATGTCCACGGAGCCTGGCGTGCCATGGAAGAGCTTCACCAGGCCGGTAAAATTCGCGCGATTGGCGTCAGTAACTTCCACCCTGACCGACTGGCTGACCTTATCGCCTTTAATAAAGTCGTTCCGGCGGTCAATCAGATTGAAGTTAACCCCTTCAACCAGCAATTACAGGCCGTTCCGTGGATGCAAAGTCGTGGCATTCAGCCAGAAGCCTGGGCACCGTTTGCGGAAGGTAAAAATGGTCTGTTCCAGCATCCCGTGTTAACGGCAATTGGCGAGAAGTATGGCAAAAGCGTGGGCCAGGTTGTTCTGCGCTGGATCTACCAACGAGGCATTGTTTCACTGGCAAAATCAGTGCGCAAAGAACGCATGGAAGAGAACATCAACATTCTCGATTTTGAACTTAGTCCTGAAGATATGCTGCAAATTACCGCCCTGGATACCGCAACCAGCGCGTTCTTCTCTCACCGCGACCCGGCGATGGTGGAATGGCTGACTGGCCGCAAACTTGATGTTTAAGCCGCGATAAAAGAGGTATTCATTCAATGCAAAAACGTTATCTGGGTAAATCCGGGCTCGAAGTCTCCGCTCTTGGGCTAGGTTGTATGGGCTTAAGCCACGGCTACGGCCCGGCGACAGATACCCGTCAGGCTGTCGAACTCATTCGTGCTGCGGTTGAACGCGGCGTCACCTTCTTCGATACCGCCGAAGTGTATGGTCCGTATCTGAATGAAGAAGTGGTCGGTGAAGCCTTAAAACCGTTTCGTGACCGCGTGGTGATTGCGACTAAATTTGGTTTTACCTTCGGCGATGATAATAAGCAGCAGATTCTAAACAGCCGCCCGGAACATATCCGTGAAGCCGTAGAAGGATCATTACGCCGCCTTAAGACAGATGTTATTGACCTGCTGTACCAACACCGTGTCGATCCAGATGTCCCGATTGAAGATGTTGCAGGAACGGTAAAAGATCTTATCGCTGAAGGTAAGGTCAAACATTTTGGCTTGTCAGAAGCGGGGGCACAAACCATTCGTCGTGCCCATGCGGTACAATCAGTCACCGCCCTGCAAAGCGAATATTCCATGTGGTGGCGTGAACCTGAACAGGAAATCCTGCCGTTGCTGGAGGAACTGGGGATTGGTTTTGTACCGTTCAGCCCATTAGGTAAAGGTTTCCTGACGGGGTCGATTAAGCCGGGGACAACTTTCGGTAAGGATGATTACCGTAGCACCGTACCGCGTTTCGCTGCACAAGCCATTGAAGCCAATGAAAAACTGGTCACTTTGTTAGGTGAACTGGCTGCGGAGAAAGGGGTAACCTCTGCACAAATCGCACTGGCATGGCAGTTAGCACAAAAGCCGTGGATTGTACCCATCCCTGGCACCACTAAACTGCACCGGCTGGAGGAAAACCTGGCCGCTGTCAACATCGTTCTTTCGCAGAATGATACTCAGCAGATAACCCAGGCACTGGAAACGATTAAAATCGTCGGTGAACGTTACTCGCCTGAGCATCAGGCTCGCGTAGGCCGTTAATGCTCAAACGGAGCCACAGTAAAATGCGGCTCCGTTATTCTGCGTAGCGAAGTGCATCGATCATCAGCGCAAAAGCAGGTGGGTGCTGCTTACGGCTTGGATAGTAAAGGTAATATCCGGGAAAAGTTGGACACCACTCCTGTAAAACCTGAATAAGCTCGCCTGACTTTATATGATCCTGAACCGCGTTTTCGGGAACACAGGCGATACCAAATCCTGATAATGCTGCATCAATTCTTTCTGGCAGCAAATTGAACGTCAGTTGCCCATCAACTCTGACCCGTAACGGTTTCCCTTCTCGCTCAAACTCCCAGTGATAAAGTCCACCGGCAGTTGGCAGACGCATATTGATGCAGCGATGATTTTGTAGCTCGTGAGGCGTTCCAGGCGCAGGGTTTGTAGCGAAATAAGACGGTGCCCCCACCACAGCCATTCGCATATCTGGTCCAATCCTCACGGCAATCATATCCTTATCTATACTTTCGCCCAGCCGTACTCCGGCATCAAAGCGACCTTCGACAATATCGACAAAACCGTTATCCACCACCAGTTCGACATTGATTTCGGGATACTCTCTGAGAAAGGGTTTTAGCTTCGGCCAGATCAGACTGCGCGCGGCATGTTCCCCGGCAGATAACCGAATATTCCCGGAGGGCGTGCCGTCCCGTTGAATCAGTGATTCCAGTTCCTGTTCAAGTTCGTCAATACGAGGTTCAAGACAGGCGATTATTCTCTCCCCCGCTTCTGTGGGAGCCACGCTGCGAGTCGTTCGGGTTAAGAGGCGGATATTTAACCTTTCCTCCAGAGCCTTAATCGCATGGCTGAGAGCTGACTGAGAAACACCGAGTTTGCCCGCTGCTTTGGTAAAACTTCGCTCCCTTGCCACCACAAGAAAGATTTGCAGTTCGTTGAAGTTTTCTTTGAGCATTAGCGATTTCCTTATAGAAGCATTCCCTTCAAAACGTACTTATGAAGGGTGTTCATAGATACAATCATTTTAGCCGTATTATATGCTTCCCCTGCGCCAATCAACGCCAGAATTGGTCACTCATGAGAGCAGACGCATCCCCGGATCTGATTTCAGGTGACGTATATCGATGACTTTGCTGTCATGAGTGATGGCTGATGTAATACATATTTTCTAATTTGTGATACACCTCAAAAAATTGGTTGACCAAACTCGTTATCTATATAAGAGGCGCTTATGAGGTGCGCTCTTTTTTAAAGCGAGGAAGTACCAATGAAAGAGAATAAAGTACAGCAAATCAGTCATAAACTGATTAATATTGTTGTTTTTGTTGCAGTTGTAGAATATGCCTATTTATTCCTCCATTTCTATTAATTACATCAAAAAATAATTCCCTTAGGTGATATTTAAAATATGTGCCCTCTACCTCCTTCGTAATAGTTATGCTCGTAGGGAGAGGTATTCGTACTGTTTTGAAGGGAAGCTTAAAGAAATCGTATTTGTGCCGCACTGAAAGAGATTGCGCATTGAGTCAGCATTTTAGTTACCCAATGCGCATGTTGGCTCACCAAATTGTTACTCTGGCTGCGTGATGAATAATCAGCCGGTAAAGCAAACCTCGCCCATATTCTTAAATGCTTTCATACTGCTCAGCGGGTAGTGTCGTAAATCAGCAGTTCGGCTGCTGAATAGTGCCGTCACCAACGATAGCCAACAACATCTCTCACTTCCGACACGGTCGGTTAGTTGTAGGAATCCCGCATATCCAGATGGTCATGAGATTTTGTTGAAATTATCTGGATGAGAATGTATCTTAGTTGTTATGTTATAACGTAACAGGCAAAGCAATGAAACAAAATATCCATCCTGAATATCGTACTGTGGTGTTCCACGACACCAGTGCTGATGAGTACTTTAAAATTGGCTCCACTATCAAAACAGACCGTGAAATTGAACTGGATGGCGTGAGTTATCCCTATGTGACAATTGATGTTTCTTCAAAATCACACCCGTTCTATACAGGGAAACTGAGATCCGTTGCATCAGAAGGAAATGTAGCGCGATTTACCCAGCGTTTTGGTCGTTTTGTTAGCACGAAAAAGGGGGCATGATGAAAGTCCTTAACTCTCTGCGCACAGCAAAAGAACGCCACCCAGACTGTCAGATTGTGAAGCGAAAAGGACGCCTATATGTCATTTGTAAATCTAATCCCCGTTTTAAGGCTGTTCAGGGGCGCAAGAAAAAGCGTTAACTCTGAGTTCGAAGGTTCAACGACACCTGTCTGGCTGGTCGCATAATCATGCCTGATTAATGCTGGTGTATTCAGTACGCCAGCATTAACTTTCCGGCAGACGTATTCTTCTTACTCATTAATGATTTTCTACCTGCTGATGCTCTGTATTACCTGCATCAATCGCTTTTTGATACCATTTTTGAGCCAGTTGGGGATTCTTCTCTACGCCCAATCCCAGAGAATAAATATCACCTAAAGCCACAAAACTGGGGGCAGTGATATGATCCATTCTGTTGATATGTTTAAGATAAAGATTTATCGCTTTTTGATAATCACGTTTTACGCCATAACCTTGCTCATAAAGTTTCGCCAGACGATACTGCGCCGTAACATCATTATTTTTATCACCGTTCTTATAATATTCCGCCGCTTTTTTATAATCCTGAGGAACGCCTAACCCTCTTTCATAAATAATCCCAAGATAACGTGCGGCTTTCATTTCTCCAGCTAAGTTAGCTTGCTCAAAAAGGCTTAAGGCTTTGGTATAATCAAACGGCACGCCATATCCATTAAGATATAAAATCCCTAAATCCAGTTTAGCACGGGAGTTCCCGCTAGCTGCTGATTTCGTCAACCATTTAAAAGACTGAGCGTAATTCACCGTTTGATTGTAGTTTCCATTCAGGTATGCTTCCCCCAATCTGGCTTGCGCTTCAGCATCACCCTGAGCAGAGCGTGTAAGTATTTCATCAAAATTCATTTTTTATGGCGTATCTGCATATACAGATGCAGAAAAAACCAGAATTACAAATAATAACGCCTTCATTCTGTCCCTCGGAAAAACGACTGCCAACACGATACCTGATGACAGTCTGGCCTACTCTATTATTGTTTGCGTTGGTTAAATAACCATTCACGAATAGGTTCTATGCTGTAAGCAATACGCCATGTGTTACGATGCCCACTTGCTCCTTCTCGCGAAGAGTATTCATCAAATACACTGTCTTTTATAAAAACGGTATAACGGATATTACTTTGTTCTTCAAACAAGGTGTCGGCAGCAAATCGATATTGTTCAGGGTCCCATTGACCATTCCATGCCGCGCGAGAAACCTTTCCGCCAAATTGCTCAAGACGTTCAGTAATCGCGTTGAAGCCAGGAAAAGCCCCTGAATCATCTTCTGAGGCCATAAACCACAATTTGTTTTTAGCTATTGGAGCAACCTGTTCCGCATCCCATTTTCCTGCAACCAAGTAACTCGCTGTGAAAAAGTCAGGATATTTGATATTCATGGCGATGGCCAGCATACATCCCCCTGACTGACCAGTAACATAAATACGTTCAGGATCTATTTTATATTCTTTTACCAAATACTGAACAAGATTTATTGTTGTATCAAGCAATGTTGAGGTACGCCAGTCATCATCAGCAATGATTTCATTATACTGAGGAGCTAAAACATAGCAGGGACGTTTCATTTGTTCTTCAGGTTCTGCCCAAATTACTGCGCCTAACCCCTGAAACAGAGTCGTTGTAACTTGTGCACTGGTAGCCCCTGCATCATGCATAAAAAGAACCAGTGGTAATGATTTATTTTGCTCTTCAGGAATAAAGAAATTATATTTCAGTATTTTCCCGCTTTCTTTATCTTTATATTCATCTTGTCTAAAACTATCCACCACCAGATTTGAAACGGCGTTAGTTTTCAGCGTAGTGTTTTGTGTGACAACAGCAGCAGAAGCATCTTTATATCTAATTGTTTGGTTTAGTTTTTCTCCTGCAACCCAGGTGGGTTTACCTTGCCCTTGTTTGGGAGCTGCTTTTTGTATTGTTGGATCCGTTATAGTTTCTTGCCATTCATTTTGTGGTTTGCTGTGTTCCAGTTCAAGAATCACGTACTTACCTGATTTTGCTTCAACCAAAGCTGTTGACTGGCTGATAAATATTTTATTGATATGATAATTTTTTACGCTAAACTCTGTTGTTGAAAGTTCTTCCTTATTTATAGGTTTTTCAAATTCTACAGCTATCGCAATAAGTCGAACTCCATCACCAAAAACTTGTGTAATAGCTGTAGCATTTATTGCTTTGTTATTGGTGTTTGCAAATACAATGCGAGGCATTGAAACAATTAAAGCACCGCAACACTTTTAATTAAAAACTCTCTGCGCGTCGGCATAAATGCCCCCTTTACTTTTGGTAAAAAAGTAGATGAGTATCAGTATGAACAAGGACTATAATTTTTCAACTTTATCATTCGTAATTATATTTAACTTATCTTCAGTGCTAACTCTGTGCCTCGTTTTATCGGCGATGTTATAGAAATAAAACCATTCTGTGGATCTCGAACATAAGATAAAAAATCTGGTTCTGCGTTATCATTTAATATATATCCACCCACTCGTAGCTGCGGTGCAACGATCTCAGTAACCTGACGAGCGAGGCTTGGGCCATCAGCAAGATGAAAACCATCAATAAGAATAAAATCGACAGGACCACCGAGATCTTTCAGAGTTTCTCTCGCATCACCGACACGAATATCAACAAAAGACGTAAGACCTGCCTCTGCCAGGTTTCGAGCCGCGACGTCAGCCTTTTCCCGTACCATTTCAGAACCAATCACCAGTCCGCCACCATTATCTTTCATCGCAGCGGCAAAATAGAGTGCTGACATACCAACAGAAGTTGCAAAGTCCACAACACGAGTGGCTTTCATTGCCCGGCACAGTAAGTAGATAAGTTCCCCCTACTCTGGGGCTATGGAAAAGCCGTAACTGGAAAATTTTTCAGGATCAAGTGCAGTAGCTTCGCGAAACAGCTCCTGCGGGGGATGTTTACGTTCATTATTCATGCGTTCCAGAACACGTAAAACCTGGGGATCACGAATGGGGCAGACACTATTATTTAATCGACTCATAAATAAGGACCTGTATTTTATGAAGTGATGTTACCTGGTTGTTTTCATACACCATGTTATGATCATTGCTTATGTTATTGGTATAGTGATACCATTTCTGGTACTGGTCAAGTACCAAAAATGAAATACAGGAGTAAATGTTTTGATGAACAAGAGCGAAACGAGAACACCAGTGCGACGGGGAAGACCAAAAAGTGCCGGGCTTGATGAGCGTAAGAAAGCGATAGTTATTGGCGCGTATAGTGCCTTTATTGAGCTTGGTTTTGCCCAAACCTCAACCACAGAAATTGCTCGTCGGGCAAAAGTATCAAAAAGAACTATTTATGAGGTATTCAGTAATAAGAAGGAGATTTTTTCTGAAGTAATTAAAGAATATAAAACCCTGTTCCTCGATCTCCCAAGACCGGAAAACGAGATACTCCCCATCAATGAAACTCTGTTTCGCATATTCCGATTAGATATAGGTCAGGAAGAAGCTAAAGAGAGAGAAGCACTCTTAAAATTAATGACACGTGAATCAATTCTCTTTCCAGATCTTTCAGACTATTTATATGCCACTAAAACGCTTCATTCAAGAGAACTGTTAATAGAATGGCTGGATATTCAACAAGCTCAAGGGCGTATTGCTGTTAAAAACACGGGGAATTGCGCGGGGATGCTAATGGATATTGTTTTTGGTGCATTGATTCCTCGTCGATGGGTGTTGGACGTTAATGAAGATCAGACACTAACACCTGAAGGTCGTCAGCAGCAACTTGAGGAAATAAAAGAGCGTATCGAAACAGTTATACAAGGAATCAAAACTGAGTCTACTCATCCATAGCGTTTAATGGACGTTTTTTATGAAAATTACGAGGTAACACTCATACTTTATACAAGTAATCGTGCCATCAAAGATGAAACCGATTTACTCAATCTGACTGATGAAGGTGTCAAAAAGTGCCGGGAGGCGCACGATGAAAAATCTTCAATACGCGTGACTAATCCGGAATAACACCATCGACAATAAATTGTAACCCCCCCTGAGAACAATGCTCTATCCGTCCACGAATATGATATACACTAGCCAGATTCTCTGGCGTAATGACCTCTTCTGGATTTCCGCTGGCAATAAGTTTGCCTTTTTTTAGCATTACGACATAATCGGCATATCGTAATGCGATATTTATATCATGAACTACCATGACTGTGACTATATTACGACTTCGTGTCTCGCTTCTTACTAAATCCATAACATGAAACTGGTGGTTTAAATCCAATGCACTCAGTGGCTCATCCAGTAGTAATATAGATGGATTACGGGCCAATGATTGTGCCAGTCCAACCAGTTGCCGCTGGCCTCCGGATAGTTGATCCAGATAACAAAAGGCCAGATGCTCTATTCCTAGTTGTCTGAGAATAGCTATTGATTGTGTTTTTTCATCTATGCTCCCTATCTTTGAAGCACGCAGAGCAACAAAAATAGATTCCAGCACATTCAGATGCACGTCATGCGGTAAGAACTGTGGTAAAAATATTGTGCTGTTGGCACGGGCTGAAAATGGCATCTGCGTAAGGTTGACCCCATCAAGAAATATATTACCGCTAGCCTTATTCAGTCCCGCCAGGGCACGTAGCAACGTCGACTTTCCGCAGCCATTTGGCCCCAGAATGATGGTTATTTTACCGCGAGGGAGTTCAGATAAACTAAGATCACATATTACGTTTTTTTTCTGATAACCCGCGTTTAATTTATACAGTGAAAGACCTTTCATAACAAACTCCTGCGATAACGCAGAATAATACTAATAAATAATGGAACACCGACAAGCGATGTGACGATACCAATCGGGATAATGACGCCAGGAATAATACTTTTCGAAGCAATTGAAGCCAGAGAGAGCACCAGACCTCCAGTCAATACGCTTCCCGTCAGATAAAAACGATGTTCCTCACCAAATAGCATTCGGGAAATATGTGGAGAAACAAGGCCAATAAAACCAATTGGACCAACGAAGGCTACCGACAATGCAGCAAGTAAACTTATACGTAACAGGGAAGAAAGACGCAGTTGATGTGCATTGATACCAAACCCCATCGCCCTCTCTTCTCCCATGCGCAATGCTGTAAGTTGCCATGAGCGAGAAAATGACCATAGAAAAACAATGATAAATACGCCTGATAAAACACCCAGCCTACTCCAGGATGCGCGAGCCAGACTGCCCATTGTCCAGAATACCAGTCCCTGGAGAGTATCCTCATCCGCAATAAACTGCATCATTGCCACAAGTGCATTGAATGTGAATACCAATGCGATACCCAGCAAAATCACTCCCGAAGTAGCTATTCTTAGCCAACGAGACATGCTATCGAGTAATAAAGCTGACAGAAGAGAAAATATAAAAGCGTTTGCTGGAACAAACCATGTTGCCGATATACCAGGAATACCGATCCCCAGGACAATAGCCAGAGCAGCACCAAATGCCGCCGCAGAGGAAACCCCAAGCGTAAAGGGACTGGCTAATGGATTGTTGAGGATCGTCTGCATTTCTGCGCCCGCGAGCCCCAAGGCCATGCCAACCAGCAAAGCCATTAAGGCGTAGGGTAATCGAATTTCCCAAACAATGACATGGATGCTGGTATCAGGGCTAAACGGATGCATTAATGCGTGCCATAGCTCACTGACTGACAAACTGGAAGAACCCAGAATGATGTCCAGAAATAATGAGAGAAGGGTCGCCAGAGTTATTATTGAAATCAGTATAATTCGTTTACGGACAAGTTGATGGTACTGATACTTTATCGTATCAGGCGATTGTGAATAGATGGGATACGGCAACGTAACGACTCCTTTGTTTCTGTTATTCTGGCAATACGCCTTTGGGGTTACAGATAACTGAATTGAAAGTCTCTGCTGAACAAATAAAAATCACATTCTCTTCATATAACCACATCAAAAATGTCCCCGAATCACTTTTCCCAGCGCCTGACTGGTGTTACCATTTCGATATATAATCATTTATATACCGATTTTTAGTGTGATGGAATATGAAAATAAATAATAAGTTGTTTTTATTAATGATTTTTTTGCTTTCTTTATCATTTACTACGCAAGCTGAACGAACTTTCACCGATCAGATTGGTCGGGAGGTAACAGTACCCGACAAAGTTGATCGTATCGTTGTGCTCCAACATCAAACTTTGAATCTTTTAGTACAGATGAATGCCACCGATAAAATCGTGGGTGTTATGTCAAACTGGAAACAGCAACTTGGCAGCAACTATGCACGACTTGCACCAGAATTAGTCAGCAAAGCGTCATTAGGAGATTTAACCCATGTCGATGCTGAAAAATTGGTGGCCCTGCATCCACAGGTCGTTTTTGTCACCAATTATGCGCCGCAAGAAATGCTCGACAAAATCAGTAGCCTTGGCATTCCAGCAGTAGCAATTTCTTTGCGGCATGATGACGAGGGAGAGAAAAATAAACTTAATCCAACAATGGCTGATGAAGAACAGGCTTACGTAAAAGGGCTATATGAAGGGATTATGCTGATAGGCAATATAATCAATAAACCTGGAGAGGCTAAAGCGTTAATCAAGGCCACTGAAAATGGTCGCAGTATTGTGAGTGATCGACTGCAAACTCTCCCCGAAGAAAAGCGTGTTCGTGCCTATATGGCTAATCCAGAATTGACAACTTATGGTTCCGGAAAATACACAGGATTAATGATGAAACATGCCGGTGCAGTAAACGTCGCCGCGTCCACCATTAAGGGGTTCAAACAAGTCTCGATGGAGCAAGTAATTGCATGGAATCCTCAGGTAATTTTTGTGCAAAATCGCTACCCTGGCGTGGTGAATGAAATACAGTCAAATCCACAATGGCAGGTAATAGATGCGGTCAAAAATCATCGTGTTTATTTGATGCCAGAGTATGCAAAAGCATGGGGCTATCCAATGCCAGAAGCTATGGGTATTGGAGAGTTGTGGATGGCGAAAAAACTGTATCCTGAAAAATTCAATGATATCGATATGCATAAAATAGCCAATGACTGGTATAGAAAATTTTACCGTACTGATTATCAGGGTGAAGAATAATGCGTGTACTTGCTGCGGGTAGCTTACGCCAGGTATGGAAATCACTTATGTCGAATTATCAGGGTGATAATATTCAATGTGATTTTGGACCTGCAGGTATATTGCGGGAACGTATTGAAGCGGGTGAAATATGTGATTTTTTTGCATCCGCGAATATGGCCCATCCACAAATGTTAATGGCCGCAGGACATGCATTGTATATTAAACCTTTTACCTACAATCGCTTGTGTCTGTATGTTCGGGCTAATAAAATTAATGTAAATGACGACTGGTATTCTTTATTAAACAGAGAAACGTTGCGAATCGGAACGTCAACCGCAGGATGTGATCCCGCTGGCGATTATACTCACCAGCTTTTTGAAAATATGGGTAGTATTGGCGGAAAAATAAGACAACGGGCTGTTGCATTGGTGGGGGGAAGAAAGTCATTACCTCTTCCAAGAAATGTGATAGCCGCGCAGTGGCTAATTGAAAATGATTATACCGATCTGTTCATAGGTTATGCCAGTTACGCTCCTGGATTAGAATCAATTGAATCAGTAAAAGTTATAGAAATACCTGAACCTTATAATCCGGTTGCCATCTATGGATTTGCTTGCCTGACTGAGAAGGCCAGACCACTTTGCAACTTTTTAGTTTCCTCAGATGCCAGGGCAATACTTGAGCAGCATGGGTTTATGTCATCACGTTGAGCCTACGCTCTTCGCATTAAGAGTCATAAATATCATTTTAAGTCAACCAGTTAGTTTATCATAATTACGTTTTTATCCCCGATCTCAAAATATGCGAAGCCTTATGAATCTCAGATTTACCCCGCATGTGTATTGATATCTGCATGATCCAGGAGAAAATGACCTAAATACAAATGGTGTTGCAGATGAGTGAAAGGAAGAATAAAGCAACAGCTTTGACCTATAAAAATGGCGCTGTATCTGCGCCATTTTTATCATTCAATACGTTATCTGTTTGAACCTAAAGGGATCTCAGGATCAGGCTCATGAGTAATTCTGTTTCGTAAATCTCTACGAATAATTTCAATGGACCAGAACCATACTAAATGTCCAAAAATTTCAGAGACATTCTCATACCAAGGGAGATCAAAAAGAGGTGGTGTAAGTCCCATTAGAGGGAATGAAATCATATGAACAAAAAGTTGTGCTAAAGCGCCTGCAAGCAAGCCCTGCCAAAGTTTAATTTTTGGAAATACTTCGGCGACCACACAATAACCAACAGCAAAAACTATCGAAAAGATTATGTGCGTTACACCAACCCAGTTAAAGACATGTCCGGCGAAGGTATAAACCGCCGAATTTGGATCTGTCAGTCCCAACCAATCCCGAAGGAAAATATATGGAGGGTTGAGAAAGTTACGGGAGCAATCAATTTGTCCTGCCGCCCTGATTAATGATTCCGGGCCACACGCTGCATTGAACATATCAATCGGGCTACGTGGCGGCAATGGAACTTCTGCTCCCCACTTAACAAATGCTGAAACAACGCCAGCAATCAGCCCGATGAATGCAGCAAGACCATAACGTCTACGGTTCGGTGGAGTTTGCTCAAATATATTCATACTTACCCTGTTTATTTCATTACGTTAAAACACCTCTTTAGGAGTATTCATAAAAAAACGCAAATGTAAAGAACTGTATTGTTTTGTATTGATAACAGGTTGCTTAACAACCAAGTAACGCATACTCCATAATTTCTCCACATTTTCATGTTAAATATAATAAAGAGAGTATGATGTTTCTCTCAGAGATAATTAATCATTCCTTTTGCCCACCTCAGCGGTGGGCTTTTTTATGCGAAGTATAAAAATCACACAAACAAGAAAAAATAATTCAAAAATAACCGTAACTTATCACTTCCCTGAGTGTTACAAACAACAATAGTTAATCTTTCGTGGTTATATTCTATCTGGCTGATAATATCTAAACAGATATACAAATTAATAAGAATCACTAATCATTAAACACAAATACCACTGAAAGATCACCCGCCTTCCGCAGGTGGTAACAATAGTATAACTGCGGTTTTGTTGTGATTTTTATCAGCTGTATTGGTGAATTATGAGCCATCAGAATCCATGCATGACGTGTGCCTGGTGTGCATTTTTCCGAGTATCTTGTTACTAAGCCGAGATGCCGGATAATGCACGAATAATAAAAGTGTCTCAGCCGAAGAATAAACAGCTCCGGTGGATAGAGCCTCATGAAGAAGTGGACTGACCCCATAAAGTTGGGTGTCCAACTTTTGGGGTGCAGTCCAAAGCACTAAGGCTGATTGTTGAATTTGCACTGACAACAGACTTCGTGACAGGAAATGGGAGGCTGGGAGTCTATCCAGATGGTTCAGAGATACGCTCACCTTTCAGCCGGGCATCTCAACGGACAGACGAGCAAAATTGACGCAATTATAGGTCGCAATGTCCCAGATACGGCACAGGAGGAGAACGTGGTTTACGTAAATGTGATATAACTTATTGATTTAGGTGATAATAGGAGTCGAACCTACGACCTTCGCATTACGAATTATAAGAATCCGCTTGTAATTCAAAGAATTATCCCATCAACACTGCGCTCACACGTCCCACCACATCAAAACATGTAAAGCCTTGCAAGCCATTGTGAGGCCTTATGTGTCTCAGTTTTGTCTCATCAGACATAGCAAGTATCGATCAATTGAGACTTGGATGATAGACTTCATGCCTTTCAGAGCTCATTGATTAAATAAATGTTAAAGTTATTTGTAAAGTACACATCTATAGGTGTGCTGAACACACTTATACACTGGGTGGTTTTTGGTGTATGTATCTATGCCGCACATACCAGTCAGGCCCTGGCAAACTTCACAGGTTTCGTAGTGGCTGTGAGCTTTAGCTTCTTCGCGAATGCAAGATTCACATTCAAAGCATCGACTACAGCGATGCGCTACATGTTATACGTGGGATTCATGGGAATATTAAGTGCGATTGTTGGTTGGGCTGCTGATAAATGCTCACTTCCTCCAATAGTCACTCTTATCACCTTCTCCGCCATCAGCCTGGTGTGCGGTTTCGTCTATTCAAAGTTCATTGTCTTTAGGGATGCGAAATGAAAATATCTCTTGTCGTTCCTGTCTTCAATGAAGAAGAAGCGATACCTGTTTTCTATAAGACGGTACGTGAATTCCAAGAGTTGAAGCCATATGAAGTAGAAATTATATTCATAAATGACGGAAGTAAAGATGCCACAGAGTCAATTATTAACGCGCTGGCTGTTTCAGACCCGCTAGTTGTTCCGCTGTCATTTACACGCAACTTTGGTAAAGAACCAGCCTTATTTGCAGGGTTAGACCATGCAAGCGGCGATGCTGTAATTCCTATTGATGTCGACCTGCAAGACCCTATTGAGGTTATCCCTCATCTTATTGAAAAGTGGCAGGCTGGTGCTGACATGGTGCTTGCGAAACGTTCAGACCGCTCAACTGATGGACGACTGAAACGTAAGACAGCTGAGTGGTTCTATAAGTTACACAACAAAATAAGCACCCCAAAGATCGAGGAAAATGTCGGAGATTTTCGACTCATGTCTCGTGAGGTTGTGGAGAACATTAAACTGTTGCCTGAGCGCAATCTTTTCATGAAAGGCATACTGAGCTGGGTGGGTGGTCAGACAGATGTCGTTGAATATGTACGCGCAGAGCGTGTTGCTGGCATCTCAAAATTTAATGGCTGGAAATTATGGAATCTGGCACTGGAAGGTATCACAAGTTTTTCAACCTTTCCTCTTCGCGTATGGACTTATATAGGCTTGTTTGTTGCAAGCATTTCGTTTTTATATGGTGCATGGATGATTATAGACACCCTTGTCTTTGGTAACCCAGTACGCGGGTATCCCTCCCTGCTTGTATCAATACTTTTCTTGGGTGGCGTGCAACTGATCGGGATTGGTGTTCTCGGAGAATATATAGGTAGAATCTATATTGAAGTAAAAAATAGACCCAAATACATCATAAAAAAATCTCATCGAGGTAACCCATGATTAAAATTAATTTATTTAAAAATGCAAATCTCCTTGCCTTCATATCATGTTTTGCAATATCAATTTATTGTTATTGGGGGTGGTTGTACGATGGAACACTTAATATTGATGGCGAGTTTACAAATAATTTTTATCAAACAATCACGCTTGGGCGGTGGTTTCACACTTTTTTGCGACATTACTTTCTCCCTGAGCCTTTTTCACTTTATATAACACCATTAATAGCCTTATCTTTTATCATCATTTCAGCATTTATAATCTGCAGATCGCTAAAGCTAGAATCTTATGAATTATTGATAGGTATGTTAGTATTTATTACCTTCCCTCAGATCTCCTATCAATTAGAGTTTCTTAACCAAGCTGATACTGTGGGAATTGCTTTTCTACTGGCAGCGATATCAGCAATTATTTTTCACTCGCAAAAAAATAGGATTGTGATATTTTCTGGTATAGTACTGTCCATTCTTTCAATGGCAATCTACCAAACATTCGTAACATATATTATTGCATTCGTCATTGGGTTGCAGATAAATTCGATAATACGAAATGAGAAAAATATTCGTGAATCTTTTTATAGTTCATGTTTATCTCTATCCCTCATAGCTTTATCTACCTTAATTTACCTGCTATTAACCAAAGCTATCAAGCATTATTTTTCGCTTGAATCGAACGAGTACATCTCAAATTATATACAAAATGCAAGCGATATTAAATGGCTTGTTAAATCAGCCATAGATAATATATATAACTTCTATAACAATCCTCCCACTGGTTTAAACCTATACAAGTGGTTACTGATTCCTTTATTAATTCTGATATTTACCCTAACATATAAATTAAAAACAAGATCAATTTATTTGATTTCATCAATCATTTTCATTTATATACTTCCGGTTATATTTATCGTTGTTGTTGGCTCAGGGGCGCCACCTCGCCTGTTTGTTTTAATGCCTATAGTAGCAGTAATTTTGTTTTCTTGCTTAAGCAATTTTCGCTCTATAAAATACCTAAACTGCATGTTTTTTTTATTTATTATATTTAATGGCGTTTCAACATCCAAAAATCTATTTTTGAATGATACTCTCGCAAGACAGAAAGATATCTCTTTAGCTAAAGAAATATCATACACATCTCAAACAAAAGGCATTTCCCTTAACGGAAAATATATATATATACATGGTTCAAACGACTCAGGAAATATGCTCTCCATGAGCGCAGACACTTTTGGAAAATCTTTTTTTTGGTGGGATGGTGGCAACTATTTTAGGATGGTTGCATTTATGAATTACTATGGAATCTGTAATTGCAAACCAGCAAATAAAGAACAAATAGAGAAGATTTATCCAATTGTGAAGAGTTTACCTTCCTGGCCGAATCCAGATTCGATAGCTGAAATAAATGGTTTGGTGATAATAAAACTATCAGAGAAAAAAGGGTGGCTTCCATTTAATATTTAGCTTTGATAGATTTATTTATTATTAAAGAGCGCCTCCCTTTTTCAAGCTCAAAATAATACACACATCAATGGATGCAATCACAAATAGACGGAGGGGCTGAATGCCCCTTTAAATACCTTACACTCAAATATCTATATACAATCACACTAACCGTTTCTAATATTAGTCAATTAAAAAATTAGCAATACCATTTACAAGCGTTTACCCAAACTTAACACTGAGAATTGAAGTTTAACCGCCTAATTACATAACACTAGCGACTCTGCTTTTGGGAGGCATGGGTCACTCAGGCCAAATGACATCCGACGGTTTCACGATGAACTACGGCAAAAGAATATCAGAGCCCTCATTCCTCCCCGAAAGGCTGAGGGATCCCCAGAAAATTTTCATCAGTAAGCCAGCACCATACTTCGGTAAGTGCTGGCCAACCGGCACAATATCTTTTCAGGTTGTGCTCGTCGTAGAAGTTCAGGGTTAAATCTCAGGACGTTTTCAGCCAGCGTCAGAAAAGACAATACTCTTCGTTTTTTGAGACTATTAGCCTGATACTTTAAATGAAATCCTTTATTTTCAAAATGATAACCAAGTAGCCAGAGTACGATACTGGCCAGTGTAACCAGTAGACTTAATACCAGAAAACGCTCTCCCCTCCGACTTCTGCTCGCCCGAAGGCCAAAACCAAAGCGTTCACTTTTTTCATCCCGAAAGTTTTGCTCTATCTGCATTCTTCGACTGTACAGTTTCATGATTTTTTTGGCATTAAACTCAGCTGTATTGCTGAATATTAACCATGGTTCTCTGCCTGCGGCTTTTTGTTCTTTTTCCGTTGTTGGTAAGCCCGGCCTCCCTCTGGCACGCCTGCTTTTTCTGCCTTTAGGTGAATGTTTATAAAGATAAAAATGTCCTTCACACTGCGAGCGTTTTTTCCGGGCCAGGGTTCCCGTCCCCAGGTATTTTGCCTCTGAACTCCCCCTGCACATTTTTATGTCCAGCCACTTATCTTTGTCACTATCCAGCCTGAACTTCACTACCCCCCTGATACGACCAATAAAATCCCATCCCTGTGATTTGATATGACGGAACCATGCACTTTGAAAACCAGCATCAGTAACAATAACAACACGAGTCCGGGGAGAAATGGCCCCGGAAAGCGCATCCAGAAAAGCGATTTCCACCGCCTCGTTATTTTTTTTTGACGGGAAGACCTGACTCATCAGGGGGATAGAGCGACCGTCGCAGAGGAGGCTGGCACGAAGGACATGATATTCCTGAAAAGGGTAACCGCTCCAGTCAACAGCGATAACACACCACGACAGTTTATTTGTCATCATGGATGTAATATTTTTGAATATCAGAGGGATATCATTATGAAGTCGTTTATTACCCAACAGACGGTCAACGCGTTTTATTTTATCTTTCACGCGAGCAGGACCGGGTAAATGCCGGCCAATGCTGGTAAGAGAAAGAGATGCGCCACCGACTAAAGCAGCAGCAGAATCAATAATGGCATTTTGTCGATACTGATGCGTGGAAGCTAAAGCATTACGGAAAAAAGTCTGGCATACTTTACGGGCAGGCATAGAGGTGATCTCATTGAATTTGTTAGCGCAATCAGTAGATCACAAAACTCTATGCCTGTCTTCTTTTCTGGGGATTCCTCAGCCTAAAAGGGAGCGGGCTCTGGTCTGGTGAGTATGCAGATCGTAAAGGCTATGACCATGGTGCGAGAGTGGCAGGTATGCCAGAAAGAGGATGTATTGCCTGAAACTCTAACCTGATGCAGAGACGATTATCTTGAACCTGATTTATTCAACAAAGCCGCTGGCAGAATGTTACGAAAGTTATCGCGGCCGCAGGCTGATTTGATATCGATACTATCGGTGGTACTGCGGAAGTAAATGCCTATATAGTGCGACTTTGAAAAATAATAAATTAATATTGAACTCGTTGATTAATAATCATAAACTTTCAGGCATTCATATTTGCAATGAGTGTTTAAAAATCACACAAAACTGGAGAGCCTACTTTAAATGTATAATAACAAAATCGACAGCAACAGAAAAATAAGGCATGATTGGGTTGATGCTTTAAAATTTCTCGGTATTTTTGCTATATATTTAGGTCACCTTGGGTTGGGGGCTGGCAAATTGTATCCTTTTGTTTTTAGTTATCACGTCCCACTATTCTTTTTCGCTGCTGGTTTTTTTACTATCAAAAAAAATGACTTATCTATTTTCGATTATATCAAGTCAAAGTTTTACAGATTAATGATTCCATATTTCACTTTTGCATTTTCTATATTAATAATAAACACAATTAACTCAGGTGAGACGATTGATTATATATACAACCACATTTATGATATAATATATGGTGTTAGAAATAACCAATTCGTAGGAACAATATGGTTTATAAACTGCCTTTTTGTTATAATAGCAATTGATGCAATCTTTAGAGAAATAGTCAAGAACAATATAGTGATTTTAATCATATCACTGTTATCGTTCATGTTGTCACAAACAGTGCTCAATCATAACCCATTACTAGATCCTCAATGGTTTTGGAACATAGACTCCGCTATGGCATACTGGTGGTTATTGCCTCTCGGTAGATGTATGTTTTTAGAATTAACACGTGACAGGTTTTTTGGAAAATCTAAAATTGGTTTCATTGTCTTCTCAATTACCGCTATAATGAGTGCGTATCAACTACTTAACCAGAAACCTTTACTTTTTAAGATTATCTCAATATTCAATGCAGACATAATATCAAGTAGTTATATTCAAGCTATTAATACTATTATCACCACGGTAGGCTTGATAATCTTTAATATTTTCATAGCAAAAATAATTTGTGGAAATGACTTTATTGTAAGAGCTGGAAGAAATACTCTTAACATATGTGGAATGGAGTATATCACCAAATTATTTATCCCTATGGCTTTAGCAATTATAGGCTTCAGCGTGACTATTCCAAATCCTATCTGCGCAATCATATATACCTGTATTTGTGTATATGTATCAGATAAAATTGGCCATTGGCTATCGAGGACAGTCGGTGGGCCATTTTTGATAAAATGATAAAAAGGCGCAATTAATTGCGCCTTTTTATAGATATATAGCGCATATTTATGCTCAGATTATACTGTTAAAATTAATGCGCAAATGTTACGGTTTTCTTTCCTAGCAACTGAAGGGAATGTTCGAAGTGCAAACATAAAATTACCCCTTCACTGAACAGATATTCAGTCGACCAACACATGAGAAAGAAATACACCAGATGAATTAAAATATCATATACTTATTAATCAAAGAAATAAAAGCATAAACAGTAGGTGGTGACGCTGATAAACTGGCTATAAACAACCTGGAAGGTGATGAGCTATCGCAATATAATTTATTGGTGAATTATTTGAAGCCGATTGATAACACCAGTGCTCAAAAGACTCCCCCCGGTAACCATAAGTAGCTAATATCTAGTACAGTTTCGATATCTATTATCGTTACTGCGTCGATATAGTCTAAATAGCTGCACCTAATTCTGCCACACTTGTCGTTTACAGATGGGTAATGTGTTGCGTATGGGCAACAAAACTCAAGCCAGATATAACACAACCTAGCTGAGAACGCCTTCCTGATGCTTCGCCCAGCAAGGGCTGAGCGAAAGTGGAGCACTTTTCTGCGCAGCTATTTAGGACAGTATTGAGTCATATTGTTTATGTATGAGTTAAGTTTCGTAATATCAATTAAATAAAATAAGTTGAAATCATTGTAGAAGTGAGCATTATACCCAGGCTACCTGAACCTACTGAAAAATGAGTATTATTCCAACAATTATCCTAGATTAACAAGTCTATTTATTTGGATGCATAGGCCACTCGGGTTTTACTACATTAACACGCATAAGCAGCACCCGATATTTTTTCCATGCCAGTAACAGTTTCGTTTCATCATCTGTTGCCATACCTAAATCAACCGCATCCTGAAGCGGAGCTATTACATTCGTTGCCTCTGCTATCAGTGCAGATTTCTTTTCATCATTTATTAAGGCTAATTGTTCTGGTGTTGGAGAAGGACGGTCAACAATGACAGGATGACCGTTCTCACCACAGGTAATCATTTTTGTTACACTCTGTGCATTAATCAGTGTTTTCCACTCTGATTCCGAGATTTCCACTGCATCATCAGGAATATTGGTGCCGTGAAATTCAGTCGAATAAAATCCGTTTGTCGATGCAGAATAAAAATATGACATTTTGTTAATATCCCATTGCAATGTAATACGCATCAGCAGATGAACCGTATCCTGAACCGGGCGACACAGTAATATTAAATCCAGTGTTCTGGACACTTGTCGCCGATACAGTCGGCTGCCCAGCTGCGCCAGTAACGTTCAATGTAACTACGACAGCAATTACTCTTGAGAACGTCATCGGGAACCTCATCCCGTATGTTGAAGATACATTCGGGGCACCATTCAACTGACCGCACTGTAAAATTAATCCAGACGGAAATTTTTGCGCAGCAGCCGTTACGGTATTAATTGACGCGAACAGGCTCATATCAGGTATCTGATTCGCCCCTGTACCTACATTCCTTTTAGCTGCTTCTCCCAAACCAAGGTTTTCGAGAGCCGTTTTCACCGTGCCATCCGATTTGATATCGCCAAACGGATTCTTGCGGCTTAACAGCAGCGCGCGAAGTGCGGTAAGCAACTGATCGTGCCGCCCCTTCTCCAGGCTGGCACCGGATGCCTCCACCACGCTGCAAAGCTCCTCCTGCAACATGTCAAAGTAGTCATCATCCAGATCGGTGGCAGGCGTGCCAGTCTGGGGGTTACCACAGGTAAAACCGTTCTTACCCGCGCCGAACTTATCCTTCTTCGCGGTTTTCGTGTCTATACGATGCATGGATTACTCCGGATATTTAAAAATCACATAGGTATGCGACGGGCAGAGTTTGTTAAGCACACACTCGACAACGGTGTCCCCCCAGAAGCGCAGCGCGGAATCACAGGGATCGCCACATGTCATCCAGGTGGTGTTGGTGGCGACTGGCATGTTGACCTGCCAGTAATACCGCCATTCCGGCGCATTCACCGCGTCAGTACAGGCAGATGAGCAGGTGAACGTGCTTTTGTCGTATCGCGTGATGGTAGCGTCTGGTCTGCCCAGGGCAGCAAGCTGTGCAAGGTAAAAATCCTCATTGATGCCGCCCGCCAGGTTAACCTTCGCATCCAGTCGTTGCTGACGCTGGCGAAGGGTCTGTGTCCCTGCGGGAATACATTCATCCGGCAGACCGCACAGACGCTCCCAGCGGTTTATCAGTTCAGTGGTGGTGCGCGGATCCAGCTCCCGCATCAGGGCATCCGCACGCTGATGAACGCGGGTTAATGACGGTGCCGCACCGGCAATCGCCGGATCTCTGGCTGACCACGCCGGACCGGGTGGCAACAGTGCCGACAACAGACGGATGTAATCATCGTTTGTCACGTCCATGAAATCGTCCCCAGTACCGCCAGTTCATTTTTTGCAATGGAGATATTGTCCGCCGGTGCAAGCAACTGATGGCTGTATTCCCCGTTCGCACCGGAAATCGCTTCACTGATACGTGACACCTTCAGTTCTCCCTGCGGATAACCATCACGCAGCAGGAACGAACGCAACTCGGCGGTGATGGCAGCCCGTATTTCCGGTGTGTCCGGCGTCACACGGATATGAAAATCCACTTTATGCGCCACCGGCCTGAATACATACAAATCAGAGCCTGCCACCGGGGCCAGTGGCCCGATATGTTGTCTTGCCGCCGTTTCCGTTGATTCTTCCGGAATGGGATTAATCAGGTCACTGCCGGCAATCATCACACCGACAGTCCCCGTTCCCATCCAGTGTCGGTATGTCCATGCGCGGGTAATGCCGGGCACTTCTTTAGCCCAGACGACATAGTCCCCGTCAGCCCCGCCCTGAGGCGTCCAGTAATACCGCTCAATGACGCGGGCGCGCCACGTTTCCAGCTCTTCAGTATCAAATCCGCCTGTCAGGGTATCTGCCTCGCCAGAAGACGGCAGACCATTCACCGGCGTGACCAGGATTAATGCCGTACCGTCGTCAGCGTTACCGACCGCACCTGCACTTGAGCAGGCGATCGGCACGCGCAGGACACCACCGGAGCTGGTTGCATCGGCAGTTGCCGTGTACTGAACCAGGTCATCGCGCTGAATAACACTCCCGGCGGTCACCTTCAGGCCATCACTGACACCTTCCCAGCGCATATACCCGCTGGCAGCCGTGGCCCCCTTGCGCGGACACCGTTTCATCGCAGCATGTCGCGCCAGCCAGGACTCATCGCACAGGTCAGGCAGCATGTTCATTGCCAGATAATCGATGTAACCGTAAACCGTATGCAGCGCCGCCGCATACACCTTTGCCCGCACGTCTTCATCCATGCGCCGGAGCGTGTCGCTGACGTCCAGCCTGGCGAATAAATCGTTACGGAGCATACTGATATTTTCTGCCAGCGTCGGGCGCTGAAATTCACTGTCCGCCATGCGTTATCGCACTCCACAGATCATCAAAAGAAATCATTACCGGTCCGTCACGACGCCAGAGAGTGATACTGTTACCCAGTTCATTAATCCCGGTGCGGCGGATATCCAGATCAATACGGGACACCACGCCGTCATCAATCATCCATTGCAGGCATTCGCGGATATACCCCCTTACCGTCTGCACCAGCTGATTGGTCAGTTTGCTGCGCTGAAGCAGCCACAGTCGGGAGCCGTAACGGTCATTCTGTACCGCAGGCCAGGTATCCCCCCACCATCCCATCGGGACGTCGGCGTTGTCATCAGGCTCCGCCCGCCGCCAGGTAAACAGGGAAATCACCACGGCGCGGGTCAGCGGATCCAGCGGTGCGCTGGCGCAGGTGCGTTTACCGTTCACCGTCAGCCACAGTTCCATCATGCCTCCATCGCTTTATCAGGTTTGTCGGTGTTACTGCCTTGACCGTTCTCTCTGTGACGATGCCCGTTATAGGCAAGCCGCATCGCTGACATGGTGGTGCCGCCGGAGTCGCACAGGTCTTTCACCTGTCCTGTCACTTCCAGGTCCATTTCAAAACGTGCCTTAGGCGCATTGCGAAACGTGATCGTTTTACCTGCACCGTCCACCACGATCCCCTCCCGGGTCAGCGTCACAGACTGCCCCTGATCGTCATAGACAGCCACCTCACCCGTCTGCAGCCCTTTCAGGCGGTAGCGCCGGTCCGACACCGTAACAACCACCGCATGAGAACGGTCGCCATCCGGAAACAACACCACCGCTTCCGCACCGCTGTTTGCCCTTGCGGTAAAACCGTAGGGTTCAAGATGTTCAATCCCGGCTTTGGGTTCACCGGCAATCAGGGACACATCCACGGTCTGACATTTCGTGGCGGCACTGATGCTTTTCACCACTGCCCGCCCAATCAGGCCGAGGAGTTGTCGCTGCATGGCTTCAATCGTCCTCATCAGAACGGGTCCTCCTGTACTCTTGCTTTTTTCTTTTTCCGCGCGCCGGGGGCTTCGGGTTCAGGCAGATAAGCATCAGGCGGGCCGACACGGATTTCCGTCAGGGTGCCGTTCTGGTCCTGAGTAAACGTGACTTCCGAAACAAGCAGTTCGGTATTGTCGAAACCACAGACCGGATCAAAGACAATCACCCGCTGGTTGGGCTGCCACAGCGTACCGTTACCCTGTCGCCAGCCCTGCACCACATAGGTGGTTTCATCCGTCCGCGCCGCCCGTTGCCGGGCTTCAAAGTCAGCACGCGCAATACAGCCTGCCCCCGTAGCCTGCCCTGTCTGCCTGATATACATCGGACGGTAACGGGCAATAAATGCGTCCTCTGTGCGGGCCCGCAGCGCGGTGGTGGTGGCCTCACCGAAATCATCGTCGTTTCCGGCACGCTGCCCCGCCACCTGGTAAACAGAAAACCGCTCCCGGATACTCTTCTCCGTATCACAGGAAAGGATGTTTTCCCCAAGTACCAGCGCGGTATGTGCCCGCGTTGAGCCAATACCGCCAATCACCAGCCTGCCGTGCGGGTCGTCATAAGCCAGCGCCTGCTGCTGACCGAGTATTTTGTTGATTACCTCAATCACCGTTTCACCGTGATCAGGCTGGACATCAGGAATAACACCCGACGGCGCACCGCTGTTCACCACCTCAATGCCGAAAGGCGCAGCAAGCGCCTGCGCAATCTGTACCAGCGATCGTCCGTTAAACTGTGTCGGTTCGGCTGCACAGTCAATCAGGTCAGCGGTCAGACTGCGTCCGGCAATACCGGTGCTGACCGAACGGGCATCGTAACGAACGGGCGTCGCCTCCACCCAGCCGGTGATCACCAGCTCATCACCAATCAGCACCTCCACTTTTGAACCGTTTTTAATGCGCGGCTGAAGCGTGGTGATACCCTCATCTCCCGGCCACTGGCGGGTGATCTCCACACTGAAATCCCGCGCCAGTCGTTCAACACCGGCACCGATGCGCACCGATGTCCAGCCATTCCACTCCCGGCCATTTACCCGTAGCGTGACGTTATCGTTCATTGCACTGGCACCTTCAGAGGGATCACCGGCACAAAGCCGGGATGCGTAATGGCATTACGCCGGATAATGTCCGCGTCACGCGCCGCGTTATCAAACCAGGTCGCCGCCAGCACCAGCGCGGGTAAAACCTCATCCGGCGTGCGCTGAATGATCCGTGCAGACTGTTCAAGGCGCGTGTTGATATCCGCATTCAGATCTGCTTTCACCCGGCGCAGCGCCAGAAACAGCGCATCACTGGTTGTACGGGACAACTCCTTATCAATTGCCGTATTCAGTGTGTCGCGAATGTCAGTCAGTTCTTCCCACGTCGGCAGGTCAACCGTGTTTTTCACCGCCGGTGCATTGTTCAGTGCCGGATGCGTGACGGAAGGCCAGCCAGTGCTCTGCGCGGGTGTTGTTGCCTGCCCCACTGCGGAATTCTGCATCACCGCGGAAGTTATTGGCGCAGGCAATCGGGTGACGGCATACGCCGCTTCGCTGATTGCGGTCGTACGAAGGGTGCTGGCAACCACGTTACGCTGCTGCGTCGCCGTGGCGGTGGTTTTACTGTCCGTTTTCCAGACGCCGCGCGGTTGCAGATCGCTGCCGAGGCTGACACCGGAAAGCGTTTTGATCATGGTGACCAGGTCGCTGGCGTTACCATAAAGGCGTTTCCCGGTACGCCACATTTTCTGCACCTGCTCAACGAAATTTTTGCCTGACGATGGCGGCGGCAGAAGTACCGAGATATCCCCCTGCAACAGCCTGGCGGCATCCGATACGGCAGAATCCACCACTTTCATCGCATCAGAAACATACCCCAGCATTGTGCTGGCATTACCGACGACGTCGTTCTGCACAAAATCTGCCACGCCATCGATACTGAAACCACTGAAGCTGTCACTGATGCAGTCATCCAGTGCAGAACAGGATGACATCAGCGTCTGCGCCGTCGCCGCACCTGAAGTGGGGTAAGAGAGTTCTCCTGCTTCGACAAACTTCAGGTCAAAGCGGACAATACGCCCTTCACTTTTCGATGTGCTGACCCGAACTTCCCCGTCAACACAGACTTTCAGCTCACCATATGTCGGGTGGACAAGCGTGCCGGGACCGGGTTTATTCAGCGCTTCAATCAGGCGATCGCGCTGGTCAAAGCAGTCATCTCCCACCACATAAGCCGTGATGGACGGGCGAAAAGTGATTTTCCCCAGGTCTTCGGTATAGGGTTTGTCGCGGTTCGGGTATTCATGTGTTTCCACACGGCGACCGGTTCCCGCACTTTCTTCTTCAACCTTAAACGGCACGCCGCGAAATGACGCGTCCTGAAGTCTGTCACGCCAGCCTGAAGACGACGAAAGTAATGAAGGTCGGGTGGGAAATGAGGATAAATCCATAGACTGACCTCAAAAAGGACTGCGTTATCGTGGAAAACGAAAAGGGGAATACCCCACATCGTGCGTGATTTTCATCAGGGGATCGGCTTTGCCCGGTACATCAATTATCTTCATACCTGGCGGAGCATTCTCGAACGTGACTTTCAGCTCGCTGTGCTGTGTCATGGAAGAAGATGGATTCAACAGCGGAACATTGGGTTTGTACTGGCTCAGGCTGGCCTGATACTGCTCGTACTCTTTACGATCAAAAAAAGGCGTCCAGTCTGAAGCCAGAAACAGCCCTTTATTATCCAGCCAGTTAACCGTATCTTCAGGAACAACACTTTCCAGAGTATCTTTAACCGGCTCATACATCAGGGTTCCCAAAAAACCATATACCCCGGCCTTCCCGATAAAGCCGCGGCCTTTCCCCATCAATCCCGTTTCTGCCGATACCTTCCCCAGCGTATGCATCTCTCTGGTCACTGCGGTAATGGATTTGGTAACGTCAGCAACCCATTTGGTTGCCATAAACAGGGCAATCGCTTTCAGAACAGTTTCCCATCCCCCCATCACCTGCGCCGTTTCATCCACCACGTGCCAGACTTTTTTTATGACAGGGCCTACGGTTTCCCAATTATCAATAATGAGGTAAGCGCCACCAACCAGAAGAGCAATCAGCCCCTTAGCAGGCGTCATATTCATCACACCGCCGAGAACTTTCATGATTCTGGACAAAGAGCCTGCAGCGGCCCCCACTGTCAGTAAAGCCAGACCGATTTTAGCAATGGTCTTAACGAGCTCCGGGTTTTCACGGACAAACGTTCTCACTTCCTCAAGGAGCGGTTTTACCGCTTCAAGACCATCATTAACCTCAGGAAGAAACGTTTCCCCCAGCGTGGAAGAAATGGCATCAAGTTGATTTTGCAGAAGTAAAAGCTGGTTTTCCGTCGTCGCTGCCCTCGAAGCATATTCCTTCTGCATCGAACTGCCATACTGCTGGGAATCCGCAACCCGCCTGAAGTTGGTACGCAACAAATCAAGGTTAGTCAGCAGAGGTGCTATCGCGCCCAGAGACTCTTTCCCGAACAGGGCATTCAGCACAGCTGCCTGTTTTTCTTTAGGCACTTTAGCCATCGCATCCAGTACAGACAGCATGGTGCCCCGGGCATCTTTCTGCATATCAGCAGCTAATTTCTTCGGATTGATCCGCAGAAAACGCAATGCCTGTTTCTGCGATTTTGTCGCAGAATTTCCCGCGGTCAGGGAAAGCATGAAGTTCTTGATCCCTGTGGCGGCAATTTCTGACTCCACGCCCATCCCGGCAATGGTTGCCCCCATTGCCGCGATTTCGCCGGAAGCCACACCTGCAACACCACCTAAAGGACCAATACGCGTAACAATATCGGAGATTTTCTTCGCGTTCGCCGGGCCGGTATTACCAAGGTAGTTGATTTTGTCAGCCAGCCCGGCCACTTCATCCTGCGTCATATTAAACGCAGTACGCCACTGGGCCATCATCTGCCCGGACTCTTCAGCCGTGGTATCAAAGGCCACGCCCATCTTCACCGCATCAGTGGCAAACTGCATCAGTTCATCACGTGCAATCCCGGCCTGACCGCCAGCCGCCACAATTTCCGCGATCCCGTCTGCAGACATGGGAAGCTCAGTAGACAAAGCGCGTACCTGCTCCGTCATGGCCTTAAACGCATCCGGCGTATCCAGACCGTCCACCACTTTGCGGACATCAGCCATCTTCGATTCAAGGGTGATGGCTGATTTTACAGGGAGTGCCAGTGCCCCCATTATTGCAGTACCCGCCCCGGCAGCGCCCAGAGCAAGGCTGGAGACTTCTTTCTGAAATCCCTTAAGCTGACGCTGCATACCTTTAAGCGGGCCGGACAGCCTGTCAACAGCGGTGATGATGGCTTTCAGCTGAAAATTATCAGCCATGCTTCATCTCCTCATTTATACGGACAGCCTCTGCCTCCAGATCAGCAAAGTGGGAAATAGCCGTCCGGCGAAGTTCAAGGGGGTTTAATTTCCAGAACCACGCGACATTGTAGAATCGCTTCCGGAGCTCTCTTCCGTCTCCAAGCCGGTAAAAAAACGCATTACAATCATGCCTGCCTTGAAAATATCCAGCTTCGTCATCTGCGCTGCAGACGAGCGCGGGATCCCGGCCAGAAGCGGGATATATTTCAGCGCCACCTGACTGTCCATTTTCATACCACCATCAGGCGAAACAGAGAAAGGGAACCCCAGCGCCTCAATCTCGTCATACGTAGGCTCACGTATTTCCAGCACATGCAGTGTTTCTTTGTGGGCGATGATCGGTTTTTTAAGTACAAGCTCAATCACTGGTAATCCCCTTCTTCACCGTGGAACTCAAGATCAACCGTGCCTTCTTCGGCATTATGGTTCGCTTCGCCGTGCAGCCAGGCAGACGACAATACATAGACCTGACCGTTCGCCAGCTCGGCAGTGATGGTCATCTCATCAGACGAGGTGATTTTGCTCACCGGAAAATTCTTCGGCACCTTGAAGGTCCCTTTGACATAAGGCGCACGGTGAGTTTCCTTGCGGTCCACTGAACCGTCCAGGCCGATGATGTCATCATTGACCGTCCTGTTCATGGGCACCTCAATGCCGCCGGTCAGCGATAGCTGCTGACCGTCAATTTTGAAATAACAGGTTCCCCCGATACGGGCCATTATGCAGACTCCTCTGAATACTGAAGACGGAACTGGTTAACCACGGCAAAGACACGCAACTGGTTAACATAGTCAGGCGGGAACAGCGTGTTCAGGCGGTTCGGATCGCTGGCATCACGCTCCAAAACCAGGTACTGCTTAAACAGTTCGTAGTTTTCCACGATCCCCGCTCGCTCAAGCTGACGGTAGGTTGCCAGCAGTTCCCCTTTGATCACCGCCGGGGTGACAATCGCCTGACCGGGACCAAAGCGGGTACCGTCACTGGCAAGCTTGTGACGCCCGTACTTACTGGTAATGACGGATTTCAGTTTGCGCAGTACATACGCGCTGGTATGCAGCGTCTCGCTGTCGAGGTAGCTGTTATCCGCAACCCCGTAAGCGTTTTTCCTGTACGTGGTGACATCACGCTGAATGCGCAGTACCCCGCTTTCGACATACGCCGTTGCCACGCCATGAGACAGCAGGGTCTGTTGTTCGGTCATCGTGAACCGTTTCCCCTTCGGCGCAGGCAGCATACCCACCAGCTCACCGGTCTGCGTGGGACGTGCCGGATCGTTGCGAATAAACACCGCTGCGCGGGCGGTACGGCTTGCCGCCAGCTCATCGGCAGGCGTCTGGGTGTCTTTTTCGTACCCCGCCAGGGTAATGTGCTGCTGGTTAAACTGGTCACCTGCGGTCACCAGTTCTGACAGCGTGCCGATCTTTGCCGTATACACATGACCATACAGCTGACGCGCATAGCTCCAGCGACCGCTGGTATCGTTCATCTCGGTCACCAGCGTGTTAACGGAGGCCGTGTCGTTGAACGGCAGGCCGATATAATCAAACGGCTCATCCGCCATTGCAGCCACCGCGCCAGTGAGAACAGGAGAGCCTGTTCCGGCGGTCCCCGTCGCCACGGCAATCTGTACGCCCGCAGGCAGCACTTCGCCCCCACCAAAGCCGTAGTAATTGAGGCTGACAGGAATTTCATTCCCGCAAAGCCCCTTATGACGCGCGGTCAGTGTGACCACGCCTGCCGAAGATGAAGCCGTAAACGGCAGGGTCGGAACGGCATTGATGGCATCCTGGATACTGCTGGCAATCATCGTGACGTTATCGCCGTTAGTCACCGGTGCCTGCACGCGGGTACGTCCCACATACACATTCACCGTGCCGGTTTCGGTTGCCTCCCCGGTCACCGTCAGCGTAACCGTTGCCGCCGCGCCTGTGGCTTCCGGAACGGCAATCACATACAGCTCGCCAAACGGGTCAGTCTGGCGATAAGCCTCGACCATACGCGCCAGCTGACTTCCCGCACCACAAATCTGGCGTGCATAGTCTGCCGACGGCATCAGCACCAGACTGTTGGCAACAATCTCTGCACCGTTATTGGCATGACCAATCAGCAGCGATGCTCCGCTGTCCTGTGCAGTATTCGCCGCCTGGTTATCCATTTCCGCATAAAACAGCGGAACCAGCGTATTCGACGGAATGGTGTTAAAGCTTATCGTCATCGGTGTTCACCTTTTTATTCACGCGCCGGATATCACCCGCTGCTTCACGGCGCAGCCAGTAGTTGTTCTCGTCAACATTTCGCCCTTCGGCGGGCAAAAGGTCGCCGCGGGCAGGGTCAGGCACTGACCGCCCTTTAACAGGTTTGACAAACATGAGGATCCTCAGGAAGGAAGGGTTATTTCGGTGTGATGTTCGATATCGCCGTCAGGCCCGTTACCGGGATCGAGATAATCGACATCAATCGCCAGCGTTTGCAGTTCATCCAGACTGTTCAGATCATCCTGCTGGCGGGTATCGTCTTCAGTCAGCTCGCTGATGACCGAAAAATCGAACTGATAAATCAGCTCATGACGATTCAGATCCAGCAGCGTGCCGCCGTCATAGGTAATCGGGTTACCGCACGCTTCCGGGTTCCAGCCCAGCAGGGCCTTAAAGAGCATCTGCCGGACATCGTCCACCACATCATACGAGGCAAACTGACCGCGCTCATCACGCCCGTTACTCAGTATGACAACCACGGAGAAGCCCTCTTTCAGCTCCTGCCAGTAGTCGGTCTGGCTTTTGTTTTCTCCCGGAGAGTCATCACCCGGTACCACATACGCCGCCGGGAGTCTCAGCTTTCCGACCTCCGGCAGATTTTTGAACTGTGCCGCGCCTGCCACCCGGTTTTCAAAATACGGGCAGCGGGCACGCAGCGCAGCAATAACAGGCGTCAGTTTCATCTGTGTCGTCGCTCCGGCTTCAGTGATTTACGCAATTCCCGCGCCAGAAAATAGCGTGTCCAGCTGCGGTTCTTTTCAAGAGTTTCCACCATGAAGTTATTACGTGGAGCCAGTCGCCAGCCGCTGCCACCGGATGCACCACGATGATGACTACGACGACGTTTTGCTCCTCCCCGGACACCAAAAAACAGAAACGCCGGATAGAAGTCACCAGAGATCATCCGGTTCCCCTTCCCGTTGCGCTGGTTAGGGGCAATGCGTGTCATAAAACCGGCTCGCTTTTTACTGGCTCTCGGCACCATATAACCAATCGAACGAGCCAGGCGTCCGGTCTGATAACCGGGGTTTTCACCCGGTGCCGACCGCGCACGGCGCATCACCAGCCGACGGGCATCACGCATATGACGCTGCCCAATCGTGACAAACGCCCGCCGGACACGGGCGCGGTTAAAGCGCATCTCGGCGGGCTGCTGAACATCAACGTGAAAAAAGGGAGTCGCCATTGCTGCCTCCGTGACTCTGCCTACATTCGCCCAGCTCCGTACACTCCAGCAGCAGAAAGCGCCGCGCCCCGTTCAGATCGCGCTGACGTTTCACCCGGTACACACTGTCACCGCAGACCACCTCATAATCAGCGGTGATCCTCCGGCGGTAACGAATGGTGATGTAATGGGTGATGGCGTCCCCGGTCTGCGCGGTTTCCTGCCAGGTGGTGGCACTGGTCTGGATAACCTTCGCCCATGTCCGGAACGTAACCGGGTATTGAGGCTCCACGCCAAAGTTATCCGCGGGCATATCCACCCGCAGGCGGATCAGGACGCGTTTATTCAGTTCACCCGGGTCCGGCAGAATGTAGGTTGCGCTGGTCTGCGCCTGACGAATTTTCATTGCGGAAAGTACCTGTACGGGCCGACAAGCCAGCCAAAACTCTGCGGCATGTCGAGTTTCTCCACTTCCGTAACCGACGAGCGGTTTTCGTAAAAATGGCTGATAAGCATCAGCATCCCCAGACGAATATCATCCGGCAGGTGCAGTCCGTCCGGGTCGCTGTCCGGAATGGTTTCATCCGGTGCATAGAGCTTCCGGTTCAGATACGTTTCCGTCCGCTTTTGCGCCGCACAGGCCAGCAGTTGCAGATGGCGGTCATCAGCATCGAAATCCTCATCCAGCCGGAGTTGGGCTTTAATCTCTTCCATTGTCAGAAGCATACTCAGCCCTCTTTACTGGTCGTGGCTTTTTTCTCTTTTGTCGCTTTACTGCTTTTTGCACTGGTTCCGCGCTCTGCTAACCCGGCCTGAAGTGCAATCTCCTGCACCCGGGCAGGAAGCGCCCCGTCGTCATACTCACCGGCCCGAATGACCTCAACACGCATACCGTCCGGTGACCATTTCAGATCTTGTTTCAGGATCATGATTCTTCACCCGTCAGAACAGGGGGCGCGGTTCCGCGCCCCTGAGTGATTACGCCGCTGCAATCTTCAGCAGTTTGATGGCCTGCGAATCGACCAGCATCCCGCCGGTGCGCTTGGTGGTATAAAAACCGACAAACGGTTTATTGGTGTACGGGTCACGCAGAATGCGGGTGCCGATACGGTCAACGATGGTGTAACCCCGTTTGAAGTTACCAAATGCAATGGCTTTCGCATCAGCGGCGATATCCGGCATCTGTTCGTTTTCAGCGATACCGTAACCCGCCAGAGAGGACGGCTGCCCCAGTTCCAGCCCCGGACGCCACAGATAGTTACCCTCGGTGTCTTTCAGCAGACGGATGGCAAACAGGCTGTTGTTGTTCATCATGAACTTCGCGCCGGTGCGGTGTGCCTTACGCAGCGTGTAAATCAGTTTGATAATGGCGTCTGCGGTCACCGCAGTCGCGTCGCCGGATACAATATGCTGAAGTTTGCCGAACGCCCGGACCTTATCGGTTTCATCAGTGGATTCATACGCCAGGAACCCTTTCGGCTTCTTGGTGCCATCGCCTGAGGTAAAGGCAATTTCTTCCTGTTCGGCAAATTCGGTTGCCAGCTCGCTGTTGATCCAGGCCTCCACGTTGAAAAAGGCATCGTCCAGCATTTTCTGGGTGGCCTGCGGGTTACCGTAGATTTCCCCCATGAGAGGTTCAATCAGCTCCAGTCTGGAGGTGGCAGTCTGGGATCGCGTATCCGTTTCCCCCACCCATCCGGAAGCCGTACCGCCCAGATTCACCAGTTTTTTGTAGTCGGAACCGCCAACGGTGATCACCGTGGCTTCCTGACGCATCACCACTTCATCTTTAAGCAGGTTGAGAATGTTGCGATCCAGCGCTTCCGGCACGGCATAGCCACCGTCTTCATCGGTGCCCACCTGCAATGCCTTACGCTCCAGATCGCGCAGACCGTCTTCACGGCCTTTACGCAGGAAGCACACAAACGCCTCTTTATGCTCGGTGGCCAGTTTATTTTGCGCACCACCTGCCGGACGTTTCAGCTCAAGCAGCTCTTTTTCAAGATCGCTTTTGAGGTTTTCCAGCTCGCTGAGTTTCCCGTTCAGGGTTTCCACCTGCCCGGCAAGTTTGCCTTTTTCCTGCTCAATCGCATCCACGCGCTTGTCGTTCTTTGCTTTGAAGTCGTCAAACTTCTGCTGCAGCTCCTGCGCGACCTGTTCCACATCTTTAATATCAACCGCCATCGTATTTCTCCTGATTAGAAGTTCAGATTTTTCAGTGCATTCAGTGCAGAGCCCACATCCTCAGCGTCGCGCAGGGACAGTGCGCCATAGCCCCCGGCCATGAATGCTTTGGCCTGGGTACGGGAGAGTCCGACATCACGCAGGACTCTTTCGATTTTTTTCTGTTCGGGGATTTCCCCGCGGGCCAGTGCGTTCTTGACGTCGCTGATCCGCGCCTCGTCGTTAGACGGGAACGTCACCAGGCTGACTTCCCAGAGGTCGATTTCTTTCAGCAGAAAGGCTTCTTTGCTCCGGTCGTATTCCCAGTCTTTCAGGACGTACCCAATAGAAAGGCCGGTTAACGAACCGGCCTTCATGTGTGCATGTGCGCGTTTTGCGAGGGGATCATCATCAATAAGCAACCGTCCCCTGACGTAAAGCCCGACATCGTCTTCCTTCATTTCGGTGTAAACACCGATGGGTTCATCCATGCGGTGCTGCCAGAGCAGCGCAGGTAACGCTTTTCTGTCACTCCACGCCCGCAGGGAAGCAGCAAATGCCCCGGACATCACCACATCATCGTGGCTGTCCTTTACACCAAAGACGGAGCCATACCCTTCAAACTCACCGGAGTCACTGACAGATTTCAGACTCAGCGGTACATCAAGACGTTGTTTCGTCTGCATTGGCGTTATCCTTCTGCTTACCGGCTTTACTGCCATCGGAGGGTTTCGTGGTCATGTTCATCGGTGTGAGATAGACATCACCACCGGGACGCGGATTCATATCTTCCAGGTCGCGGCAGTCATTGGGAGAGTAAATTCCCCAGTTAATCCCGGTGGCGTAGGCTTCAAAACGGGACTTCATATCCCCGCGCAGTAACGCCCCGGCGTTAAATTTGGCGTAATAAACGCCCTGCTTACTTTTTCGTACCAGTCCGGTGTTGATCCGCTGTTCGATGCGGGTCAGATACGGCACCAGTGAATAGTTGATAAATCCGAGCCCCAGTTCTTCGATATTGTTGAAGGTGGCGCGATCGGTGTTCTGCACCATGTGCAACGGTACCCGGAACAGACGACAGATTTCTTCAAGCTGAAACTTGCGGGTTTCCAGGAACTGGCTGTCCTCGGCGTTCAGCGCCATCGACTTCCAGTCCAGCCCCATCTCAAGGATCATCGGGCGGTGAGCATTGCCAAGCCCGGTGTGACGCTCCTCAAAATCTTTCTTCAGGCGCTCATAAGCCTGATCTGACAGCGTCTGCTCTGTACGCAACACACCCGACGTCACCGCGCCATTGCTGAACAGTCTGGCCCCGTGCTCTTCGGTCGCTGCCGCCAGCGATATTGCCTCGCGGGCATAGGCGATGGGATTCAGCCCCACCAGTCCGTCCAGCGTCAGCGTGCGCACATGCCAGATATCCTCCTGGCTCAGTACATCCGTGGAGCCATCCGGGAATGTGACCTGATAGACCGGCTCCCAGCTACTGTTAAGCTTCGGTACCACACAGCCGGGATCGACGGGCAGCAGTTCAGCCACTTCGCCAAATGCTTTCACTTTGTAGGCGTAAAAGTTTCCCCGCAGGCACAGACAGGTGACCACCAGCTCCCAGAACTCCTGCGGCGTCATATAGCCATTGGGATGCGTGGAGATCAGCTTATGCAGACGTTCGCCAGCGGCTCTCTGCTTCAGACTGCCGTTCAGGTGATACAGGTTGCAGGGCAACATCCCGACCGACTCCGCCAGCACCCTGACACAGGAAAAAACCGCCGTCAGTCGCATGGCCCGCTGGCTGCTGATCTGCTTTCCGGTATAGGTGTCGTAGGACAACCCGATAGCATCCGCCAGCTCTGCTGGCGTGGTCACCGGTGCGTCACTTTTTCGTTGAAATAATCCCGAAAAGAACACTATTTACCTCCGCCGACAGACGACTGTGTACGGTCGAGATATCGCGCCACCAGCCACGACCAGAACAGACACAACGCCCCGGCAACAACAAACCCCGCCGGGGGATAAATCAGCCAGGCACCATACGCCAGCAAAAGCGCCCCCAGCACGCCCACCAGAGGCGCGAGAATCAGCATGATCATAATTACCTCAGTTAAAGCGAGCGGATCCCATAGGACTCAATGTGGTCAGACAGCGTGTCTTCTTTCTCGTACAGCATGGCTCTGCCAACCGCCATAATCAGCGCAACTGCACCATCGATTTTGTTTTCCGCCTGCTCTTTGACGGGCTTCACCACATCATCGTTACCCGGAATGGTTTTGCCGACCACGTTGCCGATACACCAGGTCATGATGGGATTGCCATCATGATGAAAGCGCCCCGATTCAATTGCCGCTTCCAGCTCTTTCATCGGGTCGGACATGTTGGTGTAGTTCTGAATGATAGTGATGGGGTTCAGGTCTTCATCAGCAAGGTCATGTGACAACCCGGTCGCCCCGAAGGGGTCGATGGGTGACTCACTGACCGGGCTGATTTTGTTCGCCGCTTTGGCCTCCTCGAGGATGTAGCGATAATCCACCTCCGCACCATCGGTAACGGTCAGAACGCCCATTTCCACCCATTTCTGAAAGCGTTCGGCTGTCCGTCGATCTTCATTTTTCTCGACGCTGTACACCGTGTCATACGGTACCCAGAAACGCGGGGCCACACTGTAGTAATGCGTTTTACCGTCAATCTCGCGGGTATAAAGTCGCGCCATGCTGTTCATATCCAGCTTACGCGCCAGGTCAAAGGCCAGAATGCACGGCTGCCCCTCGAACTGCTCAAGGGTCAGTGATTTATCCTCGCAGCTCTGCCAGCTCACCAGGTTGAAATACGCCGAACGCGCCGACACCCAGATATTGAGGTGTTTTGTTTTAAAGACGTTTGCCAGACGGGCGTTATTTTTCGCACGCTGCTGCTGACTTAACAAAAATTCGCGATAAACCGACACGCCAATATTCGGGTTAGCTTTTTCCAGCACCTGCGGGTCGGTCCAGTCATCGCCTTCGTCAACGGTATAGATGATCCCGAACAGTTCATCGTTGGGTACCGACCCGTTGAGCATCTCGATAACTTCCCGTCGCTTGTCGTAGCACGGCCCCTCAATGTTGTACCCGGCAGTAGTAATGGCCCACATCAGTGGCTGACGTCGCGCCCCCATCCCGGTAAGCATCGTGGTGTAAAGCGCATCGGTGGCGTGCTCGTGATATTCATCCACCACCGCACAGTGGGGTGATGAACCATCACCGGGGTTACCGATCAGCGGTTCAAACCGCGCGCCATCCTCCGGACGATTCATGTTTGAGGCGTTAACCTCAATCCCGAACGCTTCCGTCAGCATGGGTGTGCGTTTACACATCAGTCTTGCCGGACGAAAGACTTCCCATGCCTGTTTCTCCGTCGTGGCACCGGAATACACTTCCGCGCCGAACTCGTTATCACAGGCAAAACAATACAGGGCGACACCGGCAGAGATTGCTGATTTGCCGTTCTTACGGGGGATTTCGGTATACACCTCCCGGAAGCGGCGCAGCCGGGTGCCTTTATTGACCCAGCCAAACGCACAGCAGATCACAAAGAGCTGCCACGGCTCCAGCGTGATGGGCATCCTCTTGAATGCCCACTCACCCTTGGTGTGCGGCAACAGCTGAATAAATTTGGCGGCCCGTTCAGCCAGGTCCTTGTCGAAGCGGTAACGAAACGACTTACTTTTTTCCGCCATCAGGTCATCAAGATGGCGCTGGCAGGCCTGAATCACAAACTGGCAGGCCACAATCTTTCCGCGCACGACATCCCGGGCATACTGATTGGCAGCATTTACGTTGGGGTAAGATTTCCGGCTCATGATTCGATAATTTTCAGAAACGGGTTAGTGGCTTTCTTCTGCCCCGCCAGGCCAATCAGACGCTGGCGGCTGCTGGGGTCGAGTCCGAGCATTGCCCCCGTACTGCTCATCTCGGACTCCTGTTCTTTTTTGGCGGTCAGCTCCGGATTTTTGACCATGCCGCCCATTGCACCGGTGATGGTGTTGCCCTGTCTGGCAATATTTTTCACAGCACGTCGCCAGAACTCATAGGCTACGCACCACCGCTCAAGCACTGCGAGGTCAGTCACGCACAGCAGGCCCTGACCGCAGAGTTCTTTGGTTGTCAGTTGCCACATGATCGTGGCGAGAGGGAGCTCTTCTTCAGCGAACCACTCCGGTGGCTCAACACCTTTGATGGGCGTAAAAACGGGTTCATCTTTGTTCAGGGCTCGCTTGCCGGGGTTTCCGGCCAGCGCCTTGCGCGCCGTTGGCTTGGGGCGACGCCCGGAACGCCCCGCCGTTCCAGCCATATGCGGCACTCCTGGTTAAATTTCATTTTTCGCGGGTATAAAAAAACGATGGGGCGGGCAGTCCGGAAGACGTCAGGTCACAGGGATTTGACCCGCCCCTCCCCTCTGGCAGTGGGAACTGGTTCTTACTTAATCCGTTCACGGGCCGTCTTCGCCTTATGACACGGCCAGCACAGACTCTGTAGGTTACTGTCTGCATCGGTGCCGCCATGCGCTTTAGGGATGATGTGGTCAACGGTTTTCGCCTCGCGCACCACACCGGCACGCAGGCACAACTGGCACAGGCCTTTGTCACGCTTCAGCACACGCGCGCGGATAACGTCCCACTTCGAACCATAACCGCGCTGATGACGGGACTGGCCAGACTTGTATTGCTTCCAGCCTTCGCTTTTGTGGCTTTCGCAGTAGCCTGATGGGTCAGTCGTGGTATGGCGGCAGCCGCGAACGCGGCAGGCTTTTGGGGTTCGTGGAGGCATCTATTATCCCTGTAGTTTTCGTTAAATATCTAACCATAACTGCAATCAGAAACCGCTTTAACACGGTTTGCTAAATAGACTTTTCAATCCAATGAATAAACGGCAAGTAAATACCAATCGTTCATTTTCATTTGAATACAAACTGTTCTGAAAGAATATTATGACAAATATATTTCGCCTGAATACTATTATCTCTCATTCTAATATATTCTTTGTGGGCAACAGATAAAGAACGACAACCGCTGTTTACACGTGGGTATTTTTCCAACATATGTTCGCATATCAAAAAAGCATTATTAATAGCATTTAATTTATGGCTTAACTCTCGTAGCTCGGCCCTTTTTTCAATACGAACATTACGACTAAGAGATAAAGGTAGCTGTGATAATGCATTTGAATAATCAGCCACTGCCATTTTCAGAGCCATTTTGGCCTTCAGAGCCTCCTGTCGCCGCCAAACATTCATTGCCCAAAAACCTAATGTAACAGTTACAATTGAACCTAAAGCCGATACAGCTGACCACACAGTTCCCCAAGGCCAGTTAAGTAATGTATGCCACATCATAACCTCCACTGAATGAAAAGGTTAGTTTATCGTAAGTGAACATCACTGGCACTATCTAAAGATTAGCTGCTCTACTAGTTGTACTCTCGATAATCTAAACAAAATGATACGTAATAAACCTGTTCATGACTAGCTCTACTAGACACATGTTTAATCATCTACAAACGATTTGTACAAACTTCCACTTTCATATTGGTCCAAAAGGTTGGACTAATAGTTAATCACGATGCATATTTTATGTAAGCTGCTACATTACACTATAAAAACGCTGGCGTCTGAATTTAAGCCCATAAGTTTTATAAAATTATCATAATACACAGCTTTATTAGGCGCATTCGCACTGATAATGAAAAATATAACTCGAGCTATTTGTCTTTCGAATGCAAAATAGCGCGCCGTGATTCAATCTTTCTGATTCCAGTTTTATCAAAATTACATTGTCCCAAGGCTGACAATAGAGCAACATTCAACTCCAGACTGGTACCATACGTCAGCGGATTGGGTATAAACGGTACAGGAGTATCAGAAGTCAGGCTGGCTGGCAGTGGTGCCACCGGAGCGCTCACGTAAACCGTTCGCGAATTTCCGCAACCGGTCAGCAGCGGCAGCAGGCACAGGACGTGAAGCACAATCATCATCCGCAACAGCCACTTTGATATCTTCCTGGGTTCTCTGTGACTCCAGTGCGATCTGCTGTTTTGCATGCTGGTTAACCTCTATAACTGTATTGACGATTTGCAGTGATTGCAGGACGTTACGGGTAATGGCTGTTGCAGATTCAACATTTTGTACAGCCTCATCAGCACGTTTCTTTTCGTGCTGATATTTGCTGTAGTAGTGGTTGGCAGACCAGATGAAAGAACCGATGACAGTAAAGAAGAATGCAGCGATAACCAGCTTATAGCTCAACTTCATTTACCACCCCACCAGCCTCTTTAAACCGGGAAATCAGGTCACCGATTTTATGTTCATACTGACCGTAACCTGCACCAGGTAACGACGCCCAGATATTGCTGCAACGATCGATAGCCTGACGGATATCACCGCGATCAATCATCGGTAAAGCGCCACGCTCTTTAATCTGCTGCAATGCCACTGCGTCCTGGCTTTTGGGGGAGAAGTCTTTCAAACCAAGCTGTTTACGGTAAGCATCCCACCAGCGTGAAAGAAGCTGATAACGTCCGGCGGCTGTTGATTTGAGTTTGGGGTTTAACGTGACAAGTTTGCGAGGGTGATCAGAGTAATCAGTAAACAGTTCGCCGCCAACAATAACATCATAACCGTGATTACGTGTCGGTTGTCGTCCGTTATCCGTTCCTTCTGACCAAGCCACCATATCAAGGAAAGCTTTACGCTGGGGATTTAGCACCTGCATAAATTACTCCTTAGAACCACCAAACTTATTACCGATTACTCTCATTGCAGCCCCACGAATAGCATCGACACCGATCAACCCAACGCCACCACCAATGGCAACAGAAAGAGATTTAGGCCATCCGACATACTCAAGAGCGGATGCAAAAGTCAGCGTCAGAGCACCACAGAGCAAAATCTCGAGCGTTTTTCGTTTCCAGCCCCCACCACCGCCAAAATATGCAATGCGCAAGCCAGCCATAACAATCGACATAATCACTGCGCCCAACGGTGTGTCTCCACGCCACCAGCTCTGGACCAACTCCAACCAGGTATTTGGGTTATGAGGCATTTGTAGTTATCTCTCACCTCGCTGATACAGCAGGTGCAAATTGAGGGAACATCATGTACCGCAAATCAGAAGCGGAAACGTCAAAGAAGCCGAACCAATGGATAACTGCGGAATAGGCCAGAACCAACGAATCCCCAGCCCCAGAAACGACAAAACCCGCTCGACGCGGGTTTAAGCTGTGTGGCGAAGTAACCACTCTTAACAGATTATGATAGTTTTTGCGTACGCGTTAGTAATTTATTATGCTCTTTACAATTGTTAGCTTAACCGCATGGAATTGACCAAAAAAATGAGCAAAGTAAGCATACGCCACGTAATCGTTCATGAGCTCTTAAAAGAATCTAATAAAGACTTCGATCACTCCAAACCATACAATCTTCGTGATACAGAACTAGATAAAACAAATGATATAGTAAAAAAATTAGTAGACGGTGTTATTGATTTGTATGGTTCAAAAGGGAACTCAGCGCATTATGGTGTTTTTATTAAAAATAAAACAAAGCAAGGCCCTATACCAGAACTATTTCATAAATACTCTTTAGTTCAACAATCTGTTTCAAGTGATTTCATTGAATTATCGAAGGAAGTTATGAAACAAATGTATAAATCTGCTCAAGAGCAGATTTGGGCTTCTGGAGGATATGTTGTTTTTACTGATTATATTTTATCTGGTTTCCGTTATCTATTGGTTACAATGATCAAAAAAACTAATGGCGTAACTATTAGTGAAAATTTAGAGCCAGAGGAAATGATTCACTTAGAACTTGGCAATATTAACCAAGCAGCAAAAATAAATTTCAGATATTATGAAGAATACCAAAAAGCAGATGACTTAAAAAAAACAGACTTAAGTTATCTAAGCTTTATAAGCAAAACTACGGGACAGTCAGCGGCAGCATATTTTATAGCAGCATTAGGATGTGACAAGGGGATTGCTTCAGCAGGTGCAACCCGTAAGTTACCAGATGAAATAAGGCGTTTCTTTAAGAAAGAACCTCTTTTAAAAAATCAAGCAGAGTCATTTAGAAATGATGTTATCAAATACTTAGAAAAGCAATTTGACAACGAGCACTCTGCAAGGCTTTCTGATATCGAATCGCTTGCTTCAGGCCATATGTCCGATTTAAAAGAGGAAGAAAAAACAGAACTTGTTGATAAATTAATGAAACACCTCAATAGTGAGGAAGTCAGAATCCCATCAGAGTTCGTAATCAATAAAAACTCCTTAGATAAAATCCGCAATGTGATATATAAAACCCCATCATTGAGCTTTCACTTCGACAAGGATTTACTCGGTGTCACAACTGATGCTAAAATATATTATGATGACGAAAACCAAAGCCTAACATTTAATAATTTGCCTGTTGAAGCATTAACTAAGATAAGAAGAGCGTTGAAAGAAACTGATAACCCGAGTAATGAAGAAGATAAAGAATGAATGATTTTAGTATAATAGTTAATCTGTATAGATTATCAAGCTATCCTCATTTTGACGGGGCTAAGTTTTCTGCGCGTATAGCTTATAATGCAGACGTAAAATCATTGTTCAAAAGAATTTTGAACCCTACTTTTCAAGCTGGTACAGCTGACGAAATAGAGGTGGATGGTCATTTAATTTATGATTATGAAGACTTTCCTGAAAAGGGAAATTTTCTTACATACTCGTTTAAAATTTCACAAGGAAGTGCGAATCGTTTTTATAAAAATAAAAACGAGTTTGTAAAAATAAACACGCTCAAGAAAGGCATAATGCCAGAGTATTTCTATATTATAGAGGATGATTTCTATTCATTAGAAACACCAAAACCTTCTTATATCCAAAAAATTGAGGACATTTGTGAGCTAATCAATGCTCTTTCCATGCTTGCTCATTTCCATGATATAAAAAAAGATAGCAAAGGTACATTTTATCGTTTAGTCTTTATTTTAAACTCAGAGTCTAAATCTTCTTCTGCTGTAATTGAAACAAATATTACAGAAGAAATTTTTAATGATAAAACAGTAAATACTCAGTTAGTTAAAACATTAGTAAGTAGTGAAGCTACTACTGATGCCCATCACATTGAAAAGATTAACACTTTCAGAAACACAGTTATTGAGTATGTTAATAAAAATGGAAATTCCTTTGTCGAGTTAATTAACAAGTGGGATTTCATATGCGAACTTTATACGAACAACTTAGCTGCTTATATGTCGGCATTTTCTTTTCATAAAGCAAGGAAAGAAGTTGTTGATGCTGAACTCGATTACTCAGAAAAACTGTCAAAAATAATTTCAGAAATTTCTAACAAAGCTCTTGCAATACCTATTTCACTAGCTGGTTCAATTGCTATTTTCAAATTAACAACAAAAACTGATTGGATTATTGCTTTAATTGGATTGATTATCACAGCAATAATAACATCTGCAATGATTGTGTCACAAAAAAAACAACTCGCTCGTATTTCACACTCTAAAGAAATACTTTTTGGACAATTAAGATATAGAATAAAGGATGACACCAGCGATCTTAAAGAGAGCTTAGAAGAGGCTATTAAAAAATTAAATGACAATGAGGATTTTTGTCATAAGGTGCTTGACAGTTTATTATCACTAGCATGGATGCCTACATTCATAGGCATCATCGGTATTTTATTTAAATTAATGCCAAATATTACTTGAGCATGTACATAACCCCATTAATGAAACCTAACGCAGTCTGCAATTGCTTCCGGATTGTTCCATCTGAGCATCTGCGTCTCTTCGCAATAGAACGCAGTGAAATACCTATAACGAAGTGAGCAATGATCAGCTCATATTCGTCTGGTTTATACTTACACAAGCGGGCAACACAGCCGTCTATCATGATGCCTTCATCATCATCACACTGAAGGCGTATTTTTTTACCATGAGGTAAAAGCCCCTTAAAGCCTGCTGCTATCGGCTGCCAGTCCACACCACTGTTATCTGCTGCAGCCCACGCTCCCCAGCGGTCTAAAACTTCATACATATCACGCATCAACTTTCTCCACAAAATCAGGCCAGCACGCCAATTGCCAGCGCACGATCGATAAAACGAAATATCAGCTCCAGCTGGGAGCCATACTTCTCTTCAAATGCCACGGTATCCGCATGCAGCTCGTCGTGATGCTTTCTGCACAAAGGCAACACAAAAAGGTCATGCGCTTTTGTTCCCATTCCACCCTGACCGTGACCTATCAGGTGGTGGGGATCATCAGCAGGCTTTCCACAACATGCACACGGCTGTGTCTTAACCCAGCGCGTGTACTTTTCATTAACCCAGCGGCGACGTTTGGGGCGTAACATAAAAGACTCCGGCGACTCCGGCTCCACTTTCAGCGCCAGCACCTTTTTCGCCTTATCCTGGATGATGCTGGTGGCAGGAACCGAAGGAACAAGGTCACTTTCCCGGGTGACAGACGGCACAACAGGCTTCGGTAATCTCAGTGCCTTACGGGCTGCACTTTCCGGTAAGGCATCCGCCAGGTCATTACGAACCAGCCACCAGCATAGTTCCGGCATTGTCACAACGTGACTATCATCAAAACCGAGATCCCGACGCACAACAGACAACACCCAGCGGGCACAGTTATCCGTTGCCATTGATTCCAGCCGTTCCGTGAACTGATCGCGCAGCTGGTTATCGCAGTGCCAGCACAGACGGATTGCACCCGGAGCGTGTCGCATTGTGGTCATGTTCTCGCTGTGCCAGTCGGAATGAGGCCACTGGCAGCCTTTTTCACGAAGTAACCAGCTTTCAAGACATTCCACGCCACCAGCACGACGGATCACTGCCTCATCGCGGAACACGGCCCGAACGGCAGGATCATCCGCCAGCGGTTGTGATGCCGCCGGAACGGCACCACTGGCGAAAGATGAATAACGCTCCGGCTCAGGCTCCAGCAGGACACGCCCCTGCATAAACAGGGGCATCAGCTCTGAACCTGGCCTGAACAATACGATCCCCATACGCGGGGCAATTTCAGGGGTCAGTAGTGCTCTCACGGTCACCTCAATGAACGGTATCGAGCAGCTTTAACAGCTCAGGGAATCGGGATTCGAAGAAATGCGGCTGCGTCTCGCGCGGATTTGCGGGACTGGTGATGTTCTTGCCGAACATGCAGCCTTTCGCTGTCAGCGACCAGAATTTTTTGATGTTGTTAATCGCGGTACGGCTGTATCGTTCGCGCTGCTCGACGATCCCCAGCTTCACCATCTGGTGATATGCCTGATTAGCCGTCAGGCGGATACCATACTGTTTCAGCAGTGCACTCAGTGACAGTGTCGGGCGACTTGAGCCATCGTGTGCATCAGCTGGAGCATCAATGGCATAGCGCGGTGCCAGATTCGGTAAGCCAACAGCCTCCTGGAGTTTCTGACAGGCACCAAGCACTGAAGAGTTAGACAGGTTTAACTCCCTGCGCATAAAGTCCAGCAGAATCACGCCAGCCTGCATCTTGTCAGCAGCCTGTCCGGATAATTTTTCCGGTGTGCTGGTTACCATGTCGAAAGTACGGATCACCTTCAGATGGAATGACGGGCTGATCCACATTGCATAGGCATACACCAGTTCTTTGCAGACATACGTCCCCTGGTTATTTCCGCCACGAATAACGTTAACTGGCTCTATATTGACCGAGTTGCAAATCTGCAACTCGCTTATTAAACGTTCAGTTTGCTCATTGCGGAGCCAGAATGCAGGCTTATGCTTATCCAGAGAACCGGCAGCCCTGTGCAGATCGTTCAGGCTGTAACGACCATAAGCATCACGACGAACTTCAATACCATCAATGACCATCAGATTATTCATACTTCGTTTCTCCTCTTGATCAGGCGGCTGCACCCGCCGTTTTCTCGTACTTACTGATAGTGATCTCGACCTTCCCTTCCGGGATAACCGGTCCCCACTCCACCAGCATTCTTTTCACCTGACTGTCGTCTTCCCACACACCCGCGTGGGTCAGGGCGTCAAACAGCGCCTTGTTATAGTTGTCCAGATCGCGGATCCGGTTATCCGGAGGAAACAACACGATCTCCACTGAAGCAGGTGCCGACGTTGGTTTCGGCAGACGACGTAACTGCTCAACTATTGCTGCGCACGCTGCGCTCTGGAATTTTCGCCCCACCGCGTTTATCAGGCTCTTACCAGCAAACGCCCCTTTGTTGGGGTGTCGCCAGTACGTGTTCACGCTGGGCGGAAAAGGCAGGATCAGCTTCATACTTTCAGGCCCCTCTCATGTAACCAGTGGGTTGCACGCAGCCTTGCGTTTTCCTCACCGGCAAGCAGTGCGCGGATAATCCCGACCGCCTCGCTGTCGTCGTCCTTCACCGCGGTATGAAGCGTTATCCCCCGGGCCACGCCACGCTTTATCGTGATGACGCCTTTTTTCTCCAGTGCGCGAAGATGCTCTACCGCTGCATTCACTGAACGGTATCCCAGCATGGTTGCCACCTCCTGATTGGTTGGCGGAAAGCCACGCTCTTTCTGATAAGAAATCAGCATATCCAGCACCTGCTGCTGGCATTGAGTTAACGTCGTCATTACGCCCCCACGTAATTCCCTGACAGATACCACTCATCACTCGATACAGCGCGCTTGCTGCTTTTCCGTAAACACAGCTCACGACGCGCCAGAAAATTGTTTCGTTCTGGCTGGGAGTGGCTTTCACGGAATGCCGCCATCCACACGGTTGCAGCACGACGGTATAAGCCCCTGGACTCCAGTTCTTCAGCCTGGCGGGTCAGGCACAAAATCACCCGTGGATCGTTAGTGCCGACATAGAAATTGCGCACAGGTCTGGTTTCTCGAACCGGTTGTGGTTCCGGTTCCTGCGCTCTCTCAGTCAGGCGCGGGAGATGTCTGCGTGTATCTCCTTCACAACGGTGAGCCACACGCCCACTCTGACGTAACTTGCTTGCAGACTGCAGAACGCGCTGCCGTGAGTAACCTGCAAAAGCATCCGCAATGTCTCCAGAAGTACACCCCGGATGGGCTTCAATGAATTTCTGAACGTCATTTAACAGACTCATGATCATCCCCTGAATCCTGCCGGGATCTGGCTATAGTCCACGTTGTCGTAACTGGCTTTGAAGTACGGGTCTTCGCGTTTTTCGGTGTACGTGCTGACGGACGGCGATAAGCGCAGGGAAAGCTCATCCCATTTTTCCCGCAACTTTGACGGGCTGAGCACGTTACGGCACCAGAACGGATCGCGGCTGACGCGGCTGTACATCTCGCAGATTTGTTTGTGAGTACGACCATCCTGCACACACATCAGGCGAATTTCGTTTGCCCAGGCTGTCCAGTTCGGTTCTTTGGGACGAACCACCTCGCCGTCACATTCGGCGGCCTGCTCGTACAGGGCAATGATTTTTTTCCAGAGCCACTGTGCACAGGTCAAATCATCCTGCGTCCCCCACTGGCGCTTTTTAGGGCTGAATACAACCGCATCAGGATGGCGAGTTAAAAAATCCTGTTCAGCCGTCTGCGTGTCCGGTTGCGAAGCGTCCGGACGAGAAGGTTTTTTATCTGACGGATCATGTTTTGATTTTACTGACGGATCCCCGCCAGATTCTGACGGGTGAAAACCCGCTTTTTTGCCAGATTTCGACGCATCAAATTTTGACGGGTCAGATTTTGATGCGTCAGATTTTGACGGGTCAGAATCTGACAGTTGAGAAAATGCCGCTGCCTGAAGCTTCGCAACGTTAAGCTGATAAACATTCGACGCATTGCGGTTACCCTGGCGACGCGCCTTACGCGTTAACCAGCCTTCTGCTTCCAGCCGTGCGATAGCCGTTCTGACGGTACTCATCCCCGCGCCAATCTGACGGGCAATGGTTTCAATTGATGGCCAGCACACACCTTCGTCATTACTGAAATCAGCCAGGCGGGCCATAATTGCCACGCTGGATAACTTCATGCCTGATGCAGCGCAACCATCCCATACATAGCCGGTTAATTTAGTGCTCATGACCGGCCTCTATTTCCCTGAATTTACGACGAAACTGTTCGAGCGGACTGAAGCATTCATGCTCATAACCTCCGCGGAGGTAGATAACCCGTTGTGTTTCCGGCTCCCAACGAATGACTCTGACGGGCACTCCGTAGTGATCTTTGAACCAGCGGTTAACTTGTCGCAAAGGACTGCCTCCTTCTGCCGGTTGAAATCACCCACAGCCCACTCTGCAAAGCTGTGGGTTACAATTTCCCTGTCACCTGGTACATTTACTGCATAGCAATACTCCACCTTCGCTTTTCCACCTGGTACAGGAAGTGCAATCAGTTGCGAGCGACGGTAGTGTGTTGTTAAACTGTTCATGCGTTAGTTTCTCCACAACCAGAAGCAATCGACGCCACGACGCCCGGAGCTGCACACTCGCGGGCGTCATTACTTTCTGAAATGCAAAAAATTTTGTAGACAAGTGCTGCATGCTCCTGCAGCTTCGAAATTGAGAGATACAGCTCGTCGTTAATTGCTGTCTTCTCATGCGGTTCCACCACACCGTCTTCGATTGCCGAACGAATCTGTTTGGAATAACTGCCAATCTGTTCAATGACTTCCAGCAGGCGCTGGTTAATATCGGCGTTATCCACATCCTCGACGTCAGGAAGAGACACAAAGACGCCATTTGCAGACTGCGCCACAGCGTCAGCAATGAAGTGAGTGCCACCAGCACGTTGTAAAATCATTGCCCATCCCAGCGGGAAAATTTGATCGCCATCGGCACGAAGGCGGTTAAATAATGCGTTCTCTGTTACATCCAGCCAGTCAGCTGCTTCAGCGTAACCCCCCGGCAACGCTGCGATAGTTTTTCTGACTGCTTTCACGTACCACTCAGGCTGTTTTTCTACTTTCCAGTGATGCTTACCCACGGTTCACCTCCTGTTCCTGTGGTTTAAACCCATTCTGGTTTTGGCTAGATTGAAAACGTGCCGGATAAAGAATCTGCATTTCGCTGATTTCACCCTTAAAAAAATTGGCTAAACGTTCTGCAAGCTCGATAGATGGAATCTGCTCCAGCCTCTCAATACGACTCAACGTCGCTGGATTGACTTGAACACCCGCAGCAACATGCTGCAAAGTGAAACCATGCGCCTTACGCACATTTCGTAATGGTGATTGCATATACCCTCCAAATATTGCGCGTTATGCATGTTATTTCACGCAAGTATTTTGCGCAAGTTGATTTGCTTATCACGCAATAAAGAAATGTAATAAACGCATGAACATAGGAAACCGAGTCAGACAACTTCGCCAAGCGAAGAACATGAAAATCGCCGATCTCGCTGAAGCAATAGGAGTAGATGCGGCGAACATCTCGCGCTTAGAAACGGGTAAGCAGAAACAATTTACCGAACAAACACTGAGTAATATTGCCAAGAGCTTAGGTGTTGATATTGCTGATCTCTTTACCTCTGCCCTCAAAAGCAATACTGTATATAAAAACAGTAATAATGAGGATGTTGCGCAGGTGAAGGATGTGTTCCGTATTGAAATGCTGGATATCAGTGCCAGTGCGGGAAATGGCCTTATCCAGGGCGGTGATGTCATTGATGTGATTCATGCCATCGAATACAGAACTGATAATGCTGTATCAATGTTCGGCGGACGACCAGCCAATCACATCAAAGTTATCAACGTTCGTGGGGACAGTATGTGTCCAACCATTGAGCCAGGAGATCTCATCTTCGTTGATGTCAGCATCAATCAGTTTGATGGTGATGGTATATATGTCTTTGGTTTTGATGACAAAATATACGTTAAAAGACTTCAAATGATTCCTGACAAACTGCTGGTGATTTCTGATAACCAGATTTACCGTGAATGGGGAATTACTAGCGAAAACGAACACCGATTCATGGTCTTTGGAAAGGTCTTAATCAGTCAGTCGCAAACCCTTAAGAGACATAATTAACCTCAATATCCCATCCATCAGCCACCGAAAGGTGGCTTTTTATCCCTCCATCATTTTGCAAATCCCGCAAATATTACTTGCATGCCTCGCAATTTAATTTTATCTTTTGTTCCAGACCAACTACAGGATTACAACAAAATCTGGTTGCAACATGGTGCCTGTGTCGTAAGCGGTCAGTAAATGTCAAAAATGAACAGGCAGGACGCCCACTAAGTAGCCGCCTGGGGCATATGAAGTCCAGGATGATTCGTTAGCAACAAAAAAGCGCCCTACAGGACGCTTCGCTCTTTAACAATCTGGGTATCCATCAACAATCAAGCTTTAGGCTTTGGCCCAACTGGTTGTGGAGGTCTTGGGTTAGCCGGTTTATGACCACCAGCTCTTTCAACCATGGGGATTTTTCCTCGGTAGATCTCCAGCCAACCATGCGGCGAACACCTCTTGCTTGCAGAGTTCCCTGGTTGTATCAGTAAGGCCCAGTACAATCGTTGCTCTTTTCTGAGCTGGTAATTCCAGGCAACCCCAAGGTTTTGAATCGGCGTTTTGCAAATGTTTAAAACGCGCGAGTAATTCCTCTTCCGTAAGAGAAGGTTCATCGGTGATTAGTTCCAGATATAAGCGAGCTTGTTCAGTTGCAATACCTGAAGAGCGGGAGAATTGATAAACAACTTGGCTAACCGATAAGGCTGCGATAAATGCGCCAAACCAAACGTAGCCAGTGATAGAAACAAAAACACCACATCCCGACAAAATAATTAGGAAAGTCATCAACCGGTCGATGCGACCAGTCAATGTTGCAAACATCTTTTCGAGGTAATGCGAATAATGAAGATCAAATATCAAGTCACGCCGGGACATGTTTCACCTCAGTCTGAATCATCAGGTTTTGGCGGTGGTTCTGGCCTCTTGTAAGGAGGCATGTGCCGCTCTTCATAGCCATTGCACTTCATAAAAAAAATCCTTTTGTTGTTGGGGATAACCAGATTAACCGAATCCTTGTTGTTGGGGAATAACCAGGTCCACCTCGCCTGATGTGGCTAAAAGCAGGCACATAACAGCTAAGTATTTTCAACCAGAGAGAATTCTTAGCGTTGTGGTGAATGCGGCTCAGCGCACGCGGGTTAAGGTTGAGGCTGACAGTCGACCTTCTGTGGATACCCACCCGCCTGGTGTGCAACCTTCGCCAGGCACCGGGAGGCACCCGGCACCACAACTTTATGCTGTGTGTAGTCCTGGCGGTACCAGTTTGTACCCTTGCTTCCGGCTGGTACCGCTCTTTTTACAAAACAGAGAAGAGCATCACCGGACGACGGGCTCATAACCCAATCCATCCGGGCGGCTGCCACCGCAGGTGTTCTTCTCTGTTTTGTGGAGAAACTAACCGACCTTGCAGGGTCGATATGATGAGGAGCAGCAAAATGGCTAGCGAACGCAGTACTGATGTGCAGGCATTTATCGGGGAGCTGGACGGCGGCGTATTTGAAACCAAAATCGGCGCAGTTCTCAGTGAAGTCGCTTCCGGTGTGATGAACACGAAAACCAAAGGTAAGGTCTCGCTCAACCTAGAAATCGAACCGTTTGATGAGAACCGAGTGAAAATCAAACACAAACTCTCATATGTTCGCCCGACTAACCGCGGGAAAATTTCCGAAGAAGACACCACCGAAACGCCGATGTATGTCAATCGCGGTGGTCGCCTGACTATTCTGCAGGAAGACCAGGGACAATTACTGACTCTTGCCGGTGAGCCTGACGGAAAACTCCGCGCAGCAGGTCGTTAATATCGTTCTTAATAAACTGATTATTTATCTCATCACTGAATATCTTTATATAGTGAGGACTTATTATGTCTCAGAACTTAGACGCAACCGCAATTAATCAAATCCATGCCCTTATTTCTGCTCAGGGTGTTAATGAAATTATCAGTAAGATTGGTGCCGATGCTGTGGCATTGCCTGAGAATTTCCGCATTCATGATCTGGAAAAATTTAATTTAAATCGCTTCCGTTTCCGTGGTGCGCTTTCCACTGCCAGCATCGATGACTTTACCCGTTATTCTAAAGATCTTGCAGATGAAGGCACCCGCTGCTTTATCGATGCCGATAATATGCGAGCCGTCAGTGTGCTTAACCTGGGTACTATTGATGAACCAGGTCACGCAGATAACACCGCCACTCTCAAACTGAAAAAGACAGCACCGTTCTCTGCCCTGTTGTCTGTTAACGGCGAGCGTAACTCCCAGAAGTCACTGGCAGAATGGATTGAAGACTGGGCCGACTACCTTGTGGGCTTTGATGCTAATGGTGACGCCATTCAGGCAACCAAAGCGGCTGCGGCGATCCGTAAAATCACAATTGAAGCGAACCAGACCGCTGATTTTGAAGATAATGACTTCAGCGGCAAACGCTCCCTGATGGAGTCTGTCGAAGCGAAGACCAAAGACATTATGCCAGTGGCATTTGAATTTAAATGCGTTCCGTTTGAAGGTCTGAAAGAACGTCCGTTTAAATTACGCCTCAGCATTATCACTGGCGATCGTCCTGTACTGATACTACGCATTATTCAGCTGGAAGCAGTGCAGGAGGAAATGGCTAACGAATTTCGTGATCTGCTTGTTGAGAAGTTCAAAGACAGCAAAGTAGAAACCTTTATTGGTACTTTCACCGCCTGATTTCATTACTGCAAATGCCCCTGCGGGGGCATTTATGGAAACGTAATTGACTCAATATTCGCCTGATGGCGAGGTTTTTCTTTAACCAAATTTCAGCGCGGTGCAGCGCATATAACGTGGAGAACAAAATGTCATTTATTAAAACTTTTTCCGGGAAGCATTTTTATTATGACAGGATAAATAAAGACAACATCGATATTAACGATATCGCGGTTTCCCTTTCAAATATCTGTCGCTTTGCAGGACATCTTTCACACTTCTACAGCGTCGCCCAACATGCGGTGCTTTGCAGCCAGCTGGTACCGCAGGAATTTGCTTTTGAAGCGTTAATGCATGATGCAACAGAAGCTTATTGTCAGGACATCCCCGCGCCACTGAAACGCCTTCTTCCTGACTATAAACGGATGGAAGAAAAAATAGACGCCGTAATCCGTGAGAAATACGGGTTACCCCCGGTTATGAGCACGCCTGTGAAATATGCCGATCTCATCATGCTGGCAACCGAACGCCGCGATCTCGGGCTTGATGATGGCTCTTTCTGGCCTGTACTGGAAGGCATCCCGGCAACAGAGATGTTCAACGTGATTCCACTGGCACCGGGCCATGCCTACGGGATGTTTATGGAACGTTTTAACGAGTTATCGGAGTTACGCAAATGCGCATGAATGTTTTCGAAATGGAAGGGTTTCTTCGTGGGAGATATGTACCGCGAGATCTGAAAGTGAATGAAACAGATGCTGAATACCTGGTGCGCAAATTCGATGCGCTTGAAGCTAAATGTGCAGCACAGGAAAACAAAGCAATACCAGTGTCAACTGAACTGCCACCAGCAAATGAAAGTGTTTTGTTATTCGATGCTAACGGAGAAGGCTGGCTAATTGGCTGGCGTTCTCTCTGGTACACCTGGGGACAAAAAGAAACAGGAGAATGGCAGTGGACATTTCAGGTCGGGGACCTTGAAAACGTCAATATCACTCACTGGGCAGTAATGCCAAAAGCACCGGAGGCTGGAGCATAATGACCACTTTTACCGACAAAGAACTGATTAAAGAAATTAAAGAGCGTATCAGCAGCCTTGACGTGCGAGACGATATTGAGCGCCGTGCTTATGAAATCGCACTCCTATCTCTGGAAGTAGAACCAGATGAACGCGAAGCTTATGAATTATTCATGGAAAAGCGTTTCGGTGACTTAGTAGATCGTCGGAGAGCAAAAAACGGCGATAACGAATACATGGCATGGGATATGACTCTCGGTTGGATCGTCTGGCAGCAACGAGCTGGTATCCATTTTTCAACAATGTCACAACAAGAGGTGAAATAATGGAGCCATACAGCCTCACACTCGATGAGGCCTGTCATTTTCTCAAGATATCCAGACCGACTGCCATTAACTGGATACGCACAGGGCGTCTTCAGGCAACACGCAAAGATCCCACTAAGAATAAATCTCCTTACCTCACAACACGACAAGCCTGCATTGCGGCTCTTCAGTCTCCGCTGCATACTGTCCTGGTGAGCGCGGGTGATGGCATAACAGAGGAAAGAAAATGTCACTCTTCCGCAGAGGTGAAATATGGTACGCCAGTTTCACATTGCCGAACGGTAAAAGATTTAAACAGTCTCTTGGAACAAAGGACAAAAGGCAGGCGACAGAACTCCATGACAAGCTAAAGGCTGAAGCATGGCGGGTCAGCAAACTTGGTGAAATACCTGATATAACGTTCGAGGAAGCTTGTGTCAGGTGGCTTGAAGAGAAAGCACATAAAAAATCACTGGACGATGACAAAAGCCGGATCGGATTCTGGCTTCAACATTTCGCAGGAATGCAACTAAGAGACATTACTGAATCAAAAATTTATTCAGCAATGCAGAAAATGACGAACCGGCGTCATGAGGAAAACTGGAAACTCAGGGCAGAAGCATGCAGAAAAAAAGGGAAACCTGTTCCAGAATACACGCCAAAACCAGCGTCCGTTGCAACGAAGGCTACGCATCTTTCATTTATAAAGGCCCTACTAAGAGCCGCAGAGCGTGAATGGAAAATGCTGGATAAGGCACCAATTATTAAAGTGCCTCAACCAAAGAATAAACGGATCCGCTGGCTGGAGCCCCATGAAGCACAAAGGCTGATTGATGAATGTCCGGAGCCATTAAAGTCTGTTGTTGAATTTGCACTGGCAACAGGCTTAAGACGCTCGAACATCATCAACCTTGAATGGCAACAAATAGATATGCAGCGCCGGGTGGCATGGATAAACCCGGAAGAGAGTAAATCAAACCGCGCAATTGGCGTTGCGCTGAATGATACTGCATGTCGCGTATTGAAAAAACAAATCGGGAATCATCACCGTTGGGTATTTGTGTACAAGGAAAGCTGTACCAAACCAGACGGAACGAAAGCGCCAACAGTAAGGAAGATGCGGTATGACGCAAACACAGCCTGGAAAGCGGCGCTGAGACGGGCTGGTATTGATGATTTCAGATTTCACGACTTGAGACACACCTGGGCAAGTTGGCTGGTTCAAGCCGGAGTCCCTTTGTCAGTGTTACAGGAAATGGGAGGCTGGGAGTCTATCGAAATGGTTCGTCGATATGCTCACCTTGCACCTAATCACCTTACCGAACACGCACGGCAAATAGACTCGATCCTGAACCCATCGGTCCCAAATTTGTCCCAGTCAAAAAATAAGGAAGGTACTAATGATGTGTAACTTATTGATTTTAATGGTGCCGATAATAGGAGTCGAACCTACGACCTTCGCATTACGAATGCGCTGCTCTACCAACTGAGCTATATCGGCCCTGAAAGGACATGTTCACGAACGTGAATCACGGTGGACAAGGTTAAAACTAACCGGGCGATGCGTCAATGGCCTTGTGAATCAAACGGCTACTTTTGCATCACCCGGTTTTATTTACGCACGAACGGTGTAATCACCAATGCCGATCCACTTGTAAGTGGTCAGTGCTTCCAGCCCCATTGGGCCGCGCGCGTGGAGTTTTTGTGTGCTTACCGCGACTTCCGCCCCCAGACCAAACTGGCCGCCGTCGGTAAAACGCGTAGAGGCGTTAACGTAAACAGCGGAGGAATCCACTTCGTTAACAAAACGCTGGGCGTTGCGCATATCGCGGGTCAGGATCGCATCAGAGTGTTGCGTGCCGTGTTCACGAATATGCGCGATGGCATCGTCCAGATCGCTGACGATTTTGACGTTCAAATCTAATGACAGAAACTCATCGTCGTACTCTTCCGCTTTAACAGCCACCGCCTTCGCGGGGCCTGCTTGCAACTGCGCTAATGCAACTGCATCAGCGTGTAATGTCACGCCACTTTCCGCCATTTGCTTGCTTAATGCAGGCAGGAAGCTATCAGCGATGTTTTTATTCACCAGCAACGTTTCTACCGTATTACACGTACTCGGGCGCTGGGTTTTCGCGTTGACGATTACTTTCAGGGCTTCAGCGATCTCTGCACTTTCATCAACGTAAATATGGCAGACGCCAATACCGCCCGTGATCACCGGAATTGTCGACTGTTCGCGGCACAGTTTATGCAAACCAGCCCCGCCGCGAGGGATCAGCATGTCGATGTATTTATCCATGCGTAGCATTTCACTGACCAACGCGCGATCCGGATTATCAATCGCCTGTACAGCACCTGCCGGTAAACCGCAGGATTGCAGGGCGTCCTGAATCACCGCCACCGTTGCAGCGTTGGTGCGACAGGTTTCTTTACCACCGCGCAGGATCACCGCGTTACCGGTTTTCAGGCACAGGGAAGCGACATCAACCGTCACGTTCGGGCGCGCTTCATAAATTACGCCAATCACCCCCAACGGCACGCGACGACGCTCCAGACGCAAACCGCTATCCAGCACACCACCATCAATCACCTGCCCCACCGGATCGGCGAGATTACACACCTGACGCACATCATCGGCAATGCCTTTCAGTCGCGCGGGCGTCAGTGCCAGACGGTCAAGCATCGCTTCGCTAAGGCCATTGGCACGCGCGTCAGCAACATCCTGGGCGTTAGCGTTGAGGATGCTTTCGCTTTGTGCTTCCAGTTCATCGGCGATCTTTTCCAGCACACGATTTTTTTCGCGGCTGGAGAGTTGCGCTAATTTATACGAGGCTTGCTTCGCGGCAATGCCCATTTGTTCCAGCATCGGCCTGCTCCTTAACGGGTAATCATGTCATCACGGTGAACGGCAACCGGGCCATATTCATATCCCAGTATTGCATCAATTTCTTGCGAGTGGTGTCCGGCAATGCGACGCAATGCATCGCTGTTGTAACGGCTGACGCCATGAGCAATATCGCGACCTTCGAGGTTGCAAATGCGGATCACTTCACCACGCGAGAAGTTGCCGCTCACGCTTTTAATACCTTTCGGCAACAGGGAGCTGCCGCGTTCAAGAATGGCGGCGGTCGCCCCTTCATCAACGGTAATTTCCCCTGCTGGTGGCGCGCCAAAAATCCAGCGTTTACGGTTTTCTAAAGGCGTTGCCTGGGCATGGAACAGCGTACCGACAGAAATCCCTTCCATCGCATCACCAATGACGCCCGGCTTGTTACCTGCGGCAATAATAGTATCGATCCCCGCACGGCAAGCCACGTCAGCAGCCTGCAATTTGGTGCCCATACCGCCGGTTCCGAGACCTGAAACGCTGTCACCGGCAATCGCCCGCAGTGCGTCATCAATGCCGTAAACATCTTTAATCAGTTCTGCCTGCGGATTGTTGCGCGGGTCAGCGGTATACAAACCTTTTTGATCGGTCAGCAGCAACAGTTTATCGGCACCCGCCAGAATCGCCGCCAGCGCAGAAAGGTTGTCGTTATCGCCGACTTTAATCTCCGCCGTAGCAACAGCATCATTCTCATTAATTACCGGAACAATGTTGTTATCGAGCAGCGCACGCAGCGTATCGCGGGCGTTCAGGAAGCGTTCACGGTCTTCCATATCGGCACGGGTCAGCAGCATCTGCCCGACGTGAATGCCGTAAATTGCAAAGAGTTGTTCCCACAGTTGAATCAGTCGACTCTGCCCTACCGCCGCCAATAGTTGCTTCGAGGCGATAGTCGCCGGCAGTTCCGGGTAACCCAGGTGCTCACGTCCGGCGGCAATCGCGCCCGACGTCACAATGACTATCCGATGCCCGGCGGCATGTAACTGCGCGCACTGGCGAACAAGTTCTACGATATGGGCACGGTTCAGACGGCGCGATCCGCCTGTTAGCACACTGGTGCCGAGTTTTACCACCAGCGTCTGGCTGTCACTCATGATTCTCTGCCATTCAATTTTAGGAAAAATGATATCAAACGAACGTTTTAGCAGGACTGTCGCCGGTTGCCAACCATCTGCTAGCAAAGCATAGCGTTTTGTTGCGCGGGATCAGCAAGCGTAGCGGCAGTTGTTTACGTTTTTATTACAGATTTAATAAATTACCACATTTTAAGAATATTATTAATCTGTAATATATCTTTAACAATCTCAGGTTAAAAACTTTCCTGTTTTGAACGGGTCTCTCCCGCTGAATATTCGCGCGTTAATTAAAATCAGGAATGAAAATGAAAAAGAGCACTATGGCATTAGTGGTGATGGGTATTGTGGCATCTGCATCCGTACAGGCCGCAGAAATATATAACAAAGACGGTAATAAACTGGATGTCTATGGCAAAGTTAAAGCCATGCATTATATGAGTGATAATGACAGTAAAGATGGCGACCAGAGTTATATCCGTTTTGGTTTTAAAGGTGAAACACAAATTAATGATCAACTGACCGGTTATGGTCGGTGGGAAGCGGAGTTTGCCGGAAATAAAGCGGAGAGTGATACCGCACAGCAAAAAACGCGTCTCGCTTTTGCCGGGTTGAAATATAAGGATTTAGGTTCTTTCGATTATGGACGTAACCTGGGCGCGCTGTATGACGTCGAAGCCTGGACCGATATGTTCCCGGAATTTGGTGGCGACTCCTCGGCGCAGACCGACAACTTTATGACCAAACGCGCCAGCGGGCTGGCGACGTATCGGAACACCGACTTCTTCGGCGTTATTGATGGCCTGAACTTAACCCTGCAATATCAAGGGAAAAACGAAAACCGCGATGTTAAAAAGCAGAACGGCGATGGGTTTGGTACTTCACTGACGTATGACTTTGGCGGCAGCGATTTCGCTATCAGTGGAGCCTATACCAACTCTGATCGCACCAACGAGCAGAACCTGCAAAGCCGTGGTACGGGCAAACGTGCCGAAGCGTGGGCTACGGGTCTTAAATACGATGCCAATAATATTTACCTGGCAACCTTCTATTCTGAAACGCGTAAAATGACGCCAATTTCTGGCGGCTTTGCTAATAAGACACAGAATTTTGAAGCTGTCGCTCAATACCAATTCGACTTTGGTCTGCGTCCATCTTTAGGTTATGTGCTATCGAAAGGAAAAGATATTGAAGGTATCGGTGATGAGGATCTGGTCAATTATATTGATGTCGGTGCCACGTATTATTTCAACAAAAACATGTCAGCGTTTGTTGATTATAAAATCAACCAGCTGGATAGCGATAATAAGTTGAATATTAATAATGATGATATTGTCGCGATAGGAATGACATATCAGTTTTAATAATATTGCCGGATGCGGCGTGAACGCCTTATCCGGCCTACGAAAACCACTATTTCAGGCCGGAAGAGATGCTCAAACATCGCATCCGGCACTTTTCACTCACGCCGTTAACTTCACCGGCTCATCACGAAAATCATCCGCCGGTTCCAGCTTCAGATTCAGCGTCGCCAGCAGTTCACGCAGCTTTTCATGAAACTCGCGCAGAGTGTGCTCCAGCCGCTCAACCACTTCCGCATCTTTTACCTGAACATGCGTCCAGTCGCCTGCTTTATCGAACAGACCAAACTGGTAACTGTAGGTAAAACGGGATTCCTGCGCTTCCAGTTCCATCCACCAGCCCCAGAACTCACGCACTTCCGGCGCCGGCTTCACATTGACGCATACAGCCAGACAATCGAAAAAGAATCGATTATCTTCGCACTTACCTTCACGAATATACGGGCCTAGTGCGGTAAATTTTTTGATCAATCTGCTTTTCGGGTGTCCACTCGGTAACGTCATTGCGATCTCCTGTTGTGAAGCAACTGTTTTACCAAATTGAAAAAATTTAGCAAATTTTTAACACAATCGCTTTTCGAGCCAGTTGGTAATTTCCTGGAGTGCTTTGTCAAAATTCCGATACACAGGATTAAATGGAATTTCTAACAATTTACCGTCAGCAGATGACGAAGTGATTAATCGTGAATCCTCTTCCGGGCTGAACGGATCGTTCTTCCAGAAGCCTGATAACATTGGCGTTGGGCAGCGACGTCCCAGCAACCCTTGCACTTTCAATGAATAGCGATTCAGCTCTACACGTAACGCTTCATCGGAAGCATCGTGCATCCCTAAACGACTCGCCAGAACGTCAAGATACATTTCCGGCACCTGTTGCTGGCAATTAAAATCACTCAGCAAGGTGTGAACCACTGGACCTAAACAGGCCACAGCTTTCAGACGCGGCGATTCAAGGTAAGCCAGACGTACAGCGACGTTAGCACCAAAACGGAAACCAAAGGCCGCAACGCGTGTGTGATCCACCCACGGCACGTTAGGCAGCGCCTTTAACACATGCTGATGCAGAAGGCTGGAATCCTGGGTGAGTTTCCATTTTGAAGAAAAACCAACCGAAGGCATATCGATAGTCAACATCGCAATGCCGCGCGGCGCAAAATAACGCTCATAAAGGGAGTAATAGTCCGTTTGCATCGCATCCAGACCACCACACATTAATACTGTCGGGAATGGACCATCGCCTTTTGGCATATGGAGAAACCCGGTGATGGGCGCGCCCCCCGGCACAGTGAATTCCATTTGCCGCATCGTTCCTGGCAGACGTTGCGCCGCTTCTTCATAAGCGCGGTTTGATAACGTCTGCGCCTGTTCTGCCAGATCATCACCCTTCAGGTGTGGATAGGCAGCAATATTGTACAACGTCGCTGCGTGCAGCCAGTAACGACCGCTGACTTGTGGATTTTCTTCCGCGCACGCTTTCTGTTGCCACAACATCGCCTGGGTGGCCCACTCATAAATCCAGTTACCGCCACGATAACCAATCACCGTATCGTACAAATCATTGTCGGTGCGTTCGGCATCGCTCATCACAATACGCGCCTGGACGTCGAGGATTTCACGCGGATCAACGCCGCGCCAGATCCACATCAGGCGGTTAATCATGCGATACCAGTGGGGAATAGTTTTGCCATCAAGAGCCGACTGCACAGGCGGTTGTGCACCGTGATTAAAACGGCGGACAAGCGTCGAGGTTTCAGGGTGTTTAAAGCGGGGTTTGAACAGGGTTTCGCTCAGGTTTGCCTGTGTCATGGATGCAACCTCCAGGAATACTTACTGGAAGCTATTGTAACTCGCCTGCAGTTAAAAAGAACAACGCCCGGAAAAGCCAGGCGTTGAAAAGATTAGCGACCAGAGATAGGCGGAACGAATACCACACCCATATCCCACGGTTGCTCAATCCAGGTATCTTGTGGGATATCAATAACATAATCATCAACCAGTGGACGACCAGCCGGTTTAGCGAAGATGGTGACAAAGTGCGCTTTAGGATACATTTCACGAATCGCAACCGCAGTACCACCGGTATCCACCAGATCATCAATGACGATGAAACCTTCACCGTCGCCTTCTGCACGTTTCAGCACTTTCAGTTCGCGCTGGTTATCGTGATCGTAGCTGGAAATACAAACGGTATCGACATGACGAATACCCAGTTCACGCGCCAGTAACGCACCCGGTACCAGACCGCCACGGCTAACGGCAATAATGCCTTTCCATTGTTCAGAAGGCATCAGTCGGCTTGCGAGTTTACGTGCATGGATCTGCAACATGTCCCAGGTGACGATGTATTTTTCGCTCATGTGAAGTGTCCCAGCCTGTTTATCTACGGCTTAAAAAGTGTTCGAGGGGAAAATAGGTTGCGCGAGATTATAGAGATCTGACGCACTAAAAACCAGTATTTCACATAAGTCCGCGTCTTTTTGCGCACTGCTACTACCTGTCGCTGGATAAAGTGGTATTCTCAAACATATCTCGCAAGCCTGACTTGTGCTGACAACATTTTCTGCTAACCCTGTGACCTGCAATACTGTTTTGCGGGTGATCGACAAGGAGACTTAACGTGTCTGAACTGTCTCAATTATCTCCACAGCCACTGTGGGATATTTTTGCCAAAATCTGTTCTATTCCTCACCCGTCCTACCACGAAGAGCAGCTTGCTGAATACATTGTAGGTTGGGCAAAAGAAAAAGGTTTCCATGTCGAACGCGATCAAGTGGGGAATATCCTGATTCGTAAACCTGCCACCGCAGGTATGGAAAATCGTAAACCGGTCGTCTTACAAGCTCACCTCGATATGGTGCCGCAGAAAAACAACGACACCGTGCACGACTTCACCAAAGATCCTATCCAGCCTTATATTGATGGCGAATGGGTTAAAGCACGCGGCACCACGCTCGGTGCAGATAACGGCATTGGCATGGCCTCTGCGCTGGCGGTGCTTGCCGATGACAACGTGGTACACGGCCCGCTGGAAGTGCTGCTGACCATGACCGAAGAAGCTGGTATGGACGGTGCGTTCGGCTTACAGAGCAACTGGTTACAGGCAGATATTCTGATTAACACCGACTCTGAAGAAGAAGGTGAAATCTACATGGGCTGCGCGGGTGGTATCGACTTCACCTCCAACCTGCATTTAGACCGTGAAACAGTTCCGGCTGGCTTTGAAACCTTTAAATTAACCTTAAAAGGTCTGAAAGGTGGTCACTCCGGCGGTGAAATCCACGTTGGCCTGGGTAATGCGAACAAACTGCTAGTGCGCTTCCTGGCAGGTCATGCGGAAGAACTGGATCTGCGCCTTATCGATTTCAACGGCGGCACACTGCGTAACGCCATCCCGCGTGAAGCCTTTGCAACCATTGCTGTCGCAGCTGATAAAGTCGACGCACTGAAATCGCTGGTGAATACCTATCAGGAGATCCTGAAAAACGAGCTGGCAGAGAAAGAGAAAAACCTGGCATTAATGCTGGATTCAGTAGCGAACGACAAAACTGCGTTGACCGCTAAATCTCGCGATACCTTTATTCGTCTGCTGAACGCCACCCCGAACGGTGTGATCCGCAACTCCGACGTGGCAAAAGGCGTGGTTGAAACCTCACTGAACGTAGGTGTGGTGACCATGACCGACAACAACGTAGAAATTCACTGCCTGATCCGTTCTCTGATCGACAGCGGTAAAGACTACGTGGTCAGTATGCTGGATTCGCTGGGTAAACTGGCTGGCGCGAAAACCGAAGCGAAAGGCGCATATCCTGGCTGGCAGCCGGATGCTAACTCTCCGGTGATGCATCTGGTACGTGAAACCTATCAGCGTCTGTTCAACAAGACGCCGAACATCCAGATTATCCACGCGGGTCTGGAATGTGGTCTGTTCAAAAAACCGTATCCGGAAATGGACATGGTTTCTATCGGGCCGACTATCACCGGTCCACACTCTCCGGATGAACAAGTTCATATCGAAAGCGTTGGTCACTACTGGCGGCTTCTGACTGAACTGCTGAAAGAAATTCCTGCGAAGTAATAACGATGAAGTCCACGCCTGCGGGCGTGGACTTCTGTTTGAAGTCAATGGCTATCTATATCGAAATAACAAAACATTATGAAACCCAGGAAAAGGTCGCATATTTATATAGTTGCGACCATATTTCATGGGGGGAATTTCTGATCACTAAAGAAAATTTTGCGCTGGAATCCGTGAAAGAACTTAAGGGTGAAAAGCAGAATTTTTATATGTTCAGAGCCTGGGGAAAAGTCAGAAGAACATACTTAACCACTGGAGAATTTCCCCAGGAAACATGTTACGCCGCTTAAAGTCAGAATAATTTTTTCATGCTTTTACCATTTTGGCATTACGTCTGCACCACATGGCAATGGCGGCAGCCACTAATGCCAGTTCCAGTAAAAACGACCAGTGTAATAAAAAATTGAGCCACCACGGATGATGTATCGCCGTAATATGAAAGAGTGCAAATGGTTGGTTAACGAAAGGCATCAGCCACCAGATATCACCGACCAGCGTATCGAGTAATAAATGCACGATACTATTCAGGCAAAACACCACGCCCAACCACGCCGGCAGTTTATTCTTCGCTATTCCTGCCCAGACTAATGTCGCCGCCAGCAGAGCAAACCATAATAATGGCCAATGAGACGGGTAAAGATGATGATGTCGTTGCCCATTATCCACCAGATAGCACCAGAAGAGATCGAAATCGGGTGCAACGGCCCCGACTAAGCCAATAATCATCGCCCAGCGCGCATGACGAGCAATCAGCGGCAAGCGTTTCACTAAAGTACAAGTTATTAAATATCCAGCAGGAAGATGACCAATAAACATGACGATTCCTTTCGTTTTTGTCCGCCGCTTTCACGAAGAAAACGGCGGGAGACGTTCCTCAATTACCCTTCGATAAATGCCATCCCTGTAAATGTCCGTCGCGGGTTACCACGTTCAATCTGGTGATGGAACATTCGCCGCTGCGATTTCAGCGTTGCGCTATTTTCCTGTTGCTGTTGTTCCAGCTTCCAGGCAATCAGCAATCGCGCCAGCCGTTTGTTATCATGCTGGCTGCGCTCTGACTGAACCTTCACGCTAATCCCGGTAGCCAGATGCGTGGCGCGCACCGCCGAGTCGGTCTTATTAACATGTTGACCGCCCGGCCCCGACGAACGCAGCGTCTCATAACGGATCGCATCTGATTGTTCCTGCTCATCAGCGGTAAAACGTCCAATACCAAGAAACCAGTTTTTACGCCCGTGATGAGGCCGGTATGGGCTGGGGCAAATCCACTGGATAGTACCGCACCAGCTTTCACTTAATGCCAGTGCGTTATCGCCATCCAGAGAAACCAGTGCCGAACGCAGCGTGTCTGAATAGCGCCCCGTTTCTGTTTCCAGCACCGTTACCGCAACACGCTGTTGGGATGCTTCTTTAATTAGCCTGTCCAGCGCCTTTTTGACTGCGAGACAACATTCTTCCGGCCCCAGAGCTGAGGAGAGTTGTAGCAAAATCATCCTTTTTTCCCTCCACTGTTTTTGAGCGTCAGCACCGGACGCAGCCGCGCGACAGGAATAATTAAACCGGCCTGCACCAGACATTGCACCACGCTTTCAGCCGATTTATAGGCTTGTGGCGCTTCTTCAAAGATGAGTTGTTTATCGCGGCAAATTACCCGGCTACCAAGTTCAGTACGTGAGAGTTGCGTCGTCGTGTATTTCGCTGCCAGCCGCCCTTTACACTCGGTGCGTCCCCATTTGCGCCCTGCCCCATGAGCCAGCGAGTGCAATGTTTCTTCGCTACTGACAGGCTGTACAAGCCATGAGTAATCACCGCGTGAACCCGGTATAACCACCAGGCCGCTGTCATCTGGCGTAGCCCCTTTACGGTGTAACCAGCCTTGTTGATCGCCAATTTGACTCGCGGTAATAAAGTTATGCGCCACATCCAGAACCGGACTTCCGCTGGCTTTCACCTGCTGCATTATGCGCAGAGCGATCATCTGGCGATTCATGCGAGCAAACGCCAGCGCATCGTCATGCTCCGAGATATAACGTAGCGCGTCGTCACTGCCTTCCGGCAAACCATGGTGCGAAAATGAGGCAATATGTTTTTGTAAAACAGACTGCCCGAAACCACGCGAGCCGCTATGGACCAGCAGTTGCAGATGCTGCGCATCCAGGCCTGCCAGTGCAAACAGTTCAGCGTCGATGATTTGATCAATCTGTTGCAGTTCTGCGAAGTGGTTACCGCCACCGATGGAGCCAAGCGCGCTGCGCCACGGGTGCTGTGCAAATGCTGACGGCAGGTTTTCCTCCAGCCAGCTTTCTTCAGCAACGTCATCCAGCGCAGATAATCGCTTTTCGAACTTATCGGCGTTGTATTTGCGGGTAAGGATATCTGTTTGCCATAGCGCCATGCCGCAGCCGATATCATTGCCGACCAGTGCCGGGTAAAAACGACCTACGGAGAAGAACGCTGCTCCAATCGGGTAGCCGCGTCCGGGGTGTAAATCAGGCATCCCTACTACGCGTTGCATGTTGGGTAAATTTGCCGTGGTATGTAATTGTTGGATCGCTGAACTTTCGATCCACAGGTCATCGGATGCGATAGTAAATACCGCATCGGATAAGGGACGAATATATTTGCCCATGTACCATTCCATTTATAAACATAAAAAATCAGGAAATGGCAGACGAATCCAGGGCAAGAAAAAAAGAATTAATCCTGGAAAGGTCTGCAAAGAGTCATTGATAAAGGATTTGTCATGATTTACCTCCTTGCAGTTTGTGGAATAACAAAACGCGCACATACTAGGTTGGCGTTATTTTCATTGCAAGCCGGATTTAATGTTGCTGTTTATAACGCATATGAAAATTAGTAAACCACTCTCCCCGGCATTCAACGCGCTGCTGCTTAACTACCTGAAAACCATAACGTTCAAAAAAGGATTTTGCGGTTATGCTGGCATCAACCGTAAGTTCGGATTCAGACTTAATAAAAGGTTTTAACAAGGCACTAGCGACACCACAGCGGGTGTATTCCGGGTCAACAAATAGCATATCGATATAGTGTTCAATGCAGGTAATAAAGCCGATCAGTTGTGCATTAATGACCGCAACCCGCACTTGTGATTGCACGAGTTTCTCCCTCCAGCGAGATTCATCAATCTGCGCCCAGGCGGCAATTTGTTGCGGTGAATAATGCTGACTGGCAGTCATCGTAACCGCTCTAATGAAAATAGCGCATAGTTGCTGAAAATCGCCAGGCTGATAGTCTCTTATTTGTATGTTATTCATAATATAAATTCAAAAACGCATACGAAACGCTTCTGCCATTTTCCCAATTTTATGCATTTGGTTGTTATCTCGAGCGAGTTTATGAGGTTCAGGTTTCAGAATGGCAATGAGCAACCATGCTTGCTCATCAAACGCACCCTGGCAATATACCAAATGCGCTTCGTCATTCGTTCTGCTGAATTGGCGCAACTGTGGCGGAAATGGATTATTCTCATTTGCCATATGAATATGAGCAACTCGCTCAAATTTAATTAATGGCCAGGTAAACGAATCGTCGTAGAGTGCATCGCGACCAAATATATCTGGCAAAACACCGTCACGCTTATAGGAAATAAAATCCGCCGTTAACGCATCAAGTTCCTCTGCTGTAAGTTGCAGGCGAATAAGTTTTGTTTTGAATACCCGCATCCTTATTCCTTAAAGTCATTGAAATCATCATCCGTCATATCATTAAGATATTGTTCAGCGCGGCGTGTAATTTCCTCTAATCTTGCAGCACTCGGACGGAAGCGCGCCTTTATGGGCTTTTTCTCCTCTTGTTCAGCAAGCATGTCCATTAACGCTTCGAATGCGCTGGCACTTAAGAGATATCCTGCGGGGCGATTATTAGAAAGAACCGCAACCGGTTGATCAATAAAGTATTTAGCTGGGTTTTTACGTAACTCAGTGATATTGACCGATTTTTCCGCGAGAATTCGATGCATACAGTGATACCCTCATAATAACGCACACCAGAATATACATAATAGTATACATCATAATCCCAACACCAGTTGTCTTTCCATTTGCGGATCAAGCAACGTCACATGCAGCCCCACCAGCCGAACACCGCGTCCGCCGCGACGTTCATCCCAGGTTTTACGCGCAGTGGCGATTAGGTCAGCTTTATTCAAACGCGGCCAGACATGCTCCTGAGTGGTTTGCTGAAAATCATCGAACTTTAATTTCACTCCCTGGCGGGCGATCAGTAAATCAGGCTTCACCTTTGCCAGACGGCGCTCCAGTTCAGGATAAAGCCGCTCAATGATCGCTTCACATTCAGACCAGTGATGGATATCTTCCGCCATCGTGCGTTCCACACCGACGGATTTACGCAGCCGTTCACTGTTAACATCGCGCTCGTCGATACCCTGGCTACGCTCCCACAAAATGCGGCCAAATTTGCCAAAGCGTTTGAGCAAGGTCACCAGATCACACTTTTGTACATCACCGCAGGTGCGCAGCCCCATCGCCTCTAGTTTTGCCGCTGATACTTTGCCGACACCAGGAATCCTCGCCAGCGGCAACGTTTGCAGAAATGCAGGAACGTCAGCAGGTGTAATCACAAACTGACCGTTGGGTTTGTTCATGTCAGAGGCGATTTTGGCGAGAAATTTAACCGGCGCCACGCCCGCAGAAGCCGTCAGGTGCAACTCGTTAAAGATTGTCTGACGGATTTCCTGGGCGATGAGAGTCGCAGAACCGTGGCAATGCACGCTGTCGGTGACATCGAGATAGGCTTCATCCAGCGACAACGGCTCAATGCGCGAAGTGTAACGCGAGAAGATTTCGCGGATATGATTTGAGGCTTCTTTGTAGGCGTCAAAGCGCCCCGGAAGCAAGGTGAGGTGCGGGCATAATTTGAGCGCCATGCCGGTCGGCATTGCGCTGCGTACACCAAATTTACGCGCGGGATAATTGGCGGTGCTGATCACCCCCCGACGTTCGCGGCTACCGCCAATAGCAACAGGGATATCGCGCAGGGCGGGATTATCACGCATCTCCACCGCTGCGAAAAAGCAGTCCATATCCACATGAATGATTTTACGCATCGCTCACCTCTCAATACTGGTAAAGTATACAGTGATTTTAGGGTTTGAGAAATGCGTAAAGATTCAGCATTTAACGCATTCGCTGCGAAAGCGCCTGCTGCTTATCCAGTTTTTGCACCAACGGCTGCACCACCTTATCTCCATGCTGACCAAAATATTGATGCAGCGTGTCCGAGGCGCTTTTGGTTAGCACCATAATCTCAATGCGCCGGTTGCCTGCGCTTTGCGGATTCTTCGCGTCCAGCAGCATCTGGTCCGCCATCGCGCTTACCTGCATCACTTTATCTTCCGGCATTCCGGCATCTTCCAGCACCCGACGGGCAGAGAGCGCGCGGTCACCCGAAAGGTTCCAGTTGTTATAGATATTGCTTTTATAGGCCATCGCATCGGTATGCCCGGTGATAATGATCTTGTTATCGAGTGAGTCAAAAACAGGCGCTAATTCCACCAGCAGCGTTTTAAAAAACGGCATAATCTTCGCGCTGCCGCGTTCAAACATATTGCGGTTCTGGTCATCTTTAATCAGCACGCGTAATCCCTGCGGAACAATCTCCATCTCCAGATTCGCTTCCATATGCGCATTACGGGCGATGGTATTGATATTGGTCGCCAGCTCGCCCAGTTCAGTGGCGGATTTCTTCTTCAGTAACGCCGTTTTCTCGTTCACATCACGTGCTTTTTTCTCAGTTTCTTCCGGCACCGCCACAGTAGTCGGTTTCGGCGGATGAGTCGGGCTTATTTTATTTAACGGCGACAGCCCGCCACCGTTGAAGATCGACTGCCCATGCAGCGCCGCCATAATGCTTTCACGCTCGGATTTACTGACGCTGTTCACAATCAACTTTATCGTCGTCACCAAAGGGGCTGAGCGTATTTCCGAGGTTTCTGCCCGCTTTACCCTGGACGCGATGCCCGGCAAGCAGATGGCGATTGACGCCGATCTTAACGCCGGACTGATCAACCAGGCGCAGGCGCAAACCCGGCGTAAAGATGTCGCCAGCGAGGCCGATTTCTACGGCGCGATGGACGAGGCATCGAAGTTCGTGCGCGGGGACGCCATCGCCGGGATGATGATTCTGGCGATCAACCTGATTGGCGGCGTCTGTATCGGGATTTTCAAATACAACCTGAGCGCCGATGCCGCCTTCCAGCAGTATGTGCTGATGACCATCGGTGACGGGCTGGTGGCGCAGATCCCTTCCCTGCTGCTCTCCACCGCAGCGGCAATTATCGTCACCCGCGTCAGCGATAACGGCGATATCGCCCACGACGTGCGTCACCAGTTGCTGGCAAGCCCGTCGGTGCTCTACACCGCCACCGGGATTATGTTTGTGCTGGCGGTGGTGCCGGGAATGCCGCACTTCCCGTTCCTGATGTTCAGCGCCCTGCTTGGCTATACCGGCTGGCGGATGAGCAAACAGCCGCAGGCGGCGGAGGCGGAAGAGAAAAGCCTCGAAACGCTGACCCGCACCATCACCGAAACCAGCGAGCAACAGGTCAGTTGGGAGACCATCCCGCTGATCGAACCCATCAGTTTAAGCCTCGGTTATAAGCTGGTGGCGCTGGTGGATAAAGCGCAGGGTAACCCGCTCACCCAGCGGATTCGCGGCGTGCGGCAGGTGATTTCCGACGGCAACGGCGTGCTGCTACCGGAGATCCGTATTCGGGAAAACTTCCGCCTCAAGCCCAGCCAGTACGCTATTTTCATCAACGGCATAAAGGCTGATGAAGCGGATATTCCAGCGGATAAACTGATGGCCCTGCCCTCCAGCGAAACCTACGGCGAGATTGACGGCGTGCTGGGGAATGACCCGGCATATGGGATGCCGGTGACCTGGATTCAGCCTGCGCAGAAAGCGAAGGCGCTGAATATGGGGTATCAGGTGATCGACAGCGCCAGCGTGATTGCCACCCATGTGAACAAAATTGTGCGCAGCTATGTCCCTGATTTGTTTAATTATGATGATATTACGCAGCTACATAACCGCCTGTCGTCGATGGCACCACGGCTGGCGGAAGATTTAAGCGCGGCGCTGAATTACAGCCAGTTGCTGAAAGTGTACCGCGCGCTGCTGACCGAAGGCGTTTCCCTGCGCGATATCGTCACCATCGCCACCGTGCTGGTCGCCAGTAGTGCGGTGACCAAAGATCATATTCTGCTGGCGGCCGATGTACGCCTGGCATTGCGGCGCAGCATTACCCATCCGTTTGTTCGCAAGCAGGAGCTGACGGTGTATACGCTGAATAATGAGCTGGAAAATCTGCTCACCAACGTGGTGAATCAGGCACAGCAGGCCGGCAAAGTGATGCTCGACAGCGTGCCGGTCGACCCGAATATGCTCAACCAGTTCCAGAGTACGATGCCGCAAGTGAAGGAGCAGATGAAAGCGGCGGGGAAAGATCCGGTGCTGCTGGTTCCGCCGCAACTGCGTCCTTTGCTGGCGCGCTACGCAAGGTTGTTTGCGCCGGGGCTGCATGTGCTGTCGTATAACGAAGTGCCGGATGAGCTGGAGTTGAAGATTATGGGGGCGTTGAGTTGATTGGGGGATTATTTCACCCTTTGCAGCATCTGACGCCATTGGTTGACGTCATATTATAATCGGACTACGATGACACCATACAATGACATCATGGATTGATAGTATGATTAAGGTCAGCGCGTTAGGCTCTCGCCATAGAAAAACATTCGACGATGTTATGACGGAGCCGCCAAAATCTGGAATTAAATAAGATGATGTTGTTGCACTCATTAAAGCCGTGGGTGGAACAATAAAAAATAACAATGGTTCCAGACGAAAATTTCAGATTGGAACGACCAAATTCAGCACACATGAGCCACATCCAAAAAATGTGATGGATAAAGGCGCAGTAGCAGGTCTTAAGGAGTGGTTTGTTAACTGTGTAGGGGTAGATTATGAATAAAGCATCGAACATTATTACGATTAAAGGTCAACCAGCCGCAGTGACATTTGAAGCCGATATCAACGCATTTCGCGGTAAATTCCTCAATGTAAATGGTTATTGTGACTTTGTGGCGACAAGCATTGAAGCGTTATACCGCGAAGGTGAAAGCGCGCTGGATGAGTGGATTGCGGATTGTGAAGAGGACGGTATTGCCCCTTTTCGTGAAGAAGAAGAGCAAAAACGCCTGACGCTTCGTGTTCCTCATCACATCGATTCACGGCTGACCATCGTCGCCAGACAACATTCCATTTCAAAAAACCAGCTCATTGTTGATGTTTTAGAACGTGAGTTTTCAGCCCAGATGTAAATAGATCGGATGCCACGTGGCATCCGACCTTTTACCTGTCGTTCATATTACCCATTTACAAAATCGTCTCTTCCGTCAAAATCCGCCGCGCGCCCAAAAAATGATCCTGCCAGAAAGGTTCGCCTAACCGACTTATCCGAATGGTTTCCCCGGTGCGTGGCGACTCGATAAACTGCCCATCGCCCAGATACACGCCCATATGATCGGCAATTTCGCGGCTATGAATATGGAAAAACAGCAAATCCCCCCGGCGCAGGTCGTTGTTCGCCACAATCGTTGCCCGATGGTAGTGATACATCTCATTGGCCGTGCGCGGAAGTTTCGCCTCGAGGATCTTGTTGTAGGCATAAAAAAACTAACCCGCTGCAGTCGAAGCCTTTATCGGGCCGCGTGCCGCCCCAGACGTAAGGCTTGCCAAGCTGCTGCTCCAGGCGGTGGATCGCCACTTCGGTGATGTTGTGCAGATGATCGCTGCTTAAGAAATGGTTGTTCTCTGCCAGTGCCTGCCAGCGTCTGTCACTCGCCTTGAGCGGCGCAGGAAACCACTCCGGATGCTGTTTTATCTGTTCGCGGTTGTGTTGCCGCAGTGCCCTTCTGCTTTCGGCATTGCCTTCCACAATATAGCTGGCCTGTTTTTTCAGATGGGTTTGGTACTGTTTTAATAAACGCGCACGGTTTTGCATCCGCTGGCGGGCGGCGTAGCTGAAAGAGATATGTGATGTGGTGGCGCTGGCAAATGAAGAAAACGGCAAGCAAAGCAACAATAATCCCGACAACACAAAAGAGGGAATCGACGGCAAAGACATTCTCAATAATGGCTGGTCATGCATTGATGTTGCAGTGTATCCCGGCCCGTACCTGAACAAACTTAATAAACCATTATTATAAAATTAATAAATATATTTCAGTTAATTATGTAAAAACATCCGTTTATTAAATTACTCATGGATTGTCGCTGTTGCTCATTTGAGCTACAATTCAAGCTGAATAAATATACAGCACAGGAGATACCCCAATGGCTGCTAACGCGTTTGTTCGCGCCCGAATCGATGAGGATTTGAAGAATCAGGCGGCGGACGTACTAGCCGGGATGGGGCTGACCATCTCTGACCTGGTTCGCATAACCCTCACAAAAGTCGCGCGTGAAAAGGCATTGCCGTTTGATTTACGCGAGCCTAATCAATCAACCATTCAATCAATCAAAAACAGCGAAGCTGGCGTTGATGTTCATAAGGCCAAAGACGCCGATGATTTATTTGATAAATTAGGAATTTAAATATGATTCAAAGGGATATTGAATACTCGGGACAATTTTCAAAGGATGTAAAACTTGCACAAAAGCGTCATAAGGATATGAATAAATTGAAATATCTTATGACGCTTCTTATCAATAATACTTTACCGCTTCCAGCTGTTTATAAAGACCACCCGCTGCAAGGTTCATGGAAAGGTTATCGCGATGCTCATGTCGAACCGGACTGGATCCTGATTTACAAACTTACCGATAAACTTTTACGATTTGAGAGAACTGGAACTCACGCGGCGCTATTTGGGTAAAGCCCGCTTCCGATGAAATTTGTAAACCCTGCGCCGACAGGCTTGCGTAAAACTCTTTTGGTGATAATGTGAGCCTTCCAAATCCAGACTATTCCGATTTGGGATCTATTTTGCCGCCCTGGCGTGTGTAACCGTTTTATCAAGGAATAAGCAGTATGCGTAAAATCGCATTAATTCTTGCGATGTTGTTGATCCCGTGCGTTTCGTTTGCCAGTTTGCTGGGCAGCGGTAGTTCCACCACGCCAGTGAGCAAAGAGTATAAGCAGCAGTTGATGGGATCTCCTGTCTACATCCAAATCTTCAAGGAAGAGCGCACGCTCGATCTCTACGTCAAAATGGGCGAGCAATATCAACTGCTCGACAGTTATAAAATCTGTAAATATTCCGGCGGGTTAGGACCAAAACAGCGTCAGGGCGATTTCAAAAGTCCGGAAGGGTTTTATAGCGTTCAGCGTAATCAATTAAAACCAGACAGCCGTTACTACAAAGCGATTAATATTGGTTTCCCTAACGCCTATGACCGAGCGCATGGTTACGAAGGGAAATACCTGATGATTCACGGCGATTGTGTTTCCATCGGCTGCTACGCGATGACCAATCAGGGTATTGATGAGATCTTCCAGTTCGTTACTGGCGCGCTGGTGTTTGGTCAGCCGAGTGTACAAGTGAGCATTTACCCGTTCCGCATGACCGACGCCAATATGAAGCGCCATAAGTATTCCAACTTTAAGGACTTCTGGGAGCAACTCAAGCCAGGCTACGACTACTTTGAACAGACTCGTAAGCCACCGACCGTTTCTGTAGTCAATGGCCGTTACGTGGTCAGCAAGCCGTTAAGCCACGAAGTTGTGCAACCACAACTGGCATCAAACTACACGCTCCCCGAGGCAAAATAAGCGCCATTCGCCTGGCATAATCTTTTGCCAGGTTTCATTGCCCGTCAGCGGCTGAGTCGCAATCACCGTGACCACATCATTCGGTGTGGTCTGCGAGCTGAAGTCGATTTCCACATCCTGATCCAGCAACGTCGCCACGCCAAACGGCGCGCGGCGGGTGATCCAGTGTAAATTAGTCGAGCAATACGCCATTACATAGCGCCCGTCTGAAAGCAGCATGTTGAAAACGCCCTTCTGCCGCAACTCATCCGCCAGTGAGGCGATATATTTAAACACCGCCGCCATGTTGCCCGGCGTGCGCGGGTAACGCTGCGTCAGTTTATACAACAACCAGCAGAAGGCTTTTTCGCTGTCGGTTTCGCCTACCGGACGGAAGTTGCCGGTTTCCAGTGATTTATAGCCCGTCAGTTGCCCGTTATGCGCATAAGTCCAGTTGCGTCCCCATAGCTCGCGGGTAAACGGGTGAGTATTTTCCAGCGCCACCTCGCCCCGATTGGCCTGGCGAATATGAGCGATTACCGAGCAGGATTTTATCGGGTAGTCCTGGACAAGTTTGGCGATGGGGGAATTAAAGCTGGGTTGTGGATCTTTAAATGTGCGACAACCTTTACCTTCGTAAAAGGTGATACCCCAGCCATCTTTATGTGGCCCGGTTCCACCACCGCGCTGTACAAGCCCGGTGAAACTAAAGCAGATATCGGTTGGGACGTTGGCGCTCATCCCGAGCAGTTCGCACATGGGTAACCTCCACAACAGCGGGGGAAATGCCCCCGGCGAAGATTGATTTAAGAATTTTCAGGTCGGATGCGGCGTAAACGCATTATTCGACCTATGGTTCGGGTACAGATTTGTAGGCATGATAAGACGCGTCAGCGTCGCATCAGGCATCAGCGCACAAATGCCGGATGCGGCGTGAACGCCTTATCCGGCCTACGCCAGACTTACTTGACCATCTCTTTTTCAATTAATTGGATCAGGATATGGATAACTTTAATGTGGATCTCCTGAATGCGATCGGCATAGCCAAAGTGAGGAACGCGAATTTCGATATCTGCCGTGCCAGCCATTTTGCCGCCGTCTTTACCGGTCAGGGTGATCACTTTCATGCCCTTCTCACGCGCCGCTGCAATCGCCTTGATTACGTTAGCTGAGTTACCGGAGGTGGAGATCCCCAGCAGCACATCACCTTCGCGACCTACTGCTTCAACGTAACGGGAGAAAATGTCGTTAAACCCAAAATCATTACCCACACAGGTGATGTGGCTGACATCAGAAATGGCAATCGCCGGATAACCCGGACGGTTTTCACGGTAGCGCCCCGTCAACTCTTCAGCAAAGTGCATGGCGTCGCAATGGGAGCCGCCGTTGCCGCAGGAAAGCACCTTGCCACCGGCTTTAAAACTGTCTGCTAACAGGACCGCCGCGCGCTGAATGGCGTGAATATTGGCGTCATCTTTTAAAAAGTTAGCCAGCGTTTCCGCCGCTTCGTTCAGTTCGTTACGAATAAGATCCTGGTACATGAGGATATCCTTCAGCATAAATGAATTAGACAAAATGCAGTGTACCGGATACCACCAGAAGCGAGAAGACCAGCGCGGCGGAATGACCAGGACTTTTTGACCCGAAGTGCGGATAAAAACAGCAACAATGTGAGCTTTGTTGTAATTATATTGTAAACGCATTGCTAAATGTTTTTACATCCACTACAACCATATCATCACAAGTGGTCAGACCTCCTACAAGTAAGGGGCTTTTCGTTATGATGATTTTGAGTATTCTCGCTACGGTTGTCCTGCTCGGCGCGTTGTTTTATCACCGCGTGAGCTTATTTATCAGCAGTCTGATTTTGCTCGCCTGGACAGCCGCCCTCGGCGTCGCTGGTCTGTGGTCGGCGTGGGTACTGGTGCCTCTGGCCATTATCCTCGTACCGTTTAACTTTGCGCCAATGCGTAAGTCGATGATTTCAGCGCCAGTGTTTCGCGGTTTCCGTAAGGTGATGCCGCCGATGTCGCGCACTGAGAAAGAAGCGATTGACGCCGGAACGACCTGGTGGGAAGGCGATCTATTCCAGGGTAAACCGGACTGGAAAAAGCTGCATAACTATCCGCAGCCGCGCCTGACCGCTGAAGAGCAAGCGTTTCTCGATGGCCCGGTAGAAGAAGCCTGCCGAATGGCGAATGATTTCCAGATTACCCATGAACTGGCGGATCTACCGCCGGAGCTGTGGGCGTATCTGAAAGAGCATCGTTTCTTCGCGATGATCATCAAGAAAGAGTACGGTGGGCTGGAGTTCTCGGCTTATGCCCAGTCTCGCGTGCTGCAAAAACTCTCTGGGGTGAGCGGGATTCTGGCGATTACCGTCGGCGTGCCAAACTCATTAGGTCCGGGTGAACTGCTGCAACATTACGGCACTGACGAGCAGAAAAATCACTATCTGCCGCGTCTGGCGCGTGGTCAGGAGATCCCTTGCTTTGCGCTGACCAGCCCGGAAGCGGGTTCCGATGCGGGCGCTATTCCGGACACCGGGATTGTTTGCATGGGTGAGTGGCAGGGCCAGCAGGTGCTGGGAATGCGTCTGACCTGGAACAAACGCTATATTACGCTGGCACCCATTGCGACCGTGCTTGGGCTGGCGTTTAAACTCTCCGACCCGGACAAACTGCTGGGTGGTGCAGAAGATTTAGGCATTACCTGTGCGCTGATCCCGACCACCACGCCGGGCGTGGAAATTGGTCGTCGCCACTTCCCGCTGAACGTGCCGTTCCAGAACGGACCGACGCGCGGAAAAGATGTCTTCGTACCGATCGATTACATTATCGGCGGCCCCAAAATGGCCGGACAAGGCTGGCGGATGCTGGTGGAGTGTCTCTCGGTGGGTCGTGGCATCACCCTACCTTCCAACTCAACCGGCGGCGTGAAGTCGGTGGCGCTGGCAACGGGGGCGTATGCTCACATTCGTCGTCAGTTCAAAATCTCTATAGGTAAGATGGAAGGGATTGAAGAGCCGCTGGCGCGTATTGCCGGTAATGCGTACGTAATGGATGCTGCGGCGTCGCTGATTACCTACGGCATTATGCTCGGTGAAAAACCGGCCGTGCTGTCGGCTATCGTTAAGTATCACTGTACCCACCGTGGGCAGCAGTCGATTATCGATGCGATGGATATCACTGGTGGTAAAGGCATTATGCTCGGTCAGAGCAACTTCCTGGCGCGAGCTTACCAGGGCGCACCGATTGCCATCACCGTTGAAGGGGCGAATATTCTGACCCGTAGTATGATGATCTTCGGTCAGGGGGCGATTCGTTGCCATCCGTACGTGCTCGAAGAGATGGAAGCGGCGAAGAACAATGACGTCAACGCGTTCGATAAACTGTTGTTCAAACATATCGGTCACGTCGGTAGTAACAAAGTTCGTAGCTTCTGGCTCGGTTTGACGCGCGGTTTAACCAGTAGCACACCAACCGGCGATGCGACTAAACGTTATTACCAGCACCTGAACCGCCTGAGCGCCAACCTCGCCTTACTTTCCGATGTGTCGATGGCGGTGCTGGGTGGTAGCCTGAAACGCCGTGAGCGTATCTCGGCACGTCTGGGGGATATTTTAAGTCAGCTTTACCTCGCCTCCGCCGTTTTGAAACGTTATGACGACGAAGGCCGCAATGAAGCTGACCTGCCGCTGGTGCACTGGGGCGTTCAGGATGCGCTGTATCAGGCTGAACAGGCGATGGATGATTTGCTACAAAACTTCCCGAACCGCGTGGTTGCCGAGCTGCTGAATGTGGTGATCTTCCCAACCGGTCGTCACTATCTGGCGCCGTCTGACAAGCTGGATCATAAGGTGGCGAAGATTTTACAAGTGCCAAACGCCACCCGTTCACGCATTGGTCGCGGTCAGTACCTGACGCCGAGTGAGCATAATCCGGTTGGCTTGCTGGAAGAGGCGCTGGTGGATGTCATTGCCGCCGATCCGATTCATCAGCGGATCTGTAAAGAACTGGGTAAAAATCTGCCATTTATCCGTCTGGATGAACTGGCACACAACGCGCTGGCGAAGGGGCTGATTGATAAAGATGAAGCCGCCATTCTGGTGAAAGCAGAAGAGAGCCGTCTGCGCAGTATTAACGTTGATGACTTTGAACCGGAAGAGCTGGCGACGAAGCCGGTAAAGTTGCCAGAGAAAGTGCGGAAAGTTGAAGCCGCGTAATTGAATAACGGAGCCGAAAGGCTCCGTTTCTTTATCTGCTAATTATTTGAAATTAAATCCATCTGGATGGTTTTCCAGGCTGCCAGTCAACGCCGCGAACAGCACCGTTTTACCATCAATCGAGAGCGCATCGTTCACATTCAGCCAGGTGAGCTTCTCTTGCGAAGTTTTCTCATCAATGGTCGAGAACAGACCCGTCATCTGATTAGATTTCTCGGACCACATCACCGCAATACGTTGCGAGCCGCAATCATGCGGTTTGCACGCACTCATCACCTGATAAGTCTCATCTCCCAACGTTACGGTTTGTGCGGGGGTATAAGTACCGCCTTTCATCACCCAGACTGGTAGCTTATGCCCTTGCACCATCTGATTAAACGCAGCTTTGGTAGCTTCGCCCTTTGCCAGGCTGCTAATTGTTAAATCATCCTGCGCCATTGCACTGGTGGCGATGACCAAAGCGGCGACTGTCGTTATTGCCTTAAACATCATTCCTCCCGAGCTTATCCTGCCCATGTTATTAACACCCTAAAGCCTGGCGATAACACGATATTTTGCAAATCAGATATTTCCAATATCTGCATTTGTTATCAATTTATTCCGCAGTAAGGTAATAGCCTGATAAAGTGTTAAAGTTATAAAACCCCTCGAATAAAGGAGTTGTACACCGTGCCTGGTTTGAAGATTACGCTTTTGCAGCAACCGTTGGTGTGGATGGATGGTCCTGCCAACCTGCGCCATTTTGATCGTCAACTGGAAGGTATTACCGGGCGCGATGTGATCGTTCTACCAGAGATGTTCACCAGCGGCTTTGCCATGGAAGCGGCGGTTTCATCGCTATCGCAAGAGAACGTGGTGGACTGGATGAGCGCCAAAGCGCAACAGTGCAATGCGTTGATTGCGGGCAGTGTTGCATTGCAAACGGACTCAGGTTCGGTTAATCGCTTTTTGCTGGTTGAGCCGGGCGGCACGGTACATTTTTATGACAAACGTCATCTGTTCCGCATGGCGGATGAGCATCTGCATTATAAAGCGGGCAATGAGCGAGTGATTGTGGAATGGCGCGGCTGGCGTATTTTGCCGCTGGTGTGCTACGACCTACGTTTTCCGGTGTGGTCGCGCAATTTCAACGATTATGACCTGGCAATCTACGTCGCCAACTGGCCTGCCCCGCGCTCTCTGCACTGGCAGGCTTTGCTGACGGCTCGCGCTATTGAAAATCAGGCGTATGTGGCGGGATGTAATCGCGTGGGTAGCGATGGCAATGGCTGCCACTATCGCGGTGATAGTCGGGTGATTAATCCGCAAGGCGAAACTCTCGCTACCGCCGAACCACATCAGGCCACACGCATAGATGCAGAACTTTCGATGGTGGCATTACGCGAATATCGTGAAAAATTCCCGGCATGGCAGGACGCGGATGGGTTCAGGTTGCTGTGAGTTAGCATTGTTTTTAGGGAAGGGGCGAGGTTAGACGCCCTCCGCAAAGACTGACGCGAGGTCGCTGTAATCTCATTGGATTTCTCATCTGTCTTAATCTGCCCAAGGCTCAGACTGTGCATAGTTGAGAACGCACTAATGACATGAATCGCTCCCTTGCGGCGACTCTTATCATAAGAGTGCCGGAGCGTTTTGCCATCAATTGCAATGACGTCTTTATCATTTGAGGAATGGCAGTCACGCATCCAGTTAAAATTTTGCAGGACTGATACAGGATACAACGCTGGCAATGGAATCTTGAACAGGGATGCCATTTTTAAAATGACCATATTGCTTCAAAAAATCGAGATGTGTTTCCCCAAAATCCTCTATATCTTCCTATCCTTCAGCCCCGAAAATGACGGCACAGATTGTCAGCGCCAGGATATCTGACAATTTATGTTCCACTTTCCAGGCTTGTCTGTAATCGGGAGGAATAGAAATATGTTCCATCAATTTTTTAAGTTCCATTTTGTTCTCCTTATTTATGTAAGGAGCATTTGATTATATATAAGCTGTGAAAAACAGTTTTGAGCAATAAGGAATTAATAAATTATTGAATATATAGTGCGAATTATTTAGTGCAAAAAAGCAGCGTTATGTGATCTTTCCCTGACCCTAACTCCGAGTTCATTCCAATCATCTATCCCTGCCGTTGCTGGTCCATCGGGTTCATTAAGATCAGGAATAATTGGAATATAATTAAGAAAACTTTGAATGTTCACCAGACGTCCTTTTCTAATATATTTAATTATTTAGCAATTAGATATTAATCAAGTCAACAAGATAAAACCAAGATTAAAGTTGTGATGATAATCACAACTTTAATGATCTTCCCCTGATTTCTCCAGTCCTTTTATTTGGTTACTCTAATGCTTTTATTAATTGTAAATTTTTAAATGACATACTTAATAAGCCATCAGAAAAATAAAGAAAAAACTTATACATCCTTTTGTTTTTTATTTTCTTTATATATCCATTACTTACATTACCTGACTTGTGATTATCGATTAACTCAGCAGAATCCATAGTGAACACTAAATCATCTATATCAGAAAATTCAACTATCATTTTTTCTCTAATGCTCTCATTTTTATAAACATCAATAAATAACGTCATGTTAAAATGAGATTCTTTGAATGTCGTTTTTACTTCTAACAAAACCCCATCATGCCAGTCAATTGAACTCACAATATCAAAATCACTCATTATATAATCTCCATTATCCGTTTTAATCATGGAGTAACAACGTTTGCAGGTATTGACCACCAAAGAGGTGGCGCAAGTGAAGGTATAAATCGAATCACTCTATATATAACATACCCTACGCCAATTGTAGCACCAGTTGCAATAGCCGCATCAGTAGTTGATAGTCCGGAGGTTTTGCATGATAGATCTTTACTTGGTTCTGGCTCGAAACCATATTTTTTTGCACATTTCTTAATGCTATTTGGTGCTGATGAGTAATCCTCACCATGGGACATACCTCCAAATTCTCCCATTACACCACTCCCATTTTTACACTCCCAATGCAAATGTCTTCCGTCACCAACAGCATCGCCATCTATTCGGATTCGACAACCTTTACCACAGTCCTTCCATTTTCCTGAAGTATGAGCTAATCCCAATGGATCAATCCATTGCACAGGATTGTTCATAACGTAACTGTACGGGTTTAATCCTCCCGCCAGCCCTATCGGGTCCTGAGTAATATACCTCCCCTGCAACGGGTCATAATACCGGTTCCGGTTATAGTACAGCCCCGACTCCTCATCGTACTGCTGACCCGGAAGGCGGTACGACTGGTACAGGTGATGCGGGTTCTCCTCATTCAGCTGGTTACCCCATTCATCATACTCCGCACTCCACGCCGTATTGCCGTCTTCGCTGATGAGCGCCAGCGGCAGTCCCCGGTGGTCACAGTGATAAAGATGAACTTTTCGCGCCGGTGTGTATTCCGGCTCCACCTGTCTGGCCAGTTGCTCCACCGTCAGCCCGCACTGCGCCAGCCACGCGTGGCTTTCACGGCTCACGCGGTCTGCCCGGATTTCCTCCTCCAGCCTGTCCAGCAGCCGCACCAGTTCAGCCGGGAACACCACGTCGTGACCGTCCTCACTCCCTTCCTGCTGCAACTTCTCCGCCAGACTGCGGCGCTGCGCTTTCTCCCGCTCGCCGTTCTCTGTTTCGATGCGGATGAGCGGCGTGAAGCTCCCCGGCTCGTAGACCGTCTGGATTCGCGTGGTGTCTGTCTGTACCGTCGTCAGCCGGTCTCCGTCCCAGCCGTACCATGTCACTTCTGGCCTGCGCGACAGCGACATCCCCCCCGTCAGGTCACGCACGCGACGCCACACCCGTTTACCCGTCCGCCGTCCCAGCGGGTCGTAGAGATAGCGGCTCTCCACCAGTGGCTCCTCATACTGGATACGGATGTAATGGACCAGGCGGTGCAGGCTGTCGTAATGGTAGTGATGGGTGCGCTCGTCGTCCGTCCGTATTACACCCGCCGGGATGCGGTCCGTCTTCTCCGTCAGTCTGCCGTATTCATCGTAGAGATACAGGTAATGTGCGTCTTCAGTGATGCGGTTATCCGGCCACGCCGTGTGCGTGCTGTCCGGGTGCAGCTCCGGGTCCGGCAGCCGGTTTCCCGCCGGGTCCGTCGCATACGGGATGCGGATGTCCAGGTCTGATGCAAGGGTGCGCACGCTCTCCAGCCTGCCCGTGGCGCTGTAGCCGTATTCCCGCGTCTGTCGCGGGCCGCTGATGCGCACCAGGTCGCCGTTATCATTCCAGCTGTAGTCACGGTCAAACCCCATGCTGTTCAGATGCTGACTCTCCGGCTGCCCGGCGGGGGTGTAGGTGCTGGTCAGCTCGTATGCGTTATTACCGAAGCTGCGCACCGTTTCCCTGTGCAGGCGGTCGCGGGTGTATTCCACCAGGGGCGTGTCGCCCAGCTTCATTCCCGCCAGGTAGCCGCTGCCATACGTCAGCCACTCCACCGGCGGCAGGCTGTCCGGTATGACGCGGTTTGCCAGCCCCTGTTCGTTGTACGCGTGCCGGGTCTCATACTGCCAGAGCTGTTCTCCCGTCTCCGGGTTCTCCACCGTCTGGCGCTCACTGGTCAGGCGGCCTCTGGCGTCATAGCCGTAATGCACCGCCACCCGGTGGCCTTCGCTGAGATGGCTGATGTCTGTCAGCCAGCCGTGGGCGTCGTACTGCCACTGCTCTGCCGCTTCGCCGTTCACCGTGCGATGAGTGATACGGTCCGATTCGTCGTAGTGCCAGAGGGTGACAAGTCCCTCGTCTTCACTGTGCGTGAGTTTTCCGGTCAGGTCATAATGGTAACGCTGTGTCCGCCCGTCAAAACCACTCTGCTGTACCAGGCGGTTCAGCGCGTCGTAACGGAAGGCGCTGTGGCTGCCGTTCTCGTTGGTCAGTGTGGTGACACGTCCCGCAGCGTCGTATTCCATACTGCGCGTCAGCCCGCCCTGCGTGGTGCTGACCGCCTTTCCCCATGCATCGTACTGTGTCTCGCTCCGGTTGCCGTCCGGGGCAATGACGGCGGTCTGGTCGCCTGAGGTGTTGTATTCGTAACGGGTTTCACGGCCCTGCGCGTCTTTTGCTGAGATTAACCGGCCACGGTTGTCATAGCTGCGGTAAAGGCTGATACCTTCCTCACGGTGAACCGCCGTCATCTGACCAAAGCGGTCATATTCATAGCGGGTCTGATACCCGGAACAGTCAGTGAACGCCAGCAACTGCCCGTAGTGGCTCCAGGTCATCTGCCGGGTGCCGCCCGTTGCATCCGTTGTCGTGGCCGGTAATTCACTGTGTGGATTATCATAACTGTAGCGGGTGACATCGCCGTTGCGGGTGGTTTCCTGCGTCAGACGCCCGTACTCATCATATTTCCGGCGCATTTCCAGTCCGTCAGGCCCGGAGGCTGAGGTTAACTGGTTTTGATTGTTATAGTAAAATTCCGATTTCCTGCCGTCCGGCGTGGTGATGCACGTGACGAGTCCCGTCACCACATTCGGACTGTATTCTGTTGTCCGGCCTGCTGCATCCGTCTGTGACTGGAGTCGCCCCATATAGTCAAATTTACTTCGGGTGATGCTGCCATCCGCGAGTTCCTTTTTCACCACCCGCTTCAGCCCGGCCCCGCCTTCTGTATGCAGTACCTCACGCCGGTTCAGGCTGTCGGTGATGGTGATGCGGTCTTTCTCATACTGGTAGGTATAGCTTAAGCCTGCCGGGTTCAGCTGCTCTGTCACCCGCACCGCATCGTCGTAGCGGTAGCGCATCTCCGGCCTTCCCGCGTAACGGTGCCCCACCATCCGGCCCGGGTGCTGCGGGTCATACGTGAAAACGCGCACCTGTGTCCCGCTGCGGTCATATACCGCCAGCAGTTCACCAGCTTCCGTATACGTGTACCGCGCCAGTGGCGCACCGGGCAGGCTCTCCGGGTAGGCCGGGTCGTGCGTCAGCCACACCGCTGAAAGGCGGATACCCCTGTCAGCGCCGTATTCTGTGCTCTCCGGCAGTGAATCAGGAATGTCCGGCTGTTTTGCTCCGGCGACAACCGCCTGCTGTTGGGCCTCTTCCGCCCGCTGCGCCTGCGTGGTCAGCACCAGACGAAACTCCCGCCCGGCACCGTCCGTCACGCCGGTGATTTCCCCGGCCAGGTCGCCTGCGGCCTCACGCCGGTATGTCAGCGTCCGCCCGAAGCGGTCTGCCATCCCGGTCAGCACCCGGTACGGCGGCAGCGGCGCTGGCAGCACCTCATCCATACCCGGCACCCGCTCAGACCAGCCGAGTATCCACCACGGCCCCTGTGCGCTGTTGGTCGCCAGGTAAAGGTGCGGGCTTAACCGGATATCTTCCGGCAGCGACGCCCATAGCCGCCCCAGCGTGTGCCCGTCCGGCTGCGCTGCCTTACCGCCGCGAACCAGCCACAGTGACTCGCTGCGGCTGAACACCGCCTCACCCGGCAGCAGCGGCTCAAAGCAAATGCTCCGTCCGCCGTTGTCGTTGAGTATCAGTGCATCATCACGTATCTGTAAGCGGATATCAGAAGGCGCTTTCCAGCCGGGACCAAAAACCCCCACCGGCGCAGGCGTTTTCGTCCGGTAGCTGCTGTAGGTGCGGGAGAGAATGAACGGCAGCGGGCCGGGCAGCGCAACATCCGTCTCGCCAGGCAGCACCTTCGCTCCCAGCAGCGGGTTTACCGGGTTGCCGGAAGTGACTCCGCCCGGGCACACTGAACAGGCCACGCCGGTGGGCGCGCCAATTCTTACACCTGCCGAACCCTGGACAATGAGACCACCGTACTGGGTCATATCTCCCTGACGCGCTGCCGGTTTTCCGCTCATGATTCAATTCCTTCTGCTATTTGTTTTTAATGCTGGTTTGTTACTGAATACCGAACAGGTACGGTATCAGTACTCTCTCATATCCGGCGTATCCTGTTTTTCATCAGGAGTCTTCGGTGGGGCTTTCGAGGCTGCACAGTTCCAGTTAATCAATAGTGAATCACCATTAACCTGCTCCTTGCCCTGCAAATGAATTTTTGTGCCATTGAGAAAAATTTGGCCGTCCTTCGTCAGCACCAGCCTTGCCTTACCACAGCAGAGTTCCAGATGTTCACCGGCGGAGTAAATCGCGGTCTGCCCGGTATCATCCTTTTTCGTTTTACCAACGGTAAAGGTAACGTTATTTCCGACTTTGACGTCATAACCCAGCCCGACCATCAACGATTTATGCAAGCCAATCTGCGAGGTCTGCATCAGGGCCACCGAGGTGTTCATAATGCCACCTACCGTCGTCTGGTACGCCACGCCTACGGTCAGTGCACGAACAAGTCCAATCGTTTCCACCTGAACAGAACCCACTTTAATAATCTGGTTACTGCCTACCGTCTCTATCTGGTTAACGCCCACCGTCTGGATCTGGTTATTGGTAACGGTGATCGCCTGGTTGTTACCTATTTTTTCGGCATGGTTGTTTATCACATCGGTGGTGCGGTTATTCAGCACCTCCGTGTCCATGTTCTTCTGCGCATGGATGTAGAGCTGTTCTTTCCCTGTCGCATCGTCAAACTTCAGCTCGTTAAACCCGCTCCCCTTATACGTTTTGGAGCGGATCGTCATCTGCGTCTTCGTCCCCGGCAGGTTGCCCGGCGAGCGGTTATCTTCGTGGTAAGTGCGCCCCATAATGATCGGCTGATCCGGGTCGCCGTTGAGGAAGTCCACAATCACCTCCTGACCCACACGTGGTATCGCCAGGTTGCCGAACCCCGTTCCCGCCCACGCCTGTGCCACCCGTATCCAGCACGAGCTGTCCTGGTTTGACGGGTTATAGCGATCCCAGTTGAATTTCACCCGCACGCGACCATGTTCATCACAGAAGATTTCTTCCCCTGCTGGTCCCGTCACAACGGCGCTCTGCGGGCCATCCACCAGCGGTTTAAGCAGCGGCTGTGGTCGCCATGTTCTGTCTGCCGGTATTACTGCGAAATGGTTATCCAGCGTTGTGCCTGAACCACTCCGTCCTGGCACCGCCTGTGGCTGTTCACCGTGCAGTTCACTCGCCACCACCTGCCATTCCCGGTTCAGGTTCTCCTGCGGATGCCCCGTCAGCACAATTCGCCGTCCCGGCCATATCTCCGGCGAGCGGCTCATTCCCCGCGCGGTTTCTGCGTTGTTTCGCCAGCCGTCCATCTGCCAGCGGGCAAAGTTCTTGCCATGTGCATTTTTGAAACGCCCCGGCCAGTCATACACTTCATACTGTGTGCGCTGGTAATCCTGGTGCTGGCCTTCCTGGTCAAAACGCCCGGCCCAGCCGGGGCGTTTAAAGGTGTAGTCTTTGGTCACCACGGAAGAAGGTCGGATTTGTGCGCTGTAGCGGAACTGGCTGATGCAGAGGGTGCTCACCTCGGTACGGGTGTTCGGATTCCAGGGGATTTCAAAGGATTCCGGCAGATAGCGGACCGTGTCGCACAGAACCAGACTCTGGTCGGTACTTTTCTGCGCGTGCTCCTCATAAAAGAAGATGCCTTCCTCCGCCGCCATCCGGCACAGAAAGTCGTAATCAGTTTCACCGTACTGGACACAAAACTCACGGGAAGGATGCGACTCACTGAACAGCGGACTCCACTCCGTCACGTCGTTTTCCTGCAGTATGGTGCCGAGGATGCTTCTGATGTCCTCATTCTGGAAGATACGAAAGTTCTGCCGCAGTCCTGCCCGCCACAGGGGCGGGTGCACCTTCATGCTGTACAGCATCTGGTGTTTGTCGTTCTCCCCCAGTTCAAACCAGGTCACCACGCCTTTCACCCGGCGTTGTACGTCATCGCCCTGCCATATCGTCAGGTAGGCCATCTTGTCCAGCACCTGCTGAAATTCAAGGGAGAGAAACTGCTGACTGACCAGAGAGAGGTCGAGGGAAAAGAGCGAAGAGAGTGACTGGTTCAGGTGAAAGGAAACCACCGCAAAAGCGTCCGGTGGCAGGCCGTCCACTTCCAGTGTGAAACGTAATCCGGTTGACATAGCAACCTCCGGGGTTAAAGAAAAACAGACAGTTCGCTGTTAAAGCGGTTGTGGCAGTACAGTGTTACGCTTGCATTCAGGTACGCTACCGCCAAAGTTTCCGGCATCCGCCATCTCCCGTGGACGTAACCCCTTACTGACAACCTTTTTTACGGCGTAATACAAAAACAGCACCCGGCCTGCTGACCGGATGCTGTTGGCTTAACTTATGCTTCCAGTGGTGCGCGCCAGTCATCGGCACCGGAGGTGCCTGATTTGACGTGTTCCCATTCAATTTTGCGGTAGGCCAGTGAAACTTCGAGCAACTGGGTAAACTCGCGTTTCGCCGGATCCTGGCAATGCGGCATATGCAGTTTCATATCGACAATCGTCGAATCGGTCAGGCGGGTGGTGAAATAATGCTCCTGCTTGCCCTCTACAGATGTGCGCCACCAGTGAAGTTCAGTGGTCGGCAGCATTTCACCGGAAGCCAGAGCGTTGTACAGCAACGGAACAGCTTTGTTCAGCGCCACGGTAAAAATGAAAGGTTTGTGAGCACGCTGACCAGCAGGCTGGCCAGACTGAGGATCTGTCGGGACAGTAACGTTATGCAGAAACTCCTGCACCAACATTTCATCTTCGTGGCCTTGCACGTAGATATTGCCGACAGAATCAGCAGTAAAAGCACCAGCAGTGATGTTCCCCTGGGTCTGACCCGTGATCGAGATGTAACATGGGGTTGGCATTTGTAAACTCCTTGTAAACTTCGTTGATTAACACTTACAATAACCTGCCGTTAATCCACGACAGGCAGATGCAGATCACTCTGGAACTACATCATTTTTCTGTATTTTTTACATACAAACCGAATTTGAATTAACAGCTACTGTAAAAAATCTGTTTCAATCATTTAAGAGCTAAATTGGTAACACTGGTTATATAACTTAATAGCCATGCTCAAATGACCACGGCCTGTTATCTGCTCTATTAAAAGGCAAAGCTGCATCATGGATAAATATCCCCCACCCTTTTAGATATTATCATATTTATAATTTATGAGATATTCCTTAAAAAACACCCATTCTATTAATCACGAGATAAATATATAAACCAAAAAACATTAAAATTTCTTATGATTTAATTAAAAATACATTTAAATCATGATGTTACAGCAACAATAAATATTTTATCGAGTTCCAAGACATACCTGATATGAATTACACATGCTTATAGCACGTATTTATTTATTTCAGAATACCCTATATTTAAGAATGATAAAAAGTCCTTTTATTATTTATTTTTAAGCGTAGAATGCGCGGCAATGAAGGAGTACGACTTTATTTTAACCGCCATTAAAGCAGCATTACCGATATTTTTCGGTACAAATATGCCGTATTCATGGCCTGTACGAGATAACATGACGGATCACTTTTATGAGCAAAAAATTTGAAGGCAGCGTCGCGCCTCGCGAGCGCATAAATATATCGTATGTCCCAAAAACGGACGGTCAGACGGCTGAAGTAGAGCTTCCGCTCAACATGCTCATTGTCGGCGATACCGGAAATACACAGGAGACATCCTCTTTAGATGAACGTCAGGCTGTTTCCATTAACAAACACAATTTTGGTGCGGTGATGGCTGAAGCAAACATTGGCCTCAATTTCATTGTCCCCGCCACGCTTAAAGAAAGTAGAACTGGTGATGAACTGAATGTGGCGCTGAACATCAAGTCACTGGATGATTTTTCACCGGATAGCGTGGCTCGACAGGTTCCGGAAGTAAACAAATTGCTGGAACTGCGTGAAGCGCTTACTGCGCTGAAAGGGCCGATGGGTAACCTTCCTGCCTTCCGTACACAGCTCCAGGCATTGCTGGAAAATGAGGAGTCCCGCGAACAGTTACTAAAAGAAATCGGCCTGGTGAGCGGGAAATAACCCAAAAAAATTTCATAAAAACAGGGTTATCCAGACATGGCGGCACACAAAAATATCTGTGGGTCACTTCCCTGTCTAACGAAGAAATACGATATGCAATGTACCAGGTATGCTTTAGCCAGACAGGTGAATTAAACCGAGATAACGTGGATGCGCTGACTATAAAACTGGATCGCCGTATCAGTGACCTAATGGATGCGCTTATCTATCTTTGTGAACTTCAGCAGAGCGCACTGTATCGGCGGAGCGTACTTCACTGAAGGTTAGAACCCGGTTTCAGAAACACAGCAAAACAGAAGGATTTTCAGTATGTCTTTACAGGAAGAGGAATTTGTTTCCAGTCAGGCAGATCAGGCGCCGTCGCTGCTTGATCAAATCATGGCGCAGACCCGCATTCAGCCCGGCTCGGAAGGTTATGACGTTGCCCGCCAGGGCGTGACAGCCTTTATTAGCAGCATCCTGCAATCCACTACACCTGACGAACCAGTCAATAAACTGGTCGTGGACAGCATGATTGCAGATATTGATGAACGCATCAGCCGCCAGATGGATGCCATCATCCATGCGCCTGCATTTCAGCAAGTAGAGTCGTTCTGGCGCTCATTGAAAACCATGGTAGATCGCGTTGATTTCCGTGAAAACATCAAGGTCAACGTACTCCATGTCACTAAGCAGGAGCTTCTTGAAGACTTTGAGTTTGCACCAGAAATTATTCAGTCCGGATTTTATAAACATGTTTATTCGTCTGGATTCGGACAGTTTGGTGGTGAACCCATCGCTGCCGTGTTGGGTGCCTACGAGTTTAAAAATACCGCGCCTGACATGAAGCTGCTGCAATACGTCAGTGCCGTGGGCGCAATGGCGCACGCACCGTTCCTGTCATCCGTTTCCCCAGAGTTTATGGGGCTGAATTCCTGGACTGAACTGCCGAATATCAAGGATCTTTATGCCATCTTTGAAGGTCCGGCTTATACCAAATGGCGCGCCCTGCGTGACTCGGAAGATTCGCGCTACTTAGGACTTACTGCGCCACGCTTCCTGCTTCGCCAACCTTATTCACCAACAGATAATCCAGTTAAGAATTTTAACTACCACGAAGACGTTAGCCACAATCACGAAGATTATTTGTGGGGAAATACTGCCTGGATGCTGGCGTGCAATGTCGCTGACAGTTTTGCCAAATTCCGCTGGTGTCCAAATATCATCGGTCCACAAAGCGGCGGCGCAGTAAAAGATCTGCCGGTACATCTGTTCGAAACAATGGGTCATATTCAGGCCAAAATCCCAACCGAGGTGCTGGTCACCGATCGTCGCGAATTTGAACTGGCTGAAGAAGGGTTTATTACCCTGACCATGCGTAAAGACTCTGATAATGCAGCCTTTTTCTCAGCAAATTCGGTACAAAAACCGAAACACTTTCCGGGCAAAGACGCAGAAACCAACTATAAGCTGGGTACACAGCTTCCTTATCTCTTCATAATCAACAGATTAGCGCACTATATTAAAGTGTTGCAGCGTGAACAACTTGGGTCATGGAAAGAAAGGAGCGACTTAGAGAGGGAGCTTAATACCTGGATCCGTCAGTATGTTGCCGACCAGGAAAATCCACCATCGGACGTGCGCAGCCGTAAGCCTCTGCGCGCAGCCAAAGTTGAGGTTATGGATGTGGAAGGCGAACCCGGATGGTATCAGGTTGCACTGAGTGTGAGGCCGCATTTTAAATTTATGGGGGCAAACTTTGAACTTTCCCTGGTTGGCCGGTTAGACAGGGAGTAACGCGCCATGATACCGGATCGGGAAAGAAATAAAGGTTCTCTTTTTGAGCGTATGGAAGCCTACCCGGCCAGAAACCGACAGGGAGGCAGTATTCACACGCTCAGGCAGTCCATTTGCCAGAACCTGCGAAACATTCTTAATACCCGGTCCGGTAGTTGCCGGAGTGCGCCTGAACTGGGGATTGATGAACAGGAAGGGGCTAAAAACTTCCGCGAATCAATGAGTCGGGCTATAGCGCAATGTATAGAACGCTATGAACCCCGAATCTCACAAGCTGAAGTGCAGGCGGTGATTTCATCCACCTCCAGCCCGCTGGATATGACATTTCATATTACAGCCTGGGTGGCATTTAACGAAACTCATGAAGTGCTTGAATTTGATATGGCACCAAATGGCAGCCAGCATTATCGGGTGGACTAAAAGATGGAATTTGAAGAACGCTATTTCAGGGAAGAACTCGATTACCTGCGCCAGTTGAGCAAACTGCTGGCAACAGAAAAACCCCATCTTGCCCGCTTTCTGGCCGAAAAAGATGCGGATCCAGACATTGAACGCCTGCTGGAAGGCGTGGCTTTTCTTACTGGCAATCTCCGCCAGAAAATTGAGGATGAATTTCCAGAACTGACGCACGGGCTTATCAAGATGCTGTGGCCAAATTACCTGCGTCCGGTTCCGGCAATGACCCTTATTGAATATACGCCGGATATGGATAAATCTTCTGTTCCGGTATTAATCCCCCGCAATGAGCAGTTTATAACCAACGCAGGGGAAATCAGAGTCGATGAAGTTTTGCCTTCTGATGATAAACAGGAGGAGCCACCTGCCTGTATCTTCACCCTCTGCCGGGATATCTGGCTGATGCCAGTTCGCCTGGAGCAGATTGAAAACCGCAGTACGACCCGTAATGGTGTTGTCAACCTCACCTTTTCGGTCGCACCGGGAACAGACCTCCGCACGCTGGATATGAACAAACTTCGCTTCTGGCTCGGGAATGATGACAACTATACCCGTGACCAACTTTATTTATGGTTCTGTGAATACTTGCAGGGTGCTGACCTGACTGTGGGCGAACAGCATATTCGCCTGCCTGAGTTTATGCTGAAAGCTGTCGGTTTTGAGCCGCAGGATGCCATGCTTCCCTGGCCGAAAAACGTCCACAGCGGCTACCGGATCCTTCAGGAGTATTTCTGTTATCCGGATGCATTTCTCTTTTTTGATCTTTGTGGCTGTCCGGCGTTGCCTGACGGATTGCTGGCTGAATCCTTTACCCTGCAACTGCGTTTTTCGCGCCCTTTACCTGTGGACATCCGGTTGCGCAGCGATTCTCTGCGCCTGTATTGCGCACCTGCCATTAATTTATTTAACCACCATGCAGAAGCCATCACGCTGGACAACCGACGGGCAGACTATCCGCTGATTCCCAGTCGGCATTACCCGGAACACTACGATGTATTTTCCGTTAACAGTGTGGTGAGCCAGGTCCAGGATATGTTCAGGAAAAAAGATCTTGGGCGTCCTGTTTCGACGCAGGCCGCACGCCAATGGCCTGCCTTTGAAAGTTTCAGCCATCAGATCGAATACAGCCGGAAGCGGGAAGTGGTGTACTGGCATCATCGAACCAAAACGTCCCTGTTCCATCGCGGCTTTGATCATACCCTTGCTTTTATTCATGCCGATGGCAGTTATCCGTCAGACGAATCGCTGCTCAGTAATGAAGTGGTTTCGGTATCGCTGACCTGTACCAACCGGGAGCTTCCATCACAACTTCGTTCCGGCGATATCACCGGCACCACCGGTAAAAATGCGGCTGTCGCTTCATTTCGCAACATTACCCGCCCGACGCAACCACTCTGGCCGGTCATTGATGGCAGCCTGCACTGGTCCCTGCTCTCCGCCATGAACCTGAACTATCTGTCATTACTGGATACGGATGCGCTGAAGCAGGTCATCGCCAATTTTGACCGCCATGCAATTCATCACCCACAGACAGCGCGGTTGTCACAGCAAAAGCTGGATGCCATTGAACGTCTGGAGACCCGCCCCGTTGACCGTCTGTTTACGGGCATTCCCGTTCGGGGGCTGGCCTCAACGCTGTATTTGCATCCAGAGCCATTTGTCTGTGAAGGGGAAATGTATCTGCTCGGTACGGTGCTTTCGCACTTTCTGTCGCTGTACGCCAGCGTTAACTCATTCCACATGCTGACCGTTGTAAACATGGAAAGCCAGGAGACATGGAAATGGACGGAAAGAACCGGGCAGCATCCCCTCATCTAATGTTGGGAAATCCCCCGGCAGATGAAGAGCTGAATGATCAACTGGCGCAGGTTTTCCATAACGCCTGCTCTTACAATTTTTTTGCGATGGCGGAGTTGTTGCACCGCCTGGCACAGGGTGAAAAGGGGACGCCAGAATTATCTCTGCGCGATGATCCCGTTCAGGAAACCCTGCGCTTCAGCGCCGACGCCAGCCTTGCCTTCCCGTGTAGTGATATCAGTTCGCTGAAACGGGATACGTCAGGTGCATTCAGGATGACCACCACCTTTATGGGATTACAGGGGAGCCAGTCGCCTCTCCCCGGTTATTACCTCGATCACCTGGCCTGGAAAGCGGTACATGAACAAAGTCCGGTAGGCGATTTTCTGGATATGTTCAGCCACCGCCTGACCCAGTTTGTCTGGCATATCTGGCGCAAGTACCGCTATCACATCTGTTTTCGTAACGGCGGTGTGGATGCGTTCTCGCAGCGCATGTACTCCCTTGTCGGGCTGGGTAATCGACAGCTTCGCGATAAGCTGGCGATTAACCACAGCAAAATGCTGGCGTATTCCGGGATCCTGGCTAATCCGGGACGATCCCCGGAAATTATCTGCGGCCTGGTGTCCCACTGCTTTGATTTGTCAGAAGTGACACTGCAAAACTGGCAACGTCGCAAGGTGGATATTGAACCGGATCAGCAAAACAGCCTGGGGAGTTATTCACTTAAAAATGGCGAAAAACTGGCAGGAAGATCAGTACTGGGCAACTTTGTTCTGGGTACACGGGTGCCCGACCTCAGTGGAAAATTCCAGCTCAGTATTACCAGCCTGACCCGAAAGCAGTTCCTCTCTTTTCTGCCATCTGGCGAAAACTTCCTGCCGCTGACGATGTTTGTGTCCTTCATCCTGCGTGATCAGCTTGCCTGGGACTTACATCTGGGGCTGGCGCCGGAGCAGGTAGGCGCAATGCGTCTGGGCGATAACAAAAGTGCGTTGCTGGGCTGGACCAGCTTCCTCGGCACACCGGAAGAACGCCCCTCAGTCACCATCAGGGTACGGTCGTAAATTATGATAATCACGGAGCTGAATATGGCGGAAGAGAAACAACAGACGCTTTCATTGCAGGTCATTAACAGCAGTGAACTGGAAAGCGGGCGGGCGGCGCGCTGTCTGTTCACGCAGCAGGGAAATGTCGGCCATGGCAGCGAATGCCACTGGTCGGTACAGGATCGTCAGCAGAGCATTCCGGCCCAAGCTTTTACCGTTATCCTGCACGATGGCACATTTTGTCTGCGCCCGCAGACAGCACAACTGTGGCTGAACCAGGCAAAAGTCACAGCAACATCAGACCTGGTACAGCTGCGTCAGGGCGATGAGATCCAGGTAGGACGGCTGGTGGTGAGGGTTCATCTGAACCGGGGAGATACCCTCCATTACGATGAGGAAATGGCAACTCCCGAAACCATTGTCACCAATCGCGATATGCTCACGGATACCCTGCTGTCAACGGAGGGTACACCACACTATCCGGGAATGACTCACCGGCACCAGCTTGCAGACACCGTGGTAAACGGTTTTTCTACCGATCCACTCCAGGCACTTCAGTCCGAAAGTCTGATTACCACGAGCGATCCACTCTCTGGTATTGCGGCTGTTCGGCCCTCGACACCGCTGTCCGATCCAGCAACTAATGGCGGGATCAATACTCCGTTTATGGATCTGCCACCCATTTATGCCAGTCCCGGCGATCGTAATGATGACGTCTCTGCGGCAGAAATGGCGCAACGCCACCTTGCGGTCACCCCCTTACTGCGCGGTCTTGGCGGCTCGCTTACCGTGAGCAATTCCGACGATGCGGATGATTTTCTGGAGGAGGCCGGACGAACGTTACAGGCCGCAATAAAAGGTCTGCTCGATTTGCAGCAGCAGCGTAACAGCCTCTCAGACAAACATTTGCGCCCGCTGGAAGATAACCCGCTGCGCCTGAATATGGATTACGCCACCGCGCTCGACGTGATGTTTGCCGAAGGTAAAAGTCCGGTACATCTGGCGGCTCCCGCCGCCGTCAGTGAAAGCCTGCGCAATGTCCGCCACCATGAAGAGGCTAACCGGGCTGCGATTGTGGAGTCACTTCGTGTCCTGCTGGACGCCTTCTCACCACAAAATCTTATGCGTCGCTTTGTGCAGTACCGCCGCAGCCATGAACTGCGCCAGCCGCTGGATGATGCCGGAGCATGGCAAATGTACAGCCATTATTACGACGAACTGGCCTCCGATCGCCAGCAGGGGTTTGAGATGCTGTTTAACGAGGTCTACGCCCAAGTCTATGACCGGGTGCTTCGTGAAAAACAACGGGAGCCGGAAGCATGAACAGGAAGGCGCTTCTGGCCTGCGTGCTAATGTGCGCCATATTAACCGGCTGCGAAACGGCGAAAAAAATCAGTGAGGTGATCAAAAACCCGGATATCCAGGTCGGGAGCCTGAAGGAACAACCGTCGGAAATAACCATCACCCTGCTGACTGAACCGGACACCAATACCAATGCGGAGGGTGAATCAGCCGCCGTGGATGTACAGCTAGTGTACCTGACTGACGACTCAAAATTGCAGGCAGCCGACTATGACCAGATTGCCAGTACGCCGTTACCGGATGTGTTGGGTAAAAACTATATCGATCACCAGGATTTCAACCTGTTGCCGGACACCATAAAGACCCTGCCACCGGTAAAGCTGGATGAGAAAACGCAGTTTATTGGTGTCGTGGCCTATTTCTCCGATGACCAGGCCACCGAATGGAAACAAATCGAGACGGTGGAAGGAACCGGCCACCATTACCGCCTGCTGGTGCATGTACGTCAAAGCAGCATCGAAATGAAAAAAGAGGATGAATAATTATGGCAACCACCCGCAACAAGGTGATGTGGCAGGAAGGGATGCTGATGCGCCCACACCATTTCCAGCAACAGCAACGTTACAACGACTACCTGAATAACCAGCGTTTCCGGGCCATGAATGATTTATCCTGGGGATTTACCGAACTCACCCTCAACAATGAACTGCTGGCGCAGGGTAAGATCATGATTGACAGCGCGTCAGGCACACTGCCCGATGGCACCGTCTTTTCTATCCCCGACCAGGACGCACTGCCCGATCCGCTGCACCCGCAAAATTTTCCGGACGAAAGAAGCCGCAATATCTACCTCGCTCTGCCGGTCGCCAGTGATGTGAGAAATGAAATCAGCGACGGGCGGCAAATCGGGCGTTATCGGCTGAATTATGCCGATGTCCGGGATTTGCATTCAGAAGAAGGTGACGCGCGAACATTGACGCTGGGGCAACTGACGCCGCGCATTATGAGCGGAGCAGAAGATATGAGCGCCTATATCACGCTCCCGCTTTGCCGTATCAGCGATCGCCATGCCGACGGCTCCCTGACGCTGGATGACGATTTTATCCCCTCCTGCCAGAATATTCAGGTCAGTAAGAAACTGCGTGTTTATCTCAAAGAGGTACAGGGTGCCATTGGTGGACGGGCAAGCGATCTTGCAAACCGCATAGGCTCTCCGGCACAGAGCGGCATCGCAGATGTGGCGGAATTTATGATGTTGCAGTTGCTTAACCGTAACCAGACCCGGTTTACCCATCGTGCCCGCCGCTCCCAACTCCATCCGGAAAATTTCTACCTTGATCTTGCCGGGCTGCTGGGAGAACTAATGACCTTTACCGAGCCGTCCCGCCTGCCATGCCCGCTTGATGTGTATGATCATTATGACCTGACGAAATCATTTAAAACGCTGTTACCGGAAGTGAAGCGTGCGCTGCATACCGTGCTGTCACCCAGAGCCGTCAATCTGCCACTTCATCTGCGTGACGGCATCTGGCAGGCCGATGTTCATGACACGGAACTGCTACAGTCCGCTACCTTTGTGCTGGCAGTGGCTGCAAACATGCCCGTTGATCAGATCCAACGTCAGTTTATCCAGCAGTCGAAAATTTCCTCACCAGAAAAAATCCGCAATATGGTCAGTGTGCAGATCCCCGGTATTCCGCTGCGCGCACTGATGGTTGCCCCCCGCCAACTTCCCTACCATTCCGGGTTCAGCTATTTCGAACTCGACAAGAGCGGGCAGGCCTGGGCCGAAATGGCTGCCGCAGGTGCTGTTGCGCTGCATGTATCCGGCAGTTTCCCGGATCTGAATATGCAACTGTGGGCGATAAGAGGGTAAGGCGATGGATGAGGGGTCACTGTCTCTGCCACCATTTACCGGATACGAAGAAAAAGGTCTACGCGACTATCATCTCGCGCTTCGTGGTAACAGCCTGAATCCGATGATCGACGCGGCCACCCCGCTCCTCGGTATGGTGATGCGCCTTTCAACCATGAACAGCCAGACGATGCCGGAGCATCTTTTTGCTCAGGTAGTAACGGATGTGCAGGCCGTGGAGCAACTGCTTCAGGAGCAGGGCTACGAACCGGGTGTAATTATCTCGTTTCGCTATATTCTCTGCACTTTTATTGATGAAGCTGCGCTCGGTAACGGCTGGTCGAACAAGAACGAGTGGATCAAACAATCCCTACTGGTCCATTTCCACAACGAAGCCTGGGGTGGCGAGAAGATTTTCATCCTGCTGGAACGCCTGATCCGTGAACCCAAACGTTACCAGGATCTACTGGAATTTCTCTGGCTCTGTTTTTCTCTGGGATTTCGCGGGCGCTACAAAGTGGCAGCACAGGATCAGGGGGAATTTGAGCAGATCTACCGCCGCCTGTATTACGTCCTGCATAAACTGCGCGGCGATGCGCCTTTCCCGCTGTTACACCAGGACCAAAAAACCCAGGGCGGGCGTTATCAGTTAATCAGTCGCCTGACCATTAAACATATTTTTTTCGGTGGCGTCGTCGCGCTGGCTTTGTTTTACCTGTTCTATCTGTTGCGGCTGGACAGCCAGACGCAGGACATTCTGCACCAGCTAAACAAATTACTTCGATAAGGACGTTTATGATCCAGATTGATCTTCCCACGCTGGTAAAACGGCTTAACCTGTTCTCCCGCCAGGCGCTGGAGATGGCCGCCTCTGAGTGTATGAGTCAGCAGGCAGCGGAAATTACCGTCAGCCATGTACTTATTCAGATGCTCGCCATGCCGCGCAGTGACCTGCGGGTTATCACTCAACAGGGCGATATTGGCATGGAAGAACTGCGCCAGGCGCTGACTGTGGAGAACTACACAACCGCCCGTTCTGCGGACAGCTACCCTGCATTTTCTCCAATGCTGGTTGAGTGGCTGAAAGAGGGCTGGCTACTGGCCTCCGCAGAAATGCAGCACAGTGAACTGCGCGGTGGTGTGCTGTTGCTGACTTTGCTGCATTCACCGCTGCGTTATGTGCCGCCTGCCGCCGCCCGCCTGCTGACCGGCATTAACCGTGACCGTCTGCAACAGGACTTTGTGCAGTGGACTCGCGAGTCAGCAGAATCGGTTGTGCCGGATGCGGATGGAAAATCCGCCAGTACAGCAACAGACGCAGCCGACACGCTTCTGGCCCGCTACGCCAAAAACATGACCGCTGATGCCCGTAACGGCAGGCTTGACCCGGTACTGTGCCGCGACCACGAAATCGACCTGATGATCGACATTCTCTGCCGCCGCCGTAAAAATAACCCGGTGGTGGTGGGTGAAGCGGGCGTGGGCAAAAGCGCGCTGATTGAAGGGCTGGCGCTACGTATTGTGGCAGGCCAGGTGCCGGACAAGCTGAAAAGCACCGATATCATGACCCTTGACCTGGGCGCATTGCAGGCCGGGGCATCAGTGAAGGGCGAGTTTGAAAAACGCTTCAAGGGGCTGATGGCGGAGGTCATTTCCTCCCCGGTGCCGGTCATTCTGTTTATCGACGAAGCGCATACCCTGATTGGGGCGGGCAACCAGCAGGGCGGGCTGGATATCTCCAACCTGCTCAAACCGGCGCTGGCGCGTGGCGAACTGAAAACCATCGCCGCCACCACCTGGAGCGAGTACAAAAAATACTTCGAGAAAGACGCCGCCCTGTCGCGCCGCTTCCAGTTGGTGAAGGTCAGCGAACCCAGTGCCGCCGAAGCCACCATTATTCTGCGTGGTCTGTCGGCGGTCTATGAACAGTCTCACGGCGTCCTGATTGACGATGATGCCTTGCAGGCCGCAGCAACTCTGAGCGAGCGTTATCTCTCCGGGCGTCAATTGCCGGACAAAGCCATTGATGTGCTGGATACCGCCTGCGCCCGCGTGGCAATCAACCGTTCATCGCCACCGAAACAAATCTCGGCGCTGACCACCCAGAGCCACCAGCAGAAGGCGGAAATTTGCCAGCTTGAGCGCGAACTTCGCATCGGACTGCGTACCGGCACCGCCCGGATGACTGAGGTACTGGTGCAGTACGATGAAACGCTGACGGCGCTGGACGAACTGGAAGCCGCCTGGCATCAACAACAGGCATTGGTACAGGAGATTATCGCGCTGCGCCAGCAGTTACTGGGCGTGGCGAAAGACGACGCGGATGCCGTGGTGGATACGCCGCCAAAGTCAGAACAGGATAATACCGATACCGTACCGGTTGATGATGCTGGCAGCGCACAGCCGGAAGAGACCGCTGAAACAGTTTCCCCGGTACAGCGGCTGGCACAGCTCACTGCCGAACTGGACGCCCTGCATAACGACCGGTTGCTGGTCTCTCCGCACGTCGATAAAAAACAGATTGCGGCGGTGATTGCCGAATGGACCGGCGTACCGCTTAACCGCCTGTCGCAGAATGAAATGTCGGTCATCACCGACCTGCCGGTATGGCTCGGCGACACCATCAAAGGCCAGGATCTGGCGATTGCCAGCCTGCATAAACACCTGCTGACCGCGCGCGCTGACCTGCGCCGTCCGGGACGTCCGCTGGGCGCGTTCCTGCTCGCTGGCCCCAGCGGCGTAGGTAAAACCGAAACCGTCCTGCAACTGGCGGAATTACTCTACGGCGGTCGCCAGTACCTGACCACTATCAATATGTCTGAGTTTCAGGAGAAACACACCGTCTCGCGGCTGATTGGCTCCCCTCCAGGCTACGTCGGCTACGGTGAAGGCGGCGTGCTGACCGAAGCGATTCGCCAGAAACCCTACTCGGTGGTGCTGCTTGATGAAGTGGAAAAAGCGCATCCGGATGTGCTCAACCTGTTTTACCAGGCGTTTGACAAAGGCGAGATGGCAGACGGCGAAGGCCGCCTGATTGACTGTAAAAACATCGTTTTCTTCCTGACTTCCAACCTTGGCTACCAGGTGATTGTCGAACACGCCGATGACCCGGAGACCATGCAGGAAGTGCTGTATCCGGTGCTGTCGGACTTCTTCAAACCTGCCCTGCTGGCACGTATGGAAGTGGTGCCGTATCTGCCGCTGTCGAAAGAGACGCTTGCCACCATCATTGTCGGGAAACTGGCCCGTCTGGATAACGTGCTGCGTACCCGGTTTGGCGCGGAAGTCGTCATTGAACCGGAAGTGACGGACGAAATCATGAGCCGTGTCACCCGTGCGGAAAACGGCGCGAGGATGCTGGAATCGGTCATCGATGGCGACATGCTACCGCCGCTCTCGCTGCTGCTGTTGCAGAAAATGGCGGCCAACACGGCGATTGCCCGTATCCGACTGTCGGCGGCAGACGGTGCGTTCACGGCAGACCTGGAAGATGCCCTGCCCGATGATGCCGTCACACCGCAGATAGAGGATGAAACGGTTTTATGAGCAGGTTGCGCGGTTTGCAGCAGACAGGATTGTTTATCGCGGGCCTGATGGCGGGCTTACCCGCCAGTGCCGCGCCCGCAGAGTCATCGTCAGTAGCCGGTGTAGCGGTCGCCGTCGCCACAGCGACACCACCTGATGCGACAGTCACATTAGAGGCCATGCAGTCCTGTCGCCGCAAGTCAGCGGCGCTGGAGCGGCTTGATTGTTATGACCGCATCCTTTCGCCGGAACAGGCTGGCTTTGGTGGTGCCGCCCTGGTTAAAGCTCGTTACCAGGGCGAAGCCTGGACCCGCGCCACAGAGCAGGAAAAACACCGCCAGGGCAACACCACGGAGCTGTTAGTGACGCAGGTGCCGGGGGAACGCCCAACGGTGGTGATCACCACCCCGGCTATTGGTCATGTGCCGCCACGCCCGGTGCTGATGTTCAGCTGCGTGGACAATATCACCCGGATGCAGGTGGCGCTGATGCACCCTCTGGATGTCCACGATATCACCGTCACCCTGAATGCCGACAGCCGGGCATTGCGCAGCCACTGGTTTGTACGCGAGAACGGCACCCTGCTGGAGTCCAGCCGGGGGTTATCCGGCATTGATGAAATTAAGCAACTATTTGGCGCAAAAACGCTGACTGTGGACACAAGTGCAGACAACGCCGCCGGAAAACTGACCTTTAATATTGACGGGCTGGCAAAGATGATCACTCCCCTTCGCGACGCCTGCCACTGGGCAGGAGAATAAGAATATGGCAATGGATTTACGCAATCCCGGTGTCTGGATATCACATCTGCTGGAAAGCCTTCTGGAAGATAAACTGGCATCGGCGCTGAAAGATGACAACCCGGACTGGGAGTATATTGACGGCGAAATCGTCAAGCTAGGGTCTCTGGCGCACACTCAGCTTGATATTCCCGAACTACAACGCAGGGGGCTAAAACTTCTGGCCTCTGAAAGCAAAGACTTCCGGCTACTGGCACACCTGCTCAGAACCCTGCAACACGCCGGTGATCCTCATCTCGCATTACGCCTGCTGGCGCTGTATGTGGAGCATTACTGGGCGGTGGCCGCGCCACAGAATATGGCGCATAAAAAACGCTTTGCCCGTCAGGTCATTAAACGCTTTGAAACAGGTATTGAAGGCTTTTCACAGAACGCGCCTACAGCGCAGCGCGATGCGCTGCTGGGTGAACTGGCGAAACTGGCACAGTGCTGGCAGACACATAACGCCCCGGAACTGGCACAAGTTACCGATGATCTTTTTGCCCTGTACCAGCGAGCTTTTAATCGTTCGAAACCTGCTTCCTCCCCCACTCCTGCGGCCTCCGGTAGTACACCGCAGACCACCGTTACGCCTGAAAGCGGCACGACGCAAACCAGCAATCCGGTTCCACTGGTCACCATCGACAGCTACGACGATAAAGCCTGGCGTGACACGCTGTTAAAAGTGGCAGCCATTTTATGCGAACGCCAACCAGAATCGCCGCAGGGCTATCGCCTGCGCCGCCATGCCCTGTGGCAATCCATCACCAGTACGCCCCAGGCGGAAAGCGATGGACGCACTCCGCTGGCTGCGGTCTCCGCCGATATGGTTGCGGATTACCATGCTCAGCTCGGTAGCGCCGATATGGCGCTGTGGCAGCAGGTGGAAAAAAGTGTGCTTCTGGCCCCCTACTGGCTGGACGGTCACTACATTTCTGCACAAACGGCGCAACGTCTTGGCTATACCGCCGTGGCTGATGCTATCCGTGATGAAGTTGTCTGCTTTCTGGCGCGTTTGCCCGCACTTGCAGAGCTGCGGTTTAACGACTGCACACCATTTATTTCAGAAAAAACAAAACAGTGGCTTGCACCTGGCACCTCGGCAGTTCCGGTCATACAGGAGAGTAATGACGATATTCAGGCTGCGCGGGCGTGTTTTGATGAACATGGGCTAGAGGCCGCCTTAAGGTATCTAAACACTTTGCCCGCTGGTGATCCTCGAAAACAGTTTCATCGGCAGTATTTTGGTGCGCAGCTTATGGAAGAGGCTGGGCTGATACAGCTTGCACAACAGCAGTACCGAATACTGTTCAGGGTGGCTGAAAAAATGATGGTTACTGACTGGGAGCCGTCTTTACTTACGCAGCTCGAACAAAAATTCACGGCAGAATACTAAGCGATAACAGGAGTTTGTGTGTTCAAATTACCAACCCCGCGACTCTTCAGCGGACTCAAATCAGCCCTTCGACCGGCCATGCCCAGGTTTAAAGTCTCCGCTTTTTTGCTGCTGATGCTGGCGTGGGTTTTCTTGCTGGTGTGGATCTGGTGGAAAGGCCCGACCTGGACGCTGTATGAAGAACAGTGGCTCAAACCACTGGCTAACCGCTGGCTGGCAACGGCGGTGTGGGGGATTATTGCCCTGGTGTGGCTTACTGCCCGGGTGATGAGGCGTCTGCAACTGATTGAAAAACAGCAAAAACAGCAGCGCCAGGAAGCCGTTGATCCGCTCAGTGTGGAGCTGAACGCCCAGCAGCGTTACCTTGATCGCTGGCTACTGCGCCTGCAACGCCATCTCGACAACCGCCGTTTCCTGTGGCAGTTGCCGTGGTATATGGTCATCGGCCCTGCAGGAAGCGGTAAAACCACGTTACTGCGGGAAGGATTTCCGTCAGACATTATTTATGCCCCGGAGGGCGCACGCGGCGCAGAACAACGCCTGTACCTCACGCCCCATGTCGGTAAACAGGCGGTGATCTTTGATATCGACGGCACACTCTGCGCCCCCGCTGATGCGGATATCCTGCATCGCCGTCTGTGGGAACACGCCCTCGGCTGGCTGAAGGAAAAGCGCGCGCGCCAGCCGCTGAACGGGATTATTCTGACACTCGATTTACCCGATCTGCTGACCGCAGACAAACGCCGCCGCGAGCATCTGTTACAGACACTGCGCAGCCGTTTGCAGGATATTCGCCAGCATCTTCACTGCCAGTTACCGGTTTACGTGGTACTGACCCGGCTTGATTTATTGCAGGGTTTTGCCGCCCTGTTCCAGTCACTGAACAGGCAGGATCGTGATGCGATTCTGGGTGTCACGTTCACCCGCCGCGCCCATGAAAATGAGGACTGGCGAACAGAGTTGAATGCTTTCTGGCAGACCTGGGTGGAGCGAATGAATCTGGCGTTGCCGGATCTGATGGTCGCTCAGAATCATGCCCGCGCGTCTTTATTTAGTTTTTCTCGCCAGATGCAGGGAAGCCGTGAACCGCTGGTGTCAATACTTGAGGGTCTGCTTGACGGCGAAAATATGAACGTGATGCTGCGTGGTGTTTACCTCACTTCCTCGCTTCAGCGTGGACAGATGGATGATATTTTCACCCAGTCTGCCGCCCGCCAGTACCGGCTGGGCAATAACCCACTGGCGTCCTGGCCCCTGGTGGACACCGCGCCCTATTTCACCCGCAGCCTGTTCCCGCAGGCATTACTCGCAGAGCCTAATCTGGCAACGGAGAGCCGCACCTGGCTGATGCGTTCCCGTCGCCGCCTGACGATTTTCTCTGCCACAGGCGGCACGGCGGCACTGCTGCTCATCACCGGCTGGCATCACTATTACAACGGTAACTATCAGTCCGGTATCACCGTGCTTAAGCAGGCGAAAGCCTTTATGGATGTGCCGCCGCCACAAGGGGAAGATGACTATGGCAACCTGCAACTGCCGCTGCTGAACCCGGTACGCGATGCCACACTGGCCTATGGTGACTGGGGCGACCGCAGCCGTCTGGCCGATATGGGACTGTACCAGGGGCGACGTATCGGGCCTTATGTAGAACAGACCTATCTGCAACTTCTGGAGCAGCGTTACCTGCCCTCGCTGTTTAACGGGCTGGTCAAAGCGATGAACGCCGCGCCGCCTGAGAGTGAGGAAAAACTCGCCGTACTGCGCGTAATGCGAATGCTGGAGGACAAAAGCGGACGCAACAATGAGGTGGTGAAGCAGTATATGGCAAAACGCTGGAGCGAAAAGTTCCACGGTCAGCGCGATATCCAGGTACAACTGATGTCCCATCTTGATTACGCGCTGGCTCATACTGACTGGCACGCTGAGCGTCAGGCGGGCGACGGTGATGCCATAAGCCGCTGGACTCCGTATGACAAGCCCGTGGTGTCAGCACAGAAAGAACTGAGCAAACTACCCGTCTACCAACGGGTTTATCAGAGCCTGAAAACGCGGGCGCTGGGCGTTCTACCTGCTGACCTCAACCTACGTGACCAAGTGGGGCCAACATTTGACCTGGTCTTTACGTCAGCCGATGATAACAAACTGGTTGTTCCGCAGTTTCTCACCCGCTACGGCCTGCAAAGCTATTTTGTAAAACAGCGTGATGAACTGGTTGAACTGACAGCGATGGATTCCTGGGTACTGAACCTCACCCGTAGCGTGAAATACAGTGCTCCCGACCGCGCGGAAATCCAGCGCCAGATGACTGAGCAATATATCAGCGACTACACCGCCACCTGGCGGGCCGGGATGGACAATCTGAATATCCGCAATTTTGAGTCCATTGGGCAACTGACCGGGACTCTGGAGCGGGTTATCAGCGGCGACCAGCCTTTGCAGCGAGCACTGACCGCGTTGCGTGACAACACGCAGCCAGCCGTCTTTTCTGAAAAACTTTCTGACAAAGAACGGGAGTTAGCCCTCGCAGAGCCGGACTACCAATTGCTCACCCGCCTCGGACATGAATTCGCCACGGAAAACAGTATCCTGACAGTGCAGAAAGACAAAGAAAGTACGATGCAGGCCGTGTACCAGCAACTCACCGAATTACACCGCTACCTGCTGGCGATCCAGAATGCGCCTGTACCAGGGAAATCGGCGCTGAAAGCCGTGCAATTACGGCTTGATCAGAACAGCAGCGACCCGATATTCGCCACCCGCCAGATGGCAAAAACACTGCCTGCTCCGCTCAACCGCTGGGTGGGCAGGCTGGCTGACCAGGCCTGGCATGTGGTGATGGTGGAGGCCGTTCATTATATGGAAGTGGACTGGCGCGACAGTGTGGTGAAACCGTTTAACGAGCAACTGGCAAATAACTTTCCGTTTAATCCGCGTTCTGCACAGGATGCCTCACTGGATGCCTTCGAACGCTTCTTTAAACCGGATGGCATACTGGATACCTTCTACCAGCAGAACCTGAAGCTGTTTATCGACAATGACCTGAGCCTGGAGGATGGCGATAACAACGTCATTATTCGCGAAGATATTCGCGCGCAACTGGAAACCGCGCAGAAAATCCGTGACATCTTCTTCAGCAAACAGAACGGTCTGGGAACATCCTTTGCCGTGGAAACGGTATCGCTTTCTGGCAACAAACGCCGCAGCATCCTGAACCTTGACGGTCAGTTAGTCGATTACAGCCAGGGCCGTAACTATACCGCCCATCTGGTCTGGCCTAACAATATGCGCGAAGGCAACGAAAGCAAACTGACGCTCATCGGCACCAGAGGCAACGCGCCACGCAGTATCAGCTTCAGCGGGCCGTGGGCGCAGTTCCGTCTGTTCGGAGCTGGACAGTTAACCGGAATACAGGATGGCAATTTTACCGTGCGCTTTAGTGTGGATGGTGGCGCAATGACTTACCGCGTGCATACCGATACGGAAGATAACCCGTTCAGCGGTGGGTTGTTCAGCCAGTTTGGCCTGTCAGACACACTGTACTGAGGAGGCAGGGATGAATAGTAACGGACTGACACAAACTATCGTTACCGGCAGTGACCCACGCGGACTACCGGAGTTCAGCGCCATCCGCGAGGAAATTAACAAAGCAAGCCACCCGTCACAGCCGGAGCTGAACTGGAAACTGGTGGAGTCGCTGGCGCTGGCGATTTTTAAAGCCAACGGCGTGGATCTGCACACCGCCACCTACTACACGCTGGCCCGGACACGGACACAGGGGCTGGCGGGCTTTTGCGAAGGTGCGGAACTGCTGGCGGCAATGGTAAACCACGACTGGGATAAGTTCTGGCCGCAGGCCGGTTCGGCGCGTACTGAAATGCTGGACTGGTTTAACTCCCGGACCGGCAATATTCTGCGTCAGCAAATCTCCTTTGCGGAATCTGATCTGCCGCAGCTCTACCGCACAGAGCGGGCATTGCAGCTTATCTGCGACAAGCTCCAGCAGGTGGAGCTGAAGCGCGTTCCTCGCGTGGAGAATCTGCTCTATTTTATGCAGAACACACGTAAACGGCTTGAACCCCAGCCGAAAAGTAACGTTGAGAACGCCGCACAGACTACAGTCAGAACGCTGATTTATGCCCCGGAAACAACGGCATTCTCCACGCCAGAAGCGGTAGTTCCTCCCGTGCCCAACCTGTCTGAGATGAAGGTAGAAGTTCGCAGTCTGTCAGAGAGTACTCTACAAGAGAGTGTGGTGAAACAAGGCAACACAGTAAGAGGGTTTATCGCAGGGATCGTCTGTTCAGCGGTTGTCGCCTCAGCATTGTGGTGGTGGCTGGTATATCCAGTGCAGCAGCAGCTGTTACAGGTTACCGACACCGCTCAGGGCGCAGCAACGGTGTGGATGGCGGCACCTGAACTCGAAAACTATGAACGCAGGCTGCAACAACTTCTTGGCGTCTCCCCGGCACAGCCGCTGGAAACCGGGATGCAGATGATGCGTGTGGCCGACAGTCGCTGGCCGAAAAGTCTGCAACAGCAGCAGGCCTCGACACAATGGAATGAAGCACTCAAAACCCGCGCACAAAGTAGCCCGCAGTTACGTGGCTGGTTGCAGACCCGCCAGGACTTACACGCCTTTGCGGATCTCGTGATGCAGCGCGAGAAAGAGGGATTAACCCTTTCCTATATTAAAAATGTCATCTGGCAGGCGGAGCGGGGACTGGGACAGGAAACGCCGCTAGAATCCTTGCTGACACAGTACCAGGACGCCCGCGCGCAGAAGCAGAATACAGATGCGCTGGAAAAACAAATTAATGAGCGCCTGGATAGTGCCTTAAGTCGCTGGCTACTGCTAAAAAATAACGCGATACCAGAGGCGGCAACCGAACCCACATACGGAAAGTAATTAAAGGAGATTATCATGGCGAATATGAGTTATTTATCTTTGAGTGGGGAAACACAAGGGCTGATTTCAGCGGGTTGCTCAACGCTTGATTCTGTCGGAAACAAAGCGCAGCCAGAACATAAAGATCAGATCATGGTTTATGCGTTAATGCACTCCATGTCAAGAAGTCAAAATGTCAATCATCATGAATTGATTATCACCAAACCTGTTGATAAATCCTCACCATTGCTGGCAAAAGCACTTAGTGACAATGAAAAAATGGCAACATGTGAATTTATACTCTACCGAACCAGTAAAGCGGGTATTTACCAACCTTACTATAAAATAAATCTATCAAAAGCCAGAATATCAAGCATTGATTTTGTCACACCACATGCTGTCCTGGAAAAAGAACTGGAACCACAAGAGAGAATTGCTTTCATTTATGAATCAATTTCATGGGAGCATACTTTGGCCGGGACAAATGCAATGAGTAAATGGGAGGAACGAATACAATAAAATACTGTAATAATATAATAACTTACTTATGGAGAGATAAAATGGCTGGTTTAAGGAATAATAAAAACACACAGAATGCACAGTGGGCTGATTATGTAGGTGACATTCTTCGAGGGACTCAACCAATAAACCAGCTAGTACCACAGCATCCTTATCTTAACGACGTCCCACTTATTGATGAGTTAAGGCATCAGAACACTCATCATGTTATTCTCTTGACATTTGATGTTGCCCAAAGAGTACTCAACTCAATAACATCTTTTGACTACATTCATTTTATTACTACACATCCTTCAGGTATAAAAGATGTGCTCGCGTGGTTAACTAATGCGAGTAAATTAACGACCGAGCTTGATAAAAATGGGAAAATTATATTTAACTTTAATGCGTTAAAGCATACAAAAGCAAGTTATTTTGAAATACTTGGGGAGAAATATATAAAAGTCACAACATCCAGCCCTTGGCTTTTAGAAAAACTTGGTAAATATATTTTCTCTTCACGAGCACCTCAAGTGCTGGAACTCGCTGTTGGCTGGCGAGGATCTTTATCAGAATCAATAAAAGGAGTTAAGTTCTGTATATGGTTTTCAGTAGCCTGGAGAACCATAGAATTTATTATGAGTTCAGAGCGAGATCTGGTTAATTTTCTTGGCGATATTTCAATGGATGTGGTCAAAGCAGTGATAGCAGGCGGTGTTGCAACCGCTATTGGAAGCCTGGCTTCTTTTGCCTGTCTTAGTTTTGGCTTTCCAGTAATTCTTGTAGGAGGAGCAATTTTACTGACAGGGATAGTGTGTACAATTGTTTTAAATGACATCGATGCTCGATACCATTTATCAGACAAATTAAAAGATGCGATTAGAGATGGACTAAAACGGCAACAGGAAATTGAGAAATGGAAAAGGGAAAACATGACTCCATTTATGTATATTCTTAACACTCCCGTAATATGAGGATTAACTATGCGTTTACATGTTAAATTTAAAGACTTTCTTTCGATGCTTTTTATGGCTATATTATTTTTCCCTGCATTCAATGCATCTTTGTTTTTTACCGGCATTAAACCTCTATATTCAATAATAAAAGGCTGCACGGAAATATTTTACGACTGGAAAATGTTAATTCTATGCTTTGGTTTCATATCGTTTTCCTTTCTGAATATTAATATAATTTTAATTACGATAATAAAATCATTCTTAATCAAGAAAACGAAGGTTATCAATTTCGCCACAGAAATAACAATGCAATTAACTCTTATTTTTTTATTAATAGCTATCGCAATAGCACCTTTAATGGCCCCCTTTGTCACAGGATATGTCAATACTCATTATCACCCCTGCAGTAATAACAAAGGAATTTTCTCAGGTGCAATCTATATTAAAAATGGCATGAAATGTAATAATGAATATATTTCTCACAGAGGTGATTAAGAACTTAAAATAGTTAACCATCTTAAAATAAATAGTTTTGAACTCAGGGTTATATATCCTTTCTTATTTGTGGTACTTCCTTTGTCAGGAAAAATTTCTTATGCAAAGAATTTCGCATCATTGCCGCCAGAAATTATTGGCGGCAGATATAATTTATTATTGATAGCGGTTAACCAAATCTTTTATCACCACTTTATATGTCTTTTGCTTAAGTTGCATAATTTGCTGCTCTGTCACATCAGTCGTACCAGCCTCATTCTTGCCGGGCAGCGGTGGAAGCACTTTATATTCATAATTCACCGGCGACCAGGTAGCCCACTCACCTGTAGCCACATCCACCAGCGTGAAACGAACCAAATAACGTAGTGACATCGTGTCAGTCAATTTTTGATTTTTATAATCTGACCACACGATTGATTTCAGTGCAGTGTCATATTTTCCAGCTTGCAAAGTATCATGGTAAACAATTATCGCTTTCTGATGTCCTTTTGCCGCAACAAAACGTAATGCCTGCATCCAGTTCATATTTTCTGTATCTACAGCATCCTGATTTTCTTCTTTAATTTTATTACAAGTCACAGGTTTTTGCCTGTCTGGGATGCCAGAAAATGTGGCTACAGTATAATATTTTCTCATTTCCTCCTGCATGATGGTTTCTGGTGCACGGCTACCTGATTGAACAAGAATTACAGGAGAATTAAGGGGGACGCGGAACTCCTCTCCCTGAAGGGCAGCCTGGATGTCCTCCTCAGAAACAGCCAGAGTGGTTTCATTACCAAACAGATCTTTGTCTGTCAGTTGTTGAGGAACGTTTTTATTAATATTACTTTGTGTAGCTGGGGAGTTTTTTTTCTTTGCATCAATAGGAGATTTAGAGGAACATCCCGCGAGAAGCGAGATCAATAAGCATATGCAACAAACCGTTTTTGAATTCATAATCGGACAATCCCTCGCCTGTCATAATAATTATAATGTTTAGCACTGATAACGAGTTCTAATTATATACTCTACTTGAATCAGAACAAACCAAAATAATGATAAACACAAATTCATTAAATCAATATAAAAATAAAACTCATAATGCATGAATATATTTAAATTGGATAGTTAGGATAATTTTGAATAATGATGAATGGACTATAATGTGCGGTTAACGCATTATACATGCGAGAAAAATCATTTAACGAAGAAATGGCGGGATTTAAATATAAAAAACCTCAAGATTAAAAATCTTGAGGCTCTCTGACTCATTTTTATGAGTGAATTTGGCGGAACGGACGGGACTCGAACCCGCGACCCCCTGCGTGACAGGCAGGTATTCTAACCGACTGAACTACCGCTCCGCGTTGTGTTCCGTTGGGAACGAGGCGAATATTACGGATTGCCTCGACCTTCGTCAACGCTTTTTCTCATCTTTTGAATCGTTTGCTGCAAAAATCGCCCAACGCGCTATTTTTAGCGCCTTTAACGGTTAATTATGCCCGCCAAAGGCAACTTCCGCCCTTCTTCTGCACCAGATCGAGACGGGCTTCATGCGCTGCAAGCTCTTCATCAGTCGCAAAAACAACGCGTAATTTACTTGCCTGGCGCACAATGCGCTGAATTGTTGCTTCACCTTGTTGCTGTTGTGTTTCACCTTCCATCGCAAAAGCCATCGACGTTTGGCCACCGGTCATCGCCAGATAAACTTCCGCAAGGATCTGGGCATCGAGTAATGCCCCGTGCAACGTACGCTTGCTGTTATCTATTTCGTAGCGGGCGCATAACGCATCGAGGCTGTTGCGCTTACCAGGAAACATTTTCCTCGCTACCGCAAGGCTATCGGTGACCTTACAGAAGGTATTGGTCTTCGGAATATCGCGCTTGAGCATCGAAAACTCGTAGTCCATAAAGCCGATATCGAACGCTGCGTTATGGATCACCAGCTCCGCGCCACGAATATAATCCATGAACTCATCAGCTACTTCGGCAAACGTAGGCTTATCGAGCAAAAACTCATCGGCAATACCATGTACGCCAAAGGCTTCCGGGTCCACCAGCCGATCGGGCTTGAGATAAACGTGAAAGTTATTGCCCGTCAGTCGACGGTTCACCACTTCAACGGCACCAATCTCAATAATCCTGTGGCCTTCGTAGTGCGCACCAATCTGGTTCATACCGGTGGTTTCGGTATCGAGAACGATCTGGCGTGTAATTGCAGTGCTCATAGCGGTCATTTATGTCAGACTTGTCGTTTACAGTTCGATTCAATTACAGGAAGTCTACCAGAGATGCTTAAACAGGTAGAAATTTTCACCGATGGTTCGTGTCTGGGTAATCCTGGACCTGGGGGTTATGGCGCTATTTTACGTTATCGCGGACGCGAGAAAACCTTTAGCGCAGGCTACACCCGCACCACCAATAACCGTATGGAGTTGATGGCTGCTATTGTCGCGCTGGAAGCGTTAAAAGAACATTGCGAAGTCATTTTGAGTACCGACAGCCAGTATGTCCGCCAGGGGATTACCCAGTGGATCCATAACTGGAAAAAACGTGGCTGGAAAACCGCAGACAAAAAACCGGTAAAAAATGTCGATCTCTGGCAACGTCTTGATGCCGCGCTGGGTCAGCATCAAATCAAATGGGAATGGGTAAAGGGCCATGCCGGACACCCGGAAAACGAACGCTGTGATGAACTGGCTCGTGCTGCGGCGATGAATCCCACGCTGGAAGATACGGGCTATCAAGTCGAAGTTTAAGCCTGTGGTTTACGACATTGCCGGGTGGCGCCGACTGCCTGGCGAATTCGCGGTTTGTTTTTACTCTGTTTCATCGGATTTAGCGTTAAAGGAATAGTCCGTTTCCGGGCAACAATAAGTTGTAAGCAACCAAGCGCAGGAATGTGCGTGCTCAATAGTTTTCCACCGTGCTTGTTCCACGGGAGAACATGGAAACGGCTGGCGTGTAGCACTTCAAAATTCAACAAAGAGAGCCAGTCCAGTTGCCGCATCAGAGTAAACATCCGGCTGTTATAGGGCGATGTTTTTCGCAATACCGGCACAAGTTTGCGTAATCCCATTAAACTGATGGGATTGAAGCCGCTAATAACCAGCCAGCCATCATCAATCAATACCCTATCGGCTTCGCGCAATAAACGATGCGGATCAGTGCACCACGGCAATGTATGCGCCAGTAGACAAACATCGACGGATTTATCGGCAAAAGGAAGGTGAAGCGGATCAGCCTGCACCTGGACGGGCGTTCCTTGCGCAGAAACATTCACTTGATGAGAAACCGCGCACGCTTCGCAATTGATTTCTGCGCTTAAATTGCCAATCTTAAGCAGATGAAAACCATACATTTTAGCGAACCACGGGTTGAGCTGGTGTTCCAGCGCCTTGCGATAAAGCTCTCCCCAGGGCAAATCGCCCCAGCAATCAGGAGCCACGACAGTTTGAGGGGTCCTTGCCGGTTTCATCACAACCTTCCGTTTCGCACTGAGAGGTAATATATGAATCTTAACAGTATTTCCGCCTTTGATGACAATTACATCTGGGTTTTGTCTGATGAAGCAGGTCGTTGCCTGATTGTCGACCCAGGAGAGGCAGAACCCGTATTAAAGGCGATTTCAGCTAACAACTGGCAACCAGTAGCGATTTTCCTCACCCACCATCACCACGATCACGTTGGCGGTGTAAAAGAACTGGTAGAAAAGTATCCGCAAATTGTGGTGTATGGGCCAGAAGAGACACAAGATAAGGGAACAACGCAGGTAGTCAAAGATGGTGATACTGCCTTCGTTTTGGGGCATGAATTTAGTGTAATTGCTACGCCAGGTCACACTTTAGAACACATCTGTTACTTTAGTGAACCTTATCTATTTTGTGGCGACACTCTGTTTTCTGGCGGTTGCGGTAGACTATTCGAAGGCACTGCATCACAGATGTATCAATCACTTAAAAAATTAAGTGAACTTCCTGACGATACCCTGGTGTGTTGCGCTCACGAATATACTTTATCAAATATGAAGTTTGCTTTGAGCATTCTTCCGCACGATTTGTCTATAAATGATTATTATCGTAAAGTTAAGGAGTTACGGGCAAAAAATCAAATAACACTACCCGTAATTCTGAAAAATGAGCGGCAAAATAATGTTTTTTTGAGAACAGAAGATATTGATTTAATTAATGTAATTAATAAAGAAACATTATTGCAACAACCTGAAGAACGTTTTGCCTGGTTAAGGTCAAAGAAAGATAGATTCTGATAAAACTTTCTTGTCATCGGCTTCGTTCACCGTTATGATCGGTCGTCTTTTAAGCAACTATTGACACACACATGAAGGCAAAAGCGATATTACTCGCCTCTGTCCTGCTCGTGGGTTGCCAGAGTACTGGTAACGTTCAACAGCACGCACAGAGCCTTTCTGCAGCTGGTCAAGGGGAAGCAGCAAAGTTTACAAGTCAGGCACGATGGATGGACGATGGGACGTCTATCGCGCCGGATGGTGACTTGTGGGCTTTCATAGGCGACGAGCTAAAGATGGGAATTCCGGAAAACGACCGGATTCGCGAACAGAAACAGAAATATTTACGCAATAAGAGCTATCTCCACGATGTAACTTTACGGGCAGAGCCGTATATGTACTGGATAGCCGGGCAAGTTAAAAAACGTAACATGCCTATGGAACTGGTACTACTACCCATAGTGGAGAGCGCTTTTGATCCTCACGCGACGTCTGGCGCCAATGCCGCAGGCATCTGGCAGATCATTCCAAGCACGGGGCGCAATTATGGTTTGAAACAGACCCGCAATTATGACGCGCGTCGCGATGTTGTTGCTTCAACAACTGCCGCGCTGAACATGATGCAGCGTCTGAACAAGATGTTTGATGGCGACTGGCTTTTGACCGTAGCGGCTTATAACAGCGGCGAAGGTCGGGTCATGAAGGCAATTAAAACGAACAAAGCGCGTGGGAAATCCACGGACTTCTGGTCGTTACCGTTGCCGCAGGAAACGAAGCAGTACGTGCCTAAGATGCTGGCATTGAGTGATATTCTCAAAAACAGCAAGCGTTATGGTGTACGTCTGCCGACGACCGATGAAAGCCGTGCTCTGGCGCGTGTACACCTGAGTAGCCCGGTTGAAATGGCGAAGGTTGCAGATATGGCGGGAATTTCCGTCAGCAAACTGAAGACCTTCAACGCTGGCGTGAAAGGCTCCACGCTGGGCGCAAGTGGTCCACAGTACGTGATGGTGCCAAAGAAACATGCAGATCAACTGCGTGAATCTCTGGCTTCAGGCGAAATTGCTGCCGTACAGTCGACACTGGTTGCCGACAATACGCCGCTTAATAGCCGCGTTTACACCGTACGCTCTGGCGACACGCTTTCAAGCATCGCTTCACGTCTCGGCGTAAGCACAAAGAATTTGCAGCAGTGGAACAATCTGCGCGGTTCTAAGCTGAAACCAGGCCAAAGCCTGACAATTGGCGCTGGTAGTAGCGCACAGCGGTTGGCAAACAACAGCGACAGTATTACGTATCGTGTGCGCAAAGGTGATTCGCTTTCAAGCATTGCTAAGCGTCACGGCGTAAACATCAAAGATGTGATGCGCTGGAACAGTGATACTGCGAATCTGCAACCAGGCGATAAGCTGACGTTGTTTGTGAAAAACAACAATATGCCAGATTCCTGACAAACCAGATAACAGAAAGGCACCGATTCCCCCGGTGCCTTTTTTATTTATGCCGCTTTATGTGCTTCAACCATGATGATATCACTGGTGAAAGAGCCATTATTCTGCAAGGCAAAATACGTTTTCACCTCTGTCGATGCGCTCTGTTGGTAAACGCGAATAGCATCTACTAACACTTCTGGCGTACGCATTCTCGCAACCCACGAAGAGAATTCCAGAGGCAATTTATCGGTGATCAAATTATCGACAAGCAGATAGGCTTCATTGATTAACGTCAACCACTCACCGCTGGCGTAATTACGCACGTGAGAGGCATCGCGCAATGCTTCTACCGTCTGTAACCAAATGTCGCGTACCGGGTGACCCGGTGACATGACGTCCATCACAATCAGTCTACCACCGGGTTTCAGCACCCGATTCACTTCACGCAATGCCGCACCGACATCATGCCAGTGGTGGGCAGAATAACGACTAATAACAATATTAAAGGTGTGATCGGCAAAAGGCAGGCTTTCGGCATACCCCTGGCGAGTGGTGATATTTTTCAGTTGTCGGGTATCTGCAGCCTGTGCAACAACATCCAGCATTTGGGAAGATAAGTCATACGCCACCACTTCCTGCACATTTTGCGCAGCGACAAAGCTGGCATGTCCTGCTCCACAGCCCATATCAAGTACGCAAGCGTCAGGATACTCTGTCAGACACGCCGCCAGGCGCTGTAAGTCACGCCCGGATGCATGCACGGTACTGGTAAAATATTCACTGGCCTGCGAGCTAAACTGCTTTTCTACGTGCTCATGGTGGGATTGTGTTGTCATTGCACTGTCCTTTTGTTGTTTGAGTATAAAAAGGCAGCGCCAAACGTTGGTCTGCCCTGTGGCAGACCTGACATACCTTATTTATCAGGCTTGCCGGGACTGAATTCAACGAGTAGCGGATTGTGATCAGAAGCGCGCGTAACCAGTACGGAAGCTTCGCTGACATTCAGACCACGGTAGAAAACAAAATCGAGCGGGCGACCAAACGCCCGGCGGCGCAGATCATCAGTAAAACGCACCTGGCGCAGCGACATTTCTCGCGCAAAGCGATATAAAGCGTTCATCCTTCTACGGCTCCAGGCATTGAAATCTCCCGCCATAATGACCGGACCACTGTGGTGGGCTATCTGATCGCCAATAGGAAGCAACTGCTTACTATAAACATCCACGCCCAGACTGAAGTTGACCGCATGTATATTGACTACCATCAACAGGCGGGTGTCAGGTAATGGATAGACCGTCACCAGTGCCGATTTCGCCAGACGTAAAATAGGCTCACGTTCGCGTAACGGGCAGCAATACACCGGATGCGCTGCCGAAAGGGTCATTACGCCGGAAGGATGTTGTGGCAGCACAAAAGCGGGCACCTGATCGGCAGCAAGATAGTTAGCAGTCGCAAACTGCACTAACTCTGGCGTTGTCTGCGCTTCCTGCAATAACACCAGATGCGCATCTTTGCCGTAGTTCTTTAATACCGACAACCATTCAGCGCGTTGCTGTTTGTAAATGTTCCACACCAAGACCCGAATACGCTCTTCGGTACTTAACGGTTCTCCGGGTGGTAATGCCTGGCCGATGCTCGCAAATGACCCCGGCGGTAAGATCCTTTCCGCAGGTTGTCCGGCAACATAGCGCATGGCATAGGTATTTTTTCGCACTTTTGACTTTGAAACCTCTATTACGTCAACCCTTCCGCACTCGGGAGGGTTCTACTGTTATAGGGATTTTAGCTCACTCTTTCAACGAGCAATTGTATATTGTTATGTAAGCAAGTGCTTACACCGCACAGAATTTTGCTCATTATTGAGAACATTAAATCGGATGACATATCACGTATCCTGATGGTTTAATGACAAATAAATTCAAAATATCTCTTCTATTTTGCAACAGGAGCAAAAATGAAAGCCACGTCGGAAGAACTCGCCATTTTTGTTTCGGTCGTCGAAAGCGGCAGCTTTAGCCGGGCAGCGGAACAATTAGGGCAAGCAAACTCAGCGGTAAGCCGGGCGGTGAAAAAGCTGGAGATGAAACTTGGCGTTAGCCTTCTTAATCGGACCACGCGACAACTTAGCCTGACGGAAGAAGGCGAGCGTTATTTTCGTCGCGTACAGTCAATTTTGCAGGAGATGGCAGCGGCAGAATCAGAAATTATGGAGACGCGTAATACACCGCGCGGACTGTTACGGATCGATGCCGCAACTCCTGTGGTGCTGCACTTTCTGATGCCGTTGATTAAGCCTTTCCGTGAACGCTATCCGGAAGTCACTTTATCGCTAGTCTCCTCCGAAACGATCATTAATTTGATCGAAAGAAAAGTGGATGTCGCGATTCGCGCCGGTACGTTAACGGATTCCAGCTTACGAGCCAGGCCGCTATTTAACAGTTATCGAAAAATTATCGCCTCCCCCGACTATATTGCCCGCTACGGGAAGCCAGAAACTATCGACGATTTAAAGCAACATGTTTGCCTGGGATTCACTGAACCCGCTTCCCTCAATACCTGGCCGATAGCCTGTAGCGATGGACAATTACATGAAGTGAAGTACGGTTTGTCGTCCAATAGCGGGGAAACCTTGAAACAGCTTTGCCTGAGTGGCAACGGGATTGCGTGTTTGTCCGACTATATGATCGACAGAGAAATTGCTCGTGGTAAACTGGTGGAGTTAATGGCAGATAAAGTGTTGCCAGTGGAAATGCCATTCAGTGCCGTTTATTACAGCGACCGAGCGGTAAGTACTCGCATCCGGGCCTTTATCGATTTCCTTAGCGAGCATGTAAAAACAGCTCCCGAAGGAGCTGTCAGAGAGGCTTAATCCCATTCAGGAGCCAGACCTTCCGGACTAACCAGGCGGTCGTTACAATCCAGTGCGGCGATCGCTTTTTTATCTTCTGCATCAAGCTGTAAACTTTGTGCCTTAAGGTTACTTTCCAGGTTTTCACGTTTAGTAGAAGACGGTATTACTGAGTAGCCTTCCCCCATTGCCCACGCCAGAATTACTTGTGCCGGGGTCGCATTGTGTTTCTCTGCTATGCGAGCAATAACCTCATCTTTCAGTGCATTACCATAAGCCAGCGTCATATAGGAAGTAATATGAATGCCGTGCTGTTTAGCCCAATCGACCACTTTACGGTTTTGCAGATAAGGAGACAGTTCAATCTGGTTGGTAGCGATGTTTTCAGCGCCAACAGCAGCAATTGCCTTTTCCATCAACGGGATCGTGAAGTTGGAAATACCGATTTCACGCGTCAGCCCTTGTTTTTTCGCTTCCAGCAACGCCTGCATAAACTCTTCAACAGAGACTTCATCGTTTGGTGATGGCCAGTGGATTAGCGTCAGATCAACATAATCGGTACGCAATTTTTGCAGGCTCTCTTTCAGACTCGGGATCAGTTTATCTTTGCTGAGATTTTCAATCCAGATTTTAGTGGTGATATAGAGTTCATTACGTGGAACGCCGCTTTCTGTAATCGCCTGACCTACGGCAGCTTCGTTATCATAGATTTGTGCGGTATCAATTGCGCGATAGCCAAGTTCAAGCGCCGTTTTCACAGATGCAATAACAACGTCGTTTTTAAGACGGAAAGTACCTAAACCAAATGCAGGGATAGCCATAATATGCCTCTTCTAATGCTATGTTCGTTAACTGAGATGATTATGGGCTTCAGACTGTTGCGGAAAAAGAGCGTGAAATGCAGAGGATTTTTGCGATTTTGGCAAAAATAGAAATACAGACGAAAAAAAACCTCGAGCGTTAACTCGAGGCTTCTTAATAATTGGCGGAACGGACGGGACTCGAACCCGCGACCCCCTGCGTGACAGGCAGGTATTCTAACCGACTGAACTACCGCTCCACCGAATTCTTTTACAACCACCGGTTTTATGACCGGCTTACTGCTAAATTTGATGCCTGGCAGTTCCCTACTCTCGCATGGGGAGACCCCACACTACCATCGGCGCTACGGCGTTTCACTTCTGAGTTCGGCATGGGGTCAGGTGGGACCACCGCGCTACGGCCGCCAGGCAAATTCTGTTTTATCAACACGTCATGTTCTGACCTGTCGATTTAATCTGTATCAGGCTGAAAATCTTCTCTCAATCCGCCAAAACATCTTCGGCGTTGTAAGGTTAAGCCTCACGGTTCATTAGTACCGGTTAGCTCAACGCATCACTGCGCTTACACACCCGGCCTATCAACGTCGTCGTCTTCAACGTTCCTTCAGGACTCTCAAGGAGTCAGGGAGAACTCATCTCGGGGCAAGTTTCGTGCTTAGATGCTTTCAGCACTTATCTCTTCCGCATTTAGCTACCGGGCAGTGCCATTGGCATGACAACCCGAACACCAGTGATGCGTCCACTCCGGTCCTCTCGTACTAGGAGCAGCCCCCCTCAGTTCTCCAGCGCCCACGGCAGATAGGGACCGAACTGTCTCACGACGTTCTAAACCCAGCTCGCGTACCACTTTAAATGGCGAACAGCCATACCCTTGGGACCTACTTCAGCCCCAGGATGTGATGAGCCGACATCGAGGTGCCAAACACCGCCGTCGATATGAACTCTTGGGCGGTATCAGCCTGTTATCCCCGGAGTACCTTTTATCCGTTGAGCGATGGCCCTTCCATTCAGAACCACCGGATCACTATGACCTGCTTTCGCACCTGCTCGCGCCGTCACGCTCGCAGTCAAGCTGGCTTATGCCATTGCACTAACCTCCTGATGTCCGACCAGGATTAGCCAACCTTCGTGCTCCTCCGTTACTCTTTAGGAGGAGACCGCCCCAGTCAAACTACCCACCAGACACTGTCCGCAACCCGGATCACGGGTCCACGTTAGAACATCAAACATTAAAGGGTGGTATTTCAAGGTCGGCTCCACGCAGACTGGCGTCCACGCTTCAAAGCCTCCCACCTATCCTACACATCAAGGCTCAATGTTCAGTGTCAAGCTATAGTAAAGGTTCACGGGGTCTTTCCGTCTTGCCGCGGGTACACTGCATCTTCACAGCGAGTTCAATTTCACTGAGTCTCGGGTGGAGACAGCCTGGCCATCATTACGCCATTCGTGCAGGTCGGAACTTACCCGACAAGGAATTTCGCTACCTTAGGACCGTTATAGTTACGGCCGCCGTTTACCGGGGCTTCGATCAAGAGCTTCGCCTTGCGGCTGACCCCATCAATTAACCTTCCGGCACCGGGCAGGCGTCACACCGTATACGTCCACTTTCGTGTTTGCACAGTGCTGTGTTTTTAATAAACAGTTGCAGCCAGCTGGTATCTTCGACTGATTTCAGCTCCACGAGCAAGTCGCTTCACCTACCTATCAGCGTGCCTTCTCCCGAAGTTACGGCACCATTTTGCCTAGTTCCTTCACCCGAGTTCTCTCAAGCGCCTTGGTATTCTCTACCTGACCACCTGTGTCGGTTTGGGGTACGATTTGATGTTACCTGATGCTTAGAGGCTTTTCCTGGAAGCAGGGCATTTGTTGCTTCAGCACCGTAGTGCCTCGTCATCACGCCTCAGCCTTAATTTTCCGGATTTGCCTGGAAAACCAGCCTACACGCTTAAACCGGGACAACCGTCGCCCGGCCAACATAGCCTTCTCCGTCCCCCCTTCGCAGTAACACCAAGTACAGGAATATTAACCTGTTTCCCATCGACTACGCCTTTCGGCCTCGCCTTAGGGGTCGACTCACCCTGCCCCGATTAACGTTGGACAGGAACCCTTGGTCTTCCGGCGAGCGGGCTTTTCACCCGCTTTATCGTTACTTATGTCAGCATTCGCACTTCTGATACCTCCAGCATACCTCACAGCACACCTTCACAGGCTTACAGAACGCTCCCCTACCCAACAACACATAGTGTCGCTGCCGCAGCTTCGGTGCATGGTTTAGCCCCGTTACATCTTCCGCGCAGGCCGACTCGACCAGTGAGCTATTACGCTTTCTTTAAATGATGGCTGCTTCTAAGCCAACATCCTGGCTGTCTGGGCCTTCCCACATCGTTTCCCACTTAACCATGACTTTGGGACCTTAGCTGGCGGTCTGGGTTGTTTCCCTCTTCACGACGGACGTTAGCACCCGCCGTGTGTCTCCCGTGATAACATTCTCCGGTATTCGCAGTTTGCATCGGGTTGGTAAGTCGGGATGACCCCCTTGCCGAAACAGTGCTCTACCCCCGGAGATGAATTCACGAGGCGCTACCTAAATAGCTTTCGGGGAGAACCAGCTATCTCCCGGTTTGATTGGCCTTTCACCCCCAGCCACAAGTCATCCGCTAATTTTTCAACATTAGTCGGTTCGGTCCTCCAGTTAGTGTTACCCAACCTTCAACCTGCCCATGGCTAGATCACCGGGTTTCGGGTCTATACCCTGCAACTTAACGCCCAGTTAAGACTCGGTTTCCCTTCGGCTCCCCTATTCGGTTAACCTTGCTACAGAATATAAGTCGCTGACCCATTATACAAAAGGTACGCAGTCACCCCATAAAGAGGCTCCCACTGCTTGTACGTACACGGTTTCAGGTTCTTTTTCACTCCCCTCGCCGGGGTTCTTTTCGCCTTTCCCTCACGGTACTGGTTCACTATCGGTCAGTCAGGAGTATTTAGCCTTGGAGGATGGTCCCCCCATATTCAGACAGGATACCACGTGTCCCGCCCTACTCATCGAGCTCACAGCATGTGCATTTTTGTGTACGGGGCTGTCACCCTGTATCGCGCGCCTTTCCAGACGCTTCCACTAACACACACACTGATTCAGGCTCTGGGCTGCTCCCCGTTCGCTCGCCGCTACTGGGGGAATCTCGGTTGATTTCTTTTCCTCGGGGTACTTAGATGTTTCAGTTCCCCCGGTTCGCCTCATTAACCTATGGATTCAGTTAATGATAGTGTGTCGAAACACACTGGGTTTCCCCATTCGGAAATCGCCGGTTATAACGGTTCATATCACCTTACCGACGCTTATCGCAGATTAGCACGTCCTTCATCGCCTCTGACTGCCAGGGCATCCACCGTGTACGCTTAGTCGCTTAACCTCACAACCCGAAGATGTTTCGTAAAACACCATCGTGTCGCGAAAATTTGAGAGACTCACGAACAACTTGCGTTGTTCAGTGTTTCAATTTTCAGCTTGATCCAGATTTTTAAAGAGCAAAACTTCGCAGTGAACCTTTGCAGGTACACTCTGAAGTATTTTTTATTTAATCACTACAGAGATGGTGGAGCTATGCGGGATCGAACCGCAGACCTCCTGCGTGCAAAGCAGGCGCTCTCCCAGCTGAGCTATAGCCCCATAACATGTAGTTAAAACCTCTTCAAATTTGCGGTGCAAATTTGGTAGGCCTGAGTGGACTTGAACCACCGACCTCACCCTTATCAGGGGTGCGCTCTAACCACCTGAGCTACAAGCCTGTAGAGGTTTTACTGCTCATTTTCATCAGACAATCTGTGTGAGCACTTCAAAGAACGCTTCTTTAAGGTAAGGAGGTGATCCAACCGCAGGTTCCCCTACGGTTACCTTGTTACGACTTCACCCCAGTCATGAATCACAAAGTGGTAAGCGCCCTCCCGAAGGTTAAGCTACCTACTTCTTTTGCAACCCACTCCCATGGTGTGACGGGCGGTGTGTACAAGGCCCGGGAACGTATTCACCGTGGCATTCTGATCCACGATTACTAGCGATTCCGACTTCATGGAGTCGAGTTGCAGACTCCAATCCGGACTACGACGCACTTTATGAGGTCCGCTTGCTCTCGCGAGGTCGCTTCTCTTTGTATGCGCCATTGTAGCACGTGTGTAGCCCTGGTCGTAAGGGCCATGATGACTTGACGTCATCCCCACCTTCCTCCAGTTTATCACTGGCAGTCTCCTTTGAGTTCCCGGCCGGACCGCTGGCAACAAAGGATAAGGGTTGCGCTCGTTGCGGGACTTAACCCAACATTTCACAACACGAGCTGACGACAGCCATGCAGCACCTGTCTCACAGTTCCCGAAGGCACCAATCCATCTCTGGAAAGTTCTGTGGATGTCAAGACCAGGTAAGGTTCTTCGCGTTGCATCGAATTAAACCACATGCTCCACCGCTTGTGCGGGCCCCCGTCAATTCATTTGAGTTTTAACCTTGCGGCCGTACTCCCCAGGCGGTCGACTTAACGCGTTAGCTCCGGAAGCCACGCCTCAAGGGCACAACCTCCAAGTCGACATCGTTTACGGCGTGGACTACCAGGGTATCTAATCCTGTTTGCTCCCCACGCTTTCGCACCTGAGCGTCAGTCTTCGTCCAGGGGGCCGCCTTCGCCACCGGTATTCCTCCAGATCTCTACGCATTTCACCGCTACACCTGGAATTCTACCCCCCTCTACGAGACTCAAGCCTGCCAGTATCAGATGCAGTTCCCAGGTTGAGCCCGGGGATTTCACATCTGACTTAACAGACCGCCTGCGTGCGCTTTACGCCCAGTAATTCCGATTAACGCTTGCACCCTCCGTATTACCGCGGCTGCTGGCACGGAGTTAGCCGGTGCTTCTTCTGCGGGTAACGTCAATGAGCAAAGGTATTAACTTTACTCCCTTCCTCCCCGCTGAAAGTACTTTACAACCCGAAGGCCTTCTTCATACACGCGGCATGGCTGCATCAGGCTTGCGCCCATTGTGCAATATTCCCCACTGCTGCCTCCCGTAGGAGTCTGGACCGTGTCTCAGTTCCAGTGTGGCTGGTCATCCTCTCAGACCAGCTAGGGATCGTCGCCTAGGTGAGCCGTTACCTCACCTACTAGCTAATCCCATCTGGGCACATCCGATGGCAAGAGGCCCGAAGGTCCCCCTCTTTGGTCTTGCGACGTTATGCGGTATTAGCTACCGTTTCCAGTAGTTATCCCCCTCCATCGGGCAGTTTCCCAGACATTACTCACCCGTCCGCCACTCGTCAGCAAATCAGCAAGCTGATTCCTGTTACCGTTCGACTTGCATGTGTTAGGCCTGCCGCCAGCGTTCAATCTGAGCCATGATCAAACTCTTCAATTTAAAAGTTTGATGCTCAAAGAATTAAACTTCGTAATGAATTACGTGTTCACTCTTGAGACTTGGTATTCATTTATCGTCCGACGACGTTAAGAATCCGTATCTTCGAGTGCCCACACAGATTGTCTGATAAATTGTTAAAGAGCAGTTGCGACGCGGCCTTCAGCTCACTGTCGCGAGGTGGCGTATATTACGCTTTCCTCTTTCAGAGTCAACCCTGAATTTCAGGATTTTTCTCTTCAACCGAACCGGCTGTTTGTGTGAAGTGATTCACATCCGCCGTGTCGATGGAGGCGCATTATAGGGAGTCGTTTCAGGAAGACAAGCGGAAAAATGCATTTTTATTTCAACCGCTCATCTTTTAATCATTACGCCGGTTTTTGCTGCTTTTTTATCGCTTGCGGCAGGTCTGCCAGGCTATTTAACACCCAATCCGCCGCGTTTTCTGCTTCAGGCGTAATAGGTTTACCCGTACGCACCAGCACTTTTGTTCCCACGTTCGCCGCAGCCGCTGCCTGCATATCTTCTAATTTATCACCCACCATATAAGAAGCGGCCATATCAATATGCAAATAATCGCGTGCTGACAAAAGCATCCCCGGATGCGGTTTACGGCAATCGCAGACCTGGCGAAACTCTTCAACACTACCCTGCGGATGATGCGGGCAATAATAGATGCCATCCAGATCGACATCGCGGTCCGCCAACGACCAGTCCATCCACTCGGTCAGCGTTTCAAACTGTGCTTCAGTAAATTTACCGCGAGCAATGCCAGACTGGTTGGTTACTACCACCAGCGCAAAGCCCATTTTTTTCAGCTCGCGCATGGCGTCAATAACACCGTCGATAAATTCAAAGTTGTCGATCTCATGGACATAGCCGTGATCGACATTAATGGTGCCATCACGGTCAAGAAAAATTGCGGGTACGCTCTTCGCCACCTTTTATAGCTCCTTAATAAGGCATGTGACGCTAGTATCGCATGTTTCGACCTGCAAGAAAGTGCTCTTCGCATAAACCTGATTGATTTAGACGTCTGGATGCCTTAACATCCATTTCATTGACGGCTTTGACCGTTTCAGGCAGTCGAAATGCCACGACCAACTTAATGACGATAATAAATAATCAATGATAAAACTTTCGAATATCACCAAAGTGTTCCACCAGGGCACCCGCACCATCCAGGCGTTGAACAACGTCAGCCTGCATGTGCCAGCTGGACAAATTTATGGCGTTATCGGTGCCTCAGGCGCGGGTAAGAGTACGCTTATACGTTGTGTAAACCTGCTGGAGCGCCCAACCGAGGGTAGCGTGCTGGTCGATGGCCAGGAACTGACCACGCTGTCAGAATCCGAGTTGACCAAAGCTCGCCGCCAGATTGGTATGATTTTCCAGCATTTTAACCTGCTCTCTTCGCGTACTGTTTTTGGCAACGTGGCGCTGCCGCTGGAGCTGGACAACACGCCGAAAGACGAGATTAAACGTCGCGTGACAGAATTGCTGTCATTGGTTGGCCTTGGCGATAAGCATGATAGCTACCCGTCGAACCTTTCCGGCGGGCAGAAACAACGTGTGGCGATTGCCCGTGCATTAGCCAGCAATCCCAAAGTATTGCTGTGCGATGAAGCCACCAGCGCGCTGGACCCGGCAACCACGCGTTCTATTCTCGAACTGCTAAAAGACATCAACCGCCGTCTGGGTTTGACGATTCTGTTGATCACCCACGAAATGGACGTTGTTAAGCGCATTTGTGATTGTGTGGCGGTCATCAGCAATGGCGAACTGATCGAGCAAGACACGGTAAGCGAAGTGTTCTCGCATCCGAAAACGCCGCTGGCGCAGAAGTTTATTCAGTCAACCCTGCATCTGGATATCCCGGAAGATTATCAGGAACGTCTGCAAGCGGAGCCATTCGCAGACTGCGTACCGATGCTGCGCCTTGAGTTTACCGGCCAGTCGGTCGATGCCCCGCTGCTTTCTGAAACCGCGCGTCGTTTCAATGTCAACAACAACATTATTAGCGCGCAGATGGATTACGCCGGTGGCGTTAAGTTCGGCATCATGCTGACTGAAATGCACGGCACACAACAAGATACGCAAGCCGCCATTGCCTGGCTGCAGGAACACCATGTAAAAGTAGAGGTACTGGGTTATGTCTGAGCCAATGATGTGGCTGCTGGTTCGTGGCGTATGGGAAACGCTGGCAATGACCTTCGTATCCGGTTTTTTTGGGTTTGTGATTGGTCTGCCGGTTGGCGTCCTGCTTTATGTCACGCGTCCGGGGCAAATTATTGCTAACGCGAAGTTGTATCGTACCGTTTCAGCGATTGTGAACATTTTCCGTTCCATCCCGTTCATTATCTTGCTGGTATGGATGATTCCGTTTACTCGCGTTATTGTCGGTACATCGATTGGTTTGCAGGCAGCGATTGTTCCACTGACCGTTGGTGCAGCACCGTTTATTGCGCGTATGGTCGAGAACGCCCTGCTGGAGATCCCAACCGGGTTAATTGAAGCCTCCCGCGCAATGGGTGCCACGCCGATGCAGATCGTCCGTAAAGTGCTGTTACCGGAAGCGTTGCCGGGTCTGGTAAACGCCGCAACTATCACCCTGATTACCCTGGTCGGTTATTCCGCAATGGGTGGCGCAGTCGGTGCCGGTGGTTTGGGTCAGATTGGCTATCAGTATGGCTACATCGGCTATAACGCGACGGTGATGAATACGGTACTGGTATTGCTGGTCATTCTGGTTTATTTAATTCAGTTCGCAGGCGACCGCATCGTCCGGGCTGTCACTCGCAAGTAACGTTCAACACAACATAAATAATTGAAGAAGGAATAAGGTATGGCGTTCAAATTCAAAACCTTTGCGGCAGTGGGAGCCCTGATTGGATCACTGGCACTGGTAGGTTGCGGTCAGGATGAAAAAGATCCGAACCACATTAAAGTCGGCGTCATTGTCGGTGCCGAACAGCAGGTTGCAGAAGTCGCGCAAAAAGTCGCGAAAGACAAATATGGTCTGGACGTTGAACTGGTAACCTTCAACGACTATGTTCTGCCAAACGAAGCATTGAGCAAAGGCGATATCGACGCTAACGCTTTCCAGCACAAGCCGTATCTTGATCAGCAACTGAAAGATCGTGGCTACAAACTGGTAGCTGTAGGCAACACTTTTGTTTATCCAATTGCCGGTTACTCCAAGAAGATCAAATCTCTGGATGAACTGCAGGATGGTTCGCAGGTTGCAGTTCCAAACGACCCAACTAACCTCGGTCGTTCACTGCTGCTGCTGCAAAAAGTGGGCTTGATCAAACTGAAAGATGGCGTTGGCCTGCTGCCGACCGTTCTTGATGTTGTTGAGAACCCAAAAAACCTGAAAATTGTTGAACTGGAAGCACCACAGCTGCCGCGCTCTCTGGACGACGCGCAAATCGCTCTGGCAGTTATCAACACCACCTATGCCAGCCAGATTGGCCTGACTCCGGCGAAAGACGGTATCTTTGTCGAAGATAAAGAGTCTCCGTACGTAAACCTGATCGTGACTCGTGAAGATAACAAAGACGCGGAAAACGTGAAGAAATTCGTCCAGGCTTATCAGTCTGACGAAGTTTATGAAGCGGCAAACAAAGTGTTTAACGGCGGTGCAGTTAAAGGCTGGTAATTTTTAGGCTGTTTCCACAATTTGTAATATCATTCAGGACGGGCGCTTGCCCGTCTTGTCATTTTTATAAGCGCCTGATTCAATATTGACGTTTTGATCATACATTGAGGAAATACTATGCGTGCTTTACCGATCTGTTTATTAGCACTCATGCTGAGCGGCTGTTCCATGTTAAGCAGATCCCCTGTCGAACCTGTTCAAAGCACCGCACCCCAGCCAAAAGCGGAGCCAGCAAAACCGAAAGCACCGCGCGCCACGCCGGTCCGAATTTATACTAATGCTGAAGAATTAGTCGGTAAGCCATTCCGCGATCTTGGGGAAGTCAGTGGTGATTCTTGCCAGGCCTCTAATCAGGATTCTCCGCCGAGCATCCCGACCGCGCGCAAACGAATGCAAATCAACGCCTCTAAAATGAAAGCCAATGCGGTTTTACTGCATAGCTGTGAAATCACCAGCGGTACGCCAGGCTGCTATCGTCAGGCTGTATGTATCGGTTCTGCGCTTAACATTACGGCAAAATGAGCAGTTTCCAGTTTGAGCAAATAGGCGTTATTCGCTCGCCCTATAAAGAAAAATTCGCCGTTCCGCGCCAGCCAGGTCTGGTAAAAAGCGCCAACGGCGAACTGCATCTCATTGCTCCCTACAACCAGGCCGACGCCGTGCGCGGCCTGGAAGCGTTCAGCCATTTATGGATCCTTTTCGTCTTTCATCAAACGATGGAAGGCGGCTGGCGTCCGACTGTGCGTCCTCCGCGCCTCGGTGGTAACGCCAGAATGGGTGTTTTCGCCACACGCTCTACTTTCCGCCCTAACCCAATTGGTATGTCGCTGGTAGAGCTGAAAGAGGTTGTTTGCCATAAAGACAGCGTGATTCTGAAGCTCGGCAGTCTGGATCTGGTCGATGGTACGCCGGTAGTGGATATCAAACCGTATCTCCCCTTTGCCGAATCGCTTCCCGATGCCAGTGCCAGCTATGCGCAAAGTGCGCCAGCGGCAGAAATGCCGGTGAGTTTTACCGCAGAGGTCGAAAAGCAACTTTTGACGCTGGAGAAGCGTTATCCGCAGTTAACGCTGTTTATCCGCGAAGTACTGGCGCAGGACCCGCGCCCGGCCTATCGTAAAGGTGAGGAAACGGGCAAAACCTATGCCGTCTGGCTACATGATTTTAACGTTCGCTGGCGCGTCACCGACGCAGGTTTTGAAGTCTTTGCGCTGGAACCGCGTTAAATTCACGCCCTTCTCTTTTGACATTTCTTTTGCACTGGTAAACTAAATCACTTTTTTTGTCCCAGGCTCGCCTTGAGCCTGTTCTACCTTCCAACTGGAACCGTAACAACATGCGTACTAGCCAATACCTGCTCTCCACTCTCAAGGAGACACCTGCCGACGCCGAGGTGATCAGCCATCAGCTGATGCTGCGCGCCGGGATGATCCGCAAGCTGGCCTCCGGGTTATATACCTGGCTGCCGACCGGCGTGCGCGTTCTGAAAAAAGTCGAAAACATCGTGCGTGAAGAGATGAACAACGCCGGTGCAATCGAGGTGTCGATGCCGGTGGTTCAGCCAGCCGATTTGTGGCAAGAGAGTGGTCGTTGGGAACAGTACGGTCCGGAACTGCTGCGTTTTGTTGACCGTGGCGAGCGTCCGTTCGTACTCGGCCCAACTCATGAAGAAGTTATCACTGACCTGATTCGTAACGAGCTTAGCTCTTACAAACAGCTGCCGCTGAACTTCTATCAGATCCAGACCAAGTTCCGCGACGAAGTGCGTCCGCGTTTCGGCGTCATGCGTTCCCGCGAATTCCTGATGAAAGATGCTTACTCTTTCCATACTTCTCAGGAATCCCTGCAGGAAACCTACGATGCAATGTATGCGGCCTACAGCAAAATCTTTAGTCGTATGGGCCTGGATTTCCGCGCCGTACAGGCCGACACCGGTTCTATCGGCGGCAGTGCCTCTCACGAATTCCAGGTGCTGGCGCAGAGCGGTGAAGACGATGTGGTCTTCTCCGACACCTCTGACTATGCAGCGAACATTGAACTGGCAGAAGCTATCGCGCCGAAAGAACCGCGCGCTGCTGCTACCCAGGAAATGACGCTGGTTGATACGCCGAACGCGAAGACCATCGCGGAACTGGTTGAACAGTTCAATCTGCCGATTGAGAAAACGGTTAAGACTCTGCTGGTTAAAGCGGTTGAAGGCAGTAGCTTCCCGCTGGTTGCGTTGCTGGTGCGTGGTGACCACGAGCTGAACGAAGTTAAAGCAGAAAAACTGCCACAGGTTGCCAGCCCGCTGACTTTCGCGACCGAAGAAGAAATTCGTGCCGTGGTTAAAGCAGGCCCAGGCTCACTGGGTCCGGTAAACATGCCGATTCCGGTGGTGATTGACCGTACCGTTGCGGCAATGAGTGATTTTGCTGCCGGTGCTAACATCGATGGCAAACACTACTTCGGTATCAACTGGGATCGCGATGTCGCCACCCCGGAAGTTGCTGATATCCGTAACGTGGTGGCTGGCGATCCAAGCCCGGATGGTCAGGGTACGCTGCTGATCAAACGTGGTATCGAAGTCGGTCACATCTTCCAGCTGGGTACTAAGTACTCCGAAGCACTGAAAGCCTCCGTACAGGGAGAAGATGGTCGTAACCAGATCCTGACGATGGGTTGCTACGGTATCGGGGTAACGCGCGTTGTGGCTGCGGCAATTGAGCAGAACTACGACGAACGCGGCATCGTATGGCCTGACGCTATCGCACCGTTCCAGGTCGCAATTCTGCCGATGAACATGCACAAATCCTTCCGCGTACAAGAGCTGGCTGAGAAACTGTACAGCGAACTGCGTGCGCAGGGTATCGAAGTGCTGCTGGATGACCGCAAAGAGCGTCCGGGCGTGATGTTTGCTGATATGGAACTGATCGGTATTCCACACACTATCGTGCTGGGCGACCGTAACCTCGACAACGACGATATCGAATATAAATATCGTCGTAACGGCGAGAAACAGTTAATTAAGACTGGTGACATCGTCGATTATCTGGTGAAACAGATTAAAGGCTGATGCCAGAAAGGGTCCTGAATTTCAGGGCCCTTTTTTACATGGATTGTATAAAATGGATAAACCAAAGGCGTACTGCCGCCTGCTTCTCCCCTGCTTTCTTTTACTTTCGGCCTGTACAGTTGATATCAGCCAGCCAGACTCATCAGCCGCAGCGGTAGATGCCGAGGCGAAAACATGGGCAGTCAAATTCCAGCATCAAAGCTCTTTCACCGAACGATCAATAAAAGAAATAACCGAACCTGATCTCAAACCCGGCGATTTGCTGTTCTCCTCAAGCCTTGGGGTAACCTCATTTGGTATCCGCGTCTTCAGCACTTCCTCTGTAAGTCACGTTGCAATCTATTTGGGTGAAAATAACGTTGCAGAAGCGACTGGAGATGGCGTCCAGATTGTTCCCCTTAAAAAAGCCATGAGGCATAGCGATAAGCTTTTCGTCTTACGAGTCCCGGACCTTACCCCGCAACAAGCCACAGAAATCACCGCGTTCGCCAATAAAATCAAAAATAGCGGTTACAACTATCGCGGCATTGTCGAGTTCATTCCGTTTATGGTGACCCGCCAGATGTGCTCACTAAATCCTTTCTCCGAAGATTTTCGCCAACAGTGCGTCAGCGGCCTGGCGAAAGCGCAGTTAAGCGGTGTGGGAGAAGGAGACAAAAAGTCGTGGTTTTGTTCGGAGTTTGTCACTGATGCATTTGCCAAAGCCGGGCATCCGCTTACGCTGGCGCAGTCGGGCTGGATTAGCCCTGCCGATCTAATGCATATGCGTGCTGGTGATGTCTCTGCGTTTAAGCCAGAAACACAGTTACAGTATATTGGGCACCTGAAGCCAGGAATTTATATCAAAGCGGGTCGCTTTGTTGGGCTGACTCGGTGATAAAAGCCAGCCTCGTGCACAAAATGCCGGATGCGGCGTGAACGCCTTATCCGGCCTACAAAATCGTGCTAATTCAAAATGTTGTACTATATGTAATAGGCCTGATAAGCGCAGCGCATCAGGCAATTTTGCGTTTGTTTCTGCCTCAAGCAGATTTACTGACTCAAACTACTGCAATCCTTGTTCGGGTAAAATTTACCCGCCGTATCGGGCGCTAATACTTTGGTCGGCGCACCGGTATCCGGGTTAGCCTCAAGCGTAAAGTGACCTTCTACAGACAGTAACACGGATTTTTCACTGTTACCGCGCGCAGCCAGGTAGCCCCGTTCCAGCTCTGCGTTATTCGCCACCATGAAACGTTTTCCGGTCGCGCAATCAGTAAAGGTCGCCGCATCAGTCATATAAAAATACATGCCACGCAGAGTCATCGGTGTCATGGGGAGGCTGGACTTTGCAGGTTCCAGCGTGTAGTTGAACTGCGATTCAATCGGATTACCTTCACGATCGAGCATCTCCAGCGCATCCCCTTTCGCCCGATAATATGACTTTTCACCTTTGCTGTCGGTTAATACCAGCTTGTCAGCGGTTCGCGCCCATGTACCGTAGGAAGCGAAAGAGGAAGGCTCTTCACGCGCCCCCAGATAACGTTCATTCATCACCCATGTTCCGTCTTTTTCGAGGAACAGAGAGGTTTCGATTCCTTCGCAATCGGCACACGGCAGCACGCCGCGCCAACTTTGCGGCATCGGTTTCAGTTCGGCAGCCTGCGCCGGGGAAAGCGTATCGACTTCGGCCCGATTATTACATCCCATTAGAGTAAAGAGGCTGATTACAGCCATCGCCGTCACTATCGCTTTTTTCACCATCCATTCCTTACTTTTTATTCCCGACCGCTGCGCACTTTGCCGCGCATCGCCTTCACGCTTGATTTTTGTGCTTTCGATACCAGCCTGCGCTCTTTCGATGCACGGGTGGGGCGTGTGGGTCGCCGGGCTTTTTGTTCTGTTGTTAAATCTTTAATCACAGCCACCAGCCGGGCCAGCGCCGCTTCACGGTTTAGCTCCTGGCTGCGGTATTCCTGTGCCTTAATGACAATCACTCCATCACTGCTGATCAAATGATGGCTGGCGGCGAGCAGGCGCTCTTTATAATACTCTGGCAGGCTGGACGCCCGAATGTCAAAACGCAGATGAATAGCCGTTGAGGTCTTATTAACATGCTGCCCGCCCGCACCCTGCGCACGAATGGCGGTGATCTCAAGCTCACCATCGGGGATAGCGACATGTCGGGAAATCACAATCATGAAGGTTGTTGCCAGGCGGTTAAGTTCACTTCCAGATTATTCTTATCATCCGATAACCAGATCACGCCATCCTGAATCGTTGCCTGCAGCGTCATGGTACGATCGGCAAAGGCGCTCACTTTTGCCAGTTGCTCGTCGTCCAGATACCAGACGGAAAGATTGGCAAACTGCGCGCATTTGTTCTGATTTTGCTGCCACCAGATTTGCGCCGCCCGACTATTATAGGCAAACAGCGCCACTTCTGCGGCCTGGGTGCAGGCTTTCTTAACCCGCCGCTCATCCGGCAGCCCCAGCTCAATCCACAAATCAATGCCCAGGTGATCGTTACGCAGCCACGCTTCCGGTTCATCATCGGCACACAAGCCACGGGTAAATTGCAGACGTTCATCAGCATATTTCAGCCACGCCAGCAGGCGCAGCATCATACGCTCCTGGGTTTCTGAAGGATGGCGCGCCAGCGTCAGAGAGGCATCGAGAAACTGGTTGCGGTCGAGATCGGCTACATTAACCGTCGCTTTATAAATTGTCGCTTTAAGCGCCATAAGAAAACTCCTTTCGAATCAGGAGGCCATTGTAACGGAATACGTGCAGTTGCGACGCTGATATTGCAGAAATGAGTGTGGTATAGTCACCTTGCGAAACAGAGTTTATCTTCGTAGGCTTAGACTTGCATCCACGGTTAAGTCAGAGTGCTGGCAGGAGGGCATGTGGAAAAATATTGTGAGTTAATACGCAAGCGGTACGCGGAAATCGCCAGCGGAGACTTAGGATACGTTCCGGACGCGCTGGGCTGCGTTTTGAAAGTGCTGAATGAAATGGCTGCCGACGACGCCCTTTCAGAGGCTGTCAGGGAAAAAGCAGCATACGCTGCGGCAAACTTACTGGTGAGCGATTATGTCAATGAATGATACGTATCAACCAATCAATTGTGATGATTACGATAATCTTGAGCTCGCCTGCCAGCATCATTTAATGCTGACACTTGAGATGAAAGATGGTGAAAAATTGCAGGGGAAGGCCAGCGATTTAGTCTCCCGCAAAAATGTGGAGTATCTGGTCGTCGAAGCCGCTGGCGAAACCCGCGAGCTACGTCTGGATAAAATTACCAGCTTTAGCCACCCGGAAATCGGTACGGTGGTGGTGAGCGAGTCCTGATTCACTTTTGCCGGATGCGACGCTTGATACGTCTTATCCGGCTTTCACTTAACTAAGCGTTTCTCTGCCAGACAAAACTTACGCCATTCTCACCTTCAGTCACACCGTCTTGCGTCACAAAAACCTCCGCCGCCGCAATCAGCGTTTCGCCATAAAACAGCAACGGCGTAGTGTCGCGCAACCACGGCGGCACGCCCAGTTCCTGCCAGATTTTCTTTAACTTACGCCCACCGTTGCGCCCGACAATATGCAGCAATCCCGACGCTTTAAAACGCACGCTGACCGCTTCGTCTGCACGCGGAGGGCGAATATCTCCACCCGCAATAAGTTGCACACTTCCCAGACTTGCCGGTAATTCCAGCGGCTGTTGCCACGTCAGCCACGGCACAACCGTTTCGCTTTGTCCGGCAACGGATTTAATCCACCACAATTGCGACTGATAGCGACGTATTTCAAACGCACCAAATCGCAAGCAAGGAGAAGCATCTTCCCGCGCCAGCGCCACTTCTTGCCAGATGCGCACCATCGCGTCGCGGGAAGGCATCGGAGCATTCTGCCCTGCCAGCCAGCGGCGGATAATCGCCGCGCGACGGGCGTCGCTCATCGTCATCATTGGCGCAATCTGCAACGTCCCCTGCGGCGTTTGACAGTGCGCTAAATCATCCGCCAGCAATTCATCTAACAGGCTCTCTTGTTCAGCGCAAAGTGCGGCGCTGCGGGCCGTTGCTTCGGTAAAATGCGGCCAACGCTGCTGCAATAACGGCACCACGCGCAGGCGCAGGAAATTACGATCGTAGGAATCATCCTGATTACTTTCGTCTTCAATCCAGCGTAAATCATGCTCATGCGCCCACAGCTCCAGTTCTCCCCGCGTGCGGGCGAGCAACGGGCGGATAAGCCGCGTTCCGGCAAAATCGGCGACTTCCCCCATAGCCGAAAGCCCGGCAGGGCCGCTACCGCGTTTTAGCGCCAGCAGAAAGGTTTCACATTGATCGTCAAGATGCTGCGCGGTAACCAGCACTTCGCCAGGTAACAAGGTACGAGCAAATGCCTGATAACGCGCCTGCCGTGCCTGGGCCTCAATACCTAGCCCCTCTTGCGCAAGTTGTACGCGCTCAACCACCAGTGGCACCTGCCACTGTTGGCAAATATTTTCGCAATGCGTAACCCAGGCATCGGCATTGGCACTTAAACCGTGATGCACATGGATAGCGCGCAGAGTGACGTCCGGATTTTCCACCCGCCACTGCACCAGCTGATGCAGCAGAACGGTGGAGTCAAGCCCGCCGCTAAAGGCCACCAGAATCTGGCGTGAGGTGAGAAGTTGTCTATTCAGCGTGAGTGTCATGATGGTGCGATTTTACAGTAGCAATGCCCGGCACGTTACCGGGCAAATGCGGCGATGACAAGCCTTACTGCTCATACAGTTCCAGCGGCAGCCCGTCAGGATCGTTAAAGAACGTGAAGCGTCTTTGCGTGTATGGATCGACACGGATGGCTTCACACTTCACGTTATGGCTTTGCAAGTGCACCACTGCCGCATCGATATCATCAACGCTAAACGCCAGATGCCGCAGGCCGCAGGCTTCCGGTCGGCTGGGGCGCTCCGGCGGGAACGGAAATGAGAAAAGTTCAATCACATATTGTCCGTTAAGCGCCAAATCTCCTTTCCACGAATCGCGCTCTTCACGATAGACTTCACTTTGCAGCGTGAAGCCGAGAATATCGCAGTAGAAAGCTTTGCTCACCGCATAATCCGTCGCAATAATCGCAATATGGTGAACCTGTTTTAAACCCAACATAGAATCTCCTGCATTGATATGATACGCACGTGCATCGCGATATATTGATAATACGCATAAATTGCAGGAAAGATGAATCAGACATTTACACTGACTTTAAAACAACATCTCAAACGCCTGTAATAGCGGTTGAGATGCGGTTTGGTGAAGCGTTTTACGGGAGATTACTCTGCGCTATTCTTGCTAACACTCTCAGCAATGCGGCGCAAATATTCGTTATTCTTAAACGCTATCATAATTAATTCGAAAGTCATACGACAGCTTATAAGACCAATGACGGTATAAGCTAACCCTAAGAGAAAGTTTCCGCTAAATATGGAGAAGACACCGCCTATCAGTGTCAGCACCATAGCCAGCCAGTAAAAAAACACCAGTACACGCGGCATAAGAAGACGATCAAATCCTAAAATTGCTTTCATATTTTATCCTTAAAAATTCTATTAGCCTGATAAATTTATATTATTTCTAACTACTGTGTATATTGGTATATGCCTCCGAAATCGGAGTTATCAACATGAGTTTAAGCGTTTTTGGGATGAGGGAAATGAAAGTAAGATTATCTAAATGTATTTATAATATGACTAAATAAACCACATACAAAAAAGGTCACCGAAGTGACCCTTTTCAGAACATTTGCTGATTACGCGTAGCCGTAGCTCATCAGGCGCTGATAACGACGATTTTTTAAATCTTCAGTGCTTAACACGTCGAGATCGGCCAGATCCGCCAGCAGTTGCGCTTTCAAAGACGCCGCCATCGCTTCCGGGTTACGGTGAGCGCCGCCCAGCGGTTCCGGGATGATGGAGTCGATCAATTTCAGTTCTTTCAGACGCGGAGCGATGATGCCCATCGCTTCAGCCGCCAGCGGCGCTTTATCGGCGCTCTTCCACAGAATGGAAGCACACCCTTCCGGCGAGATAACGGAATAGGTGCTGTATTGCAGCATATTCACTTTATCACCCACGCCAATCGCCAGCGCGCCACCAGAACCACCTTCACCAATAACGGTACAAATAGTCGGTACGCTCAGGCGAGACATTTCACGCAGGTTACGCGCGATGGCTTCAGACTGACCACGCTCTTCTGCGCCCACGCCTGGATATGCCCCCGGTGTGTCGATAAAGGTGATGATTGGCATCTTAAAGCGTTCAGCCATTTGCATCAGACGCAGTGCTTTGCGGTAACCTTCTGGCGCTGGCATACCAAAGTTACGGCGAATTTTCTCTTTGGTTTCACGACCTTTCTGGTGACCAATAATCATCACCGGACGACCATCGAGACGGGCGATACCACCAACGATAGCTTTGTCATCTGCATACGCGCGGTCACCTGCCAGTTCGTCAAATTCATCAAATGCCAGGCGAACGTAATCCAGGGTATAAGGACGCTGTGGATGGCGAGCCAGTTGCGCAATTTGCCATGCACCGAGATCGGCGAAGATTTTACGCGTCAGTTCTACGCTTTTTTCACGCAGACGATGCACTTCTTCATCGATGTTAATATCCAGTTTCTCATCCTGGCGGCTAACCGCAGTCAGAGAATCGATTTTCGCTTCCAGCTCTGCAATCGGCTGTTCAAAATCAAGGAAATTCAGACTCATAGTATTCCTGTATTAGTCAAACTCCAGTTCCACCTGCTCCGAACCAATGAGGCCACGGAGATCGTTTAATAAACGATCGCTCGGAGAGACACGCCACGTCGCGCCAAAACGCAACCGCGCACGTGCATCCGCCCTCTGATAGTAGAGATGTACTGGAATTGTCCCAGAGCGGTGGGGTTCCAGAGACTGACGGAGTCGGTTTAAAAGCTGGTCATCAATTTGCCTGTCCGTCAGCGAGATAGCAAGCCCGCGAGCATATTTTTCCCGGGCTTCGTCAATATCCATCACTTCGCGAGCGGTCATTTTAAGCCCACCGCTGAAGTCATCAAAGCTGACCTGTCCGCTGACGATAAGTATGCGGTCTTTTTCCAGCAATTGCTGGTATTTATCCAGGGCGTCAGTAAACAACATGACTTCCAGCCGCCCGGAACGGTCATCCAGCGTGCAGATACCGATACGATTGCCGCGCTTGGTGACCATAACCCGCGCGGCAATAACGAGCCCCGCAGCCGTGGTGACTTTACCACGTTCTGTCGGGTGCATGTCTTTCAGCCTTACGCCTCCGACATAACGCTCAATCTCTTTTAAATACTGGTTGATAGGGTGGCCCGTCAGGTACAGACCTAACGTTTCACGTTCCCCATCTAACACCACCTGTTCCGGCCACGGCTGGCAGCTAGCGTAAGATTGTTCAATTTGCTCCGGCTCTTCCGCCAGTACGCCAAACATATCGGCCTGGCCGATGGCTTCTGCTTTCGCGTGTTGATCTGCCGCTTTTAACGCATCGCCCAGCGAGTTCATCAGCGCCGCGCGGTGTGGCCCCAGACGGTCAAACGCCCCGGACATGATCAGTTTTTCCAGCACGCGACGGTTCAACTTTTTGGTGTCGGTACGGGCACAGAGATCAAACAGTTCGCGAAAGTAGCCGCCTTTATTACGAGCTTCGATGATGGCCTCAATTGGCCCCTCACCTACCCCTTTGATGGCGCCAATACCATACACGATTTCGCCGTCATCGTTGACGTGGAAATGGTAAAGACCGGAGTTTATATCTGGTGGCAGGATTTTCAGCCCCATCCGCCAGCACTCATCCACCAGGCCAACCACCTTCTCGGTATTATCCATATCGGCGGTCATCACCGCCGCCATAAACTCTGCCGGATAGTGCGCTTTCAGCCATAACGTTTGATATGACACCAAAGCATAGGCCGCAGAGTGCGATTTGTTAAATCCGTAACCGGCGAATTTCTCCACCAGGTCGAAGATTTTCATCGCCAGTTCGGCGTTGATCCCGTTCTTTTCTGCACCTTCAGCAAAAACAGAACGCTGCTTAGCCATCTCTTCCGGCTTTTTCTTACCCATCGCACGACGCAACATATCTGCACCGCCGAGGGTATAACCAGAAAGTACCTGGGCAATCTGCATTACCTGTTCCTGATACAGGATAATGCCGTAAGTCGGTTCCAGTACTGGTTTCAGACTTTCATGCTGCCACTGCACGTCCGGATAGGAGATCTCTTCGCGACCATGTTTACGGTCGATAAAGTTATCCACCATCCCTGATTGCAACGGACCGGGGCGGAATAGTGCCACCAGTGCGATCATATCTTCGAAGCAGTCAGGTTGCAGACGCTTGATCAGGTCCTTCATGCCGCGCGATTCAAGCTGGAATACCGCCGTGGTTTCCGAGCGTTGCAGCATGTCAAAACTTTTCTTGTCATCCAGCGGGATCGCAGCGATATCCAGTGGCGGCTCGCCATTCTTCGCCCGCCGCTTGTTGATCATCTCCAGCGCCCAGTTGATGATGGTGAGCGTACGCAAACCGAGGAAGTCGAACTTCACCAGCCCGGCGTATTCAACGTCGCTTTTATCAAACTGCGTGACCGGATGTTTGCCCTCTTCATCGCAATAAAGTGGCGCAAAATCGGTAATTTTGGTCGGCGCGATAACCACCCCACCGGCGTGTTTACCAGCGTTACGGGTGACCCCTTCCAGTTTGCGCGCCATGTCGATCAGCGCCTTAACTTCTTCGTCCGCTTCGTAGATTTCCGGCAGTTGCGGCTCTGCTTCAAATGCTTTCGCCAGCGTCATCCCCGGATCGGGCGGGATCAGTTTCGAGATACGATCGACAAAGCCGTACGGATGTCCCAGCACGCGGCCTACGTCGCGGATCACCGCTTTTGCCGCCATCGTACCGAAGGTGATGATCTGCGATACCGCATCACGACCGTACATGTCCGCCACGTGTTCGATAACCTGGTCGCGTTTCTCCATACAGAAGTCAACGTCGAAGTCAGGCATGGAGACACGTTCCGGGTTAAGGAAACGTTCGAACAGCAGGTCAAATTCCAGCGGATCGAGGTCGGTGATTTTCAGCGCATAAGCCACCAGAGAACCCGCACCGGAGCCACGACCTGGCCCTACCGGTACGCCGTTATCTTTCGACCACTGGATAAATTCCATAACGATGAGGAAGTAGCCGGGGAAGCCCATCTGGTTGATAACCTGTAGTTCAGTCTCCAGACGTTCGTCATATTCCGGGCGACGCTTAAGACGTTCTTCCTCGTCAGGGAATAAAAATGCCAGACGCTCTTCCAGCCCTTCTTTTGCGCGCTTGACCAGATAATCTTCGGTGCTCATGTCCCCGGTCGGGAACTGTGGCAGGAAGTATTCGCCAAGACGCACAGTCACGTTACAACGTTTGGCGATCTCAACGGTGTTGGCAAGGGCTTCGGGGATGTCGGCAAACAGCTCGCACATCTCCTCTTCGCTACGCATATATTGCTGCGGCGAATAGTTACGTGGGCGTTTAGGATCATCGAGGGTAAAGCCGTCGTGGATCGCGACGCGGATTTCGTGCGCGTCAAAGTCGCTGCTGTCGATAAAGCGCACGTCGTTGGTCGCCACGACGGGCAAACCCCGCGCTTCCGCCAGTTCTACCGCCGCGTGCAGATAGCTTTCTTCGTCCGGCCTGCCGGTGCGAATCAATTCGAGAAAATAGCGATCCGGGAAGTGTTCTTCATAAAACGCGACACACTCATCTACCAGCGCGCTGTTACCACGCAAAAGGCTGCGTCCGACGTCGCCCATGCGCCCGCCAGAGAGCAAAATCAGCCCTTCGTTTAATTCGATAAGCCAGTCGCGATCGATGATTGGCCCGGCTGCACCGTACCCGCGCTGATACGCTTTTGAGATCAGCAACGTCAGATTCTGATAGCCGGTATTGTTAGCCGCCAGTACCGTCAGGTGAGTTAACTCATCCCCCAACAGATCGCACTGGACGTTAAAATCCGCCCCGACGATGGGTTTAATCCCTGCGCCATGTCCCGCTCCGTAGAACTTCACCAGACCGCAAAGGTTGGTGAAATCGGTGATCGCCAGTGCTGGCATACCCAACGTCGCCGCCTTTTTTACCAGCGGCGCGGTTTTTGCCAGGCCATCGATCATCGAGTAGTCGCTGTGCACCCGCAGGTGAACGAAACGTGGTTCAGACATCTTCAGATTCCGGTTTACTTAATCTCGACACAAGAATCAGGACGCAAGTCCCAGTGCGCGTTTGACAGGCCCAAAGCTGCGACGATGATGTTCAGTCGCGCCATATTCAGCCAGTTTTTCCAGATGAAAAGCGGTTGGATACCCTTTATGTTGGGCAAAACCATATTGCGGGAAAACAATATCCAGCGCCGCCATTTCGGCGTCACGCGTCACTTTCGCCAGGATAGACGCGGCACTGATTTCTGGTACGCGGCTATCGCCTTTCACCACAGCCATCGCAGGCATCGGTAATTTCGGGCAGCGGTTACCATCAATCAACACATATTCCGGGACGATATGCAGCCCCGCAACCGCACGCTGCATCGCCAGCATGGTCGCGTGTAGAATATTCAGTTCGTCGATTTCATGGGGTTCCGCGCGACCCAGACTCCAGCTTAACGCTTTCTCTTTAATCTCTTCATACAGCGCCAGACGGCGTTTTTCGCTCAGCTTTTTGGAATCATTCAGCCCGACAATCGGACGCGCCGGGTCGAGGATCACGGCAGCGGTGACAACCGCGCCAACCAACGGCCCGCGCCCGACTTCATCCACACCCGCAACAAGCTGCGTGTGCGGATAAACAAATTCGATCATTGTGCTAACTCCAGAACGGCTTGTGCCGCCTGCTCATCGGCATTGCAGCGGATCTGCTGATGCAGTTCGCGGAAGGTGTCGTGCATTACGTGGCTGGTTTTACCATCCGCCAACAACGGTAACAGCGCCGCAGCCAGTTTTTGCGGCTCACACTCTTCCTGCAATAACTCTTTGACTAACTCTCTGCCCGCCAGCAAATTGGGTAGAGAGACATAATCAGTTTTCACCAGTCGCTTCGCCAGCCAGAAGGTGAAAGGCTTCATGCGATACCCAACCACCATCGGGCATTTCGCCAGCATACACTCGAGTGCCGCCGTGCCCGACGCCAGTAACGCCGCATCGCTTGCCACCATCGCCTCACGCCCCAATCCATCTAAGAGATGAACGGCAAGGTCTGGCGCAACTTCAGCTTTGATGCGTTCAAACTGCTCGCGGCGTTTGGCATTCACCAGCGGCACCACAATCTCAAGATCGGGATATGTCTGGCGCAAAAGCTGGGCCGTTTTCAGGAAATCGGCGCTAAGCATCCCAACTTCCGCGCCACGACTGCCAGGCAGCAACGCCAGGCAGTGGGCATCGTGAGGGATACCCAACACATCACGGGCGGCGTTTTTATCTGGATCTAACGGCATTGCATCAGCCATGGTGTGACCGATAAAACGGCACGGCACGTTGTATTTGTCATAAAACGCTTTTTCGAAAGGCAGAAATGCGAGCACCAGATCGGTAGCTCTGCCTATTTTGAAAACGCGTTTCTGTCGCCACGCCCACACGGACGGACTGACGTAATGAATAGTTTTGATACCCTGCTTTTTGAGATTACCTTCGAGGGTAATATTGAAGTCAGGCGCATCAATGCCGACAAAAACATCTGGCTTTAGCTCACCAAAACGTTTCGTCAGATCGGCTCGAATATGCAGTAAGCGACGCAAACGACCGAGCACTTCAACAATGCCCATCACCGCCAGCTCTTCCATTTCGTACCAGGCTTCGCAGCCTTCAGCCTGCATCCGTGGCCCGGCAACACCAACAAAACGGGCGTTGGGCACACGTTCTTTCAGAGCGCGGATTAAACCGGCCCCCAGGATATCGCCGGAGGTTTCTCCGGCGACCAGGGCAATCGTTAATGGACGCTGCTCAGCCATTAACGAATCAGACCGCGCGTTGAGCGTGCAAAGAAATCGGTAAACGCTTTCACTTCCGGATAAGTTTCCGCCAGTTCAGCAATTTCCGGTTTCACTTCATCGAGCGTTTTTCCGCTGCGATAAATCAGCTTATACGCATTGCGGATAGCGGTAATCGCCTCACGGCTAAAACCGCGACGCTTCAGCCCTTCGATATTGACACCGAACGGCGTTGCGTGGTTACCCTGCGCAATAACATAAGGAGGGACGTCCTGCGCCACACCGGAGCAACCGCCAACCATCACGTGCGCACCAATGATGCAGAACTGATGGACTGCGGTCATGCCGCCGATGATCGCGAAGTCATCTACCGATACGTGCCCCGCCAGCGTTGCGTTGTTGGCGAGAATACAGCGGTTACCTACCGTACAATCGTGCGCAATGTGAGCATTGATCATCAGTAAGTTGTCGCTGCCCACCTTCGTCAATCCACCGCCCTGGACTGTGCCACGATGAATGGTGACGCTTTCGCGAATGCGGTTACGATCGCCGATTTCCACACGGGTCGGTTCGCCAGCATATTTCAGATCCTGGTTAACTTCGCCGATGGAGGCGAACTGATAAATCTCATTGTCGCGACCAATTTTAGTATGGCCATTCACGACAACGTGAGATTTCAGTACGGTACCCTCACCAATTTCGACATGGGGTCCAACGATACAAAAAGGACCAATGTGAGCATTGGCGCCAATCGACGCGCCCTCTTCCACAATGGCGGTTGGATGCACAAAGGCGGATTTATCAATCACGTATCAGGCCTCCCGGCTACGAGCACACATCATCGTTGCTTCGCAAACTACTTTACCGTCGACCAGAGCAACCCCTTTAAAACGGGTCAGGCCACGGCGCGTTTTTTCGAAAGTGACTTCCATGATCATTTGATCGCCTGGCACGACCGGGCGCTTAAAGCGCGCTTCGTCAATACCGGCGAAGTAGTACAGCTCACCCGGTTCCAGTTTTCCTACGCTTTTAAACGCCAGAATACCTGTTGCCTGTGCCATTGCTTCCAGAATCAGCACACCCGGGAAAATCGGTTTTCCAGGGAAATGGCCCTGGAAGAATGGCTCATTGACAGAGACATTTTTTACTGCGCGCAGAAAACGACCTTCTTCAAAATCCAGCACGCGATCCACCAGTAAGAACGGGAAACGGTGTGGCAGAAGTTCTAAAATCTCTTCAATCTGCAGAGTATGAGTGTTAGTAGTCAAGATACTCTTCCTGTCAAAATATAAGAAACGACAATAATAACACGGCCTGCCGCAATCGTAAGAATGAGACAGGCCGTAAAGTTTGGCGAACAAAAGATGGAACGTTAGTCTTGTTGATTAACCTTGCGCTCAAGCGATTTCAGACGCTTGCTCATATCATCAATGTTCATCACCAGTGCAGCGGTTTTGCGCCAGACTTTGTTGGGTTGCAGCGGAATGCCTGAGGAATAGACGCCAGGTTCAGTGATAGGACGCATCACCATACCCATGCCCGTAACCGTCACTTTATCGCATATTTCCATATGCCCGTTGATTACGCTGGCACCGCCGATCATGCAGTAACGACCAATTTTCAGGCTGCCCGCCATAATGACGCCACCGGCAACCGCCGTATTGTCGCCAATCACAACGTTATGTGCAATCTGGCACTGGTTATCAATGATCACGCCATTACCGATAATAGTGTCATCCAGAGCACCACGATCGATGGTAGTACAGGCGCCGATCTCCACGCGATCGCCAATAATCACGCGACCAATCTGAGGGATCTTCACCCAGTTACCACGATCGTTGGCATAGCCAAAACCGTCCGCGCCTACCACCGTTCCGGATTGGATCAGGCAATTCTGACCGATCTGGATCTCATGGTAAATGGTTACGTTCGCCCAAAGGCGCGAACCTGCGCCGATTTTGCTGTTTTTACCAACGAAGCAACCGGCACCAATAATCACGTTATCGCCCAGCTCAACACCGGACTCAATCACCGCGTTCGCGCCAATCGAAACGTTGTTACCCAGCTTCGCCGTCGCGTCGATCACTGCACTGGGTGCAATGTCCTGCGCGGGCTGCGGCGTGGTATCTAAAATTTGCGCCATGCGCGCGTAAGTCAGGTAGGGATTCTTCACTACCAGCGCGGCACTTTTCGCGAAAGGAAGATCGTCCTGGGTCATGACAACCGCAGACGCCTGGCACAAGCCTAAATGCTCACGGTATTTTGGGTTAACCATGAACGTGATGTGACCTGTTTGTGCAGATTGCATGGACGCAACGCCGGTGATGACGATATCGCCATCACCGTGTAGTTCTGCATCCAACTGCTGCGCTAAATCAGCCAGTCGAATTGAAGGCATTACTTATTTAACCTGTTTCAGTACGTCGGCAGTGATGTCTTTTACATCGCTGCTGTTGTAAGCAACGGCGTTTGCATCAACAACCAGATCGATATCCTGGCTGTTGGCAACGGATTTCACAGCAGTCTGGATACGAGTAACCAGTTTGCCGCGTTCTTCGTTGGAACGACGTGCGCGATCCTGCTCAAAAGCCTGCGCTTTCTGAGCAAAAGTCTGGCGCTGAGCCATCACGTCTTTTTCCAGCTTAGTACGATCGCTACCGGCTTTCATAGACTGCAGCTTTTTCATTTTAGCTTGCAGATCGGTTTCCATACGCTGCAGTTCGCTGGCACGGCCTTTGAACTCATTTTCCAGCGTGTTAGAAACACCGGTTTTCTGTGCTACCTGCTGGAACAGGCTGCCCATATTGACGATTGCAATTTTGTCAGCCGCCTGAGCAGAAGTTGCCAGTGCTAAACCGAGACCTGCAGCTAATAACCACTTTTTCACAATAAACTCCTTACCATCCCATTTGCACCGGAGGGTGCAGTTCTTTGCGTCGCCCGGCGATCTTATATTGATCGCCTAAAGTCATCGCTACACTACCACTACATTCCTTTGTGGAGAACACTTACCAGGTTTTACCGATGTTAAACTGGAACTGTTCTGCCTTGTCTCCATCGTACTTTTTGAACGGCTGGGCGTAGGAGAACACCAACGGCCCCAATGGGGACATCCATTGCAATGCGATACCCGCAGACATACGGATATTGCTTGGATCACTATAGTCCGGATATCCAGAATATTGGCTGGAATCCCAGTTTGTATCCCAAACGGTGCCCATATCCCAGAAGAAGGAAGTACGAACCGAGTTAGCATACTTGTCGCTAATGAACGGCGTCGGGGTGATGAGTTCGAGGCTGGCAACCGCCATGGCGTTACCACCTACAGCATCATCCGATTTACACAGGTCTTTCGCTCCGTCCTGAGTCGCACATTCGTAATCGTAGTCCGGATCATAATTACTGGCCTGATGCGGGAAGTAAACTGCTTTCGGACCAATGGTGTTGGACTGGAAGCCACGCACGGTGCTGGAACCACCGGCATAGAAGTTCTCGTAGAACGGCATCTCTTTGCCGCCTAAACCATCACCGTAACCCCAACGAGTACGACCCAGAACAACCCATTTGTGATCGTCATCAATCGGCACATAGGTCGCTGTGTCTAACGTCACTTTGTAGTATTCGTTATCCGATCCCGGAATGGTCACTTTACCGGTCAGGTTGACACGTGAACCATCTGTCGGGAAGTAACCACGGTCAAGCTTGTTATAGGTCCAACCATAGTTGAACGTGAAGTCGTCCGTTTTGAAGCTATTATCCTGATCAGAGGTGCTCGGATGTTCACCCATAGAGTACAGATAACGCCACATCGCAACCTGCGGCTGCATGTTGGACAGGGAGTTATGCACATAACCCAGACCTGCACGCAACGAGTTATATTCGTTGATCGGGAAGCCCAACGTCACGTCTGTACCATAACTCTTGTTGGTATAGTCGGACAGGTCGGCGTCATCTGCCTGGAAGTCATTATAGAAGAGACGGCCACCGAGGCTTACGCCATCTACGGTGAAGTACGGGTTGGTTACCGACAGTTCAGCATAGGTCTGGTAATCGTTTTTGGTTCCGTTGATACCAACAGCATAACCCGTACCTAACCAGTTATCCTGTTGCACGCCAGCCTGGAAGCTCACGCCACTTTCAGTACCGTAACCAATACCAAAGTTGAAGCTACCGGTGTTACGTTCTTTGACCTTGTAGACCACATCAACCTGATCCGGGCTACCCGGAACACGCTGAGTGTCAGTGTCGACTGTTTCAAAGAAGCCCAGACGATTCAGACGCTCTTTACCCTGATCGACCAGATCGCTACCCAGCCATGCCCCTTCCATCTGGCGCATTTCACGGCGCAGAACAGCATCTTTCGACGTGTCGTTACCTTCAAAACGGATCTTACGCACATAGAAACGGTTACCCGCATCAACGTTCACACGTAATTTAACGGTCTTGTCGGCATCGTTAATTTCAGGCATCGACTGTACGCGCGGATAGGCATAACCATAGCGACCGAGAAGCTTTTTAATGTCATCTTCCATTTTGGTCACTTTGGTGCCGTTATACAGCTCGCCCGGCTCGATCTTAGTCAACTGCTCAATTTCAGCGGAGTGCCCGGCAAGGTTACCGCTCACTTCAACGCCAGAAAGCTTGTACTGATCGCCTTCGGTGATGTTCACCGTGACGTAGATACCTTTTTTATCCGGCGTCAGACTGACCTGGGTCGAGTCGATGTTGAAACGGGCATAACCGCGATCCAGATAGTAACTGCGCAGGGTTTCAAGGTCGCCCGCCAGTTTCTGTTTCTGGTATTTACGATCGCCTACCACGTTCCACCACGGCACTTCGTCACGCAGCTGGAAATGAGAGATCAGTTCGTCGGTGGTGAAAGCATGGTTACCAACAATATTGATTTGTTGGATTTCTGCTGACACACCTTCCTGGAACACCAGTTTAAGGTCAACACGGTTACGCGGCAGTGGAGTCACGACAGCTTTTACGCTGGCGCTATATTTACCGACGCTGTAGTAGAAGTCTTCCAGACCTTTTTCGATATCAGCAATGGTGGTGCGATCAAGAGATTCGCCCACACGCACACCAGAAGCCTCGAGGTTTTGCTTCAGCATGTCATCTTTCACCGATTTGTTACCGGAGAAAGTAATGCTGGCAATGGTCGGACGTTCTTTTACCTGAACCAGAAGGGTATCACCATCACGAAGGACGCGAACATCCTCAAAGTTGCCGGTAGCAAACAGAGCGCGAATGGTATTACTGATATCTTCATCATTAACCGTGTCGCCTGTGCGCACCGGCATACTGAGGAGGGCCGCACCAACGGCGACACGCTGAAGGCCTTCGAAATGAATATCTTTCACTACGAACCCTTCAGCACCGTATACGGTGGCGCTGCTAAACAGCAGCGACGCTATGAGCAACTTTTTCATCGCCATCGTTATTATGCGTTCTTCCTAACTAACTCTCATAACCGAGAGAAATCATTGAAAAGTGCAAGCCCCATTAACAGCACCAGCAGAATCGAGCCAATGCGATAACAAAAGTCTTGAACCCGCTCGGATACCGGTCCGCCCTTGATCTTTTCGATCGCAAGGAACAGCAGATGCCCCCCGTCAAGTACGGGCAACGGAAACAGGTTAATTATCCCTAAGTTCACGCTAATAAGCGCAAGAAACGGTAGATAATAAACAACCCCGAGTTCCGCTGTCATCCCAGCCCCCTTGGCGATAGAGATCGGCCCACTGAGGTTGTTCAGTTTCACATCACCGGTGATCAATTTTCCCAGCATACTGACCGTCAGCTTCATCAACTGCCACGTTTTGTCCGTGGCTTCGACGATAGCGTTGAACGGCCCATACTGGCGTACAACTTTATACTCATCTGGCAAAGGAATGACTTTCGGCTCAATGCCGACAAAACCAATCGCCTTACCATTGCCCGGTTTGCTCTCCGGGACTAATGTTAAAGACAAGGGACTCCCCTGCCTTTCGATTTCCAACGCTAAGGATTTACCCGGATTATCCCGGACAAGCATCACAAAGGTCACCCATTGCGTTAATGGCTGACCATCGACTTTAACGATCCTGTCGCCTGCTTGCAAACCCGCCTTGTTTGCCGCCGAATTTGGCTGCACATTTTCCACTACAGGTTCAATTTGCGGCCCACGGGGACGAATCCCCAAAGAAGATACTGGATCTTCTTTATCAGGCTCAAACGCCCACTGACGTAAATCGAGCTTTACATCTCGCCGCTGGTCGCTACCAAATGGTGCTACGGTAATGATGGTGCTTTCATCACCAATTTTATCGACCAACTGCAAACGCACGGCATCCCAATCAGGCGTTTCGATACCATCTACGGCTTTTAGTTCCGTTCCTGGTGCAATTTGTGCTTGTGCAGCTATCGAATTGGCTGATATTTCACCAACCACCGGGCGTACGCCAGGCACACCAATGATAAAAACCAGCCAGTAAGCAAAGATAGCAAAAATGAAGTTTGCAACCGGACCTGCGGCAATGATCGCCGCACGTTGGCCAACAGATTTATTATTGAAGGCATGGTGGCGAAGCTCCGGAACAACCGGTTCAGCACGCTCATCCAGCATTTTGACATAACCGCCCAAAGGGATCAGGGCGATGACATATTCGGTGCCTAGCTTATCAGTTCGGCGCCAGAGCGCCTTACCAAAACCTATAGAGAAACGCTCAACGCGAACACCGCAACGCCGGGCAACCCAGAAATGACCAAATTCATGCACGGTGATAAGTACACCCAATGCAACGATGAACGAAGCCAAATCCCAGAGAAAACTCAGCATAATACCTTCCGTTAAAGCGTCCTGAATACCAGCAACAGCAGGCAAGCAAAGACCGGTACAGCAGCCGTCAGGCTATCAATACGATCCAAAATACCGCCATGTCCTGGAATTAAATGACCGCTGTCCTTAATTCCTGCTTCACGCTTAAACATGCTCTCGGTCAGATCGCCGAGCACTGAGGCTAACGCTGCGACAATAGAGCAAATGAGTAAGGTGACGGGTGCAACGTCCAGATTCGCCCACATGCCATAACCCCATGAGATTACCGCTGCGGTCGCGAGTCCGCCAATAAAGCCTTGCCAGGTTTTACCCGGGGAAACCTTCGGTGCCAGCTTATGTTTGCCAAACAATTTGCCAAACATATATGCGCCAGAGTCAGCGCCCCAGACCAGGATCATGACATAGAGCAGCCATATCGCGCCACTGTAATGATTCTCGTCATAGTGCCAGGCTCGTAACGCCAACATGCCCCAAAAGAAGGGAACAATAGTTAGCACGCCAAAGATAATGCGCAATGTTTTGGATTTACGCCATATTGTCGCGGAACCGGGATAGAATAACACCAGCAATAACGCGACAACCCACCAGCCAAGCGAAGCCCAAAGTGAGACCTCAACCAGTGGTTGATGGATATTTCGGTGATATTCCGGCAACAGAAAAAGCATCAGCGCCAACAATAACCCGCACAGCACCGCCAGCCATACCCGCTGCGAGCGAGAGGTAAAACCGCTAAGCTGTCCCCATTCCCACGCTGCCAGCATACAGACTACCAGCGTAACAATAGCGAACCCCACCGGCGGCAATAAAAATAGCGCCGCGATGACGACAGGTATTAAAACAAAAGCAGATATCAGGCGATACTTCAGCAAAAGCGACCCCCATCAGGCTGTTTCATCACCGGGCTCGGTGCCGCCGAAACGACGCTCTCGATTAGCAAAGGCATTTAGTGCCCCTTCAAAGTCTTGTTCATCGAAATCGGGCCAGAGAACATCTGTAAAGTAAAGTTCGGCATAGGCAATTTGCCAAAGCAAAAAGTTACTAATGCGATGCTCCCCCCCAGTCCTAATTACTAAATCTACAGGGGCCAGTTCATGCATACAGACATGCTGGTTTAGCATCTCTTCATCTATCTGATCCGGTTGCAGGTTTCCTTGCTGCACCTTTTCAGCCAGTTGCCTGACGCCCTGGACTATATCCCAACGTCCACCGTAGTTCGCCGCAATATTCAACGTCAGACCGGTATTCCCGGCAGTTAACGCTTCAGATTTACGAATACGTTCTTGCAAACGCGAGTTAAAACGACTGGTATCGCCAATAATACGCAGACGCACGTTATGTCGGTGCAGGCTTTTTACTTCGCTATCGAGCGCCCACACAAACAGTTCCATTAACGCACTGACTTCCTGCGCTGGTCGGTTCCAGTTTTCACTACTAAAGGCATACAGCGTTAACGCCTCAATACCGTTGTTGGCCGCAAAAGAGACCGCCCGGCGGACCGATTTAGCCCCGGCTTTATGCCCAAAGGCACGAATCTTCCCTTGCTTTTTTGCCCAGCGCCCGTTGCCATCCATAATGATCGCGACATGGCGACAGCCATGAACTGGCAATTTTTCGCTAAGTGGTTGAGTAGCAGACAACATCACGCGTTTCTTATTCCCTGACAGGGTTTACGGTACTCAGGAATACTGAAGCCTATACAAAAAAAAGCCGTGTAAAACCACGGCATACCTGACCTTAGAAAGCCAACTACTTACGATCAGATGGCGCAGACTATATCACTGAAGCCCTACGCTAACAAATAGCACGACTCTCTGTAGCCGGATTATCCTCAGCTTGCGAGACGCATCACCTCTTTTCTGGCGACCTCACGCGCGCAGGCATCGACAGACAACACATCGTCCACGCATTGTGGTTCGCGCATATCCATATTTTCCAGAACGGATAAATTCAATGCGGCGATATCCGTAAAGCGGATTTGTTGCGCAAGAAACGCAGCAACGGTGATTTCGTTTGCGGCATTCAATGCGGTCGTCGCAGCCTGGCCTTGTTCGAAAGCATCCATCGCCAGTTTCAGGCATGGATAGCGATCATAATCCGGTGCGGCAAATGTCAACGCACTCAGTTTGCAAAAGTCGAGCGGCTTCACGCCAGAGTTCACGCGATTCGGCCATGCCATGGTGTGGGCAATTGGCGTACGCATATCGGGTTCTCCCAGTTGCGCCAGAACGCTGCCGTCCTGATAACGCACCATTGAGTGAATCACTGACTGCGGGTGAATCAGCACTTCCATCTGGCTGGCACTGGCGTTAAACAACCAGCGCGCTTCAATGTATTCCAGACCTTTGTTCATCATGGTAGCCGAATCGACAGAAATTTTACGTCCCATCGACCAGTTCGGATGACGGCAGGCTTGATCGGGCGTCATTGTTGCCAAATCGTGCAATGGCGTCTCACGGAAAGGGCCACCAGACCCGGTAAGCAAAATGGACACCACGCCATTTTGCTCAAGGTCAGCGTATCCCAGATTGTGCTGGATAGGTTGCGGTAAACTCTGAAAAATGGCGTTATGTTCGCTATCGACCGGTAATAACTGCGCTTTACTCTGCTTTACGGCGTCCATAAACAGACGTCCACAGGTGACCAGTGATTCTTTGTTGGCCAGCAGTATGGTTTTACCCGCGCGGATAGCGGCAAGCGTAGGTAACAGGCCTGCAGCACCGACAATCGCAGCCATCACCTGATCAACATCTTCAAGCGCCGCCATATCACAGGCAGCCTGCTGACCGCTTAAGACTTCGGTGCAACTACCATGTTGTTGTAGCGTCGTTTTAAGAAGTTTCGCACTCGCTTCATCGTCCATTACGGCATAACGGGGAGAGAATTCCAGGCACTGTTCTACCATGCGAGTGACATTTTTGCCTGCCACCAGCGCAACTACGCGGAAGTGTTCGGGATTATGGCGCACCACGTCCAGCGTGCTGCAACCAATCGAGCCGGTCGAGCCCAGAATGGTGAGTTGCTTCATGAAACATCCAGAGTTGAGACAGAATAAAAAGCAAAACGCCGCCAGCCGATCCGCAAGGATCTACTGAGCGGCGTTTTTTGTCGTTCAAGAAATCAGAACTGCATCAGTTCTGCTTCTTTGTCTGCCAGCGCCGCTTCAATTTTCTTGATTGCAGCATCAGTCAGTTTCTGTACATCGTCCTGAGAACGGCGATCGTCGTCTTCGCTGATCTCTTTATCTTTCAACAGTGCTTTCACTTTATCGTTCGCATCACGACGCACGTTACGTACTGCAACACGCGCCTGTTCAGCTTCACCACGAACGATTTTAGTCAGATCTTTACGACGTTCTTCCGTCAGCGGCGGCAGCGGAACACGGATGTCGCTACCTGCAGAGTTCGGGTTCAGGCCGAGATCGGACGCCATAATCGCTTTTTCAACGGCCGGAGACATTGAACGATCAAACACGTTGATTTTCAGAGTGCGGGAATCTTCTACCGTTACGCTTGCCAGCTGACGCAGCGGCGTCGGCGTGCCGTAATATTCCACGACAATGCCATCCAGCAGGCTGGGAGAAGCACGACCCGTGCGTATTTTGCTGATTTGGGTTTTGAACGCTTCGACGCATTTGTCCATGCGTACTTCAGCATCTTTTCTGATATCGCTAATCACGTTACGAATCCTTGAAAACTTGTCTCAGTCAGACCAGACAGTCACACACAGTGGAAGTGTGCTAAGTATAGCCCTGATTAAACATATTACGGGTAATCGTCTGGATTATTAGGCTATTTTATTTGCCATTTTGCCCCCGGGCAGTGCTCGCCATCCTCACGTACTTATGTACGCTCCGGTTGCTGCGCGCTGACCGTGACCAAACTGCCTGCAACAATAACGTCTTATAACCAGACTTACGCCCCCGCGATACTTATGCGGAATCTTACCCTTATTTATCCATCACGGGAATTATTCCGTGATTAAAGTCCCTTCTTTTTCACCCATTACCACACGGCGCAGCGCACCCGGTTTATTCATGTTGAAAACACGAATCGGTAATTTGTGGTCACGAGCCAGCGTGAAGGCCGCCAGGTCCATTACTTTCAGCTCTTTTTCCAGAACTTCACTGTAGGTCAGCTGCTCGTACATAGTTGCAGTTGGATCTTTCGCCGGGTCAGCGGTAAACACACCGTCAACTTTGGTTGCTTTCAGCACCACATCGGCTTCAATTTCGATACCACGCAGGCAAGCTGCGGAGTCAGTGGTAAAGAATGGATTACCAGTACCGGCGGAGAGGATCACCACACGGTTGTTGCGCAACAGACTGATAGCTTCTGCCCAGCTGTAGCTGTCGCATACGCCATTCAATGGAATAGCGGACATCAGACGAGCGTTCACATAGGCGCGGTGCAGTGCATCACGCATTGCCAGACCGTTCATTACGGTAGCCAGCATCCCCATGTGGTCGCCCACAACGCGGTTCATACCCGCTTTCGCCAGACCAGCGCCACGGAACAGGTTACCCCCACCAATCACCACACCAACCTGAATACCCAGTTCAACCAGTTCTTTGATTTCCTGAGCCATGCGATCCAGTATGCTTGCATCAATACCGAAGCCTTCAGTGCCCTGCAGAGCTTCGCCACTCAACTTAAGCAGAATGCGTTTATAGACGGGTTTTGCATTGGTAGCCATGTTTCTTTCCTGAGACTGTCAACGATTGAAATGAATTAATACTAGCGACATTGTACGTCGCTTTTCAGCGCAGCCCCATAAGGGTTAGCTGAATTTACAAGATGGGCGCAAAAAGAAGCCGCCCTCAGGCGGCTCCTTTTCGATAATTAAGACTGCTTGGACATCGCAGCAACTTCTGCTGCAAAGTCAGTCTCAACTTTCTCGATGCCTTCACCCACTTCGAAGCGGATGAAGCCAGTCACTTCAGCGTTATGCTCTTTCAGCAGCTGACCAACAGTTTTTGCCGGTTCCATTACGAACGGCTGACCGGTCAGAGAAACTTCGCCGGTGAATTTCTTCATGCGGCCTTCAACCATTTTCTCTGCGATTTCTTTCGGCTTACCAGACTGCATCGCGATATCCAGCTGTACCTGGTATTCTTTCTCTACCACTTCAGCAGATACGTCTTCCGGCTTGATGAATTCCGGCTTGCTTGCAGCAACGTGCATAGCGATGTGTTTAACCAGCTCTTCGTCAGCGCCTTTAGCAGCAACCAGAACGCCGATACGCGCACCGTGCTGATAAGAACCCAGAACGTCGCCTTCCAGCGCAGCAACGCGGCGAATGTTGATGTTTTCACCGATTTTCGCTACCAGCGCAACGCGTTCTTCTTCGAACTGTGCTTTCAGAACTTCAACGTCAGTGATTTTGCCAGCTACAGCTGCGTCCAGAACTTTGTCTGCGAACGCCTGGAAACCAGCGTCTTTTGCTACGAAGTCAGTCTGGCAGTTAACTTCCAGAATGATGCCGTAGTTGCCGTCGATTTTGGTTTTGATCACGCCGTCAGCAGCAACGTTGCCTGCTTTTTTCGCTGCTTTGATAGCACCGGACTTACGCATGTTTTCGATTGCCAGCTCGATGTCGCCGTTAGCTTCAGTCAGTGCTTTTTTGCAATCCATCATGCCTGCGCCAGTACGCTCACGCAGCTCTTTTACCAGGGATGCGGTAATTTCAGCCATTCTAAAATCCTCGGAGATGTGATCTGCCCGGCATTAAACCGCACAGATATAAAAGTGAAAAAGGGGGCCATATGCAGGCCCCCTAACCAAACGTGTACTACCTGGTCTATAAGGGCTCGTACGAGCGTGCCTTATTACTCAGCTTCTACGAAGCTTTCTTCCGCCTGGGAAGCCAGATCCTGAGAACGGCCTTCACGTACGGTTGCAGCAACAGCGCCCAGGTACAGGGTCACAGCACGGATTGCGTCGTCGTTACCCGGGATAACGAAGTCAACACCGTCCGGATCAGAGTTGGTATCAACGATAGCAAATACCGGAATACCCAGGTTGTTTGCTTCTTTGATAGCAATGTGTTCGTGGTCAGCATCGATTACAAACAGAGCGTCCGGCAGACCGCCCATGTCTTTGATACCGCCCAGGCTGTTTTCCAGTTTCTCCAGCTCACGAGTGCGCATCAGCGCTTCTTTCTTGGTCAGCTTGTCGAAAGTACCGTCCTGAGACTGAGTTTCCAGGTCTTTCAGACGTTTGATGGACTGACGAACGGTTTTCCAGTTAGTCAGCATACCGCCCAGCCAGCGATGGTTCACGAAGAACTGGTCGCAGCTCAGAGCAGCGTCTTTCACCGCTTCGCTTGCAGCGCGTTTAGTACCAACGAAAAGGATTTTACCTTTGCGAGAAGCAATCTTGTTCAGTTCAGCCAGAGCTTCGTTGAACATCGGTACAGTTTTCTCAAGGTTGATGATGTGAACTTTGTTACGCGCACCGAAGATGAACGGCTTCATTTTCGGGTTCCAGTAACGGGTCTGGTGACCAAAGTGAACACCAGCCTTGAGCATGTCGCGCATGGAAACAGTTGCCATGATTAAAACCTCTATATAAAAGTTGGGGTTATGCCTCCACGTATCCCATATTACCGACCCCAAAGGGCACCCCGGAATATGTGCCGATACGTGTGTGTTGTTACACAAAGTGAGATTGTCGCTTCCGTCCAGTCTGTGTATACGAAATGGATCGGAAGTCCGGCGCGCTTTATACCACAAATACGCCGTGGACTCCAATAATTGTTGGCGCCGTGTACAGCATCAGACGCTGAATTTTCTATTATAGAAAACCCTCGGTGGCACGTTTCGCGAAGTTCAGAATGATTCTCAATTTGACAGGGTGTGATACCATTGACAGCACTTACATATATATTGTCGGTATCACCGACGCTGATGGACAGAATTAATGGCTATCTCAATCAAGACCCCTGAAGATATCGAAAAAATGCGCGTCGCTGGCCGCCTGGCTGCCGAAGTGCTGGAAATGATCGAACCCTATGTTAAACCGGGCGTCAGCACCGGCGAGCTGGATCGCATCTGTAATGATTACATTGTGAATAAACAACACGCGGTTTCTGCCTGCCTCGGCTATCACGGTTATCCGAAATCCGTTTGCATCTCTATTAATGAAGTGGTGTGCCACGGTATCCCGGACGACGCCAAGCTGCTGAAAGACGGCGATATCGTTAACATTGACGTCACCGTAATTAAAGACGGTTTCCACGGCGACACCTCGAAAATGTTTATCGTCGGTAAGCCAACCATCATGGGAGAACGCCTGTGCCGCATCACGCAAGAGAGCCTGTACCTGGCGCTGCGTATGGTAAAACCAGGCATCAATTTGCGCGAAATCGGCGCGGCGATTCAGAAATTTGTCGAAGCAGAAGGCTTCTCCGTCGTTCGAGAATATTGCGGTCACGGTATTGGTCGCGGCTTCCATGAAGAACCGCAGGTGCTGCACTATGACTCTCCTGAAACCAATGTCGTGCTGAAACCGGGGATGACGTTCACCATCGAGCCAATGGTCAACGCGGGTAAAAAAGAGATCCGCACCATGAAAGATGGCTGGACGGTAAAAACCAAAGATCGCAGCTTGTCTGCACAATACGAGCATACTATTGTGGTGACTGATAACGGCTGCGAAATTCTGACGCTACGCAAGGATGACACCATCCCGGCGATAATCTCGCACGACGAATAAGAGGCAGACAAACGCAAAAATGCCTGATGTGCAACGCTTATCAGGAGGCCTACCTTCTCCATTTGCAAGGAGTTGTAGGCTGGAGCACCCGGCATGAACAAAGCGTACTTTGTCAACAATCTGAAGCCGGCGAATGCCGGCTTTTTTAATGCGATAATTTAATCCTATGGGTGGCGCACAATGAATACCCTTCCAGAACAGTACGCAAATACCGCTCTCCCCACCCTGCCCGGTCAACCGCAAAATCCATGCGTCTGGCCCCGTGACGAATTAACCGTCTCTGGGATAAAAGCCCATATTGATACCTTCCAGCGTTGGCTGGGCGATGCCTTTGATAGCGGGATCTCCGCAGAACAATTGATTGAAGCCCGTACCGAGTTTACCGACCAACTCCTGCAACGGTTATGGATTGAAGCCGGTTTCAGCCAGATTGCCGACCTGGCGCTGGTCGCTGTCGGTGGCTATGGTCGTGGCGAGCTGCATCCGCTTTCAGACGTCGATTTACTGATCTTAAGCCGTAAGAAACTCCCGGACGACCAGGCACAAAAAGTAGGCGAGCTGTTAACGCTGCTCTGGGATGTGAAACTGGAAGTTGGTCATAGCGTACGTACGCTTGAAGAATGCATCCTGGAAGGGTTATCGGATTTAACCGTCGCCACCAATTTAATTGAATCACGCCTGTTGATTGGCGATGTGGCGCTATTTCTCGAACTGCAAAAACACATTTTCAGCGAAGGATTCTGGCCTTCCGACAAGTTCTACGCGGCGAAAGTTGAAGAACAGAACCAGCGCCATCAGCGTTACCACGGAACCAGCTACAACCTTGAGCCAGACATCAAAAGCAGCCCCGGTGGCTTACGTGATATACACACTTTACAGTGGGTGGCCCGCCGCCATTTTGGCGCAACATCGCTGGATGAAATGGTCGGGTTTGGCTTCTTAACCTCAGCGGAACGAGCAGAATTAAACGAGTGCCTGCATATTTTGTGGCGTATTCGCTTTGCCCTGCATCTGGTCGTCAGCCGTTACGATAACCGCCTGTTGTTTGATCGCCAGCTTAGCGTCGCCCAGCGTCTGAATTACAGTGGTGAAGGTAACGAACCGGTCGAGCGGATGATGAAGGATTACTTCCGCGTTACACGCCGCGTCAGTGAACTCAACCAGATGCTGCTGCAACTGTTCGATGAAGCCATCCTCGCCCTTCCCGCCGACGAAAAGCCCCGTCCGATTGACGATGAGTTTCAGCTACGCGGTACGCTTATCGACCTGCGCGATGAAACGCTGTTTATGCGCCAGCCAGAAGCCATCTTGCGTATGTTCTACACCATGGTGCGTAATAGCGCGATCACCGGCATTTACTCCACCACGCTGCGCCAGTTACGTCACGCCCGCCGTCATCTGCAACAACCACTGTGCAACATTCCTGAAGCGCGAAAGCTATTTTTGAGCATTCTGCGTCACCCCGGCGCAATGCGTCGCGGGTTACTGCCGATGCATCGCCATAGCGTGCTGGGCGCCTATATGCCGCAATGGTCGCATATCGTCGGGCAGATGCAGTTTGACCTGTTCCACGCTTACACAGTGGATGAACATACCATTCGCGTGATGTTGAAACTGGAGAGTTTTGCCAGTGAAGAAACGCGCCAGCGCCATCCGTTGTGTGTGGACGTCTGGCCGCGCCTGCCGTCACCGGAGCTGATTTTCATCGCCGCACTGTTTCACGATATCGCCAAAGGGCGCGGCGGCGACCACTCCATACTCGGCGCACAAGACGTGGTGCATTTTGCCGAACTCCACGGTCTGAACTCACGCGAAACGCAACTGGTCGCCTGGCTGGTTCGCCAGCACTTGCTGATGTCGGTCACCGCCCAGCGCCGCGATATTCAGGATCCGGAAGTCATCAAACAATTCGCCGAAGAAGTACAAACGGAAAATCGACTGCGTTTTCTGGTCTGTTTAACGGTAGCCGATATTTGCGCCACTAACGAAACACTGTGGAATAGCTGGAAGCAAAGTCTGTTGCGCGAACTCTATTTTGCCACCGAAAAACAGCTACGACGCGGAATGCAAAACACGCCAGATATGCGCGAACGGGTTCGCCATCACCAGCTTCAGGCACTGGCGCTGCTGCGTATGGACAATATCGACGAAGAGGCGCTACACCAGATCTGGTCTCGCTGTCGCGCTAACTATTTTGTCCGCCATAGTCCAAATCAACTGGCCTGGCACGCTCGCCATTTATTACAGCATGATTTAAGCAAGCCACTGGTATTACTTAGCCCACAGGCTACGCGCGGCGGCACCGAGATTTTTATCTGGAGCCCGGACCGCCCCTATCTGTTTGCCGCCGTCTGTGCCGAATTAGACCGCCGCAATTTAAGTGTCCACGACGCACAAATTTTCACCACTCGCGACGGTATGGCGATGGATACCTTCATCGTGCTGGAACCCGATGGTAGCCCGCTATCCGCAGATCGTCATGAGGTTATTCGGTTTGGTCTGGAGCAAGTACTGACACAAAGTAGCTGGCAGCCACCACAGCCGCGTCGTCAACCGGCTAAACTACGTCACTTTACTGTTGAAACCGAAGTGACGTTTTTGCCAACCCATACCGACCGCAAATCGTTCCTTGAGCTTATCGCGCTCGACCAGCCAGGACTGCTGGCGAGGGTGGGGAAAATTTTTGCCGATCTGGGAATTTCGCTTCATGGCGCCCGAATTACAACTATTGGTGAGCGAGTAGAAGATTTATTCATAATCGCCACCGCCGACCGACGTGCACTTAATAATGAGTTGCAGCAGGAAGTGCATCAGCGGTTGACAGAGGCCCTCAATCCAAACGATAAAGGGTGATGTGTTTACTGATATGAAAAGAGTTTAACAATGCAGCAGTTACAGAACATTATTGAAACCGCTTTTGAACGCCGTGCCGAAATCACGCCAGCCAATGCAGACACCGTTACCCGCGAAGCGGTAAATCAGGTGATCTCGCTGCTGGACTCCGGCGCTCTGCGTGTTGCGGAAAAAATCGACGGTCAGTGGGTGACGCATCAGTGGTTGAAAAAAGCGGTGCTGCTCTCTTTCCGTATTAATGATAATCAGGTGATCGAAGGGGCAGAAAGCCGCTACTTCGATAAAGTGCCGATGAAATTCGCCAACTACGACGAAGCGCGTTTCCAGAAAGAAGGTTTCCGCGTAGTACCGCCAGCGGCAGTGCGTCAGGGTGCGTTTATTGCCCGTAACACCGTGCTGATGCCGTCTTACGTCAACATCGGCGCATACGTTGATGAAGGCACCATGGTTGATACCTGGGCGACCGTCGGTTCCTGTGCGCAGATTGGTAAAAACGTCCACCTTTCCGGTGGCGTGGGTATCGGCGGCGTGCTGGAGCCGCTGCAGGCTAACCCGACCATTATTGAAGATAACTGCTTCATCGGCGCACGCTCTGAAGTGGTTGAAGGGGTGATTGTCGAAGAAGGCTCCGTCATTTCCATGGGTGTATATATCGGTCAGAGCACCCGTATTTACGACCGTGAAACCGGCGAAATCCACTACGGCCGCGTTCCGGCAGGTTCTGTGGTTGTTTCTGGCAACCTGCCGTCGAAAGATGGCAAATACAGCCTCTACTGTGCGGTTATCGTTAAGAAAGTTGACGCGAAAACTCGCGGCAAAGTCGGCATTAACGAACTGCTGCGTACCATCGATTAAGAGTACGTACACGGGCAGCATGATGCTGCCCGTGTGCTTTCTGGCTCAGAATAATTCGTCCTACTCATTCTTCCTCCCCCCCTTTTTTAAATACTTTTTCATCTTGTTTCGGACTGTAATGTAATTCGCAAAACGAAGATAAATGTGCTAATCCATCCCATGGAATATCGCCAGAATAAAGCAGGTAATTTTTTGATTTTTACGCCATGATAGAAGTCTGGAAGAAAAAGGCTTTCTGCGATCACAGTCGAGCCGGGCGGGCCAGGCCAAATGCTAAAATAAGCACAATTTACTGACTCATTTTGAGGTAACGCTATGTACGACAATCTGAAAAGTCTGGGTATTACCAATCCTGAAGAAATTGATCGTTACAGCCTCCGGCAGGAAGCCAACAACGATATTCTGAAAATCTATTTTCAGAAAGACAAAGGTGAGTTTTTCGCCAAGAGCGTGAAGTTTAAATATCCGCGTCAGCGCAAAACGGTGGTCGCCGATGGTGTGGGTCAGGGTTATAAAGAAGTGCAGGAAATCAGCCCGAATCTTCGTTATATCATTGATGAGCTTGATCAAATCTGCCAGCGTGACCGTAGCGAAGTTGATCTTAAGCGTAAGATCCTCGATGACTTGCGTCACCTGGAGTCAGTGGTAACCAATAAGATCAGTGAGATTGAAGCGGATCTGGAAAAGCTGACACGCAAATAATAGTAACTGATGTCATTCTGCGAGCCGGGTAAAGTATCACCCGGCTTTAATTTTGTTATGAACCTACCGCTCTTCATCCAGTTGCAGCGCCACATACAGCAGCAACCTGTCATCAAAATTGCCCAAATCCAGCCCGGTTAATTCAGAGATGCGATTAAGTCGATACTCCAGCGTATTTCGATGGATAAACAGCGCCTTTGACGTTGCCAGCGGTTGCACATTATGGCGAAACCACGCTGCCAGCGTTCGCCGCAGCAAGCCGTTAGTGTCCATCGCTTTCAATCGCGCCAGCGGTCGCGCCAGTTCGTTGGCCTGCCAGTCGCCGCGCAAACTATCAAGTAAGACTGGCAGCATCAAATCCTGATAAAAATAGCAGCGATTTTCGGGCATTCGCTGTTTACCAACCACCATCGTTGTTTTCGCCGTGCGGTAAGAGCGAGCAATACTGCCAGGTCCGGTAAAATAATTACCCAACGAAACGCGAAATCGCAGCTGCCCGTACTCTTTCATACGAGTAATGAGCTGCTCAACTCGCTTACAATGTTCTTCTGCATCCCAGCGCCCAAACGGATTCAACGCCGGTTTCAACACCACCATTTCGGTCAGCGAGACAATCGCCACCAGATTATTACGCTCGGGTGTAATCAGCGCGTTTTGCAATTGCTGTAACTCCGCCATTGCGCTATCTACGCCAAGCTGACCGCTATCGACCTCGACAATAGCCACCACTCGCGGTTGATTGAGGTCGATCCCCAGCCGTTGCGCCCATTCAGTGAGTGCGGGAGTATTCTCCTCGGCCTGAATCAGGTTCATCACCAGTTCTTCCCGCAAACGGCTATCCTGCGCCAGCAGGTGCATCAACCGCGACTGTTCCAGCATCATTTCAGCCGTCATACAGACCAGTTCGCCATATTTGCGCAGATTCTCTGGTTCACCAGTCAGGCCAATTACGCCGACAATCTCACCTTCCAGCCGTAACGGTAGATTAATCCCCTGCCGCACACCGTGCAGATGACGTGCTACCGCGTCATCGATATCGACTACTCGTCCCTGCGAAAGTACCAGCAACGCACCTTCGTGCAATTCACCAATACGTTCACGATCGCCGCTGCCAATAATGCGCCCGCGAGCATCCATTACATTGATATTGGTATCGATAATGCGCATGGTGCGCGCCACAATGTCCTGCGCCATTTTGGTATCAAGATGCCAGCCAGCCATAAGCCCTCCGTTGTGCACGGTTTAGCATAAGGAAGTGAGGGAAGCGCGGCATTGTGCAAATGCCCAAAGGAACGAAGATATATATGGAGTTGTGGGGTAGTTCACAGATTGCATGAAGACCCCCTTCCCTGGGCGGGAAGGGGTTAAGGGAGATTACTGCATTAACAGGTAGATGGTGCTGTCACCGCGCTGAATGTTCAGTGCCAGCACGGACGGTTTGCTGTCGAGAACTTTACGCAGTTCAGCGATGTTTTTCACTGCCTGCTGGTTCGCGCCAATAATCACATCACCTTTTTTCAGGCCAATCTGTGCAGCCGGGGTGCCCGTTTTCACGTTGTTCACGACGACGCCCTGATCTTTGCCTTTGTTGCTCATCTCAGCGCCTTCAATGCCGTTGAAGATGGAGCTGGAATCAACCTGATTCTGGCTGCTCTGCTGCAGTTCCAGGTTCACGTTAACCTGCTTACCGTCGCGCAGTAAGCCCAGAGTCAGTTTGCTGCCCACTGGCATAGTGCCAACCTGAGCTCGCAGCGCGGCAAAGCTGCTGATTGGCTTACCGTTCAGGGAGGTGATCACATCACCTGCTTTAATACCAGCTTTCGCGGCAGAAGAATTCGGCAGAACCTGACTTACGAATGCACCGCGCTGGGCGTCAACTTTCATCGCTTTCGCCAGTTCGGAGTTCAGTTCGGTTCCCATAATACCCAGCTCACCGCGTTTCACCTGGCCGTATTCCACCATCTGCGAGGTCAGGTTTTTCACCATGTTGCTCGGGATAGCAAAACCGATACCGATGTTGCCGCCGTCCGGTGCGAGGATCGCGGTGTTGATACCGATCAGTTCGCCGTTCAGGTTAACCAGCGCACCACCGGAGTTACCACGGTTGATCGCCGCATCGGTCTGGATGAAGTTTTCGTAGTTTTCGGCATTCAGGCCGCTACGCCCCAACGCAGAGACGATACCGGAAGTTACCGTCTCGCCCAGACCAAACGGGTTACCGATAGCGACGGTGTAATCCCCCACGCGCAGCGCGTCGGAATCCGCCATCTTAATTGCAGTCAGGTTTTTCGGGTTCTGGATTTGGATCAGCGCGATATCAGAACGCGGATCTTTGCCGACCATTTTCGCGTCGAACTTACGACCATCACTTAACTGAACTTTAATGACTGTCGCGTTATCGACAACGTGGTTGTTGGTGACGACATAGCCTTTATCGGCATCAATAATAACGCCAGACCCCAGCGCCATAAATTTTTGTTGCTGGCCGCCGCCGTTACCGCCCTGCCCGCCCTGGCAGAACGGAGAGCTCTGGAACGGAGAACCGTCCTGGCAGAACGGAGAATCATCACCGAAGAACTGCTGGAAATTACGCGGCATACGCGGCGTATTAACGGTTGTGCTACCTTCTACGTTAATGCTGACCACTGAAGGCATCACCTTTTCGAGCATCGGTGCAAGGCTTGGCATCTGCTGGGCTGTCGTTGCTGAAGAAGTCTCAGCCGCCGTTGCAGAGAGCGGAGATAACGCCAAACCTAAACTCAGAGCCAGTGCACTCAGTGCTAATGTGGTTTTTTTCATGTATTTCAGTCTCGATTAACAGATAACGCAAAATTGCTGTGTTCTTCAGATTCGTTTTATAGCGCGAAGTTCCGAACTAAAGTTTCTGCAAAAAGTAAAAATTTATTGTCCGTCTTTACAAAAGCCTGGTTATTGTTCTACCGCCATCAGCCGCCGATATTCATCCCACGCATAAAGGTCCGTCATGCCACTGATATAATCCTGTAACAGCCGACAACGATAATAATATTCCCATAACGGGAACTCAGGAGAATCTGACGATAATTTACTGACAGCCTCGACATAGGCCAGCCGATGGCGCGTTGAGAGCTTATGGAATAAGCGTGATTCAATGGGGAAACGTTTTACTCGCTCTTTTTCTACCAGTTCAGCAAAGTCTGATAATGACATGCTTAATAAAGGACGATAAATCTCTAATAACCCGCTAATCACCCGATACCCCTGCAACTCAAGCTGCTCGACATCTGGATGGCTAAACACATGTTTTACGGCGACATTTTTATATAACTTCAAAAGTTCACTACATTCACTGGCATCTTCTAACAGGGCATGATTAAACGTTCCGGCAAAAATCGTCGGCAAATTATCAATAAATCGTTGTGCCGCATAGGGCACCAGCTTATTGAGGGTGTTCACCCGTAAATACATAAAAAACTGATCTTCCGTACTGCGGCTTAAACTATTTGAGCGCGATTTTTCCCAGGCATTTTCTACCACTTGTGCAAACAGAGAACCTTTCTCATGCTGACCCCACGCATCATGCAAATGATGATAAAGCTGCTCAACGGTAAATATTCTTTTCTCTACCGCATCTTCAAGATCAGCCACACAATAAGAGATATCGTCAGCTGCTTCCATAATCCACGTTAATGGAAAACGACTGTAAATCGCCAAATTAAGTTCTTTACGCAAACGGGCAATATAGGCTTCTTCAGAAAGATAATAGCCCGGTTTTTTCATTAAATAGTGGTGAGTCTCAGGCGTTTCACCACGCCACCACGCCGGACGAGTATATTTTAAAATACCGCCAACCTGCGCCCAGGTGAGATTCATCCGCATCAATGTATGCACCAGACGAATACCTTGTGCATTACCTTCAAAATGACATAAGTCCTGACGAATTTTGCGCCGCAGCTCGTTAAGTTGTTCCTCCCCTTCCCGCAATCGCAACGCTGTCACGCTACAGCGATCGTCGGTCAGCGGCTGACTTTCGGCATCCGCTGGGTACAAACGCTGGCGAAACCAGTCATTTATAGCCGCTTCGCCAAAATGACCAAACGGTGGATTACCGATATCGTGCATCAGGCATGACATCTCGACAATGCTTTCAAACGGCCCGGTCAGTTCATCCAGGCCGTACTCCTCCAGCAATTTAAGTTCTTTCAGACGACTTAAAATCTCTTTGGCGATATAGCGCCCCACCTGCTGAACTTCCATTGAATGGGTAAGACGCGTGCGTACAGCAGCATTGCGCTCAAGTGGAAAAACCTGGGTCTTTTGTTGCAGACGACGAATCGCCGGAGAGTTAATAATACGTCCGCGATCGCTTTCGAAGATCCGCAAGATCTCATGTTCGGTTTTAACACCCTGCGGTGAACGATAACGACGATGCCAGTTTATTTTTTTTCGGAAATCAATCTGTGCCATGTCCTCTCCCGCGTGAGAAATACGCTTCCCCGTAAGCGCATGATAAACTATGCCCTCAAATCGGGCTTATCGCGAGTAAATCTATGAAAATCGGCATCATTGGTGCAATGGAAGAAGAAGTTACGCTGCTGCGTGACAAAATCGAAAACCGTCAAACTCTCCGTCTGGGTGGCTGTGAAATCTACACAGGTCAACTGAACGGAACCGAGGTTGCGCTTCTGAAATCGGGCATCGGTAAAGTCGCTGCGGCGCTGGGTGCGACTCTGCTGCTGGAACACTGCAAACCAGATGTGATTATTAACACCGGTTCTGCAGGGGGCCTGGCGCCAACGCTGAAAGTGGGCGATATCGTTGTCTCTGACGAAGCACGCTATCACGACGCGGATGTCACGGCATTTGGTTATGAATATGGTCAGTTACCTGGCTGTCCGGCAGGCTTCAAAGCTGATGATAAACTGATCGCTGCCGCCGAGTCCTGCATTGCCGAACTGAATCTTAACGCTGTACGTGGCCTGATTGTCAGCGGCGACGCGTTCATCAACGGCTCTGTTGGTCTGGCGAAAATCCGCCACAATTTCCCGCAGGCCATTGCGGTAGAGATGGAAGCGACAGCTATCGCTCATGTCTGCCACAATTTTAATGTACCGTTTGTGGTGGTACGCGCCATCTCCGACGTGGCCGATCAACAGTCTCATCTCAGCTTCGACGAATTTCTGGCCGTTGCAGCCAAACAGTCCAGCCTGATGGTTGAGTCACTGGTGCAGAAACTGGCACATGGCTAAGTCACTGTTCAGGGCGCTGGTCGCCCTGTCTTTTCTCGCGCCGCTGTGGCTCAACGCCGCGCCGCGCGTTATCACGCTTTCTCCCGCCAACACTGAACTTGCCTTTGCCGCCGGGATCACGCCGGTAGGGGTCAGCAGTTATTCCGACTACCCGCCAGAAGCACAGAAGATTGAGCAGGTTTCCACCTGGCAAGGGATGAATCTGGAACGCATCGTGGCGCTGAAACCCGATTTGGTGGTTGCCTGGCGCGGAGGCAATGCCGAGCGGCAGGTTGACCAGCTTGCTTCGCTGGGAATAAAAGTCATGTGGGTCGATGCGACAAGCATTGAACAAATTGCCGATGCGTTACGTCAACTGGCTCCCTGGAGTCCGCAACCTGACAAGGCCGGAAAAGCCGCGCAAACCTTACTGGAACAGTATGCGCAACTGAAAGCGCAATATGCTGATAAACCGAAAAAACGTGTTTTCTTACAATTCGGCATTAATCCGCCATTCACCAGCGGAAAAGAGTCGATTCAGAACCAGATACTGGAAGTTTGCGGCGGAGAAAACATCTTTAAAGACAGTCGAGTTCCCTGGCCGCAGGTTAGCCGTGAACAAGTATTAGCACGCGCGCCGCAGGCCATTGTCATCACTGGCGGAGCGGATAAAATTCCTAAAATAAAGCAATACTGGGGCGAACAACTCAAAATTCCCGTTATTCCTCTCACAAGTGACTGGTTTGAACGCGCAAGCCCACGTATTATCCTCGCTGCACAACAACTCTGTAATGCGCTTTCACAAGTGGATTAGCGCCTGACCTTTCAGGTGCTCAGTGGGGATTGAAAAATGCTCGTCTATTGGCTGGATATAGTCGGTACAGCGGTATTTGCCATCTCCGGCGTTTTGCTGGCCGGAAAATTGCGTATGGACCCTTTTGGCGTCCTGGTTCTGGGCGTGGTTACCGCAGTAGGTGGCGGGACAATTCGTGACATGGCGCTGGATCACGGTCCGGTATTTTGGGTGAAAGATCCCACCGATCTGGTTGTCGCGATGGTGACCAGTATGCTGACTATCGTTCTGGTACGCCAGCCAAGGCGCTTACCCAAATGGATGCTGCCAGTGCTGGATGCTGTTGGTCTGGCAGTGTTCGTTGGTATTGGCGTCAACAAAGCCTTTAATGCGGAAGCCGGTCCGTTAATCGCGGTTTGTATGGGTGTGATCACCGGCGTTGGCGGCGGGATCATCCGCGATGTACTGGCGCGCGAAATCCCCATGATATTACGCACAGAAATCTACGCGACGGCCTGTATTATCGGCGGTATTGTCCATGCTACAGCTCATTACACCTTCTCCGTACCGCTGGAAACAGCCAGTATGATGGGAATGGTTGTAACGCTATTGATACGGCTGGCGGCTATTCGGTGGCATCTGAAATTGCCGACGTTTGCGCTGGATGAGAATGGGCGTTGAAGAGAGAAGATGTGCCGGATAGTTTATCCGGCACATTAACAGCAGATTAGATGCTGAAGGAAGAACCGCAACCGCAGGTGCTTTTCGCATTCGGGTTGGTTACGATGAAGCGTGAACCTTCCAGACCTTCGGTATAATCAACGGAACCGCCGACCAGATATTGCAGGCTCATCGGGTCAACCACCAGGCCAACGCCCTGTTTTTCGATGGTCATATCGCCTTCGTTCACCTGATCATCAAAGGTGAAACCATACTGGAAGCCGCTGCAACCGCCACCGGTGATATACACGCGTAATTTCAGATTCGGGTTATCTTCGTCAGCGATCAGGCTTTTAACTTTGTTGGCTGCTGCGTCGGTAAACTCCAGCGGCAGTGCTACGTCATCACTCATATTTTGCTCCAAACGACATCGGCAATTGGGCAAATTCTAACCCAATAATAACTGCCATTATCTAATACCCTGGTATTTCGTTCAAGTATTCTCGCTGGCAGCCACGGCCTTGCTTCGCGCCAGCTGCTCCGCTTCCTGTTTTGCCAGCGTGCGGGCAAGAATCGCCGAGTATAACGGTTTCCCACCAGTAAATTGTGCTAATAGTGTTGCGCCAAGACCAGTAATAATCATTGGCAAAATGAGCTGATAGTTATCTGTCATCTCAAGTACCAGGATGATCCCGGTCAACGGCGCACGAACAGAGGCCGCCAGTAACGCCCCCATTCCAGCAATAGCAAATGTCCCTGCTTCAAGGTGGTATTGCGGAAATATCTCCGTGGCAGCCATGCCAAATGCCGTTCCCAAAACCGTACCGAGCGCCAGCATCGGAGCGAAAATACCGCCCGGCGCACCGGAAGAGAAGCAAAGCAGCGTAGTGATCACCCGTGCGACAAAAATAAAAATCAGCATTCCCATGCTGAAATTCCCCGCTGTGGCGATAGGAATCAGGTTAAAACCGCCGCCTGAAGTTTCTGGCGCAACGAACCCCAGCAAACCGCACAGACCGCCAATCGCACCGCCCATCAGCACCCATTTAGTGATATTGCCGCCGTGCACACGGTGCAGTAAATCCTGCATCCCCAGCACCCATTTATTAAAAATAGGGCCGAAAATACCAAAAATAATACCGAGGATCAGATAAAGCCACAGCGTATTGAGCGGCGCGTCAGAAAGTTTACCGACGTCAATTAACGCGACTTCGTGATTAAATATCCGGTACATAATGGTCGACATAATGACGCCAATAAATACAGCCTTAATCGAAATCAGCGTATAGCGAAATTGCGGACGCATCTCTTCGATAATAAATAGAATACCCGCCAGCGGCGCGTTAAAGGCCGCCGCCAGACCAGCCGCTGCACCGGTTGCCAGCAACGTGTGGCGAGCTTCATCACCTTTCATGCGGAAAATATCAAGCACCATACGGCCAATGTTACCGCCGATTTGCACGGTTGGTCCTTCACGCCCAAGAACCATGCCACCACCGAGTGTCCCCAACCCGCCAAAGAATTTCACCGGCAATACACGCCACCAGCGAACGGGACGTTGATCTTCCAGCGCCCCTTCAATTTCAGGAATCCCTGAACCACCTGCTTCGGGCGCGTATTTACGCACCAGAAAATAGCCGAACATTGCCAGCACCGCCGAACAAAGAAAAGCGACGGTTAACAGAAGTGGGTAATTATCAGCGGTATGTACCAGCGCGCCCATACGTTGGTTTTGCAACCAGGCGACGCCTTTGTCAAAAGCAACTGCCGCCAGCCCGACAAGGGTGCCGACGACCGCCGCCATAAACAAAATGGCTAATGGCGTTTTGTCGCGCTCAAGAAGTTGGCGAATCAGTTGTCTGCGTCGCAGACGCGCGGCCTGCGGTATTTCATAAGAAGGAGTTTCGGTTTTCATCCAATGATCACATATTGGTCATACAAATAAGATGACGGCATTTTACTCGCTCGTTCCATGAAAATCCTTTGCAAAGCGTAATGTTTCAAATACTCAAAACTTTTATACTCTTAGAAATCCAGGTTGCAGCAGTATAAGCAACCTGATGTTTGACGAGTATTTAACTTGTTATGAATAACATAGAATAGCAGCCATTCACTTTTTCTACGAATCAGGAACCCTCCATGAGTAAGTCTGAAAACCTTTACAGCGCAGCGCGCGAGCTGATCCCTGGCGGTGTGAACTCTCCTGTTCGCGCCTTTACCGGCGTGGGCGGCACTCCACTGTTTATCGAAAAAGCGGACGGTGCTTATCTGTACGACGTTGATGGCAAAGCCTATATCGATTATGTCGGTTCCTGGGGGCCGATGGTGCTGGGTCATAATCATCCGGCGATCCGCAATGCAGTGATTGAAGCCGCTGAACGTGGTCTGAGCTTTGGCGCGCCGACCGAAATGGAAGTAAAAATGGCGGAGCTGGTGACCGAACTCGTGCCGACGATGGATATGGTGCGCATGGTGAACTCCGGCACCGAAGCAACGATGAGCGCCATCCGCCTGGCGCGTGGTTTTACCGGTCGCGACAAAATCATTAAATTTGAAGGTTGTTACCACGGCCACGCTGACTGCCTGCTGGTGAAAGCCGGTTCTGGTGCGCTCACGTTAGGTCAGCCAAACTCTCCGGGCGTTCCGGCAGATTTCGCCAAACATACCTTAACCTGTACCTATAACGATCTGGCGTCTGTACGCGCCGCGTTTGAACAGTATCCGCAAGAGATTGCCTGCATTATCGTCGAGCCAGTGGCAGGCAACATGAACTGTGTTCCTCCGCTGCCAGAGTTCCTGCCGGGTCTGCGCGCGCTGTGTGACGAGTTTGGCGCATTGCTGATCATAGATGAAGTTATGACCGGCTTCCGCGTGGCGCTGGCAGGCGCACAGGATTATTACGGCGTGGTGCCGGATCTCACCTGCCTGGGCAAAATCATCGGCGGTGGGATGCCAGTAGGCGCATTCGGCGGTCGTCGTGATGTAATGGATGCACTGGCTCCGACCGGCCCGGTCTATCAGGCTGGTACGCTTTCCGGTAACCCAATTGCGATGGCAGCAGGTTTCGCCTGTCTGAATGAAGTTGCGCAACCGGGCGTTCACGAAACACTGAACGAGTTAACCACGCGTCTGGCGGAAGGCCTGCTGGAAGCGGCAGAAGAAGCGGGAATTCCGCTGGTCGTTAACCATGTTGGCGGCATGTTCGGTATTTTCTTTACCGACGCCGAGTCCGTGACGTGCTACCAGGACGTGATGGCCTGTGACGTGGAACGCTTTAAGCGTTTCTTCCATATGATGCTGGATGAAGGTGTATATCTGGCACCGTCAGCGTTTGAAGCGGGCTTTATGTCTGTGGCGCACAGCATGGAAGATATCAACAACACCATCGATGCTGCGCGTCGGGTGTTTGCGAAATTGTGATGATTTTGCCTCGCCCACCGGGCGAGGCATTCAATTAACGGCTCTGCTTTCTCAACAAATAGATAAAGTACGGCGCGCCAATAAACGTCGATAGCAGCCCCGCTGGGATCTGGAACGGAAACAGCACCATCCGCCCACACCAGTCAGCGAATACCAGCAATAAACCTCCCACCAACGCCGAAATCACAATGTGCGGCATCGTCCGTCGAAAGCCCATCATCCGCGCGATATGCGGTGCCATCAGACCAACAAAACTCAACGGTCCAATAGTCATCGTCGCGGTCGCTGTCAGACAGGCCGCCAGCATCAGCAACGCAATTCGCGTCGGCGTCAGCGCCATTCCCACAGCTCGTGCGGTATCGCCACCCAGCGGCAAAATGGTCAGCCAGCGGCGGCACAGCGGGGTAATCGCCAGCAAAATCACCATCACAATTCCGGTGCGCCAGACCTGTGCATCGGTCGCGTTGTAGGTCGAACCGGAAATCCAGGTCAGCACTTGCGCCATTCGCGGGTCACCACTCGCCTGCAACATCATCAAAAGCATGGTGAACGCGGTGCTTAACGCCATCCCCGCAAGCAACATCCGGTGTGGGGAAAAACCTCCGCGACCGGCAGCGATCATAATGATTAACAAGGTCACCGCCGCGCCGAGACTTCCCGCAGGCAACAGCCAGCCAAAGGCGTTGCCCGGCACCAGAAACAGCATCAACACTACACCAAACGCCGCACCGGAACTAATCCCCAGCACTTCCGGGCTTGCCATCGGGTTTCCGGTCAGCCGCTGAATAATGCAGCCCGCCACCGCCAGCATTACGCCCGCAAACAGCGCCGCCATAATTCGCGGCCAACGCCAGGGCATTAAATCATCAAGCAGCGCCCCGCTCGCCCACGACCAGCCGTGCGCATCACGGCCAAACGACAACGCCATCACCACTGCAATCAACAGCAGCACGCCGCCAGCGAGGGCAAACGCCAGCACATGTTGGCGTTCAGTCGCGACACGATCGTTCACCTTCATATCCGGCGCGCTAATACTGCGTAAACGGGGCAGCAGCCACAGCAGCAGCGGTGCACCTATCAACGCAGTCACCGATCCGGTGGAAACTTCCATCCACACGCGAGTCAGCCAGAGGATGATTTGATCGGAAAGCCAGAGGATCAACGCACCAATCAGCGACGCCAGCAGCAGTCGTGGCAGCAAACGCCGCGCCCCCAGCATTTTTGCCAGCAGTGGCGCGAACAAGCCGATAAAGCCGATAATCCCTACCGCGTTCACCAGCAGAGCACTGATGACAATCGCCAGCGACAGCGCCGCCAGACGCGCGAGCGACAAGGCCAGCCCGAGATTGCGCGCCACGCCATCATCAAGCCCCATCAGGGTTAACGGACGCAATAGCAGTAACGTCAGCATCACGCCACCCAGCAGCTGCGGCCATAAACGCTCAACGCCGCCCCAGTCGGTTTGCGTCAGCGTTCCGGTGCTCCACAGGAACATGCTTTGCAACTGGTCGTGATGGAAGATAACCAGTAACTGGTTGATGGCTCCACAATAAAGGCTCACCACCAGCCCCGCGAGGATCAGCGTTACCGGCGAAAGCCGTTTCCCCCACGCGACGCCAAAGACAATTAAGCCAACGACACAAGCCCCTGCCAACGCGGCAAACTGGCTCGCCATCGCGCCGGGGATCGCCCAGAGCGTGGTGACGGTAATTCCCAGTTGCGCGCCCGTTGCGACGCCCAGCGTGGTCGGTTCTGCCAAAGGGTTACGCAACACTTGCTGAAACAGCACGCCCACCAGCCCCAGACCTGCGCCAACCAACAGCGAAATAGCCAGACGCGGCAGCAAGCTGTAGTGAAAAATCATCTGTTCAATGACATCGATATCCGGCGACCAGGCAGCCTGCGCCCACTGACTACGCGGCAGCGCCTGCGAGAAGTTCATCCAGGTCAACGCCGCAGCGGCAATCACCAACAGCACCAGCAATAACACCGGGAAAAGCGCAATACGTTTACTCACGCTTTACCTCCAATGGCGTTATCCAGAATCCGCACAAAGTGCATTGCTGAAAGCGTCGCACCATAGAACCAGACTGCGGGTACGCGCTGAAAGCGTCCGGCACGGACAAACGGCATGGCCTGCCACAGCGGCGTCGCTATTAACGCGTCCATCTCTTTGCTGTTATCGTGATCAAAACAGAGCACATCAACGTCTTTATACGCTGCCAGACGATCGATACTGACGGCGATACTGCCCCAGAAGTTGGTTTCACCCTGCCAGGCATTTGGGATGCCGTATTCATCGAGAATTTCCTGGAACAGGCTGTTTGGACCGAAGACCAGCATATGGCGCGGATCGATCAATGTTGTCAGCAATAATGGACGCGCTCCTCGCTTCACAAAGCGGGGTTTCATGCTGCGGATAAAGTCTTCATATTGCGCTAAATGCGTTTCTGCTGCATTTTGCAGGTTAAGTAAATCGGCCATTTCCGTCAGCGATTTACGCGCCATCGCCAGCGGCTGTTTGCCGTCGCTGAAGTTAAATCCGCGTCCCGGCGCAATACGAGCCAACATTTCTGGTGAAGGACCATATCCCGCCGACCAGACCATAAACGACGGTTTCATTTCGGTCAGCAGTTCGAGGTTAGGTTCTGTACGCAAACCAACGTCAATCACCGACTCCGGCAACGGCGGTTCGCTGACCCACAGACGATAATTGATGGTGTCCGCCACACCGTAAGGCACGATGCCGAGCGCCAGTAGTAACTCCACCGGCAACCACTCCAGTGCCACAATACGATTTGGATCAATAGCCGCCGCACGGGCGGTATTCATCTGCCATAACAACGGAGAAAGCGCCATCGCCGTTAACAGTCGGCGGCGCGAAATAAGAGGTAAGCCGCTCATTAATAAACAAAACTCACAGGTGCTGCACCCGCCGGATGCGGCAAAATACCCATCGGGATGCCATAAATCATTTCGAGGGTTTCGCCACGCATAATTTCCGCAGGCGTTCCCTGAGCAATCATTTCACCGCCGCGCAGGGCGACCAGATAATCACAGTAACGCGCTGCCATATTGATATCGTGCAGCACGGCAATGACCGTCAGACCACGTTCCTGACTTAAACGATGCACCAGCGCCAGTACGTCAACCTGGTGCGCGATATCCAGCGCCGAGGTCGGTTCGTCCAGCAACAGACAGCGGCTATCCTGCGCCACCAGCATGGCGATCCACGCCCGCTGACGTTCGCCGCCAGAGAGACTATCGACCAGACGATGCGCCAGCGGTTTTAAACCAACCAGCGAGATAGCTTCCTCGACCTTTTCGCGATCTGCCGCACCAAAGCGCCCCAGCGCGCCATGCCACGGGTAACGACCAATCGCCACCAGTTCACGCACGGTCATCCCTTCTGCCGGAGGAAGCTGCTGCGGCAAATAAGCCACTTTGCGGGCGAAGGCTTTGCTGCTCCAGCTTTCCAGCGGCTGGGCATCAAGAAGAATCTCACCTTCCGACGGTGGCTGATGACGGCCAAGCATTTTGAGCAGAGTGGATTTACCAGAACCGTTGTGACCAATCAGACCGGTCACTTTCCCGGCAGGAAAGGTTAACGACAGAGGATGCAAAAGCGTGCGCCCGGGCACACGAAAGGAGATATTACGCAGTGCAAAAGTGGTATCGGAATGATTCGTGTATTCCTGCATAACAGCCAACTTGTGAAACGGGCACGGAAATCCGTGCCCCAAAAGAGAAATTAGAAACGGAAGGTTGCGGTTGCAACGACCTGACGTTCTGCGCCCCAGAAGCAGCCATAGGTATTAAAGCAGCTGGCGACATATTCACGATCGAACAGGTTGTTAACATGCAGCGCCACGTTGGAGCCAGCCATACCGACTCGCGCCAGATCATAACGCACTAACGCATCCACGACCGTATAACTTCCCACTTTAAAGGAGTTAGCCGGATCACCATAGCTGGAGCCAGTATAACGACCACCGGTGCCCAGCGTCAGACCTGAAAGTGGGCCGTCAAAGAAGGTGTAGTCAGCCCACAGAGAAGCCATGTGTTTTGGCACTTGCGCTGGCGTATTGCCTTTGTAGGTAGTATCGGTGGTGTATTCCGCATCGGTGTAGGTATAAGAACCCACCACGTTAACACTCGCCGACAATGCCGCTTTTGCTTCGATTTCTACGCCACGTGCGCGGATCTCGCCACCTTCAACCGAGAAGAAGGAACCCTCAGGGTCCGCCATCAGGTTATTGGTTTTGGTGAGATTATACAGTGCCCCCGTCACCACAATTGGGCGATCGTCCGGTACATATTTCACGCCGACTTCGTACTGCTTACCTTTAGACGGTGCGAAAATATTACCATCCTTTCCGACCTGGGAAGAAGGTTCAAACGATTCGCTATAGCTGAAGTAAGGTGTTACACCATTATCAAACAGGTAGTTAACACCACCACGCCAGGTAAACTGTTTGTCATCACGTTTATCGGTCGTCCCGGCAACGCGGTTAAGAGACTCTTGATCCGCCCAGTCATAACGACCGCCCAGGGTGACCAGCACTTTATCCCACTGCGCCTGATCCTGAACATAAACACCCGTTTGTTTCTGCTTATTCAGAATGCGGTAAGGGCCGGAGTTTGCCGGATCTTTCGCATTGAAGTCGAAATCGGTATTCACTGGATTGTACAGATCGAGCAGCGGTACGGAGTCGTCGTAACCAAACCAGGCGTTGATGTCATTACGCATACGCATGAAATCAACACCGGTCAGCAGGGTGTGGTCGATATCGCCAGTGGCAAACTTGCTCTGCAACTGGGTATCAACAGAGAAGTTTTGCAGTTTCTCATCATCAACGACGTATTTACGTGCCAGATAATGGCCTTTGTCCGCAGGCGCTAATGCCGCACATTGTTGGCTGTAAGCATTCGCCGGATCGGAGCAGACACCGTAACCATAAACGCTGTTTTGCGAGGTTTTGTTTTCCGCAAAGCGCAGGTTCTGACGCACGGTAAAGGTATCGTTAAATTCGTGGTCGAAGCTGTACCCTACCATCTTCTCATTACGAGAATAGGTGTTGTTTTTCGCGCCTTCGTTAAAGTCCGTCGGCAGACGCTTACCGTTCGGCAGCGGCTCAACGGTTCCCTCTTTTGGCAACCAGCCGTAATAACCGGTTTCCGGCTCGTTCTGGAAGTAAGAAAGGAAGGTGAAATTGGTTTTATCGTCCGGACGCCAGGTGAACGCCGGTGCAATAGCATAACGCTGCTCTTCTGACCCTTTCTGCTGAGCATTGGCAGAACGCGCAAGACCGGTCAGGCGATAAGAGTAAACGCCGTCATCATCCAGCGCATCACTAAAGTCAAAACCGGTCTGGAACAGGCTGTCAGTACCGGCTTTAAACTGAACTTCTTTCAGAGGTTCGGTAGTCGGGCGTTTGCTGACCATGTTCAACAGGCCGCCAGGGCTGCTTTTACCGTAAAGCACGGAAACCGGGCCACGCATAATTTCAGCACGTTCCAGCATATACGGGTCAATGACCGCATCGTTATAGAAGTTACCCTGCAACTTCAGACCGTTCAGATAGTTATTCTGGCTTTGGCCTTCTGCGGCAAAACCGCGAATGATCAGGTGGTCATAGGTGTTGGATGCGCCACGCGTACCAACAGAGACACCCGGCGTGTAGCTAAGTGCCTCTTTGACTGACTTAGGCTGATGCAGCGCCATCTCTTCGGCAGTTACAACAGAAATAGACTGTGGCACTTTTTGAATCGGCGTATCTGTTTTGGTGCCGGTAGCGGATTGTCGCGCTGCTATGGTAGCCGCCGGCCCCCACGCGCTTTCTTGCGGTGCAGGTGCTGCGGTAACGGTGATAGTGTCTTCTTTCGGTTCAACCGCTGCCTGTGCATAAACAGACATGCCGCTAACCGCTGTGGCTACTACAACTGCGATTTTACGCAGCGAGTGTTTTGGCTGAGCAGTTTTGTAACGCGCCATTGGTATATCTCTGATGTAAAGTGAATGATAACGTAAACGAGAATGATTATTATAAAGATAAGATAATATTCGAAAGGCTGACGGGTTCGCAAGCGGTACGCAATATGCGCGCCCCTGAAGGGTCAATAAACAATCAGATGAAAAGAAAGGGTTAATTGTTTAGGCGGGATGTTACTGAACTTGACTTATCTACGCCCTGTGTTCATTCACTCCACAAGGCGTAGTGATTTATTCCCCAGTCTACACAAGCAGCGTCAGGATAGCGCTTTCAGAAGAAGCTGCGCGCGGTGCTCATCGCTCACGGCCTCCCAGGCTTCCGCGAGCTGAACGTGCGCTTGTTTACTGATATCTATAGAAACCGCCAGTCCTTCATCAACTTCCGGCGCCTGAGTGTTGTTCTCACTCTGTTCAATGGCACGGAAAATTGCTTCATTCATGGTGGCGGTATCGAGCGAACCCAGACGGCTTTTTAGTGCCTGAGCCGTAGAGGCAGAAACCCACATGCGGACGATCTCTTCATTCACCGGTTCACTCTGCACGCGAAAATAGCAAAGATTCTCGTCTGACGGCAGCGGCACGTCAAAATATGGCTGGATCTTGATACCCGCACTCGTCGTCACAGAATAGCGTTTCTGCTTTGTATCCCGGTCATATATCCATAAACTTTTGCTGGCCTTACGTGCCCCTTTAGCTGGAGTAACATTCCATACTGCTGTGTACTGCTCCGGATTTGGTGGGATCATCCGCTCTTCAAAATAGAGGAATTCCGTCAGACTATCCTCCCATAGCAGCCAGCCTGTACGCATATCAGGGGTCTTATGAGGTGCGGCATCTCTTACCGTTTGCGTTCGACGTTCAATAAGCTCTGCGTATTGCTGGAAGACGTCATGCATCACATCGTTAGCATCACGAGTGGTATCATCAATACGGATCGAACGCGTTGCAGCTGGGTGCATAAGCGTAGTACCGCAGACTGACTTGATCGGTCTGTCCCGCAGGCCTGCTATGCGCAAGAGTTTCATCTCCAGCCCCAATCCCTGATAATTGACATCAATATGTAAATTGCTCCAGCCACCATCGGGAATATTTTTTGCCAGGCAGTAAACGCGGCTCCAGTCGCCTTCCTCCAGCTTTCTGCCCATCATGGCGGCAACCTGAGTTGCCAACCACCGTTTAGCAAATACCTTTTCAGTATCAGTAAATGCTTGTAAGTATGCCATTACAACGGGTCCTTATTACCTTCCAAAAGAGCAATTGCCTGAGACCTGAAGGTCGCGAAGTCCAACATTTTCCCATGCAGTAAAAGACTTTCAGCCAGATATTCGCTGTAGAGAGTGCGATAGTCGATATCAGCCTCACGTTTAACGTGCAGATAAGGAAGTACGGGGATCGTACCATTTCGCTGGCTCAGAAATTCCTTAACTGAAATAGTTTTCGCCTCCGCCGTTGACACTGCCCGCTTGTTGCCATTTTCAACTTTACGACAATGCAGCATGAGATCAGCACCTGCGGTGTTATCGCTAACAAATTGCTTAAACGTACCGTGCTGCTTGTCGAAAATATCGATCCTTTCAATGGTAAAACCAGCATCCAGCACGGCATTACGCAGACGATTCCAGATATCTTCCGAAGAGTTCATAAATACCAACACCATCCAGTGTCCAGGTCTTAGCACACGATAACTTTCAGCCAGACTCTGCGTCATTAATTCCTGATATCTGTTGGCATCCTTTTTTTGTACGCGATTAACTATGGCTTCATCCGTGGCATCCGTATAGGACATTAACCAGGACTCCCACAACATATTCATTTCGCTATAGTTAATGTTGGCTCCAAACGGCGGATCGGTGAAAATTAAATCAACACTATTATCCGGCAGAAACGAAAGATCGGTCGCAGAACCCGTTTTAACCTGACAACGACCAACGTAGGCTTTAGCCGTGGTTTCAAGGTGATCAATAATTGATCTGGCCTTGCGTTCGAAGGTCAAAAAGATATTCGCTTCATTAAAAATATACGGGACATTAAAATTTGCCGTATTACCGCTGCCGCCCCAAAAACGGTACTCAGAAAGCCGGGTCACTCGCTGATAGAGCGAAGTGAAAACAAAGCCGAGAAATGCGGCAATATTGGTATCTTCAACGCGATGAATCGCTTTCCACAACTGGCTCATCGCCGCCAGATTTCTGGCAGTATAAAAATGTTTTATGTTAGTCAGACCATGACGCTTGGGCTGTGCCAGATTCACCCCATCTGGCAGCTCGAAATCCGGGATGAACTCCTCAGCAAGATATTTGCCTGCGTCAATTGCGGCAATGAGCTTAAGATCGGCCTCCACAGGCGGCACCTCAGACTGAACTTTACCGCAGCATTTGTACCCCACAAGAACCGGCACAGGCGTCGTTCGGGCAAGGCGCGATTTTTTGACCTGATGATGGCAATGAGGGCACGGGAACTCGCGCAAAAATTTATGTTCACGCACAGTGTTACCGTAGCTACGGCATTCGTCCCAAAGCACAAACTCCTTACTACACTCGCTGCAAATGACTTTGTATGACCAGACAGTAAAGAGCAACTCCGCCTCTTTTCCACAGGTACGGCATTGCGTTGTGTAAAGGGTTTTGCGCAGATCCGCCAGACTCTCAGTAACTACTTTTACCGCCGCCGCGAGCGCAGCGGGATCGCATTGCGATGTAAATCGATTAGCGATAAAACTGGCTGCAGGTGACAGTTCATTGAGAATGACATCATGGCCGGTCGTCAGCGCCGCAACCCCTGTCATACCGCTTCCCGCAAAGGGATCAAGCACCAGTCCGCCTTCGGGCAAATATTTTTGCAGCACCTGGGCAATCCCTTGAGGCGGAACTTTGGTGTGATATGTATGCGCGTCATAAGTATACGTATTCTTTCCTGCTGAAACGCCCTCCGCTACAGCCTCTTTCACGGTCTGCGCGGCTTCAGGATGCGATGAAAGAATTTCAGCCAACTGGTATTCACCATTGCCCCAAAGTTCTCCTTTTTTAAGTCGGGAGAGCAGAGCCGGGCCCGGCTCATCGCGCAGCACAATCGTGCCTTCATATTTGTCGGCTGTGGTTTTTTTACGTATCCCACGAGAGGCGAATGTTCGTGTCGTATTCAGATTTGCAAGATCGATCGCCAGACCCGCATTGAGCTTCGCAAGTAGCTCATGCAATTCTTTTATCGTATCGGCACTGGGTTCAATATCTCCGCGAATCCAGCGAGTAACTGCAATGTAAGAAGTGCCGAGATACTGCGCCACGCCTTTCGGATCCAGGCCACTTAATGCCATAATTTCCTGCAATAATGCCTGATAGTGATTCTCAGGATGTGATACTTGCTGACCAGAGCGCATCATCTTTTGCCCCCCTCATTAATACCAATAACAACGTTGAGAGATACCTCATTAGCGTGCACTGCTATAGTCATTCACTATTTACCTTTTTGATTCGCTTTCTCATTAAGTCCGGCAAAGGCTGTGTCGATACGCTTTCATCGACCATTCTGAGAGGATGTCTTTTGGCATCAAAGGAAGAATGCTTCACGCAAAAAATATTTAAATTCATTGCGTTGAATATTAAACAGGTCAATTTCTTCTGATATTTGCATCCCACTAAATTTAGCAGGTTCCCTGTATCAACAGAGAACCTGCCATTAGTATCAACGCATTACTGCCTGAGAACGTTAATTACTGCCAAACATATCCTTGATCCAGCCTGCTACGCCGTCGCTGTCTTTCTGCTCCTGTTGCGCAGGCTGCTGCGGCTGAGAAGACTGATCAAACGGATTGCCCGACGGCTGCTGTTGAATCTCGCTTTGCTGGCACAACGAATCTGGATCGCTGGTCCATACTGGCAAAGTTCTCATACCACCGCTGCAAACAAAGTTACCGTCGTAGTCTACGCCCATATCCACAATATCCTCCGGCGGTACAAGATTCAGCGGCGTTGGCGTCTGGTTAGCCAGATAACGCTGGTAAATCGACATTGCCCCGCTGGCACCATACAGCTTAGTTGGCTGGTTGTTATCGCGGCCTACCCAGGTGATGGTCACCGTGCTGCCGTCAATGCCCGCAAACCAAGTATCAACGTTGTTATTGGTAGTCCCTGTTTTCCCTGCCAGATGCAGATTTGGATATTTAGCCCCAAGCTGACGACCCGTACCACGCTGCACAACCTGTTGCATGGTCCATAGTGTCAGATACGCCGCCTGCGCCGGAACAGCGCGTTCCGCCTGCGGGAAGCTCTGATAGAGCACTTTACCATCTTCAGCAATCACTGAACGCAGTGCAGAAAGCGGTGCGCGGTTACCGCCGCTGGCGATAGTCTGGAATGCCTGTGCCACTTCGATTGGCGTCAGGTTCAACGCCCCCAGCAGCATCGCCGGAACCGGATTCAGCTGATCTTTCGGCACGCCCAGCTTAATCCAGGTGTCCGTAACCGCAGGCAGCCCCAGCGCCATCCCCAGATTTACCGTTGGCACGTTCATCGAACGCGTCAGCGCATCCACCAGCATCACTCTACCGCTTTCGCTATAACGACGATCATCGTTCTGCGGTGACCAGACCTGACCGTTCGGCTGACGCAGCGCGATGGGCGCATCGGCAATCCACGTATTCAGGCGATAGATTTTCGGCTGGCTTAAGGCCGTCAGATAAGTCGCCGGTTTTGCCAGTGAACCAATCGAACGACGCGCCTGCATCGCACGGTTATAGCCCGCAAATTGCGGTTCCGAACCACCGACCATCGCACGAACTTCACCGCTAAAGCGGTCGACAACCACAATCGCCGTTTCCAGATCGCTCAACTTACGCTGTTTCTTCAGTGCCGGAATGCCTTCCACGGCGGCTTTTTCTGCCGCGTCCTGAGCTACCGAGTCAAAGGTAGTGAAGATCTTCACGCCGGAGAGATCTTTCACTTTATCGCCCAGTTTCGCCTGTAGCTCCTGACGTACCAGTTGCATAAAAGCAGGCTGTGGAGAGATTACCCCACCGCGCGGCTGTACACCCAACGGACGCGCGCTCAACATGTCGTAGAGTTCTTGATCAATAATCTGCTGTTGTTGCAGCAATCGTAGCACCAGATTACGCCGCTCCAGTGCCAGTTTCGGGTTACGCCACGGGTTGTAAATTGACGCACCTTTCACCATACCAACTAGCAGCGCCTGCTGATCAAGGCTCAACTCTTCCACCGGACGCCCAAAGTAATACAGGCTCGCCAGCGGGAAACCACGGATTTCGTTGTCACCGCTCTGACCGAGATACACCTCGTTCATATACAGCTCAAGAATACGATCTTTGCTGTAACGCGCATCCATGATCAGCGCCATGTAAGCTTCGTTCGCTTTACGCCAGTAAGAACGCTCACTGGAAAGGAACAAGTTTTTCACCAACTGTTGCGTCAGCGTACTCGCCCCCTGCACCGTGCGTCCGGCAGTCAGGTTCGCCAGAACCGCACGTCCGATGGAGTAGAGGCTGATACCGTCATGCTCGTAGAAATGCCGGTCTTCCGTCGCCAGCAAGGTATCCACCAGCAGATCCGGGAAGCCACTGCGCGGCACAAACAGACGTTGCTCGCCGTTTGGCGAAGAGATCATCGTTATCAGTCGCGGATCAAGGCGGAAGAAACCGAACTGACGGTTGTTATCCATATTGACGATGGTCGCCAGATGATCGCCATCAAAGGTCAGACGCGCACGCACCTGCCCTTCTTTACTATCCGGGAAATCAAACGGACGGCGGATCATCTCAATGCTGTTAGCCTGCACGGTAAATTCGCCAGGACGGGTCATCTTCGACACCTGACGATACTGGGTTGCCTCCAGCAGTTTCACCATCTCGTTCTTGCTGATGGTCATGTCTGGCTCAAGGTTTACCATCCGACCATAAACTGCCGCTGGCAATTGCCAGACCTTGCCATCAATACGGCTGCGAATTTTTTGATCGAGATAAACCCCATAAACGGCGATTAACACCGCAAATACGATGCCCAGTTTCAGTAGCAGCCAGAGCCAGCCGCGTTTACCACGAGGCTTACGCCCTTTGCCTTTACCTTTGCGCGGCATCGGTTCTTCATCCTCATAGTCATCATAATCATCGTCATCTTCATAACGACGACGGCTTACCTTTTGTTTGACCGGACGCGTCGGTTTCCCTTTGCGTCCAATTGGCTCGCGGTCATTCCCGGCCATACTTTTTCTCCGCAATATTCAGGCGCAAAAGCCCGATTTTCTGTTCTTCCGTTGCAAGACAGAAGAAGATATCTCTCAAATTTTGTGCTCGATCGGTTCCCTCTCCCTTAAGGGAGAGGGAGAAAACCAACCTCACGAATACTTTTTCGTCCGGCGCGTCGGCGCGGTGTTGGCGGGGTCGTCCGGCCAGACATGTTTGGGATAACGCCCCTTCATCTCTTTTTGCACTTCGCGATACGCGCCTTGCCAGAAGGCGCTTAAATCACGCGTGATTTGCAGCGGCCTTTGGGCGGGTGAAAGCAGCTCCAGCACCAACGGCACGCGCCCCTGGGCAATCGTCGGATTGGTGGCTTCGCCAAACATCTCCTGCATTCTCACCGCCAGCACAGGGGGGTTATCTTCATGATAACGAATGGCGATCCGGCTTCCCGTCGGCACAGTGTAATGCGCAGGAAGTTCACTATCCAGCCGTTGCTGCATTCCCCAATCAAGTAATCCGCGCAGCGCCTGATAAATATCGAGTGATTTCAGACCTCGCAGTGAATGCACTCCGGTCATATGTGGCAGCAGCCACGTTTCCAGCGTCGCCAGCAAATTTGCCTCATCAACCGCTGGCCAGTCATATTCCGGTAGCCACTTCGCAGCACACAGCAAACGCAAACGTAGCTGTTCCGCTTCCGGCGTCCAGTTAAGTACGCTTAGACCTTTATCGCGAATACCGTTGAGCATTGCATGATGTAATTCATCTTCCGACGGTTTCGCCAGCGGCTGTACTTTTACTGTGAGCTGACCAATCTGCAGCCGACGCCAGGCTTTCAACGTACCTTGAACATCGTCCCATTCAACGGTGTCAGATTGATATAGCAGCTGCGGGCAGCGTTGTACTAACTCATCAATATCGACCGGTAGCGCCAGTAAAATTCGCGCATCCGGCGAGGAGCTGCCCTGCAATAATAACGGCGCTACCAGCCATTCATGGCGGCTTAAGGCATCATCGGTGTCCAGCATCGCTCCCATGCCGTTCGCCAGTTGATAGCGCCCCTCTTGCCCACGGCGGCGAGCAATACGATCGGCAAACGCCCTGGCGAGAAGCGGCGCGATAAGCGAACTGTCTGCCTCGCCACCACGCACATTTAAGCGTTTTAACAGTTGCTGACTGCGTTGCTGCCAGGCCGGTTGATTGCGCGAAAACACCACACCCAGATCGCTATTCCCCATCCGTGGCGGCTCTTCGAGAATGGCGGCAATTTTTGCGGCGGTAGCGGCTTCGTCGTCGCTATTCGCACTCACCAGCATTGCCGCTAAACGCGGGTCGTTACCCAGCGTCGCCATGTTCTGCCCTTTCGAGCTTAGCCGATCACCGTCCAGCGCCCCCAGCATTTGTAACAGACGTTTCGCCGCCTGTAGATTCACCGCTGGCGGTTGATCCAGCCAGCTCATCTGAGCTGGATCGCTGCATCCCCATTGCAATAACTCCATCAGCAAACCGGAGAGATCGCTTTGTAAAATCTCCGGTTCACTTTGCGCGGCAGCGCGTTCTGCTTGCTCTTTGGCGATTAAATGCAGACAGATCCCCGGCTCCAGACGCCCGGCACGCCCGGCGCGTTGCGTCATTGATGCCTGACTAACGCGTTGAGTAATCAGTCGCGTAAGCCCCGTGCGCGGATCAAAGCGCGCTACACGCTCCTGGGCGCTGTCTACCACCAGGCGAATACCTTCAATAGTTAAACTGGTTTCAGCAATATTGGTCGCCAGCACCACTTTGCGCATTCCTTGTGGTGCGGGGAGGATCGCTTTTCGCTGATCGTTCAGCGACAACGTACCATACAGCGGGCAGAGCAGCACATCACTGCCGATGCGCGAAGCCAGTTGTTCCTGAACGCGCTGAATTTCTCCGACGCCGGGTAAAAATAGCAGTAATGATCCGCTTTCCTGACGCAGCAATTCAGCGGTAGCAACCGCAACGGCCTCGTCAAAGCGTTGATGAGCAGGCAGCGGCAAATAGCGGCGTTCAACCGGATAAGAACGTCCTTCAGAAACAACAACCGGCGCTTCTGGCAGCATCTGCTGTAAGCGGTCATTATCCAGCGTAGCCGACATAATCAGCAGCTTTAATTCATCGCGCAGCCCTTGTTGCACGTCCAGCAATAGCGCCAACGCCAGATCAGCCTGCAAGCTACGTTCATGAAATTCATCGAGGATCACCATACCGACGCCGCTCAGTTCTGGGTCGCGTTGGATCATGCGCGTCAGTACACCTTCAGTAACGACTTCCAGTCGGGTATTCGGCCCCACGCAATTTTGCGCACGCATCCGGTAGCCAACCGTGTCACCAGGCTTTTCGTTAAGCAGCTCCGCCAGTCGTTGCGCAACGTTACGTGCCGCCAGACGCCGTGGCTCCAGCAGGATAATTTTTCCGTTAATGCCTGGATGCGCCAGCAGTTGTAGCGGCAGCCAGGTTGATTTCCCGGCCCCGGTCGGCGCGCTTAATAACACCTGCGGTGCGGTATCGAGAGCAGCAAGTAATTCAGGTAAGACGGCAGCAACGGGCAACGACGACACAAAACGCTCCTGAGGGTTAACATTCTTCGCGCCACATTGTAGCATCGCGGTAATTCATAACCGAGTGCCTCACATGTCTGAACCGCAACGGCTGTTCTTTGCCATCGACTTACCCGCAGAAATTCGCGAACAGATTATCCACTGGCGCGCCGCACAATTCCCGCCAGAAGCGGGACGTCCGGTTGCTGCCGAAAATTTGCATCTGACGCTGGCGTTTTTAGGCGAAGTGAGCGCAGAGAAAGAGAAGGCGCTTTCTCTTTTAGCCGGACGGATTCGTCAACCGGGCTTCACTCTGACGCTTGATGACGCCGGTCAGTGGCTGCGTTCGCGCGTGGTGTGGTTAGGGATGCGCCAGCCACCGCGCGGCTTAATCCAGTTAGCAAATATGCTCCGTTCGCAGGCCGCTCGCAGTGGTTGTTTTCAAAGCAATCGACCGTTTCATCCGCATATCACCTTATTGCGCGACGCCAGCGAGGCGGTGACAATCCCGCCGCCTGGTTTTAACTGGTCATATGCGGTGACAGAGTTTACCCTCTACGCCTCCTCGTTTGCCCGTGGGCGCACACGCTACACGCCGCTAAAACGCTGGACACTGACGCAATAACAAGGGTTGTCACAATGAAATTTTCACCCCCTCTACAACGCGCCACGCTGGTTCAGCGTTATAAACGCTTTTTAGCCGATGTGATCACACCCGATGGCCGCGAATTAACGCTACACTGCCCTAATACAGGTGCGATGACCGGTTGTGCAACGCCTGGCGATACCGTCTGGTATTCCACTTCCGACAACACAAAACGGAAATATCCACACACCTGGGAATTGACCCAAAGCCAAAGCGGTGCATTTATTTGCGTCAATACACTTTGGGCAAACAGGTTGACGAAAGAGGCTATCCTCAATGGGGATATTTCGGAACTGTCAGGCTATAGCTCGCTGAAAAGCGAAGTAAAATACGGCGCCGAGCGCAGTCGTATTGACTTCATGTTACAGGCGAGGTTTCGACCTGACTGCTATATTGAAGTGAAATCGGTTACGTTAGCGGAAAATGAACAGGGATACTTTCCCGATGCAGTCACTGAACGAGGTCAGAAACATCTTCGGGAGTTGATGAGCGTAGCAGCTGAAGGTCAGCGTGCAGTGATTTTTTTTGCCGTGCTGCATTCAGCCATTACACGGTTTTCACCCGCGCGCCACATCGATGAGAAATACGCGCAACTATTGTCAGAGGCTCAACAGAAGGGGGTAGAAATTCTGGCTTATAAAGCGGAACTTTCTGCTGAAGGCATGGCTCTTAAAAAATCACTGCCGGTTACATTGTAGTAAAGTAAGTAACTGGTTAATTTACATTCTGGTCGCGTGCGCAAATACGCTTTTCCTCACACAGTTGTCAAGTGTTACGTTTAGATAATTGCTATCCGGAAAAGCATCTGCTATTTATAGCGGCCTCATTTTTCCCCCGAACATGGGGATCGATAGTGCGTGTTAAGGAGAAGCAACATGCAAGAAGGGCAAAACCGTAAAACATCGTCCCTGAGTATTCTCGCCATCGCTGGGGTGGAACCATATCAGGAGAAGCCGGGCGAAGAGTATATGAATGAAGCCCAGCTGGCGCACTTCCGTCGTATTCTGGAAGCATGGCGTAATCAACTCAGGGATGAAGTCGATCGCACCGTTACACATATGCAGGATGAAGCAGCCAACTTCCCGGACCCGGTAGACCGTGCAGCCCAGGAAGAAGAGTTCAGCCTCGAACTGCGTAACCGCGATCGCGAGCGTAAGCTGATCAAAAAGATCGAGAAGACGCTGAAAAAAGTGGAAGACGAAGATTTCGGCTACTGCGAATCCTGCGGTGTTGAAATTGGTATTCGTCGTCTGGAAGCGCGCCCGACAGCCGATCTGTGCATCGACTGCAAAACGCTGGCTGAAATTCGCGAAAAACAGATGGCTGGCTAATTACAGCCGTTCCATCACGTTTACCACAGGCGGGAAATGCTCCCGCCTTATTTTTTGTTCAACGAGATGACAGACACACACTATATTGGTCGCTTCGCCCCCTCTCCTTCCGGCGAGCTTCATTTTGGCTCTCTGATTGCCGCGCTTGGTAGCTATCTACAGGCACGCGCCCGGCAAGGTCGCTGGCTGGTACGCATTGAAGATATCGACCCGCCTCGTGAAGTTCCCGGTGCCGCAGAGACAATCCTGCGCCAGCTGGAACATTACGGTCTGTACTGGGACGGCGATGTTCTCTGGCAATCGCAACGTCATGACGCCTATCGCGAAGCACTCGCCTGGTTACGTGAGCAAGGGCTAAGTTATTACTGCACCTGTACGCGTGCGCGTATTCACAGCATTGGCGGTATTTACGACGGTCATTGCCGTGAATTACATCATTCCCCAGAAAACGCAGCAGTACGCATCCGCCAGCAGCATCCGGTCACCCAGTTTACCGATCAGCTGCGCGGTATTATTCACGCTGACGAAAAACTGGCGCGGGAAGATTTTATTATTCATCGCCGTGACGGTTTGTTCGCCTATAACCTGGCAGTGGTGGTTGACGATCACTTCCAGGGCGTGACAGAAATTGTCCGTGGCGCAGATTTGATTGAACCGACGGTGCGACAAATCTCGCTGTACCAGCTTTTTGGCTGGCAGGTGCCAGATTACATTCATTTGCCGCTGGCGCTTAACGCACAAGGCGCTAAACTTTCCAAGCAGAATCATGCGCCTGCGTTGCCGAAAGGCGATCCTCGCCCGGTGTTAATCGCCGCGCTTCAATTTCTGGGTCAGCAGGCAGAAACACACTGGCAGGATTTCAGCGTCGAGCAAATCCTTCAGTCAGCCGTCAAAAACTGGACGCTGACCGCCGTACCTGAGTCGGCAATTGTAAATTCAACATTCTCAAATGCGTCATGCTGAGCTATGATTAGCCGCTATTTTTTTGTCCTGAATGATGTTTGACACTACCGAGGTGTACTATTTTTACCCGAGTCGCTAATTTTTGCCGCAAGGTGCTAAGCCGCGAGGAAAGCGAAGCTGAACAGGCTGCCGCCCGTCCCCAGGTGACGGTGATCCCGCGTGAGCAACATGCTATCTCCCGCAAAGATATCAGTGAAAATGCCCTGAAGGTAATGTACAGGCTCAATAAAGCGGGATACGAAGCCTGGCTGGTTGGCGGCGGCGTGCGCGACCTGTTACTTGGCAAAAAGCCGAAAGATTTTGACGTGACCACCAACGCCACGCCTGAGCAGGTGCGTAAACTATTCCGTAACTGCCGCCTGGTGGGTCGCCGTTTCCGTCTTGCTCATGTGATGTTTGGCCCGGAGATTATCGAAGTCGCAACCTTCCGTGGACACCACGAAGGTAACGTCAGCGACCGCACGACCTCCCAACGCGGGCAAAATGGCATGTTGCTGCGCGACAACATTTTCGGCTCCATCGAAGAAGACGCCCAGCGCCGCGATTTCACTATCAACAGCCTGTATTACAGCGTCGCAGATTTTACCGTTCGTGATTACGTTGGCGGCATGAAAGATCTGAAAGACGGCGTTATCCGTCTGATTGGTAACCCGGAAACGCGCTACCGTGAAGATCCGGTACGTATGCTGCGCGCGGTACGTTTTGCGGCAAAACTGGGTATGCGCATCAGCCCGGAAACCGCAGAACCGATCCCTCGCCTCGCTACCCTGCTGAACGATATCCCTCCGGCGCGCCTGTTTGAAGAGTCTCTTAAGCTGCTACAAGCGGGCTACGGTTACGAAACCTATAAGCTGTTGTGTGAATATCATCTGTTCCAGCCGCTGTTCCCGACCATTACCCGCTACTTCACGGAAAATGGCGACAGCCCGATGGAGCGGATCATTGAGCAGGTACTGAAGAATACCGATACGCGTATCCATAACGATATGCGTGTGAACCCGGCGTTCCTGTTTGCCGCCATGTTCTGGTATCCACTGCTGGAAACAGCACAGAAGATCGCCCAGGAAAGCGGCCTGACCTATCACGACGCTTTCGCGCTGGCGATGAACGATGTGCTGGACGAAGCCTGCCGTTCACTGGCAATCCCGAAACGTCTGACGACTTTAACCCGCGATATCTGGCAGTTGCAGTTGCGTATGTCCCGTCGTCAGGGTAAACGTGCATGGAAACTGCTGGAGCATCCTAAGTTCCGTGCGGCTTACGACCTGTTGGCCTTGCGAGCTGAAGTTGAGCGTAACGCTGAACTGCAACGTCTGGTGAAATGGTGGGGTGAGTTCCAGGTTTCCGCGCCGCCAGACCAAAAAGGGATGCTTAACGAACTGGATGAAGAACCGTCAGCTCGTCGTCGTACTCGTCGCCCACGCAAACGCGCACCTCGTCGTGAGGGCACCGCATGACAGTGGCATATATTGCCATAGGCAGCAATCTGGCCTCTCCGCTGGAGCAGGTCAATGCTGCCGTGAAAGCCTTAGGCGATATCCCTGAAAGCCGCATTCTTGCCGTTTCTTCGTTTTACCGCACCCCACCGCTGGGGCCGCAAGATCAACCTGATTATCTGAATGCTGCCGTGGCACTTGAAACCACTCTCACGCCCGAAGAGTTACTCAATCACACACAGCGTATTGAATTGCAGCAAGGTCGCGTCCGTAAAGCCGAACGTTGGGGACCGCGCACGCTGGATCTCGATATCATGCTGTTTGGTAATGAAGTGATAAATACCGAACGCCTTACCGTTCCACACTACGATATGAAAAATCGTGGCTTTATGCTGTGGCCGTTGTTTGAGATTGCGCCTGACGTGGTGTTTCCTGATGGGGACAATTTAGTTGGTCTTTTAAAAACAAAAGGCTTCAGTAAATTAAATAAATGGTAATTCATTTTTGCACTGAATATAAATTTTTTCTGAAAATACCCCCACCTCAATTGCCAAATCAATTCGATTAAGATAATAAGAGTTATCCTTTATTGGATATTAATATCTCTGAATACTCCCACCTTCCATACACCATCCTTCACCATTTTAAAATTTAGTTTTACTTAAAATCTAATTAAGTGGATTTATAATATTAGATATGCACAATATGCGGCTTAATGATGAATGGTTGTAACATTTGGTAAGTTCAGGCATCTATCATTAACAAACTTATTTGTTGCACATTCGTTATGTATTGACGCCGGTGTTACAAGATAAGTCATCTGCTTATGGAATATTATTCAAGGATTTTTATGTCTAAAAAATTAGGTTTTGCCCTGTCCGGCCTGGTGCTGGCAATGGTTGCAGGTTCTGCTTCAGCTGCTTTAGATGGTGGTCAGTTAAACATCAGCGGTCTGGTAGTAGATAATACCTGTGAAACGCGTGTTGATGGCGGCAATAATGATGGTCTGATCCTGCTGCAAACCGCTACCGTTGCCGATATCGATGACGGCGTACTGGAAACAACCGTTGGTGCCAAAGCTAAACCTTTTAGCATCACTGTTGACTGCAGCAAAGCTAACCCAGCACCTGGCACTACCGCTGATATGACGTTTGGCACCGTTTTCTTTGGTAACAGCAAAGGTACGCTGAATAACGATATGTCCATCAACACCCCGTCTGTTGGTGTGAATATCGCTCTGCACAACATTGATGGTTCTACTATTAAACAAGTTAAAATCAATAACACAGGCGATATCTATTCAAAACCGCTGGATGCCACATCAAAATCTGCAACGTTTGATTTCAAAGCCTCTTACGTTCGTGAAGATGCAAGCACGGCTGCGACCGCTGGTTTTGTAAGAACCAATACAGCATATACCGTAACTTACCGGTAATTATTCATCAATCAAATGAATTGATTGAATTTATATAGGGAATAACATCCGTGAGAAAGACTCCTGATGTTTATTCCCTTGTTCCTATTAACTCTGTCAGGGATGGTTTATGTTTTTAAATACCAAACATACAGCAGCATTTTGTATCGCGGCTTGTATGGCTTTTAGCGCACCAGCGTTAGCGGATATTGTAATTTCTGGTACGCGTGTCATTTATAAAAGTGATCAAAAAAGCGTAAATGTTCGTCTGGAAAATAAAGGCAATAATCCTTTACTTGTTCAGAGTTGGTTAGACACGGGTGATGATAATGCCGAGCCAGGTTCTATTTCCGTGCCATTTACTGCAACTCCCCCCGTATCCCGTATTGATGCAAAACGGGGTCAAACCATCAAACTGATGTATACCGCCAGCACTCCTCTGCCAAAAGACAAAGAAAGTGTGTTCTGGTTTAACGTGCTGGAAGTTCCGCCAAAACCTGACGCCGAAAAAGTGGCTGATCAAAGCCTGCTCCAGTTGGCATTTCGCACCCGAATCAAACTTTTTTATCGCCCGGAAGGTTTAAGTGGGAATCCTTCTGAAGCTCCGCTAGCCCTGAAATGGTCCTGGGCTGCTGCTGGAGGCCAAACGGCATTACGCGTTTCTAATCCAACACCTTATCACGTCTCTTTTAGTAGTGGCGATTTGGAAGCCAATGGCAAACGCTATCCGCTTGATATGAAGATGGTTGCGCCATTCAGTGACGATGTCATCAAGATAAATGGTATCAGCGGCAAAACCGCCTCAGCAAAAGTGCATTTCTACGCCATTAACGATTTTGGTGGCGCAATTGAAGGCGAAGCCAGGCTGTAATTTGGCAAAGATATAACGTAGCAGGAAGCAGAACGTGCCCTATAAAACAACGATAATTCATCACAACCTCACGCAGATCGCTACGTTTTGCGCGCTGCTTTATAGCTCCAGTTGCCTAAGCGCAGAACAAGTTGAATACGACCCAACCTTCCTGATGGGGCAGAATACTTCCAATATTGACCTTAGTCGATACAGTGAGGGCAACCCCACGCTACCGGGTATTTATGACGCAAGCATTTACGTTAATAATCAACCAGTTACAAATCAGAGCATCCCTTTTATTGTTGTTGAAGGGAAGAAAAATGCACTGGCCTGTATCACGCTGAAGAATTTGTATCAGTTTCACATTACGCCACCAGAGGCGATAAGCGAAACAATCGTCTTGCTTGAGCGTGATGAAGAACTGGGCGATTGCCTCAACATTGCGGCAATGATTCCACAGGCATCTGTCCGTTATGATGTGAACGATCAACGTCTGGATATTGATGTTCCCCAGGCATGGGTAATGAAGAATTATCAAAACTATGTTGATCCTTCATTGTGGGAAGACGGTATTAACGCCGCCATGCTGTCTTACAACATCAACGGTTATCACAGTGAAAGTCCTGACAGGAAAAATGACAGCATTTATACCGCATTTAACGGTGGCGTAAATTTAGGAGCATGGCGCTTGCGCGCCTCAGGTAACTACAGCTGGATGACCAATTCTAATGGCGATTATGATTTTCAGAATCGGTATCTACAACGCGATCTCGCTTCATTACGCTCACAACTAATTATTGGCGAATCATATACCACTGGTGAAACATTTGATTCGGTCAGTATTCGCGGTATTCGCTTTTATAGCGACAGTAGAATGTTACCTCCGGCGTTGGCCAGCTTTGCCCCGATTATTCATGGCGTCGCCAACACTAACGCAAAAGTTACCGTTACTCAGGGCGGTTATAAGATCTATGAAACGACTGTACCGCCTGGCGCATTTACCATTGATGATCTCAGTCCATCAGGCTATGGCAGCGATCTGATCATCACAATTGAAGAATCCGATGGAAGCAAACGCACTTTTTCACAGCCATTTTCATCGGTAGTACAAATGTTACGTCCAGGCGTTGGTCGGTGGGATATCAGCGGTGGTCAGGTATTAAAAGATGATATCCAAGATGAGCCTAACTTATTCCAGGCCAGCTATTACTATGGTTTAAACAACTACCTGACGGGTTATACAGGTATTCAACTTACCGATAATAACTACACTGCAGGATTACTGGGGCTTGGCCTTAATACCAGCCTTGGCGCATTTTCTGTCGATGTAACTCACTCCAATGTCCGCATCCCGGACGATAAAACATATCAGGGGCAAAGTTATCGTCTTTCATGGAATAAATTGTTCGAAGATACACGCACTTCATTCAATATCGCAGCTTATCGTTACTCAACACAAAACTACCTTGGCCTCAATGATGCTCTGACTCTGATTGATGAGGTAAAGCATCCAGAACAAGATCTTGAACCGCAATCCATGCGCAATTACTCACGCATGAAAAATCAGGTTACGGTAAGTATTAACCAGCCTCTGAAATATGAAAAAGAAGATTACGGTTCGTTTTATCTTTCCGGAAGTTGGTCTGACTACTGGGTTTCCGGGCAAAGTCGGAGCAATTACTCAATAGGTTACAGTAATAGTGCATCCTGGGGCAGTTATAGCATCAGTGCACAGCGTTCATGGTCTCAACAGGGTGAAGACGAAGACAGTGTTTATCTCAGTTTCACCATTCCTATTGAAAAGCTTCTGGGTACAGAACACCGCGATTCTGGCTTTCAGACTATTGATACTCAGTTAAATAGTGACTTTAAAGGCAACAACCAACTCAATGTCAGCAGCAGTGGTTTTAGTGAAAACAATCGTGTCAGTTACAGCGTGAATACTGGCTATACGATGAATAAATCCAGTAATAATTTGAGCTATATCGGAGGCTATGCCAGTTATGAATCCCCCTGGGGTACGTTGGCTGGTTCAGTTTCCGCAAGTAGCGATAACAGTCGTCAATTTTCTCTCAATACTGACGGTGGTTTTGTACTACATCGCGGTGGTCTGACATTCAGTAATGACAGTTTCAGCGACTCAGACACACTGGCAGTTGTTCAGGCCCCTGGAGCAAAAGGCGCTCGCATAAATTACGGTAATAGTACGGTCGATCGCTGGGGCTATGGCGTTACCAGTGCGCTTTCTCCTTATCATGAAAACCGCATTGCTCTGGATATTACAGACATTGAAAATGATGTTGAATTGAAAAGCACCAGTACAGTTGCCGTACCACGTCAGGGGTCAGTGATCTTCGCCGGTTTTGAAACGGTACAGGGACAATCTGCCATTTTGAACATTAAACGCAGTGATGGTCAAAACATTCCTTTTGCGGCAGATATATATGACGAACGGGGCAATGTTATTGGCAACGTTGGTCAAGGTGGTCAGGCTTTTGTTCGTGGTATCGAACAACAGGGAAATATCCAGGTTAAATGGCTCGAAGAGGGTAAACCTGTCAGTTGTCTTGCCCATTATCAACAAAATGCAGAGCCAGAAAAAATAGCACAAACGCTTATTATCAATGGGATTAGTTGTCAAATTCAGTAACCATAAGGGATGCAAATGATAAAAATGATACCGCATAAATTAGTGATACTGATGGGATTGCTATTATCACCATCAGCGTTCGCTGAAGATATTAATGTTGATTTTACGGCAACAGTTAAAGCAACAACCTGTAATATCACTCTGACTGCATTAAATGGCTCTAGCGTCACAAATGATGGAAACGATAATTACACATTAAGAATGCCCAATATGGGGCTGGATAAAATTGTTAATGCAGCAACAGAAGCCCAGGCAGACTTTAAATTAGTTGCCAGTGGGTGTAGCAGCGGAATCAGTTGGATCGACACTACCCTGTCAGGTAATCAGTCCGGCACCTCTCCAAAACTGATTATCCCACTTGCATCGGATTCCTCCTCAACAACCGATTATATAGGTATGGGAATAAAAAGGCAGAGTGCAGATGATTCAACATTTCTGAAACCAAACAGCGCAGAAAAAATTCGCTGGAGTTTAACAGAAATCAATACCAGTGGTCTTGCAATGACCGTTGCGCTACGCGAGACATCGGCAGGACAAGGCGTTCCAGGAAACTTTCGCGCAAAAGCGACATTCAATTTCATCTATGAATAATAAGGATGACAATAATGATAAATAAAAAATTACGTTCTGGATTATCCATTGGTTTAGCTCTGGCGGTATTTCAGTTCACTAATCCTTTATATGCGGCTACAGATAGCCTTGGACTGACCGTTGTTACTACTGTAGAGATGGGGACCTGCGACGCAAAGCTGCTCAATGATAGCAATCAACCCATATCTGTTGTGGAATTTGGTGATGTTTATATTTCTGAAATCAATGCCAAATCCAAGATTAAAACGTTTAAATTACAGTTTAAAGACTGTGCAGGTATTCCTGGGAAAAAAGCCCAGATTAATCTGACTAAACGCGCAACTTGTGAAGGAATAAATAACGATGGTCCCGGTTTTGCCAATGGTTCTACCGGCACAGGTAAAGCAAGCGCCGTTGCCGTAGAAGTCTGGAGTACGACTACTCCCGCTGTAGGCAATGCGGCACAATTTAGTTGCGTTGCACCTGCAAATAAAGAAGTCACGATCGCAACTGCAACGGGCAACAATGTTGTGGATTACCCAATGAGCGCCCGCCTGGTAGTGGATAAAGACAAAACTGTCAGTAATGTCACCGCCGGAACCTTTTCTGCTCCGGCAACATTCACTGTAACCTACAACTAACAGGCCATCATATTCAGGAACTCACCATGCATCCCACCCAACGTAATATGATGAAAAAAACAGGTTTGTTTTTGTCTTTAATATTGTCCACGGCCTCTCCCGCTATTGCCGGCATGGATATTGACATGACGGCAAATGTAAAAAATAGTACCTGTCAAAGCGGAGTCAGTAATCTGGGTAATATCGATCTGGGGGTCGTCGGTGTGGGATACTTTTCCGATAATACATCCCCAGAAGATTATCAACCTGGGGGAAAAGAATTTACAGTTACTGTTACAGACTGCGCATTTCAGGAAACAGGAGATGTTCTCAGTCAGTTGCATATAGACTTCAGAGCACTCAATGGCGTGATGGCAGCAGGCTCCCAACAAATTTTTGCTAACGATAATGCGGCAGGGGCGACTAATGTCGGCGTAGTCATTTTTTCCATCCAGGATCCGGCAAATAAATTCAATGTTCTAAGTAGTACAGGAACTTCTCGATCATTCTATCCAGTAATGACATCGGCAATGAATAATTCCACCTGGAAATTTTATGCGCGAATGCAAAAAATCAATACTTCCGTGCCTATAACATCCGGACAAGTCACCAGTAATGTCTTAATTGATATTTATTATGAATAAATACGCTGATATTGGATAAGATAATTTTATGTTCAATGGAGTGATTATGAAAGCAATGTTTCATTTTTTAACGTTTATATGCGTGCTGATTTTGAGTGTTACAGCAAAGGCTAACAACACCAGTATTATTGCTGGTAACGAATCGATCACCAAGATGAGTGGTCCTTCATCTGGAGGTCGGGCGACATTTCGTTATTCGGCGGGTGCTAACAATCTTGTGTTTTATAAGCCAACCCAACTCGGCCCTACGGGGGTAACTCTTAAGTTTGCTGAAGTAGACTCCGCAGGGACTGATGGTGATGGTTTAATTTATTGTAATACCAGTGGTCGTGCTAGTGGCGAACCTATGACAATTGAGCATAAGATGGTTGATTCCGGTAAAAGTTATGGTGGGCACAAGTTATTTGAAACTACCGTTCCAGGTCTCTATTACACACTAAAAATATCAAGAGTCTGGTCTGCCTGGAATACTACAACCAATATAAATGAAGTTTACATTGGTGACCAAACCGCATACGTTTTCCGCTTCACTATCACCAACTCTACTCTCCGGAGATATTGCAATGACTATGCCAATAAAGAAGGAACATACTGGTCTATTGGCGGGATAGTCCAGGATCTCACTATTGATTTTTATACTGACCAAACATTTAACCCAACGGCCAATCAGCAAGTTGGATTAAAGACCACTTCAAATTATTTATATAGTTTTAAATCCTATGGTGCTGGACAATATATCAGCAGTGATTATATCTACATCGACTTTAACCTGGTAAATTTACATATTACGTTGCCCACCTGTTTTACTTCCGTACTTACCGGCCCCACCGTCAGTGGTTCAACGGTTAATTTAGGGGAGTACACTGCGGGACAAATATCTTCAAATTCAGCGTCGCCAGTCCCCTTTGATATTTCTCTGCAAAACTGTATTCGCATACGCAACATTGAAGCAAAAATGACATCGACAAAAGTTGGGATTTCAAATCGACAGTTGCTGGGTAATACATTAACAAGTTCAGATAGTGCTACGGGCGTTGGCGTTCTTATTGAAGGCTTACCTAATTCTGTACATTCGCAAAAAGTTATTCTCGAACCGAATAACAGCAGTTCAGTTTACAAAGACTATGAATCTGAAACTGACAGTAGTGGCGGTATTTACCCTGAAAAGGATCGGGGAACTTCCCAGCCCCTTCATTTCCAGGCAACATTAAAGCAGGATGGAAGTAACCAGATTACCCCAGGGGAATTTAAAGCGACCAGTACTTTCCAGATCACCTACCCTTGATTCACATAAGGCACATCGCCAGGCAACTGACGATGTGCCCCACTAAAACGATTGCCCCCCCTTCTCCGCCTGATAGAATGCCAACAGATCTGACATTAGCCATCAGGACACGTTATGAAACCGACTACCATTTCCCTGCTGCAAAAATGTAAACAGGACAAAAAACGCTTCGCCACCATCACTGCTTACGACTATAGCTTTGCAAAATTGTTTGCCGATGAAGGAATTAACGTCATGCTGGTGGGTGATTCCCTTGGAATGACGGTTCAGGGGCATGACTCTACCCTCCCCGTCACTGTGGAAGATATCGCCTACCACACAGCCGCCGTTCGTCGCGGTGCGCCAAACTGTCTGCTGCTGGCTGACCTGCCATTTATGGCTTATGCCACTCCTGAACAAGCATTTGAAAACGCCGCAACTGTCATGCGCGCGGGTGCGAATATGGTCAAAATCGAAGGCGGTGCCTGGCTGGTAGAAACAGTTCAAATGCTGACCGAACGTGCCGTTCCGGTGTGTGGGCATTTGGGCTTAACGCCGCAGTCGGTGAATATTTTCGGCGGTTATAAAGTGCAAGGGCGCGGCGATGCAGGCGACCGTTTACTCAATGACGCATTAGCGTTAGAAGCCGCAGGCGCACAATTGCTGGTGCTGGAATGCGTGCCGGTTGAGCTGGCAAAACGTATTACCGAGGCGCTGGCGATTCCGGTTATCGGTATTGGCGCGGGGAATGTAACCGACGGACAAATCCTCGTGATGCACGACGCATTCGGCATAACCGGTGGTCACATCCCTAAATTCGCCAAAAATTTCCTTGCCGAAGCGGGCGACATCCGCGCGGCTGTGCGGCAGTATATGGCTGAAGTGGAGTCCGGCGTTTACCCGGGCGAAGAACACAGTTTCCATTAAGGAGTCACGTTGTGTTAATTATCGAAACCCTTCCGCTGCTGCGCCAGCAAATTCGCCGCCTGCGTATGGAAGGCAAGCGCGTGGCGCTGGTGCCTACCATGGGTAACCTGCACGATGGCCATATGAAGCTGGTCGATGAAGCCAAAGCCCGCGCCGATGTGGTCGTCGTCAGTATTTTCGTTAACCCGATGCAATTCGACCGCCCGGAAGACCTGGCTCGCTATCCACGCACCTTGCAGGAAGACTGCGAGAAGCTAAACAAACGTAAAGTGGATCTGGTTTTCGCTCCATCAGTAAAAGAGATCTACCCGAACGGTACAGAAACCCACACCTATGTTGACGTTCCGGGGCTGTCCACCATGCTGGAAGGCGCTAGCCGTCCGGGACATTTTCGCGGCGTTTCGACCATCGTCAGCAAACTGTTCAACCTGGTCCAGCCGGACATCGCCTGCTTCGGTGAAAAAGATTTTCAGCAACTGGCGCTGATCCGCAAAATGGTTGCCGATATGGGCTTTGATATTGAGATTGTCGGTGTGCCAATTATGCGCGCCAAAGACGGTCTGGCGCTCAGTTCTCGTAACGGTTATCTGACGGCAGAACAACGCAAAATTGCGCCAGGTCTGTACAAGGTTTTATGTTCGATTGCAGACAAATTGCAGGCTGGAGAGCGGGATCTTGATGAGATTATTGCTATTGCAGGGCAAGAACTGAATGAAAAAGGTTTCCGCGCCGATGATATTCAGATTCGTGATGCTGACACGTTGCTGGAAGTCACTGAAAACAGTAAACGCGCCGTGATTCTGGTAGCCGCCTGGCTTGGCGACGCTCGCCTGATCGACAACAAAATGGTCGAGCTGGCGTAATATTTAACTGGCGCTACGGCTGATGGCGCCAGTTATTCATTTGCCCACGTCATGGCGATGACGTCTGTAAGCAATTATTCATATCGCAGGCAACTTAGTTAATCAGCTTATCAACCTCAGCAAAAGGTAAATTTGCCATTTCTGCAACATCGTCTCGAGACATCCCTTTACTCAAAAGACGCTTGGCGAATTCCTGCCTTTCCTCTTGTCTTGCCTCCTGTCTCCCTTCCTGTCTTCCCAGCTGTATCCCCTTCTCAATGCCCTTCTCAATGCCCTTCTCTTCAAACCACTGCGCCAACGTCATCATAGACTCCCCTCCCGATTCCCTGTCTCTCACCACACCGTAAAACAAATCCGCTTGTTCAGTATGACCGCGTTGCAGCATATAGTTTTGCATGGCAACTAACTGACTTCCGCTAGTGTACCCTTCGTCAATCAGCGTGACCAGTTGCTCCAGCAATAACATTAAGTCGCGCTGGCGAATATGTTTTTGCAGCAGTTCGAGGATCGCAATCCGCCGGTGCTGCATGATTTCGTCATCCGGCGTGATGGTGATATCCACCAGCGGGAAAGGGTTGTTGTAGACGCGTCGCGCCAGTTCCGGTGAGTAAAACATATCAAACCAGCACATTGAGAGCGGGTAAGGTGTGGCCTCGCCCTGATAAAACAGAATCGGCACCACCAGCGGCAGCTTATCGTGGTCAGCCTCCAGATGTCGGTGCATGGCGGCAATAGAGTAGCGCATCATACGAAAGGCCATTTTTTTGTCCGGCTTGCTTTGATGCTCAATCACGACATACATATAGCCGGGATTACCCAGCATTTGCACGGAATAGAGCACGTCGGTGCTGTGCCCTTTCAGGCTCTCTTCGATGAAACTTCCCGACTCCAGATGCAGCGTGTTGAGATCGCAGATCTCACGCAATTCCTCAGGCAGGTGTATGTCGAGGAAGTCGCGAGCGGTATCCGCATGCATTAAAAATTGTTTAAACACCGCGTCATGCGGCGTGGTACTTGGTGCGTCCATCTTACCTGCCTTCCGTGTTGTCTTGCGTGAAGGCAGTATCCAGTCAAGGCACGCAGTCGTCAGCCGCCTCTTTGTTGTTTACCGAGCAGCGTTCAGAGAAATTTCAATCGGTTACAGGCGTTGCATGGCGGGCTTCGGCGCGGTACGCAAACTACTGATGCAAATGCCGTCAGATGAGTAGACACTAAACAAAAATCGGGCAATACTGCGTGAGAATTTTCTCAAAGCAGGCTCCGCCTGCTTCGTTAACGACAGGGTAGAAAGGTAGAAGTTATGATTCGCACGATGCTGCAGGGCAAACTCCACCGCGTGAAAGTGACTCATGCGGACCTGCACTATGAAGGTTCTTGCGCCATTGACCAGGATTTTCTTGACGCAGCCGGTATTCTCGAAAACGAAGCCATTGATATCTGGAATGTCACCAACGGCAAGCGTTTCTCCACCTACGCCATCGCGGCAGAGCGCGGTTCGAGAATTATTTCTGTCAACGGCGCGGCGGCCCACTGTGCCAGCGTCGGCGATATTGTCATCATCGCCAGCTTCGTTACCATGCCAGATGAAGAAGCTCGCACCTGGCGCCCCAACGTCGCCTATTTTGAAGGCGACAATGAAATGAAACGTACCGCGAAAGCGATTCCGGTACAGGTTGCTTGATTGTTATCCCTGCGGCTGGTTACTCACCAGCCGCGACATCGTCTCCAGCGAATCCGTTCTTAAGATATAAAGTCGTTTTAGCAACAAGGGATTATCCCCCGGTTTAACTTTACCTTTCATGGTCGTCACCGCCAGATGAAATCCGGCATCATTTGCCGCTTTAACCGCTTTGTCATTAAATCCGCCAAACGGATAAGAAAGATACAATACATGCGGATTAAATTGCGTCAGCGCCCGACGTGAACGTTCAAAATCAAACAAAATATTATGCTCACTGCGGCTAAGTAATATGGGTCGGCGATAACCATCAACCCGATGTAAAAAATGGGTATGTGACTGGAAATCAAAAACATCGCTGACATCATGCAGTTCAGAAATACTCATAAACTGTAATGACTGTGGATTCCATTTTTGTGGATGGCGTTTAATACGCGAGGTAATAATAAATGCCGTCGCCTTCATACCGTATCCTTTCAGAATGGGATATGCATAACGACTCACCGACTTCAAACCATCATCAAACGTCAGCACAACCGCGCGAGCGGGTAGATTCATCGAATTACGCAGATATTCTTCCAGTTGATACAAGGTCAACGTGGTATATCCCCTGTCGCGCAACCAGGTCATCTGGTTATTGAATGCACGTACCGAGGTCGTGGTCGAAGTATGGCGAAAACGGGTATTCTCTTCATCGCGTAAAATATGATGGTAGGTCAATACAGGAATACCATTATCCTGCTGCGCATCCAGCGCACTGATATAGGCCAGACGTTCGCCAATACGAATTTGATACCAGGTTTGATTCAGGCGATCTTTCAATTTATTGATAATGGGATAACGCAAGTTATCGGCCAGCACGCCAAATGGCGCACTGCCTGCATCGGGCGCGTTATATACCGGCGTATCTTTCCAGGTAATAAGATTTTGGTTGCTCAGTGGTTTATTCAGATCGCCCAGACCATCTTCAACTTTTTGCCGCCCTTGTACAGGCTCAAGATGACCTTTATCAATATACCCCCTACCAAAACCAAAATTGAATTCATAATAATCGGCTGCGGTTGGGATGACCGAAATAATCTGCCCGGCACGAATGTTACCGACAGTTACCGTGTTGTCGCCAATTTTTCCCCAGATAGTCGCATCCTGAGTGGTTTGCATATAACGCGTGGGAAGTGCTGCGCTGACAGCTGATGAAACCAGCAGCATCAGGATAATTATCTTTTTAATCATGAGGAAACTACCAGGCGAGAAACAACGCCGTTAGTGTAGCAAAATCAGAATGCGATTTAATACTCGAACCAATTGTGCTTGAGGACAAAAGGGGGATTCTTTTGTTGCTGATGCCAGAGGCTACTGACTTCTGGTGCTCCTGATGCCACGATATGCTCTCGAAATGCCGCACTGGACATTGTCTCCCGACAGGGGAGCATCTGCTCAATTAACGGTAACGTCACCCCAGAAATGACTTCGCAACGAGAATGCTTGTGGCTTAATAACGACGCAACGCGATAAGGTGCAGCGCCTGCTATATCGGTTAAAAAAATCACCCCATCGCCAGAATCAGTTTCATGCAGAGCATCGCACATCATGCGGCTAAGCATATTTGAACTTAACCCGCGCCAGAAATTCACTGCCCGGCACTGGATAAGTGCGCCATGTTTTTTTTCCAGCGCATCCAGTATCTCTTGCGCCCTATCGTCGTGACAGGTAATAACCCAACCTAACATCGCTTTCCTCCTTAGCCGAAAATCAGTCTACCCTGACCATTGTTGATAAAGGGTGATAGCCGTCAAAACTCCCCTCCCCCGCATCCGGAGGAGAGGAGATAGACTTAGCTACGCAAGCCGCGCCCACGCTGGATCAGCGACCAGCAGATCAGATAAAACGCAATAATAAAAACAACCAGTACGCCAAAAGTAGTGACCAGCGGCACATCATTAATGCCGAGGAAGCCGTAGCGGAAACCACTGATCATATAAACGATTGGGTTCAGGTGTGACAGCCCCTGCCAGAACGGCGGCAGCAAAGTCAGAGAGTAAAAGACCCCGCCCAAATACGTGAGTGGCGTTAACACAAAGGTTGGCACCAGGCTGATGTCATCGAATGTTTTGGCAAACACACCGTTCAGCAAACCCGCAAGGGAGAACAACACAGCTGTGAGCACCAGCGTTAAAGCAACGAATACCCACGAATGCACCTGAAACGGCACAAAGAACAGCGAGATCGCCGTCACCAGAATGCCAACAAACAGACCACGCGCCACGCCACCGCCGACATATCCGGCAATAATGACGTGAGTCGGAACCGGCGCTACCAGCAGCTCTTCAATATTACGCTGGAACTTGGCACCAAAAAATGATGATGCAACGTTGGCGTAGGCGTTGGTGATCACCGACATCATGATCAGCCCCGGTACGATGAACTGCATATAGCTGAAGCCATGCATATCACCAATGCGAGAACCAATCAGGTTGCCGAAGATAATAAAGTAAAGGGTCATGGTGATGACCGGCGGCACCAGCGTCTGCACCCAGATACGCATAAAGCGATGAATTTCTTTCGCCCAGATGCTTTTTAACGCCACCCAGTAAAGATGCATCATGCGCGATCTCCTTGTTTTTCATTAACCAGTGAAACAAACAGCTCTTCCAGACGGTTGGCTTTGTTACGCATACTTAATACCTGAATGCCCTGCTCGCTTAACTGCGTAAACACACTGTTGATCCCCTGCTCACGCAGCACTTCAACTTCAAGCGTGGCGGTATCTACCAGTCGATACTGATAGCCATCGAGTTTCGGCAACGGGCTTTTCGGCGCCAGATCGAGAATAAAGGTTTCCGATTTCAGCTTCGCCAGCAGCGCCTTCATCGAGGTATTCTCCACCAGTTCACCGTGCTGAATAATGCCGATATTGCGGCACAGCATTTCTGCTTCTTCCAGGTAGTGCGTGGTGAGAATGATGGTGGTGCCTTTGTCGTTTAAATCCTTCAAAAAGCCCCACATTGAGCGGCGAAGTTCGATATCCACACCTGCAGTTGGTTCGTCAAGAATCAGCAGTTTAGGTTCATGCATTAACGCACGGGCGATCATTAAACGGCGCTTCATCCCACCAGATAACATACGCGCACGTTCGTTACGCTTTCCCCATAGATCGAGCTGTTTAAGATACTTTTCGCTGCGGATGTACGCTTCTTTGCGCTCTACGCCGTAGTACCCCGCCTGATTCACCACTATTTGCTGTACGGTTTCAAACGGGTTGAAGTTAAATTCCTGCGGCACCAGCCCCAACTGGCGTTTGGCGTTGACGACATCTTTTTCAAGATCGTAACCAAATACGCTGACGCGCCCGGAGGTCTTATTTACCAGCGAGCTGATAATACCGATAGTGGTCGATTTCCCGGCCCCATTCGGCCCCAGAAGCGCATAAAAATCACCCGCCTCGACCTGCAAATCTATTCCACGAAGCGCCTGAACGCCGCCTGGATAGGTTTTTTTAAGCTGTTGAAGTTCCAGTGCAATGGTCATAAATTTTTACTTACCTTACGTTCTTACACTTTATCTGTGGTTTAAATCGTCCCGGAGTTGCCCTATATTAGCCAAACGTAATTATTTGGTTACAGGTCGTTAACCTCCATGAAAGACATAGATACACTCATCAGCAATAATGCACTATGGTCAAAAATGCTGGTGGAAGAGGATCCCGGGTTTTTTGAGAAACTGGCACAAGCGCAAAAACCGCGCTTTCTATGGATTGGATGTTCCGACAGTCGCGTTCCTGCAGAACGTTTAACCGGTCTTGAGCCGGGCGAACTCTTTGTTCACCGTAATGTTGCTAACCTGGTCATTCACACCGATCTAAACTGCCTCTCCGTGGTTCAGTATGCAGTGGATGTTCTCGAAGTTGAACACATTATTATCTGTGGCCACTATGGTTGCGGCGGTGTGCAAGCTGCAGTTGAAAACCCGGAACTGGGGCTTATCAACAACTGGCTGCTGCATATCCGCGATATCTGGTTCAAACATAGCTCATTGCTCGGCGAAATGCCGCCGGAACGTCGTCTGGATACCCTGTGCGAACTGAACGTAATGGAACAGGTATATAACCTGGGTCACTCCACCATTATGCAATCAGCGTGGAAACGCGGGCAGAAAGTCACCATTCACGGCTGGGCTTACGGCATTCACGACGGCTTACTGCGTGACCTGGATGTCACAGCCACCAACCGCGAAACCCTGGAGCAACGTTACCGCCACGGGATTTCCAACCTCAAGCTGAAGCACATCAACCACAAATAAATTCGCTATGCCGGATGCAACACATCCGGCAAATCCGCACTTACTCGTCCAGCAGAATCACTTTGCCGATATACGGCAGATGGCGGTAACGCTGTGCGTAATCAATACCGTAACCCACCACAAACTCATCCGGGATCGAGAAACCGATAAATTCTACCGGGACGTTCACTTCACGGCGGGACGGTTTATCCAGCAGCGTACAAATCGCCAGCGACTTCGGTTCGCGCAGGCTTAAGATTTCACGCACTTTCGACAGTGTATTACCCGAGTCGATGATATCTTCAACAATCAGCACGTCCTTGCCACGGATATCTTCATCCAGATCTTTGAGGATTTTCACATCACGGGTGGTGGACATGCCGCTACCGTAGCTGGAGGCGGTCATAAAGTCGACTTCATGAGATACCTGAACTTCACGGCACAGGTCCGCCATAAACATAAATGAGCCACGCAGCAGGCCTACCAGCACCATATCGCTGCCGCTGTCTTTGTAACGCTCAGTAATCTGACGACCCAGTTCGGCGATACGCGCTTTAATCTCCGCTTCGGGGATCATTACTTCTACAGTATGTTTCATATCTCTAACCATATGATTTAAAAACAAATCACTTCGCACGGGCTGGCTTCGGCACCGCAGCAAAGCGCAAGACACGCAGTATACCAGTAAAACTATTCATTGGCGGAATCTGTTAATAAAGCTCAAATTGTGATGACGATCACACATGTTAAAACCTATAATTAATTGCTACTAAAATATTAATGAATTGAAATGGTGTTTCTTTATGGCAATTAACAATACCGGCTCGCGACGATTACTCGTCACGCTAACAGCCCTTTTTGCAGCTCTTTGCGGGCTGTATCTTCTCATTGGCGGAGGCTGGCTGGTCGCGATTGGCGGCTCCTGGTACTATCCTATTGCAGGCCTTGTGATGCTCGGCGTCGCCTGGATGCTGTGGCGCAGTAAACGCGCCGCGCTTTGGCTGTACGCGGCTCTGCTGCTCGGCACCATGATTTGGGGCGTCTGGGAAGTCGGTTTTGATTTCTGGGCGTTGACCCCGCGCAGCGATATTCTGGTCTTCTTCGGCATCTGGCTGATCCTGCCGTTTGTCTGGCATCGACTGGTCATTCCTTCCAGTGGCGCAGTTGCCGCGCTGGTAGTGGCGTTGCTGATTAGCGGCGGAATTCTCACCTGGGCGGGATTTAACGATCCGCAGGAAATCAATGGCACCTTAAGCGCCGATGCCACACCAGCAGAAGCCATCTCCCCCGTTGCCGATCAGGACTGGCCTGCCTATGGCCGCAATCAGGAAGGCCAACGCTTTTCGCCTCTGAAACAAATTAACGCCGATAACGTCCACAACCTGAAAGAAGCCTGGGTATTTCGCACGGGTGATGTGAAACAGCCGAACGATCCGGGCGAAATCACCAATGAAGTGACGCCAATTAAAGTGGGCGACACGCTTTACCTGTGTACCGCTCACCAGCGCCTGTTTGCTCTCGATGCCGCCAGCGGCAAAGAGAAATGGCACTACGATCCTGAGCTGAAAACCAACGAGTCTTTCCAGCACGTAACCTGCCGTGGCGTCTCTTATCATGAAGCCAAAGCTGAAACCGCTTCGCCGGAAGTGATGGCGGATTGCCCGCGTCGTATCATTCTTCCGGTGAATGATGGCCGCCTGATTGCGATTAATGCTGAAAACGGCAAGCTGTGCGAAACCTTCGCCGATAAAGGCGTGCTCAACCTGCAAAGCAATATGCCGGACACGAAGCCGGGTCTGTATGAGCCGACTTCGCCGCCGATTATCACCGATAAAATCATCGTAATGGCCGGTTCAGTCACCGACAACTTCTCAACCCGCGAAACGTCTGGCGTGATCCGTGGTTTTGATGTCAACACCGGGAAGCTGCTGTGGGCCTTTGATCCGGGCGCGAAAGATCCGAACGCGATCCCCTCTGACGAACACACCTTTACTTTTAACTCGCCAAACTCCTGGGCACCTGCGGCCTATGACGCGAAGCTGGATCTGGTGTATTTGCCGATGGGCGTGACCACGCCAGATATCTGGGGCGGTAACCGCACACCGGAACAAGAACGTTATGCCAGCTCGATTCTGGCGCTGAATGCCACTACCGGGAAACTGGCGTGGAGTTATCAGACCGTTCACCATGACCTGTGGGATATGGATCTTCCGGCACAGCCGACGCTGGCGGATATCACCGTTAATGGTCAGAAGGTGCCGGTTATTTATGCTCCTGCGAAAACCGGCAACATTTTTGTGCTCGATCGTCGTAACGGCGAACTGGTGGTTCCTGCCCCGGAAAAACCAGTGCCACAAGGCGCAGCGAAAGGCGATTACGTTACCCCGACCCAACCGTTCTCTGAACTGAGCTTCCGTCCGACGAAAGATTTGAGCGGCGCGGATATGTGGGGCGCCACCATGTTTGACCAACTGGTGTGCCGCGTGATGTTCCACCAGATGCGCTATGAAGGCATTTTCACCCCACCATCTGAACAGGGTACGCTGGTATTCCCGGGTAACCTGGGGATGTTCGAATGGGGCGGGATTTCCGTTGATCCGAATCGTGAAGTGGCAATTGCCAACCCAATGGCGCTGCCGTTTGTTTCGAAACTGATCCCGCGCGGCCCTGGCAACCCAATGGAACAGCCGAAAGATGCCAAAGGCACGGGTACGGAGTCCGGTATTCAGCCGCAGTACGGCGTGCCGTATGGCGTCACGCTCAATCCGTTCCTTTCACCGTTTGGTCTGCCGTGTAAACAGCCAGCATGGGGTTATATTTCGGCGCTGGATCTGAAAACCAACGAAGTGGTGTGGAAGAAACGTATTGGTACGCCGCAGGACAGTATGCCGTTCCCGATGCCGGTTCCGGTGCCGTTCAACATGGGTATGCCGATGCTTGGTGGACCAATCTCCACAGCGGGTAACGTGCTGTTTATTGCCGCTACGGCAGATAACTACCTGCGCGCTTACAACATGAGCAACGGTGAAAAACTGTGGCAGGGTCGTCTACCAGCGGGCGGTCAGGCAACACCGATGACCTATGAAGTGAATGGTAAGCAGTATGTGGTGATCTCCGCAGGCGGTCACGGTTCATTTGGTACGAAGATGGGCGACTATATTGTGGCTTATGCGCTGCCGGATGATGTGAAGTAAGATTCGCTCAGATTACTGACAAAGTGCGCTTTGTTCATGCCGGATGCGGCGTAAACGCCTTATTCGGCCTACAAAATCGTATGGTACGTAGGCCTGATAAGCGTAGCGCATCAGGCAGTTTTGCGTTTGTCATCAGTTTAATGCCCGGAGAGATCCGGGCATCTTCCCGAATACAGTATTTTTACACCGTAAACCCTAACATCATCCCCGTATCTTCATGCTCCAGCAGATGGCAGTGCGCCATATAAGCGTGTTCTTTCGGTGCATCATGATTAAACTTCACCAGCACTTCGCTGACATTACCTTCCACCTTAACGGTATCTTTCCAGCCTGCGCGATGCGTCGCTGGCGGTTTGCCATTTTCTGACAAGATACGGAACTGCGTACCGTGGATATGGAACGGATGCAGCATCATGTCACCCACGCCAGAAATAACCCAACGCTCGTACTGCCCTTTCGCCGCCGCAAACATCGGCTTGTTCATATCAAACGTCTGACCGTTGATTTTATTGGCATGGTGGAAATCGAACTTCCCGCCGTGGTTCATATGATTCATATTGCCGTGCCCCATATGCCCCATCATCTGGCTGTGATCCATCCCGGTCATCGCCTGATCGCCATATTTCTCCATTAGCATCTGCATTCCCATCATATCGAGCATCGGATCCATAGAGAGTTGCAGTTTGCGTACCGTTAATCCGTCCAGCGAAGGTAAAACAGGCAGGCTACTTAACGCGTCAGGTAAGGCACCTGAAGCACTAATAGCAATCGGCTGAATACGCATTACCGGATGCGGCTTGTCAAACGGCGCAATCGCCATCCCCATCTGGCTGACCGGTAGCGTCACCAGATCAAACGGTTTGTTGTCGTTAACCTCCACCAGCACTTCAAAACGCTCACCCATCAGCACCGGCAGCTCGCTCACCTTCACCGGTTCAGGCAGCAGACCACCGTCGCTGGCAATCACATACAGCGGGCGATTGTCGCTGGTGGCGAAATTGAGCGAGCGGGCATTACAGCCATTGAGCAAACGCAGACGCAGCCAGCCACGCGGAGCAGCATGTTGCGGGTAGATAGCGCCGTTGGTCAGCAGCGTATCGCCAAACCAGCCCACGGCGGCGGTCATCACATCCAGTTGATAATCAATCTGTCCGTCGGCGTTAAATTTTTTATCCTGAACAATCACCGGGACATCATCGATACCCCACTGTTTCGGCAGCATTAATTTCAGGATTTCGTCATCTTCAATCACCACCAGCCCAGCCAGCCCCATCGCCACCTGTCGCCCGGTCTTGCCGTGTTGATGCGGATGGAACCAGCAGGTAGCGGCAGGTTGATCGACGTTCAACGTCACCGTGCGTTTACCACCAGGCGGAATAATCCCCTGCGGGCCGCCGTCCACTTCCCCCGGCACTTCCAGCCCGTGCCAGTGCAACGTCGTATCTTCCGCCAGTTGGTTATAGATATCAACCGTTACCGCTTTGCCGCGCTGTAATTTCACCGCTGGCCCCAGCAGATTGCCGTTGTAACCCCAGGTGGTCGCCGTTTTTCCGGCAAAGCTGGACTGGCCTGCGCCAATAGTTAACTGAATACGATTACGGGCATCGGTCGTGAGCAAATCAGGGATCGGTAACGTTGGACGATCCGCCGCAAATACTGTGCGGCTCCACAACGGCAAGGCCGAAGCCACGCCCAGCGCGACGGAATATTTTAAGAAATCACGACGTTGCATAGTTATTTCCTTATTCTTAAGCAGGCGAAACAAAATCAAACGTTGAGCATAGTCCTTCCCCTTACAGGAAGGTCAAGCCACAGACACAATTTAATCCACAATAATGGTCGTCGCCTCGCTCGCAGTGTGCTAACGTTTATCATCTTTAAGTCCTGGTAGAAGCAATGAAGACGTTTTTCAGAACAGTATTATTCGGCAGCCTGATGGCTGTATGCGCAAACAGTTACGCGCTCAGCGAGTCTGAAGCCGAAGATATGGCCGATTTAACGGCTGTTTTTGTTTTTCTGAAGAACGATTGCGGTTACCAGAACTTACCTAACGGGCAAATTCGTCGCGCACTGGTCTTTTTCGCCCAGCAAAACCAGTGGGATCTCAGCAATTACGACACCTTCGACATGAAATCCCTCGGTGAAGACAGCTACCGCGATCTCAGCGGTATTGGTATTCCCGTCGCTAAAAAGTGCAAAGCCCTGGCTCGCGATTCCTTAAGCCTGCTTGCCTACGTCAAATAATCCCTGATACCTTTTTGTAGAAACATTGACCGTGCATCTGCGGTCAATGTTAGCTATTATGTTGCGCCCTTTTTTTACGGGTGTTAACAAAGGAGGTATCAACCCATGGCCGAAAAAAAACGGTGGCATGAAACGCTACACGACCAGTTTGGGCAGTACTTTGCTGTAGATAACGTTCTGTATCATGAAAAGACCGATCACCAGGATCTGATCATTTTTGAGAACGCCGCATTTGGTCGCGTGATGGCGCTGGATGGCGTAGTACAAACCACCGAGCGCGACGAGTTTATCTATCATGAGATGATGACCCATGTTCCGCTACTGGCTCACGGTCACGCGAAACATGTGCTGATCATCGGCGGCGGTGACGGTGCCATGCTGCGTGAAGTAACCCGACATAAAAACGTTGAGTCAATCACGATGGTGGAAATCGATGCGGGTGTCGTGTCGTTCTGCCGTCAGTATCTGCCAAACCATAACGCCGGTAGCTACGACGATCCGCGCTTTAAACTGGTGATCGACGATGGCGTCAATTTCGTTAATCAAACCCGCCAGACCTTCGACGTGATCATCTCCGACTGTACCGATCCCATCGGTCCCGGCGAAAGCCTGTTCACCTCAGCATTTTATGAAGGTTGCAAACGCTGCCTGAATCCTGGCGGTATTTTCGTCGCGCAGAACGGCGTCTGCTTTTTACAGCAGGAAGAGGCCATCGACAGCCATCGCAAACTCAGCCATTACTTCAGCGACGTTGGCTTTTATCAGGCGGCGATCCCGACCTATTACGGCGGCATCATGACCTTTGCATGGGCGACAGATAACGACGCCTTACGCCATCTCTCTACCGAAATTATTCAGGCGCGTTTTCTCGCTTCTGGCCTGAAATGCCGTTATTACAACCCGGCAGTCCATACGGCAGCTTTTGCCTTACCTCAGTATCTGCAAGACGCACTGGCTTCACAGCCGTCCTAAGGAGAAGATAAGAAATTGAAAAAACTGAAACTGCATGGCTTTAATAATCTGACCAAAAGTCTGAGTTTTTGTATTTACGATATCTGCTACGCCAAAACCGCCGAAGAGCGCGACGGTTATATTGCTTATATCGATGAACTCTATAATGCCAACCGTCTGACCGAAATCCTGTCAGAAACCTGTTCCATTATCGGAGCCAATATTCTTAACATCGCCCGCCAGGATTACGAACCACAGGGTGCCAGCGTCACTATTCTGGTGAGCGAAGAGCCGGTTGATCCGAAACTTATCGACAAAACAGAACACCCCGGCCCGCTGCCAGAAGCCGTGGTTGCCCATCTCGATAAAAGTCATATTTGCGTACATACCTACCCGGAAAGCCATCCTGAAGGCGGTTTATGTACCTTCCGCGCCGACATAGAAGTCTCCACCTGCGGCGTGATTTCCCCGCTGAAGGCGCTGAATTACCTGATCCACCAGCTTGAGTCTGATATCGTAACCATTGATTATCGCGTGCGCGGTTTTACCCGTGACATCAACGGCATGAAGCACTTTATCGACCATGAGATTAATTCGATTCAGAACTTTATGTCCGAGGATATGAAGGCGCTGTATGACATGGTGGATGTAAATGTCTATCAGGAAAATATCTTCCATACCAAGATGTTGCTTAAAGAGTTCGACCTTAAGCACTACATGTTCCACACCAAACCGGAAGATTTGACCGACAGCGAGCGCAAAGAAATTACCGCTGCGCTGTGGAAAGAAATGCGCGAGATTTATTACGGGCGCAATATGCCAGCTATTTAACGGCTCAGGCGGAGCACCGAGGCTCCGCCTGATTTAGTTACTTCTGTTGCACGAAATTGCGGTAAGCCGCCACCACCTGAAGAAAATCCTCAACGCCGCACAGCGACAGGCTTTCTTCGTCGTAGTAGTTCATCCCCTCTTCCATTTCATCGCCAGCGAATTCCAGTTGATTGGCGCGAATCATCACCTCTTCGCCGTCCATCCATAGCGTGTACTCATGCCCTGCCCGCTGCCAGGAACGTTCGCTACCTTTGAGCGTGCGCGCGGCGTCTTCCACTTCATCAAGCAAGGCCAGGTTTTCTTTCACCTCTTCATTAAACCAGTGCCCGACCACTTCATGCCCCATGGACATACGCACCTTTACCACTCCGGTAATATCACGCAGAAATTCGTAATCCATAGTGTGTTCCTCTGCTCCCGGCAATGCGCCGAAATCGCATTGCGCCATTGATGTAATTATCGCAGCCTTACCGGAGAAAAACAGCGGAACGGCGATGGTTTAGAAATAAAAAAATGCCCGGGAATCACATTCTCCGGGCATTGTCTCGTTTATGCGCAGCGCGTGCGCTGACTTTTTAAACCGCAGTCTGGAAAATCACCCCATCCGCTTTTTCGGTGTACTGAGAAAGCTGGTTGAAGTTCAGATAACGGTAAGTATCAACGGCAGTTTTATCTACCTGCGCAACGTAGGTCTGGTACTCCTCCGGCGTTGGCAGTTTGCCAAGAAGTGCCGCGACAGCGGCCAGCTCCGCAGAAGCCAGGAAGACGTTCGCGCCAGTACCCAGACGGTTCGGGAAGTTACGGGTAGAGGTGGAAACCACCGTCGCACCGTCCGCCACACGCGCCTGGTTACCCATACACAGGGAACAGCCAGGGATCTCGATACGCGCGCCGCTCTTACCGAAGACGCTGTAGTAGCCTTCTTCTGTCAGCTGCGCGGCGTCCATACGGGTTGGCGGTGCCACCCACAGGCGAGTCGGCAACTGTCCTTTATGCGCATCCAGCAGTTTACCGGCGGCACGGAAGTGACCGATGTTGGTCATGCAGGAACCGATAAACACTTCGTCGATCTTCTCACCCTGTACCGCAGACAGCGGACGTGCGTCGTCCGGATCGTTCGGTGCACAGAGGATTGGCTCTTTAATATCAGCCAGATCGATGTCGATCACTGCCGCGTATTCCGCATCCGCATCGGCTTCCAGCAGCTCAGGATTCGCCAGCCATTTTTCCATGCCCTGAATACGACGTTCGAGGGTACGACGATCGCCGTAACCTTCCGCGATCATCCACTTCAGCAGAACGATGTTGGAGTTCAGGTATTCGATAATCGGCTCTTTGTTCAGCTTAATGGTACAACCGGCAGCGGAACGCTCGGCGGACGCATCGGTCAGCTCAAATGCCTGCTCAACTTTCAGATCCGGCAGACCTTCAATTTCCAGAATGCGACCAGAGAAGATGTTTTTCTTACCTTTTTTCTCAACGGTCAGCAGACCTTGTTTGATCGCATACAGCGGGATCGCGTGTACCAGATCGCGCAGGGTAATGCCCGGCTGCATTTTGCCTTTGAAGCGCACCAGAACGGATTCCGGCATATCCAGCGGCATAACGCCAGTCGCGGCAGCAAATGCCACCAGACCAGAACCCGCCGGGAAGGAGATACCAATCGGGAAACGAGTATGAGAGTCACCGCCAGTACCCACGGTATCCGGCAGCAGCATACGGTTCAGCCAGGAGTGGATTACGCCATCACCCGGACGCAGCGACACACCGCCACGGTTCATAATGAAGTCCGGCAGCGTGTGGTGTGTGTTAACGTCAACCGGCTTCGGATAAGCCGCTGTGTGACAGAAAGACTGCATCACCAGGTCAGCCGAGAAGCCCAGGCACGCCAGGTCTTTCAGTTCATCACGGGTCATTGGGCCGGTGGTGTCCTGAGAACCGACCGAAGTCATTTTCGGCTCACAGTAAGCGCCCGGACGAATGCCTTTCACGCCACAGGCACGACCCACCATTTTCTGCGCCAGCGAGAAGCCGCGATCGCTTTCCGCCACATCTTTCGCCTGACGGAAGACATCGCTGTGCGGCAGACCAAGTGCTTCACGCGCTTTGGTGGTCAAACCGCGACCGATAATCAGCGGAATACGACCACCCGCACGCACTTCATCAATCAGCACGTCGGTTTTCAGTTCGAAGGTCGCCAGCAGTTCGTTGGTTTCGTGATTACGCACTTCACCTTTGTACGGGTAAACGTCAATTACGTCGCCCATATTCAGGTTGGAGACGTCCACTTCAATTGGCAGTGCGCCGGCATCTTCCATCGTGTTAAAGAAGATTGGCGCAATTTTGCCGCCGAGGCACAGTCCGCCACCGCGTTTGTTTGGCACATGCGGAATATCATCGCCCATAAACCACAGTACGGAGTTAGTGGCGGATTTACGCGAAGAACCCGTGCCCACAACGTCACCGACGTACGCCAGCGGGAAACCTTTCTGTTGCAGGGCTTCAATCTGTTTGATCGGCCCAACAACGCCTGGCTGGTCTGGCTCAATACCTTCACGGGCATTTTTCAGCATCGCCAGCGCGTGCAGTGGGATATCCGGGCGTGACCACGCATCCGGTGCCGGAGAGAGGTCATCAGTGTTGGTTTCGCCGGTAACTTTGAAAACGGTAACGGTCAGTTTTTCAGCCAGCGCCGGGCGATTCAGGAACCATTCGGCATCCGCCCAGGACTGCATAACCTGCTTCGCGTATTTGTTGCCTGCTTTGGCTTTTTCTTCTACATCATAGAAGTTATCGAACATCAGCAGCGTATGAGACAGTGCTTTGGCGGCAATTGGCGCCAGTTTGGCATCGTCCAGCGCATCGATCAGCGGATGAATGTTGTAACCACCCTGCATGGTGCCCAGCAGTTCAATGGCTTTTTCTGGAGTCAACAGTGGGGATTTGGCTTCGCCTTTCGCGACAGCAGCAAGGAAACCAGCTTTTACATAGGCGGCTTCATCGACGCCAGGGGGAACTCGGTTGGTTAACAGATCTAACAGGAATTCTTCTTCGCCCGCAGGCGGGTTTTTCAGCAGCTCTACAAGCGCGGCCATTTGGTTTGCATCCAGGGGCTTGGGCGCAATCCCCTCAGCGGCACGCTCAGCTACGTGCTTACGGTATTCTTCTAGCACGACGGTTCTCCTCGCTCTCATTGTCATAGTGCGGCAGGCGATTCTCTTCACGCTCCTGTGAGACAGCAGTTTGTAGGGTAAATGCCCAGTACCGCAACGGGCAGAATAGCAGGATTTTGACGATGTGTTAATCTGTTTACAAAAAAGCAACATAAAAAAGTGGCTGAATCGTTAAGGATAGTCTAGAGATTGTTTCCCTTCGTAAAAACTTCGTTAATTCGCATGGTGATAATCACCTTTCTCAACGAACCCCAAGATTAGTCAAAATTTAAACTACCGCCTCTTTATACTCGGATTCACAGCACCTGCGGGTGGCAGTTCGCCGACCATTGCGATTTCCTTGAGATCCGAATTATGAAAATGACTTTGCCGTTTAAACCCCATGTGCTGGCGCTAATTTGCAGTGCCGGGCTTTGTGCCACTTCCGGTGCTTTGTATGTAAAAAGCCGCACTGTGGAAACGCCTGTAGAAGCGCAAACTGTGCCTGTTGTCACTACAGCTACGCTTCCTGCAACGGTTTCCGCGCCGCCAGTAACGCCCGCCGTCGTCAAATCTACCTTCAGTACTGCACAAATTGATCAATGGGTCGCGCCTGTCGCGCTGTACCCCGATTCTCTGCTTTCACAAGTGTTAATGGCATCAACCTATCCGGCAAACGTTGCGCAAGCAGTGCAATGGTCGCACGATAATCCACTTAAACAAGGTGACGCTGCTATTCAGGCAGTAGCTGACCAGCCGTGGGATGCCAGCGTCAAATCACTGGTGGCGTTTCCACAGCTGATGGCATTGATGGGCGAAAACCCGCAGTGGGTACAAAACCTCGGCGATGCGTTTCTGGCGCAGCCGCAGGATGTAATGGACTCGGTACAGCGTTTGCGTCAACTGGCGCAACAAACCGGATCGCTGAAGTCATCAACCGAACAGAAAGTCATTACGGCAACGAAGAAAGCTGTACCGGTAAAACAGGCTGTCACGGCTCCCGTCATACAATCCAATACCGTTTCAACAGCCAGCCCCGTCATTGCAGAGCCTGCACCAACCGTAATAACTATCGAACCAACCAATCCGGATGTGGTTTATATTCCCAACTACAACCCGACCGTGGTTTACGGGAACTGGGCCAATACCGCGTATCCGCCAGTTTACCTACCGCCGCCTGCGGGAGAACCGTTTGTTGACAGCTTTGTGCGCGGTTTCGGCTACAGCATGGGCGTCGCCACTACATACGCGTTATTCAGCAGCATCGACTGGGATGACGACGATCATGACCATCATCATCATGACGATGATGATTACCATCACGATGGCGGTCATCGTGACGGCAACGGCTGGCAACACAACGGTGACAACATCAATATCGACGTCAACAATTTCAACCGCATCACCGGTGAGCATCTTACTGATAAGAATATGGCATGGCGGCACAACCCAAACTATCGAGATGGTGTACCTTATCATGACAGGGATATGGCAAAGCGGTTTCATCAAACCGATGTCAGTGGCGGCATGAGCGCCACGTCGCTTCCTGCACCATCGCGCGACAGTCAGCGTCAGGCTGCGGCAAGCCAGTTTCGGCAACGAACACACTCCACACCTGAGACTACACGCGATACCCAGCGTCAGGCTGCGGCACAGCGATTTAATGAAGCGGAACACTATGGCAATTATGAAGATTTTCGCGAGTTCAGCCGTCGCCAACCACTGACCCAGCAGCAAAAGGATGCCGCTCGTCAGCGTTATCAGTCCGCGTCACCTGAGCAGCGCCAGGCGGTACGCGAGAAAATGCGAACTAACCCGCAGAACCAGCAGCAAAGAGAGGCGGCGCGTCAGCGTATTCAGTCCGCGTCACCCGAACAGCGCCAGGCGGTACGCGAGAAAATGCAGACTAACCCGCAGAACCAGCAGCAAAGAGAGGCAGCGCGTGAGCGTATTCAGTCCGCATCACCAGAGCAGCGCCCATTGAACCAACAACAGCGTGATAACGCCCGCCAGCGTATTCAATCGGCATCTCCTGAACAACGTCAGGTTTTTCGGGAGAAAGTTCAGGAGAACCGCCCGCAACGTCTAAACGACAGTAACCATATTGCCAGGCTGAATAACGAGCAACGGTCAGCGGTACGTGAACGGTTGTCTGAGCGTGGAGCAAGAAGACTGGAAAGGTAAATTGCAGGCGTAAAAAAAGCGGCGTTGTTAGCCGCTTAAGACTGATGACAAACATCGAATCGCCCGATGCGCAAGCTTATCGGGCCTACACGGCACCTGCAATGTATTGAATTTGCATGATTTTGTAGGCCGGATAAGGCGTTTACGCCGCATCCGGCATCGACAACGAGCACTTTGTCAACAATCTGAAGCGGCCAGAATAGCCGCTTCTTAATTTGCCGGATGTTCCGGCACACGAAAAATTACTTCTTCTTCGCTTTCGGGTTCGGCAGGTCGGTGATGCTACCTTCGAATATTTCTGCCGCCAGACCCACAGACTCGTGCAGAGTCGGGTGCGCGTGGATGGTCAGCGCGATGTCTTCCGCGTCACAACCCATTTCGATTGCCAGACCGATTTCACCCAGCAGCTCGCCGCCGTTAGTACCGACAATTGCACCACCGATCACACGGTGAGATTCTTTGTCGAAAATCAGCTTGGTCATACCGTCTGCGCAGTCGGAAGCGATAGCACGACCAGAAGCAGCCCACGGGAAGGTGGCGGTTTCGTAGCTGATGCCTTTCTCTTTCGCTTCTTTCTCGGTCAGACCCACCCATGCAACTTCTGGTTCGGTATAAGCGATAGACGGGATAACTTTCGGATCGAAGTAGTGTTTCTTACCGGCGATAACTTCAGCAGCAACGTGACCTTCGTGAACACCTTTGTGTGCCAGCATCGGCTGACCGACGATATCGCCGATAGCAAAGATGTGTGGTACGTTGGTACGCAGTTGTTTATCAACGCGGATGAAGCCACGGTCGTCAACTTCCACGCCAGCTTTGCCTGCGTCGAGGTTTTTACCGTTCGGCACACGACCAATCGCTACCAGCACGGCGTCGTAACGCTGCGGTTCAGCCGGTGCTTTTTTGCCTTCCATCGTCACATAAATACCGTCTTCTTTCGCTTCAACGGCAGTAACTTTGGTTTCCAGCATCAGGTTGAATTTCTTGCTGATACGCTTAGTGAAGACTTTAACGATGTCTTTGTCAGCAGCCGGGATAACCTGGTCGAACATTTCAACTACGTCAATCTGTGAACCCAGCGCGTGGTATACGGTTCCCATTTCCAGACCGATGATACCGCCACCCATAACCAGCAGGCGTTCTGGTACTTCTTTCAGTTCCAGCGCGTCAGTGGAGTCCCAGATACGCGGATCTTCATGCGGAATAAACGGCAGTTGGATCGGGCGAGAACCCGCTGCGATGATCGCGTTGTCGAAGTTGATCACGGTTTTACCGTTCTCACCTTCAACTTCCAGGGTGTTTGCCCCGGTGAATTTACCCAGACCGTTGACCACTTTTACTTTGCGGCCTTTCGCCATACCAGCCAGACCACCGGTCAGCTGATTGATCACTTTCTCTTTCCAGGTACGAATCTTGTCGATATCAGTTTTCGGTTCACCGAAGACGATACCGTGTTCAGCCAGAGCTTTGGCTTCTTCGATAACTTTTGCTACGTGCAGCAGTGCTTTAGAAGGGATACAGCCGACGTTCAGGCAAACACCGCCGAGGGTGTTGTAGCGTTCTACGATTACGGTTTCCAGACCTAAATCAGCGCAACGGAAGGCAGCAGAGTAACCTGCGGGGCCTGCCCCAAGTACCACGACCTGAGTTTTGATTTCAGTACTCATCATGACCTCTATATATTTATCTCCGGCGGGTCTGACGCTTTTTTTATGACGCCCATTATCCACCGGGTCGTTCTATCCGTCGGTATTTTACAAAATTGTTAACAATTTTTAAACAACAAACGGCAACCGATTTGTCTATTCGCTAATAATCTCAATACATTCATGAGATTACCAGAAAAAAAGCCGGCCGTTGGGCCGGCTCTTTTATTTACATCACCAGACGGCGAATATCAGACAGCGTGTTGTTAATGATGGTAATGAAACGGGCACCATCAGCACCGTCGATCACGCGGTGGTCGAAGGAGAGAGAAATCGGCAGCATCAGACGCGGCACGAACTCTTTACCATTCCACACCGGCTCCATCGCGGACTTGGAAACGCCGAGGATAGCCACTTCCGGTGCGTTCACAATCGGCGCGAAGTGGGTAGTACCCAAGCCGCCGATACTGGAGATGGTGAAGCAACCGCCCTGCATTTCGCCCGCAGTCAGCTTACCGTCACGCGCTTTCTTGGAAATGGTCATCAGCTCGCGAGACAGCTCGATGATGCCTTTCTTATTGACGTCTTTGAATACCGGAACAACCAGACCGTTCGGGGTATCCACCGCCACACCGATGTTGATGTATTTCTTCAGGGTCAGACGCTGACCGTCTTCCGACAGAGAACTGTTGAAGCGAGGCATCTGCTCAAGTGCCGCAGCAACGGCTTTCATGATGAAGACAACCGGGGTGATTTTCACATCCAGCTTACGTTTCGCTGCTTCTTCGTTCTGCTGTTTACGGAACGCTTCCAGCTCGGTGATATCGGTTTTGTCGAAGTGAGTAACATGCGGGATCATCACCCAGTTACGGCTCAGGTTCGCGCCAGAGATTTTCTGGATACGGCCCAGTTCCACTTCTTCGATTTCACCAAACTTGCTGAAGTCCACCTTCGGCCACGGCAACATGCCTGGGATACCGCCGCCAGTCGCCGCCGGAGCCGCTTCTGCACGTTTGATAGCTTCTTTCACGTAAGCCTGAACGTCTTCGCGCAGGATACGACCTTTACGGCCTGTGCCCTTCACTTTCGCCAGGTTAACGCCAAACTCGCGTGCCAGACGACGGATCAGCGGAGTCGCGTGAACGTAAGCGTCGTTTTCAGCAAATTCAGATTTGCCTTCGGCTTTCGCAGCCGGTGCTGCTGCCGGAGCTTCAGCTTTTGCTGCCGGAGCCGGCGCTGCCGCTTCCTGTTTCGCCGGAGCCGCCGCAGGCGCTGCGCCTTCAACTTCGAAGATCATAATCAGCGAGCCAGTTTTCACTTTATCGCCAACGTTGACTTTCAGTTCCTTCACAACACCTGCAAACGGAGCCGGAACTTCCATAGAGGCTTTGTCGCCTTCTACGGTGATCAGTGACTGTTCAGCGGCAACTTTGTCGCCCACTTTCACCATCACTTCGGTCACTTCAACTTCGTCACCGCCGATATCCGGAACGTTAACTTCTTTCACGCCAGCCGCTGGCGCTGGTGCTGCTGCCGGAGCTGCTTCCTGTTTAGCCGCCGGAGCCGGAGCTGCCGCACCTGCTTCACCCGCAACTTCGAAGATCATGATCAGCGAGCCGGTGGACACTTTGTCGCCAACATTCACTTTGATCTCTTTCACGGTGCCCGCAAACGGCGCCGGAACTTCCATAGAAGCCTTGTCGCCTTCTACGGTGATCAGCGACTGTTCAGCTTCAACTTTATCGCCCACTTTCACCAGGATTTCGGTCACTTCGACTTCGTCGCTGCCGATATCCGGAACGTTAACGTCTTTTGCCGCCGCTGCCGCTGGTGCTGCTGCCGGAGCTGCTTCTTTCTTCTCTTCTGCCTGAGCAGGTGCAGCGTCAGCTGCACCGTCGGCGGAATCGAAAATCATAATCAGTGCGCCGGTCTGGGTTTTATCGCCAACAGAGACTTTGATCTCTTTAACAATACCTGCCTGCGGAGACGGAACTTCCATAGAGGCTTTGTCGCCTTCTACGGTGATCAGCGACTGTTCGGCTTCAACTTTGTCGCCCACTTTGACCAGGATCTCGGTGATTTCAACTTCATCAGCCCCGATGTCCGGTACTTTGATTTCGATAGCCATTATTCTTTTACCTCTTACGCCAGACGCGGGTTAACTTTTTCTGCATCGATGTTGAATTTGGCGATTGCGTCAGCAACCACTTTCTTATCGATTTCGCCACGTTTAGCCAGTTCGCCCAGCGCCGCAACCACTACATAGGAAGCATCAACTTCGAAGTGGTGACGCAGGTTCTCACGGCTGTCGGAACGACCGAAGCCATCAGTACCCAGGACGCGGTAGTCGTCAGCCGGTACGTAAGTACGAACCTGCTCAGCGAACAGTTTCATATAGTCGGTAGATGCCACTGCCGGAGCGTCGTTCATCACCTGAGCAATGTACGGAACGCGCGGAGTTTCCAGCGGGTGCAGCATGTTCCAGCGTTCACAATCCTGACCATCACGCGCCAGTTCGGTGAAGGAGGTCACGCTATATACGTCAGAACCTACGCCGTAATCTTTCGCCAGGATCTGTGCTGCTTCACGGACGTGACGCAGAATAGAACCGGAACCCAGCAGCTGAACTTTACCTTTGCTACCTTCAATGGTTTCGAGTTTGTAGATACCTTTACGGATACCTTCCTCAGCACCTTCCGGCATTGCCGGCATGTGGTAGTTTTCGTTCAGCGTAGTGATGTAGTAGTAAACGTTCTCTTGTTTTTCACCGTACATACGCTCCAGACCGTCATGCATGATGACAGCAACTTCGTAAGCGTAAGCCGGGTCGTAAGAGATACAGTTCGGGATAGTCAGCGACTGAATGTGGCTGTGACCATCTTCGTGCTGCAGACCTTCGCCGTTCAGGGTGGTACGACCGGAAGTACCGCCGATCAGGAAGCCACGCGCTTGCTGGTCGCCAGCTGCCCAGCACAGATCGCCGATACGCTGGAAGCCGAACATCGAGTAATAGATGTAGAACGGAATCATCGGCAGATTGTTAGTGCTGTAAGAGGTCGCCGCTGCCAGCCAGGAACACCCTGCGCCCAGCTCGTTGATCCCTTCCTGCAGAATCTGACCTTTCTCGTCTTCTTTATAGTAAGCAACCTGCTCGCGGTCCTGCGGGGTGTACTGCTGACCGTTCGGGCTGTAGATACCAATCTGACGGAACAGACCTTCCATACCGAAAGTACGCGCTTCGTCGGCGATGATCGGCACCAGGCGGTCTTTGATCGACTTGTTCTTCAGCATCACGTTCAGGGCACGAACGAAAGCGATAGTGGTAGAGATCTCTTTGCTCTGCTCTTCCAGCAGCGCGCCGAAGTCTTGCAGGCTCGGCAGCTCCAGCTTCTCGGTGAAGTTCGGCTGGCGGCTTGGCAGATAACCGTGCAGTTTCTGACGCTGAGCGTGCAGATAGGTATGCTCTTCAGAACCTTCCGGGAAGGTGATGTACGGCAGTTTTTCGATATCTGCATCAGACACCGGCACATTGAAACGGTCGCGGATGTGACGCACGCCGTCCATGTTCATTTTCTTAACCTGGTGCGCGATGTTTTTACCTTCAGCCGCGTCTCCCATGCCGTAACCTTTAATGGTATGAGCAAGGATTACAGTCGCTTTGCCTTTGGTTTCCTGCGCTTTCTTGAATGCAGCGTAGATTTTCTTCGGATCGTGACCGCCACGGTTCAGTGCCCAGATCTGCTCGTCAGTCCAGTCTGCAACCAGTGCTGCGGTTTCAGGATATTTACCGAAGAAGTGTTCACGAACGTACGCGCCATCTTTCGATTTGAAGGTCTGGTAGTCGCCGTCAACGGTTTCGTTCATCAGCTGGATCAGTTTACCGCTGGTATCTTTACGCAGCAGTTCATCCCAACGGCTACCCCACATCACTTTGATCACGTTCCAGCCAGCACCTTCGAAAATGCCTTCCAGTTCGTTGATGATCTTGCCGTTACCGGTGACCGGGCCGTCAAGACGCTGCAGGTTACAGTTGATAACGAAGACCAGGTTATCCAGTTTTTCACGGGTAGCGATGGTAATCGCACCTTTGGATTCCGGTTCGTCCATTTCACCGTCGCCGAGGAACGCGTAAACGGTTTGTTTAGAGGTATCTTTCAGGCCACGGTGTTCCAGATATTTCAGGAACTTAGCCTGGTAAATAGCACCAATCGGTCCCAGACCCATAGATACGGTCGGGAACTGCCAGAATTCCGGCATCAGTTTCGGGTGCGGATAGGAAGAGAGGCCATTGCCGTGAACTTCCTGACGGAAGTTATCGAGCTGCTCCTGAGTCAGACGACCTTCCAGGAAAGCACGTGCGTAAACGCCCGGAGAGATGTGACCCTGGAAGTAAACCAGGTCGCCGCCATCCTGCTCGTTGCGTGCACGGAAGAAGTGGTTAAAGCACACATCATAAATGGTTGCGGAAGACTGGAAGGATGCCATGTGGCCGCCCAGTTCCAGATCTTTTTTGGATGCACGCAGAACCGTCATGATGGCGTTCCAGCGGATAGCTGAACGAATACGGCGTTCCAGTTCCAGATTACCCGGATACTCCGGTTGTTCTTCAACGGGGATGGTGTTGATGTAGTTGCTGACGCCGGTGCCTGCGGCTACGTTGACTCCGCCTTTGCGGGCTTCAGCAAGCAGTTGGTCGATCAGATACTGAGCACGCTCAACACCTTCTTCACGGATGACCGATTCGATCGCCTGGAGCCAGTCGCGAGTTTCGATCGGATCCACGTCATTTGGGAAACGTTCTGACATGGGTTATTCCTTATCTATCTAATAACGTTGAGTTTTCTGGAACCTGTCCCATTGAACTCTCGCCGGAAAGCTCAATAAGACAGGTTCTACGTTTAGTTGCCGCGCTTTTATATGCGCTTGATTTACAACATCTTCTGGCTAATTTTCACCAGAAAAATCACTAATTCTTTCGTTGCTCCAGACGGCGCAGAGAACGCTCACGGCGACTCTCTTCACGGCTTCTGTCGAGCAAAATTTCTTCGATAAAGGCCAGATGGCGATGTGATGCTTCGCGCGCTTCTTCCGGCTTACCGGCCATAATCGCTTCGAATATGCGGGTGCGGTGACTACTCACCAGCGGCAGCATCTCGCGACGCGAATAGAGCAATTCGAAGTTCTGACGGACATTCTGAGCCAACATCGGCTCCATACACCTTAGCAGATGAAGCAAAACCACATTGTGGGCCGCTTCGGTGACGGCAATCTGATACTGGAGTACGGCGTTTGATTCCGCGTCCAGATCGCCAGACTGCTGCGCCAGCTCTATGGCGTGATGGAGTTCACGGATGCGTTCCTTGTCTTCATCGGTACTACGCAGCGCGGCGTAATAAGCGGCGATACCTTCCAGGGCGTGGCGTGTTTCGAGCAAGTCATACTGTGATTCAGGATGGTCGGAGAGCAGCTCCACCAGCGGATCGCTGAAACTTTGCCAGAGGCTGCTCTGGACAAAAGTGCCGCCACCCTGGCGACGAAGCAACAAGCCCTTCGCTTCGAGACGTTGAATCGCCTCACGCAAGGAGGGACGGGAGACGTCGAACTGTTTCGCCAGTTCGCGTTCCGGTGGGAGTTTTTCGCCCGGACGAAGTGTGCCTTCGAGGATCAAAAACTCCAGTTGCTGCTCAATCACATCGGAGAGTTTTGGTTGGCGGATTTTGCTGTAGGCCATGAGTTCCTGTCTTAAGCCACTTGCCGAAGTCAATTGGTCTTACCAATTTCATGTCTGTGACGCTAAAGTAACAAAGTATTCACCTTATGTCCATACAGGTTTTGATTGAAATCATGAAACTGTGCACATTTTAACAACTTGACACATATGACGTTTCAAAGTTGTAACTATGCACAAATGTAGACTTTACGTGAGCAATGGTTTTTTTAACGTTTATTAAACTATAAAAATCCAAATTGAACCGATTCACTTACCAATTTTTCGATTTTTAATGCCATTAAAATGAATTTATATTCATTTATTGCGATGGGGTGTTTCGGGGCTTTCCTTTACAAACGATTTCTTTTTAGGCAACTCATCTTCAACCTGGCATAAAGCGAGTGCATTCACTGGCGCATACCATTATTCTTGATCTGACGGAAGTCCCTTTGTAACAATTCAAACGTTTTTGATGTAAACAAATTAATACAACAAACGGAATTGCAAACTTACACACGCATCACTGCGTAGATCAAAAAAACAATCACCGCACGAGGTTTCATGATGGAAGGTCAACAGCACGGCGAGCAGCTAAAGCGCGGCCTTAAAAACCGCCATATCCAGCTTATCGCGCTGGGTGGCGCGATAGGGACAGGACTATTCCTGGGAAGCGCCTCCGTAATACAGTCCGCAGGGCCAGGGATTATCCTGGGTTACGCTATTGCCGGTTTTATCGCCTTTCTGATCATGCGTCAGTTAGGTGAAATGGTGGTCGAAGAACCGGTAGCAGGCTCCTTCAGCCACTTTGCTTATAAATACTGGGGCAGTTTTGCTGGTTTCGCCTCTGGCTGGAACTACTGGGTACTGTACGTTTTAGTTGCCATGGCAGAGCTTACTGCCGTCGGCAAATACATTCAGTTCTGGTATCCGGAAATCCCCACCTGGGCTTCGGCCGCCGTATTCTTTGTGGTGATCAATGCCATCAACCTGACCAACGTTAAAGTGTTTGGCGAGATGGAGTTCTGGTTTGCCATTATCAAAGTTATCGCGGTGGTGGCGATGATCATCTTCGGTGGCTGGCTGCTGTTCAGCGGCAACGGTGGCCCGCAGGCGAGCGTTAGCAACCTGTGGGATCAAGGTGGCTTCCTGCCGCACGGCTTCACCGGGCTGGTGATGATGATGGCGATTATCATGTTCTCGTTCGGCGGTCTGGAACTGGTGGGCATCACCGCAGCAGAAGCAGATAACCCGGAGCAAAGTATTCCCAAAGCGACTAACCAGGTTATCTACCGCATCCTGATTTTCTACATTGGTTCCTTAGCCGTTCTGCTCTCCCTGATGCCGTGGACGCGCGTTACCGCCGATACCAGTCCGTTTGTGCTGATCTTCCACGAGTTGGGCGATACTTTTGTCGCTAACGCCCTGAATATCGTGGTGTTGACGGCGGCGCTTTCGGTTTACAACAGTTGCGTCTACTGCAACAGCCGTATGCTGTTCGGTCTGGCACAACAGGGGAACGCACCGAAAATGCTCGCTTCCGTCGATAAACGCGGCGTACCGGTAAACACCATTCTGGTCTCTGCGCTGGTTACGGCATTGTGCGTACTGATTAACTACCTTGCCCCAGAGTCCGCATTCGGACTGTTAATGGCGCTGGTGGTATCTGCACTAGTGATCAACTGGGCGATGATTAGCCTTGCGCATATGAAATTCCGTCGCGCCAAACAAGCACAAGGTGTGGCTACCCGTTTCCCTGCTCTGCTCTATCCGCTGGGTAACTGGATCTGCCTGCTGTTTATGGCGGCGGTTCTGGTGATTATGCTGATGACGCCGGGAATGGCGATTTCGGTTTACCTGATCCCGGTATGGCTGCTCGTGTTAGGCATCGGCTATCTGTTTAAAGAGAAAACCGCAAAAGCCGTAAAAGCGCATTAATCTCTCTACGCCCTCACCCGCGCTGGGTGAGGGCTACAATCTTTACACCAACGCTCCGTAAATCGTCAGTAGCGCAATCACCACCACAACCACGAACGAAGTTTTCTTCGCCATTGAAACCGCTGCTTTCGGCGTCTCCACCTTATCGATATGCGGTTCACGCGCCAGAGAGAACTGCGCCAGACGCGTTAACACCTGATATTGCGAAGTATGGAAATCACCCAGCGAAGCAAACCAGGCAGGTAATGCTTTTTCACCGTGACCGATCAAGGCATATACCACGCCCGCAAGGCGAACCGGCACCCAATCCAGCACATGAAGCACGGCATCAATGCCGGACTGTAAACGATGATGCGGCGTCTGGTAACGCGCCAGCCAGTATTGCCATGCACGCAAAAACGCATAACCCATCAGCGTAACTGGCCCCCAGGTTCCCCCTACAATCAACCAGAACAGCGGCGCCAGGTAAAAACGGAAATTGATCCACAGCAGTGCATTTTGCAGCTCGCGCAAGAACTCACGTTCATCGCAGCCTGCTGGGACGCCGTGAATCATAGTGAGTTCGCCAGCCATTGTGGAACGGGCATGGCTATCGTTACGTGAAGCAGCTGCCAGATATGCATGATAGTGGAGACGCACTTTACCCGCGCCAATACACAGTAAACCAAGCAACAGCCATACCAGCAGCGTCGGGACGTTGAACAATAACCCATGCAACGCGCGCAACAGCAAAAAAGTCACCCCCATCGCAATAATGGTCATACCTAACGTGCGCCCCAGCGAAAAATGTTTCACCCGCCGAAAGAACGCTTCAAGACGGTGATCAAGCTGCCAGTGCTCGCCCAACTTAAACAGGCGCTCAAAAATTAACACCAGTAAGGTTGTGAATAGCGTCATGTTGTCTCCTTGCTGACCAGCGCACGAAACCGTGCCCAATCAAATGCAGGACCAGGATCGGTTTTACGATCCGGCGCAATATCGCAATGCCCCGTCATATTATTAGCGATATCTGGATAGCGATGAATCAGCGCCCGCGTAACCGCCGCCAGTTGCTGATACTGAGCATCGGTATAAGCCAGCGTGTCGGTGCCTTCCAGCTCAATCCCAATAGAATAATCATTACAGCGTTCGCGACCTTGATACTGAGATATCCCCGCGTGCCAGGCGCGTTTATCGAAAGGAACATACTGGACAATTTCACCATCACGGCGAATCAAACAGTGGGCGGAAACGCGCAAATGGGCGATCTCAGCAAAGAAGGGATGTGCCTGCGGATCAATAGTTCCGGTGAATAATGCATCAATCCACGGACCGCCAAACTCACCTGGCGGCAGGCTAATATTGTGCACCACCAGCAGGGTGGGGGTTTCGTCATCCGGGCGGCAATCGTAATGTGGTGAGGGAACGCGGCGCGCGCCGACCAGCCACCCCTGTTCTAACAACATGCAGGATCTCCTTATATGTGGTGCTAATACCCGGTTCAGAGTAGCATGTTTCTACCTTATGATTCGTTAGCTATCTGGAGTTTTAACATGCCGCCTCGCCGCTATAACCCTGACACCCGACGTGACGAGCTGCTGGAACGCATTAATCTCGATATCCCCGGCGCGGTGGCTCAGGCGCTGCGAGAAGATTTAGGCGGAACAGTTGATGCCAACAACGACATTACGGCAAAACTTTTACCGGAAAATTCTCGCTCTCATGCCACGGTGATCACCCGCGAAAATGGCGTATTTTGCGGCAAACGCTGGGTTGAAGAGGTGTTTATTCAACTGGCAGGCGACGATGTCACCATTATCTGGCATGTGGATGATGGCGATATCATCCACGCCAATCAACCCTTGTTCGAACTTGAAGGCCCATCCCGCGTGCTGTTAACGGGCGAACGCACGGCGCTCAATTTTGTGCAAACTCTTTCCGGGGTTGCCAGTAAGGTTCGCCACTATGTCGAATTACTGGAAGGCACCAACACGCAGTTGTTGGATACGCGCAAAACCTTGCCGGGTCTGCGTTCGGCTCTGAAATACGCGGTACTTTGCGGCGGCGGAGCGAATCACCGTCTGGGGCTTTCTGACGCCTTCCTGATCAAAGAAAACCATATTATTGCCTCCGGCTCAGTGCGTCAGGCGGTCGAAAAAGCGTCCTGGCTGCACCCTGATGCGCCAGTAGAAGTCGAAGTAGAAAATCTGGAAGAACTTGATGAAGCCCTGAAAGCAGGTGCCGATATCATCATGCTGGATAACTTCGAAACAGAGCAGATGCGCGAAGCCGTCAAACGCACCAACGGCAAGGCGCTACTGGAAGTGTCTGGCAACGTCACCGACAAAACACTGCGCGAATTTGCCGAAACGGGCGTGGACTTTATCTCCGTCGGTGCACTAACTAAACACGTACAGGCACTCGATCTCTCAATGCGTTTTCGCTAATTCCTGACAGATTTATCCGCTCCGTAGCGGGCGGATAATCTTCCCTTCCCCAACTTTCTTCGTAACGCCTCGCAAATTTCTTGTCTTTCGCTGCAACGTAATAAAAAACCCCGGAAGCCACCTTCCCGTTTCGTTTTTTGCCCCTCGCCTGTACCGATGGCGTTTGCCAAAGTAGCGCCAACGAAATCAAGGAGCGAAACAGATGGACAAGCAACGCGGTTTTACACTTATCGAACTGATGGTGGTTATTGGCATCATTGCCATTTTAAGCGCCATCGGCATTCCCGCTTATCAGAACTACCTGCGCAAAGCAGCACTCACCGACATGCTACAAACCTTTGTGCCTTACCGTACTGCCGTAGAATTGTGCGCGCTGGAACATGGTGGATTAGACACCTGTGACGGCGGTAGCAATGGTATCCCCTCGCCCACCACCACTCGCTATGTCTCTGCCATGAGCGTGGCGAAGGGCGTGGTGTCTCTGACCGGGCAAGAAAGTCTTAATGGTTTAAACGTCATCATGACACCGGGTTGGGATAACGCAAACGGCGTCACCGGCTGGACGCGCAACTGCAATATTCAAAGTGACAGCGCATTGCAGCAAGCCTGCGAAGATGTCTTCCGCTTTGATGACGCAAACTAAGGAGCGGCAATGAATATTTCACAGCTCACCGCCCTGTGTCTGCGTTATCAGGGAGTCTTGCTGGATGCCAGTGAAGAGGTGGTTCATGTTGCGGTAGTCGATGCGCCTTCGCATGAATTCCTCGATGCCTTACATTTTGCCACCACTAAACGCATTGAGATCACCTGCTGGACGCGCCAGCAAATGGAAGGCCATGCCAGCCGCTCACAACAAACGTTGCCCGTAACCGTTCAGGAGAAACATCAGCTCAAGGCAGAGTTGCTGACCCAAACGTTACAATCTGCGCTGGAACAACGCGCGTCTGATATTCATATCGAACCAGCGAACAGCGCCTACCGTATCCGCTTGCGTATCGACGGCGTGCTGCATCCTTTACCAGATGTTCCACGGGATGCCGGAGCCGCATTAACCGCCAGATTAAAAGTGCTGGGAAGCCTGGATATTGCGGAACATCGCCTGCCGCAGGACGGGCAATTCACTGTCGAACTGGCAGGGAACGCCGTCTCATTTCGTATTGCAACCTTGCCATGTCGGGGCGGTGAAAAGGTGGTATTACGGTTGTTACAGCAGGTAAACCAGGCGCTGGATGTCAACACGCTGGGAATGCAGCCGTTACAACTGGCGGACTTTGCTCATGCCCTACAGCAACCACAAGGACTGGTGCTGGTAACAGGGCCAACCGGAAGCGGAAAAACCGTCACGCTTTATAGCGCCCTGCAAACGCTGAATACCGCTGATATTAATATTTGTAGCGTCGAAGATCCGGTTGAGATCCCCATCGCCGGGCTAAACCAGACGCAAATCCATCCACGTGCCGGTCTTACCTTTCAGGGCGTTTTGCGCGCGTTATTACGCCAGGACCCCGATGTCATCATGATCGGAGAGATCCGCGATGGCGAAACGGCAGAAATCGCCATTAAAGCCGCGCAAACGGGTCATCTGGTATTGTCCACGCTACACACTAATTCCACCTGCGAAACGCTGGTGCGTTTACAGCAAATGGGCGTTGCTCGCTGGATGCTTTCATCGGCGCTCACGCTGGTGATAGCCCAGCGGCTGGTACGCAAACTTTGCCCGCATTGTCGCCTGCAGCAAGGGGAACCCATCCATATTCCCGACAATGTATGGACATCGCCGCTGCCCCGCTGGCAAGCACCCGGTTGTAGACACTGCTACCACGGTTTTTATGGTCGCACGGCCTTGTTTGAAGTTCTGCCTATAACACCGGTCATACGTCAGCTTATTTCCGCTAATACCGACGTTGAATCGCTGGAAACGCACGCCCGACAGGCGGGAATGCGCACGCTTTTTGAAAACGGCTGCCTGGCCGTGGAGCAAGGCTTAACCACCTTTGAAGAGTTAATCCGCGTATTGGGGATGCCGCATGGCGAGTAAGCAACTCTGGCGCTGGCATGGCATAACTGGCGACGGCAATATGCAAGATGGGATGCTATGGGCAGAAAGCCGTACTTTGTTGATTTTTGCGCTACAGCAACAGACGGTTACCCCACTGCGTCTGAAGCGAATCGCCATCAATCCTGCACAGTGGCGAGGAGATAAAAGCGCGGAAGTCATTCATCAACTGGCGACGCTACTCAAAGCCGGCTTAACCCTTTCTGAAGGGCTGGCGCTGCTGGCGGAACAGCATCCCAGTAAGCAATGGCAAGTATTGCTGCAATCGCTGGCGCACGATCTCGAACAGGGCGTTGCCTTTTCCAATGCCTTATTACCCTGGTCAGAGGTTTTCCCACCGCTCTATCAGGCGATGATCCGCACGGGTGAACTGACCGGTAGGCTGGATGAATGCTGCTTTGAACTGGCGCGCCAGCAAAAAGCCCAACGTCAGTTGACCGACAAAGTGAAATCAGCGTTGCGTTATCCCATCATCATTTTAGCGATGGCAATCATGGTGGTTATGGCAATGCTGCATTTTGTTCTGCCGGAGTTTGCCGCTATCTATAAGACCTTTAACACCCCACTACCGGCGCTAACACAGGGGATCATGACGCTGGCAGACTTTAGTAGTGAATGGGGCTGGTTGCTGGTGTTGTTCGGCTTTCTGCTGGCGATAGCCAATAAGTTGCTGATGCGCCGCCCTACCTGGCTTATCGCGCGGCAGAAATTGCTGTTACGCATCCCGATTATGGGTTCCCTGATGCGGGGACAAAAACTCACGCAGATTTTTACGATTCTGGCGCTGACACAAAGTGCAGGAATTACTTTTTTACAAGGGGTTGAGAGCGTCAGAGAAACAATGCGCTGCCCGTACTGGGCGCAACTTCTGACACAAATCCAGCACGATATCAGTAACGGTCAGCCCATCTGGCTGGCGCTAAAAAATGCCGGTGAGTTTAGCCCACTCTGTTTGCAATTAGTGAGAACAGGAGAGGCATCCGGCTCGCTGGATCTCATGCTGGAGAATCTCGCCCACCATCATCGGGATAACACGCTGGCGCTGGCAGATAATCTTGCAGCCTTACTGGAACCGGCGTTGCTGGTCATTACAGGAGGAATTATCGGTACGCTAGTGGTGGCAATGTACCTGCCAATTTTCCATTTAGGCGATGCGATGAGTGGGATGGGATAACGCTGGCGTGGTGATCCACGCCAGCATTGGGAGATTACAGGTTATTGAAGATACGGTTTTCTTGTTCCTGCACACGGATAAACGTGGTGCGCTTGGTCAGCTCTTTCAGGCGTGAAGCCCCAACGTATGTACAAGCTGAACGCAGACCGCCTAAAATATCACGCGCGGTATTTTCAACCGGACCACGCAGCGGCAGCTTAACGGTTTTACCTTCTGCAGCGCGATATTCTGCAACGCCGCCAACGTGGCGTTTCATCGCAGACTCGGAGCTCATGCCGTAGAACAGCATAAATTTCTCGCCGTTCTCTTCTACAATGCGACCACCACTCTCTTCGTGGCCTGCCAGCATACCGCCGAGCATCACGAAATCAGCACCGCCGCCAAAGGCTTTCGCGACATCGCCCGGTGTGGTGCAGCCACCATCGCTGACGATCATCCCGCCCAGACCGTGCGCGGCATCGGCACATTCGATTACCGCAGAAAGTTGCGGATAACCGACGCCTGTTTTGACGCGAGTTGTACAGACAGAACCTGGGCCAATGCCAACTTTAACGATATCGGCACCGGAGAGGATAAGCTCCTCACACATTTCACCAGTCACTACGTTGCCAGCACAAATGGTTTTGGTCGGCCACGCTTCACGCGCTTTCGCAACGAACTGCACGAAGTGTTCGGAATAACCATTCGCCACGTCAATACAAACGAAGTTTAATGCCGGGTTCAGGTCGAGAATTTGTTTGGTTTTTTCGAAATCCGCATCAGACGTGCCGGTAGAAACCATCACATGTTTCAGCACATCACCGGAAGAATTGTTGATAAACGCTTGCCACTCTTCGACAGAATAGTGTTTATGCACAGCGGTAAGAATATCAAAAGAAGCCAGCGCAGAGGCCATGGAAAAAGTGCCTACGGTGTCCATATTCGCGGCGATAATCGGCACGCCGGACCAGCTCTGACCTGAATGTTTGAAGGTGAATTGACGCTCCAGTTCAACATCGGAACGACTTTTAAGAGTAGAACGTTTAGGACGGATGAGGACGTCTTTAAAACCTAACTTCAGATCTTCTTCAATACGCATGTGCGGATTCCTGGGGTTAATGGCTATAAGGATAAGAGCGCAACTCCAGTGACGCTATCATACGCACTAATCGATGTGGCGCAAGACTGCGAAATTGTCTTTTTTTACGCTACAATCCCATAAATTTACCTGGTAAATAATGAGCGAATGTTCCATCAATTTCGCTTTTGTACGCTCATTTTTAACATTTTGATAATCATGATGAATTCCCGGGAATATAAATTATGAGGTATATAGTTGCCTTAACGGGAGGCATTGGCAGTGGCAAGAGTACCGTTGCAAATGCGTTTGCAGACCTCGGAATTAACGTCATTGATGCCGATATTATTGCGCGTCAGGTGGTTGAACCAGGTGCACCTGCGCTACGTGCCATTGCTGAACACTTTGGCGCTGACATGATTGCTGCTGATGGCTCATTGCAGCGCCGGGTCTTGCGCGAGCGGATCTTCGCCAACCCGGAAGAGAAAAACTGGCTTAACGCCCTGATGCATCCGCTGATTCAGCAGGAGACGCAACGTCAGATCCAGCAGGCAACTTCCCCCTATATACTGTGGGTTGTGCCATTGCTGGTAGAAAACTCACTGTATAAAAAAGCGAATCGTGTGCTGGTGGTGGATGTCAGCCCAGAAACGCAACTTAAGCGTACCATGCAGCGCGATGATGTTACTCGCGAGCATGTCGAACAAATTCTTGCTGCCCAGGCAACGCGCGAAGCCCGTCTTGCCGTGGCAGATGACGTCATTGATAATAACGGCGCACCGGATGCTATTGCATCGGATGTTGCCCGCCTGCACGCACACTATTTGCAGCTTGCGTCGCAGTTTGTCTCACAGGAAAAACCGTAATGCAGACCCAGGTCCTTTTTGAACATCCACTAAATGAAAAAATGCGTACATGGCTGCGCATTGAGTTTTTAATTCAACAACTCACCGTAAATTTACCCATCGTTGACTACGCTGGCGCTCTGCATTTCTTCCGTAATGTCAGTGAATTGCTGGATGTTTTCGAGCGCGGAGAAGTGCGCACTGAGCTATTGAAAGAGCTTGACCGCCAGCAACGTAAACTCCAGACCTGGATTGGCGTGCCAGGCGTTGATCAGAGCCGTATTGAAGCATTAATTCAGCAGTTAAAAGCAGCGGGTAGCGTGTTGATTTCTGCGCCGCGTATCGGGCAATTTCTGCGTGAAGACAGGCTGATTGCCTTAGTGCGTCAGCGTCTGAGCATACCTGGCGGCTGTTGTAGCTTTGATTTGCCCACTTTGCATATTTGGCTACATTTACCACAGTCACAGCGTGACAGCCAGGTAGAAACCTGGATTGCCAGCCTGGACCCGCTCACCCAGGCACTTACCATGGTGCTGGATCTGATTCGCCAGTCGGCTCCTTTTCGTAAACAAACCAGCCTGAACGGTTTTTATCAGGATAATGGCGAAGACGCTGATCTGCTGCGGCTGAATCTGGCGCTTGATTCACAGCTTTATCCGCAAATTTCCGGTCATAAAAGCCGTTTTGCGATTCGTTTTATGCCGCTGGACAGTGAAAATGGTCTGGTGCCAGAGCGCCTGGATTTTGAACTGGCTTGCTGCTAAGGAGTTACGATGTCAGAAACTATTACGGTGAATTGCCCAACCTGCGGGAAAACTGTGGTGTGGGGTGAAATCAGCCCGTTTCGGCCATTTTGTTGCAAACGTTGTCAGTTGATCGACCTCGGAGAATGGGCTGCTGAAGAAAAACGAATCCCCAGCAGCGGCGATCTTTCTGAGAGTGATGACTGGAGCGAAGAGCCAAAGCAGTAACATTTTGTCTGATGCCGCACGTAGGCCTGATAAGACGCGCCAGCGTCGCATCAGGCATCTTGTGCAAATGTCGGATGCGGCGTGACGCCTTATCCGACCTACAGACGCTTAAGCTTCGCAATTACCGGTTCATTGGCTGGAGGAAAATCATCGGCATTAAGACCGACTAGCGACATCCACTCACCGGGTTGCCCTTCTTTACCCCACGGCTCCCCTTCCCAACCTTCGACCAGCCAGAACCACAGAGTGATATGCCTGTCCGGGAATTCATATTCCAGTTTTTCAAATAGCGAAAAATGTTGTGGGGTAATCCCGACTTCTTCCTGAAGTTCACGCACCACCGCTTGTTCCGGTGTTTCGCCCATTTCAATTTTACCGCCAGGAAACTCCAGCTTATTCGCCATGTGCGCATCTGCGGCACGACGAGTAATAAAAATTTCGTTGTTTTTATTGCGAATGATACCCACCGCAATTTGCAGCTTTTTCATTGTCTTAAACCTATAAAAAAGGCGCAGAATCCTGCGCCTTTTATGTCAACTGTTAGCTTTTATTGCAGGCGACCATGGCACTGCTTATATTTTTTACCAGAACCGCACGGGCAAGGATCGTTACGTCCTACTTTGCGCTCGCCAGTTTGCGCCGCCAGCGCAGCTGCGGCTGCAGAGTCGTCATCCTGATGGCTCAGCTGCTGCATTTGCGCTAAACGCTCGGCTTCCATACGACGCTGTTGTTCCAGCTCTTCAACTTCTTCCGGCATACGCACCTGGACTTTGCTCAGCGTGCTGATAACTTCATATTTCAGCGATTCCAGCATCGCTGCAAACATGGAGAACGATTCACGTTTGTATTCCTGCTTCGGATCTTTCTGCGCATAGCCACGCAGGTGGATACCCTGACGCAGATAATCCATCGCCGCCAGGTGCTCTTTCCACAGGGAGTCGAGCGTTTGCAACATCACGCCTTTCTCGAAGTGACGCATCATCTCAGCGCCAACCACTTCTTCTTTACGCTGATACACTTCAATGGATTGCGTCAGAATACGTTCACGCAGCGTCTCTTCATGCAGTTCAGGCTCTTTGTCCAGCCACTCGGCAATCGGCAAATCGAGGTCGAAATCGTTTTTCAGACGTTCCTGCAGACCCGGAATATCCCACATTTCTTCCAGTGACTGTGGCGGAATGTAGGCATCGATGGTCGCTTTGAACACATCTTCACGAATGCTGTTGATGGTTTCGCTCACATCGCTGACATCCAGCAGTTCGTTACGCTGGGAGTAAATGGCGCGACGCTGGTCGTTAGCCACGTCATCATATTCCAGCAGTTGCTTACGAATATCGAAGTTACGGCTTTCAACTTTACGCTGGGCGTTAGCAATCGCTTTGGTCACCCACGGGTGCTCAATGGCTTCGCCTGGTTTCATCCCGAGTTTACGCATCATGCCGGAAACGCGATCAGAGGCGAAAATACGCATCAGCGCATCTTCCATCGACAGGTAGAAACGGGAAGAACCGGCATCCCCCTGACGACCAGAACGACCGCGCAGCTGGTTATCGATACGACGAGATTCGTGACGTTCGGTGCCGATGATATGCAGACCACCTGCCGCCAGTACTGCGTCGTGACGCACCTGCCAGTCGGCTTTGATTTTTTCAATTTGCTCTGCGGTCGGGTTTTCCAGCGCGGCAACTTCTGCCTGCCAGCTACCACCGAGCACAATGTCAGTACCACGACCCGCCATGTTGGTCGCGATAGTCACCGCTGCCGGATAACCTGCCTGAGCAACAATCGCCGCCTCGTTGGCGTGGAATTTGGCGTTCAGGACGTTATGTTTGATACCGGCTTTAGTCAGCTCGTTTGACACCAGCTCCGATTTTTCAATGGAAATAGTACCCACCAGCACCGGCTGGCCTTTCGCGGTACGTTCTTTGATATCTTCAATGATCGCCTGAATTTTTTCCGCTTCAGTCATGTAGACCAGGTCCGGCAGATCTTTACGAATCATTGGACGGTTGGTCGGAACAACGACGGTATCCAGCTTGTAGATGGAGCTGAATTCGAATGCTTCGGTATCAGCAGTACCGGTCATCCCCGCCAGTTTTTCATACAGACGGAAGTAGTTCTGGAAGGTGATAGAAGCCAGCGTCTGGTTTTCGTTCTGGATCTGCACACCTTCTTTGGCTTCAACGGCCTGGTGCAGGCCATCGGACCAGCGACGTCCCTGCATGGTACGACCGGTGTGTTCGTCAACGATGATAACTTCGCCATCTTTAACGATGTAATCGACGTCACGGGTAAACAGTGCATGAGCGCGCAGCGCCGCCGTTACGTGGTGCATCAGCATGATGTTGGCCGGAGAGTACAGTGACTCACCTTCCGCCATGATGCCTTCTTTCACCAGCAGTTCTTCAATCAGCACCAGACCACGTTCGGTCAGGTTCACCTGGCGAGATTTTTCATCAACCGAGAAGTGGCCTTCGCCCTGGAAGGTTTCGGAGTCTTCTTTTTCCTGACGGATCAGGTGCGGAATGATTTTGTTCACTCGCTTATACATTTCCGAGCTGTCTTCAGCCGGGCCGGAAATGATCAGCGGCGTACGTGCTTCATCGATCAGGATGGAGTCCACTTCGTCCACCAGCGCATAGTGCAGTTTACGCTGTACACGTTCTTCAGGGCTGAATGCCATGTTGTCGCGCAGGTAGTCGAAGCCGTATTCGTTGTTCGTACCGTAAGTGATGTCAGCCGCATAGGCTTCACGCTTTGCCGGCGCAGGCATTCCCGGCAGGTTGACGCCGACAGTCAGGCCGAGGAATTCAAACAGCGGACGGTTGTTTTCAGCGTCACGTTGCGCCAGATAGTCGTTGACGGTAACAACGTGCACACCTTTACCGGTTAATGCGTTCAGGTAAGCAGGCAGCGTTGCGGTCAGGGTTTTACCTTCACCAGTACGCATTTCCGCGATGCAACGTTCATTAAGAACCATACCGCCGAGCAACTGTACATCGAAGTGACGCATACCAAAGACGCGCTTACTTGCTTCACGCACGACTGCGAAGGCTTCCGGGATCAGATTTTCCAGCACTTCGCCTTTTTCCAGGCGCGCGCGAAACTCTGCGGTTTTTCCCTTCAACTCTTCGTCGGAGAGTTTTTCCATCTCCGGTTCCATGGCATTGATGACATTGACGACTTTGCGCATCCGGCGCAGGGTACGATCGTTACGACTACCGAAAACTTTAGTTAATAATTTGATTAGCATAATAAAATCTCAAACGCCCCGCGTTGCGGAGTTAATAAAATGAAGTAAAGGTTTATTGTTGTTAGCTGAAGCGTTGAGGGCCTGCACGGATGCCTTGCGCCAGGCTTATCCAGACGGGCGTGCTAAATGTTGTTTGCGGGGTAAAATGCGCATAATCAATGCGATAATCATTTTCAGACGGCGTGCCTTCCTGAGTCAGCAGCGCGCTGAGCGTATCCAGTAAAGCAAGATGTTGCGCCTGAAGAGGCAGAGATTCTTCGGCAACAGGCAGCGTTTGCGGCGCCATTGCAAAGGAAAGATGACGGATTACCGTGCGAATTGCGTGCTGATGCCAGTAATCAACGGAATAGTTTGAGTTCGGGCGGCGCGTGTTCGCTTCCAGCAAAGCCAACTGGCTAAAGTTAACTTTGGCGGAAGGCTCGTGGTTGCGAGTTGTCGCTTTTGCGGGCGCGTTCGGCTCGGCGGCATTGCTGAGCGCAGGCAAACCTAAACTCGCCGCGACCATCCCTAATAAGAGATGCGGCCAGAAGTAGCGTTTACCAAACTGTCGCCAGCGCGTCAGTATTCCACTCACGTTATTGCCATCCCGATCGTATTCAAACGTATTTAGCGCACAAATCTTATCATTAAAGCCCGAAGTCCACAGCAGGAATGAAGATGAGTTGTGCGTAAAAGTGCTTAAGAAAACAGCGTTCGCACCGTTTCTTATCGCTCTTATAAAATTCAAAAAAAAAACGACTGGTTCACCTGGCCGGAGAGAGTGCCAGATTTGCCAGTCGAATTTTATACGACAGTATAAATGTCGTTATGCCAGTACTGCTGAAGGCGCTTTGAAGGCCAACGGCAGTTCTGCGTCGTCCTGGAAGGTCACATATTCCCAGGCTTCCTGTTTTGCCAGGACAGCCTGCAACAATTTGTTATTCAGTGCATGACCGGATTTATAAGCGGTAAATGCACCAATAATGTTGTGACCGCACATGAACAAGTCACCGATCGCGTCGAGCATTTTGTGACGCACAAATTCGTCTTCAAAACGCAGGCCGTCTTCGTTCAGTACGCGATAATCGTCAACAACGATGGCACAATCGAAACTGCCGCCCAGGCACAAACCACGAGACTGCAGGTATTCGATATCACGCATGAAACCGAACGTACGCGCACGGCTGATCTGGCGCATAAATGCATCAGCAGAGAAGTTCATCGCATAACGTTGATTGCTGGAATCGATAGCCGGATGGTTGAAATCGATGGTGAAATCCAGCGAAAAACCATTGTACGGCTTAAATTCAGCCCACTTATCGCCATCTTCGACACGAACAGTCTCTTTGATGCGAACAAATTTCTTGGCGCAGTTCAGCTCGTCGATACCAGCATCAAGCAGCAGGTAAACAAACGGAGCGGCACTACCGTCCATGATCGGGATTTCCGGTGCGTTAACTTCGATAACGATGTTATCGATGCCTAAGCCCGCGAGCGCAGCATTCAGGTGCTCAACGGTTGAAATCCGTACATCATGCTCGTTGACCAGACACGTACAGAGCATGGTATCACGCACAGATTTGGCATCGGCCGGAAAATCTACCGGTGGATTCAAGTCGGTGCGACGATAGATGACCCCGGTGTTGGCCGGCGCAGGGCGTAACGTCAGAGTGACTTTCTTGCCGGTATGTAAACCGACACCCGTCGCCTGAACGATACGTTTAAGTGTCCTTTGTTTGATCATCGTATTATCTCGCCAAATTACCTATCCAACCGAAGTGTACTATACATTCGGCAGGCCAGTTTAGCACAAAGAGCCTGGTAACCCAAATTCCAGCTTAATCTTAGTCAGCTTGCTTACGCAGGAAAGCAGGGATATCCAGATAATCCGGCTCTTTCGCGGTTTGCGGCGTATTGTCGTTCACCACTTTAGCTACCGGTTTCTGCTCTTGCGTCAGCGGTGCCATACCATGCTGCTGGTAACGATCCATCACTGGCTGCTGAACTTGTTTATTGGTCACCAGAGTGATTTCAGGACGTTTGTCCATGCCGATACCTGTTGCAACCACGGTTACACGCAGTTCGTCGTTCATATCCGGGTCAAGAGAAGTACCGATAACCACAGTTGCGTTATCCGAAGCAAATGCACGGATGGTGTTACCTACGGTTTCGAACTCATCCAGACGCAGGTCGAAGCCCGCCGTGATGTTAACCAGCACGCCGCGCGCACCAGACAGGTCGATATCTTCCAGCAGCGGAGAAGAGATAGCCATTTCAGCCGCTTCTTCCGCACGATCTTCACCGCTCGCCACGCCAGAACCCATCATTGCGTAGCCCATTTCAGACATCACGGTACGTACGTCTGCAAAGTCCACGTTCATCAGACCCGGACGAGTAATCAGTTCGGCGATACCCTGAACTGCGCCTTTCAGCACATCGTTCGCGGCGCCAAACGCATCAAGCAGGGAGATACCGCGCCCCAGCACTTTCAGCAGTTTGTCGTTCGGGATGGTGATCAATGAGTCCACATGCTTGGACAATTCAGTGATCCCCTGCTCCGCGAAGGCCATACGCTTCTTGCCTTCAAAGTTGAAAGGCTTAGTCACGACAGCAACGGTCAGGATACCCAAATCTTTTGCCACTTCAGCAACGACCGGCGCAGCACCTGTACCAGTACCACCACCCATACCTGCTGCAATAAATACCATGTCTGCACCTTCCAGCGCCGCACGCAGTGCATCGCGATCCTCATCAGCCGCATTACGGCCAACTTCTGGATTAGCGCCAGCTCCCAGTCCTTTGGTGATACCACTACCGATCTGAATCGTCTGCCCAACCGCCGTTTTACGCAGCGCCTGTGCATCGGTATTTACCGCGAAAAATTCAACACCTTCAATGCGCTCACGCACCATGTGCTCAACAGCATTACCGCCGCCGCCGCCGACGCCGATGACTTTAATCACCGCGTCGTTGGTAAGTTCCATTGGTTCAAACATAGTTTCTCTCCGATATGTGCCTGTCGCCTGAGGCCGTAATCACCGTCGACCTCATAAAAATTAAAACTCTTTTCGCAGCCAACTATTGAGTCGCTTGATCCACGAGCCAACTGATGCTGTAACACGTTTTTCTACTTCCGCTTCACCGTTAAGATGTGACTCTTTCCCGTAGTGAAGCAATCCCACAGCCGTCGAGTAATACGGCTCCTGAGCATAATCAGTTAAACCGGTGATATTCAGCGGCGCGCCAATACGCACCTGCGTATGAAACACGCGCTGAGCGCAGGCGGCAAGTCCTTCGATCTGCGCCGCGCCACCGGTTAATACAATGCCCGCCGCCAGGTGATGTTTCACGCCTTGTTGGCGAAGCTTTTCCTGCAGCTGCAATATCTCTTCGTTGACCAGGTTGAGCAACTCGGTATACCGTGGCTCAATCACCTCCGCCAGCGTCTGACGTTGCAAACTACGCGGTGGTCGCCCACCTACGCTCGGCACTTCCACGCTCTCATCTTTACCGACGATGGAACCCAACGCGCAGCCATGGCGAACTTTAATCGCTTCGGCGTCGCTTGGCGGCGTGCCAAAGGCATAGGCAATGTCGCTGGTCACCACATTGCCAGCATAAGGAATTACCTTGGTGTGGCGCAATGCCCCACCGGTATAAACGGCGATATCCATTGTACCACCACCGATATCGACGACGCAGACTCCCAATTCACGTTCGTCTTCCGTCAATACCGAATAACTTGATGCCAGTCCGGCAAATATCAGTTGGTCAACTTTCAGCCCACAACGTTCAACCGCTTTGACGATGTTTTTCGCCATATCGTTGTGACATGTGATCAGGTGCACTTTTGCCTGCATTCGCACGCCCGAAAGTCCTACCGGATTTTTGATCCCTTCCTGATAGTCAATGGCATACTCTTGCGGGATCACATGCAGCACACGATGCTCATCGCGCACACGCACCGATTTCGCGGTATGGACGACGTTTTCCACATCTTCTTGCGTCACTTCTTCTTCAGAAATGGGCACCATACCAATTTCATTCTGGCAGCTGATGTGCTTACCAGAAAGCGCCAGGTATACCGAAGAGATCTGGCAATCAGCCATCAATTCTGCCTGGTCAATAGCGCGTTGTACGCATTTGACCACAGATTCGAGGTCGTTAACCCCGCCTTTATCCATACCACGTGACGGGCAGCTGCCCACACCAATGATATTGACCATACCGTCGGGCAGAACTTCCCCTACTAAAGCGGCAACCTTCGCGGTGCCGATCTCCAGTCCTACTACCAGTTTTCTGTCCGTCGCCTTGATCATTGTTGTTCTGCCTGTGCCTGATTTTGTTGCTGAGTAGATTCCTCCGGCGGCAAGGGCGCCCAGCCTACTGCCGCTCCAGAGTCATAACGCAAATCAACGTAGCTAATCCGTTTGCCATCGGTTTGCGCCTGCTGCTGTAAAACCGGATAAAGTTCTACAAAGCGAGCCAAACGTTTCATCGTATCGCCCCGGCCAAGGTTGAGCTTAATATCGTTATTCAGCGTCAACTGCCAGGAACGCCGCGCGGTCATTGCCGCTTCCTTCAGAGTAAATCTGTCCTTTGCCAGCATTTGCCCCATTTCGCGATAACCCTGCAACACTTCATTGGCGCTGCCTTCCGGGCCATACAACATCGGGAGCACCTGCTTGCTGGTGCGATCTGGCGGCACGCTGAAGGTGTTTCCTTCGGCGTCTACCATATGTTGATCATTCCACCGCGCAATCGGCACATATTCAACCAGATGAATCTTCAATTCATCAGGCCACTGCTTTCTGACGCTCACCTGCTTAATCCACGGCAGGCGTTGTTCAATTTGCGTCTGGATGATGTTGACATCCTGAGTCATAAAAGTACCCGGCTCACCCAATGCCAGGATCGACTGCCGGATATCGTCATTACGCGTGTAATGCCGTTCACCGGTCAACACCAGCTTTGAGAGCGGCAGGCGTTGCGCATCTTCCATCCAGCCCAACACGACCCAGCCGCTCACCAACACAGTCGTTAAAACCGTCAGCAGGAAAAGTATCCCCGCCAGACGCGTTCCATTATTGCGGTGAGAAGAAATTTCTTCTTCACTGTTTCGCGTGTTCAGAGCAGCCTGCGACATATTAGTCCGCCAGTTCCAGAATTCGTACTACCAACTGCGAGAAGCTTAAGCCTGCCTGACGTGCCACCATCGGCACCAGACTGTGGCTGGTCATACCCGGAGAGGTATTGGCTTCCAGCAGATAAAACTGTCCATCGCTGTCCAGCATGACGTCAATACGCCCCCATCCTTTGCAACCTAACGTCGTCCATGCTTTCAGCACTAATGCCTGCAAATTGGCCTCTTGTGCCGCTTCTAAACCTGCGGGGCAGAAATACTGTGTCTCATCAGAGAGATACTTCGCCTCATAATCATAGAAGGTTCCGGCGGATTGAATACGTATTGACGGTAAAATTTCTTCACCGAGTATCGCAACCGTGAACTCCGGCCCACTTAACCATTTTTCAATCAATACTTCTTCATCGTGCTGAAATGCCAATCTTAATGCATCTTGTAGAGCATTTTCTGCTACTACTTTTGACATTCCCACGCTGGAACCTTCGCGGCTCGGCTTAACGATTAATGGTAAACCCAGGGCAGAAATTTCGGCTAACTGCTTATCGTTAAGGCCTTTTTCAAACTCTGCGCGGGTTAACGCCACCCACGGAGCGACCGGTAAACCGGCACCTTGCCACAGCAGTTTGCTGCGTAGTTTATCCATTGAAAGCGCAGATGCCATCACTCCGCTGCCGGTATAAGGCAGTCCCATCAGCTCAAGCATCCCCTGCAATGTGCCGTCTTCACCGCCGCGCCCGTGCAGAGCGATAAATACTTTCTGAAATCCCATCGATTTCAGTTGCGTCACGTCAACTTCTTTAGGGTCAACAGGATGTGCATCGACGCCGCCTTCGCGCAGCCCGGCTAACACAGCAGCGCCAGAATTCAGAGAAACTTCCCGCTCTGCGGAGGTCCCGCCCAACAGAACCGCGATTTTATCAGTCATGTTGTTCTTCCTCCGGAGTTTGCGGCTTCAGTTTGATTTCAGCTAAAGAACGGGCAATTTTTCCAATATTACCCGCACCCTGCACGAGAATCAGGTCGTTACCGGTTAATACTGGTGCTAACATCTCGGCTACCTGCGCCGGATCTGGCACCAGAATAGGATCAATTTTCCCACGTCCACGAATCGTGCGGCACAGCGAACGGCTATCCGCTCCCGGAATCGGTGCTTCACCTGCCGGATAAACTTCCAGCATCAACAGGGTATCAACCTGAGTCAGTACATTGGCGAAATCGTCATACAGGTCGCGAGTACGGGTAAAACGGTGCGGCTGAAACAGCATTACCAGGTTTTTATCCGGCCAGCCTGCACGAGCCGCCTTTATGGTGGCGTCCACTTCTGTCGGATGGTGACCGTAGTCATCAACCAGCATTGCTGTACCGCTTTTACCGTTGACCGGCTCCAGCGGGAATTCACCGAGGAAATCGAAGCGACGACCGGTTCCCTGGAAGCTCTCCAGCGCACGCAGAATAGCATCGTCGTCAATCCCCTCTTCCGTAGCAACCGCAACCGCAGCCGCCGCGTTCAGCGCATTATGACGACCAGGCGCGTTCAGGGTAACGCGCATCGGCTCTTTGTCCTGGCGCAGCAGCGTAAAATGCCCCTGCGGGCCAATCTGCTGGTAATCTTCTACACGCACATCGGCATCTTCGCTGAAGCCGTAAGTCGTGATCTGACGCCCCACGCGCGGTAACAATTCGCGGATCACCGGATCGTCAACACACATTACCGCACGACCGTAAAACGGCAGGTTGTGCAGAAAATTAATAAAGGTCTGTTTTAAATTCTCAAAGTCGCCCTGGTAGGTATCCATATGGTCGGCTTCGATATTGGTGACAATCGCCACCATGGGTTGCAGATGCAGGAACGATGCATCGCTCTCATCTGCTTCGGCAATCAAATAGCGACCATGACCTAAGCGCGCATGAACGCCAGCAGCTTTTACCAGCCCACCGTTAACGAAAGTTGGATCGAGACCCGCTTCCGCATAGATGCTGGAAACCATCGCGGTGGTTGTCGTTTTGCCATGCGTTCCGGCAATGGCGATGCCATGACGAAAACGCATTAACTCAGCCAGCATTTCCGCGCGACGGATCACCGGAATACGCGCTTCATGAGCGGCAACAATCTCAGGGTTGTCGGCAGAAATTGCACTGGAAACAACGACCACGCTGGCGTCGCGCACGTTTTCCGGGCGATGGTTGAAGTAAATCGTCGCCCCCAGATTCATTAACTGCTGCGTGACCGGATTTGGCGCTAAATCTGAACCACTGATCTGATACCCTTCATTGGCCAGAACTTCGGCAATACCGCCCATACCGGCACCACCGATGCCGACAAAGTGAATGTGCCGAACGCGACGCATTTCGGGCACGATGTAACGCAGTTTTGCCAATTGTTGTGTATTCATTCTTTACGCCATTAACTTCTCAAATTCATGCGATGCAAAAGGCATCGCCACAATTACGCCCGGGCAGCCCGGCTCACTTCATTTGCCACTCGCTCGGTGGCATCCGGTATGGATGCAGCACGGGCGCGTTCTGCCATGGTTAATAAGGTTTCTCGCGACCACCCGGCCAGGGTGTTGGCGACAGCATCCACGGTAAGCTGTGGCTGCTCGATAATTTTGGCTGCGCCCGCTTTTTCCAGCGGTAACGCATTCCAGTATTGCTGGCGGTCTTTATGCTGAAACGGCACAAACAATGCTGGTAACCCCGCCGCAGCGATTTCACTCACCGTCAACGCACCGGAGCGGCAAACGACGACATCCGCCCACGCATACGCCGCTGCCATATCATCAATAAATTCCGTCACTTTATGCTGCGGTTGCCCCGCTTCGGCATACGCCTGTTCAACTGATTGTTGCGAACCTTTGCCACTCTGATGCCAGATAGTGACTGAATCGCCCAGCTTTGCTGCAACCAGCGGCATTGTCTGGTTAAGAATGCGCGCGCCCTGAGAACCACCCACTACCAACACACGAACCGGACCTTCACGTCCAGCCAGACGTTGCTGCGGCAACGGCAGCGCCAGCACATCGGTACGAACAGGATTACCCACCACTTCCGCATTAGGGAAAGCGCCTGGAAACGCCTGCATCACTTTGGTCGCAATCTTCGCCAGCCATTTATTGGTTAAGCCCGCAATACCGTTTTGTTCATGAAGTACGACCGGAATGCCTAACGACCACGCTGCCAGACCTCCTGGGCCTGAAACGTAGCCGCCCATACCGAGCACCACGTCAGGTTTATACGCTTTCATAATCACCCGCGCCTGACGCCAGGCGTTAAAGATACGCAACGGAGCTGCGAGTAACGCTTTAATACCCTTGCCGCGCAAACCAGAGATACGAATAAAGTCGATCTCGATACCGTGCTTCGGCACTAAGTCCGCTTCCATACGATCGGCAGTACCCAGCCAGCGAACTTGCCACCCCTGGGTCATTAAATGATGCGCAACCGCAAGCCCCGGGAACACATGTCCGCCAGTACCGCCTGCCATCACCATTAATCGCTTCCCTTGACCACTCATCGTGAACCTCGTACAAACGCCTGCGCTTTCTCCAGACGCGTTTCATAATCAATACGCAACAGCATCATGATGGCTGTCGACATAATCAGTAAGCTCGAACCACCGTAACTGATGAGCGGCAATGTCAAACCTTTGGTCGGTAACATCCCCGCCGCAGCGCCTACGTTAACCAGCGCCTGGAAACTAAACCAGATGCCAATTGAACAGGCGAGAAAACCGGAAAAACGATGGTCAATTTCTAACGCTTTACGACCAATCGACATCGCGCGAAAAGCGACGAAGAATACCATTAAAAGCGCCAGCACCACACCGATATACCCCAGTTCTTCGCCGATAATGGCGAAAATAAAGTCAGTGTGCGCTTCCGGCAGATACTCCAGTTTTTGTACCGAGTTACCTAAACCTTGCCCCCACAGTTCACCGCGACCAAACGCCATCAACGATTGCGTCAGCTGATAGCCGCTGCCGAAAGGATCTTCCCACGGGTTCCAGAATGCGGTAACACGACGAATACGGTACGGTTCGGCGAGGATCAGCAACACAACCGCTGAAATCCCCATGCCAATAATGGCGATGAACTGCCACAACTTCGCCCCAGCCAGGAACAGCATCGCCAGCGTAGTCACAAACAACACCACCACCGTACCAAGGTCAGGCTGCGCCAGCAGCAACACGGCCAACACCAGAATCACGCCCATCGGTTTCAGGAAGCCGCGCAGGTTGTTACGCACTTCATCGCCTTTGCGCACCAGATAGTTGGCGATATAGCAAAACAGCGACAGCTTGGTCAGTTCGGCTGGCTGGATACGCAGCAAGCCAAGATCGATCCAACGCGATGCCCCTTTAACCGAGCTACCCACCACCAGCACGATCATCAACAGGATGATTGATCCGAGCAGCATCGTGGCACTGTAGCGTTGCCAGAACTCCATCGGCAGACGCAGCGTAATGATCGCCAGAATGAACGCCAGAATCAGATAGACGCCATCACGCTTCGCGAAGAAGAACGGATCGTTGGTTAAGCGTTGCCCTATGGGCATTGACGCCGAGGTCACCATGATAAAGCCAATCGCCGCGAGGCCGAAGGTCAGCCACAGCAAGGTGCGATCGTACATGATCAGGCTGTCGGTATCTTTTTCCCGCGAGCCCATCACCCAGCCCTTTAGCGCCGTGGAGATCCAGACCAGGATACTGAATCCCGGCAGGCGCGGCATTTTCAGGCGAGGGAGAGATAAACGCATCAACCTAACTCCTTCGCCAGACGGGCAAACTCATTGCCTCGTTGTTCAAAGTTCTTGAACTGATCAAGGCTGGCACATGCCGGGGAGAGCAGAACCATATCTCCCGGCTGAACACGCGGAGTCAGCAAGCGCATCGCCTGTTCCATAGTTTCGGTTTGCTCTGCCACTTCCGGGCGTAACGCCGCCAACTGTGCGCCATCACGACCGAAACAATACAGACGCACGTTATCGCCATTCAGATAGCGCGCCAGTGGGCTGAAGTCTGCCGATTTACCATCGCCGCCCAGCAACAAATGCAGCGTGCCATCTACGTGCAGGCCATTCAGCGCCGCTTCGGTACTGCCGACGTTGGTCGCTTTCGAATCGTTAATCCAGCGCACACCGTTATGCTCCAGCACCACTTCAAAGCGATGCGGCAGACCGGTAAACGTGGTTAACGCTTTCAGGCTGCTGGCACGCGGTAAACCTGCGGCATCAGCCAGCGCCAGTGCTGCCAGCGCATTGGTGTAGTTATGCTGCCCGGAAAGCTTCATCTCTTTCACATTCAACACTTTCTCGCCTTTCACCCGCAGCCAGGTTTCACCCTGCTGATGATTCAGGTGATAGTCACCCATATTGACGCCGAAGCTGACGCAACGTTCATCCGCACCGCGAATCGGCATCGTTAAGGCATCATCGGCATTAACCACGCAAACTTTTGCGTTTTCGTAAATACGCAGTTTTGCCGCACGATACTGCTGTAAACCAAATGGATAGCGATCCATATGATCTTCAGTCACGTTCAGAATCGTCGCCGCCACCGCCTGTAAGCTGGATGTCGTTTCCAGCTGGAAGCTTGACAGTTCCAGCACGTACAGCTCGCACTCAGCATCCAGCAGCATCAATGCTGGCAGGCCAATGTTGCCACCCACGCCAACGTTAACGCCTGCTGCTTTCGCCATTTCCCCCACTAAGGTGGTGACAGTGCTTTTGCCGTTAGAACCGGTGATCGCCACGACAGGCGCTTGTGCTTCGCGGCAGAACAGTTCGATATCGCCAACAATTTCAATTCCGGCATTGGCAGCGGCGCTTAAGGAAGGATGCGCCAGCGCAATACCGGGGCTGGCGACAATCAGATCTGCCGCCATCAGCCATTCATCATTGAGACCGCCAGTATGACGCTCCACCGCTTCGGGTAATTTATCCAGGCCAGGCGGTGTCATACGCGTATCCATTACGCGCGGCGTCACGCCGCGAGCAAGGAAAAAGTCCACGCAAGAAAGCCCGGTGAGGCCCAGGCCGATAATGACGACATTTTTACCCAGGTAATCAGCCATGATTAACGTACCTTCAGCGTTGCCAGACCAATCAGGACCAGCATCAGCGAAATAATCCAGAAACGCACAATGACGCGCGGTTCCGGCCAGCCTTTCAGTTCATAGTGGTGATGAATCGGCGCCATGCGGAAAATACGTTGCCCGCGCAGTTTAAAGGAGCCGACTTGCAAAATAACCGACAGGGTTTCGACGACAAACACGCCGCCCATAATCACCAGCAGGAATTCCTGACGCAGCAGTACGGCGATAATGCCCAACGCGCCGCCTAACGCCAGCGAACCAACATCGCCCATAAAGACCTGTGCCGGATAGGTGTTAAACCACAGGAATCCCAGCCCTGCCCCGACTATCGCGGTGCAGACAATGACCAGTTCCCCTGCATGTCGCAGATACGGTATGTGTAAATAGCTGGCAAAGTTCATGTTGCCGGTCGCCCACGCCACCAGCGCAAAACCACCAGCGACAAATACGGTCGGCATAATCGCCAGGCCATCAAGACCATCGGTCAGGTTTACCGCGTTACCGGTGCCGACAATAACGAAGTAGGCCAGCAGGATGTAGAACAAACCTAACTGCGGCATCACATCTTTAAAGAACGGTACAACCAGTTGCGTTGCTGGCGTGTCTTTCCCGGCAAGATACAAAGCAAAAGCAACACCCAGCGCAATGACCGACATCCAGAAATACTTCCAACGTGCGATCAACCCTTTGGTGTCTTTGCGCACGACTTTGCGATAGTCATCAACGAAGCCAATGATGCCGTAGCCGACCAGCACTACCAGTACGCACCAGACATACGGGTTAGACGGGTAAGCCCACAGCAGTACGGAGATCACAATCGCTGTCAGGATCATAATCCCGCCCATGGTCGGCGTACCGCGCTTGCTAAAGTGCGATTCCGGGCCATCGTTACGCACCACCTGACCAAAGGAGAGTTTTTGCAGATGAGCAATCATGCGCGGCCCCATCCACAATGAGATGAACAGCGCGGTCAGCAGGCTGACGATGGCGCGAAACGTCAGATAGGAAAAGACGTTAAAGCCGGAATAATATTTGACCAAATGTTCGGCCAGCCAAACTAACATGTCCCATTCTCCTGTAAAGCGCGTACTACCTCTTCCATGGCAGCACTACGTGAACCCTTAACTAAAATCGTAATTACCTGTTGCTCAGCAATCAGTGATTTAAGACGCGTAATTAACGCAGTTTTATCAGCAAAATGTTCGCCAACGTCGCTGGCGGTGCTGATAGCATGGCTTTGTTTACCCACGCTTAACACGCGGTCAATACCAGCAGCTTTTGCCGCTTCGCCCACCTGTACATGGCAGGCTTCGCTTTCAGCGCCCAGTTCCGCCATATCGCCAACGACCAGCACACGGTAGCCCGGCATCTCAGCCAGAACCTGAACAGCGGCGGTCATGGAGCCGACGTTAGCGTTGTAGGAGTCGTCGAGCAGCAACTGGTTTTCCGCCAGTTGGATGGGGAACAAACGGCCAGGAACAGCCTGTAGATTTGCCAGCCCTGCTTTGATGGCATCAAGCGTTGCGCCCACGGACATGGAGAGCGCCGCAGCAGCCAATGCATTCGCAATATTGTGACGCCCCGGCAGCGGCAGCAGGACATCGACGCTACCCGTTGGAGTTTGCAGCGTAAATTCAGTACCGTGCGAGGTCACATGAATATTGGTGGCGGTAAAATCACTGTTGGCGGCATTGGGTGAGAAACGCCACACTTTGCGATTGCCAATCACGCTTTGCCAGTTCAACCAGTCGTTGTTGTCGGCATTCATAATGGCGATACCGTTTTCCGGCAGGCCGGTAAAGATTTCGCCTTTCGCTTTTGCCACGCCCGCCAAAGAACCGAAGCCTTCCAGATGCGCCGCCGCCAGGTTGTTGACCAGCGCGGCTTCCGGGCGGGTCAGGCTTACTGTCCAGGCAATTTCGCCCTGATGGTTCGCACCAAGTTCAATGACTGCGTAGTCGTATTCTGGCGTTAAGCGCAGCAGCGTCATCGGCACGCCGATGTCATTGTTGAGGTTGCCAGCCGTATAAAGCGTGTTGCCGCACTGGCTTAAAATCGCCGCCGTCATCTCTTTAACGGAGGTTTTGCCGGAGGAACCGGTCAGAGCAACCACGCGCGCCGGAACTTGCTGGCGAACCCATGCAGCCAGTTCACCAAACGCCAGACGCGTATCCTTGACGATTAACTGCGGCAGGTCGATGTCCAGCGGACGGCTGACCAGCAGCGCGCCCGCGCCGCCAGCTTTCGCCTGGTCGGCAAAATCATGGGCATCGAAACGTTCGCCTTTCAGGGCAACAAACAGGCAGCCCGGCGTCAGTTTACGGGTGTCAGTCGTTACGGCATCAAGGGTGATATCTGCCCCTTGCAGTTCACCGTTGAGAATGTTCGCCAGTTGGCTAAGGGTTACGCTAATCATGCGATCACCCCCAGCAGACGCGCCACCGTGACACGATCGGAGTAGTCCAGACGCTGGTTGCCAACAATCTGGTAATCTTCATGGCCTTTGCCCGCGACCAGCACCACATCATTCTCTTTAGCCTGCATAACGGCGCAAGTCACCGCTTCAGCGCGGCCTTCCATCACTTTGGCATGTCCGGCGTCTAACATTCCCGCCAGAATATCGTTGATGATGGCGCGCGGTTCTTCGGTACGCGGGTTATCGTCCGTCACCACCGCCACGTCAGCAAACTCTTCGGCAATTGCGCCCATCAGTGGACGCTTGCCTTTATCACGATCGCCGCCACAGCCAAAGACGCACCACAGCTTGCCCGCACAGTGCAGCCGCGCCGCCTGTAAGGCTTTTTCCAGTGCATCCGGCGTATGCGCGTAATCCACCACCACCGTCGGTTTGCCTGGTGCAGTGAACACTTCCATACGTCCGCAAACCGGTTGCAGACGCGCGGCGGTTTTTAGCAGATCGGCCAGCGGATAACCCAGCGCCAGCAGTGTCGCCAGCGCCAGCATCAGGTTGCTGACGTTAAAAGCGCCCATCAGGCGGCTTTCTATTTCGCCATCGCCCCAGCTTGAGGTGAAGCGGATAGTCGCACCGCTGTCGTGATAGTTCACATCGGTCACTTTCAGCCAACGACCGTGACAGTTCGGATTGATATTGTCTTCCATCGACACCGCAACCGCGTCTGGTAGTTTTGCCAGCCAGCGGCGACCCACTTCATCGTCGGCGTTAATAATCGCCTGACCGCAATGATGCTCAGAATAAAGCAGCCATTTCGCGGCTTCGTAGTTTTCCATATCACCATGATAATCAAGGTGATCGCGGCTTAAGTTGGTAAAGACCGACGCCGCAAATTTCAATGCCGCCACACGGTGCTGTACCAGCCCGTGGGAGGAAACTTCCATTGCGCAAAAAGTCGCGCCCTGATCCACCAGCCCCGCCAGCTCATGCTGAACGTCGACTGCCGAACCGGTGGTATTTTCTGTCGGGATCACTTTCCCCAGCAGGCCGTTACCAACAGTGCCCATTACCGCACTGGTTTCGCCAAGCAGTTGGCTCCACTGCGCCAGAAGCTGGGTAGTCGTGGTTTTTCCGTTGGTGCCCGTTACGCCCACGAGACGTAAATTGTCAGAGGGTTCATGGTAAAAGCGGCCCGCCAGTGCAGATAAACGCTCATTGAGCTGGCTGAGATAGATGACCGGTACGCCGTGCATTTCACGGATTTCACCGTCGGTCGCCTCATCTTTCGCCTCTGCAATAATGGCAGCCACACCTTGCGCTATCGCCTGCGGGATATATCGACGCCCGTCCGCCTGATGACCTACTACAGCTACAAAGAGATCGCCCGCCGCAGCCACACGGCTGTCGAGTGTCATCTCTCGCAGTGCTCGCGAAGGTGCGTCTGGCACCCACGGAGCAAGAAGGTCGCGCAAATTACGATCTGCCACCTGTCCCCTCGCCTTGATTAATCACAAATTCATTTTTATCACCCGTTGTCAGCGCATCCGGCTCGATGTTCATGGTGCGCAATACGCCGCCCATGATGGCACCAAAGACCGGCGCGGAAACGGCGCCGCCGTAGTATTTACCCGCCTGCGGATCGTTGATAACAACAACCAGCGCGAAGCGCGGCTGACTCGCAGGCGCAACGCCTGCGGTATAAGCAATATATTTATTGATGTAGCGACCGTCCGGCCCGACCTTTTTCGCAGTACCGGTTTTAATAGCGATACGATAGCCTTTAATCGCCGCCTTCACGCCGCCGCCGCCCGGTAGCGCCACGCTTTCCATCATATGCACCACGGTGCGAACAATGGATTCCGGGAAGACACGTTCACCGGGAACCGGGGGGTCAACTTTGGTAATCGACAGCGGGCGATAAATGCCGTAGCTGCCGATAGTTGCGTAGACTCGCGCTAACTGTAACGGTGTTACCATTAGCCCGTAGCCGAAAGAGAAGGTGGCCCTCTCTATGTCAGACCACCGTTGTTTTTGAGGATATAAGCCACTGCGTTCTCCGACCAACCCCAAATTGGTCGCTTTTCCCAGTCCAAAACGTGAGTAAGTATCTACTAACGCTGAGGACGGCATCGCTAACGCCAGCTTGGAAACACCGACGTTACTCGACTTCTGTAATACCCCGGTCAGGGTTAATTCGCTGTAGCGTGCCACGTCTTTGATTTCGTGGCCGTTAATTCGATAAGGAACGGTATTGAGTACCGAGTTTTCCCGCACCACGCCACGTTGCAACGCGGTCATCACCACCATCGGTTTAACCGTTGAGCCCGGTTCAAACACGTCGGTGATGGTACGGTTACGCATCGCCTCTTTCGGCGTGCCACTCAGATTGTTAGGGTTGTATGATGGGCTGTTAGCCATCGCCAGCACTTCACCGGTGTTGACATCCACCAGCACGGCGCTACCAGATTCAGCCTTGTTAAAGGCCACCGCATTGTTCAGCTCGCGATAAACCAGCGCCTGCAGGCGTTCATCAATACTCAGCGCCAGGTTGTGCGCCGCCTGGCTGTCGGTAGAAGAAATATCTTCAATTACGCGACCGTAGCGGTCTTTACGCACAATACGTTCACCCGGCTGCCCGGTAAGCCATTTATCGAAACTCTTCTCGACGCCCTCAATCCCCTGGCTATCGACATTGGTAAAGCCAATGAGGTGAGCGGTCACTTCGCCGGACGGATAGTAACGGCGAGACTCTTCACGCAGATGAATCCCCGGCAGTTTCAGTTTTTTGATGTAGTCCGCCATGTCAGGGTTTACCTGACGCGCCAGATAAATAAAGCGTCCTTTCGGGTTGGCGTTAATGCGGGCTGAGAGCTGATCCAGTGGAATGTTAAGCGCGTTAGCCAGCGCCTTCCAGCGGTCACCGACGCTGATACCGCCAGCGTCATGCACTTCTTTTGGGTCAGCCCAGATCGCTTTTACCGGCACACTTACCGCTAATGGGCGACCAGAGCGGTCAGTAATCATGCCGCGTGAGGTGGATACTTGTTGAACGCGAAGAGAACGCATGTCGCCCTCTTTCACCAACATATCCGGGGAGATAACCTGTAACCACGCTACGCGCCCGAGCAGAAAAGCCAGCGCCAGTAAAATACAGCCGCATAACAACGCAAAACGCCAACTGATAAAGTTGGCATGTTCTTCCTGACGTTTTGGTTTCTGCGTTTTCGCCGCTGCTTTCATGCGTCGCGTTTATCCTTATTTTTGCACTACGATATTTTCTTGTGATGGATCGACATGCTGCATTTGCAGCTTCTCCGTAGCGATCCTTTCCACCCGGCTATGGTCGCCGAGCGCGTTCTCTTCAAGAATCAGGTTGCGCCATTCAATGTCTAAAGCGTCTCGCTCCAGCACCAGTTGTTCGCGCTGAGCGGTCAGCAAACGGGTATGGTGTGCTGTGGTCACCACAGTCACCGCCGTCAAAATAATGCAAATGAACAGGCAGAGTGGCAGCTTCCCAAATCGCAAAAGATCGTCACCGATGACGCCAGGCAAGGCATGGCGTTCGTGGCTTCCCATCGATCCTTTAACTTTGCTTAGAGCTTCTGTCACTCTGCTGATCATGCGTTCGTCCTCTCTGCAATACGCAGAACTGAACTACGGGCACGAGGGTTCTCTGCCACCTCTTCTTCGCCCGGCATCAACTTGCCTAATGCTCGCAACTGACGGCCACCCAGTTTTTTGAGCTGCTCTTCAGTCATCGGTAATCCTGCCGGAACTTGCGGACCACGACTGTTTTCACGCATAAAGCGTTTCACAATACGGTCTTCCAGCGAATGAAAACTGATGATCGAAAGCCGCCCACCTGGCGCCAACACGTTGAGCGAGCTTTTTAGCGCCTGCTCTATCTCCTCCAGTTCACTGTTTACCCAGATGCGCACCGCCTGGAAGGTACGGGTCGCAGGATGTTTGAATTTGTCCTTCACCGGCGTTGCGGCAGCAACGACTTCCGCCAGTTCTTTGGTGCGGGTCATCGGCTGTTCGCGGTTACGCTCGACAATGGCGCGCGCAATGCGTTTAGCGAAACGTTCTTCGCCATACGTTTTTAATACCCAGGCGATATCGGCTTCTTCGGCAGTTTGTAGCCATTCAGCAGCGGATTGACCGCGCGTCGGATCCATACGCATGTCCAGCGGGCCATCGCGCATAAAGGAAAAACCGCGTTCAGCATCATCGAGTTGCGGTGAAGAGACGCCAAGATCGAGGAGAATGCCATCAATCTTGCCGATAAGATCACGCTCGGCGACGTATTCGCCCAGCGCGGAGAAAGGTCCATGTATGATGGAGAAGCGCGGATCATCAATAGTCTTCGCAACGGCAATAGCCTGCGGGTCGCGATCGATCGCCAGCAAACGCCCCTCTTCGCCAAGCTGCGAGAGGATCAGACGTGAGTGACCACCGCGACCAAAAGTTCCATCAATGTAGATACCGTCAGGACGGATATTGAGGCCATTTACGGCTTCATCCAACAGCACCGTAGTATGTTTATAGTTTTCCATCATTTTATAGAGACAAGTCCTGCAGCCGCTCCGATAAGTTTTCGGTAGCCAACTGTTCTGCGTCGATATCTTCCCTGACTTGTTGATGCCAGGTTGTTTCATCCCACAGCTCAAACTTATTGAACTGTCCAACCAACATCACTTCTTTTGTCAGCCCGGCATGTTGCCGCAGTACTGGCGCGATTAACAATCGACCTGCGCCATCCATCTGACATTCGCTGGCATGACCTAACAGAAGGCGCTGCACACGGCGCTCAACCGGGTTCATGCTCGACAGACGCGATAATTTTTGCTCGATAATTTCCCATTCAGGAAGGGGGTAAAGCAGCAGGCATGGGTGATGAATGTCAATGGTACACACCATTTGACCGGCAGCGTTCCCGAGCAGCTCTTCCCGATAACGGGTGGGCACCGATAAGCGCCCTTTACTGTCGAGATTGACTAACGTTGCTCCCCGGAACATGCCAGTCTTCCCCCAATTACCACTTTATCCCACAAATTCCCACTAAAAGGAGTTTACGGAGCGGAGGAAAAGCTTGTCAAGCCAGGAACATTCCTTACCGAAGCAAAAAACCCGATGTTTACGACTAATATCTGCATTGTTTAAAAATCGCCCAACGAACGAAGCAAATTAACGTTATGAATAGTTGTAAGAAAAAATCCCACTCATCATTACCGTTTTAAAAACGACTTCTTTTTCCTTAATGAAAATATAAAGTGTCAGTTTGCGACGCGAGCGGCATTTTAGGACATATCGCCCCCGGATAACAGTCCCTGTTGCGCACGCGCCATGCCTGACGCCAGCGACTTTGCGTAAAAGATTAGAAAAGTGTTTGTTTAATCGGCAATTGCCGATTTGCATGTAACAAAATAATGCAATCGCAATCCATCGTTACGACTTAATTATCATTAAGCACATCGAATGAAGTTAATTGGTGAGATATTTAGAAGGTCTTATGGATAATAGTCAGGAATAGTCTTATTTACATAAAGGATATTGATGTCCAATTACGTACTCAATGCGCCAGCCGCAATCAACCAGCGCATCATTTTTTGTTTAACGTTTAGCTACGGCTGAGGACGCCGCGACGATAGAGATTTCGTTTGATGCGCGTTAAACCTGGTTTTGGCTTACGCGGCTCGTCCAGACTCGCCAGGACAATCTCCAGCACGCGCTCAGCGACATCCCGATGACGCTGAGCCACTGCCAGCACCGGACATTGTAAGAAGTCGAGCAATTCGTTATCGCCAAAGGTGGCAATCGCCAGATCGGAAGGCAGTTTACCATCGCGACGCAGCGTGACATCCATCACTCCCTGCAACAATGCAAAAGAGGTAGTGAACAGCGCCTGCGGCATCGGATGCGTTTCCAGCCATTTTTCGAATAACTGGGCAGCAGCTTCCCGCTCATAGCTATTGGCATAAAGGAAATGCACTTCGCGCGGATCATCTTTCCAGGCAGTACGGAAACCCTGCTCACGCAGGAAGCTGACAGAAAGCTCCGGCAGCGCGCCAAGATAAAGTACCGTTTCGGCCGGAAACTTACGTAACTCTTCCGCCAACATTTCAGCATCATCCTGGTCGGCACCAACCACGCTGGTGAAATGTTCACGATCGAGGGCGCGATCCAGCGCGACAATCGGGAACGGGTCATTAGCCCAGCGTTGATAGAAAGGATGCTCTGGCGGCAGCGAAGTTGAAACAATGATGGCATCGACCTGACGTTGTAAAAGATGCTCAATACAACGCATTTCGTTGTCTGGCTGATCTTCGGAACAAGCAATGAGTAGCTGATAACCGCGTTGACGCGCCTGGCGTTCAAGATAGTTAGCAATGCGGGTATAACTTGTGTTCTCAAGATCGGGGATAACAAGACCAATAGAACGTGTGCGTCCAGCACGAAGCCCAGCCGCCACGGCATTCGGGTGGTAATTGTGCTCACGTACCACTGCCATGACTTTCTCAACGGTTTTGTCGCTCACACGGTATTGCTTCGCTTTGCCGTTAATAACATAGCTTGCAGTGGTCCGCGACACTCCCGCCAGCCGAGCGATTTCATCCAGTTTCACAATTGCCCCTTGCGTAAAATGTAAAAACCATAACCATTGTACTGGTATGGATTAAATTCATTAACATCTAAGCGCAGAAAATTAACTGCGGCAACTGCTTTTATTCCAGGTTCCTACTAAATTCGCAAAAAAAGCCCAACGTGGCTTATTGGGCTGCAAATTGCGCATTGAGATCATTCTCAACGCATTATTTTATCGCCGCGCGAAAGACCGACGACGCCAGAGCGGGCAACTTCAACAATTTTCGCCACATCGCGAATCGATGCTAAAAATGCGTCGAGTTTATCGCTGGTGCCTGCCAGTTGAACGGTATAAAGCGAAGGCGTGACATCAATGATTTGCCCACGAAATATTTCCGTATTGCGTTTCACTTCGTCACGTCCATAGCCGCTGGCCTGAATTTTCACCAGCATAATCTCCCGCTCAACGTGCGCACCCTGCCCCAGCTCGCTCACGCGCAACACATCGACCAGCTTGTGTAATTGCTTTTCGATCTGCTCAAGCACTTTTTCATCGCCCACGGTCTGGATAGTCATGCGCGATAATGTCGGATCGTCGGTTGGCGCAACGGTCAGGCTTTCAATGTTATAGCCACGCTGGGCAAAAAGGCCGATCACGCGGGATAACGCGCCTGATTCATTTTCGAGTAATACTGATAATATCCGGCGCATAATCAGGTTCTCTCCGTTTTGCTTAACCACATTTCATCCATTCCGCCCCCGCGAATCTGCATCGGATAAACGTGCTCACTGCCATCGACGGTGACATCAACAAATACCAGGCGATTATTTCGTACCTGTTCCAGCGCCTCGCCAAGTTTACTTTCCAGCTCATCCGGGCGCGAAATCTGGATACCAACATGACCATAGGCTTCTGCCAGACGGACGAAATCTGGCAGAGATTGCATATAAGATTGTGAATGACGACCGGAATAGATCATGTCCTGCCACTGTTTCACCATCCCCAGATAGCGGTTATTAAGATTCACCACCAACACCGGAAGCTCGTATTGCAAGGCTGTAGACAGCTCCTGAATATTCATCTGAATACTGCCGTCGCCAGTAACGCAGACCACAGTTTCTTCCGGCAACGCCATTTTGACGCCCAGCGCCGCAGGTAAACCAAACCCCATGGTGCCGAGGCCACCGGAGTTGATCCAGCGACGCGGTTTGTCGAAAGGATAATAAAGTGCGGCGAACATCTGGTGCTGCCCGACGTCGGACGTAACGTAAGCGTCCCCCTTCGTCAGTCGCCAGAGTGTCTCGATCACCGCCTGCGGTTTAATCTTTTCGCTCTGAGTGTCGTATTTCAGGCACTGGCGAGCGCGCCACGGTTCAATTTTCTGCCACCAGTCGCGGATCTCATCCAGTGGTTGCGAAGACGTTTCTTGCGATAACAACTCCAGCATTTGATCCAACACCAGCCGCGCATCGCCAACGATCGGGATGTCGGCGGTCACGGTTTTTGAGATCGAGGTAGGATCGATATCAATATGTAACACCGTCGCATTTGGGCAGTACTTTGCCAGATTGTTAGTAGTGCGATCATCAAAGCGTACGCCAACCGCAAAAATGACATCGGCATTATGCATTGTCATATTGGCTTCGTAAGTGCCGTGCATTCCCAGCATTCCCAGCGCCTGACGATGCGTTGCCGGAAACGCGCCTAATCCCATTAATGATGAGACGACAGGAAGATTAAGTTGCTCAATAATCTGTTTGAGTTGTTGATGGCAACCCGCTGTCACCGCGCCACCACCCACGTAAACGACCGGTTTTTTCGCCGCCGCCAGCGTTTGTAGTGCGCGTTTAATCTGCCCTTTATGACCCAACGTTGTCGGGTTATACGAGCGCATACTGACCGATTCCGGCCAGACGTAAGGTAATTTGTTCGCCGGATTAAGAATATCTTTCGGTAAATCAACTACTACCGGCCCAGGGCGACCACTTGCTGCCAGCCAGAAAGCCTTTTTCAGCACCTGTGGAATGTCTTCCGTTTGCTTAACCAGAAAACTGTGTTTAACCACCGGCCGGGAAATTCCCACCATGTCACACTCCTGAAAGGCATCGTAACCTATCAGCGAGGTTGCGACCTGCCCGGAAAGGATAACCAGCGGAATAGAGTCCATATAGGCGGTGGCGATACCGGTAATTGCGTTGGTGGCTCCAGGACCCGATGTCACCAGCACAACGCCCACTTCTCCGGTCGCGCGCGCCAGGCCATCGGCCATATGCACCGCTGCCTGCTCATGACGAACTAATACGTGATCAATACCGCCCACGGTATGCAATGCATCGTAAATATCAAGGACTGCGCCTCCGGGATAACCGAATACTTGTTTAACGCCCTGATCGATAAGCGATCGGACGACCATCTCGGCTCCAGACAACATCTCCATGGCTTGCCTCACTGTTTGGCGGAAAAAATGTGTAAAACACATTAACCGTCCGATCTTGCTTAAGCAATTGACAAGCAGAGCCACAAGCGTGAAGAAATAAGAATAAACAGGAGGAAAGGAGAAAATAAACGATAAAATAATCCAGAATGGCGGACAGAATTGATAATAAATCGGTTAAACCCGACCAGTTACAGCAATTTCTCTATTTTTTTATTATTTCTAAAATCAGGGTAAACATGCATTCAGAATAAAATTCTGAATTTAATAAAAAATGCAGAATAAACCAGAATTACGCGCCTGATTTATTCTGCATTTGCTTAACGTTTACAAATAGAGACTAATTGCTCTTCCATCCATTGATGGCCTTTATCACGCCCGGCAGCCTCATGCCAGGAGAGGTAACAGGTTCTGCTATTTTGTTTTAATGGCAGCGGTAATACCTGTAACTCTAAGGACTCAGCGAACTCTTCAGCCAGCCAACGAGGCGCAATAGCAACCAGATGAGTTTGCGACACCACGCTAAGGACGCTCATCATTGCCATTCCCTGATAAGCGATACTGCCTTGTTTATCTACTGTGTCGTACCACGGTTGACTAAACGACGCGAAACGATCGAGCGAAACTGCCGCATGTTGTTCGTTATAAACGTCATGTTTCAGTAATGGTCCTTTAATAGTCGGATGGTTCTTGCTGGCCACCAGTACCATTTCATCTTTAAATAATGGCACGCTGGTAAATTCAGGACGATGGAAGTCTTCATAACTAATAACGAACTCCGTTTCCTGATAACGTAGCTGATGTTCGGTGTTCTGGTTTAATGAAGACTTGAATATCACATGAATATTTGGCGCGATTTGCTCAATGTGATTATAAATCTGCGAGGTCAGAATGCTATCTAACGGGCTGCAAACGCAAAGATGGAATACACGTTCGCTGCTGGCCGGCTCAAAACCTGAACCGGGTAATTCGTTTTGCACTAATTGCAGCGCCTGACGTACAGAGCCAAAAAGTTGAAAAGCGCGGGCTGTCGGTTGGATACCACGCCCATAACGAACAAACAGTTCGTCATTAAACATCACCTTCAGGCGTGCAACAGCGTTACTGACCGCTGGTTGCGACATACCCAGAACATGCGCGGCACGGGTAATGTTCTGCTCCTGCATCACGGCATCGAAAACGGTTAATAAGTTTAGATCGACCATGCGTAGCTGTGGCTTGCTTAACTCCGCAATTTCTGGATGATCTGTTTTTACCTCTGACATAGTTAACTCCACTGTCACACTTAACTCCCTTTCCCTTATTGGAATGCAGAGAAATAATCCTGAAAAATATGATTTACCATGCATATAAAATAAGAAAAAGAAAAATGCGTAAAATTAGGAAAACATAAAGATACGGGTTCTGATAAAAACAGAATCCATTGCCGTGCGAAGAGTCATTCACCACAGCATAATAATCCATAATGTTTTTGTTGCGAAAACAATCTAATCATAACTCCCGCGAATACTCAATCATCCAAAAAATGGATTAAACGTGCGTATTTAATAATTAATTTATATATTTGATGCATTAACCCTTAACATTAATCGATCAATAATATTCATAAAATCAATATCAAAACATTCACTCAAAATATAATTCAATAAAAATCATCAGGATAGACAGGGTAAAGAATAAATTTCCCTCCTTTTACCTCATTGATTAAATGCCATAAATTATTCTGAAGTATGTCCACCAATGAAAGGTATGTGTGGTTAAGCAGAAATTAATATCGACTGTTTAAACCCGCGCAGCACAATTAGCTAATTCAACTCATGCAGAACTCATGCTGGCGGGACGTTTTTGTTGCATCAGGGTTGACATCCGTTTTTGTATCCAGTAACTCTAAAAGCATATCGCATTCATCTGGAGCTGATTTAATGACTCACATCGTTCGCTTTATCGGTCTACTACTACTAAACGCATCTTCTTTGCGCGGTAGACGAGTGAGCGGCATTCAGCATTAAGCCAGCACGCAGTCAAACAAAAAACCCGCGCCATTGCGCGGGTTTTTTTATGCCCGAAGCGAGGCGCTCTAAAAGAGACAAGGACCCAAACCATGAGCCAGCAAGTCATTATTTTCGATACCACATTGCGCGACGGTGAACAGGCGTTACAGGCAAGCTTGAGTGTGAAAGAAAAACTGCAAATTGCGCTGGGTCTTGAGCGTATGGGGGTTGACGTGATGGAAGTCGGTTTCCCCGTCTCTTCGCCGGGCGATTTTGAATCAGTGCAAACCATCGCCCGCCAGGTCAAAAACAGCCGCGTATGTGCGTTAGCCCGCTGCGTGGAAAAAGATATCGACGTAGCGGCCGAATCTCTGAAAGTCGCCGAAGCCTTCCGTATTCATACCTTTATTGCCACCTCCCCAATGCACATCGCCACCAAGCTGCGCAGCACGCTGGATGAGGTGATCGAACGCGCCATCTATATGGTGAAACGCGCACGCAATTACACCGATGATGTTGAGTTTTCTTGCGAAGATGCCGGACGCACACCGATTGCCGACCTGGCGCGAGTGGTCGAAGCGGCGATTAACGCCGGTGCCACCACCATCAACATTCCGGATACCGTGGGCTACACCATGCCGTTTGAGTTCGCCGGAATCATCAGCGGCCTGTATGAACGCGTACCCAACATCGATAAAGCCATTATTTCCGTACATACCCACGATGATTTGGGTCTGGCGGTCGGCAACTCACTGGCGGCGGTACATGCCGGCGCGCGGCAGGTAGAAGGCGCGATGAACGGGATCGGCGAGCGTGCCGGTAACTGTTCGCTGGAAGAAGTGATCATGGCTATCAAGGTACGTAAGGATATCCTCAACGTCCACACCGCCATTAATCACCAGGAAATATGGCGCACCAGCCAGTTAGTTAGCCAGATTTGTAATATGCCGATCCCGGCAAACAAAGCCATTGTTGGCAGCGGTGCGTTCGCGCACTCCTCCGGCATTCACCAGGATGGTGTGCTGAAAAATCGCGAAAATTACGAAATCATGACACCAGAATCTATTGGTCTGAACCAAATCCAGTTGAATTTGACCTCTCGTTCCGGTCGTGCGGCGGTGAAACACCGCATGGATGAGATGGGATATAAAGAAAGTGAATATAATTTAGACAACCTGTACGACGCGTTTCTGAAGCTGGCAGATAAGAAAGGTCAGGTGTTTGATTACGACCTGGAGGCGCTGGCCTTCATTGGTAAACAGCAAGAAGAACCGGAGCATTTCCGTCTGGATTACTTCAGCGTGCAGTCTGGTTCTAACGATATCGCCACCGCTGCCGTCAAACTGGTCTGTGGTGAGGAAGTAAAAGCGGAAGCCGCCAACGGTAACGGTCCGGTCGATGCCGTCTACCAGGCAATTAACCGCATCACTGACTATAACGTCGAACTGGTGAAATACAGCCTGACCGCCAAAGGCCACGGTAAAGATGCGCTGGGTCAGGTGGATATTGTTGCCAACTACAATGGTCGCCGCTTCCACGGCGTCGGCCTGGCTACCGATATTGTCGAGTCCTCCGCCAAAGCGATGGTACACGTGCTGAACAATATCTGGCGCGCCGCAGAAGTCGAAAAAGAGTTGCAACGCAAAGCTCAACACAACGAAAACAACAAGGAAACCGTGTGATGTCGAAGAATTACCATATTGCCGTATTGCCCGGAGATGGGATCGGGCCGGAAGTGATGACCCAGGCGCTGAAAGTGCTGGACGCCGTGCGTAACCGCTTTGCGATGCGCATCACCACCAGCCATTACGATGTAGGCGGCGCAGCCATTGATAACCACGGGCAGCCGCTGCCACCTGCGACGGTTGAAGGTTGTGAGCAAGCCGATGCTGTGCTGTTTGGCTCAGTTGGAGGCCCGAAGTGGGAACATTTACCACCAGACCAGCAACCAGAACGCGGCGCGCTGTTGCCTTTGCGTAAGCACTTCAAATTATTCAGCAACCTGCGTCCGGCAAAACTGTATCAGGGGCTGGAAGCGTTCTGCCCGCTGCGCGCAGACATTGCCGCTAACGGCTTCGACATCCTGTGTGTACGCGAACTGACTGGCGGCATCTATTTCGGTCAGCCCAAAGGCCGCGAAGGTAGCGGACAATATGAAAAAGCGTTTGATACCGAGGTGTATCACCGTTTTGAGATCGAACGCATTGCCCGCATCGCGTTTGAATCTGCCCGCAAGCGTCGCCACAAAGTCACCTCAATCGACAAAGCCAACGTGCTGCAATCTTCTATTTTATGGCGAGAGATCGTTAACGAGATCGCCATTGAATATCCGGATGTCGAACTGGCGCATATGTACATCGACAACGCCACCATGCAACTGATTAAAGATCCATCGCAGTTTGACGTTCTGCTGTGCTCCAACCTGTTTGGCGACATTCTTTCTGATGAATGCGCAATGATCACTGGCTCGATGGGCATGTTGCCTTCCGCCAGCCTGAACGAGCAAGGTTTTGGACTGTATGAACCGGCGGGCGGCTCGGCACCAGATATCGCAGGCAAAAATATCGCCAACCCGATTGCGCAAATTCTGTCGCTGGCGCTGCTGCTGCGCTACAGCCTGGATGCCGATGATGCGGCTTCCGCCATTGAACGCGCCATTAACCGCGCATTAGAAGAAGGCATTCGCACCGGAGATTTAGCCCGTGGCGCTGCCGCCGTAAGTACCGATGAAATGGGCGATATCATTGCCCGCTATGTGGCTGAAGGGGTGTAATCATGGCTAAGACGTTATACGAAAAATTGTTCGACGCTCACGTAGTCTACGAAGCCGAAAACGAAACCCCGCTGTTATATATCGACCGCCACCTGGTGCATGAAGTGACCTCACCGCAGGCGTTTGATGGCCTGCGCGCCCACGGTCGCCCGGTGCGTCAACCGGGTAAAACCTTCGCCACCATGGATCACAACGTCTCTACCCAGACCAAAGACATTAATGCCTGCGGAGAAATGGCGCGCATCCAGATGCAGGAGCTGATCAAAAACTGCAAAGAATTTGGCGTCGAGCTGTATGACCTGAATCACCCGTATCAAGGGATCGTCCACGTGATGGGACCAGAACAGGGCGTGACGTTACCAGGAATGACCATTGTTTGCGGTGACTCACATACCGCCACTCACGGCGCGTTTGGCGCACTGGCCTTTGGTATCGGCACTTCCGAAGTTGAACACGTGCTGGCAACGCAAACCCTGAAACAGGGACGCGCAAAGACCATGAAAATTGAAGTCCAGGGCAAAGCCGCACCAGGTATTACCGCGAAAGATATCGTGCTGGCGATTATCGGTAAAACTGGCAGCGCAGGCGGCACCGGGCATGTGGTGGAGTTTTGCGGCGAAGCAATCCGTGATTTAAGCATGGAAGGCCGCATGACTCTGTGCAATATGGCAATCGAAATGGGCGCGAAAGCCGGTCTGGTTGCACCAGACGAAACCACCTTTAACTATGTCAAAGGCCGTCTTCATGCGCCGAAAGGCAAAGATTTCGACGACGCCGTTGCCTACTGGAAAACCCTGCAAACCGACGAAGGTGCAACTTTCGATACCGTTGTTACTTTACAGGCAGAAGAGATCGCCCCGCAGGTGACCTGGGGAACTAACCCAGGACAGGTGATCTCCGTTAACGAGAATATCCCTGATCCCGCTTCATTTGCCGATCCGGTTGAACGCGCGTCGGCAGAAAAAGCACTGGCCTATATGGGGCTGAAACCGGGTATTCCGCTGACTGAAGTCGCTATCGACAAAGTGTTTATTGGTTCCTGCACCAACTCGCGCATTGAAGATTTACGCGCGGCAGCGGAAATCGCCAAAGGCCGGAAAGTCGCGCCAGGCGTACAGGCGCTGGTGGTTCCCGGCTCCGGTCCGGTAAAAGCCCAGGCAGAAGCAGAAGGTCTGGACAAAATCTTTATTGAAGCCGGTTTTGAATGGCGCTTGCCTGGCTGCTCAATGTGTCTGGCGATGAACAACGATCGTCTGAATCCGGGCGAACGTTGTGCCTCCACCAGCAACCGTAACTTTGAAGGCCGCCAGGGGCGCGGCGGGCGTACGCATCTGGTCAGCCCGGCAATGGCTGCCGCCGCTGCTGTTACTGGTCATTTTGCCGATATCCGCAACATTAAATAAGGAGCACACCATGGCAGAGAAATTTATCAAACACACAGGCCTGGTGGTTCCGCTGGATGCCGCCAATGTCGACACAGATGCAATCATCCCGAAACAGTTTTTGCAGAAAGTGACGCGCACTGGTTTTGGCGCGCATCTGTTTAACGACTGGCGTTTTCTCGATGAAAAAGGCCAACAGCCAAACCCGGATTTCGTGCTGAACTTCCCGCAATATCAGGGCGCATCCATTTTACTGACGCGGGAAAACTTCGGCTGCGGTTCCTCGCGTGAGCACGCGCCGTGGGCGTTGACTGATTACGGTTTTAAAGTGGTGATTGCGCCGAGTTTCGCCGATATCTTTTACGGTAACAGCTTTAACAACCAGTTGCTGCCGGTGAAATTAAGCGATGCGGAAGTGGATGAGCTGTTTGCGTTGGTGCAAGCCAATCCGGGGATTCACTTCGATGTGGATCTGGAAGCTCAAGAAGTGAAAGCGGGTGATAAAACTTATCGCTTTGCTATTGATGCCTTCCGCCGCCACTGCATGATGAATGGTCTGGACAGCATCGGTCTGACACTGCAGCACGGCGACGCCATCGCGTCTTATGAAGAGAAGCAACCGGCGTTTATGCGTTAGTTTGTACTCCGTCCGCACTCAATCGCCAAAAAGAAAAAAGCCAGCAGGTATTCACTGCTGGCGTGGCGATTAACACCAATACTCAGTCACACATGATGTCTGCAAATCAGTAGTCAAAGTAACTCCCCTCCCACGGTATCCGTTCTTCAGGCATGACTAAACGTTGTAGAACGCTTAACCCGCAAAGCCAGCACATCTTCTCTGTCACGATAAAATAGTGCCGATAAAACTGACGCATGGGATACCTCATTGCTTCATCGTTAAGAATTATTGACTTAATATAGGGAAAATAAAATTGCTGACTTTTGCGCAGGAGTTCCCCTTTTATGCCATCTGCTCGTCTGCAACAACAGTTCATCCGCCTGTGGCAATGCTGCGAGGGTAAATCGCAGGAGACAACGCTGAACGAACTGGCGGAGTTATTGAGCTGCTCCCGCCGTCATATGCGCACCCTGCTCAACACCATGCAGGATCGCGGCTGGCTGACGTGGGAAGCGGAAGTCGGGCGCGGCAAACGCTCGCGTTTAACGTTTCTCTATACCGGGCTGGCGCTACAACAACAGCGGGCAGAGGACTTACTGGAACAGGATCGTATCGACCAACTGGTGCAACTCGTTGGTGATAAAACCGCTGTGCGGCAAATGCTGGTTTCTCATCTGGGGCGTAGCTTCCGCCAGGGGCGGCACATCCTGCGCGTCCTCTACTATCGTCCGTTGCGCAACCTGCTGCCTGGCAGCGCATTACGCCGTTCCGAAACGCATATCGCCCGGCAAATCTTCAGCGCGTTAACCCGCATAAATGAGGAAAATGGGGAACTGGAAGCGGACATCGCCCACCACTGGCAACAAATTTCCCCGCTTCACTGGCGTTTCTTTTTACGTCCGGGAGTTCATTTTCATCATGGGCGTGAACTGGAAATGGACGACGTAATTGCCTCTTTGAAACGGATCAATACGCTGCCGCTCTACTCCCACATTGCTGAAATTGTATCGCCGACGCCCTGGACGCTGGATATCCATCTCACACAACCAGACCGCTGGTTGCCGTTACTGCTGGGGCAAGTTCCGGCGATGATCCTGCCACGTGAATGGGAAACCCTCAGCAACTTTGCCAGCCATCCCATCGGCACCGGTCCATATGCGGTAATGCGTAACAGCGCCAATCAACTGAAAATTCAGGCATTCGATGACTTCTTCGGTTATCGGGCGCTAATCGACGAAGTTAACGTCTGGGTTCTGCCGGAAATTGCCGACGAGCCAGCCGGAGGGCTGATGCTGAAAGGGCCGCAGGGCGAGGAAAAAGAGATTGAAAGCCGCCTGGAGGAAGGTTGCTATTATTTACTGTTCGACAGCCGCACCCATCGCGGGGCGAATCAGCAAGTCAGAGACTGGGTAAGCTATGTGCTTTCGCCGACCAATCTGGTTTATTTCGCCGAGGAACAGTACCAACAACTCTGGTTCCCGGCCTATGGGTTGCTTCCCCGTTGGCACCATGCCCGCCCCACGCATTGCGAAAAACCCGCCGGACTGGAACATCTCACCCTGACCTTTTACCAGGATCATATTGAACATCGGGTAATTGCCAGGATCATGCAGCAAATTCTGGCAAGTCATCAGGTGACGCTTAACATCAATGAGATCAGCTACGATCAATGGCACGAAGGTGAGATCGAAAGCGACATCTGGCTTAACAGCGCCAACTTTACGCTGCCGCTGGATTTTTCGCTGTTCGCGCACTTGTGCGAGGTGCCGCTGCTACAACACTGTATTCCGATCGACTGGCAAGCCGACGCCGCCCGCTGGCGTAATGGCGAGATGAATCTGGCGAACTGGTGCCAGCAACTGGTTACCAGCAAAGCGATGGTGCCGCTGATCCACCACTGGTTGATCATTCAGGGGCAACGTAGTATGCGCGGTCTGCGCATGAATACCCTCGGCTGGTTCGATTTTAAATCAGCGTGGTTTGCGCCACCGGATCCATGATTGCTGGTTGATAACAAAATCACTACACTAACGCCGTTCTCAACGGGGTGCCACGCAGACGCGTGCGCTGAGAAAATACCCGTCGAACCTGATCCGGATAACGCCGGCGAAGGGATTTGAGGCTCCTTCTCAAGTCCTTTGCCACTCTTTTTTGAGGTGCAAAGTGTTAAAAAAATGTCTTCCCCTGCTGTTGCTGTGCACAGCGCCCGTTTTCGCTAAACCCGTTCTGACTGTTTATACCTACGACTCCTTTGCCGCCGACTGGGGGCCTGGTCCGGTGGTCAAAAAAGCCTTTGAAGCCGACTGTAATTGCGAACTGAAACTGGTGGCACTGGAAGATGGTGTCTCACTGTTCAACCGCCTGCGGATGGAAGGCAAAAACAGTAAAGCCGATGTGGTGCTGGGGCTGGATAACAATCTGTTAGACGCCGCCAGCAAAACCGGACTGTTTGCCAAAAGCGGCGTGGCAGCCGATGCCGTTAACGTTCCCGGCGGCTGGAATAATGACACTTTCGTACCGTTTGATTACGGCTACTTCGCCTTCGTCTATGACAAAAACAAACTGAAAAATCCGCCACAAAGCCTGAAGGAACTGGTTGAGAGCGATCAAAACTGGCGAGTGATTTATCAGGATCCGCGCACCAGTACGCCGGGGCTGGGTCTGCTGTTGTGGATGCAAAAAGTCTACGGCAATGACGCCCCGCAGGCCTGGCAGAAGCTGGCGAAGAAAACCGTCACGGTCACTAAAGGCTGGAGCGAAGCCTATGGCCTGTTTTTAAAAGGCGAAAGCGATCTGGTACTGAGCTACACCACCTCTCCGGCTTATCACATTCTCGAAGAGAAGAAAGATAACTACGCCGCCGCCAACTTTAGCGAAGGTCACTATCTGCAAGTGGAAGTTGCCGCCCGCACCGCTGCCAGCAAGCAGCCGGAGCTGGCGCAAAAATTCCTCCAGTTTATGGTTTCTCCGGCTTTCCAGAATGCGATCCCTACCGGCAACTGGATGTATCCGGTGGCAAACGTCACGCTGCCTGCCGGTTTTGAACAATTGACCAAACCAGCAACCACGCTGGAGTTCACGCCAGCCGAAGTGGCGGCACAACGTCAGGCATGGATTAGCGAATGGCAACGCGCCGTCAGCCGTTAATTCCCGGCTGGTTAATTCCAGGTGTAAGCGCCGCCACGCTGGTGGTAGCGGTTGCGCTGGCGGCGTTTCTCGCCCTGTGGTGGAACGCGCCGCAGGGTGACTGGGTGGCAGTCTGGCAGGACAGCTACCTGTGGCATGTAGTGCGCTTCTCCTTCTGGCAGGCGTTTCTCTCGGCGCTACTTTCTGTCGTACCCGCGATATTCCTTGCCCGCGCCCTCTATCGCAGGCGCTTTCCTGGACGCCTGGCGCTGCTGCGTCTGTGCGCCATGACCTTGATCCTTCCGGTGCTGGTCGCCGTTTTTGGTATTCTTAGCGTCTATGGTCGCCAGGGCTGGCTGGCATCACTCTGGCAAACGCTTGGTCTGGAGTGGACCTTTTCGCCCTACGGCCTGCAAGGTATTTTGCTGGCGCACGTATTTTTTAATCTGCCGATGGCGAGCCGTTTATTACTCCAGGCACTGGAAAACATTCCCGGCGAACAGCGCCAGCTTGCTGCCCAGCTTGGGATGCGCGGCTGGCACTTCTTTCGTTTCGTCGAATGGCCGTGGTTACGGCGACAAATCCCGCCAGTTACTGCACTTATCTTTATGCTCTGTTTCGCCAGCTTCGCCACCGTGCTATCGCTGGGCGGCGGGCCACAGGCGACCACTATCGAGCTGGCAATCTATCAGGCGCTGAGTTACGACTACGATCCTGCCCGCGCGGCGATGCTGGCGTTGATCCAGATGGTCTGCTGCCTTGGGCTGGTGCTGTTGAGTCAGCGATTAAGTAAGGCCATTGCGCCCGGCACCACGCTGCTGCAAGGCTGGCGTGACCCGGACGATCGTCTGCACAGCCGCATTTGTGACACTGTGTTGATTGTGTTGGCGCTGCTGTTGTTGCTGCCACCGTTACTGGCGGTGATCGTCGATGGGGTAAATCGCCAGCTACCGGAAGTGCTGGCACAACCGGTGCTGTGGCAGGCGCTGTGGACCTCGTTGCGTATTGCGCTGGCGGCAGGTGTATTGTGTGTAGTGCTGACCATGATGCTGCTATGGAGCAGTCGCGAACTGCGGGCGCGGCAAAAAATGCTGGCGGGTCAGGCGCTGGAGATGAGCGGCATGTTGATCCTCGCCATGCCGGGTATTGTGCTGGCAACGGGTTTCTTTTTGCTGCTCAACAACACTACTGGCCTGCCGCAATCTGCTGACAGCATTGTTATTTTCACCAATGCGTTAATGGCGATCCCTTACGCGCTGAAGGTGCTGGAAAACCCGATGCGCGATATTACCGCCCGCTACAGCATGTTGTGTCAGTCGCTGGGCATTGAAGGCTGGTCGCGCTTAAAAGTGGTGGAACTGCGCGCCCTGAAACGCCCACTGGCGCAGGCGCTGGCCTTTGCCTGCGTGCTGTCGATTGGTGATTTTGGCGTAGTGGCGTTGTTCGGTAATGATGATTTCCGCACCCTGCCGTTTTATCTCTACCAGCAAATTGGCTCATACCGCAGCCAGGACGGCGCGGTCACCGCGTTAATTCTGCTGCTGCTCTGTTTTATGCTGTTTACCGTGATTGAAAAACTACCGGGGCGAAATGTTAAAACTGACTGATATCACCTGGCTTTATCACCATTTGCCGATGCGTTTTAGCTTAACGGTGGAACGCGGCGAGCAGGTGGCGATCCTCGGGCCAAGCGGCGCGGGTAAAAGTACCCTGCTGAATTTGATCGCCGGTTTTCTGACGCCAGCCAGCGGTTCGCTGACTATCGACGGCGTTGATCACACCACGACGCCGCCGTCACGCCGTCCGGTGTCGATGCTGTTTCAGGAGAACAACCTGTTCAGCCACCTGACGGTCGAGCAGAACATCGGGCTGGGGCTAAATCCGGGATTGAAACTGAACGCGGCACAGCAGGGGAAAATGCACGCTATCGCCCGCCAGATGGGGATTGATAATTTAATGGCGCGGTTACCGGGCGAGCTTTCCGGCGGTCAGCGACAACGCGTGGCGTTAGCGCGTTGCCTGGTGCGCGAACAGCCGATTTTATTGCTCGATGAACCGTTCTCTGCGCTCGATCCGGCGTTACGTCAGGAGATGTTGACGCTGGTGAGCACGAGCTGCCAGCAGCAAAAAATGACGCTATTGATGGTGTCGCACAGCGTGGAAGATGCGGCGCGGATCGCCACGCGTTCGGTGGTGGTCGCCGACGGGCGTATCGCCTGGCAGGGTAAGACCGAAGAATTGTTGAGCGGTAAGGCGAGTGCTTCGGCGCTGTTGGGGATTACAGGTTAATATGCACTGTCGGATGCGGCGCAAACGCCTTATCCGACCTACGGTTAGTGCGTTTTGTAGGCCTGATAAGACGCGGTAAGCGTCGCATCAGACGCCCCGCACAAAACTATCCCCTAAACCCCAACCACTTTCCGCAAAATATCGATATACACCGGCATCAACGGATGGCGAATTAACACCACCAGCGCCACCACGCCAGTGGTAGATATCAACGGTGTCAGCCACAACAAATGACCACGCGACAAATAATGACTTAAACGGTCAGTTGCTTTGCCGCTGCGCCATAACCGCCAACACAGCCAGCCGCCAACCCACAAAAACACCGCCGTCGCCAGCAACAACCACTTAAACTCGCCGCTCTGCATCCCGGCGGGAATATCAATCGCCGCGCCCGCCAGAATCCCCGGCAGGAAGTAAAACGGCGGCCACAACAAACAGCCGATAATATTTGGCGTGATAAATTTCGCCACCGGCAGATCCAGCATCCCCGCCACCATTGGCACCAGCGGACGCGTCGGGCCGACAAAACGACCGACCAGAATGGTGAACATGCTGTGCTGATGCAGCGCATGTTCGGTTTTATCGAGTAGTGCTTTGTTTTTCTTCAGAAATGACCAGCGATGCAACGGCTTTTTAAAACGCCAGCCCAGCCAGAAGGAGATCCAGTCGCCCATCAGGCAGCCAATGATCCCTGCCAGCCAGGCGTGCCAGAAACTTAACTCGCCACTGCCAATCAGCGCCCCCAGCCCCGCCATCAGCACCGTACCGGGTAGAATCAACCCGACCAGCGCCAGCGACTCCAGAAAAGCCACCAATAACACCGCCATCAATGAGTACACGGTGGATTGGGTAATAAAGTGTTCCAGCAATGCTTGCATAATGTGCCTGTCAAAGGGACGAAGCAGGGATTCTGCAAACCCATTGCCACTCCGTCAAGCCATCAATTGTCTGATTCGTTACCAGTTATGACAACCTGACAGCTACATCATTCACTTTTTCTTCACAACCGGCACGGAACTCACTCGGACTCGCCCCGGTACATTTTTTAAATACCCGCGAGAAATAGAGTTGATCATCAAAGCCAACATTGCGCCCGACTGTGGCGATAGGCATCCGGGTGGTGCTCAAAAGCAGCTTCGCCTGACTAATGCGTTGATCCTCGCGCCAGCTTAAGACGCTAATTCCTAACTGCTGGCGGAACAAATGCGACAGACGCGACGGCGACAGGCAAACATGCTGCGCGACGCTGGCGATATCAAAATTGCTGTCCGCCAGGTGATCGCTAATGTACTGACAAGCCTCGCGTACCCGATTATCCATTGGCGGATGGAGCGACTCATTTATCGCTTCCATGCGCCGCAGTAACAATTGCTCAAGAAGATTTATCGCCAGCAACTCCGAATAGCGCCCTTCCCCTTGCCCGGCATTAATGATTTGCCCGAACAAGTCGCTGAAATGCGGCTGGTGCGCTTCGTCCGGGCGAAAGAAACCGGTATTGGCAAATATCGACGGCCAGTTAAGCCATTCGTGCCAGTAGGCGCGCGGACGAAAGTAAACCCACTGGTGATACCATTCACGAGCCTCCGGATGACGACCGTAATGATGAATTTCGCCCGGAGGGAACAGCAAAATATCGCCCGGCCGGCAGACAAATTCTCGTCCCTGATTTTTCACCACACCCTGTCCACGAATGGTGAGGTTGAGAATATAGCCTTTCATTCCCAGCGGTCGGTCGATAAAAAAATCGAGATAACCGTTGGCCTCAATCGGCGTTAAACCCGCCACCAGATGGGCGTTAAACGAGTAACCCGGCAGCAGGGGATCATTTTGCGCTTCAGCCATACTTTTCATACTCCCGCCAATCAGAGAAGAAACCAATTGTCCATATTGCATTAAACATCATCAGCATTGCGTCTCTGGTGGGCTATCTTCACTAATCCAACCGACAACCCCGCTTGTGAAAAGCATTTTGTAACAAGGAGGGACTAAAGCCATGACAAAAACGCGTAACAAAAGTGTCTATAATCGCGGCAGAAAAGTCCACATTGATTATTTGCACGGCGTCACACTTTGCTATGCAATAGCATTTTTATCCATAAGATTAGCGAATACTGCCTGACTGTTTTTATCGCAACTCTCTACTGTTTCTCCATACCCGTTTTTTTGGATGGAGTGAAACGATGGCGATTGCAATTGGCCTCGATTTTGGCAGTGATTCTGTGCGAGCTTTGGCGGTGGAATGCGCCACCGGTGAAGAGATCGCCACCAGCGTAGAGTGGTATCCCCGCTGGCAAAAAGGGCAATATTGTGACGGCCCGAATAACCAGTTCCGTCATCATCCGCGTGACTACATTGAGTCAATGGAAGCGGCGCTGAAAACCGTACTGGCAGAGCTTAGCGCCGAACAACGGGCTGAAGTGGTCGGTATTGGCGTGGACAGCACCGGATCCACGCCTGCGCCAATCGACGCCGACGGCAACGTGCTGGCGCTGCGCCCGGAGTTTGCCGAAAACCCGAACGCGATGTTCGTATTGTGGAAAGACCACACAGCGGTTGAAGAAGCAGAAGAGATCACTCGCCTGTGTCATGCACCGGGCAAAGTTGACTATTCTCGCTATATTGGCGGTATTTATTCCAGCGAATGGTTCTGGGCGAAAATTCTCCACGTTACCCGTCAGGACAGCGCCGTTGCGCAATCTGCCGCATCGTGGATTGAGCTGTGCGACTGGGTTCCTGCCCTGCTTTCCGGCACCAAGCGCCCGCAGAATATTCGTCGCGGACGTTGCAGCGCCGGGCATAAATCACTGTGGCATGAAAGCTGGGGTGGCCTGCCACCAGCCAGTTTCTTTGATGAGCTGGATCCGATCCTCAACCGTCATTTACCTTCCCCGTTGTTCACTGACACCTGGACTGCCGATATTCCGGTGGGCACCTTATGCCCGGAATGGGCGCAGCGTCTCGGTTTGCCTGAAAGCGTTGTGATTTCCGGCGGCGCGTTTGACTGCCATATGGGCGCGGTCGGCGCGGGTGCACAGCCTAACACGCTGGTAAAAGTTATCGGCACGTCCACCTGCGACATTCTGATTGCCGACAAACACAGCGTCGGCGAACGCGCGGTGAAAGGCATTTGCGGCCAGGTTGATGGCAGCGTGGTGCCTGGATTTATCGGTCTGGAAGCAGGTCAGTCGGCATTTGGTGATATCTACGCCTGGTTTGGTCGCGTACTCGGCTGGCCTCTGGAACAGCTCGCCGCCCAATATCCGGAACTGAAAGAGCAAATCAACGCCAGCCAAAAACAACTGCTTCCGGCGCTGACCGAGGCGTGGGCCAAAAATCCTTCTCTGGATCACCTGCCGGTGGTGCTCGACTGGTTTAACGGTCGTCGCACACCGAACGCGAACCAACGCCTGAAAGGGGTGATTACAGATCTGAACCTCGCTACCGACGCTCCGCTGCTGTTCGGCGGTTTGATTGCCGCCACCGCCTTTGGCGCACGCGCAATCATGGAGTGCTTCACCGATCAGGGAATCGCCGTCAATAACGTGATGGCGCTGGGCGGCATCGCGCGGAAAAACCAGGTCATTATGCAGGCCTGCTGCGACGTGCTGAATCGCCCGCTGCAAATTGTTGCCTCTGACCAGTGCTGTGCGCTCGGTGCGGCAATTTTCGCTGCCGTCGCCGCAAAAGTGCACGCAGACATCCCATCAGCACAGCAAAAAATGGCCAGTGCGGTAGAGAAAACCCTGCAACCGCGCAGCGAACAGGCACAACGCTTTGAACAGCTTTATCGCCGCTATCAGCAATGGGCGATGAGCGCCGAACAACACTATCTTCCAACTTCCGCCCCGGCACAGGCTGCCCAGGCCGTTCCGACTCTATAAGGACACGAAAATGACGATTTTTGATAATTATGAAGTGTGGTTTGTCATTGGTAGCCAGCATCTGTATGGCCCGGAAACCCTGCGTCAGGTCACCCAACATGCCGAGCACGTTGTTAATGCGCTAAATACAGAAGCGAAACTGCCCTGCAAACTGGTGCTGAAACCGCTGGGCACCACGCCGGATGAAATCACCGCAATTTGCCGCGACGCCAATTACGACGATCGTTGCGCCGGTCTGGTGGTGTGGCTGCACACCTTCTCCCCGGCAAAAATGTGGATCAACGGCCTGACCATGCTCAACAAACCGTTGCTGCAATTCCACACCCAGTTCAACGCGGCGCTGCCGTGGGACAGCATCGACATGGACTTTATGAACCTGAACCAGACCGCGCACGGCGGCCGCGAGTTCGGCTTCATCGGCGCGCGTATGCGTCAGCAACATGCCGTCGTTACCAGTCACTGGCAGGATAAACAAGCGCATGAGCGTATCGGCTCCTGGATGCGCCAGGCGGTCTCTAAACAGGATACCCGTCATCTGAAAGTCTGCCGTTTTGGCGATAACATGCGTGAAGTGGCGGTCACTGACGGCGATAAAGTTGCCGCACAGATCAAGTTCGGTTTCTCGGTGAATACCTGGGCGGTTGGCGATCTGGTGCAGGTGGTGAACTCCATCAGCGATGGCGATGTTAACGCGCTGGTCGATGAGTATGAAAGCAGCTACATCATGACGCCTGCCACACAAATCCACGGCGAAAAACGGCAGAACGTGCTGGAAGCGGCACGTATTGAGCTGGGGATGAAGCGTTTCCTGGAACAAGGTGGCTTCCACGCGTTCACCACCACCTTTGAAGATTTGCACGGTCTGAAACAGCTTCCTGGTCTGGCCGTACAGCGTCTGATGCAGCAGGGCTACGGCTTTGCGGGCGAAGGCGACTGGAAAACTGCCGCCCTGCTTCGCATCATGAAGGTGATGTCAACCGGTCTGCAGGGCGGCACTTCCTTTATGGAAGACTACACCTATCACTTCGAGAAAGGTAATGACCTGGTGCTCGGCTCCCATATGCTGGAAGTCTGCCCGTCGATCGCCGCAGAAGAGAAACCGATCCTCGACGTTCAGCACCTTGGCATTGGCGGTAAAGACGATCCTGCCCGCCTGATCTTCAACACCCAAACCGGTCCGGCCATTGTCGCCAGCCTGATTGATCTCGGCGATCGTTATCGTCTGCTGGTTAACTGCATCGACACGGTGAAAACCCCGCACTCCCTGCCGAAACTGCCGGTAGCGAATGCGTTGTGGAAAGCACAGCCGGATCTGCCAACTGCTTCCGAAGCGTGGATCCTCGCTGGTGGCGCGCACCATACCGTCTTCAGCCATGCGCTGAACCTCAACGATATGCGCCAGTTCGCCGAGATGCACGACATTGAAATCACGGTGATTGATAACGACACCCGCCTGCCAGCGTTTAAAGACGCGCTGCGCTGGAACGAAGTGTATTACGGATTTCGTCGCTAATTAGCCGCATCGGGCTTTCAACGCCTGATGCGACGCTGGCGCGTCTTATCAGGCCTACGCGCTGAGATTTTGTAGGCCGGATAAGAAAAACACATTCGGCATTCAGCGCCTGATGCGACGCTGATGCGTCTTATCAGGCCTACGCGCTGCAATTTTGTAGGCCGGATAAGCAAAGCGCATCCGGCATTCAGCGCCTGATGCGACGCAGGCGCGTCTTATCAGGCCTACATGCTGCGATTTTGTAAGCCGGATAAGCAAAGCGCATCTGGCACGAAGGAGTTAACATGTTAGAAGATCTCAAACGTCAGGTATTAGAAGCCAATCTGGCGCTGCCAAAACACAACCTGGTCACGCTGACCTGGGGCAACGTCAGCGCCGTTGATCGCGAGCGCGGCGTCTTTGTGATCAAACCTTCCGGCGTCGATTACAGCACCATGACCGCCGACGATATGGTCGTGGTCAGTATCGCAACCGGTGAAGTGGTTGAAGGCAAGAAAAAACCCTCCTCCGACACGCCAACTCACCGGTTGCTCTATCAGGCATTCCCGTCCATTGGCGGCATTGTGCATACGCACTCCCGCCACGCCACCATCTGGGCGCAGGCAGGTCAGTCGATTCCGGCAACCGGCACCACCCACGCCGACTATTTCTACGGCACCATTCCCTGTACGCGTAAAATGACCGATGCGGAAATCAACGGTGAATATGAGTGGGAAACCGGTAACGTCATCGTTGAAACTTTCAAAAAACAGGGGATCGACGCGGCGCAAATGCCAGGCGTACTGGTGCATTCTCACGGTCCATTTGCGTGGGGTAAAAATGCCGAAGATGCGGTGCACAACGCCATCGTGCTGGAAGAAGTCGCTTATATGGGGATTTTCTGCCGCCAGTTAGCGCCGCAGTTACCGGATATGCAACAAACGTTGCTGGATAAGCACTATCTGCGTAAGCATGGCGCAAAAGCCTATTACGGCCAGTAATGACTGTATAAAACCACAGCCAGTCAACCAAAACCAGGCTATACTCAAGCCTGGTTTTTTATTGGATTTTCAACGTGGCGCAGGCAGGTTTTATCTTAACCCGACACTGGCGGGATACCCCGCAAGGAACCGAAGTTTCCTTTTGGTTAGCGACGGACAACGGGCCGTTGCAGGTTACGCTTGCGCCGCAAGAGTCCGTGGCGTTTATTCCTGCCGATCACGTTCCCCGCGCTCAACAAATTTTACGTGGCGAGCAAGGTTTTCGCCTGACGCCGCTGGCGTTAAAGGATTTTCACCGTCAGCCGGTGTATGGCCTTTACTGTCGCGCCCATCGCCAGTTGATGAATTACGAGAAGCGCCTGCGTGAAAGTGGCGTTACCGTTTACGAGGCCGATGTGCGCCCGCCTGAACGCTATCTGATGGAGCGGTTTATTACCGCTCCGGTGTGGGTCGAGGGTGATTTGCGTGATGGCGCTATCGTTAATGCCCGTCTGAAACCGCATCCCGACTACCGCCCGCCGCTCAAGTGGGTCTCTATAGATATTGAAACCACCCGTCACGGCGAGCTGTACTGTATCGGCCTGGAAGGTTGCGGGCAGCGCATCGTTTATATGCTGGGGCCAGAGAATGGCGACGCTTCCTCACTTGATTTCGAACTGGAGTACGTCGCCAGCCGTCCGCAACTGCTGGAAAAACTCAACGCCTGGTTTGCAAACCACGATCCCGATGTGATCATCGGCTGGAACGTGGTGCAGTTCGATCTGCGAATGCTGCAAAAACATGCCGAGCGTTATCGTATTCCGCTGCGGCTGGGGCGCGATAACAGTGAGCTGGAGTGGCGCGAGCACGGCTTTAAAAACGGCGTCTTTTTTGCCCAGGCTAAAGGTCGACTAATTATCGACGGTATCGAGGCGCTGAAATCCGCGTTCTGGAATTTCTCTTCATTCTCGCTGGAAACCGTCGCTCAGGAGCTATTAGGCGAAGGAAAATCTATCGATAACCCGTGGGATCGAATGGACGAAATTGACCGCCGTTTCGCCGAAGATAAACCTGCGCTGGCAACTTATAACCTGAAAGATTGCGAGCTGGTGACGCAGATCTTCCACAAAACCGAAATCATGCCGTTTTTGCTCGAACGGGCGACGGTTAACGGCCTGCCGGTAGACCGCCACGGTGGTTCGGTGGCGGCGTTTGGTCATCTCTATTTCCCGCGAATGCATCGCGCCGGATATGTCGCGCCCAATCTCGGCGAAGTTCCACCGCACGCCAGCCCTGGCGGCTACGTGATGGATTCGCGACCAGGGCTGTATGATTCGGTGCTGGTGCTGGACTACAAAAGCCTGTACCCATCGATCATCCGCACCTTTCTGATTGATCCCGTCGGGCTGGTGGAAGGCATGGCGCAGCCCGATCCAGAGCACAGTACCGAAGGTTTTCTCGAAGCCTGGTTCTCGCGGGAAAAACATTGCCTGCCGGAGATTGTGACTAACATCTGGCACGGGCGCGATGAAGCCAAACGTCAGGGCAATAAGCCGCTGTCGCAGGCACTGAAAATCATCATGAATGCCTTTTATGGCGTGCTTGGTACGACCGCCTGCCGCTTCTTCGATCCGCGCCTGGCGTCGTCGATCACCATGCGTGGTCATCAGATCATGCGGCAAACCAAAGCGTTAATTGAAGCGCAAGGCTATGACGTGATCTATGGTGATACCGACTCAACGTTTGTCTGGCTGAAAGGCGCTCATTGCGAAGAAGAGGCGGCGAAAATCGGTCGCGCACTGGTACAGCACGTTAACGCCTGGTGGGCGGAAACGCTGCAAAAACAACGGCTGACCAGTGCGCTGGAACTGGAGTATGAAACTCATTTCTGCCGTTTTCTGATGCCAACTATTCGCGGAGCCGATACCGGCAGTAAGAAGCGATACGCCGGACTGATTCAGGAGGGCGACAAGCAGCGGATGGTGTTTAAAGGGCTGGAAACCGTGCGTACCGACTGGACACCACTGGCTCAGCAGTTTCAGCAGGAGCTGTATTTGCGCATCTTTCGCAACGAGCCATATCAGGATTATATCCGCGAAACCATCGACAAACTGATGGCAGGTGAACTGGATGCACGGCTGGTTTACCGTAAACGCCTTCGCCGCCCACTGAGCGAATATCAGCGTAATGTGCCGCCTCATGTACGCGCCGCCCGGCTTGCCGATGAAGAAAACCAAAAGCGCGGACGCCCCTTGCAATATCAGAACCGTGGCACCATTAAATATGTCTGGACCACTAACGGCCCGGAGCCGCTGGACTATCAACGTTCACCGCTGGATTACGAACACTATCTGACTCGCCAGCTTCAACCGGTGGCGGAAGGAATACTCCCCTTTATTGAGGATAATTTTGCTACACTTATGACCGGGCAACTTGGGCTATTTTGAGCAAAAAAAAGAGTTCGCCAGATACCATTTTGATGCGTGACGAATCCTTTGCCATCCAGTACCATAGCGCCCTTTCCATTCCTGGACCTGAATAACGCCACTACCACATAAGCCCGGTAGCGGGTAGTTATTGCCTGCAATTAAAGATATAGAGCCGAACACATATGCCTTTTACACTTGGTCAACGCTGGATCAGCGATACAGAAAGCGAATTGGGACTTGGAACCGTTGTCGCGGTGGATGCGCGAACTGTCACTCTGCTTTTCCCATCTACTGGTGAAAACCGTCTGTACGCACGCAGTGATTCCCCCGTGACCCGCGTGATGTTCAACCCTGGTGATACCATTACCAGCCACGACGGCTGGCAGATGCAAGTCGAAGAAGTAAAAGAAGAAAATGGCTTGCTGACCTATATCGGTACTCGCCTGGATACTGAAGAAGCCGGCGTGCCCCTGCGCGAAGTTTTCCTTGATAGCAAACTGGTGTTCAGCAAACCGCAAGACCGCCTGTTTGCCGGGCAGATCGACCGTATGGATCGCTTTGCGCTGCGTTATCGCGCACGTAAGTATTCCAGCGAACAGTTCCGTATGCCGTACAGCGGCCTGCGCGGTCAGCGTACCAGCCTGATCCCGCACCAGCTCAACATCGCTCATGATGTTGGTCGCCGCCATGCGCCGCGCGTCCTGCTGGCTGACGAAGTAGGTTTAGGGAAAACCATTGAAGCCGGGATGATCCTGCATCAGCAGTTGCTCTCTGGCGCTGCAGAACGCGTATTGATCATCGTGCCAGAAACTTTACAGCATCAGTGGCTGGTAGAAATGCTGCGCCGTTTCAACCTGCGCTTTGCCCTGTTTGATGATGAGCGTTACGCCGAAGCCCAGCACGATGCCTACAACCCGTTCGACACCGAACAGCTGGTGATTTGCTCGCTGGATTTTGCCCGTCGCAGCAAACAGCGTCTGGAACATCTCTGTGAAGCTGAGTGGGATCTACTGGTAGTCGACGAAGCGCACCACCTGGTGTGGAGCGAAGATGCACCAAGCCGTGAATATCAGGCCATTGAACAACTGGCAGAGCATGTGCCTGGCGTTCTGTTGCTGACTGCGACCCCGGAACAACTGGGGATGGAAAGCCACTTCGCCCGTCTGCGTCTGCTGGACCCGAACCGTTTCCACGATTTCGCGCAATTCGTTGAAGAGCAGAAAAATTATCGTCCGGTTGCGGACGCCGTTGCCATGCTGCTGGCAGGTAACAAACTGAGCAATGACGAACTGAACATGCTCGGTGAGATGATCGGCGAACAGGATATCGAGCCGCTGTTGCAAGCAGCAAACAGCGACAGCGAAGATGCCCAGAGCGCCCGTCAGGAGCTGGTTTCGATGCTGATGGATCGCCACGGCACCAGCCGTGTGCTGTTCCGTAACACCCGTAACGGTGTGAAAGGCTTCCCGAAACGCGAGCTGCACACCATTAAGCTGCCGCTGCCGACGCAGTATCAGACGGCTATTAAAGTGTCTGGCATTATGGGCGCACGTAAAAGTGCGGAAGACCGCGCCCGCGATATGCTCTACCCGGAGCGTATTTATCAGGAATTTGAAGGCGATAATGCCACCTGGTGGAACTTCGACCCGCGCGTTGAGTGGCTGATGGGCTATCTGACCAGCCATCGCTCACAGAAAGTGCTGGTGATCTGCGCTAAAGCCGCCACCGCGCTGCAACTGGAGCAGGTGCTGCGCGAGCGTGAAGGTATTCGCGCAGCGGTGTTCCACGAAGGCATGTCGATTATCGAACGTGACCGCGCAGCCGCATGGTTCGCCGAAGAAGATACCGGCGCACAAGTGCTGCTGTGCTCGGAAATCGGTTCTGAAGGGCGTAACTTCCAGTTCGCCAGCCACATGGTAATGTTCGATCTGCCGTTCAACCCAGACCTGCTGGAACAGCGTATTGGTCGTCTGGATCGTATCGGTCAGGCGCACGATATTCAGATCCACGTACCTTATCTGGAGAAAACCGCTCAGTCAGTGCTGGTGCGCTGGTATCACGAGGGTCTGGATGCCTTCGAGCACACCTGCCCGACCGGACGCACTATTTACGACAGCGTGTATAACGATCTGATTAACTATCTGGCTTCACCCGATCAAACCGAAGGCTTTGATGAGCTGATCAAAAACTGCCGCGAGCAGCATGAAGCCCTGAAAGCACAGCTGGAGCAGGGGCGTGACCGCCTGCTGGAGATCCACTCCAACGGTGGCGAAAAAGCCCAGGCACTGGCAGAAAGCATTGAAGAGCAGGATGACGATACCAACCTGATCGCCTTCGCCATGAATCTGTTCGATATTATTGGTATCAATCAGGACGATCGCGGCGACAACATGATCGTGCTGACACCGTCCGATCACATGCTGGTGCCGGACTTCCCGGGTCTGTCGGAAGATGGCATCACCATCACCTTTGATCGTGAAGTGGCGCTGGCGCGTGAAGATGCGCAGTTTATTACCTGGGAACATCCGCTGATCCGCAACGGGCTGGATCTGATCCTTTCTGGCGATACCGGTAGCAGCACGATTTCACTGTTGAAAAATAAAGCGTTGCCGGTAGGTACGCTGTTGGTGGAGCTGATTTACGTGGTTGAAGCACAAGCGCCGAAGCAGTTGCAGCTTAACCGCTTCCTGCCGCCGACGCCGGTACGTATGCTGTTGGATAAAAACGGCAACAACCTGGCGGCACAGGTAGAGTTTGAAACCTTTAACCGTCAGCTTAACGCGGTTAACCGTCACACTGGCAGCAAGCTGGTTAACGCCGTGCAGCAAGAGGTTCACGCTATCCTGCAACTGGGTGAAGCGCAGATTGAGAAGTCTGCCCGTGCACTGATCGATGCGGCGCGTAACGAAGCTGACGAAAAACTGTCTGCGGAACTGTCGCGTCTGGAAGCACTGCGTGCAGTGAACCCGAACATTCGTGACGACGAACTGACCGCCATTGAGAGCAACCGTCATCAGGTGATGGAAAGCCTGGATCAGGCAGGCTGGCGTCTGGATGCCCTGCGTTTAATCGTTGTGACGCATCAGTAACGGAGTCGAAAATGGGGATGGAAAACTACAATCCACCGCAGGAACCCTGGCTGGTTATCCTGTATCAGGATGACCACATTATGGTGGTCAACAAGCCGAGCGGTTTGTTGTCTGTGCCGGGACGTCAGGAAGAGCACAAAGACAGCGTGATGACGCGCATTCAGCGTGATTATCCGCAGGCAGAATCGGTGCATCGTCTGGATATGGCCACCAGCGGCGTGATTGTAGTGGCGCTGACCAAAGCGGCGGAACGGGAATTAAAACGCCAGTTCCGCGAGCGCGAGCCGAAAAAGCAGTATGTGGCTCGCGTCTGGGGGCATCCATCCCCTGCGGAAGGTCTGGTGGATCTGCCGTTGATTTGCGACTGGCCAAACCGCCCGAAACAGAAAGTCTGTTACGAAACGGGTAAGCCTGCGCAGACAGAATATGAAGTGGTGGATTATGCGGCGGATAACACGGCAAGAGTGGTGTTAAAGCCGATTACCGGACGTTCGCATCAGCTACGTGTGCATATGCTGGCGCTGGGTCATCCGATTCTCGGCGATCGTTTTTATGCTTCACCAGAAGCCAGGGAGATGGCACCTCGTTTGCTGCTACATGCAGAGATGTTGACGATTACCCATCCGGCATATGGCAATAGTATGACGTTTAAGGCGCCTGCGGATTTTTAATAGTCACGCTGGTGCAGTTCGGTAGGCCGGATAAGGCGTTCACGCCGCATCCGGCCTACAATGTCTGACTCGCCCTGAAACTTATTTAAATCCTTTCTGCTGCTTTATCAGCTCATACGCCTGCTGAATTTCCTGCGCTTTTTGCTTCGCCATCTCCATCATCTCTGGCGGTAAACCTTTCGCTACCAGCTTATCGGGATGGTGTTCGCTCATCAGCTTACGGTAGGCACGTTTAATGGTGGTTGCATCATCCGTCGGCTTCACGCCCAGCACGTTACAGGCATCTTCCAGCGTCGGGCCACGCTGCGCTTGCTGCCAGTTACCACCGCCAGACTGCTGCTGATAACCGCCGCCAAATTGCGCTCCGCCCTGCATCATGCGCAGAAACTGGTCAAACTGGGCGCGGGAGATCCCCAACTCTTCAGCAATCACATACAACACCGCCCGTTCGTTTGGATGCAGTGAACCATCGGCAAATGCGGCCTGAATCTGGATCTCAAGAAACATACGAATTAAGTCAAAACGACCAAAGCAGACACTGCGAAACTGACGCATCTTTTCGCGCAGCGGGTAATTGTCTGATTTTCCCACCCGGAATGCATTTTGCGCCGCAGTACGGGAAGCACCGTGTAAATTCATCCGATCCATGAGCAATGTGGCAATATGAATATCAGCCTCAGTAACACGTCCTTTGGATTTGGTTAAATGCCCCATCACTTCAAAAGTGGTGGCAAAAAACAGCGCCTGACGCTCGCGCTGGTTGGCGAACCACGCCATTTTGCGGCTGCGGGCTTTATCAAACATATGGCCGATTAACAGACCTAATACAACGCCCCAAAAGCCGCCGCCCATCAGTAAGGCCACGGCCACGCCTATGATTTTTCCCCAATACTGCATATATTCCCCAAATCGACACACGGATATCAGGGCTATCTCCCACAATATAAAGGTGCTTTTACCGTTTTCCGGCTGCGGTCAATTGTGGGACATCGCCTATAATTTGCATTATCATACCTGTCATTCAATGCCGTGCCTAACACCACTGACGCTATTCGGACAGGATTAACACTAGCGTAGAGATGACGAGTACGTTAGTCTCTGACCGTTTGTCACGCGCAACGTTACCGATGATGGAACAATAAAATCAACGTATGAAAAAACGTATCCCCACTCTCCTGGCCACCATGATTGCCACCGCCCTTTATAGTCAACAGGGACTGGCAGCCGACCTCGCCTCACAGTGCATGTTGGGCGTGCCAAGCTATGACCGTCCTCTGGTACAGGGCGATACTAACGACTTACCCGTGACGATTAATGCTGACCACGCAAAGGGGAATTACCCCGATGACGCCGTGTTTACTGGCAGCGTAGATATCATGCAGGGTAACAGCCGTCTGCAGGCCGACGAAGTGCAGCTCCATCAAAAAGAGGCACCAGGACAACCGGAGCCGATACGTACTGTTGATGCGCTCGGTAATGTCCATTACGACGATAACCAGGTGATCCTCAAAGGGCCGAAAGGCTGGGCGAATCTGAACACCAAAGATACCAACGTCTGGGAAGGTGATTACCAGATGGTGGGTCGCCAGGGTCGTGGTAAAGCGGACCTGATGAAACAACGTGGCGAAAACCGCTACACCATTCTGGATAACGGTAGCTTTACTTCCTGTTTGCCAGGTTCTGATACCTGGAGCGTGGTAGGTAGCGAAATTATTCATGACCGCGAAGAACAAGTTGCGGAGATCTGGAACGCCCGCTTTAAGGTGGGTCCGGTTCCGATCTTTTACAGCCCGTATTTGCAGTTGCCGGTGGGTGATAAACGCCGTTCTGGTTTCTTGATCCCGAACGCCAAATACACCACCACCAACTACTTTGAGTTCTATCTGCCATATTACTGGAACATCGCGCCAAATATGGATGCCACCATCACGCCGCATTATATGCATCGTCGTGGCAACATCATGTGGGAGAACGAATTCCGTTATCTCACCCAGGCAGGCGCAGGCTTGATGGAACTGGATTATCTGCCTTCGGATAAAGTCTATGAAGATGAACATCCAGAAGATAGCAATTCACGCCGTTGGTTGTTCTACTGGCAACACTCCGGAGTGATGGACCAGGTTTGGCGCTTTAACATCGACTACACCAAAGTCAGCGACCCGACCTATTTCAACGATTTTGATAATAAATATGGTTCCAGTACCGATGGTTACGCAACGCAAAAATTCAGCGTTGGCTATGCGGTGCAGAACTTTGACGCTACGCTTTCAACCAAACAATTCCAGGTCTTTGACGATAACAGTGGCAACAGCTACGCCGCTGAACCGCAGTTAGACGTCAACTACTACCATAACGATCTCGGTCCGTTTGATACCCGCATCTATGGTCAGGCTGTGCATTTTGTAAATACCAATAGCAATATGCCAGAAGCCACACGTCTGCACCTTGAACCGACGATTAATCTCCCGTTGTCGAATAACTGGGGTAGTCTGAATACCGAAGCCAAACTGATGGCGACGCACTATCAGCAGACCAATCTTGACTGGTATAACAGCAATCCGCAAAACAATAAGTTGGCAGATTCTGTTAACCGTGTAATGCCGCAATTTAAAGTTGACGGCAAAATGGTCTTCGAGCGCGATATGGAAATGCTGGCACCGGGTTACACCCAGACGCTGGAACCGCGCGCACAATATTTGTATGTGCCGTATCGCGATCAGAGCGACATCTACAACTACGACTCGTCTCTGCTGCAATCTGACTACTCTGGCCTCTTCCGGGATCGGACTTACGGTGGTCTTGACCGTATTGCTTCTGCTAACCAGGTGACGACCGGTGTCACAACTCGCGTATATGATGACGCAGCCGTTGAACGTTTTAATATTTCCGTTGGTCAAATCTACTATTTCACGGAGTCTCGCACTGGCGATGACAACATAACATGGGAGAATGACGACAAAACGGGATCACTGGTGTGGGCAGGCGACACCTACTGGCGCATTTCCGAACGTTGGGGACTGCGTGGCGGGATTCAGTACGACACTCGCCTGGATAACGTGGCGACCAGTAGTTCCAGCATTGAATATCGCCGGGATGAAGACCGTCTGGTACAGCTGAACTACCGTTACGCCAGCCCGGAATATATTCAGGCTACGCTGCCTAAGTACTATTCCACTGCCGAGCAGTACAAAAACGGTATTTCGCAGGTAGGCGCAGTCGCCAGCTGGCCAATCGCCGATCGTTGGTCAATTGTCGGGGCTTACTACTACGACACCAATGCGAACAAGCAAGCCGACTCTATGTTAGGCGTGCAATACAGCTCCTGCTGCTATGCGATTCGCGTCGGTTACGAGCGGAAGCTGAACGGTTGGGATAACGATAAACAACATGCGGTATATGACAACGCAATCGGCTTTAACATCGAACTTCGCGGCCTGAGCTCTAACTACGGTCTCGGTACGCAAGAGATGCTGCGTTCGAACATTCTGCCGTATCAAAACTCTTTGTGATTTGTTGATTTACCACGTAATCCGCAGTGCGGTTAATTGAAATGGAAAAAGTATGAAGAACTGGAAAACGCTGCTTCTCGGTATCGCGATGATCGCGAATACCAGTTTCGCTGCCCCCCAGGTAGTCGATAAAGTCGCAGCCGTCGTCAATAACGGCGTCGTGCTGGAAAGCGACGTTGATGGATTAATGCAGTCGGTAAAAATGAATGCCGCCCAGGCAAGGCAGCAACTTCCTGATGACGCGACGCTGCGCCACCAAATCATGGAGCGTTTGATCATGGATCAAATCCTCTTGCAGATGGGGCAGAAAATGGGAGTGAAAATCTCCGATGAGCAGCTCGATCAGGCGATTGCCAATATTGCCAAACAGAACAATATGACGCTGGATCAGATGCGCAGCCGTCTGGCCTACGATGGTCTGAACTACAACACCTATCGTAACCAGATCCGCAAAGAGATGATTATCTCTGAAGTGCGTAACAACGAAGTGCGTCGTCGCATCACCATCCTGCCGCAGGAAGTTGAAGCTCTGGCGCAACAAGTCGGTAATCAAAACGATGCCAGCACTGAGCTGAACTTAAGCCACATCCTGATCCCGCTGCCGGAAAACCCGTCTTCTGAGCAGGTAAACGAAGCGGAAACGCAGGCGCGTGCCATTGTCGATCAGGCTCGTAACGGCGCTGATTTCGGTAAACTGGCGATCGCTCACTCTGCCGATCAGCAGGCGCTGAACGGCGGTCAGATGGGCTGGGGTCGTATTCAGGAACTGCCGGGAATTTTCGCCCAGGCGTTAAGCACGGCGAAGAAAGGCGATATTGTTGGTCCGATTCGTTCTGGCGTTGGCTTCCATATCCTGAAAGTTAACGACCTGCGCGGCGAAAGCAAAAATATCTCGGTGACCGAAGTTCATGCTCGCCATATTCTGCTAAAACCGTCGCCGATCATGACTGACGAACAGGCCCGCGTGAAACTGGAACAAATTGCAGCGGACATCAAGAGTGGTAAAACAACTTTTGCTGCCGCAGCGAAAGAGTTCTCTCAGGATCCTGGCTCTGCCAACCAGGGCGGCGATCTTGGCTGGGCAACGCCAGATATTTTCGATCCGGCCTTCCGTGACGCGTTGACCCGCCTGAATAAAGGTCAAATGAGTGCACCGGTTCACTCTTCATTCGGCTGGCATTTAATCGAACTGCTGGATACCCGTAATGTCGATAAAACCGACGCTGCGCAGAAAGATCGTGCTTATCGTATGCTGATGAACCGTAAGTTCTCGGAAGAAGCAGCAAGCTGGATGCAGGAACAACGCGCCAGCGCCTACGTTAAAATCCTGAGCAACTAATGGTTAAAACCCAACGTGTTGTGATCACTCCCGGCGAACCCGCCGGGATTGGCCCGGACTTAGTTGTCCAGCTTGCACAGCGTGAGTGGCCGGTCGAACTGGTTGTTTGTGCCGATGCCACTCTCCTTACCGACCGGGCAGCGATGCTCGGTTTGCCGCTTACTCTCCGCCCTTATTCCCCAGACTCCCCTGCACAACCGCAAACTGCGGGCACATTAACGCTACTTCCTGTCGCGCTACGATCACCTGTGACTGCGGGGCAATTAACGGTTGAAAATGGGCATTACGTGGTAGAGACGCTGGCGCGAGCGTGTGATGGCTGTCTGAACGGTGAATTTGCCGCACTGATTACCGGCCCCGTGCATAAAGGCGTCATTAACGACGCTGGTATTCCCTTTACCGGTCATACCGAGTTTTTCGAAGAGCGTTCGCAGGCGAAAAAAGTGGTGATGATGCTGGCAACCGAAGAACTTCGCGTGGCGCTGGCAACGACCCATTTACCGCTGCGCGATATCGCAGATGCTATCACCCCTGCGCTTTTGCACGAAGTGATTGCTATTTTGCATCACGATTTGCGGACCAAATTTGGTATTGCCGAACCGCGCATTCTGGTCTGCGGCCTTAATCCGCACGCGGGAGAAGGCGGTCATATGGGCACGGAAGAGATAGACACCATTATTCCGGTGCTCGACGAGTTACGGGCGCAGGGGATGAAACTCAACGGGCCTTTGCCTGCCGATACCCTGTTTCAGCCTAAATATCTCGACAACGCCGACGCGGTGCTGGCGATGTACCACGATCAGGGGCTTCCCGTGCTAAAATACCAGGGCTTCGGGCGCGGTGTGAACATTACGCTGGGCCTGCCCTTTATTCGCACATCGGTTGACCACGGCACCGCGCTGGAACTGGCGGGACGTGGTAAAGCCGATGTCGGCAGTTTTATTACGGCGCTTAATCTCGCCATCAAAATGATTGTTAATACCCAATGAATAAACGAGTCCACCAGGGCCACTTAGCCCGTAAACGCTTCGGGCAAAACTTTCTCAACGATCAGTTCGTGATCGACAGCATTGTTTCTGCCATTAACCCGCAGAAGGGTCAGGCGATGGTCGAAATCGGCCCCGGTCTGGCAGCGTTGACCGAGCCGGTCGGCGAACGTCTGGATCAACTGACGGTCATCGAACTTGACCGCGATCTGGCGGCACGTCTGCAAACGCATCCGTTCTTAGGCCCGAAACTGACGATTTATCAGCAGGATGCGATGACCTTTAACTTCGGTGAGCTGGCCGAGAAAATGGGGCAGCCGCTACGAGTTTTCGGTAACCTGCCGTATAACATCTCCACGCCGTTGATGTTCCATCTGTTTAGCTATACTGATGCCATTGCCGACATGCACTTTATGTTGCAAAAAGAGGTGGTGAATCGTCTGGTTGCAGGACCGAACAGCAAAGCGTATGGTCGATTAAGCGTCATGGCGCAATATTATTGCAACGTGATCCCGGTGCTGGAAGTACCGCCATCAGCCTTTACACCACCACCAAAAGTGGATTCCGCCGTCGTGCGCCTGGTTCCTCATGCAACGATGCCTTACCCGGTTAAAGATGTTCGCGTGTTAAGCCGTATCACCACCGAAGCCTTTAACCAGCGTCGTAAAACCATTCGTAACAGCCTCGGCAACCTGTTTAGCGTTGAGGTGTTAACGGGAATGGGCATCGACCCGGCGATGCGAGCGGAAAATATCTCTGTCGCGCAATATTGCCAGATGGCGAACTATCTGGCGGAGAACGCGTCTTTGCAGGAGAGTTAACGATGATCAATTCGCCCCGAGTGTGTATTCAGGTTCAAAGTGTTTACATTGAAGCGCAATCTTCACCTGATAATGAACGTTACGTTTTTTCTTATACCGTAACCATACGCAACCTGGGGCGAGCGCCAGTGCAGTTGTTGGGGCGTTACTGGCTGATCACCAACGGCAATGGCCGTGAAACCGAAGTCCAGGGCGAAGGTGTGGTGGGCGTTCAGCCGCATATCGCCCCTGGCGAAGAGTACCAGTACACCAGCGGTGCGATTATTGAAACACCGATGGGCACCATGCAGGGTCACTACGAAATGATCGATGAAAATGGCGTTCCATTCAGCATCGACATTCCTGTATTCCGACTCTCCGTTCCAATACTTATTCATTAAAATAATATGGCGACATACCTTATTGGCGACGTTCATGGTTGTTACGATGAACTGATCGCATTGCTGCATAAAGTGGAATTTACCCCTGGGAAAGATACCCTCTGGCTGACGGGCGACCTGGTCGCGCGTGGGCCTGGTTCGCTTGATGTTCTGCGCTATGTAAAATCCTTAGGCGACAGCGTGCGTCTGGTTCTGGGTAATCACGATCTGCATCTGCTGGCGGTATTCGCCGGGATCAGCCGCAATAAACCGAAAGATCGCCTGACACCGCTGCTGGAAGCGCCGGACGCCGACGAGCTGCTTAACTGGCTGCGTCGCCAGCCTCTGCTGCAAATCGACGAAGAGAAAAAACTGGTGATGGCTCACGCGGGGATCACGCCGCAGTGGGACTTAGAGACAGCCAAAGAGTGTGCTCACGACGTAGAAGCAGTATTGTCGAGTGACTCCTATCCTTTCTTCCTCGACGCCATGTACGGCGACATGCCAAACAACTGGACGCCAGAGTTACGTGGTCTGGCGCGACTGCGCTTTATCACCAACGCTTTTACCCGTATGCGTTTTTGCTTCCCGAACGGTCAACTGGATATGTACAGCAAAGAGTCGCCAGAAGACGCGCCAGCACCGTTGAAACCGTGGTTTACCATTCCAGGGCCAGTTAGCGAAGAGTACAGCATTGTGTTTGGTCACTGGGCATCGTTGGAAGGAAAAGGCACGCCAGAAGGCATTTACGCGCTGGATACAGGATGCTGCTGGGGCGGGACATTAACCTGCCTGCGCTGGGAAGATAAACAGTATTTTGTCCAGCCGTCGAACCGGCATAAGGATTTGGGCGAAGGAGAGGCGGTCGCGTCTTAAATCCCGTCGAGCATAAAATCTAATGCTCCTTTAATCAACGTTCGGTGCGCGCTGGCATCGCAAAATTTCGTTCCCAGCGCGTTAACTGGAACAGTGGCAGTCTCATGCGTCATGAGCACATATTCTTTGCCATCTACCAGTAAAAGGATTGGGTTAAGCCGTTCTGGTGGGCGAATACGGCTAAATCGTTCAATAGGTGTTAATGGAATAACGATACGGCGATTAATCTCACCAATAATGTCGCTGGTAACATCGATAACAAAGGGAAACGCGGCGTTCCTGCCGCGACTGCGGTATACCGTAAATTGCATCGCTAGAAGCTCCGGTACTCATCAGAGAAACATCCGGTTTCATCAGCCAATTGATTTAACGCAGCGATAGCTTCTGCGTTCTCTTCACGCCAACGTGTTGCTGCATGTTTTTTAAGTTCAGCATTGAGCGCAACCGTAAGGGTGGCGCTCATATTTAACCCTGCATCACGAGCGCGATTGACTAACTCACGGTCGACGGTGACGGTCACACTTTGTGTGGTACGTTTTGCAGTCATGATATCGTGCTCCTGTACAATTTATACGTCTAGTATACACGGATATCTGCACGTATCAGTGATGCCGGAATTCTAATATACAGAATTACCGCCGCTCCAGAATCTCAAAGCAATAGCTGTGAGAGTTCTGCGCATCGGCGTCGTGGAATTCGCTGAATACCGATTCCCAGTCATCCGGCTCGTAATCCGGGAAATGGGTGTCGCCTTCCACTTCTGCGTCGATATGCGTCAGATACAGTTTTTGCGCTTTGGGCAGGAACTGCTCATAAACGCGACCACCGCCAATCACCATGATTTCTGGTACGTCACCACACGCCGCGATGGCTTCATCCACCGATTTCACCCACGTTACGCGATCGTCCGTACCCGGTTGACTGCTGAGGATAATATTTTTGCGTCCTGGCAGAGGACGACCGATGGATTCCCAGGTATGGCGGCCCATAATCACGGGTTTATTTAAAGTGTTGCGTTTAAACCAGGCGAGATCGGCAGGCAGGTTCCACGGCATGGCGTTTTCCATGCCGATAACGCGATCTACCGCTAACGCCGCAATCAGACTGATCATTGAGATTTCCCGATAAAAAAAATTGTCGCCACTATACGTAAAGCGTAAACCGTCGTCGACTGGTGCGAGGATGATGTTGAGGAAAATTTTATATTCTGCTGGCGAGTCCACGCTATGCCCCTGGACTCGCCTCATTACAGTTGCGCAAAAACAAACAGTTAGTTGTAAAGCGTGTGCTACATCACACTTTCTGATTACGATGGCTTAGTTTCTGGCTCATCCGCCATGTTGCCGGTATGTTTGCCTTCTTCGGTTCCCTGCCAGCCATGCCGCTGAATTAATGACAGATGTTCACGATCCTCAGTAATAATCTCGCTTAACATCGCGCTGGTGCGTTTATAGACTGCCGCGCGGGCTTTGGTGTCGTTTTCGCCCATTGCCATCTCTTCCACCATCTGAATATTAAAGCGGCGGAACACATCCGCGCGTTCTCGCGCTTCATATGGCCCAAGACCTAAACTTTCCAGCGCCAGCCGCCCTGTTTTCAGCGCGCCTTCGAAAGTTTCACGCTCCGGCTTTTCAACGCCAGCCTGGCGCAAACGAATGTAGTGATCGACATCGCGGGCGCGGGCAATAATCTGCAAATGGGGAAAATGCTCCTTCACCATCTCCGTCAGTTGCAGATTGGTTTGCGGATCGTCGATGGCGTTAATCAGCACTTCTGCTTTCGCCGCTCCGGCAGATTCCAGTAAATCCATCCGCGTGGCATCGCCGTAAAACACTTTCATGCCGAATTTGCGCAACGTTTCGATATGGTCAGGATCGTGATCGAGCACCACCATTTTTACCCCACTGGAGAGCAGTAAACGTCCGGTGATCTGCCCAAAACGTCCAAATCCGGCAACAATAACCCGTGGCTGTTCTTCGTCAATCTCATCGGCTTCACGCGCTTCTTCAGTAGAAGATTGCTCAAGGCGATTGAGGATCACCAGCAGAATCGGCGTTGCCGCCATCGACAGCGCCACCGCCAGGGTCAGCGATTTCGCCCACTCCGGCTCCAGCACATTTGCCATCTGCGCCGCACCAAACACCACAAAGGCAAACTCACTGCCCTGCCCTAACAGCACCGCAAACCAGCGACGCTGTTTATTCGGCACCTGTAATGGTCGGGCAATCAGCCACAACATGGCGATTTTGATGATGAGGAAACCAAGCAGCAAAATGACAATGCGTAATGGATTTTCAAGCAGCGTGCCAAAGTCTATCGACATGCCAACGCCAATGAAAAACAGCCCCAGCAGCAAACCTTTGAAGGGTTCGATATCGCTTTCCAGCGCATGACGGTATTCCGAGCTTGCCAGCAGTACGCCCGCCAGAAACGCGCCCATCGCCATCGACAAGCCAACCTCTTCCAGCAACAAACCAAAGCCAAACACGAGGAATAACGCCACGGCACTGAATACTTCCCGCAAGCCAGAGCGGGCAACAAAACGCAGCGCCGGACGCGTGACATAGCGCCCCAGCAATACCACCAGCACCAGTGCACCCGCCACTTTTAATGCCGAGAGAGCAAATGCGCCCATCGTCGTCGAGGCGCTGCTCGCCGCCAGTAGCGGGATCATCGCTACCAGCGGGATTGCGGCAATATCCTGGAACAGCAGTACCGCAAAGGCGCTGCGTCCCATCTGCGTCACCATTAGGTTACGCTCATTCATCGCCTGCATGGCTATCGCCGTAGAGGAGAGCGCCAGCGTCATGCCGATCAGTTCCGCTACCTGCCAGCGCAGCCCAAGTAACATGCAGAATAGCCCCAGCAGGCCGCCACAAATCACCATCTGCAACGCGCCACCACCGAACACCGCCGCACGCAGCTTCCACAGCCTTTGTGGGTCGAGTTCGAGGCCAATGATAAACAGCATCAGCACCACGCCGATTTCAGCAAAGTGCAGGATAGATTCGGCATCGGTCACCAGCCGCAGCCCCCACGGGCCAATAATACAACCCGCGATCAGGTAGCCAAGTACCGATCCCAGACCAAGACGTACCGCAATGGGGACAATCAGCGCCGCTGAACCGAGATAAATCAGCGCCTGAATCAGCGTATGACTATCCATGATGTGCCTCCTGCCATTCCAGCAGACGTTGCTTATAGTGACGCGCCTGCCCTTCGAGGGTTTCGTCGTCACAAATAAAGGTGCAGTGCATGGCAAACGGTGGCAGCCAGTTCAGCCCGCAGTAAATCGCCGTCGCCTGTAGCGGCTGCGACAGCACATCAAAGCCCGGATGATCGCCAATCTCAAAATGGCTTTCCCCGCCGCCGGTCGTCACCGCCCACAGCAAATGTTTGCCATGCAGCGCCGTACCGCCGTGACCGTAAGCCCAGCCGTGCGAGAGGACTTTATCGATCCAAAGTTTAAGGAGCGGTGGAATGCTGTACCACTGCATCGGGTGCTGCCAGACGATCAGATCGGCGCGAGACAGCGCCTCTTGCTCGGCGGCAATATCGATATTGAAGTCAGGATAGAGTTGATAAAGAGAGCGAATTTCGACGCCTTCCAGCGTCCTTGCCTGTTCAAGCATCCGTTTATTCGCATGGGAATGATGCGGATACGGATGCGCATAAATTATGAGGATCATAGTTATTAGCCCGCGTGTTTACGCCTTTGTTTTCCCACAAAGTGTAGTCACATATTCACGCGGCTTATAGTCAATAATATTGATTCAGAAAAGAGAGAAATCTGAACAAATTACCCCATTCGCTGCCTGCGGATGGTCATATTGCTGGTCTGCGCCAGTGACATCCCACGGGTTTCCGGGGCAAACGCTACGGAAATCAACAAGCCAAACAGCGAGATCCCCGCCCCCATCAGCATCGTGTTACTGATACCGTAATTATTGATAAAGATCGGCAGCGCCCAAGTTGAAACAATGGTGCCAATCCGACTCAGAGACATAATCACCCCCACGGCAGAAGCGCGGATATCCGTCGGGAAGAGTTCATTAGGATAGAGCCACTGCAAATTACCCGGCCCGCCAGAGAAAAAGGCATACACCGCGAACGCCATCACCACCAGCCAAATCCCCATATCCGGGATCAGCCCCAAAACCGCCAGCGCCAGCGTCATCATGGCAAAGCTGCCAATCAACAATGGACGCCGTCCGGCAGTGTTTAGCCACAGCATCGGCGGAATACAGCCGAGCATAAAGAACAGGCTAATCACCACGTTCCCCAGTGCCGCGTTTTTGCCAACCCCCAATCCCAACAAACCAACGATTTGCGGGCCAAAGGTGTAAATGGCGAACATTGGGATCACCTGGCAGGTCCAGATGGCGGCAACAAACAGAACAAAAGGAAAATGGCGGCGATTAAACAGATCGCGAAAACGGGTTTGCTGTGGCTGCTCTTCATCGAAAGCCACCGGTTCGCCAAACAGTTTGATCATCATCTCTTCGCACTCTTTTACTCGCCCTTTGCGTAGCAGCCAGCGGGGAGATTCAGGCAGTTCGAATCGACCAATCAAAATCAACAAACAGGGGATCGCCGCGCTACCCAACATCCAGCGCCAACCACCTTCCACATCATAAAGCCAGTAACCGACCAGATCGGCGCAGGTCGCGCCGACATACCACATGGCGGCGATAAAGCTGATGGAGAACGCCCGCTGACGGGTGCTGGAGAACTCGGTGATCATTGAGGTGGCGATGGGATAATCCGCGCCAATGACAATGCCGATGAGTACCCGCATCACCAGCAGTTCGACGGGGGATGAGACAAACATCGTCGCCACCGATATCACGCCGATGGCGATGATATCAATGAGGAACATTTTGCGCCGTCCGACTTTATCGGAGATATAGCCAAACAGCGATGTGCCAACGAACAGCCCGGCGAGCGTTCCCGCGCCCAGCAAGCCAATCCAGTCGGCGTCCAGTTTCAGCGCCGGAGTCAGTTGCTCCAACGCCACGCCAATCATTACCAGTACGTAACCATCCAGAAACGGACCACCGCTTCCCCACAGCAAAATGCGGCGGTGAATAGAGGAGAATTTGAGATCGTCAAAGTTTCTGGACGGTTGCATGGGTTATTCCTGTTTTTTTGCAATGAGAGTCAGTACGGCGTTACGTATCAAACCAACATCAGCCGTAACGGAACTCCACACCAAAGGTGCCGCGCGGGTATTCCCACTGTTCCAGCGCCGACCCCAGCCCCAGAATGCGACAGGTGCCGCACTCCAGACATCCGGCGTAATCGAAGCGCACACTGCCGTCATCCTGCTTCTTGTACAGACCTGCGGGGCACGCTTTCACCAGCAGCTCCAGCGCCTGTTTATCAGCATCAACCTTCACAACAATGTGCGGATGCTCTTCATCGACATTGAATTTATTGACGCCCAGTTTGACGTCCACATTGACGGGAGAAGTCATAAAACGGTCACTCCTTTCATGCCATCCTTGATTAGGTTGATGAAGCCCACTTTCTTACCGTGGCGGAGGATTTTCTTGCGCATCAGTTCCGGCGCGCTGCCGTCAATGGTGAACAGGTCACGCGCCACGCCCACCGCCAGTTCCGGGTAGCCGCTAAACATGCGTGGGTTATCAAGGAACGCCGGTAGTTTTTGGTACATGCGCATATCGCGCAGCGGGCCACTCTCCAGATGTTGACGATATTCCGCCAGTTTCTGCTTACTGAAATCGTCGCTTTTCATCGCTGAAAGCACAGTTTTTGCTGCTGCTTCCCCGGCGGCAATCGCCAGATCCATACCGCGAATGGTAAAACCGAGGTTCATACACATTCCGGCGGCATCACCCGCAATCAATACGCCGTCACCAACCAACTCCGGCAGCATGTTGATGCCTGCTTCCGGCACTACGTGAGCGGAATATTCCACCAGCTTGCCGCCCGCAATCAGCGGTGCAACTGCCGGATGCTGTTTGAAATCTTCCAGCATTTGCGGCACCGATTTTTTCGCGTCATGCAGATGATGGAGACCACAAACCAGCCCCAGCGACAGAGTGTTTTCATTGGTATAAAGGAAGCCGCCGCCCATCAGGCCATCGGTGGGGGAACCCGCAAACAGGCAGGCCGCGCCCTGATTACCCTGCAACTGAAAACGGTCTTCGAGAACCGACTTCGGTAACTCGATCAGTTCCTTCACGCCAACCGCCACATCCGTCGGTTTAACGCGTTTTGCCATCCCCAGCTTTTCGGCAAGGATGGAGTTCACCCCGTCAGCAAGGATCACCGTTTTTGCTTCAATCACATCGCCATCGGCTTCTACGCCGACAACTTTGCCATCGCGCTGTACGAGGTTATCGACGCGGATCCCGGTAATTAACTGCGCGCCCGCTTCTTCGGCCTGCTCCATCAACCAGGCATCAAATTTACTGCGCAAAACGGAGTAAGAACGCTGGGATGGCGAGGTTTCGTCACCGTTGCAGTAGTCCATAGTCATCGCTGACTTTTCCGTCATAAACGCGAGTTTTTCATGGGTGATCAGGCGTTCTACGGGGGCGGATTCGGCGAAACCTGGAATAATGTGTTCCAGACTGTGGGCATAGAGACGCCCGCCGGTGACGTTCTTGGCACCTGCGGAATTGCCACGCTCGATAACTAACACTTGCGCCCCTTCGCGGGCGAGCACCAGTGCGGCAACCGAACCGGCAAGCCCTGCACCGACGATGATGGCGTCAAAGATATCTTCGGACATAAGAGCTCCCTGTCAGCGGCAGAGCCGAAATGCAGCCCTGCCAGAGTGGATCAACGCGCTAAAGCTGCGGTCAGCGCCGGAAGGATCTTCACGGCGTCGCCAACAATGCCGTAATCCGCGTACTGGAAGATCGGCGCATTTTTATCTTTGTTGATGGCAAAAATGGTTTGCGACGCATTCGCGCCAACCATGTGCTGGATCTGCCCGGAGATCCCCACCGCCAGGTACAGTTCAGGCTTCAGCATCAGGTTGGAGATACCGACATAGCATTCGTGCTCCATCCATTTCTCGTTTTCCGCCACCGGACGAGAACAGGCCAGCTCCGCGCCTATCGCCTGGCAAAGTTGCTCTGCCAGCGCAATGTTCTCTTTGCAGCCAATACCGCGACCGACGCTGACCACCAGGCGGGCTTTGTCGAGATCGACGCTGTTGCTCTGGCGCGCCTGGGTTGCCGTGCGGGTAATCGCCACAGCCGGAGCCTGCCACTCCACGGTGTGCGTTTCGCCTGTACGTGACGCGTCCGGCTGAGCCGCATCGAACGTACCGCTGCTGATAGTCAGTACCGCATACGGCGAGGCAATACGTTCTTCGCCAATCGCCAGACCGCCGTAAACCATGTGTTTCACTGCCGCTTTACCGTCCTGCACACTGACGGCGCTGGCATCGTTAGAAACCGCCGCTTTAAGGCGGTAACCCAGTTTCGCCGCCAGTAATTTGCCGCGACGGGTGTTTGGCAGCAGCACCAGGCCGTCTGCACCGTGCTGGCGAATAGTGTCAGCCATGACACCGGCGTAATCTTCGATCATCCGATCGTCCGGTTTGCCGCTTAATTTCCAGACATGATTAGCGCCAAGCTGGATTGCCTGTGCGCCGTCGGCATCACTCAGGACAAAGGTATTGATTTGATTAGCTAAAGTCTGCGCACCGTTCATCAGTTCCGGCAGACGAGAAGGGGTATCGCTGAATACCCAGACTTGAGAAAACGTGTTCATAGCATCCCCTGTAATTAAATGACTTTGCGAAGATTTTCAGCAAATGCGGCGATCTGTTCTTCGCCGTCGCCTTCAATCACGATGCGTTGACGCTCGCGCTGTTTCGGCGCGGCAACCTGTTGTTCAGACCAGGCTGCCTGTGCGTTAAAACCGATATCCGCCGCCGACCACACCTGAACTGGCTTTTTCGCCGCGCCGAGAATGGCTTTCATCGAAGGAATTTGTGGGGAATTGATATCAGTGGAAACAGCAACAACCGCAGGCAGCGGAATGCTTAACGTTTCTGTTTCATCTTCCAGTTCGCGCTCAACGGTGAGGGTATCTGCCGTCAGGGAGAGGATTTTGCTGACGCCGTTAACTGCCGGAATATTGAGGATTTCGCCCACCAGCAACCCAACCTGCTGGGCATAAAGGTCAGAAGAACCATCGCCGCAGAGGATCAGATCAAAGCCTGCTTTCTGGGCAGCCGCAGCCAGTGCGGTCGCAGTTTGTTGCGGCAGTGCCTGCTCGAACTGATCATCAATCACTACAATCAGTTCATCCGGGCCGCGCGACAACACATCTTTACGCCCTTTGGCGTTGGTCAGGGCTTTACCGCCCACACTTAAGGCCGTCACCTGCGCCTCTGCCGCCTGCTGTTTTAACTGGCAAGCCGCTTCAATAGCGTTCAGATCGTATTGGCTTATTTTGGCATCGGCTTTACTGAAGTCTAATGAACCATCAGCATTATTGATCGCAATATCCTGTTCATCAGGCACGCACTTATAGCAAGTAATAATCTTCATTGCATCTCCAGAAATCATGAAGGAAACGTCGTTCATATCGGTGGTGTTAATTACAGATATCACGCCATTTAATTCCGGAATAAAACTTTAATCACCAATATTGAAAATGTCACACGCAGATAAATCCAACTTTCAATATTGTTAAGTTCCTCACCAATATTGAAAACACGGCGTAGAAAAAGAAATTTTCAATATTGTTTTATGGATCACCAATATTGAAAGTCAGATGCTATTTTTTTACTCACAATCAAACATAATAAATTGATTAACAAGGAATATTTACATAAAAACACTCTGTTTCCACCCGATAATAAAACGTGACTATCATCACAGAATACGGCCAACTGAATACCCATTATGAGTTAGCCATCAACGCGTTCACGAGGTTAATAATAATTATATTAAATGTTAACAAAAATAAAACAAACGGGAACGCAAAATAAATATTCGTTTTCACAGTGGAATTAACTCATGAAAGATGAAAAGAGAAAAACGGGAATAGAACCGAAGGTATTCTTTCCGCCGTTAATAATCGTTGGCATACTTTGCTGGCTTACAGTCAGAGATCTGGATGCGGCGAATGTCGTTATTAATGCTGTATTCAGTTACGTCACCAATGTATGGGGATGGGCATTTGAATGGTATATGGTGGTGATGCTTTTCGGCTGGTTCTGGCTGGTGTTTGGCCCGTATGCCAAAAAGCGTTTAGGTAACGAACCACCGGAATTTAGCACCGCCAGTTGGATCTTTATGATGTTCGCCTCCTGTACGTCTGCTGCCGTACTGTTCTGGGGCTCTATTGAGATCTACTACTACATCTCTACCCCGCCGTTTGGCTTAGAACCGAACTCAACCGGCGCGAAAGAGCTGGGACTGGCCTACAGCTTGTTCCACTGGGGGCCGTTGCCGTGGGCCACTTACAGCTTCCTCTCCGTCGCCTTCGCTTACTTCTTCTTTGTCCGCAAAATGGAAGTGATTCGCCCCAGCTCCACCCTGGTGCCGCTGGTGGGTGAAAAACACGCCAAAGGGTTGTTCGGTACTATTGTCGATAACTTCTATCTCGTCGCCTTGATCTTCGCGATGGGCACCAGTCTGGGCCTTGCCACGCCGCTGGTGACCGAGTGTATGCAATGGTTGTTTGGCATTCCGCATACCCTGCAACTGGACGCTATCATCATTACCTGCTGGATTATCCTCAACGCCATTTGCGTCGCCTGCGGTCTGCAAAAAGGGGTACGTATCGCCAGTGACGTGCGTAGTTACCTGAGCTTCCTGATGCTGTGTTGGGTATTCATTGTCAGCGGTGCCAGCTTCATCATGAACTACTTCACCGATTCGGTGGGGATGTTGCTGATGTATCTGCCGCGCATGTTGTTCTATACCGACCCTATCGCTAAAGGCGGCTTCCCACAGGGCTGGACCGTGTTCTACTGGGCATGGTGGGTGATTTACGCTATCCAGATGAGTATCTTCCTCGCCCGCATCTCCCGTGGTCGTACCGTGCGTGAACTGTGCTTCGGCATGGTGCTGGGACTAACAGCGTCCACCTGGATCCTGTGGACCGTACTCGGCAGTAACACTCTGCTGTTGATGGATAAAAACATCATCAACATTCCGAACCTGATCGAACAGTACGGTGTGGCGCGCGCCATCATCGAAACCTGGGCCGCTCTGCCGCTCAGCACCGCGACCATGTGGGGCTTCTTCATTCTCTGCTTTATTGCCACCGTTACGCTGGTTAACGCCTGCTCTTATACCCTGGCGATGTCCACTTGCCGCGAAGTACGCGATGGTGAAGAGCCGCCGCTGCTGGTGCGTATCGGTTGGTCAATTCTGGTTGGCATTATCGGTATTGTTCTGCTGGCGCTCGGCGGCCTGAAACCGATTCAAACCGCCATTATCGCCGGAGGATGCCCGCTGTTCTTCGTCAACATTATGGTGACGCTCTCCTTTATTAAAGACGCGAAACAGAACTGGAAAGATTAATTAACCCCCAAAATATCAAGAGGTTGAAAGATGGATTTTAATTTAAATGATGAGCAGGAACTGTTTGTCGCCGGTATCCGCGAACTGATGGCCAGCGAAAACTGGGAGGCCTATTTTGCCGAGTGCGACCGTGACAGCGTCTACCCGGAACGTTTTGTCAAAGCACTGGCGGATATGGGTATCGACAGTCTGCTGATCCCTGAAGAGCACGGTGGTCTGGACGCGGGGTTTGTTACCCTCGCCGCCGTGTGGATGGAACTGGGGCGTCTGGGGGCACCAACCTACGTGCTGTACCAGTTGCCGGGCGGGTTTAACACCTTCCTGCGCGAAGGCACGCAAGAGCAGATCGACAAGATTATGGCGTTCCGTGGCACCGGTAAGCAGATGTGGAACTCGGCGATTACTGAACCGGGCGCTGGCTCCGACGTGGGTAGCCTGAAAACGACTTATACCCGTAGAGATGGTAAGATTTATCTTAATGGTAGTAAGTGTTTTATTACCAGCAGCGCCTACACCCCGTACATCGTGGTGATGGCGCGCGACGGGGCTTCTCCGGACAAACCTGTCTACACCGAATGGTTTGTTGATATGAGCAAACCGGGCATCAAAGTGACCAAACTTGAGAAGCTCGGTCTGCGTATGGATAGCTGCTGTGAAATCACCTTTGACGATGTGGAACTGGACGAGAAAGACATGTTCGGTCGGGAAGGTAACGGCTTTAACCGCGTCAAAGAAGAGTTCGACCACGAACGTTTCCTGGTAGCCCTCACCAACTACGGTACAGCAATGTGCGCCTTTGAAGATGCAGCGCGCTACGCCAACCAGCGCGTACAGTTTGGCGAGGCAATTGGTCGTTTCCAGTTGATTCAGGAAAAATTCGCCCATATGGCGATCAAATTAAACTCCATGAAAAACATGCTGTATGAAGCAGCGTGGAAAGCAGACAACGGCACCATCACCTCTGGCGATGCAGCGATGTGCAAATACTTCTGCGCCAATGCGGCATTTGAAGTTGTGGATAGCGCAATGCAGGTGCTGGGCGGTGTCGGGATTGCGGGCAACCACCGCATCAGCCGCTTCTGGCGTGACCTGCGTGTAGACCGCGTCTCCGGGGGATCTGACGAAATGCAGATCCTGACGCTGGGTCGTGCGGTGCTGAAGCAATACCGCTAAGTCCGTGCGCTGCCTGATGCGACGCTGACGCGTCTTATCAGGCCTACGGTTGGCCGGATAAGGCGTTTACGCCGCATCCGGCAGTCATGCGCTACATAAATTTTTCAGGAGCTAATATGGATCATCTACCCATGCCGAAATTCGGGCCGCTAGCCGGATTACGGGTTGTCTTCTCCGGTATTGAAATCGCCGGGCCGTTCGCCGGACAAATGTTCGCAGAATGGGGCGCGGAAGTTATCTGGATCGAGAACGTCGCCTGGGCCGACACCATTCGCGTTCAACCGAACTACCCGCAGCTCTCCCGCCGTAATTTGCACGCGCTGTCGTTAAATATTTTCAAAGATGAAGGCCGCGAAGCGTTTCTGAAATTAATGGAAACCACCGATATCTTCATCGAAGCCAGTAAAGGCCCGGCCTTTGCCCGCCGTGGCATTACCGATGAAGTCCTGTGGCAGCACAACCCGAAACTGGTTATCGCTCACTTGTCCGGTTTTGGGCAGTACGGCACCGAGGAGTACACCAACCTTCCGGCCTATAACACCATCGCCCAGGCCTTCAGTGGTTACCTGATTCAGAACGGTGATGTTGACCAGCCAATGCCTGCTTTCCCGTATACCGCCGATTACTTCTCCGGCCTGACCGCCACCACGGCGGCGCTGGCGGCACTGCACAAAGTGCGTGAAACCGGTAAAGGCGAAAGTATCGACATCGCCATGTATGAAGTGATGCTGCGCATGGGTCAGTACTTCATGATGGATTACTTCAACGGCGGCGAAATGTGCCCGCGCATGAGCAAAGGTAAAGATCCCTACTACGCCGGTTGCGGTCTGTATAAATGCGCCGACGGCTACATCGTGATGGAACTGGTGGGTATTACTCAGATCGCAGAGTGCTTTAAAGATATTGGCCTTGCGCATCTGCTTGGTACGCCGGAAATCCCGGAAGGCACCCAGCTTATCCACCGTATCGAATGCCCTTACGGTCCGCTGGTAGAAGAGAAACTCGATGCCTGGCTAGCGGCACATACCATCGCAGAAGTTAAAGAACGCTTTGCCGAACTGAATATCGCCTGTGCCAAAGTACTGACCGTACCGGAACTGGAAAGCAATCCACAGTATGTGGCTCGTGAATCAATCACTCAGTGGCAAACGATGGATGGTCGCACCTGCAAAGGGCCGAACATCATGCCGAAATTCAAAAATAACCCCGGACAAATCTGGCGCGGAATGCCATCGCACGGCATGGACACGGCAGCCATTTTGAAAAATATCGGCTACAGCGAAAACGACATTCAGGAGTTGGTCAGCAAAGGTCTGGCCAAAGTTGAGGATTAAACGCGTGGCGCCAGTTGGCTTGACTGACTAGCGCCCGCCAATAACAAACGAACAAAATGGATAGAGGTGCAATGGATATCATTGGCGGACAACATCTACGTCAAATGTGGGACGATCTGGCGGACGTTTACGGCCATAAAACGGCGCTGATTTGTGAGTCCAGCGGCGGAGTCGTTAACCGGTACAGTTATCTTCAGTTAAATCAGGAGATTAACCGCACGGCAAACCTGTTTTATACGCTGGGGATCCGCAAAGGCGACAAGGTCGCGCTGCATCTGGACAACTGCCCGGAATTTATCTTTTGCTGGTTCGGGCTGGCAAAAATTGGCGCGATTATGGTGCCGATTAACGCCCGCCTGCTACGCGAAGAGAGTGCGTGGATCCTGCAAAACAGCCAGGCGTGCCTGCTGGTGACCAGTGCGCAATTTTATCCCATGTATCAACAGATTCAGCAGGAAGATGCCACGCAGCTACGGCACATTTGCCTGACCGATGTGGCGCTTCCCGCTGATGATGGCGTCAGTTCGTTTACTCAACTGAAAGATCAACAACCTGCCACCTTGTGCTATGTGCCGCCGCTATCGACCGACGATACGGCGGAAATTCTCTTTACCTCCGGCACCACTTCCCGACCGAAAGGGGTGGTGATTACCCATTACAATCTGCGCTTCGCCGGATATTACTCCGCCTGGCAGTGCGCCCTGCGTGACGATGACGTCTACCTGACGGTGATGCCTGCGTTTCATATCGACTGCCAGTGTACAGCGGCGATGGCGGCGTTTTCTGCCGGAGCCACCTTTGTGCTGGTCGAGAAATACAGCGCCCGCGCCTTCTGGGGACAGGTACAGAAGTATCGTGCCACCGTCACCGAATGTATTCCGATGATGATCCGCACCTTGATGGTGCAGCCGCCTTCTGCGAACGATCGACAACACTGCCTGCGGGAAGTGATGTTTTATCTCAACTTGTCGGAGCAGGAAAAAGACGCTTTTTGTGAACGCTTCGGCGTTCGCTTGCTGACGTCTTATGGGATGACGGAAACCATCGTCGGCATTATCGGCGATCGCCCCGGCGATAAGCGTCGCTGGCCGTCGATTGGTCGGGCGGGGTTTTGCTACGAAGCGGAAATCCGCGACGATCACAATCGTCCGCTCCCGGCAGGTGAGATCGGCGAAATTTGCATTAAAGGCGAACCAGGGAAAACCATCTTCAAAGAGTACTTTCTCAACCCGCAAGCCACTGCGAAAGTGCTGGAAGCCGATGGCTGGCTGCATACTGGCGATACCGGATACCGCGACGAAGAGGGCTTTTTTTATTTCGTCGATCGTCGCTGCAACATGATCAAACGCGGCGGAGAAAATGTCTCCTGCGTGGAGCTGGAAAATATTATCTCCGCCCATCCGAAAATTCAGGATATCGTGGTTGTTGGTATTAAAGATTCTATTCGCGATGAAGCCATTAAAGCGTTCGTGGTACTGAATGAAGGTGAAACATTGAGCGAAGAGGAATTTTTCCGCTTCTGCGAACAAAATATGGCGAAATTTAAAGTGCCATCTTATCTGGAGATCAGAAAAGATCTGCCGCGTAATTGCTCGGGGAAAATAATCAGAAAGAATCTGAAATAAACATAATGGCAGGGAATTATCCTGCCAGCTAATAATCACGTTCTAAAAATAAATGCATTCTTTGCAGGGATGTTGTCGTCCCTGAGAAAAAATAAAAATGGAGAAAAGGAATGAGTGAATCATTACATCTGACCCGCAATGGATCAATTCTGGAAATTACCCTTGATCGTCCAAAAGCAAATGCTATTGATGCAAAAACCAGCTTTGAGATGGGCGAAGTATTTCTTAATTTCCGTGACGATCCGCAATTGCGCGTCGCTATTATTACCGGAGCCGGAGAGAAATTCTTCTCTGCTGGCTGGGATTTAAAAGCGGCAGCAGAAGGCGAAGCGCCGGATGCTGATTTCGGGCCAGGCGGATTTGCTGGGTTAACCGAAATTTTCAATCTCGATAAACCGGTTATCGCAGCCGTGAACGGCTACGCCTTTGGCGGCGGCTTTGAACTGGCGCTGGCGGCAGATTTTATTGTTTGTGCCGATAACGCCAGCTTCGCCCTGCCGGAAGCCAAACTGGGTATTGTCCCGGACAGCGGCGGCGTGCTGCGTCTGCCGAAGATCCTGCCACCTGCCATCGTCAATGAAATGGTAATGACTGGCAGAAGAATGGGCGCAGAAGAGGCGCAGCGTTGGGGGGTAGTCAACCGCGTGGTTAGCCAGGCGGAACTGATGGATAACGCCCGCGAACTGGCGCAGCAACTGGTTGACAGCGCCCCGCTGGCGATTGCGGCGCTGAAAGAGATCTACCGCACCACCAGCGAAATGCCAGTAGAAGAGGCATATCGCTATATTCGCAGCGGCGTGTTGAAACACTATCCATCAGTTCTGCATTCGGAAGATGCCATTGAAGGGCCGCTGGCGTTTGCCGAGAAGCGCGATCCGGTATGGAAAGGGCGTTAACAACCGTGAGCTATTACGCCTTTGAGGGATTAATTCCGGTGGTTCACCCGACGGCGTTTGTCCATCCCAGTGCAGTACTGATTGGCGATGTGATTGTGGGAGCCGGTGTCTACATCGGCCCCCTCGCCTCGCTGCGCGGTGATTACGGACGACTGATTGTGCAAGCGGGAGCCAATATTCAGGATGGCTGCATCATGCACGGCTACAGCGATACTGACACCATTGTCGGGGAAAACGGTCATATCGGTCATGGCGCTATCCTGCATGGCTGTGTGATCGGTCGTGATGCATTGGTCGGGATGAACAGCGTGATCATGGATGACGCGGTCATTGGCGAAGAGAGCATTGTTGCCGCCATGAGCTTTGTCAAAGCAGGCTTTCGCGGCGAGAAACGCCAGTTGTTGATGGGCACGCCAGCCCGTGCGGTGCGCAGCGTCAGCGATGACGAGTTGCACTGGAATCAATTGAATACTAAAGAGTATCAGGATCTTGTCGGGCGCTGTCATGCAGCGTTACATGAAACGCAACCGTTGAGGCAAATGGAGGAAAATCGTCCCCGTTTGCAGGGGACGACGGATGTGACGCCAAAACGGTAACATCGTCGGATGCGGCGTAAACGCCTTATCCGACCTGGCTGGAGAGCAACCGTAGGCCGGATAAGATGCGCCAGCATCGCATCCGGCAACCAGGCCGCGCGGTATCAACGAAATTAAATTAACGACGCATACTCTTCGACAACATCATCTGCCACTTCTGCTCTCGGTTAAGTTCCGTGAGCGGAATGGCTGGAATACGCGGCGTCTTTCTTACGCCGACTAATTTTTCCCGACAGTTATTACGCAGGCGCGCGTAAATTTGCTCATCGATATCGACCACTTTAACCAGTCGCTGACACTGACATCCCCGCCCTTCCAGCTTATTAGGGATCATCTTAACTTCGCAGCTTATTTCTGCGACTTCCGACAGAATATAAGTCAGGGTATTAATCGCCTTGCTGTGTTCAATATCGAAATGAATAGAGATCTCTCTTGCTATCACCCAACGATTTTCAGCCATCATCCATTCGGCGATTAACAAATAGAGTGGTTTTTCAACATATCCTTCACACATACGAACTCCAGTTTCACAAATTAAAAGTCTGGCTATGACTCGTTTTGAAGCAATCAAACAAGGCCATATTAAAATTGTGGATATATCGATAGTATGCAACTTCCCTGTCAATAAGTGTGAGCTAAATCCTGCTTACATCATCAAAAATAGAGTTTCCAGGAAAGATTGTCCTTACTGGTAAAAAAAACGGTTCTCATCAGAGAACCGTATTAGTTATTCGATCAAATTGGCAGATAAAAAATATCTGCCATGACACGCTATTATTTGATCTGCGCGTGCATCTCCTGTACCGAAATAACTTTTTCGGTCGCATCGGCATTCAGTGCCATCGCAGTAGCAAAACCGCCGTTCAGGGTGGTGTCGTAATGCACTTTATATTGCAGCGCGCTGCGACGAATCACACGGGAGTCTTCAATCGCGCGACGACCTGACGTGGTGTTGATGATGTAGGTATATTCGCCATTCTTGATACGATCCTGAATGTGCGGACGACCTTCATGCACCTTGTTCACCAGACGCGGATTAATACCCGCTTCACCCAGCACAATCGCCGTGCCGTGGGTCGCATCCAGCTCGAAGCCCTGTTTCAGCAGTTTTGCCGCCAGATCAACCACGCGTTCTTTGTCGCCTTCACGCACGGAGAGCAGCGCACGGCCCTGTTTCTTCATGGTGGAGTTACTGCCCAGTTGCGCTTTAGCAAACGCTTCAGCGAAGGTACGACCAACGCCCATCACTTCCCCGGTAGAGCGCATTTCTGGCCCTAACAGCGGGTCAACGCCGGGGAATTTGTTGAACGGCAGCACCACTTCTTTTACCGAGTAGTACGGCGGAATAACCTCTTTGGTTACGCCCTGCTCAGCCAGCGATTTCCCTGCCATGACGCGCGCCGCCACTTTCGCCAGCGGAACACCGGTGGCTTTGGAGACGAACGGAACGGTACGCGCCGCACGCGGGTTAACTTCAATCAGGTAAACTTCGTTGTTTTTCACTGCAAACTGCACGTTCATCAGACCGCGCACCTGCAATTCGAAGGCCAGTTTCTGCACCTGCTGGCGCATCACATCCTGAATTTCCTGACTTAAGGTGTACGCCGGCAGCGAACATGCGGAGTCGCCGGAGTGCACGCCCGCCTGCTCGATGTGCTCCATGATGCCGCCAATCAGCACCATTTCGCCGTCGCAGATGGCGTCAACATCCACTTCTACCGCGTCGTCAAGGAAGTGATCCAGCAGCACCGGCGCATCGTTAGAGACACTCACCGCCGTCTGGAAGTAACGGCGCAGGTCGGCTTCATCGTAGACGATTTCCATCGCCCGACCGCCGAGAACGTAAGATGGGCGCACCACCAGCGGGTAGCCAATCTCTTTCGCCTTCTCAACCGCCATTTCAATAGCCGTAACGGTGGCGTTAGCCGGTTGTTTCAGTTTCAGACGGTCAACCGCGTGCTGGAAGCGTTCACGGTCTTCCGCGCGGTCGATGGCATCCGGGCTGGTGCCGATAACCGGCACGCCAGCGGCTTCCAGTGCACGCGCCAGTTTCAGCGGGGTCTGACCGCCATACTGGACAATAACGCCTTTCGGCTTCTCAATACGCACGATTTCCAGCACATCTTCCAGGGTTACCGGTTCGAAGTAGAGACGGTCGGAAGTGTCGTAGTCGGTGGAGACGGTTTCCGGGTTACAGTTAACCATAATGGTTTCGTAACCGTCTTCGCGCAGCGCCAGCGAGGCGTGTACGCAGCAGTAGTCGAATTCGATACCCTGGCCGATACGGTTCGGGCCGCCGCCGAGCACCATGATTTTTTCACGGTCAGTAGACGGATTCGCTTCGCACTCTTCTTCATAAGTGGAGTACATGTAAGCGGTGTCGGTGGCGAACTCTGCCGCACAGGTATCCACACGTTTGTAGACCGGATGCAGGTCATACTGGTCGCGCAGCTTACGGATTTCCGCTTCGCGCACACCCGCCAGTTTTGCCAGACGCGCATCGGCAAAGCCTTTGCGTTTCAACTGGCGCAGGAAGTCAGCGTTCAGGCCAGTGATGCCCACTTCTGCCACTTTCTCTTCCAGACGCACCAGTTCTTCAATTTGCACCAGGAACCAGCGGTCAATGTTGGTCAGGTTGAAAACGCCGTCTACAGACAGACCCGCGCGGAAAGCATCGGCGATGTACCAGATACGCTCAGCGCCTGCATCTTTCAGTTCGCGACGGATTTTGGTCAGGGCTTCCGGGTCGTCGAGGCTCACTTTCGGATCGAAGCCAGTCGCACCGACTTCCAGGCCGCGCAGGGCTTTTTGCAAAGACTCCTGCTGCGTGCGACCAATCGCCATCACTTCGCCAACCGATTTCATCTGGGTGGTCAGACGGTCATTAGCACCGACGAATTTCTCGAAGTTGAAGCGAGGAATTTTAGTAACCACGTAGTCGATGGACGGTTCGAAGGAGGCCGGAGTACGCCCGCCAGTGATGTCGTTCATCAGCTCGTCAAGGGTGTAACCCACCGCCAGTTTCGCCGCCACTTTGGCAATCGGGAAGCCGGTGGCTTTCGATGCCAACGCCGAAGAACGCGACACACGCGGGTTCATTTCGATAACAATCAGGCGACCGTTTTTCGGGTTAACCGCAAACTGAACGTTGGAACCGCCGGTTTCAACGCCAATTTCACGCAGTACCGCCATCGAGGCGTTACGCATGATTTGATATTCTTTGTCGGTCAGCGTCTGGGCTGGCGCCACGGTAATGGAGTCACCGGTGTGGATGCCCATCGCATCGAAGTTTTCGATAGAGCAGACGATGATGCAGTTGTCGTTTTTATCACGCACCACTTCCATCTCGTACTCTTTCCAGCCGATCAGCGACTCATCAATCAGCAGCTCTTTGGTCGGGGAGAGATCCAGACCACGGGCGCAAATCTCTTCAAACTCTTCGCGGTTATAGGCGATACCGCCACCGCTGCCGCCCATAGTAAAGCTAGGTCGAATGATGCACGGGAAGCCAACTTCAGCGGCAACCGCCAGCGCCTCTTCCATAGTATGTGCGATACCAGAACGCGCGGTTTCGAGGCCGATTTTCTTCATCGCCACGTCGAAACGGCGGCGGTCTTCTGCTTTATCAATCGCGTCGGCGGTAGCACCAATCATGGTCACACCGAACTCTTCCAGCACGCCCTGACGTTCAAGCTCCAGCGCGCAGTTCAGCGCCGTCTGACCGCCCATCGTTGGCAGCACCGCGTCCGGGCGCTCTTTTTCAATAATCTTGCGTACCACTTCCCAGTGAATCGGCTCAATGTAGGTCGCATCAGCCATTTCCGGGTCGGTCATGATGGTCGCCGGGTTGGAGTTCACCAGAATGACGCGATACCCCTCTTCACGCAGGGCTTTACATGCTTGCGCGCCAGAGTAGTCAAACTCACACGCCTGACCGATAACAATCGGGCCCGCACCCAGAATCAGGATACTTTTTATATCTGTACGTTTTGGCATGGCTCTTTTACTCCTGATTACTTAGCGGTTTTACGGTACTGCTCAATTAACTCGATAAAGTGGTCGAACAACGGCGCTGCGTCGTGCGGCCCAGGGCTGGCTTCAGGGTGTCCCTGGAAGCTGAACGCCGGTTTATCGGTGCGATGAATCCCTTGTAACGTACCGTCGAACAGGGATTTATGCGTGACACGCAGGTTTGCAGGTAATGTTGCTTCATCCACCGCAAAACCGTGGTTCTGGGCGGTGATCATCACCACGTTTTTCTCCACATCTTTAACCGGATGGTTGCCGCCGTGGTGACCAAATTTCATTTTGATGGTCTTCGCTCCGCTCGCCAGCGCCAGCAGCTGATGACCGAGGCAGATGCCGAATACCGGAATATCTGTTTCGAGGAATTTCTGGATGGCGGTAATGGCGTAATCGCACGGGGCCGGGTCGCCAGGACCGTTGGAGAGGAAGATGCCGTCTGGATTCATTTTCAGCACATCTTCCGCAGAAGTTTGCGCCGGAACGATGGTCAGGCGGCAGCCTCTGTCCACCAGCATCCGCAGGATGTTGCGCTTGGCACCAAAATCGTAAGCCACGACGTGGAACGGCAGCTCGTCTTCTTTTTTCGCTTCTGGCAGGCCGCCGGTCAGCGTCCAGCTCCCTTGTGTCCAGCTATAGGCTTCTGCGGTAGTCACTTCTTTTGCCAGATCCATACCATTGAGGCCTGGGAACGCGCGGGCTTTTTCTAACGCCAGCGCCGCATCCGGGTTGTCGCCCGCGATGATGCAGCCGTTCTGTGCGCCTTTCTCGCGCAGTAAACGCGTCAGCTTACGGGTATCGATATCGGCAATCGCTACGATGTTATGGCGCTTCAGGTAAGAAGAGAGGTCTTCGGTATTACGGAAGTTGCTGGCAATCAGCGGCAGGTCACGAATCACCAGACCTTGAGCATGTACCTGAGAAGATTCTTCATCGGCGTCATTAGTGCCGACATTGCCAATATGGGGATAAGTAAGAGTAACGATTTGACGAGAATAGGAAGGATCAGTGAGGATTTCTTGATAACCGGTCATTGAAGTATTGAAAACGACTTCCCCAACCGCCGAACCTGTTGCCCCTATGGCCCGACCGTGAAACTGGGTTCCGTCTTCCAGAACCAATAGCGCTGACTTAATCAAAACACCCTCCAGAGAATATTCACTCACTTTATTTGCATATTAATTCACAATGATGCGATGAATCAATGCAAATCTGCTTACCGACGAATTTCTGGCAAACGGCGGCATTCTGGAGATATGGGAGCTAAAAGTCAACTCAACAGCGGGATTTATTATATAATTTTATGCCTCATTCCTGTTTTACGGGCACTAACCGACAAAAACACCATCTAACAAGGTCTGGAAAACGCTTGCGCAGCGAGAAGAATATGTAAATGCAAAAACCGGAGAAGAAAAGTAGACCAGATGGTCAAAATTTACATTAAAACAACAATTATCAGCCACAAAACACTTACTTTCTCACTCATTAGTAAAAAACCATCACCAAACAACAAAAATAACAGGCCTTAAAAATAAAGACCTGTAAAATCATAAGATTAAATAAGTTATTTTTTCGTCATCGACAGTATTTTATAACTATAAACTGTTGAGATTAAGCACATCTCGCATATCAAAAAGACCACTTTTCTTGCTATTAAGCCACAAAGCCGATCTTACCGCACCGTTGGCAAAAGTCATACGGCTGGAAGCCTTATGGGTAATCTCCAGACGCTCACCAATATCGGCAAACATCGCAGTATGCTCGCCCACAATGTCTCCGGCGCGGACGGTGGCAAAACCTATCGTTCCGGGAACGCGTTCACCGGTATGCCCTTCGCGGCTGTAAACGGCACAATCTTTCAGATCTTTATCCAACGCATGGGCAATCGCTTCCCCCATCGCCAGCGCGGTGCCTGACGGCGCATCGACTTTATGTCGATGATGTGCCTCGATAATTTCGATATCAGTGTAGTCACCCATTACCTGAGTCGCTTTCTCCAGCAACTTAAGCATGACGTTGACACCGACGCTAAAGTTGGCGGCAAAGACAATCGCAATATCTTCGGCGGCATTACGAATCGCCTGTTTGCCTGCTTCGTCAAAACCCGTAGTGCCGATCACCATTCCTTTGCCGTGTTGGCGACAAAAGGCCAGATGATTCAGCGTGCCTTCCGGACGAGTAAAATCGATAAATACATCAAAATCATCTTTTACAGCATCAAGGCTGCTTTGTACGATAACGCCGGTTTTCCCGGCACCGGCCAGTTCGCCAGCATCGCTGCCCAGTAAAGAAGATCCTTCGCGTTCCAGCGCCGCGCCAAGCTGCACGCCCTCTAATGCCAACGCCGCCTGAATCAACTGGCGGCCCATTCGCCCCCCGGCTCCCGCGATGGCAACGCGGATGTTTGCATCATGCATAGCTATTCTCTTTTGTTAATTTGTATAGACCGTTTTCAGAGTAACCAGCGCATCGCTACGCCGCCAGCCAAAAACGCTGATAATTAGAAATTAATGATAAACAGGGAGGGATATCAGTGAAAGGCATGAGTCAGTGAATGACTACATGCCGATAACATGTGACAGGTTACGGCGCCAGCGCCAGCACCTCCGCCACCCACTGCTGGAAACCTTTCACATCCAGATCCAGCGCAACCTGAACATTTGCCGGTTTATCCAGCCGACCGTCAATATCGACGACTGTCGTACCTGCAGTAAATTCACCCTGCGTTTCTACCGCCACAAAACACGGCTTGAGAGTGAACAAGTCCGGGCGCACCAGCCAGGCAATGGCACAGAGATCGTGCATTCGCAGGCCACTTTGCATACTGCCGCTGCGGTAGTGGCTAAACAGTGCATGAAGCATTTTTCCGGTGCGATTCAATTCCGGCAGTGTGGTGAGGTATTCGGGAGTGAGCATCGCCTGATTGGTAACGTCCAGGCCACACATCACAATCTCCAGCCCGCTCTGGAAGACCTGGGCCGCCGCTTCAGGATCAATAGCAATATTAAACTCGGCATTTGGCGTGAAATTTCCACGACCGGCAGAACCACCCATGATGACCAGACGACGAATATGTGGTTTGCATTCCGGGCACTGTGAAAGCAATAGCGCGATATTCGTCAACGGGCCGATCGCCACCAACGTAATCGGTTCTGGCGCGCACATTAGCGCATCACGAATCGCCAGAAACGCCGGTTTCTCCAGTGGTTTCCGATTGTGCTCAACGAAGTCATAACCTTCCATGCCGGATTCGCCATGAACATAAGACGCATCACGCGGTGCGCGAACTAGCGGTGTTGCCGCCCCCTGGGCGAGTGGGATATCCGCATTCCAGAAATGCAGCAATTGCAGCGCATTTCGGGTAGTTTTATGCACCGAGACATTGCCTCCGACAGTCGTCATCAGTTGGAGATCGAGTTGTGGGGCAAAGATCGCGGCAGCAATCGCTGCGGCATCGTCGATACCTGGATCGGTATCCAAAAAAATAGGCAAGCGCATGTTTTCTCCATAAAAAATGCCGGTAACGAGACCGGCATTTTCGCATAACTTAGGCTGCTAATGACTTAATCAACTTCACGAATATCGACACGCAGCTCTTTCGGTACTTCGAAAACAATGTTTTCTTCACGGCCTTCCAGCGGTATGGCTTCGCCACCGCCAAGCTGCTGTAAACGTGCGACTACGTTCTGTACCAGAATATCCGGAGCTGATGCGCCAGCGGTCACACCGACGCATTTCGCTTCTTTTACCCACTCTTCCTGGATATCTGCCGCATCGTCAATTAAAAACGCGCGTTTGCCCATACGCTGTGCCAGTTCCGCCAGACGGTTGGAGTTAGAGGAGTTTTTCGAACCGACCACCAACACAACTTCCGCCTGCTCTGCCAGGGCGCGTACCGCTTCCTGACGGTTGGTAGTGGCGTAGCAGATATCATCTTTGCGGGGACCGACAATTTTCGGGAAGCGTTTACGCAGCGCGTCGATCACATTAGACGTGTCATCCACCGACAGCGTGGTTTGGGTCATAAAGGAAAGTTTCTCTTCGTTTTTGACCGTCAGTTTCCACACATCGTCTGGCGATTCGACCAGATACATTCCCCCTTCCGGGTTGCTGTACTGACCCATTGTCCCTTCCACTTCCGGGTGCCCGGCGTGACCGATGAGAATAGATTCTTCGCCACGACGGCTGGCGCGGGCGACTTCCATATGCACTTTGGTCACCAGCGGACAGGTAGCATCAAACACCGTCAAATCGCGGCTTTTTGCTTCGTTACGTACTGCCTGGGAAACGCCATGCGCAGAGAAAATCAGGATCGCGCCGTCCGGCACTTCGCTGATCTGCTCAATAAAAATAGCCCCACGCTCGCGCAGGCTATCAACCACGTAGCGGTTGTGTACCACTTCGTGACGGACATATATCGGTGCGCCGTAAATGGCCAGCGCGTTTTCAACAATGCTGATAGCGCGGTCTACCCCGGCACAAAAACCACGTGGGTTGGCCAACAGGATCTGCATGTTACGCCTCCAGTGCCGGATCGATTTCCAGCACTTCAATATCAAAATGAACGGTCTGCCCGGCCAGCGGATGGTTGAAATCAACGGTAATGGAGTCACCGTTAATTTCGCGGATCACGCCAGGCATCTCACTGCCATCCATTGCGGTAAAAAGCATAATTGCACCAATTTCTGGCTCGCCTGCATCCATAAACTCACGGCGGGAGAAGTACTGAATCAGGTCCGGTGACGGCACGCCAAACGCCGCATCTGGCTCCAGCGAGAAGGTGGTTTTATCGCCCACTTTCAGCCCCAGCAGGTGTTGCTCCAGCCCTTCAGAAAGAGAAGCATCACCCAGACGGAACAGCGCCGGTTTACCGTTGTTGCGGGTAGACTCGGCGGTGGTGCCATCGTCGAGTTTTAGCGTGAAGTGCACCAGGACGGCGCTATTGCTCTGTACAGATTCAGACATGCAGGTTTGCTCTTGTATTTGAGGATTTTTGCCGGATGCGGCCTACGATTTCGCAGCAATCGGTAGGCCGGATAAGATGCGTCAGCATCGCATCCGGCAGGGTTTATTATTGTTTTTTCGCTTTCGAAGGCAAAAAACCTTCCAGCACAATCAATGCCGCACCGACACAGATTGCGCTATCGGCGAGGTTGAAGGTGGCGAAATGCCAGTCGCCGACGTAGAAGTCGATCATATCGACCACAAAGCCGTGCCACAGGCGGTCGAACAGGTTGCCCAGTGCGCCGCCAATAATCAGCGCGTAAGCGATATTGTTTAGCTTTTGCGTAGCCTTCGAGCGATACATCATCACCGTCAGGATCACACTAATACCAATCGCAATACCGGCAAAGAACCAACGCTGCCAGCCGCCGCTATCGGCAAGGAAACTAAACGCTGCGCCATAGTTACGCGCATAATGCAGATTAAGCGACGGGAACAGCGGAACCGTATCCCCCAGAGCAAAGTTCTGGAGGATCAGGTATTTGCTGCCCAGATCGATAATCAGCACGACCACTACCAGCCACAGCCAGCGTAGCCCTGTTGAACAGATCGATTGACTCATCAGGCAAACTTACGTTTTTCACCGTCACCGGCGACGTTGCTGACACAGCGGCCGCAGATTTCTGCGTGTTCCGCCACCTTGCCGACATCCTGGGTGTAGTGCCAGCAGCGTGGGCACTTATCACCTTCGGCTTTACTCAACGCGACTTTCAGCCCTTTGAGTACTTCGCTCTGCTGCGCATCAGCAGGTGCGTCGTTATAGTCTGCAACGGCAGCGCCAGAGGTCAACAGGACAAATCGTAATTCATCACCCAGCGCGGTCAGTTTCGCCGCCAGTTCCGGTTCTGCATACAAGGTTACTGCCGCTTCCAGCGAGCCACCCACTTTCTTGTCGGCACGCGCTTGCTCAATGACTTTGTTCACTTCGCCACGCACTTTCAACAACTCGTCCCAGAACGCATCGTTCATCGCTTCGCTGTCTGCCAGACCAAACAGGCCTTCGTACCACTCACCGGTGAAGACGTATTTTTCACGTTCGCCCGGCAGGTAGCCCCACACTTCATCAGCGGTGAAGGAGAGGATCGGCGCCATCCAGCGAACCAGCGCCTCTGCGATGTGATACAGCGCAGTCTGGCAGCTACGACGCGCAACGCTATCCGCTTTCGCGGTGTACTGACGGTCTTTGATGATGTCGAGGTAGAAGGAACCCATCTCAACGGAACAGAAGCGCATCAAACGTTGTACCACTTCGTGGAAATCGTATGCTTCGTACGCCTTGATGATGTCTTCCTGAGCCGCTTTCGCACAACCCACGGCCCATCTGTCCAGTACCACCATCTCTTCCGGTTTCACCATATCTTTTGCCGGATCGAAACCATTGAGGTTTGCCAGCAGGAAGCGTGCGGTGTTACGGATACGACGATAGCTGTCAGCAGCACGTTTCAGGATCTCGTCAGAAACGGCCATTTCGCCGGTGTAGTCGGTTGATGCCACCCACAGACGCAGAATATCCGCGCCCAGTTTGTTCATCACATCCTGCGGCGAAACAGTGTTGCCGATGGATTTAGACATCTTGCGACCCTGACCATCCACGGTAAAGCCGTGGGTCAGTACCTGACGATACGGCGCTTTGCCCTTCATCGCGGTGGAGATCATCAGGGAAGACATGAACCAGCCACGGTGCTGGTCTGAACCTTCCAGATACATATCCGCTGCGTGACCGGCAAATTCCGGACGCACGTCAACAACGGAAGAGTGGGTAGATCCGGAGTCAAACCACACGTCCAGCGTATCCGGCACTTTCACGTACTGGTCAGCTTCGTCGCCGAGGATTTCTTTCGCATCGAGATCCCACCACGCCTGGATGCCGTCAACTTCAACGCGTTTAGCGACTTCTTCCATCAGTTCGAGGGTACGCGGATGCAGCTCTTCAGTGTCTTTGTGCACGAACAGCGACATCGGTACGCCCCAGGTACGCTGACGGGAGATACACCAGTCAGGACGGTTAGCGACCATCGACTCGATACGCGCCTGACCCCAGTCCGGGATCCACTGCACGCCTTTGATCTCTTTCAGTGACTGTGCACGCAGACCTTTCTGATCCATGCTGACGAACCACTGCGGCGTTGCACGGAAGATGATCGGCGTTTTGTGACGCCAGCAGCACGGATAGCTGTGCTGCATTTTCTCAACGTGCAGCAGCGCGCCTTTTTCCTGTAGCAGCGCAACGACAATGTCGTTCGCTTTGAAGACGTTCACACCATCCAGAGTCGGGTAAGTACCCGGCAGATAAGTGCCGTCCGGGCCAACCGGGTTAGCGGTTTCCAGGCCATATTTCTGCCCAATCACATAGTCGTCCGGGCCGTGGCCAGGCGCGGTGTGAACAGCCCCCGTACCGGCATCCAGCGTAACGTGATCGCCGAGGATTGCCGGAACGTCGAAGCCCATAAACGGATGGGTAAAGCGCAGCAGTTCCAGCTCCGCACCTTTTACCGTGCCGAGAATGGTGTAATCGGTCACGCCGATACGCTGCATTACGCTTTCAACCAGATCTTTCGCCAGAATCACGGCCTGACCGTCGATCTGCACCAGCGCATAGTCGAAATCAGGTGCAATGGAGATTGCGCGGTTTGCAGGCAGAGTCCACGGCGTAGTAGTCCAGATAACCAGCGAGATTGGGCCGTTAACGTTGCTGACGCCAAATTTCGCTTTCAGCGCATCCTGATCGACTGCCTGGAAAGCAACGTCGATGGACGGAGAGGTTTTGTCGTAATACTCAACTTCCGCTTCAGCCAGCGCAGAACGGCAGTCAACGCACCAGTGTACCGGCTTCGCACCTTTGTGCAGGTGACCGTTGCCGATGATTTTGCCCAGCGCGCGGATGATATTGGCTTCAGTTTTGAAGTCCATGGTCAGGTACGGGTGCGACCAGTCGCCCAGCACGCCCAGACGGATAAAGTCTTTGCGCTGACCGTCAACCTGGGTCGCAGCGTATTCGCGGCACTTGGCGCGGAACTCGGCGGCGGTGAATTTCTCACCCGGCTTACCGTATTCTTGCTCTACTTTCAGCTCGATTGGCAGACCGTGGCAGTCCCAGCCAGGCACATATGGCGAGTCATAACCGGAAAGCCCTTTGGACTTGATGATTATGTCTTTCAGAATCTTGTTAACCGAGTGACCAATATGAATGCTGCCATTCGCATATGGAGGGCCATCATGCAGAATGAAGGTTTTTTTGCCTTTTTTAGCCGCACGAATGATGCCGTACAGATCATCATCAGTCCAACGCGCCAGCATTCCCGGTTCGCGCTTGGCGAGATCGCCACGCATCGGGAACCCTGTTTCCGGCAAATTCAGGGTTGATTTATAGTCACTCATCAGATTCTCGGTTCCGTATTTCGGTTTGATTACATAACAGGCTTAAGCCGGTTTTGTTAGCCCAAAAAATTCGCGGGCGGTTAATTCATCACGCGCAATCTGCGCCTTCAGTTCGTCCAGCGACGCAAATCGCTGCTCACTGCGTATTTTTTTACGCAGCACTACTTGTATATGGCGACCGTACAGGTCCATTGCAACATCTAACAAATGCACTTCCAGCTGCTGGCGGATACCTGCAACCGTTGGGCGCGTGCCGATGTTTGCAACGCCGGGTAACGGCTTTTCACCGAGGCCCAGCACTTCCACCGCATAAACCCCTTTCACCGGGGAGACCTGACGGCGTAGCGGTACATTCGCCGTCGGGAAACCAATGGTGCGCCCTAACTCATCACCGTGGACAACGCGCCCGGAGATGGCAAACGGGTGCCCCAATAAACTTTCCGCCAGAGCAAGGTTGTCATCTGCCAATGCCTGACGCACAGCGGTACTGCTGATACGCACGCCGCCTTCGCAAAAAGTTTGCGTACTGGTGATGTCGAAGCCGTATTCCGCGCCAGCTTTCTGTAATAACAAGAAATCACCTTCACGACCAGCGCCAAAGCGGAAATCATCACCAACAGCCAGAAATTTTACCCGCAAATGCTTTACCAGTAGATCGCTGATAAAGTTTTGCGCCGTCAGCGCCGCAAAACGCCTGTCGAAACGCACGCACAGCACATACTCCACGCCGCACTCTGCGAGGTAACGCAGTTTTTCCCGCAGTCGGGTCAGGCGTGCCGGAGCTTTATCGGTAGCAAACAGTTCCAGCGGTTGAGGCTCAAAAAGCATCACCATCACCGGTAAGTTGCGCTTGCGCCCTTCTTCCTGCAACCCCTGCAACAGCGCGCGATGACCGCGATGCACGCCGTCGAAATTACCAATAGTCAGCACACACCCTTCTTGCGGGGCCTGGCTGAGATTATGTATGCCGCGTATCAGCTTCATGTCTGGCTCAAAACAGTGAAAATCGTCCGAGTATACCTTGTACAGCGGTCAAGGTTAACCGGCGATTGAGTACTGAAATCAGAAAGAAGTGGCTTTTCATTGCCATGGCGCAAATCACGGTAAGAAACTAACGACCTGCTGCAATTTTATCGCGGAAAAGCTGTATTCACACCACGCAAACTGGTAGAATCCTGCGCCATCACTACGTAACGAGCGCCGCCATATTAACGGCGCTTATTTGCACAAATCCATTGACAAAAGAAGGCTAAAAGGGCATATTCCTCGGCCTTTGAATTGTCCATATAGAACACATTTGGGAGTTGGACCTTGGCTAATATCAAATCAGCTAAGAAGCGCGCCATTCAGTCTGAAAAGGCTCGTAAGCACAACGCAAGCCGTCGCTCTATGATGCGTACTTTCATCAAGAAAGTATACGCAGCTATCGAAGCTGGCGACAAAGCTGCTGCACTGAAAGCATTTAACGAAATGCAACCGATCGTGGACCGTCAGGCTGCTAAAGGTCTGATCCACAAAAACAAAGCTGCACGTCATAAGGCTAACCTGACTGCGCAGATCAACAAACTGGCTTAATCGCCTTTTGTTGTCAGCTTTGTAAAAAAACCCGCGTAAGCGGGTTTTTTTATGTCTCCAGCAGGCCAAAACTGCAGCCTGCAAAGTACGAATGGTTATTTCGCGGCTGGCGTAAACAGCGCAGAGTAATCAGCATTGCAAATACGCTGTACCGCAGGGTGTTGAATCATCCTTTCGGCAAAAATCGCATGGTACTCTTCCATGACATTCTCAACTCGCCCAATCTCCACAACCGAGTTATCATTATAAAAATCATTGGCATACAGCGAAGGCGCAACGAAAATAGCGTTATGCGTCGCCCCAAAGGCTTTCATCAACGCCGCATCATCAAACTCCCCCAGAATTTCCACGTTTAAGCCCTGAGAGTTAAACCAGTTTAATAGCTTGCGTCCCAACATTGAGCGACGCCCCGGAATAAGTAAACGACGCTCTTCCAGACAGGCAGGAAACGGCTTTTCCGGCAGCGGGTTAGTGCACCAGAAACTGACGCCACACTCGCCAATTTTCATGGAAAACAGCCCTTCTTGTTGGGTGGAGTCGATCGGACAGTCAGAGATGATCATATCCAGCTTATGCTGACTCAACTGCTCTAACAGCATCTCGTGCGTCGATTCGAAACAGCGTAGATGAATCTGCTCGTCTTCTACAACTGCGGCATCCAGAACACTGCTGACCAGGCGTTTGGAAAGGGCATCAGCCACACCAACATCAAACAATAAGTTGGACTCTTTGCGATAGTTGACGATATCCAGCATTTCCTGGCTTAGCGTGAACATTTTATCGGCATAGCGATAGACCAGTTCCCCCAGTTCACTGGGTTCCAGACCGCGTCCTTTACGCTTAAATAATTTCCCTTGCAGGCGCTCTTCCAGCGCCCGGATCTGTCCGGTAATGGTTTGTGGTGTTAAATAAAGCGCCTCCGCTGCGCCAACCACAGAGCCTTCTTTGTAGACATGCCAGAAGTAATACAAGTGGTTGTAATTGATATGAGACATGCTCATTTCTCTCCCTGATAAGAATGAAAAGGGAGCCATTTATGGCTCCCCGGAACATCGTCCAGTCAAACTGATGGACGTAAACGAATGCGTAACCAGCTATATCCAATTACCGCCGAAGAGATTGAGCCAACCAGAATGCCCAATTTCGCCCAGTTAATCAGTTCTGGATCTACGCTACCAAAGGCCAGGCTGGCGATAAAGATAGACATAGTAAAACCGATACCACACAGGATACCAACCGCCATAATTTGCTGATAAGTGGTTCCCTCCGGCAAATGCGCCAGTTTCAAACGCAGCGCCAGCCAGCAGAACAAACTAATACCCAACGGCTTGCCAATCAGCAAACCGGCGATGATCCCTAATGGCAGGATGGAGGTCAGGCCATCCAGCGTCACGCCTTGCAGAGAAACGCCGGCATTGGCAAAAGCAAACAGCGGCAAAATCAGATAAGCCACCCACGGATGCAATACATGCTCCAGGCGCTTCGCTGGAGAACGACCATGCTTCTCTTTCAATGGAATAAAGAAACCGACAATGACGCCTGCCAGCGTTGCGTGGACGCCTGATTTCAACACTGCAGTCCACAACACCACGCCGACCAGAATATAAACTCCCGTGCGGCGAACACCACAAATGTTCAGCACCGCGAGCACCGCAATTGCTACAGCTGCAACGCCAAGAGAGGCCATCGACAAGTCATTAGTGTAAAACAAGGCGATGATAATGATGGCTCCAAGATCGTCGATAATAGCCAGCGCCATCAAAAAGATCTTCAGTGCTAATGGTACACGACTTCCCAATAACGCCAGGACACCGAGGGCAAAGGCAATATCAGTCGCTGCCGGGATTGCCCACCCTTCACGAGTGATAGGATCGGCGTAGTTAAAGGCCAAATAGAGCAATGCCGGGACAATCATCCCGCCGATTGCGGCAATAACCGGAAACGCAGCCTGGCGTAAACTGGCCAGCGATCCTTGCATCAGCTCGCGTTTAACTTCCAGACCAACTAACAGGAAAAATATCGCCATTAGCGCGTCATTTATCCATAACAGCATGTTTTTATTGATTTCAAGAGAACCTACCCGCAGCTGAACCGGCGTCTCAAGAAAGTCGTGATACCATCCACTGGTTGCACCGCTGTTGGCCATAATCATCGCCAGAACAGCGGCAATGATGAGAATAATGCCTCCCGAGGCATCACTGCTAAAGAATCGATGCAGATGTTTCACTTTTTATTTCTCTTTCAGGTGAATAGATCGTTTTTACTATTTTACTCTGCGCGAATCATCGTTAAAATCAGATTATAGTGTAGGAATAATTCGCTTTTAACGATCTATAAAGAAGATTGCGTCACCAGCAGAGGGAGTGTTTTTGGCGCCCGAAAGCGGTGGCTGATGACCTCAAGCCCTGATAATCATAGCTTAATGTCAAGATTTCTGAGGGGTTTATTCGGAATAAGTAATAATTAATTTGCAATAAACCGGAGCTGTTTGTTAAGGCGATATTTCAAATATCTCCAATTTATCGTCAATAATCGCAATAAAAAGCTAAATCAACGTTAACTAATTGAATCCTTAAAAAATTACGCCATAAAAATGCGAGGCGTCTTCAGGATTAGAATCGATAAAACAGAATGGATTAAAGAGAGCGGTATAATAACGGCGGGTGCTTGAGGCTGTCTGTCTCAGGCATTAGCTGGATGGCAGATAGAGAAAAGCCCCGAGTGATATTTTACCATCAACCCGAGGCCCCCTATATGCAGAACACATGTAGAGTGCCTCTTACTGACCGTAAGGTCAAGGATAAGAGAGCAATGAAGCAGCATAAGGCGATGATAGTCGCCCTGATCGTCATCTGTATCACCGCCGTAGTGGCGGCGCTGGTAACGAGAAAAGACCTCTGTGAGGTTCACATCCGAACTGGCCAGACGGAGGTTGCTGTTTTCACGGCTTACGAATCCGAGTAAGAGCAACGGCGGGGAGCGATCCCCGCCACTTTACAGGTGCCCGCATATCTTCAACGCACCCTATTTTTTTACCCTGGCCTGCCCACGGGCAGGCCTTTGGGGAAATTAGCGAGTCAGGTCGTCAAAAAACTTCTTCACGCCATCAAAGAAACTCTTCGAGCGTGGGCTGTTGTGCTCGCCGGTTGGGCCACCGAAGCTTTCTTGCAGCTCTTGCAGCAGCTGTTTCTGCTTCTCGTTCAGACCTACCGGTGTTTCGACGACAACACGGCACAGCAAATCGCCCTGTGCACCGCCGCGAACAGACTTGACGCCTTTACCGCGCATACGGAACAACTTACCGGTCTGCGTTTCGCCTGGCACTTTCAGTTTTACGCGACCATCAAGGGTCGGCACTTCGATTTCACCGCCCAACGCCGCCATTGCGAAGTTGATCGGTACTTCGCAATACAGGTTGTTGCCTTCACGTTCGAAAATCGGGTGCTGTTTAACCTGAACCTGAACGTACAGATCGCCTGCCGGTGCGCCATGTTCGCCTGCTTCACCTTCGCCCGCAAGACGGATGCGGTCTCCAGTATCCACCCCTGCCGGGATTTTAACGGACAGCGTTTTGCTACGCTCAACACGACCATGACCATGGCATTTGTTGCACGGATCTTTGATAAGCGTACCGCGCCCCTGACAGTGCGGACAGGTCTGCTGTACAGCGAAGAAGCCCTGGCGCATCTGCACCTGACCAGAACCATGACAGGTCGGACAGGTCTGCGGCTGCGTACCTGGTTTTGCACCGCTACCGTGGCAAACGTCACACTCTTCCAGAGTCGGAATGCGGATCTCTTTGGTCACGCCACGTACAGCTTCTTCGAGGGTGAGCTCCATGTTATAGCGTAAATCAGCACCACGCGCCGCACGTTGACGACCACGTCCGCCGCCAAAAATATCGCCGAAAACGTCACCAAAAATATCGCTGAAGTCTGCGCCGCCGCCAAAACCGCCGCCGCCCATGCCGCCTTGCTCAAACGCAGCATGACCATACTGATCGTATGCCGCACGTTTTTGCGAGTCGGTCAGAACTTCATAAGCTTCCTTGATCTCTTTAAATTTCGCCTCGGCCTCTTTGTCACCCTGGTTACGGTCCGGGTGGTATTTTATGGCCAGGCGTTTGTAGGCCTTTTTGATTTCACGCTCTTCCGCTGTTTTGGAAACGCCTAAAATCTCGTAATAATCTTGCTTAGCCATCTTTTTTAAATTGCCCCTAGATGAATGCACGGGCGGAGAGGAAATTCCCCTTCGCCCGTGTCAGTATAATTACCCGTTTATAGGGCGATTATTTTTTGTCTTTGACTTCTTCAAATTCAGCGTCGACAACATCGTCATCTTTCGCGTTGTTTGCAGAAGCATCAGCACCGGCAGTCTGCTGCTGGGCATGTTGCTGCTGGGCGATTTCCATCAGTTTCTGGGAAACCTGTGCCAGTTCCTGCATTTTCGCTTCGATAGCGGCTTTGTCTTCACCTTTCAGAGCAGTTTCCAGTGCAGTCAGCGCAGACTCGATAGCAGTTTTGTCGTCAGCCGGCAGTTTGTCGCCTGCTTCTTCAACCTGCTTACGGGTGCTGTGCAGCAGATGGTCGCCCTGGTTGCGAGTCTGTACCAGCTCTTCAAACTTACGGTCAGCTTCGGCGTTAGCTTCTGCGTCGCGTACCATTTTCTGGATTTCATCTTCGTTCAGACCAGAAGAAGCCTTGATGGTGATCTTCTGCTCTTTACCGCTGTTTTTATCTTTCGCGGAAACGTGCAGGATACCGTCAGCATCGATATCGAAGGTAACTTCGATCTGCGGCATGCCGCGCGGTGCCGGGTTGATACCATCCAAGTTGAACTGACCCAGAGATTTGTTATCAGCCGCACGTTTACGTTCACCCTGCAGCACATGGATGGTTACCGCAGACTGGTTGTCTTCAGCGGTAGAGAACACCTGGCTGTGCTTGGTCGGAATAGTGGTGTTTTTCGCGATCAGCGTCGTCATCACACCGCCCATGGTTTCGATACCCAGAGACAGCGGGGTAACGTCCAGCAGCAGTACGTCTTTCACGTCGCCAGTCAGTACACCACCCTGAACGGCAGCACCGATTGCCACAGCTTCGTCCGGGTTAACGTCTTTACGCGGCTCTTTACCAAAGAACTCAGCAACTTTCTTCTGAACCATTGGCATACGAGTCTGACCACCAACGAGGATAACATCGTCGATATCAGATACGGACAGGCCAGCGTCCTGCAGAGCAACTTTCAGCGGCTCAATGGAACGGTTCACCAGGTCTTCTACCAGGCTTTCCAGTTTTGCACGAGTCACTTTGATGTTCATGTGTTTCGGACCGGTCGCGTCTGCGGTGATGTACGGCAGGTTAACGTCGGTCTGCTGAGCGGAAGACAGTTCGATTTTCGCTTTTTCTGCCGCTTCTTTCAGGCGCTGCATTGCCAGCGGATCGTTGCGCAGGTCAATGCCCTGATCTTTCTTGAATTCTTCAACCAGGTAGTTGATCAGACGGCTGTCGAAGTCTTCACCACCCAGGTGGGTATCACCGTTGGTTGCCAGAACTTCGAAGGTTTTTTCGCCATCAACTTCGTCGATTTCGATAATGGAAATATCGAAAGTACCACCACCCAGGTCATAAACCGCGATAGTACGGTTGCCAGTACCTTTGTCCAGACCGTAAGCCAGTGCAGCAGCGGTCGGTTCGTTGATGATACGTTTTACTTCCAGACCAGCGATACGGCCTGCGTCTTTAGTTGCCTGACGCTGAGCATCGTTAAAGTATGCCGGTACGGTGATAACTGCTTCAGTTACCGGTTCGCCCAGGTAATCTTCTGCAGTTTTCTTCATTTTTTTCAGCACTTCAGCAGAAATCTGCGGCGGTGCCATTTTCTGGCCTTTAACTTCGACCCATGCGTCGCCGTTATCAGCAGCAATAATTTTGAATGGCATGATGGAAACATCACGCTGTACTTCTTCGTCCTGGAAGCGGCGGCCAATCAGGCGTTTAATCGCAAACAGGGTGTTTTGCGGGTTCGTCACTGCCTGACGTTTAGCCGGCTGACCAACCAGAGTTTCACCATCCTGGGTATAGGCAATGATAGAAGGCGTGGTGCGATCGCCTTCGGCGTTCTCCAGCACACGAGGAGTGGTGCCATCCATAATCGCTACACAAGAGTTGGTAGTACCCAGGTCGATACCAATTATTTTACCCATCTAAACGTCTCCACTATATATTCGGTCATCATGTGGTTGTGAGTCTGTAATAGGAGCGAAACGTCTGGTTTCAACTGCCCAATTTCATTTTTTTGCAGACTCACTCACTGCGGTTGACTACTAAATGGGGTCGTAACCCACGTCATCAAGGGGGAGATGCAAAAATTTTTTGTGCTTTTGCGCAGAAATTTCACGATATGCCGGAAGAACTGAAAAAAAAGGAACAATAACATTCACGTAAATAATGAATTTTACACAAGTTATTCACTAGAAAATTGTAATAAAAAGAAAAGATTACGTACCTGAATCTTCTTTTAGTCAGCAGTAAACTAATGGCTATTCTTCCCCCGACTACTCCCCGCTAAGAGAATCTTAATGAAATCCATTTTTATGATTTCCGCCAGCCTCGTGCTCGGCCTGATGCTGTGCTGCACCGCGCAGGCCAACGACCATAAAATCCTCGGCGTCATTGCCATGCCGCGTAACGAGACCAACGATCTGACGTTGAAACTCCCCGTTTGCCGCATTGTAAAACGCATACAACTCACTGCCGATCATGGCGATTTACAGTTAAGTGCCGCGTCGGTTTATTTCAAAGCAGCCCGTAGCGCCAGCCAAAGCCTGAACATTCCGGCTGAAATCAAAGAAGGGCAAACCACCGGCTGGATCAACATTAACAGCGATAACGACAACAAACGCTGCGTGTCAAAAATCACCTTTTCCGGTCATACGGTGAACTCATCGGATATGGCCACGCTGAAAATTATCGGCGACGACTAACCTTTTAATACAGAAGCCACAATGACATGAACGTCAACTATCTACATGATTCAGACTTAGATTTTCTACAGCATTGCAGCGAAGAACAGCTGGCAAACTTTACCCGCTTACTCACTCATAATGAAAAAGGCAAAACCCGCCTGTCCAGCGTATTAATGCGCAACGAACTGTTTAAATCGATGGAAGGGCATCCCGAGCAGCATCGCCGCAACTGGCAGCTAATTGCTGGGGAATTACAACATTTTGGCGGCGATAGCATCGCTAACAAACTGCGCGGACACGGCAAACGGTATCGCGCTATTTTACTCGATGTCTCCAAACGGCTGAAACTGAAAGCCGATAAAGAGATGTCTACCTTTGCAATTGAGCAACAGTTACTCGAACATTTTCTGCGCAATACCTGGAAGAAAATGGACGAGACGCATAAAAAGGAGTTTTTGCAGGCCGTCAACGCAAAGGTTAACGAACTGGAAGAGCTGCTGCCGTTATTGATGAAAGACAAACAACTGGCCAAAGGCGTGTCGCATCTGCTTTCCAGCCAACTTACCCGCATTTTGCGTACCCACGCTGCGATGAGCGTGCTTGGGCATGGTCTGCTACGCGGCGCGGGTCTGGGAGGGCCGGTGGGTGCAGCATTAAATGGGGTTAAAGCCGTTAGCGGCACTGCCTTTCGGGTGACAATTCCAGCGGTGTTGCAAATCGCCTGTCTGCGGCGAATGGTTAGCGCCACTCAGCCCTGATACCTGACACAGGGGAAAATTTTCATTTTCCCCTCAAAAGATCATAGACACTGCCCCACTGGCTGATTATTATGCCGCGCCCTGAAAACACTACAGTTATTCAGGGAAATTATTTCACCATTCATTCGATGATGATTTTTGAGGAATTATGGGCAACACTAAGTTGGCTAATCCGGCACCGCTGGGCCTGATGGGCTTCGGCATGACCACCATTCTGCTTAACCTGCACAACGTGGGTTATTTCGCCCTGGACGGTATTATTCTTGCCATGGGCATCTTCTACGGCGGCATCGCGCAAATTTTTGCCGGTCTGCTGGAGTACAAAAAAGGCAATACTTTCGGTTTAACCGCCTTTACCTCTTACGGTTCTTTCTGGCTGACGCTGGTTGCGATTCTGCTGATGCCGAAACTGGGTCTGACCGATGCGCCAAATGCGCAGTTCCTTGGTGTCTACCTGGGTCTGTGGGGCGTGTTTACGCTGTTTATGTTCTTCGGCACGCTGAAAGGCGCACGCGTTCTGCAATTCGTTTTCTTCAGCCTGACCGTGCTGTTTGCCCTGCTGGCTATCGGTAATATTGCCGGTAACGCTGCAATCATCCATTTCGCAGGCTGGATTGGCCTGATTTGCGGTGCCAGCGCAATCTATCTGGCGATGGGTGAAGTGCTGAACGAGCAGTTTGGTCGCACCGTTCTGCCGATTGGTGAATCCCACTAATTGTTTGAGATCCCCCCGTTCGGGGGGATTTTTTTATTCGCTCACTTCGCGTCTTGCACTCTTCGGTCTGAATGCAGCAACCACTTCTGGTGCCGTTTCAACGTATGGCCCTTCCAGCAACTGAATGCAGTACGGTACGCTGGCAAAAATACCGTGCACCACAACGTTACCCTCAGCGTCCTTCACACCTTCCAGCGTCTCTTTAATAGACTTCGGCTGACCGGGTAAGTTAAGGATCAGTGCCTGTTTACGAATCACGCCAACCTGACGCGAAAGGATCGCCGTCGGCACAAAATGCAGGCTAATCTGGCGCATCTGTTCACCAAAGCCCGGCATCTCGCGGTCAGCTACTGCCAGCGTTGCATCAGGCGTCACGTCACGGCGCGCCGGCCCAGTCCCTCCCGTAGTGAGTACCAGATGACAACTCATTTCATCCACCAGCTCACACAGGGTTTGTTCAATGATCGCCTGCTCATCAGGGATTAAGCGGGTTTCCAGCTCAAATGGCGTTGTCAGTGCGGATGTCAGCCATTCTTCCAGCGCAGGGATGCCTTTATCCTGATAAACGCCGCTGGACGCGCGATCAGAGATGGAAACTAAGCCGATACGTAAAGTATTCATCAAGATTTTTCCGTTTAAACAGTCTCGTTAAACAGAATGATACACTGCGAAGGGAGTGACAGACAGGCTTCAGAAGAGGTAGCGTGACCGACTTCCCGGTCACGCTAAGAGTGATTACAGCAGATCGCCGATCATTTTTTCCAGTTTTTCCTGGTCAACAGCAAACTTACGGATACCTTCCGCCAGTTTATCTACTGCCATTGGATCCTGGTTGTGCTGCCACAGGAACTCGGACTCGGTGATGCGCGCCGGACGCGCTTTCACTTCGCCGGTGTAAGACAGTTTACGTTCGATAGCCCCTTCGCTCTCAGCCAGCTCTTTCAGCAGTGCCGGTGCGATGGTCAGACGGTCGCAGCCTGCCAGTTCCAGAATTTCGCCGATGTTACGGAAGCTTGCGCCCATAACCACAGTTTCGTAACCGTGCTCTTTGTAGTACTGGTAGATTTCAGATACAGAAACCACACCCGGATCTTCTGCCGGCGCATACTCTTTCTTATCGGTATTGGCTTTGTACCAATCCAGAATACGACCAACGAACGGAGAGATCAGGAACACGCCCGCTTCCGCACAAGCACGCGCCTGAGCGAAGGAGAACAGCAGAGTCAGGTTACAGTTGATGCCTTCTTTTTCCAGCTGTTCAGCAGCACGGATACCCTGCCAGGTAGACGCCAGTTTGATCAGAATACGATCGTTGCTGATACCCGCATCGTTGTAAAGTTTGATCAGGCGTTTTGCTTTCGCAATTGACGCTTCAGTGTCATAAGAAAGACGCGCATCAACTTCAGTGGAGATACGGCCAGGAACCAGTTTCAGGATTTCCAGACCAATGTTTACAGCCAGTTTGTCAGTCGCGTCCACGATTTGCTGTGCGCGATCGTTGCTCTGCTGTTTCGCCCATGCGACAGCATCATCAATCAACTTGCGGTATTCCGGAATCTGCGCTGCATTAAGAATGAGAGAAGGGTTGGTTGTGGCATCCTGCGGTTGATACAGCTTCATTGCCGCGATGTCCCCAGTGTCGGCCACTACAGTGGTGTACTGACGAAGGGAGGTCAATTTGTCCGTCATGATAGTATTTCTCTTTAAACAGCTTGTTAGGGGGATGTAACCGGTCTGCCCTGATGATATCACGACGCAACGACAGCGCAACCGCAGACGAGAGGGTTATAGCCAGGCGAGACTGTTTAGGTTTTCTGACACTGCGTTGATATCGCTCGCCATTTTTAAACAAAAACTCGAGTATGCTACCCAGGCGTTATCTACCAATGCACATCGTATATAATTCTTAATCAATTGGTAACGTTTACACAGGAATGTAACCGCGTGCCGGCGACAAGAGGGATACGAATGCCTGATTTTTTCTCTTTTATTAACAATGTTCTATGGGGATCAGTGATGATCTACCTGCTCTTCGGTGCAGGTTGCTGGTTCACTTTTCGCACCGGATTCGTTCAGTTTCGCTATATTCGCCAGTTTGGCAAAAGTCTCAAAAATAGCGTTCATCCCCAACCGGGTGGCTTAACCTCTTTTCAGTCACTGTGCACCAGTCTTGCCGCGCGCGTCGGCAGCGGTAACCTCGCAGGCGTTGCGTTGGCCATTACTGCCGGAGGGCCAGGTGCCATCTTCTGGATGTGGATTGCCGCATTTATCGGCATGGCGACCTCTTTTGCAGAATGTTCCCTTGCCCAGCTTTATAAAGAACGTGACGCTAATGGGCAGTTTCGCGGTGGTCCAGCATGGTATATGGCGCGTGGATTGGGGATGCGCTGGATGGGCGTGCTATTCGCTATCTTTTTGCTCATTGCCTACGGATTGATTTTCAGCGGTGTTCAGGCAAACGCCGTTGCCCGCGCGATGAATTTTGCGTTTGATGTTCCACCATTAGTAACTGGCATCATTCTCGCCGTCTTTACCCTGTTGGCGATAACCCACGGTATTCATGGCGTAGCCCGACTGATGCAATGGTTTGTCCCCGCGATGGCATTAATCTGGGTACTCGCCAGTCTGGTCATTTGTGCGATGAATATCGAGCAACTTCCTCACGTCATTTGGTCTATTTTTGAAAGCGCCTTTGGCTGGCAGGAAGCGGCAGGCGGCGCGGCGGGCTACACCCTGAGTCAAGCGGTTACAAACGGCTTTCAGCGCAGTATGTTTTCTAATGAGGCGGGAATGGGTTCGACACCAAACGCAGCGGCAGCAGCGGCATCCTGGCCGCCGCATCCAGCTGCGCAAGGCATTGTCCAGATGATCGGCATTTTCATCGACACCCTGATCATCTGCACGGCGAGCGCCATGCTGATATTACTGGCCGGAAACGGTACAACCTATATGCCGCTGGAGGGTATACAACTTCTCCAGAAAGCAATGCGAGCACTAATGGGTTCCTGGGGAGCAGAGTTTGTCACAATAGTGGTAATTCTGTTTGCCTTCAGCTCCATCGTCGCCAATTACATTTATGCAGAAAATAACCTTTTCTTTTTACGCCTGAACAGTCCCAAAGCGATCTGGTGCCTGCGTATCTGCATCTTTACCACCGTGATTGGTGGCACGCTACTTAGCCTACCCATGATGTGGCAACTGGCTGATATTATTATGGCGTGTATGGCTATCACTAATCTGACCGCTATTTTGCTGCTCTCTCCGGTAGTGCATACCATTGCCAGTGATTATCTTCGCCAGCGTAAACTTGGTGTGCGTCCGGTGTTTGATCCACTGCGCTACCCGGATATCGACCAGCAACTCGCGCCTGATACGTGGGATGATGTTTCGCGGGACTAATCACAACTATCGATCAATTCATCCGCTTTTTTTGCTACAGTCGCTGTAAATTTCCTGCAAGGACTGGATATGCTGATTCTGATTTCACCTGCGAAAACGCTTGATTATCAAAGCCCGTTGGCTACCACGCGCTATACGTTGCCGGAGCTGTTAGACAACTCTCAGCAGCTTATTCACGAAGCGCGGAAGCTGACGCCCCCGCAGATTAGCACGCTGATGCGCATCAGCGACAAACTGGCGGGTATCAACGCCGCTCGCTTTCATGACTGGCAGCCAGATTTCACGCCAGAGAATGCCCGACAGGCGATTCTGGCGTTCAAAGGCGATGTCTACACCGGTTTACAGGCCGAAACCTTCAGTGAAGACGATTTCGCTTTTGCCCAGCAGCATTTGCGTATGCTTTCCGGTTTGTATGGCGTACTGCGCCCGCTCGATTTAATGCAGCCATATCGTCTGGAGATGGGTATCCGTCTTGAAAACGCCCGGGGCAAAGATCTGTACCAATTCTGGGGTGATGTGATCACCAACAAGCTGAACGAGGCACTTGAAGCGCAAGGCGATCAGGTAGTGATTAACCTGGCATCAGATGAGTATTTTAAATCGGTGAAACCGAAGAAACTGAATGCTGAGATTATCAAGCCGGTGTTCCTCGATGAGAAGAACGGTAAGTTTAAGGTTATTAGCTTCTACGCTAAGAAAGCGCGTGGCCTGATGAGTCGTTTTATTATTGAAAATCGCCTGACCAAACCAGAGCAACTGACTGGTTTTAATAGTGAAGGTTACTTCTTCGATGAAGCCAGTTCCAGCAATGGCGAACTGGTGTTTAAACGCTACGAACTGCGTTAAGTGTGTGGTAAATGTCGGATGCGGCGTAAACGCCTTATCCGGTCTACAAAACATGTAGATTCAATATATTGTAGAGATCACGTAGGCCTGATAAGCGTAGCGCATCAGGCAATTTGGCGTTTGTCATCAGTCTCAAATGCCGGAGGTCATCCGGCATTTATATTTACCGATGGTGCCTGTCCGGGCCTGGACGATGATCGCCGCCGTGATCGTGTCGATGATCTCCACGGTGATCATTTCGATGATCATTATACCAATTATGACGCGGCGATCCGTGTGGGTGCCAGCGATTGTCTCGCCATTCATAATTTCGATACCACCAGTCACGGTCACGCCAGTAACCGCCGTCCCAGTAGTAACCACGGTGGTCGCGATCGCCAATCTGTAATGTCACTGAAGGTACTAGCATTATTTCCCCAGCCTGCGCTGCCATAGGAGCGACCAGAATCAGGGAAAGTGCGAGTAGGATAGGTTGCATCTTTTTCACAGGTGACTCCTTTTATCATTGCCAGTTATGGGCCGATATCAGGAGCTTACGGTAAAAGAATCCCCGTTGTCATTCTCTACAATTGAAAGAGCTAAGTTACCGCATTTATTGAAAATTTCTCCTTTTTTTCTGTCGATTTTTCTCATGTTTTCTCCATAAAAAAGCCGAACTGTATAAACGCAAGCCCGGCCATTTTCAGGAAATTAATGGATACTACTTATGATTCATCATCAGCTTGCGCAACGCGGCAAAATCGGCGGGCAGATAATGAGAAAGCAGCGGTAATTCAGCTCGTTCTGCCAGCTCTTTTGGCAGCGCCAGCGATTCACCGAGAATCGCTTCCACACTCTCTTTAAACTTCGCCGGATGTGCGGTGCCGAGGAACAGACCATATTCGCCTGGATGCAACTGGTCACGCAGCGCACGGTAAGCCACAGCAGCGTGCGGTTCTGAGGTATAGCCCAGCTCTTTTAACTCGCGCATCGTCTGTTGCGTGGTTTCATCATCCACCGCTGCATAACCCAGCTCTTTCAGTTGCCAGACTTTCCGGCGGAACAACTCTTCCACACGCGGCCAGTTATTCGGCTGGCTAACATCCATCGCATTGGATAACGTCGCCTGGGTGGCTTTTGGCGACCACTGCCCGTCGTGCAGGAAACGCGGCACTGTATCGTTCACGTTAGTGGCAGCGATAAAACGCTTCACCGGCAGACCGAGAGATTTCGCCAGCAGACCTGCCGTCAAATCGCCGAAGTTACCGCTCGGCACCGAGACAACCAGCTGGTTGCGCGCTTCCTGCGGCAACTGCGCCACAGCTTCAAAGTAGTAGCAAATTTGTGCCAGCAAGCGGCTGATGTTAATGGAGTTAGCGGAGTTTAACCCCAGCGCCACTTTCAGTTCTTCATCATCAAACGCCTGCTTCACCAGAGCCTGACAGGCATCGAAATCGCCGTCGATGGCAACGGTTTCAATATTGCCGCCCAGCGTACAGAACAGCTTTTCTTGCAGGGGACTGATTTTGCCGCGCGGATAGAGGATAACCACTTTTACATTCGGTAAACCGTAGAAAGCGTGAGCCACTGCCGCCCCGGTATCGCCGGAGGTTGCAGTCAGAATGGTCACTGGCTTATCGCCCGCTATGTGGGTCAGCATTTGCGCCATAAAGCGACCGCCGAAATCTTTAAATGCCAGCGTTGGCCCGTGGAACAGTTCCAGACAACCGACATCGCTTTCAACTTTGGCAACCGGAGCCGGAAAGGCAAACGCCGCGCGAACGCGCTCTTCCAGTGCGTCCTGCGGGATTTCATCACCAATAAACGCCGAAAGGATCTTCGCGCTACGGGTGACGAAATCCAGTTTCAGCATCTCATCAATTTCGGTCAGGCCGAATTCCGGCAGATCGTGCGGAAAAAACAGCCCCTGATTTTTGCCCAACCCCTGCGTTACGGCTTGTGCAAAGCTGACCTGCTCGTTGTGATCTTTCAGATTGTAGAGTTTCATTTATTTTTCCAGTACTCGTGCGCCCGCCGTATCCAGCCGGCAAATATGAACAAAACCTTCCTGATTTTGCAGGTAGTTCTTACCCAACCAGTCGGCAACGCGCTGGGCGGTATCCGGCTTGTCACACAAAGCGAACAAGGTCGGACCGGAGCCAGAGATACCGCTCGCTACCGCGCCGATTTCCGCAACCGCCTGCCGCGCCTGCCGGAAGCCAGGCAGTAACCGTTCACGGTAGGGTTCAGCGATAACATCTTTCATCAGCTTCGCGGCAAGCTCAGGCTGACGGGAATAGCAGGCGTGAATGAAGCCTGCCAGATGTCGCCCGTGCGCAATGCAATCCTGGCGGCGATACTGCGCCGGTAAAATAGCCCGGGCTTCTGCCGTCGAGACTTTAATCCCCGGATACGCCAGCACCCACAGCCACTCATCAAACCCGGGCACTTGCTGGCTGATGATGTCGTTTTCTTCGATCATCAACTGCATACCACCAAGAAAACACGGTGCCACATTGTCGTAATGAATGCTGCCGGAGATACGTCCTTCCAGCTCGCCCATCAAAGCCAGCAAACGGGTGTCATTAAGTGGCTTGCCGCAGTGTTCATTCATCGCGACCAGTGCCGCGACCACCGAACAGGCGCTGGAGCCTAAGCCCGAACCGATCGGCATATTCTTTTCCAGAGTCATCGCCACTGGAATTTGCTTGCCCAGCTCCTGGCAAAAACGCTCCCAGCACTGATAAACGATATTTTCTCGTGGTTCTGACGGTAGCTTGTCGGCAAACCGTCCAAGGTTGTTGAGGCTGAATGTCTCTGCCGCATCAACCGTCACCACATCCCCAAGCAACTCGCCATCAACAGGCGTTACCGCCGCGCCGAGCACATCAAACCCAACGCTCATATTGGCACTGGAAGCCGGAGCATAAACTTTAACCATGTCAGACTCCTAACTTCCATGAGAGGGTGCGTAGCAAATCGGCAAAGACACCGGCAGCTGTAACGTCATTGCCCGCCCCATATCCGCGCAGAACCAACGGCAGCGGCTGATAATAGTGGCTATAGAAGGCCAGGGCATTTTCGCCATTTTTCACTTTGAACAGCGGATCGTTACCATCCACTTCAGCAATTTTCACGCGGCAGACGCCATCGTCATCAATATTGCCAACATAACGCAAAACTTTGCCCTCATCACGAGCCTTCGCCACGCGTGCGGCAAAGAGATCGTCGAGCTGTGACAGATTCGCCATAAAAGCTGCAACATCACCCTCGGCATTAAACTCTGCAGGCAGCACAGGTTCGATCTCAATATCCGCTAATTCCAGTTCACGTCCAGTTTCACGGGCGAGAATCAACAGTTTGCGCGCCACATCCATACCAGAAAGATCATCTCGCGGGTCCGGTTCGGTATAACCCATTTCCCGCGCCAGCGTGGTCGCCTCGGAGAAACTCATGCCTTCGTCTAACTTGCCGAAGATGTAAGAAAGCGAACCAGAAAGAATGCCGGAGAATTTCATCAACTCATCACCTGCGTTGAGCAGGTTTTGCAGATTCTCAATGACCGGTAATCCCGCACCGACGTTGGTGTCATAGAGGAATTTACGCCGCGACTTTTCCGCCGCGTAACGCAACTGGTGGTAATAATCCATCGACGAGGTGTTGGCCTTTTTGTTCGGCGTCACCACGTGGAAACCTTCGCGGAGGAAGTCGGCATATTGATCCGCCACCGCCTGGCTGGAGGTGCAGTCAACAATAACCGGATTCAGCAGATGATATTCTTTCACCAGGCGAATTAAGCGCCCAAGGTTGAACGGCTCTTTAGCTTGCGCCAATTCTTCCTGCCAGTTTTCCAGGTTAAGACCATGCACATTGGTCAGCAACGCCTTCGAGTTGGCAACGCCACAGACTCGTAAATCAATATGTTTACTCTTCAGCCAGCTTTGCTGACGCTTCAGTTGCTCCAGCAGCGCACCTCCAACGCCACCGACACCAATCACAAACACTTCGATAACCTGATCGGTATTGAACAGCATCTGATGAGTAACGCGCACGCCAGTGGTCGCATCATCGTTATTTACCACCACGGAGATTGAACGTTCAGAAGACCCTTGGGCAATGGCGACAATGTTGATATTAGCGCGAGCCAGCGCGGCAAAGAATTTCGCCGAGATCCCACGCAGCGTGCGCATACCATCGCCCACCACCGAGATAATAGCCAGCCGTTCTGTCACTGCCAGCGGCTCCAGTAAGCCTTCTTTCAGTTCAAGATAGAACTCTTCCTGCATTGCCCGTTCAGCTCGCACACAGTCGCTTTGTGGAACGCAGAAACTGATGCTGTATTCGGAAGACGATTGCGTAATCAGCACCACTGAAATGCGGGCGCGTGACATTGCTGCAAAGACGCGCGCCGCCATGCCGACCATCCCTTTCATTCCGGGACCAGAAACGCTGAACATCGCCATGTTATTCAGATTGGAAATACCCTTGACCGGTAATTCATCTTCATCACGGCTGGCACCAATGAGCGTCCCTGGCGCTTGTGGATTTCCGGTGTTTTTAATTAGGCAAGGGATCTGGAACTGAGCGATGGGGGTAATGGTGCGGGGGTGAAGAACTTTAGCGCCGAAATAGGAAAGCTCCATCGCTTCCTGATAGGACATCGACTTTAACAACCTCGCATCGGGCACCTGACGCGGGTCGCAGGTATAGACCCCGTCGACGTCCGTCCAGATTTCGCAACAATCGGCACGTAAACAGGCAGCCAGCACCGCAGCGGAGTAGTCGGAACCATTGCGTCCCAGCACCACCAGTTCGCCTTTTTCATTACCGGCGGTGAAGCCTGCCATCAGCACCATGTGGTCAGCCGGAATGCGGCTTGCAGCAATACGGCGGGTGGATTCAGCAATATCGACGGTAGATTCGAGGTAGTGACCGACAGCCAGCAGTTTTTCGACTGGATCGATAACGGTAACGTTGTGACCGCGCGCTTCCAGTACACCGGCCATAATGGCGATCGACATTTTTTCACCACGGCAGATCAACGCAGCGTTGATGCTGTCCGGGCACTGTCCCAACAGGCTGATACCATGCAGAACATGTTTGATTTGGGCAAATTCTTGATCGACGAAAGTTTTCAGTTGCGCCAGCGGGAATCCCGGCTGGGCGGCGGCGAGTCCCGTCAGAAGTTCGGCAAAAATACGTTCGGCATCGCTGATATTGGGCAAAGCATCCTGGCCGCTAATCGTTTTTTCAATCATCGCCACCAGATGGTTGGTTATTTTGGCGGGAGCAGAGAGGACTGTAGCCACCTGCCCCTGCCTGGCATTGCTTTCCAGAATATCGGCAACCCGCAGAAAACGTTCTGCATTTGCCACTGATGTACCGCCGAACTTCAACACTCGCATGGTTGTTACCTCGTTATCTTTGGTCGAAAAAAAAGCCCGCACTGTCAGGTGCGGGCTTTTTTCTGTGTTTCCTGTACGCGTCAGCCCGCACCGTTACCTGTGGTAATGGTGATGGTGGTGGTAATGGTGGTGCTGATGCGTTTCATGGATGTTGTGTACTCTGTAATTTTTATCTGTCTGTGCGCTATGCCTATATTGGTTAAAGTATTTAGTGACCTAAGTCAATAAAATTTTAATTTACTCACGGAAGGCAACCAGTTCATAAGCTGCTGGCAGGTGCTCTTTTTTTAATCCACTCAGAGACAGATTTCCCGTTGCAGTCAGAATGAAAACCTAAAAACAACATGACGTGGCGTTTTTTATTTGGTGATATTTTTTTCAATATCATGCAACAAACGATGCAACATTGCGGTATCCCGTTGCTCTAAAAGCCCCAGACGTTGCTGTAACCAGTCGACCAGTTTTGTGTCATCTGCCACCGCTAACGTCGTTAACAACGACATGGCACGTTCGCGTAAAGCGCGCAGTTGATGTTGGTCTGCCGTTGCGTTACTTTTCGTCGGTTGTTGTATTAATGTTGCTAATTGATAGCAATAGACCATCACCGCCTGCCCCAGATTGAGCGAAGGGTAATCTGCCACCATTGGCACACCGGTAAGAATATCAGCCAGTGCCAGTTCCTCGTTGGTCAGCCCGGAATCTTCACGACCAAAGACCAGCGCCACGTGATTCATCCACGCCGATTTTTCTTCCAACAATGGCACCAGTTCCACCGGTGTCGCGTAGTAATGATATTTCGCCCGACTACGCGCTGTGGTGGCAACAGTGAAATCTACGTCATGTAACGATTCAGCCAGCGTCGGAAAAACTTTAATATTATCAATAATATCACCGGAGCCATGTGCAACCCATCGGGTGGCTGGCTCCAGGTGTGCCTGACTATCGACAATCCGCAGTTCACTAAATCCCATCGTTTTCATTGCCCGCGCTGCTGCCCCAATATTTTCTGCTCTGGCGGGTGCGACCAGAATAATCGTCAAACGCATGTTGCTACTCTTCTTGACCAAATAACCGCGAATAGAGTGATGAATGTCAACTTACTGCGCGGAGAGAATTTACAAAATATTAACGCAAGTCGCAGAAAAAGCCCTTTACTTAACTTAAAAAAAGCTAAACTGTTTCTTGACTGTACTAACCGTTCAATTGTTAAAAAACGCTACATATCTTTCTGTTTACTTAGGATAATTTTATAAAAAATAAATCTCGACAATTGGATTCACCACGTTTATTAGTTGTAGGATGCAACTAGTTGGATTATTAAAATAATGTGACGAAAGCTAGCATTTAGATACGATGATTTCATCAAACTGTTAACGTGCTACAATTGAACTTGATATATGTCAACGAAGCGTAGTTTTATTGGGTGTCCGGCACGTCTTAGCCTGTTATGTCGCTGTTAAAATGGTTAGGATGACAGCCGTTTTTGACACTGTCGGGTCCTGAGGGAAAGTACCCACGACCAAGCTAATGATGTTGTTGACGTTGATGGAAAGTGCATCAAGAACGCAATTACGTACTTTAGTCATGTTACGCCGATCATGTTAATTTGCAGCATGTATCAGGCAGGTCAGGGACTTTTGTACTTCCTGTTTCGATTTAGTTGGCAATTTAGGTAGCAAACATGCAGACCCCGCACATTCTTATCGTTGAAGACGAGTTGGTAACACGCAACACGTTGAAAAGTATTTTCGAAGCGGAAGGCTATGATGTTTTCGAAGCGACAGATGGCGCGGAAATGCATCAGATCCTCTCTGAATATGACATCAACCTGGTGATCATGGATATCAATCTGCCGGGTAAGAACGGTCTTCTGTTAGCGCGTGAACTGCGCGAGCAGGCGAATGTTGCGTTGATGTTCCTGACTGGCCGTGACAACGAAGTCGATAAAATTCTCGGCCTCGAAATCGGTGCAGACGATTACATCACCAAACCGTTCAACCCGCGTGAATTGACTATCCGTGCACGCAACTTGCTGTCTCGTACAATGAATCTGGGTACTGTCAGCGAAGAACGTCGTAGCGTTGAAAGCTACAAGTTCAATGGTTGGGAACTGGACATCAACAGCCGTTCGTTGATCGGCCCTGATGGCGAGCAGTACAAACTGCCGCGCAGCGAGTTCCGCGCCATGCTTCACTTCTGTGAAAACCCAGGCAAAATTCAGTCTCGTGCTGAACTGCTGAAGAAAATGACCGGCCGTGAGCTGAAGCCGCACGACCGTACTGTAGACGTGACAATCCGTCGTATTCGTAAGCATTTCGAATCTACGCCGGATACGCCGGAAATCATCGCCACCATTCACGGTGAAGGTTATCGCTTCTGCGGTGATCTGGAAGATTAATCGGCTTACCACCGTCAAAAAAACGGCGCTTTTTAGCGCCGTTTTTATTTTTCAACATTATTTCCAGATACGTAACTCATCGTCCATTGTGGCTTCTTTGCTGGTTTTCATTTTCGGCAGTGAAAACGCATACCAGTCGATATTACGTGTCACAAACATCATGCCTGCCAGCGCCACCACCAGCACACTGGTTCCCAACAACAGCGCGCTATCGGCAGAATTCAGCAGTCCCCACATCACGCCATCCAGCAACAACAGCGCGAGGGTAAACAACATGCTGTTGCGCCAGCCTTTTAATACTGCCTGCAAGTAAATACCGTTCATTAACGCCCCAATCAGACTGGCGATTATCCAGGCCACGGTAAAACCGGTATGTTCAGAAAGCGCCAGCAGGAGCAAATAAAACATCACCAATGACAGCCCTACCAGCAAATATTGCATCGGGTGTAAACGCTTTGCCGTTAATGTTTCAAAGACAAAGAAGGCCATAAAAGTTAGTGAGATCAGCAAAATAGCGTACTTGGTCGCCCGATCCGTTAATTGATACTGATCGGCTGGCGTAGTGACTGCGACGCTAAACGCCGGGAAATTTTCCCAGCCGCTATCATTGCCTGAAGCAAAACGCTCACCGAGATTATTAGCAAACCAGCTACTTTGCCATTGCGCCTGAAAACCGGACGCACTTATTTCCCGTTTCGCTGGCAAAAAATCGCCTAAAAAACTGGGGTGCGGCCAGTTGCTGGTTAAGGTCATCTCGCTATTACGTCCCGTCGGAACCACAGAAAAATCACCAGTACCGCTTAAATTCAGCGCCATATTCAGCTTCAGGTTCTGCTTCAGCCAGTCTCCTTCGGGTAAAGGGATATGCACGCCCTGCCCGCCTCGCTCTAACCCGGTGCCGGGTTCAATAGTCAACGCCGTTCCGTTAAGTTCAGGCGATTTCACCACGCCAATGCCACGCGCGTCACCAACGCTAATCACGATAAACGGCTTGCCTAAGGTGATATTTGGCGCATTAAGTTCGCTAAGACGCGAAACGTCAAAATCGGCTTTCAGCGTTAAATCACTGTGCCAGACCTGGCCGGAATAAATACCGATCTTCCGTTCTTCCACATTCTGATTACCATCAACCATCAACGACTCCGGTAACCAGAAACGGATAAAACTCCGCTTGCGCTCCACAGTTTTATCCTCTTCCTGCACCGTATAAAGCTCGGTCACAGGAATAGCGATAAGCGGCCCAACCAACTTTTGTGGCCCGCTGGTGCTTTGACGAATCGCATCTTCAACATCGCTACGGTAATCGGCACGTTCGACAATCACCTGCCGAATCAACATTAATGGAATCAACAACAGCAACACCGCGCCAAACAAAGTGGTCATTTTCCAGAACAGGGGGGATTTCAACATAGTCTTCTCCTTTGCAATGACGGCAGTGTATGAAGGCTATGTGGGAAGAATTTGAAGTTATGTGAAGTGACGGTGAAGCCGAAGCGAGGCCAGCACACCGCCTTCCGGCATGTTGTGCAGCGTGACTTCGCCATTGAGCAAACGGGCAACTTCGCTGACAAACGCCAGCCCCAGCCCACTGCTTTTTTGCCCATTTGCACGCGGCAAAGAGTAAAAGCGTTCAAAAATGCGCGGCAGTGCGTAGTCAGGAATGCCACTGCCGGTATCCTGCACCTTAAGCGTGACTTGCTCCTGATCTGCCACAGCACTAAGCGTTATGCAGCCATGATCGGGAGTGAAATCGATGGCGTTATCCAGTAAATTCCCCAGCGCCTGCTCCAGTAACGCAGGTTCAGCAGCAACGTTAACCTCAATGGGCATAACATGCAGAGTGATATTTTTTTCTGCCAGCTGCACGGTGCGCGCTTCGCTGATGCGGTTAAATAATGCCGCTACATCAACCGCAGAAAGAACCACTTCCTGGCGATTCTCCAGTCTTGCCTGACGTAATAACGTTTCCACCAGTGCCTGCATTCGCGCATTTTGCGTCAAAATATTATCGGTAAAGCGAGCCACTACTTCCGGTGGTGGGCCTTCACGTAAAATTTCCGCCGCGCCACGAATCGCCGCCAGTGGGCTTTTTAGCTCATGGGTTAATGCGTAAACATACTGCTCAATATAGTTTTTCCCTTCCAGCTTCACGCGCATACTTTCCAGCGCCTGCGCTAACTTACGCAGCTCGCTACTGCCGAGTTCAGGGAGAGGAACGGGTTTATTGTCGGTAACGGAATCAGCATAGCGGGTGAGCCGGGCAATGGAGCGGTTGATCCACCAAACCATTCCCGCGCCAATCACCAGCGCAATCCCCAACAAAATGGTACTCGCCCATAAAATTCGCCGCTCACTGCGTTTAATGACCGGCGCCATCGCTGCGTTCGGTTTGCCTACGCTCAAAACACCAATTAGCCGCGAGCCGTCCATAATCGGCGCGGCAACATACATTACAGAACTTTCGGGGTCGGCAGGATTTTGCAAAGTGCTACGCGCGCCATACTGACCACGCAACGTTAACCAGACATCATTCCAGCGGGAATAATCCTGCCCCACAGCTTTATTTGCCGAATCGAACAATACTTTGCCCTGCGCATCGGTCATATAGACATGGTATTCATTGCGCACTTTGTTAATGCCGCCGATATTGGCGCGAAACGGGCGATTTTGTAGCTGGTTAAACGCCTGCGCCAGTTGTCCATGCTCGGGGTCACCAGAGAGCAAATCGGGACGCGCCAGCTCCGCCAGCAACGTTGCGGTGTCGATCAGCGTCCCTTCCGTCGCCCTTCGCACGCCCGGTTTAACTTCTTTGACAAAAATTGCCAGTACGAACCAGGCCGCCACCGCCACCAGTAAAAAATAGCCCAGCAACAGGCGCATCCCGATGCGCATTACAGGCTCCTCAGACTGTATCCCATTCCGCGATGAGTATTAATCGGCGAAAGGTCGGGATTTATAGCGCGCAGTTTGGCGCGCAGCGTTTTGATGTGAGTATCGACGGTGCGATCGTAAGTGTCCTGTGCATCTTCCCAGACGCTATCCATCAATTGCTGGCGTGACCAGACGCGGCCTGGCGACTTGAGTAACGTCTTCAGCAATAAAAACTCATACCGCGTTAGCGTTAATGGCGTGTCAAACCAGCTTATCTGCGCCGCAGGTTCATTCAGTTCAAAATGACCAATACGGATGACGGGAGACGGCGTAGAAAACTTCTTCACCCGACGCAGTAAGGTGCGCACTCTGGCGCACACTTCGCGGGGTGAAAATGGTTTAGCCACGTAGTCGTCAGCGCCAATCTCCAGCCCAAGCAGGCGATCCACCTCTTCACTACGGGCGGTCAGAAACAGCACGGGCAACGCAGGATGCAGCGCCAGCAACTGGCGACACAGTTCGAAACCGCTAATATCAGGCAGGCCGACATCGAGAATGATAACGTCAGGAACCTGCAGGCGCGCTTTATCCAGCGCCGGTAAGCCCCGTTCAAAGAATTCGACGGCAAAACCTTCCTGCTGCAACATGTAGACCAGCGTGTCGGCTATCCCTTGCTCGTATTCCACTAACCAGACCGTTTCCCGTTGCATAAATCGCCTCTGTTATTGTCGCCACGGCATGACAGGAACGGCGCTGATGGCATTTTTCGGTGAACCATCGACAACTTTGTCGGAGTAAGCCAGGTAAGCGAGCGCGTTGCGTTTGGCGTCATAGAAACGCACGACCTGTAACGACTTAAAGACCAGAGAAGTCCGTTTTTTGAACACGACTTCACCCTGAGCTTTGCCGTTTTTAATGCGATCCGACAGTTCAATCGGCCCTACCTGCTGGCAGGAAATGGCCGCATCGGAAGTATCTTCCGCCAGACCTAATCCTCCTTTAATACCGCCGGTTTTCGCCCGACTCACATAACAGGTGACGTTTTTCACATCGGGATCGTCAAAGGCTTCTACGACAATTTTGTGATCCGGGCCGATCATTTTAAATACGGTGTCGACCGAACCAATTTCTTCCGCATGAGCCAATGGCCCCAGCATTATCAGGCTTAAGGACAAGATCAAATGCTTGTATTTCATATTGTTACCATTTTTATAAGTTACACTGAGCAATTAGTTCGTCACGATAAATAACATATTGATTAAGAACAAAATCTCAATTCTTTTATCTCCGTCAAGACCTAAAACATACTCTGCTAAGAAAAAAACACTGAATGCTAAAACAGCAAAAAATGCTATTATCCAATTACCTGATGTCAGGTGCTCGTTGTTGAAAGGATGAGGATATTTTATGGATCAGGCCGGCATTATTCGCGACCTTTTAATCTGGCTGGAAGGTCATCTGGATCAGCCCCTGTCGCTCGACAATGTAGCGGCGAAAGCAGGTTATTCCAAGTGGCACTTACAGAGAATGTTTAAAGATGTCACTGGCCATGCTATTGGCGCGTATATTCGTGCTCGTCGTTTGTCGAAATCGGCGGTCGCACTACGCCTGACTGCGCGTCCGATTCTGGATATCGCGCTGCAATACCGCTTCGACTCTCAACAGACATTTACCCGCGCATTCAAGAAGCAGTTTGCCCAGACTCCCGCACTTTACCGCCGTTCTCCTGAATGGAGCGCCTTTGGTATTCGCCCGCCGCTACGTCTGGGTGAATTTACCATGCCAGAGCACAAATTTGTCACCCTGGAAGATACGCCGCTGATTGGTGTTACCCAGAGCTACTCCTGCTCGCTGGAGCAAATCTCTGATTTCCGCCACGAAATGCGCTACCAGTTCTGGCACGATTTTCTCGGTAACTCGCCAACCATTCCGCCAGTGCTTTACGGTTTGAACGAAACGCGTCCAAGCCAGGATAAAGACGACGAGCAAGAAGTGTTTTACACCACGGCTCTGGCTCGGGATCAAGCCGACGGCTATGTACTGACCGGGCATCCGGTGCTGTTGCAGGGCGGCGACTATGTGATGTTTACCTACGAAGGTCTGGGAACCGGCGTGCAGGAGTTTATTCTGACGGTATACGGAACCTGTATGCCGATGCTCAACCTGACTCGCCGTAAAGGCCAGGATATTGAGCGATACTACCCGGCAGAAGATGCCAAAGCGGGAGATCGCCCAATTAATCTGCGCTGCGAGCTGCTTATTCCGATACGTCGTTAACGCTGTAGCTCGTCTAATGCAGGGGCGTCCAGATGCGAGATGTCCCCTGCAGTTTCAACGACCCAGCCAGATGCCAGCCACAGGCTTTCCTGATAATCCACGCGCGAAATAGAACAGTTACGCAGACGTAAGCGTCGTTCTGCCCATGCCGGTAAGCCCAGAATGGTACTCACCAGGCATCCCAGCGCGATACCGTGGCTCACCAGCAGCGGTCGGCTTCCCGGTGGTAAATCCCGACAAGATTCCAGTGCTGCGTTAACGCGATCGCTAAGTTCCTGCATCGACTCGCCTTCAGGAATACGCCCGTCAACGGTGCCATTGACGAGCTGACGACGCCAGTTCTCTTCTTCTTCAGTCAAAGAGTCAATGTGTCTTTTCTCCAGCACGCCCATATTTAACTCACGCAAGCGGGAATCAAAGATGATGTCACAACCACAAGCCTGGGCGATGATTTCCGCCGTACGCCGGGTGCGGCCTAAATCACTACTGATAATATGCGTAATGCCAAGCTCTTTGGCACGGTTCGCCACCTGCATTGCCTGTTGCTCACCTTTTGCAGTCAGCGGGCTGTCAGACTGGCCCTGAATACGTCGCTCGGCGTTCCACTGGGTTTCACCGTGGCGGACAAGGTATACCTGTAACATGCTTTTTTTCCGTATACTGCTTTAACGTTAATTTTGTGAGTAATCCTGATTATGCACCATGTTGTCTGTGCGACCACCAATCCCGCTAAAATTCAGGCCATTCTGCAGGCATTTCACGAGATCTTCGGCGAAGGATCCTGCCACATTGAGTCCGTTGCCGTCGAGAGCGGCGTACCGGAACAGCCCTTTGGCAGTGAGGAAACGCGCGCTGGCGCACGAAATCGGGTAGCAAATTCCCGTCATTTACGCCCAGAGGCTGATTTTTGGGTAGCGATTGAAGCGGGTATTGATGGTGACAGCACCTTCAGTTGGGTGGTGATTGAAAACGCCAGCCAGCGTGGTGAAGCGCGTTCAGCAACTTTGCCGTTGCCTGCGGTGATTCTGGAGAAAGTGCGTGAAGGTGAGGCGCTTGGCCCCGTGATGTCGCGCTATACCGGCATTGATGAGATTGGTCGTAAAGAAGGAGCAATCGGCGTGTTTACCGCCGGGAAACTCACCCGCACCAGCGTCTATCACCAGGCGGTGATCCTGGCGCTGAGTCCGTTTCATAATGCGGTGTATCAGCCATTGTAGGACGGAGAAGGCGTTCACGCCGCATCCGGCATTCGGTGCACGATGCCTGATGCGACGCTGGCGCGTCTTATCAGGCCTACAAAATCAATCGCTTTTCAGCAGCACTTCTTCCAGCCACTGGCGCAACTCGACGGGCGCGGCTTTCAGGCTGTTCGATCCACGAGTAATGGTCGCAATGCCCGCGCCGAGTTCGTTTTTTAACTCACGCTGGCTCATTTCACCGCGCAACAACTCTTCTACGATACGCACGCGAGTCCCCAACGCTTCGCGCTCATCCGGCGTCAGCATCAGGTTTAACAGCGGTAAATGGAGATCGTTTTCGTAGGCATTCTTAAGCAGGTCAACAAAACGTAACCACTCCTGGTGACGCTGTTCTGCCATCGCTGCTGAATAGGGTGATTGTTGAGCCATAGTGTGTCGCCATTGTTAGCGGGGGAAGCAAAATGCCTCCCCCGGTTGTACTCGCAAAAGAGTACGATAGCATATCATAAACGGGCGGTTCAGTAACGACGCCCCCATTCTGTGGCGCTCAAAAGCGTCGGTTTATCGCCCATGAAATAGCGATAATACGCGTCATAAGCCAGCACGTTCTTCACATAACCGCGCGTCTCGGAGAACGGGATACTCTCGACAAACGCCACCGCGTCGATACGTCCGGCGCTGTTGCCAAGCCAGGTGCGTACCCGTCCTGGTCCAGCGTTATAGGCTGCCGATGAGAAAATGCGGTTATTACCAAACTGCTGATAAACATATTGCAGGTAACTGGTGCCAATGTTGATGTTCGTTTCCGGATCCAGCAATTGTCCTGGGCTGCTGTAACCTGGAATCGAGAACATTTTCACCGTATGGGTCGCTGTGCCCGGCATAATCTGCATCAGACCGCTGGCGCCTACCGGCGACTTCACTTTCGGATTCCAGGCGCTCTCCTGGCGAGCAATCGCCATTGCATAGCTTTGCGGGATATCTTTGCCACTGGTGTAGCGTTTAAAAAGATCGTTGTAGGCCAGCGGGAATCGCTCTTCCAGATGATCCCACAGTTTCCCGGCGATCGTCGCCTGAACGCTAAGATCCCACCATTGGTTGTTGAAAGCATACCGCGCCAACTGTGCCTGCTCTGTTTTTGACTTGCTCTTCACCAGATTGGCCCACTCGCTACGCGCGGTATTATCGAGATTCCAGTACATCAACTCGCGCACGCGCGCCATCTCCGGCCCCTGAGTCAGAGCACTGTCGATATTCTGCGGCGCTTTATCAATCTTCAGCTCATACTCTTCGCCGATCCGCTGTGCAGCAACCATCGGGTAGAAACCACGCTGTTGCATGAGTTGATGCAAAATCTCTTTTGCTTCCGCTTCACGACCGCGTTCCAGCAGTAAATCCGCTTGCCAGTAGCGCCATTCATCTTTCTCTTTCGCTTCCATTGGCAAGCGTGCCAGCCAGGTATTCAGGCCAGAACGGTCGCCAGTGCCAAGCGCCATCCGCACGCGTCGTTCAATTAACGACGTGGATTGCGAACGCATAATTGCGTCATCGCGCCATTTCGCCTGCTCGTCGGTGACGTCATTGCCCATCAGACGCCAGGCGACGATATCGCGTAGCTCCTGAATCTGATCTTCATTAAGCTGCTGCGCCTGGGCAAGCGACGGGATCATCAGTCGTGCGTTTTCTGCATCCTGGCGCGCCACGCTGGCAAACGCCACCGCTGCCATCTGGCGGGTAAAATCAGTCGCTCCGGTAGTACGCGCGAAGGTCAGCACTGTATTGGGATCGTTCGCCAGAGAAATAATCGCCGAGGCGATAGTTTGATAATCGGCAGGCATCTGACCTGCGAGTACCGTCACTAATCCGGTATTGCCCGCTTTCATCGCCAGGCGGATACGCTCTAAATAAGCCAGTGGCTCTTGCTTACCGGACGCGCGCCAGACGCTAAACAACTTATCGCAAGCGTTAGGCTGGCTCTTGCCGGTTAGCCACAGCTCTTTCGCCCCCTGCCAGGCTTCTTCGCTCTGCCCGGTGTTCCATTTCGCATAGTAGTAATTACATTGCGCTTCGGTAGTCCCTGGTTTTTCCGGGCTAAAAGCTAACAAGCCACGCCAGTCTTCACGCCGCGCCAGCTCATTGACGAAACGAGATTGTAGTGCGCGAGCCGGAGGAAGCGTTGGGTTAGCGCGAACAAAGTTAGTGACCGTGACCGCTGGTTGATTCATCAGATCATCGGTGATCTGGCGGTATTCCAGGTAGGGATAAAGTGGATAATCCTTCAGGGATGGCATCATTTGTTCGACCACATCCATTTGTCGATTATCCCAGGCCTGCTTGATTTGCGCGTAACGGCTACGCTGCTCATCCAGTGAGTCGGCTCGCGCCACGCTGCTGACCGTCAGCAGACAGACACCGGCAGCCAACAGCCGCCAGGTAACTTGTTTGGCTTTTTCCACAAGCGCATCCTCTAAGTGTAAATACATCAATGCAGCGTCATGCCGCCTAATAGATTTATGCTAACCAGTCATTGCCGTTTGCGCCACGTTATGGACACTTTTTTACTTTTATCGGGAGGGTGATCGACCGGCTGGGATTAGATAAGGAAACAGGCTACACTTCGCCTTTGAAAACTCATCATCACGATAAACATAGAGGCGAAGTCCAACGTGGCTCAATTCGTTTATACCATGCATCGTGTCGGCAAAGTTGTTCCGCCGAAACGTCATATTTTGAAAAACATCTCTCTGAGTTTCTTCCCTGGGGCAAAAATCGGCGTCCTGGGTCTGAACGGCGCCGGTAAGTCCACCCTGCTGCGCATTATGGCGGGCATCGATAAAGATATCGAAGGTGAAGCGCGTCCGCAGCCGGATATCAAGATTGGTTATCTGCCGCAGGAACCGCAGCTGAACCCGGAACACACCGTGCGTGAGTCCATTGAAGAAGCGGTCTCTGAAGTGGTTAACGCCCTGAAACGCCTGGATGAAGTGTATGCGTTATACGCCGATCCGGATGCCGATTTCGACAAGCTGGCCGCTGAACAGGGTCGTCTGGAAGAGATCATTCAGGCTCACGACGGTCATAACCTGAATGTGCAACTGGAGCGTGCGGCGGATGCGCTGCGTCTGCCAGACTGGGAGGCGAAAATCGCTAACCTCTCCGGTGGTGAGCGTCGTCGCGTGGCATTGTGCCGCCTGCTGCTGGAAAAACCAGACATGCTGCTGCTCGACGAACCAACTAACCACCTGGATGCCGAATCCGTAGCGTGGCTGGAACGCTTCCTGCACGACTTCGAAGGCACCGTTGTGGCGATTACCCACGACCGTTACTTCCTCGATAACGTTGCGGGCTGGATCCTCGAACTTGACCGTGGCGAAGGTATTCCGTGGGAAGGTAACTACTCGTCCTGGCTGGAGCAGAAAGATCAGCGTCTGGCGCAGGAAGCTTCGCAAGAAGCAGCACGTCGTAAGTCGATTGAAAAAGAGCTGGAGTGGGTACGTCAGGGGACTAAAGGCCGTCAGTCGAAAGGTAAAGCACGTCTGGCGCGCTTTGAAGAGCTGAACAACACCGAATATCAGAAACGTAACGAAACCAACGAACTGTTTATTCCACCTGGACCGCGTCTGGGCGATAAAGTGCTGGAAGTCAGCAACCTGCGTAAATCCTACGGCGATCGCCTGCTGATTGATAACCTGAGCTTCTCGATCCCGAAAGGGGCGATCGTCGGGATCATCGGTCCGAACGGCGCGGGTAAATCGACCCTGTTCCGTATGATCTCTGGTCAGGAACAGCCGGACAGCGGCACCATCACTTTAGGTGAAACGGTGAAACTGGCGTCAGTTGATCAGTTCCGTGACTCAATGGATAACAGCAAAACCGTATGGGAAGAAGTTTCCGGCGGGCTGGATATCATGAAGATCGGCAACACCGAGATGCCAAGCCGTGCTTACGTAGGCCGCTTTAACTTTAAAGGGGTTGATCAGGGTAAACGCGTTGGCGAACTTTCCGGCGGTGAGCGCGGTCGTCTGCATCTGGCGAAGCTGCTGCAGGTTGGCGGCAACATGCTGCTGCTCGACGAACCGACCAACGACCTGGATATCGAAACCCTGCGCGCGCTGGAAAACGCCCTGCTGGAGTTCCCGGGCTGCGCGATGGTTATCTCGCACGACCGTTGGTTCCTCGACCGTATCGCGACGCACATTCTGGATTATCAGGATGAAGGTAAAGTTGAGTTCTTCGAAGGTAACTTTACCGAGTACGAAGAGTACAAGAAACGCACGCTGGGCGCAGATGCGCTGGAGCCGAAGCGTATCAAGTACAAGCGTATTGCGAAGTAATTTGTAAAATGCCGGATGCGGCGTGAACGCCTTATCCGGCCTACAAGCCCAGTGATTTCAATAGGTTGCAAAACAGTAGGCCTGATAAGACGCGTCAGCGTCGCATCAGGCATTGGGTCTTAACCCTGCTCCCCCATCATCTCCCGCACCAGCTCCACGCAGCGCAGGAAACGGCTGTCGTAATCGTCTTCTTCAACCCGCACAAATTCGATATTGTTCTCTTCCAGCATCTCTACCAGCAAGTTCTGGAACTCTTTACGATCCACTGAGCTACCGAGGCTACGTAAACCATCCGCCACCCACGGAGTGTTGTTTTCCAGCAGGATCACCAGATCAAAACGGTATTCATCGATCAGCGCCTGCACGAACGGATGCTCACGCCCTTCATACTTTTTGCAGAACGCCTGAGTTGTCACAAAATCGGTGTCGATAAATGCCACTTTATTGGCATATTTCACTGCAAAATCAATATATTGCGCGTGACCCAGCGCAATTTTATCGTAGTCGGAATACTGCAACGCGATCTCATCGCCACCGAGGTGCGAAAAGACATAATCGCGACCAAACTCCCACGCACTGGTGGTGTTGAAGATGTTGGCGAGTTTGTTTACCAGGGTGGATTTACCGCTCGACTCGCCGCCGAGGATCGCCACGGTACGCACAAAGAACGGTTTCACTTCGGTAGGAATATATTCCCAATAGCGGAACGGGTTTTCACGGATCTGCGCTCCGCTGATACTCATAAAGGTGCGTTTCGGATCGACAAGCACCGTTTCGATCCCCAGATGTTCCAGGTACTGTGGTGCGTCGGTCTCTTCCGAGGTGTAGATCAAATCCGGCTGAATGCCTTTTTCGGCCATAAAATTTTTGATGCCATTGCTCCACACGTCCCAGCCGTGCGGATACGGCTCCATGCCCTCTTCGTTGAAAGCATGAATGCGGATATTTTTCTGATATTTAAAGGTTTGCAATAACCAGCGCAGACGATCCGGCACCGTTGGCTGCTGCGACATGGCGCTGTCTTCAAACAACGCGCGGTCGCGAGTATCGTCAAAGCCCATAATGATATGCAGCTCGTCAACCTGGCTACAGGCGCGCTGGATAAGGTAGATATGTCCGGTATGCAGCGGGTAGAACTTACCGAATACGACACCAATGGTTTTCTTCTGCCGGGGAAATTCAAGCCCCAAAAAACGGTGCAACGCCTCCAGTTTTTGCGCACTGGGGCTTTTGATTTTGGCATTCAGTAACTGGCTTAAATACCCTTTGGTCATACCGCTGGCATCAGCTACCTGCTGTAACGTGCAGCCTTGTTGCTTAATAGCGGTTTTCAGGTAATCAAATGACGACATATCTCCCTCCGTATCTCTCATTATAAGTCGTCGAACACGCTAAGCGCGTCGGAGAGTTTTTTAACGCCAAAAATCTGCATCCCTTCCGGCGCTTTTTTCGGCACGTTGGCCGCCGGAACAATCGCCCGGCGAAAACCGTGTTTCGCCGCTTCAGAGATTCGTTCCTGACCGCTGGGCACCGGGCGGATCTCTCCTGCCAGCCCCACTTCGCCAAACACCACCAGATCCTGCGGCAGCGGCCTGTCGCGCAGGCTGGAAACCATCGCCAGCAGTAACGCTAAGTCGGCGCTGGTTTCCGTTACCTTCACGCCGCCGACCACGTTCACAAATACATCCTGATCAGCCATTTGCAGACCGCCGTGACGGTGCAGCACCGCCAGCAGGATCGCCAGACGGTTTTGTTCCAGCCCGACCGCCACGCGGCGTGGGTTCGCCATCATCGAGTGATCGACCAGCGCCTGAATCTCCACCAGCAGCGGGCGCGTCCCTTCCCATACCACCATCACTGAACTGCCAGAGGTCACTTCATCGCCACGGCTTAAGAAGATTGCCGAAGGATTGCTGACTTCACGCAGTCCCTGTTCGGTCATCGCGAATACGCCCAGCTCATTCACCGCGCCGAAGCGGTTTTTATGGCTGCGTAAGGTGCGAAAACGGGAGTCGGCATCGCCATCCAAAAGCACCGAACAGTCGATACAGTGTTCCAGCACTTTCGGGCCAGCCAGCGAGCCATCTTTGGTTACGTGCCCAACCATGACAATCGCCACACCGCGCGTTTTGGCGAAGCGCGTCAGATAAGCCGCCGTTTCCCGCACCTGCGCCACGCTGCCAGGCGAAGACTGAACATCCGCCATATGCATCACCTGGATGGAGTCGATCACCATCAGCTTCGGCTGCTCTTCTTCGGCAATCAGGCAGATTTGTTCGATGCTGGTTTCAGACAACATATTGAGATTGTCAGTCGGCAGGCCGAGACGATGAGCGCGCATTGCCACCTGTTGCAGCGACTCTTCGCCAGTGACATACAGCGTTTTCATCTGCTGCGCCAGTTTGCACAGCGTTTGCAGCAGCAGCGTGGATTTCCCCGCCCCTGGGTTACCGCCAATCAAAATGGCGCTTCCCGGCACCACCCCGCCGCCTAATACGCGGTCGAACTCTTTAAATCCGGTGGAAAAACGCGGCAGTTCTTCAAGGCTGATATCGGAGAGTTTCTGGACTTTCGCTACTCCCGCGCTACCGGCATAGCCACTGAGACGCTCGTTACGCGCCACCGTTGGCGACGCAGCAAGACGCACCTCGGTGATGGTGTTCCAGGCATGGCAGGCGCTGCACTGCCCCTGCCAGCGCGGATAATCTGCCCCGCATTCATTACAAACAAAGGCGCGTTTTGGAGCTTTTGCCACGGTGTACCTCGTTAATGCTGTGCTGCCCGCAGGATGGCGGGCGTGCAATTACTTCTGATTCAGGCTGCCGGAGAGGATGCAGAATACGCCCATCAGGTCAGCGTGACGGATGGTGACTTCCGTCTTTTCATTCACTTTTGGCTTGGCATGGTAGGCAATCCCCAGCCCTGCTGCTTTGATCATCGGCAGGTCGTTGGCACCATCGCCAATCGCCACGGTCTGCGCCTGCGGGATTTCATACTCCTGCGCGAGGCGGGTCAGGGTTTTCGCTTTATATTGCGCGTCAACGATGTCGCCGATCACATTGCCGGTAAATTTACCGTCCATGATCTCCAGTTCATTGGCTACTACGGCGGTCAGGCGCAGCTTGTCGCGCAGGTATTCAGCAAAGAAGGTAAAGCCGCCGGAGGCAATCGCCACTTTCCAGCCCAGCGTTTCCAGCTTGAGTACCAGCTGCGTTAAGCCTGGCATCAGCGGCAGATTTTCACGTACCTGAAGCAAAATGTTCGCATCAGCGCCTTTCAGCGTCGCCACGCGGCTGCGCAGGCTGGCGGTAAAATCAAGTTCGCCGCGCATCGCCCGTTCGGTTACTTCCGCCACCATCTCGCCCGTTCCGGCCAGTTTGGCAATTTCATCGATACATTCAATCTGGATGGCGGTGGAGTCCATGTCCATCACCAGCAGCCCAGGTGTGCGCAGATGCGGAATTTTCCCCAGCGGCGCGACATCCAGTTGTGCTTCATGAGCCAGGCGTGTAGCCCGCGCGGTAAGCGAACCTGCCAGACGAATCACCTGATAATCTTCCACGCACCAGGCGGCAACAATCACCATCGCCGCGCCCAGTTTGCTCTGGTACTGGGTCAGACGTTGTTTATCCAGCCCACGACCATACAGCAGCCAGCCGCTACGACCTGCGTGGTAATCCAGTGGCATCACTTCATCACCACTTAATGAAAGAGGCAAACCAGGCCATAAAGAGACATCTTCAGGCAGGTCGCACCAGGTAATGTTAGGCATTAAGGCTCCTGTAAAATCGTTCGAAGCAGGGAAAATAACGCATGAGGCTACCTTGTATCCATTGCTTCTGGCAACATTAAGTCTCAAATTTTCAAAGGGTGGAAGATGGCTCGCACAAAACTGAAATTCCGGCTACATCGGGCAGTGATTGTCCTGTTCTGCCTCGCCTTGTTAGTGGCGCTGATGCAGGGGGCGTCATGGTTTAGTCAAAACCACCAGCGACAGCGTAATCCGCAACTTGAAGAACTGGCCCGCACCCTGGCGCGTCAGGTGACGCTGAACGTTGCGCCGCTAATGCGTACCGACTCTCCGGATGAAAAACGCATTCAGGCAATCCTCAGCCAGTTAACAGACGAAAGCCGCATCCTCGACGCGGGCGTGTATGACGAACAAGGAGATCTTATCGCCCGCGCAGGCGAAAGCGTCGAAGTGCGCGATCGACTGGCGCTCGACGGTAAAAAAGCGGGCGGCTATTTTAACCAGCAGATTGTCGAACCGATTGCCGGGAGAAATGGTCCGCTCGGCTACCTGCGCCTGACGCTCGACACCCATACGCTCGCCACCGAAGCCAAACAGGTGGATAACACCACTAACATTTTACGCCTGATGTTGCTGCTCTCGCTGGCAATCGGCGTGGTGCTTACCCGCACGTTGTTGCAGGGTAAGCGCACCCGCTGGCAGCAATCCCCCTTCCTGTTAACCGCCAGCAAACCGGTGCCGGAAGAGGAAGAAAGCGAGAAAAAAGAGTGACCCATTACTACAAGAAAGGAAATCGTTATGTCCACATTACGCCTGCTTATTTCTGACTCTTACGACCCGTGGTTTAACCTGGCGGTTGAGGAATGTATTTTTCGCCAGATGCCCGCCACGCAGCGCGTTCTGTTTCTCTGGCGCAATGCCGACACCGTAGTGATTGGTCGCGCACAAAACCCGTGGAAAGAGTGTAATACCCGGCGGATGGAAGAAGATAACGTCCGACTGGCGCGGCGCAGTAGCGGCGGTGGCGCGGTGTTCCACGATCTCGGCAATACCTGCTTTACCTTTATGGCTGACAAGCCGGAGTACGATAAAACCATCTCCACGTCGATTGTGCTCAATGCGCTGAACGCGCTCGGCGTCACCGCCGAAGCCTCCGGGCGCAACGATCTGGTGGTGAAAACCGCCGAAGGCGACCGCAAAGTCTCAGGCTCGGCCTATCGCGAAACCAAAGATCGTGGCTTCCACCACGGCACCTTGCTGCTCAATGCCGACCTCAGCCGCCTGGCAAACTATCTCAATCCGGATAAAAAGAAACTGGCAGCGAAAGGCATTACCTCGGTACGTTCCCGCGTGACCAATCTGACCGAATTGCTACCGGGAATTACCCATGAGCAAATTTGCGAGGCCATAACCGAGGCTTTTTTCGCTCATTATGGCGAGCGCGTGGAAGCAGAAGTCATCTCCCCGGACAAAACGCCAGACCTGCCAAACTTCGCCGAAACCTTTGCCCGCCAGAGTAGCTGGGAGTGGAACTTCGGTCAGGCTCCGGCATTTTCGCATCTGCTGGATGAACGCTTTAGCTGGGGTGGCGTGGAACTGCATTTCGACGTCGAAAAAGGCCATATCACCCGCGCCCAGGTGTTTACCGATAGCCTCAACCCCGCACCGCTGGAAGCTCTCGCCGGACGACTGCAAGGCTGCCTTTACCGCGCAGATATGCTGCAACAAGAGTGCGAAGCTCTGCTGGTTGACTTCCCGGAACAGGAAAAAGAGCTACGGGAATTGTCGGCGTGGATGGCTGGGGCAGTACGGTAATTTGCTGATTAAAATACCAAAGGAAGGGAATATGATCGATATGGAAAAGCAGAAACGGGAGATTATCAACTTAATGTTCAGCTAGCGTATTTCCTGGCTAGCCGCTGTGCGTATCAGGCATAAATTATCGCTTGCTGAATTAAGTAAAATGTTAGGTATCTCGATTAACTCTCTAAAACGGATAGAAAAGACGGAGCGGCTTAGCTCAAACATCAAAAGCAAAATGGCAGGAATTTATGGTTGTCCGCCAGAGTTGCTGATATGCCCTTCCTGGATGACGGCTGAACATACATGAATAGATACTAAAAAGCCGGAGCAGTCACCCGCTCCGGCTGAACACGACAATCGCCTTTCAGCGAAAAACAATTACTCTTTATCGCCCAGCAGAACTGATTCCAGTGCGATTTTGATCATGTCGTTGAAGGTGGTCTGACGCTCTTCAGCAGTGGTCTGCTCGTGAGTGCGGATGTGGTCAGATACGGTGCAGATAGCCAGGGCTTTCGCACCAAATTCTGCTGCTACGCCGTAGATACCAGCCGCTTCCATTTCCACGCCGAGGATGCCGTATTTTTCCATCACGTCGAACATTTCGCCGTCCGGAGAGTAGAACAGGTCAGCGGAGAACAGGTTACCAACGCGAGCATCAACGCCCAGAGCTTTAGCCGCGTCTACCGCGTTACGCACCATGTCAAAGTCAGCGATAGCTGCAAAGTCATGGTCTTTAAAACGGATGCGGTTAACTTTGGAGTCGGTGCAGGCACCCATACCAATCACCACGTCACGCAGTTTTACGTGCGGCAGAACAGCGCCACAGGAACCCACGCGGATGATTTTCTTCACGCCGAAATCGGTGATCAGCTCTTTGGTGTAGATGGAGCAGGACGGGATACCCATACCGTGACCCATTACGGAAATTTTGCGGCCTTTGTAAGTACCGGTGAAGCCCAGCATACCGCGAACGTTGTTCACTTCACGGACATCTTCAAGGAAAGTTTCAGCAATATACTTCGCACGCAGCGGGTCGCCTGGCATCAAAACTACGTCAGCGAAATCGCCCATTTCTGCATTAATATGTGGGGTAGCCATTGTTTTATCCTTATCAACATGTTTTCACCCTCTCCCTGTGGGAGAGGGCCGGGGTGAGGGCATCAAGCCGCACCCATTATCAGAACATGGCTTTGCCATATTCCATATCAGAAGTACCAAAATATTTTGCCAGAGTCTGACCGATATCCGCGAAGGTTTCACGGTGACCCAGCGAACCCGGTTTTACTTTCGGGCCATACACCAGTACCGGAATGTGTTCACGGGTGTGGTCAGTACCAGTCCAGGTCGGGTCACAACCGTGGTCAGCGGTGAGGATCAGGATATCGTCATCGCGCAGCAGTGACATCAGCTCCGGCAGACGGCGGTCGAACAGTTCCAGACCCGCAGCATAACCCGCGACGTCACGACGGTGGCCCCAGGAAGAGTCGAAGTCAACGAAGTTGGTGAAGACGATGGTGTTATCACCCGCTTCCTTCATCTCTTTAATGGTGGCGTCAAACAGCGCGTCCAGACCGGTCGCTTTCACTTTTTTGGTGATACCGCAGTTAGCGTAGATGTCCGCAATTTTACCGACAGAAACCACCTGGCCGTGTTTTTCATCAACCAGTTTTTGCAGCACGGTCGGTGCTGGCGGTTCAACAGCCAGGTCGTGACGGTTGCCGGTACGCTGGAAGTTACCGGCTTTGTCGCCGATAAACGGACGAGCGATAACACGACCGATGTTGTAGCCGCCGTTGGTCAGCTCTTCACGGGCGATTTCGCACAGTTCGTAGAGTTTATCCAGGCCAAAGGTTTCTTCATGGCAAGCAATCTGGAACACTGAGTCAGCGGAGGTATAGAAAATCGGCTTGCCGGTTTTCATGTGCTCTTCGCCCAGTTGATCCAGGATGACCGTACCGGAAGAGTGGCAGTTACCAAGGTAACCCGGCAGATTAGCGCGTTCGACCAGTTTATCCAGCAGTTCTTGCGGGAAGCTGTTTTCGTGATCGGAGAAATATCCCCACTCAAACAGAACCGGTACACCGGCGATTTCCCAGTGACCAGACGGGGTATCTTTACCGGATGACATTTCGTGCGCCCATGCGTACGCGCCGATAACTTCAGCGTTGCCGTCCATTCCTGCCGGAATGAAACCGGTAGAACCTTCGTGTGCTTTCGCCAGCCCCAGACGGGTCAGATTTGGCAGATTCAGTGGCCCTTTACGACCATTATCAGCTTCGCCTTTAGCACAAGCTTCTGCGATATGACCCAGGGTGTCAGCCCCGACGTCACCAAAGCGTTCTGCATCTTCTGTAGCGCCGATGCCGAATGAGTCCAGCACCATAATAAATGCACGTTTCATATGTTCTCCGTACTCAGTGCTTCAAATTTAAATGATCAGATCAGTATACAATTATTCACTGATACGACGATAGACAGTTGGTGTGCTTTCTGGGGCTTTATCGGCAAGTTTAATTGCCGCTTTCACCGCTTTCGCCGCTTCCTGCCAGCTGTTTTCGTCTTTCGCGTGGATAACCGCCAGCGGACGCTGACCGTCTACCTGGTCGCCCAGACGCGCCATATCAGTAAAGCCGACGCTGTAATCGATGGTGTCAGATGCCTGACGGCGTCCGCCGCCCATTGCAACCACTGCCATCCCCAGCGCGCGGGTATCCATTTCACTAACAAAACCTTCGGTATCAGCATAGACTGCTTTCGTCAGCATGGCTGTCGGCAGATACTTCGCGTAGTTCTCAACAAAGTCAGTCGGGCCTTTTTGTGCCGCGACCATACGACCAAAGACTTCTGCCGCTTTACCGTTGTCCAGCACCGCCTGCAATTTCGCGCGCGCTTCGGCGTCATCTTTCGCCAGTTTGCCGGAGGTAAGCATCTCCACGCACAGCGCCATCGTGACATCAAACAGACGCGGGTTACGATACTCACCCGTCAAGAACTGCACCGCTTCACGCACTTCAACCGCGTTACCGGCACTGGAGGCCAAGACCTGATTCATATCGGTGAGCAGCGCAGTGGTGCGCACGCCAGCGCCGTTAGCCACGCCAACAATCGCTTCGGCGAGGGCTTCAGAGAGTTCGTAGGTCGGCATAAACGCGCCGCTACCCACTTTCACGTCCATCACCAGCGCGTCCAGACCTTCCGCAAGTTTCTTCGCCAGAATAGAGGCGGTGATCAGCGGAATGGAGTCCACGGTTGCGGTAATATCGCGGGTTGCGTAGAAACGTTTATCCGCCGGAGCCAGTGAGCTGGTCTGGCCGATAATTGCCACGCCAACATCTTTAATGATTTCGCGGAAACGGTTGTCATCCGGGAATATATCGAAGCCAGGGATTGATTCCAGTTTGTCGAGCGTACCGCCAGTATGACCGAGGCCACGACCGGAGATCATCGGAATGTAACCACCACAGGCAGCGACCATTGGCCCTAACATCAGCGAAGTCACATCGCCGACGCCGCCGGTGGAGTGTTTATCAACAATCGGGCCATTCAGATGCAGGCTTTTCCAGTCGAGAACGGTTCCTGAATCTCGCATCGCCATCGTCAGCGAGACACGCTCCGGCATTGTCATATCGTGGAAGAAAATGGTCATCGCGAGGGCGGCAATTTGCCCTTCGGAGATAGTGTTGTCGCGAATGCCGTTGATAAAGAAACGAATTTCTTCATCGCTCAGCGCATGACCATCACGTTTTTTACGAATAATTTCTTGTGCGAGAAACAAGGTAACCTCCCGTGGAATAAGTTTGAAGGCGTTGTTGCCAGGTGGCGGATGTTGTTATTGCCTGATGCTGACCGCTTCTTATCATGCCTACACGGCACTCGCCCCGTAGGCCGGATAAGGCGTTCGCGCCGCATCCGGCATCACTGCTGACAGCCTGATGCGACGCTGACGCGTCTTATCAGGCCTACAGGGGCACCCGACCCGTAGCATCCGCCCTCTGGCAAAAGACAGCTTAGTAGCTGCTGGCGCTCTTACCGTCGCCGTGGCCCAGAGCTTTCAGCAGGCTTGCCAGCAGGCTGGAAGCGCCAAAGCGATAGTGACGCGCATCTGCCCAGTCAGCACCGAACAGTTCATCTGCAATCGCGAGATATTTCTGCGCATCTTCCGCAGTACGCACACCGCCCGCCGGTTTGAAACCAACGGTTTTTTCTACGCCCATGTCGCGGATGACTTCCATCATGATGCGCGCGCTTTCCGGCGTCGCATTCACCGCGACTTTACCAGTAGAGGTTTTGATGAAGTCAGCACCCGCTTTGATGGAGATTTCAGACGCTTTGCGGATCAGGGCTTCGTCTTTCAGTTCACCGGTTTCGATGATCACTTTCAGCAGCACGTTCGCCGCTGCGCAAGCCTCTTTACAGGCTTTCACCAGGTCAAAACCAACCTGCTCGTTACCCGCCATCAGCGCACGGTACGGGAACACCACGTCAACTTCATCGGCACCGTAGGCGATTGCCGCACGGGTTTCTGCCAGCGCGATGTCGATATCGTCGTTACCGTGTGGGAAGTTAGTTACCGTAGCAATACGGATTTCCGGGGTGCCCTGCTCTTTCAGAGTCTTGCGAGCAATCGGGATAAAGCGAGGATAGATACAGATAGCGGCGGTATTGCCGACCGGAGTTTTAGCCTGATGACACAGGGCGATCACTTTCTCGTCGGTGTCGTCGTCATTCAGAGTGGTCAGGTCCATCAATTTCAGTGCACGCAGGCTGCTTGCTTTCAGATCAGTCATTTCATTCTCCTGGCTTGTCGCCAATAAAATTCACCTTGCGAGTTTGTTAGTATTCTAACATCGACTCCGCAACACACTTCGATATACATCACAATTAAGAAAATCTACTTACAAATTTGCATTACGGTAATGCGATCTGGTTCAAATAATTCACTTTCAAATGAATGCGCCAGTGGTGGCAAACGCATCAGGATCAAAGTGAACATCACGAAACTTCTTACAATGGCGCATCACCTTCGGCATAAAAGGAAAAGAAGATGCCCACTTCTCATGAAATTGCGCTGCAACAACGTTGCCAGCAAATTGTCACCAGTCCGGTACTTAGCCCAGAGCAGAAGCGCCATTTTCTGGCGCTGGAAGCAGAAAACAATCTGCCTTACCCACAGCTTCCTGCCGAAGCCCGCCGCGCGCTGGATGAAGGCGTAATCTGCGATATGTTTGAAGGTCATGCGCCGTACAAACCGCGCTATGTCTTACCCAATTACGCCCGTTTTCTGGCGAACGGTTCTGAATGGCTGGAGCTGGAAGGCGCGAAAGATCTTGATGATGCACTCTCTCTGCTGACCATTCTTTACCACCACGTTCCTTCGGTCACATCGATGCCGGTCTACCTGGGGCAACTGGATGCGTTGTTGCAACCGTATGTTAGAATTCTAACACAAGACGAGATCGATATTCGAATAAAACGTTTCTGGCGTTACCTCGACAGAACCCTGCCTGACGCCTTTATGCACGCCAATATTGGCCCGTCTGATTCACCCATTACCCGTGCGATTTTACGGGCAGACGCAGAGCTGAAGCAGGTTTCACCCAACCTGACTTTTATCTACGATCCTGAAATCACCCCTGATGACCTGCTGCTGGAAGTGGCGAAAAACATCTGTGAATGTAGCAAACCGCACATCGCCAACGGTCCCGTGCATGATAAAATTTTCACAAAAGGGGGCTACGGGATTGTGAGCTGTTACAACTCACTGCCGTTAGCGGGTGGTGGCAGTACGCTGGTACGCCTCAACCTGAAAGCCATTGCCGAGCGCAGTGAATCGCTGGATGACTTCTTTACGCGCACTCTACCGCACTACTGCCAGCAGCAGATCGCCATCATCGATGCGCGATGTGAATTTCTCTATCAACAATCACACTTCTTTGAGAATAGCTTCCTGGTCAAAGAAGGGTTGATTGATCCTGAACGTTTTGTGCCGATGTTTGGCATGTACGGGCTGGCGGAAGCGGTTAACTTGCTGTGCGAGAAAGAAGGGATTGCCGCGCGCTACGGTAAAGAAGCCGCCGCAAATGAAGTGGGTTATCGCATCAGCGCGCAACTGGCGGAGTTTGTCGCCAGCACGCCAGTGAAATATGGCTGGCAAAAACGCGCCATGTTACACGCACAGTCGGGGATCAGTTCCGATATCGGCACCACGCCGGGGGCGCGCCTGCCGTATGGCGATGAGCCAGATCCAATCACCCATCTGCAAACCGTCGCCCCGCATCATGCATATTATTACTCCGGGATCAGCGACATTCTGACGCTCGACGAAACCATCAAACGTAATCCGCAGGCGCTGGTACAGCTTTGCCTCGGTGCCTTTAAAGCCGGAATGCGCGAATTTACCGCCAACGTCAGCGGTAACGATCTGGTTCGCGTTACCGGTTATATGGTGCGTTTGTCGGATTTAGAAAAATATCGTGCCGAAGGTTCACGCACCAACACCACCTGGCTGGGCGAAGAAGCTGCACGTAACACTCGTATTCTGGAACGCCAGCCGCGCGTGATAAGCCATGAACAGCAGATGCGCTTTAGTCAGTAAGATTATCCCCTTCTCCTGCGTTGACGGGCCAGGCAGTCGTCTGGCTCTGTTTTTGCAGGGCTGCAATCTGCGCTGCAAAAATTGTCACAATCCGTGGACGATGGGACGCTGCAATGATTGCGGGGAATGTGTGCCGCAGTGTCCACATCAGGCGTTGCAGATTGCCGACGGCAAAGTAATGTGGAACGTTGCAGTCTGCGAGCAGTGCGACACCTGCCTGAAGATGTGTCCGCAGAATGCCACGCCGATGGCACAAAGCATGGGCGTGGACGAGGTGCTTAGTCATATCCGCAAAGCGGTGTTGTTTATTGAAGGGATAACGGTGAGCGGCGGCGAAGCCACGACGCAGCTACCGTTTGTGGTGGCGCTGTTTACTGCTATCAAAAATGATCCACAATTGCGCCATCTCACCTGTCTTGTGGACAGTAACGGCATGTTGAGCGAAACCGGCTGGGAAAAATTGCTCCCGGTGTGCGACGGCGCAATGCTCGATCTCAAAGCGTGGGGGAGCGAATGTCATCAACAATTAACCGGACGCGATAATCAGCAGATTAAGCGCAGCATCTATTTGCTGGCAGAGCGCGGCAAGCTGGCGGAACTGCGTTTGCTGGTAATCCCTGGCCAGGTGGATTATTTGCAACACATCGAAGAACTGGCGGTGTTTATCAAGGGACTTGGCGATGTTCCGGTACGCCTGAACGCGTTTCATGCCCACGGCGTGTATGGCGAGGCGCAAAGCTGGGCGAGCGCCACGCCGGAAGATGTTGAGCAGTTGGCTGGCGCGTTACGGGAGCGCGGGGTGAGCCGGTTAATATTTCCGGCGCTGTATTTGTGACATGTCGGATGCGGCCTACGGTTCGGCACAGACTTGTAGGCATGATAAGACGCGTTAATCGTCGCATCAGGCATTATGCGCCGACTGCCGGATGCTGCCTACGAAGGGCAAACTACCCACGAACGCTAAACACCGTATACGTGTTATTAAGCAACGCTTGCGCAATCTCATCCGCCGGTTCCCGGCGCAACTCGCAAAGCACGTCAAACACCCGCGCAGCCTGTTCCGGGCGATTAGGCTGCCCCTGAAAGCCGTTGAGCGGCATATCCGGCGCGTCGGTTTCCAGCAACAACGATGCCAGCGGTAATTTTGCGATGACATCGCGGGTTTTACTGGCGCGTGGATAGGTGATAGTGCCGCCTACGCCGATTTTGTAGCCCAGTTGCACAAACCGTTCGGCCTGTTGCAGGCTGCCAGAAAATCCGTGAACCACGCCAGCACGCGGCAAATCGTGGCGTTTAAGATGCATCGCCAGTTTGTCATGCGTGCGCCGTGAATGAAGGATCACCGGCAGATCGTAGCGTTTCGCCAGCTTAAGTTGTTCGTCGAGCAACCGCTGTTGGCGATCAAATTGTGGATCGTCGCCAAAGAGATCCAGACCTACCTCCCCTACCGCCACCACCTTCGGCGGGCGCTTTTCCAGCGCCTGCTGTAACTGATCCAGAGACGCATCGCTATGTTTTTCCAACATCCCCGGATGCAACCCTAAGGCGGCATACAGCGGCTGATAATTTTCCGCTAACGCCTGCACGCGGGCAAAATTTGCCGCCTCGGTTGCCGGAACAATGATCTTGCCTACGCCCGCTTGTGCCGCGCGTTGCAGGCTGGCCTCTTCATCACCGCTAAAAGGCGGAAAATCAAAATGGCAGTGGGTGTCGATAAAACGGCAAATCAAGCCAGATCCTCGTTGTTAAATGTCGGGTCATTCGCCTGCGGGGCGTCTATCACCTCGGTAACCAGCGTATCGTTGGCGACTGGCGCAGGCGGAATGACGATTGGTTCCGGCGTCGCCACAGGCACCAGATGGCGAGTGAACGGTGCTTTTTCGGTTAGCATTTTACCGACTGTGGCCAGGAAATAGCGACCGCATAAACGCCCAAGTTTATAGTCATCGCGTAGCGCCGGAAGCCGGCTGCCAAGCGCGATGCTATGCAACGGTTTCGGCGGATAAATTTCGAAAATGCGTAACTTGCCGGGCGGTTTCTCAATAAATTGTTGGATGGCGCGATAACTGGTTTCATGATGCTGCACCAGATTGACCAGCGGCTGTAGGCTACTGTCACCCAGCCAACGTTCCATACGTTTAAACCACTGCGGCGTATAGTACATTTGCGACGGCACGGTGCGGATCACCACCAGCGTTTTCGCCCCCTGTCTTGCCGCTTCTTTAACCGGGATCGCATCGCTGACGCCACCATCAAAATAGTTAATCCCATCAAGTGAAACTCCGGTGCGATAAAAACCGGGAATAGCACTGGAGGCGCGAATCAAATCCAGCCAGTTTTGTTTGGTCGGCACAAAGTAGTTCGGCGTGTAATCGTCCTGGCGGCAGGCGCACATATAAAACGATTTGCCGCTATCAAACAACCGCGCAGCGGTATCCATCTGCAACGGCATCTGGCTTGCAGTCGCCTCCACCAGCCAGTCGAGATCGATAAGATTTCCTCCACGGACAAAACGTACTGGATCGAAAAATTCACGTTTTGTGGTGTAGCGCATGATGACTTTACGCGCGTAACCAGGCTGGTTGCAGATATAGGCCGAAAGATTTTGCGCCCCGGCGGACGTGCCAAAATAGAGATCGAAAGGATTAAACTGCGCGCGCATAAACTCATCCAGCACACCAGCCGTGAAAATTCCACGCTGCCCGCCGCCTTCGCACACCAGCGCAATTCGTCCTGGCTGGAACGGCCTTAGCGACAACGGCGCAATATTACCAAGCGTTACAGGTATTCGCTGCCCCACCTCTGCCTTCCTGTTTTTGTTGTGAAAGAATGACAAAGTAACGCAATTTATTATTCGCTAAAACCGCAAAAGCCAGTCCGCTGGACTGGCTTTGGATAAAATTTTCTTAATGGTCTGAAATCTAGGGTCGTTTTCGGCCCATGAACAAACTCACCAGGAACAGAATAATCCCGACGACAAAGACAATTTTAGCTGCGCCTGCAGCGGTACCGGCCAGACCACCAAACCCAAGTGCGGCGGCGATTAACGCGATAACCAGAAATATGATGCCCCAACGAAACATAAGCGTCTCCTTTACCATAGTTAATGTCACCGCTTGATATGAGCGTGAAAATCACTCAATGCGATATTTTTAGTGTGGTGCACATCGCGCCTCCCGACAAAGTTCGGGAGGACGAATTACGACGAATTACTTAGTTTTCAGATCATTTTTAACGCTTTTCACACCATCTACCGCTTTGGCGATACTTTCAGCACGGTCGCTCTGTGCCTGGGAATCGACGGTACCGGAGAGCTGAACCACGCCGTCGGTGGTTTCAACTTTCACATGACGGGAAGGGACGATATCGTCCGCCAGCAGTTTGGCTTTGATTTCACTGGTGGTGGCAGTGTCACCCGCGTAGCCCTTCACAGAGCCTTCTTTAGCGTCGCGAACGTGCAGTTTGTCACTGACGGAGGTCACGCCTTCAACGCCTTTCGCCACTTTCACTGCCTCTTCGGCCTGTGCCTGGCTTTCAACAAATCCGCTTAACGTCACGACTTTTTGATCGGTTTTGACAGAGATATCAGTGCTCTTGATATTTTCATGATCCACCAGAGCTGCCTTCACTTTCGCAGTGATGGCGCTGTCATCCATGAAATTACCGACTTTATTCATAGAGCTATCGACTTTTTGCCCTGCGCTTTCATTGGTGGTCTGCGCGTTGTTTTCCGCATAGGCAGAACCGGTCGCGACGGCAGAGGTCAACATCACAGCCAGCAGAGTTTTCGAAATCTTCAGTCTTGTCATAGTCATCGATTTATTCCTGTATGTTTGCTCGTAATTTGAGCCAGGCAACACGAGGTTGCATTGCTGAATAGGGAGAGACTTCACCCTCGACAGAAGTCAATGGTCGCCATCACAAAAGCGATGGGTGATGAATAACGACCGTTACAGCTTCTGAATCAGTTATTAATATCAATCGAATGACAGTTAACGGTTTTAAATACTGTTACCTACGTACATAACGGTATTTAACGCCGACACAAATGTCATTGCTTTGTTAAATATAGATCACAATTTTGAAACCGCTCGCCGTATCGACTAAAAAGCGAGCAAACATAAGCGAAAGCGAATGTTTTAAGAACATTCCGCAAGCGGCTAATAAGGAAGGAAAATTGACAGGGCGCAGCGGCTGCCGCGCCCTGGAGGCAAGAATTAATGCTCGCGGGTCTGGTGGAATTGAACGTCCGGATAACGCTCTTGCGCTAAGCGCAGGTTAACCATGCTGGTGGCGATGTAAGCAAGGTTATCGCCGCCATCGAGCGCCAGTTGGCTTTCGTTCTTACGCTTGAACTCTTCGAATTTCTTCGCGTCCGCGCATTCTACCCAGCGGGCGGTGGTGACGTTGACTGACTCATACACCGCTTCGACGTTGTATTCGCTCTTCAGGCGCGACACCACCACATCAAACTGCAGTATACCAACCGCACCGACGATCAAATCGTTGTTGGAGATGGGACGGAACACCTGCACCGCGCCCTCTTCGGAAAGCTGTACCAGCCCTTTGAGCAGCTGTTTTTGCTTCAGCGGATCTTTCAGGCGAATACGACGGAACAGTTCCGGTGCGAAGTTCGGAATACCGGTGAACTTCATCATCTCACCCTGGGTAAAGGTGTCGCCGATCTGAATAGTGCCATGGTTGTGCAGACCAAGGATGTCGCCCGGATACGCTTCCTCAACGTGCGAACGGTCGCCCGCCATAAAGGTCAGCGCGTCGGAGATCACCACATCTTTCGCGGTACGCACCTGGCGCAGCTTCATGCCTTTTTCATATTTACCGGATACCACACGCATAAACGCCACGCGGTCGCGGTGTTTCGGGTCCATGTTGGCCTGAATTTTAAATACGAAGCCGGTAAATTTATCTTCGCTCGCCTCTACGGTACGGGTATCGGTCTGACGCGGCATCGGCGCAGGCGCCCACTCAACCAGACCATCCAGCATATGATCGACGCCGAAGTTACCCAACGCAGTACCGAAGAATACCGGGGTGATTTCACCTGCAAGGAACAGCTCTTTGTCGAACTCGTTAGACGCGCCTTTCACCAGTTCCAGTTCGTCACGCAGCTGCTGTGCCAGATCTTCACCGACCGCAGCGTCGAGATCCGGGTTGTTCAGCCCTTTAACAATGCGTACTTCCTGAATGGTGTGGCCTTTACCGCTCTGATAGAGATAGGTTTCATCTTTATATAGGTGGTAAACGCCTTTAAACAGCTTGCCGCAACCAATCGGCCAGGTAATCGGCGCACAACCGATTTTCAGCTCGTTTTCAACTTCATCAAGCAGTTCCATCGGGTCGCGGATATCACGGTCAAGTTTGTTCATAAAGGTGAGGATCGGCGTGTCACGCAGACGGGTAACTTCCATCAGCTTGCGGGTACGATCTTCAACACCTTTTGCGGCGTCGATAACCATCAGGCAGCAGTCCACCGCCGTCAGGGTACGATAGGTATCTTCCGAGAAGTCTTCGTGCCCTGGGGTGTCGAGCAGGTTAACCAGGCAGTCGTGATACGGAAACTGCATCACAGACGTAGTAATGGAGATCCCACGCTGCTTTTCCATCTCCATCCAGTCCGACTTAGCGTGCTGGTTGGAACCACGGCCTTTTACTGTACCGGCGGTCTGAATAGCCTGTCCGAACAGCAGCACCTTCTCGGTGATGGTAGTTTTACCGGCGTCCGGGTGAGAAATAATGGCAAAAGTGCGGCGCTTCGCCACCTCTTGCAAATAAGGAGACAACGTCATAATTCTTTCTTCTTGAGTAAGCGGCATCGCGCCGCGCTTGTTGAAAACGAAAAATTGCGGCTATTTTACCCATCATCGGGGGGGAGGCAATCAGTGTTTACACAGGAGCTGCTCCAGTTCGTGCAACGAAGAAACGGTCCAGGTGGGCGCGATGCCTTCTGGTTGCTCGCGATTGTGCGCATTCAGCCAGCAGGTCGCAAGCCCGGCATTGATGCCACCGAGAATATCGGACTCAGCGGTGTCACCAACCATCAGCACACGTGAACGGTCAGGATTGCCCGCCTGTTCCAGCGCATAATCGAAAATTTTCTTATTCGGTTTGGCAACGCCAACTTCTTCGGAAATCACCAGCAAATCGAAATAATCACGCAGCCCCGTGCGTTCCAGACGCACCTGTTGCAAGGCGCTAAAGCCGTTGGTGATGATGCCGATTTTGGCGTTGCCACGAATGGCGTTAAGCAGGGAAACCGCCCCCGGCAGCGGCGTACATATTTCCGCCATCGCATTAATGAAGGCCTCGTTGAGTTTACCCGGCTCGACGTTCAGCCGTTCGGCCCAGCTCTCAAAACGCCCGTGCTGGAGCTGTAATGAAGTGATCGCGCCGTTTTGATAATCCACCCACAGTGGCTTGTTAACGGCCTGATAGTCCTGAAAATCTTCAGCGGTAAAGGTGACGCTGTAATCAAGAAACATCCGCTGCAGGCCGGTGAACGAGTCAAAAGTAAACAGCGTTTCATCGGCATCAAAGAAAATCCAGTCCCACTTCATTATTCCACCTTGTCTTACATACTGATTGGCAACGCCATGATGATGGCGTCTTCTCGACCGTCCGTGGTGGGGTAGTAATTGCGGCGAATCGTCGCCTCGTTAAAGCCTAAACTTTCGTACAGGGCAATGGCGGCAGCATTTGAAGCACGGACTTCCAGCCATAGCGTCGCCACGCCGCGTTTTTCCAGTTCGTCGATCAGATGTTCAAGCAGCGCCCTTCCCAGTCCCTGACGCTGATAGTCGGGATCGACCGCAATATTGAACAATGTAGCTTCATCCAGCACCACTTGCGTAATCGCAAACGCCGCCATTTTACCGTTTTGCGTTAACTGAAAGTTGAGATAGCGTTCGCCCTGATTGCTGGCAAAGGTTTTCTCACTCCACGGAAAGGCATGGGCGCGTTGTTCAATGTGGAAAGCCGCAGGTAAATCAGTCGTTTCGAGGGAAGAAATCGTGTTCATATGTGCAAATTTGTTGCCATAACGCGGCGCGTGCCGTTGGGTTTGCCCGTAATTCGGTGAGCGCCGGTGATGCCACCTGAGCGCCTTCCAGTGACAGCGGTTCATCAGTGCCCAACCGCCAGCTATTGCAGCGACTGCCTTGCGGCAGCATCGCGATTTTTTCTGGCGTCAGTTGCAGCACTTGATCAGGGCTGACGGTTAATGCGCGCAGAACATCGCTCACCAAGGGATCGGTCAGGGCGGGAAGATCGTTTGCCACCATCACCAGACGAACGTGTGCGGGGATCGCAATGGCGACCTCTCCCTGCAACGCGCCAGGGCGACGCAGCGACCACTGGGTAATGCCCAGCTGCTGTAACTGCCAGTCTCGTCGGGATGTCATAGCGAATCGCTCCTGTTGTCAGGGGCGCAAATATAGCAAATTCGTCGATACCGCGCCAACATATGGCTATAATCGCCGCCAGTATCAATTGAGGAGCATTCCATGTCTGCATTTACCCCGGCAAGTGAAGTCTTGCTGCGCCACAGTGATGATTTCGAACAAAGCCGTATTCTGTTTGCCGGTGACTTACAGGATGACCTGCCCGCGCGTTTAGATACCGCGACCAGTCGTGCTCATACCCAGCAATTCCACCACTGGCAGGTATTAAGCCGCCAGATGGGAGATAATGCCCGTTTTAGTCTGGTCGCCACGGCAGATGACGTCGCAGATTGCGATACGCTGATTTACTACTGGCCGAAGAACAAACCGGAAGCCCAGTTCCAGTTGATGAATTTACTTTCTCTGCTGCCGGTGGGGACAGATATTTTCGTCGTTGGCGAGAACCGCAGCGGCGTGCGCAGCGCCGAGCAGATGCTGGCAGATTATGCGCCGTTGAATAAGGTAGACAGCGCCCGTCGCTGTGGCCTCTATTTTGGTCGTCTGGAAAAACAGCCGGTGTTTGATGCCGATAAATTCTGGGGCGAATACAGCGTCGATGGCCTGACGGTCAAAACGCTGCCTGGCGTGTTTAGCCGCGACGGTCTGGATGTCGGTAGCCAGTTGCTACTCTCGACGTTAACTCCGCACACGAAAGGTAAAGTGCTGGATGTCGGCTGTGGCGCGGGTGTGCTTTCAGTTGCCTTTGCGCGCCATTCGCCGAAAATTCGTCTCACTCTGTGCGATGTCTCTGCGCCAGCGGTAGAAGCCAGCCGCGCAACACTTGCGGCCAACGGTGTTGAAGGTGAAGTCTTTGCCAGCAACGTCTTTTCCGAGGTGAAAGGTCGTTTTGATATGATCATCTCCAACCCACCGTTCCACGATGGGATGCAAACCAGCCTGGATGCAGCACAAACGCTGATTCGCGGTGCGGTGCGTCATCTTAATAGCGGCGGCGAGTTGCGAATTGTAGCGAACGCCTTCCTGCCTTATCCGGACGTGCTGGATGAGACATTTGGCTTCCACGAAGTGATCGCGCAAACCGGACGCTTCAAGGTGTATCGCGCCATTATGACCCGCCAGGCGAAGAAAGGTTAAGTCTCTCGCCGCAAGCCTTGTTGGATGCGGCGTGAACGCCTTATCCAACCTACCAAACCTGCTCGTTAGCCCTTTGTAGGCCAGATAAGACGCACCAGCGTCGCATCTGGCATCCATTGCCACATGCCATGTCGGATGCGGCGTGAACGCCTTATCCGACATACAAAACCTGCACGTTAGCCTCCTGATGACCATTTTTCCAGCAATTACGCATCAGGCGATAATTAACTATTGACGAAAAGCTGAAAACCACTAGAATGCGCCTCCGTGGTAGCAATTCTTTTTAAGAATTGATGGTATGCGAAGGTGGCGGAATTGGTAGACGCGCTAGCTTCAGGTGTTAGTGTTCTTACGGACGTGGGGGTTCAAGTCCCCCCCCTCGCACCAACAACCACGTTTCAAAAAAAGTAAGATGACTGTGCGAAGGTGGCGGAATTGGTAGACGCGCTAGCTTCAGGTGTTAGTGTCCTTACGGACGTGGGGGTTCAAGTCCCCCCCCTCGCACCAAAAACCACGTTGATATTGCTCGCACTGGGCGAAGGTGGCGGAATTGGTAGACGCGCTAGCTTCAGGTGTTAGTGTTCTTACGGACGTGGGGGTTCAAGTCCCCCCCCTCGCACCAACGAGGCGATATCAAAAAAAGTAAGATGACTGTGCGAAGGTGGCGGAATTGGTAGACGCGCTAGCTTCAGGTGTTAGTGTCCTTACGGACGTGGGGGTTCAAGTCCCCCCCCTCGCACCAATTATCTTTACTTCCTCTCTTGTTTCTTCCCTGCTTTATCATCCCTGATTCCAGTTTATTATCATCAGCATGACACCAGAAATAAGCGCCAGGCACGATGGTAGCAATACATAATGCCGTAGTTGTTTGTGATACAGCATCACCGGCGTCAGCACTAATCCCATCACAATGACAATCCGCCACTGATCCGGCGATAAATCCGCATACATCAGCCCTGCAATCAGCAATCCCGGCAGCAACACTCCCCAGCCACTGCCCAGCATACGTTGCAACATGATTTTATCTCTCAAAGTGATAATGATAATCAATATCATATGATAATTTTTGTCATTTTCAAGCCAGAGAAATCCCTTGCTATCGGGTAAACCTATCGCTAGGATTAGCAATCATTATCATTTAGATTACCATCACGATTATGACCTATCGTTCCGCACCGCTTCCTGAAGATGTCATCTGGCGAACGCATCTCCAGCCGCAGGATGGTGGGCTTGCACAAGCCGTACGTGCGACGATCGCCAAACATCGTGAACATTTGCTGGAGTTTATCCGCCTGGATGAACCCGCCCCGCTTAACGCCATGACGCTGGCGCAATGGTCATCACCGAATGCGCTAAGTTCTCTACTGGCGGTCTATTCCGATCATATCTACCGCAACCAACCGATGATGATCCGCGAGAACAAGCCGCTGATCTCGTTGTGGGCACAATGGTATATCGGCCTGATGGTGCCACCATTAATGCTGGCGCTGCTGACGCAGGAAAAAGCGTTAGACCTTTCCCCGGAGCATTTCCACGTTGAGTTTCACGAAACCGGACGCGCCGCCTGTTTCTGGGTCGATGTGTGTGAAGACAAAAACGCAACAACACATTCTCCACAACAGCGAATGGAAACGTTAGTCAGCCAGGCGCTTGTCCCGGTAGTGCAGGCATTAGAAGCGACTGGAGAGATTAACGGCAAACTTATCTGGAGTAATACCGGCTATTTGATCAACTGGTATCTGACAGAAATGAAGCAGTTGCTCGGCGAGGCGACGGTTGAATCGCTCCGCCATGCCCTCTTTTTTGAGAAAACGCTCACCAGCGGCGAAGACAATCCACTCTGGCGTACCGTGGTACTGCGCGACGGCCTGCTGGTGCGCCGTACCTGCTGCCAGCGTTATCGCCTACCGGATGTGCAGCAATGTGGCGATTGTACGCTGAAATGAAAGCACTGCCGGGGAAGTAAACCCGGCATCATGCGGATTAATAGGGATGCAACACATTACTTGCTTCGCAATGCCGCATACATAACAGAATATCTGCGGCCTCCAACAACCCTGCATCAGAACTGACGCCCAGTTTCGACATCACATTAAATTTATGCGCGCGGATCGTTTTGATATTGCGTTTAAGCTGCTCGGCAATTTGTGTCATTGAGTAGCCACGCGACATAAAACGCAATATTTCTCTCTCCGTTGGGCTTAACGTCCGACTTTGGTTAATGTACCACTGATTGTTCAGCCGATCGGTTGCCTGACGCACACCATTTAATGACAAAAATAACTCCTGATGAAAAACTTCCAGCGTCGATGCTTTACTTAATACTCCGTCCAGTGGTGATGGAGATAATGAACCGATCAACCGTGCTTCAATATCATCATCTGCAATAACCAAACGTCGGGTACGCGGAAATTTAATCGCCAGCTCAGTCAGGCAAGATAATCCTTCTCTGCGCTCACTTCTCATGGCAGAAAAAGAAAAAATGACCGCCGCAAACGAGAACCGCGACATGGCATCCTGAAACGACTCCTGGCTGGTATAGGTGTGGAGCTTATAAGGGTTACCCGCAAACTTTCTGAATAAACTCTCAATACCGATACTGCTCATGACGCATTTTTCTATAAGTGCGACATTTCTCTTCTTAATTCGGTTGTGTTCCATTCTGCGGCATCTCCATAAACAGAAGGCAAGTTAAGTTCTCTTGCACCCTGCGCGCTATTTATCCATGCATACATCTCAGCATTGCTGTGAATTGCCAGCCGACGCATCGCACTGTTTTTTTGTGCGCTGATAGTTTTATTACTTTTCTTGAGCAATGAAGCTATCTGGTTGATGCCCCATCCTTTGCCTAACAGCCGCAGTACCTTGCGCTCTGAAAGGGTCAGAATGACGGTGCGATAGCTAAAATCCTGAGTTTCAGTCATTGCCGGAGAGGTCAGCATGGCGCTGATACGATCCGCATACGCATTGCCGGAACGAACGGTCTTAACCAGATTCTCAATGGGTTCGACATCGGACAGTAACGTCGCTGTTGGGCACATAAGCAGTTCTACTGCCGGGGAGTACCAGGCACGTGAAACCATGAAAACCCAATGTATTTCCCGGTATTGTGAGATCAATGAATAGTAATGTTCACAAACGGAACGCGGGTCTTCCGTTTCGCCGGATAAATCGGCAATCACTAACCCAGCACGACGTAATTGTAATAAGGTCAACTCCTCCGCAGAGGCGCTACTCGTTATTTCATATTCAGGTAGATGGGTCCTCATGACCTCTTTTAATCCTGCCTGCATAACGGGTATTTTACTGATAACAATTCCATTTTTGCAGCATCCTGGCAACATATATCCTCCATATCCACTCTCTATAAATCATGATGGTTTAATCAGGATATTCATCCCTCAAATGATTCCAGCAAATTAATAGATCTAGCGAATAAATTATCCTTAGCATTCACTTTCATATCAGTTTACCCCTGACACACCAAAAATCCTTTGTATGTTTCAGGAGGCTAGCATCAAATAATAACCTGGTAAAATACCTCTGACACATTTAAAATATCTAAATTATGTTGTTAGAAATACTTAATCAAAAACCGCAAATCCAATCAGTTTACGATATCATTCAAAATAATGACCAAAGGCGAAATACAAGGCCTTTAGTCCGAAAGAACAACAAAAAAAGCAATAAAAACTGAAAGATATTTCTTATCCAGATTCGAAAAATTGATTTCTCCTGCTATTAGCTAAACAAGTAAAAACAAAAATATAAATTCATTTCAGTGATAATATTCATGAGGATATTTATTTGACCTCCGACGTAGATCGCTTCCTGTGGCCATAACCAGAATTAATCAGCGCAATTTTGATCTTAACCAACCCCAAAACAACCGCGCTTCATGATACAAATGGGGTCTCATTATTTGAACAATACGCAGCACGTCTATGACAAAGGGCGAGTTATGCAAACTGAGCAACAGCGAGCCGTAACACGGCTATGTATCCAGTGCGGATTATTTCTTTTGCAGCACGGGGCGGAAAGTGCGCTGGTGGATGAGCTTTCTTCACGACTTGGGCGTGCGCTGGGGATGGACTGCGTTGAAAGCTCCATCTCTTCCAACGCAATTGTGCTGACCACCATTAAAGATGGTCAATGTTTAACCTCGACACGTAAAAATCAGGATCGCGGCATTAATATGCATGTGGTTACTGAAGTACAGCACATTGTGATTCTGGCGGAACATAAATTGCTGGATTGCAAAGGTGTGGAGAAGCGTTTTAGTCAAATACATCCTCTGCGCTATCCGCGTTGGCTGGTAGCCCTGATGGTTGGACTTTCTTGCGCCTGTTTCTGCAAACTGAATAACGGTGGCTGGGACGGCGCGCTGATTACGTTCTTTGCCAGCATGATCGCCATGTACATCCGTCAACTGCTGGCACAACGCCATCTTCACCCGCAGATAAACTTTTGCCTCACCGCATTTGCCGCCACCACGATTTCCGGCCTCCTTTTACAACTTCCGACATTCAGTCATACGCCTACCATAGCGATGGCGGCCAGCGTTCTGTTGCTGGTGCCGGGCTTTCCGTTGATTAATGCCGTCGCCGATATGTTTAAAGGCCACATCAATACCGGGCTGGCACGCTGGGCAATTGCCAGCCTGTTGACGTTGGCTACCTGCGTTGGCGTGGTGATGGCACTGACGATTTGGGGACTACGCGGATGGGTATGATCGAATTTCTCATAGCGTTGGTGCAGGATATGATCCTCGCGGCAATTCCTGCGGTCGGATTTGCGATGGTATTCAATGTTCCGGTTCGGGCGTTACGCTGGTGTGCGCTGCTTGGCGCGATTGGTCATGGTTCACGAATGATCTTAATGACTACCGGGCTGAATATTGAGTGGTCAACCTTTATGGCATCTATGCTGGTCGGCACCATTGGTATTCAATGGTCGCGCTGGTATCTGGCGCATCCAAAAGTCTTTACCGTGGCGGCTGTTATCCCCATGTTCCCTGGCATTTCTGCTTATACAGCAATGATTTCAGCTGTAAAAATCAGTCAGTTAGGTTATAGCGAGCCGTTGATGATTACCCTGTTAACCAACTTTCTTACGGCATCATCAATTGTTGGTGCATTATCCATCGGTCTTTCCATTCCTGGATTATGGTTGTACCGCAAGCGCCCTCGCGTATAAAATTGCCTCGCTTAAAGCACACGGATGAGAGACAGCCTCCTTTCATCCGTGTGTTACTATAAAAGTAATCTCCCTTCTCGTTCATCGTTCCATATTGAGAAACAGTATGTCTTCCAGAGTTTTGACCCCGGACGTCGTTGGTATTGACGCCCTGGTACACGATCACCAGACCGTTCTGGCAAAAGCTGAAGGCGGAATGGTTGCCGTATTTGCTAACAACGCTCCGGCGTTTTATGCCGTCACGCCCGCGCGTCTTGCTGAACTGCTGGCGCTGGAAGAAAAGCTGGCACGTCCGGGAAGCGATGTCGCTCTGGACGATCAACTCTATCAGGAACCGCAAACTGCCCCCGTTGCCGTACCGATGGGAAAATTTGCCATGTACCCAGACTGGCGACCCGATGCCGACTTCACTCGCCAGGCCGCGTTGTGGGGCGTGGCACTAAGAGAGCCCGCTACCGCCGAAGAACTGGCCTCATTCATTGCCTACTGGCAGGCGGAAGGCAAAGTCTTTCACCATGTACAGTGGCAGCAAAAACTGGCGCGCAGTCTGCAAATTGGTCGCGCCAGCAACGGCGGCCTGGCCAAACGAGATGTGAACACGGTCAGCGAACCTGACAGCCAAATTCCACCAGGATTCAGAGGGTAACGATGAAAAACGTTGGCGACCTGATGCAACGCCTGCAAAAAATGATGCCTGCCCATATCAAACCCGCCTTCAAAACGGGTGAAGAACTTCTGGCGTGGCAGAAAGAACAAGGGGCGCTCCGCTCCGCCGCTCTGGAGCGCGAGAATCGGGCGATGAAAATGCAGCGCACCTTTAACCGCTCCGGCATTCGTCCGCTGCATCAGAACTGTTCCTTTGAGAACTATCGTGTTGAATGCGAAGGGCAGATGAATGCGTTGAGCAAAGCGCGTCAGTATGTCGAAGAGTTCGACGGCAACATCGCCAGCTTTATCTTTTCTGGCAAGCCGGGCACCGGTAAAAACCATTTGGCGGCGGCAATCTGCAACGAACTACTGCTGCGCGGCAAATCGGTATTGATTATTACTGTTGCCGATATTATGTCGGCGATGAAAGATACCTTCAAAAATAGCGGTGCCAGTGAAGAACAACTGCTCAACGATCTGAGCAACGTTGATCTACTGGTGATCGACGAGATCGGCGTGCAGACCGAATCTAAATACGAAAAAGTGATCATCAATCAGATCGTCGATCGTCGCTCTTCTTCCAAGCGCCCAACCGGAATGCTGACAAACAGCAATGTGGAGGAAATGACGAAGTTGCTGGGCGAGCGTGTTATGGATCGTATGCGCCTGGGTAACAGTCTGTGGGTGATCTTCAACTGGGACAGTTATCGTAGTCGGGTAACGGGTAAAGAGTATTAATCCCCATTCCCGGCGTTATACTGCGACAAAATTCCACCTTGAGTAATGATGATGAAAACTGTTAAACACCTTCTGTGCTGTGCAATTACCGCCAGCGCATTAATTTCCGCCGGGGTGAATGCCGCTTCCTGGAAAGATGCGCTCTCCAGCGCCGCCAGCGAGTTAGGCAATCAAAACACCACACAGGAAGGCGGCTGGTCGCTCGCTTCATTAACTAACCTGCTTAGTAGCGGCAATCAGGCATTAAGCGCAGATAACATGAACAATGCCGCAGGCATTCTGCAATACTGCGCGAAGCAAAAGCTGGCTTCGGTGACCGATGCGGAAAACATCAAAAACCAGGTACTGGAGAAGCTGGGTCTGAACAGCGAAGAGCAGAAAGAAGACACCAACTATCTGGACGGCATTCAGGGTTTGCTGAAAACCAAAGATGGCCAGCAGCTTAATCTGGATAACATCGGTACGACTCCGCTGGCGGAGGAAGTGAAAACCAAAGCCTGCGATCTGGTATTAAAGCAAGGTCTGAACTTTATCTCTTGATCCGCATAACGCCGCGTTTTAGCTGTTAATCGGCTGGCGCGGCAATCCCCTTCTCTTTTTCCCACTTCTGACGCTTTCATCCCCTGCTATGCGCGAAACAACCTCGATCAAAAAAGTCTGTTTATAAACTAATTCCTAACAACATCGCATTTTTTTGACACTAGAATTGCAGCAATATGGCAGCGCCATTACATTGTGTTTCTCAAAAAATCTTAAGCATCGGCTACACAGCCTGGTTTAGTGAGGATCGCCCGTTGTCAGAACTACTCTCATTTGCCTTGTTTCTCGCCTCTGTGCTGATCTACGCATGGAAAGCGGGACGTAACACCTGGTGGTTTGCCGCCACGTTAACGGTGTTAGGGTTATTTGTCGTTTTAAATATTACCCTGTTTGCCAGCGACTATTTTACTGGCGATGGTATTAACGACGCGGTTCTCTATACCTTAACCAACAGCCTGACCGGTGCAGGCGTCAGCAAATATATCCTGCCAGGTATTGGCATTGCACTGGCACTGGCAGTCGTTTTCGGTGCACTGGGCTGGATCCTGCGCCGCCGACGTCATCATCCGCACCATTTTGGTTACAGCCTTTTGGCGCTCTTGCTGGCACTGGGTTCTGTCGATGCCAGCCCGGCGTTTCGTCAGATAACAGAACTGGTGAAATCCCAGTCGCGCGACGGCGATCCGGACTTTGCGGCTTATTATAAAGAACCGTCGAAAACCATTCCTGACCCGAAACTCAACCTGGTTTATATCTACGGAGAAAGCCTCGAACGCACCTATTTTGACAACGATGCTTTCCCGGATCTCACGCCTGAACTGGGCGCGCTGAAAAATGAAAGTCTGGATTTCAGCCACACGCAGCAGTTGCCGGGAACGGACTACACGATTGCGGGCATGGTGGCTTCCCAGTGTGGTATTCCGCTTTTTGCTCCATTTGAAGGCAACGCTTCTGCATCCGTTTCCAGCTTCTTCCCGCAGAACATCTGTCTGGGCGATATCCTGAAAAACTCGGGTTATCAGAACTATTTCGTACAGGGAGCCAATCTGCGTTTTGCCGGTAAAGATGTGTTCCTGAAATCACACGGCTTCGACCATTTGTACGGCTCGGAAGAACTAAAAAGCGTGGTCGCAGACCCGCATTATCGCAACGACTGGGGATTCTACGACGATACCGTGCTGGATGAAGCATGGAAAAAATTTGAAGAGCTTTCCCGCTCTGGTCAGCGGTTCTCACTGTTTACCCTGACGGTCGATACCCATCACCCGGATGGTTTTATCTCTCGTACCTGTAATCGCAAAAAATATGATTTTGACGGTAAACCGAACCAGTCATTCAGTGCGGTAAGTTGTAGCCAGGAGAACATCGCGACGTTTATCAACAAAATCAAAGCGTCACCGTGGTTTAAAGATACCGTCATCGTCGTCTCTTCTGACCATTTAGCGATGAATAACACGGCGTGGAAATACCTCAATAAGCAGGATCGCAATAACCTGTTTTTTGTCATCCGTGGCGACAAACCGCAGCAAGAGACGCTGGCAGTGAAGCGCAACACGATGGATAACGGCGCTACGGTACTGGATATCCTTGGTGGTGATAATTTTATCGGCCTCGGACGCAGTAGCCTTTCTGGTCAGTCAATGTCAGAAGTGTTCCTGAACATGAAAGAGAAAGTACTGGCGTGGAAGCCGGATATCATTCGTCTGTGGAAATTCCCCACCGAGATAAAAGAATTTACCATCAATCAGAATAAAAACATGATCGCCTTCTCGGGTAGTCATTTCCGTTTGCCGCTGCTGCTGCGGGTTTCAGACAAACGAGTGGAACCGCTGCCAGAAAGTGAATACTCCGCTCCACTGCGTTTCCAACTGGCCGATTTCGCCCCACGTGATAATTTCATCTGGGTTGACCGCTGCTACAAAATGGGGCAGTTGTGGGCGCCGGAACTGGCGCTTTCTACCGACTGGTGTGTTTCACAGGGGCAACTTGGCGGGCAACAAACTGTGCAGCATGTCGATAAGCCAGAATGGAAAGGTAAAACGGCATTTAAGGACACGGTCATCGACATGGCACGCTACAAAAGCAATGTCGATACACTGAAGATTGTCGATAACGATATTCGCTACAAAGCAGACAGTTTCATCTTTAACGTCGCGGGTGCGCCGGAAGAGGTGAAACAGTTTAGCGGGATTTCCCGTCCGGAGTCGTGGGGTCGCTGGTCTAATGCACAGCTTGGCGATGAAGTGAAAATCGAGTACAAGCATCCGCTGCCGAAGAAATTTGATCTGGTGATTACCGCCAAAGCCTACGGTAATAACGCCAGCCGCCCCATTCCGGTACGCGTTGGCAATGAAGAACAAACCATTGTGCTGGGCAACGAAGTGACCACTACTACGCTGCATTTCGATAACCCAACCGATGCCGACACCCTGGTGATTGTGCCGCCGGAACCCGTCGCAACCAACGAAGGGAATATTCTCGGTCACTCGCCGCGTAAACTCGGTATCGGGATGGTGGAAATTAAAGTGGTGGCGCGTGAAGGATAAACACTGACGGATTTACAGGTCGGATAAGACGCGTAAACGTCTTATCCGACCAACAAAACATTATTGATAAATAAAAATAGTGTCCAACACTGCATAGCCACTTTACCAGTCACTCATTATCAGAAAGTAACCACACCCTTAATCAACTCACGATTGTTAATCACATCGCGCTCATAGGTTTCTGCCAGCGTGGCGAACGGATAGCGATGGGTTAACATCATGCCGGCAGTGATCTTCCCTTCCGCCATCAGTCGCCAGACTTTCGCAAAATCTTCCGGCGTAGCGTTACGGCTGCCCATTATTGTGGCCTCTTTTTTGTGGAATTCTGGATCAGAGATTTGCAAATCGCCTTTAAACAGGCCGACAAAGACGACCGTGCCACCGTGGCGAATCAGATTAACAGTGTTATTCATCGCATGTTGATTACCTGTCGCGTCGATCACTTTCTGCACCAGAGAGCCACCAAATTGCGCGCGCAGTTGGTCATCAAAATCTTCTGCGAACGGATCAAGCACGGGCAACTCCAGACGCCTTATCACATGCTCACGCCGCGCCGGACTGGTATCGACCACCACCACCTGTGCGCCATCAACTTTAGCGATTGCCGCCGCGCCAAGACCGATTGGCCCCGCCCCGACCACCAGCACCTGCTCGCCAGGCGCAACTGCCGCGCGGCGCACCGCATGAGCACTAATGGCGAAGGGTTCAATCAACGCTGCCGCCTGTGGGTCGATGCCGTCTGCGGGCAAAATGTTCGCTTCTGGCACGCTTAAATACTCACTAAAACCGCCATCCTGATGCACTCCTATGACCGAAATGCTTTCACAGCAGTTGGTGCGACCACTTTTACACGCCGGGCATTGCTGACAGGCGATATAAGGGATCACTGCAACTTGCTGGCCATTTTTGAGATCAGCAATATCTTTACCTAATTCAACAATCTCTCCACATATTTCATGGCCTAACACGCGTGGATAACTAAAAAATGGTTGATTTCCACCCCAGGCATGAATATCAGTACCACAAATTCCGACAGACTTAATCTTTATCAATACTTCATCGCCACCGGGAATTGGCATTTCATATTGTTTCCAGACTAATTCTTTCGGTTTCTGGCAAATTAATGTATTTATCTTAGGCATAATTCTGCTCTCCATTTTTTGTTGTCTTAGATATCAATGAAAATGAAAAATGCCAGTGAAATAGAAAATCTATTTTGTGAAAATACACGCATAAAAATGTTTTAAATCGGGTTTTAATAGCGCGACAAGGAGAAAAATATGAGTCGCTCACAAAATTTACGCCATAATGTGGTTAACCAGTTTATTGATGAGATGGTATGTGGTCATATCCCTTCCCCACTCCCATCGCAAAGCTCACTAGCGGAAATGTACAACGTCAGTCGCACCACGGTGCGTCATGTTCTCAGCCACTTACGCGAATGCGGTGTCCTGACGCAGGTCGGGAATGACCACGTCATCACGCGTAAACCTGATCACAACGATGGTTTTGCCTGTCCCGCAGCTTCGATAAGTGAGCAAGACAAAGTATTTGAGCAGTTTTTTTTCACGATGATAAATCAGCGTCAGTTATTGCCTGGTGAAACTTTTTCTGAGCTGCAACTGGCGCGAGCGGCAGGTGTCAGCTCGATTACGGCAAGAAAATATCTTTTAAAATTATGGTGCTATAACCTCACCCAAAGCGAAAAACGCGGTCAGTGGAGGATAAAGCATTTCGATCAATCCTACGCCGAGCAGCTTTTTGAACTGCGCGAAATGTTGGAAACGCGCTCAATCCAGCGTTTTCTCACCCTGCCTGATAATGATCCGCGCTGGTTTCAGGTGAAAACCATGCTCGAACGCCACCGAATGCTGCGTAACAACATCGGCAGTAATTTTCACACGTTCTCGCAACTGGACAGAGAGTTCCATTCCTTATTGCTTTCAGCCACTGACAATATCTTTTTCAATCAATCCATTGATATTATCTCCGTCATCTTTCATTTCCACTATCAATGGGACGAAAACGATCGCCGGCAGCGCAATATCATAGCCATAGATGAGCATATGACTATTCTCAGTGCTTTGGTTTGCCGCAGCTATGTGGATGCTACGCTTGCACTACGTAACCATTTGAATTCAGCTAAACAAGCGATGATTCGTTCCATCAAGAAGAACAAGCGGTACGTTTATTAAATACAGATTAAAAACAGCAAACTATTAGTTTGTGCACGGTTTTATCAAAATATAAACACCCGAAATTTCCGACTTACCTATGCTCGCAACCAGTCGACTATAAATGTTTTCTTGTGAGCGGTAGTGAAATCCTAAAGATTTCATCTGCCATTAATATTAACCCTGCGCAATACATAATTACGCAAATAATTAATATATTATAGATACAGGAGTTCGGCGTGGAAAAAGAAAATATTACCCTCGATCCGCAATCTTCCTTTCGCTCAACGTCGTCGGTAGATATCCCCGTGCCACCAAATGGATTAATTCAACGCAGTCCACGAATTAAACACATTCAAACCACCGCCATGTTGTTATTATTTATTGCTGCGGTAATAAATTTTCTCGATCGCAGTTCGCTGTCGGTAGCGAATGTAACTATTCGTGGAGAACTGGGGTTAAACGCCACCGAGATGGGCGCTTTACTCTCCGTGTTCTCGCTCTCTTACGGGATTGCGCAATTGCCCGCAGGCATACTGCTGGACCGCAAAGGCCCACGCCTGATGCTGGGGCTAGGGATGATCGTCTGGTCGCTGTTTCAGGCAATGTCTGGCATGGTGCACAGCCTGGCGCAGTTCGTGCTGATGCGCATAGGTATGGGGATCGGCGAGGCTCCCATGAACCCGTGCGGTGTTAAAGTGATTAACGACTGGTACAACATCAAAGAACGTGGACGCCCGATGGGCTTTTTCAACGCGGCCTCCGTCATTGGTATTGCCATAAGCCCGCCGATTCTGGCAGCGATAATGCTGGCCATCGGCTGGCGTGGGATGTTTATAACCATCGGCTTACTGGGCATTTTTCTCGCCATCGCCTGGTTTATGTTCTATCGCAACCGCGAGCAGGTGGTGCTGACCGCCGCTGAACAAACCTATCTCAACGCCGGTAGCGTCAATACCCGCCGCGACCCACTCACTTTTGCCGAATGGCGCAGCCTGTTTCGTAACCGCACAATGTGGGGAATGATGCTCGGTTTCAGTGGTATGAACTATGCGGGGTGGTTGTACATTGCCTGGTTGCCAGGTTACCTGCAAACAGTCTATCACCTGGATTTAAAAAGCACAGGCTTGATGGCGGCAATACCTTTCCTGTTCGGTGGGATCGGGATGCTACTCAACGGATATGTGACTGACTGGCTGGTCAAAGGAGGGATGAAGCCGATTAAGAACCGTAAGCTCTGTATTGTTACCGGGATGTTCATTTCAGCCGCCTTTACTCTGGTAGTACCGCAAGCGACAACCCCCATGAGTGCGGTTCTGCTGATTGGCATGGCGCTGTTCTGCCTTCACTTTGCTGGAACCTCCTGCTGGGGGCTGGTTCACGTAGCGGTCGCTTCTCGCATGGCTGCGTCAGTGGGCAGTATCCAGAACTTTGCCAGCTTCATGTGTGCCTCATTAGCACCGATTATTACCGGTTTTATTGTCGATACCACTCACTCATTCCGTCTGGCGCTACTCATCTGCGGTTGCGTCACTGCAGCAGGCGCGCTGGCGTACATCTTCATGGTACATCAACCCATTAGCGATCCGCATAAAGAGTAATCTCCCCTTGCCCGATAAGTCATCGCTTATCGGGCATTTTTTGTGGCAATTAAAACGTTTCCCAGTTATCCCCGCTATCAGCCACTACCGCTTTACGCGACACCACCGGTGCCACCGTTTTTACCGCCAACGCTTCGCGCTGACGCTGTTGCTCTTGCTGAATACGAAATACAGCCACAGCTTCAGTCAGGCGGCTGGCCTGCTCTTCCAGCGCGGCGGCGGCAGCGGCAGACTCTTCCACCAGCGCAGCGTTCTGTTGTGTTACCCGATCCATCTCGACAACCGCTAAACCAACCTGATCGATACCGCGACTCTGCTCATCTGAAGCGGAGGCAATTTCGCCCATGATATCGGTCACGCGGGTCACGGCGCTGACAATCTCCGCCATAGTTTCCCCGGCGCTTTCGACGAGTGTCGATCCGACATCCACTTTGCCAACCGAATCTTCAATCAGACTTTTAATTTCACGCGCCGCCTGGGCACTACGCTGAGCCAGATTACGCACTTCTCCCGCGACCACCGCAAAACCACGACCTTGTTCACCCGCGCGTGCTGCTTCGACCGCCGCATTCAAGGCCAGAATATTAGTCTGGAAAGCAATGCCGTCGATGACGCTGATAATATCGGCAATTTTCTGCGAGCTTGTGGAAATATCGCGCATGGTTTGTACCACGCTATCGACCACATTACCGCCACGTTGTGCCGTTTCGGAAGCACTTAACGCCAGATGGCTTGCCTGTCGCGCGTTCTCGGCATTCTGTTTCACTGTCGCAGTCAATTGCTCCATGCTGGCTGCCGTCTCTTCTAACGAAGCGGCTTGTTGCTCAGTGCGTGAAGAGAGATCGTTATTACCGGTAGCGATTTCGCTGGCTCCGCTATAGATGGCATTAGCACCATTACGCACATCACCCACGGTACGTACCAGTTCACTTTGCATATGGCGCAAACTCTCTGCCAGTTGCCCCACTTCATTAGAGCCGTCTACCTCGATCGGTTTCACCAGATCGCCGCCAGCAATATGACGAATGTTGTCGATCAGGCGATTCATCGGCGCCACCAGCGACGTTTTAATACCAAACCAGACGGCGAAGATAACCGCCAGTACGACAATCAGCACACCCGCCAGCACCCACATTGCCTGGTTAAAGGCAGCATTATTATCGGTGACGGCGATGTCATAGAGACGATCGTTTTGCTGCATGTACGCCATATACTGCTTCTCGAAACCGTCCTGATATCCCTGAGTAGGTTGGTCAAAAAACTCGTTGATTTTGCCCGCCCCTAACAACTGGATCAGCTCCGCCAGTGCATTGTGATAGATATCGTAATTACGTTTGATCTCCGTGGCAGCCGCTGTGCTCTGATGCAAGTCTCGCGGTAATGCTTCGTAATCTGCCCAGTTTTTTTCCGCTTGTTTCAGCGAAATAGTGGCACTCTGCATCAGCTCGGCGACGGTCGAACCGCTGCCAATATTGTTCTGATCCATCATGTAGCGGATACCCGCACGGTTGAGGGTGTTACGCGTCTGCAACAACGCAACCCAACTGCCATTTAGCGTAGATTGCTGCTGGCGAATGGTTTGTAAGACGGAGAGATTTTCTTTGTCCTTTTTTAAAGCGTTAAAGAACAGGCTGCCTGATGTCAGTTGCAAAAGGCCGAAAACGGCCAAAACCAGCAGTAAGCTGGTCACGATCCTGATACGTTTTAACATGGTTTCTCTTTTCCTGTTGACCGATAGCAGGATTTTCGGCCTGGAATGAGAAAACTTTATAGGTAGCGACCTGAAACTGGTTAAATTTACCTCACTTTTTTATTTTTGTTCAAAAATACAATAACCACTCATTGATACATTTTTCTTTCTTATTTTTTTCACACTAACTGTATCTGTTTTGAACGAAATATGTTCTATATGTGAATTTTTAAGAAAGGACGTCTGAAATGTTAAACCGTGACTTCGATCATCTCTCAACGCTATTACATCTCTTTTTTGAACGTGAGGATATTTGTCAAAAACTTAATATTATTGACCAAAACAATATCACTGGTTGGGAAGTGTGGCTTCAGGTTGAATTTGCCAATATGCTCTGCTCAACAGGCCATGAATGGTGGCGAGAACAAACACTTTGCTGTGATAAGCGCAGAAATCCCCAGCGCCCCACACTACGCACAGATTTCTTATTACGTAAAAAAGGCTGGACGCAAGATAGCTATATCGCACTTGAAATAAAACAAAACAGAGACGCGACTAGTTGTGTTAAAAATATGATCGCAGACCTAGAGAAAAGTGCCAAAATTAAACGTTCTGAACTTGATTTGCGTAGTTTCTGGACCCTGGGCATCACCCCCATGATAGACAGGGAAAGACTGGATTATCTCATCGACAGTTATTTAGATGAGAAATTTTACCTTACTAAATCTCGTAAAAAACACGTTTTACTTAAAGAAATAAATAATACACCATATTGCTATATTGTTATTTAATATTTATAGCGTGAATATAATTTTTATATGAGTAACACAACCGAGGGCTAAAAATCGCTTCGGTTGTGATCAATATCACATAAATAGCCTTCATAAACCTCGCCCAATACCGCTCAACTGCAAAACTGACCGCTTACGTCCCTAATATAACCACTCAGTTATTTACCTTACTTTACGCGCGCGTAACTCTGGCAACATCACTGCAGGATAGCGGTCAATTTACCTCCTCAAACGCAACGCAAACCTAGAACGGCTTCGGCCTATGATTAACAAATTACTCTATGGATTTTGGTTTGCAGGAAGGCAGCAAGTGAGTGAATCCCTGGAAGCTTACAACAGTAAGTGACTGGGGGAGCGAATGTAGCTGCCGCACCAGTAAGCCAAAAGACGACGAGTAAAATGCCAGGTTTTACTATGGATACGAAAAAACTATTCAAGCACATACCCTGGGTGATTCTTGGAATCATCGGTGCATTCTGCCTCGCGGTAGTTGCATTACGTCGGGGGGAGCACGTCAGTGCCCTGTGGATCGTGGTCGCCTCTGTGTCGGTGTATCTGGTGGCGTATCGCTACTATAGTCTGTACATCGCCCAGAAGGTGATGAAACTCGATCCCACGCGCGCGACGCCTGCGGTTATTAACAACGACGGTCTGAACTATGTTCCGACCAACCGTTACGTGTTGTTTGGTCACCACTTCGCCGCTATCGCCGGTGCCGGTCCGCTGGTTGGTCCGGTTCTCGCCGCGCAGATGGGCTACCTGCCTGGCACGCTGTGGCTGCTGGCGGGGGTAGTGCTGGCCGGTGCAGTGCAAGACTTTATGGTGCTGTTTATCTCTTCTCGCCGTAACGGCGCATCTCTCGGTGAGATGATCAAAGAAGAGATGGGGCCAGTACCAGGGACTATCGCGCTGTTTGGCTGTTTCTTAATCATGATCATCATCCTCGCCGTCCTGGCGCTGATTGTGGTTAAAGCCCTGGCCGAAAGTCCGTGGGGTGTCTTCACCGTTTGCTCAACCGTACCGATTGCGCTGTTTATGGGTATCTACATGCGCTTTATCCGTCCGGGGCGTGTAGGTGAAGTCTCTGTCATTGGTATCGTGCTGCTGGTTGCCTCTATCTACTTCGGCGGCGTGATTGCTCACGACCCGTACTGGGGCCCGGCACTGACCTTTAAAGACACCACCATTACCTTCGCGCTGATTGGCTATGCGTTTGTTTCCGCACTGCTGCCGGTGTGGCTGATCCTCGCACCGCGCGACTATCTGGCAACCTTCCTGAAAATCGGCGTTATCGTCGGCCTGGCGCTGGGTATCGTGGTGCTGAACCCAGAACTGAAAATGCCTGCGATGACTCACTACATTGATGGTACTGGCCCGCTGTGGAAAGGCGCTCTGTTCCCGTTCCTGTTCATCACCATCGCCTGTGGTGCGGTATCTGGCTTCCACGCGCTGATCTCTTCCGGTACGACGCCGAAACTGCTGGCTAACGAAACCGACGCGCGTTTCATTGGCTACGGTGCAATGCTGATGGAGTCCTTCGTGGCGATTATGGCGCTGGTTGCTGCGTCCATCATCGAACCGGGTCTTTACTTCGCGATGAACACCCCGCCTGCTGGCCTCGGCATCACCATGCCTAACCTGCATGAAATGGGTGGCGAGAACGCGCCGATCATCATGGCACAGCTGAAAGACGTTACCGCACACGCGGCGGCGACCGTCAGCTCCTGGGGCTTCGTGATTTCTCCAGAGCAGATCCTGCAAACCGCGAAAGACATTGGTGAGCCTTCTGTCCTGAACCGTGCCGGTGGTGCGCCAACGCTGGCGGTAGGTATCGCACACGTGTTCCACAAAGTGCTGCCGATGGCTGACATGGGCTTCTGGTATCACTTCGGTATCCTGTTCGAAGCACTGTTCATCCTGACCGCACTGGATGCCGGTACGCGTTCTGGCCGCTTTATGCTGCAAGACCTGCTGGGTAACTTCATTCCGTTCCTGAAAAAAACCGACTCTCTGGTTGCCGGTATCATCGGTACAGCGGGCTGTGTGGGTCTGTGGGGCTACCTGCTGTATCAGGGCGTGGTCGATCCGCTGGGCGGCGTTAAGAGCCTGTGGCCGCTGTTCGGTATCTCTAACCAGATGCTGGCAGCCGTGGCGCTGGTACTGGGCACCGTTGTGCTGATTAAGATGAAGCGTACCCAATACATCTGGGTAACTGTTGTTCCGGCGGTATGGCTGCTTATTTGCACCACTTGGGCGCTGGGTCTGAAACTGTTCAGCACCAACCCGCAGATGGAAGGCTTCTTCTACATGGCAAGCCAGTACAAAGAGAAGATTGCTAACGGTACTGACCTGACGGCGCAGCAGATTGCCAACATGAACCACATCGTTGTGAACAACTACACCAACGCAGGCCTGAGTATTCTGTTCCTGATTGTGGTGTACAGCATCATCTTCTACGGTTTCAAAACCTGGCTGAAGGTGCGTAACAGCGACAAACGTACTGACAAAGAAACACCGTACGTTCCAATCCCGGAAGGCGGCGTGAAAATCTCTTCGCACCACTAACCGGATGCCTTATCCGGCTTACAAAATGTCTATCGTAGGCCGGATAAGGCGTTTACGCCGCATCCGGCAAATCCCCAGCCCGGATCTTCCGGGCTTCACGCATATCTGGAAGGCAAAATGTTTGGTAACTTAGGACAGGCAAAAAAATATCTCGGCCAGGCGGCGAAGATGTTGATTGGCATTCCAGACTACGATAACTACGTCGAGCATATGAAGACCAACCATCCCGACAAGCCGTACATGAGCTATGAAGAATTCTTCCGCGAACGCCAGAACGCGCGCTACGGCGGCGATGGTAAAGGCGGTATGCGCTGTTGTTAATGGAGAGAGCATGAACCCGATTGCAGTTACCCTACTCACCGGTTTTTTAGGCGCGGGCAAAACCACCCTGCTGCGCCATATTCTTAACGAACAACACGGCTACAAGATTGCCGTGATTGAAAACGAATTCGGCGAAGTCTCCGTTGACGATCAATTAATTGGCGACCGCGCCACGCAGATCAAAACGCTGACCAACGGCTGCATCTGCTGTTCACGCTCCAACGAGCTGGAGGACGCGCTACTCGACCTGCTGGATAATCTCGACAAGGGCAATATTCAGTTCGACCGTCTGGTGATTGAATGCACCGGCATGGCCGATCCCGGCCCGATTATTCAGACCTTTTTCTCCCATGAGATTTTATGCCAGCGTTACCTGCTGGACGGCGTGATTGCGCTGGTGGATGCGGTACATGCCGATGAGCAGATGAACCAGTTCACCATCGCCCAGTCACAGGTTGGCTACGCCGACCGTATTCTGCTGACCAAAACCGACGTCGCTGGCGAAGCAGAAAAACTGCGTGAACGTCTGGCGCGCATCAACGCCCGAGCACCGGTCTACACCGTTACCCACGGCGATATCGACCTGGGGCTGCTGTTCAACACCAACGGTTTTATGCTGGAAGAAAACGTCGTCAGCACCAAACCGCGTTTCCACTTTATCGCGGATAAACAAAACGATATTTCGTCGATTGTGGTGGAACTGGATTATCCGGTAGATATCAGCGAAGTTTCCCGCGTGATGGAAAACCTGCTGCTGGAATCGGCGGATAAACTGCTGCGTTACAAAGGGATGCTGTGGATTGACGGCGAACCTAACCGCCTGCTGTTCCAGGGCGTCCAGCGCCTCTACAGCGCCGACTGGGACCGCCCGTGGGGCGATGAAAAACCGCATAGCACAATGGTGTTTATCGGGATTCAGCTGCCGGAGGAAGAGATAAGGGCGGCGTTTGCGGGGTTGAGGAAGTAATCGTGAAAGGTTGAGTGTAAAGCAGCTCAATGCCCCATTTAGCAGTGAGGGGGGGGAAACAGAACGACGTGCTCCCCTCCGCTAAGTTTTATTGCGCGTGAATACCTGGATTTGGCAAAAAATTGCCGCGTTTGGCGTCAGCCCATGCATCGCTACCAGACGCAGGAATATCGCTGTAATCAATATAATCGTCGGATTTATTAACCAAAGCCTTGAGTTCAGCTTCTTGCTGCACATCAAGTGTGTAGAGTGTGCCCCGTTTATGTTTAACCATGCTCATTTATGTCCAGAACCTTTACGATTTAATTATAAAGGTGACTTATTTCAGCCATCCAGGCACGTTATATTCTGAGACATTCTCAATGGAATATGCATCTCTCCTGTCAGAGCCTTTCTTACATTTCAACTCATTGAACCCCCATTTACCCTCTCTATTGGAATAAAATACAGTATATTTATCGGTATTAAACCCGAAATACCTTTCATCCGGATGTGAAATATTCAACTGTCCACATTTAACCTGACTGCGCCATTCAAAATCTATAGTACTTTTTAAAACGTAGTACGAAATACTCTCTACGTTTTTTGAAGCAAAAACCACTAAAATAGTAGATGCTATAAATGCTCCGGCAAGTATAAACAACCTGTACACACTTAATTTAGCCCACAGAGTTAAAAAAGCAAAATAGATAATAAGTTGCATTAACATGAAGAAAAGAAACAAAAAAGCCATCCCTTTCCAGAAATACTCAACCCATGGTGATAGTGTGATGTTTAGATTACTCAAACTTAAAAATAAACTGGAAGAAAAACCACTTGAGAATAAATATATAATTGGTATAACAGCTATAGTCATAGACCTAATAATAATTAAATTTTTATTATTTTTAAATTCCAACTCTAATATAATAAAAACACCTCCCAGAAAAACAAATGCTGAAAAAGCACTAAAAATATATACAGAGGCACTGACTGGAAAAATATTAATTGAAAGCACAAAAAACAAAAATATAAACCATGCAATAAGTGAACACCAGGCAGCACAACTATTCAACCTGTTTTTATTACTGAACTTAACAAAATACCCCATATATTCTGTATTGCGATTTTCTTCTACTAATGCATAAAGAAGAATACCAACAAAACACAGAGATAAAGTAATATCTTTCCACAGATATTTATAAGGGAGAAGTATAAAACCAAGAAGTAGATAAACTAGCAGAATGACATCTAATGCCTTAGTACAAAAATATTTTTTAACTCCTTGCAAGAACCGAACATTCTCCATATGAATCCTTATCCAGCTATTGATGAAACTCAAGAATACCTTTAAAACAGTGACTTAACGCTGATAATACTCTTTGAACAGATGAATTCATCTATTTTTCTGTGTAGAATTTGCGCATCGCATTTAGATGAGAATACCCCATGGCGGAACTGAACCTAAGTAACCTGACGGAAGCAGACATCATTACCAAATGCGTTATGCCAGCCATTCTCAATGCAGGCTGGGACAACACAACGCAAATCAGACAGGAGGTCAAACTCCGGGACGGTAAAGTCATCGTACGTGGTAAAGTTGCGGCACGCAGAACGGTAAAATCTGCTGACATCGTGCTGTACCACAAGCCAGGCATTCCCTTAGCTGTGATTGAAGCAAAAGCCAACAAACATGAAATTGGCAAAGGGATGCAACAGGGCATTGAATATGCGCGCCTGCTGGACGTTCCTTTTGTTTTTGCCACCAACGGTGATGGCTTTATCTTCCGCGATGCTACCGCAGCCGAAGGTGAACGCCTTGAAAAACAAATAACGCTGGATGACTTCCCCTCCCCCGCTGAACTCTGGCAAAAATTCTGCCTCTGGAAAGGATACACACAAGCTCAGCTTCCGGTGATTACTCAGGACTATTACGACGATGGCAGCGGTAAATCGCCACGTTATTACCAGCTTCAGGCAATCAACAAAACCATAGAAGCCGTCTCCAACGGGCAAAACCGCGTTCTGCTGGTAATGGCGACCGGAACAGGGAAAACCTATACCGCATTCCAGATCATCTGGCGCCTGTGGAAATCAAAAAATAAAAAACGCATTCTGTTCCTTGCCGATCGCAACATTCTGGTCGACCAAACCAAAAATAATGATTTCCAGCCATTTGGTACGGCAATGACCAAAGTCAGCGGGCGCACCATTGATCCCGCTTATGAAATACACCTCGCACTCTATCAGGCTATAACTGGCCCGGAGGAAGACCAAAAAGCGTTTAAACAAGTCGCACCAGATTTCTTCGATCTGATCGTGATCGACGAATGCCATCGCGGCAGCGCATCCGAAGACAGCGCCTGGCGAGAGATCCTTGATTATTTCAGCTCCGCCACCCAAATTGGCTTAACCGCCACGCCAAAAGAGACCCATGAAGTCTCCAGCACGGATTACTTCGGCGATCCGGTTTACGTCTACTCGCTAAAAGAAGGGATCGAAGACGGCTTCCTCGCCCCTTATAAAGTTGTCCGTGTTGATATTGATGTCGATCTGCAAGGCTGGCGCCCAACCAAAGGGCAAACTGACTTAAACGGCGAAGTGATCGACGATCGTATCTATAACCAGAAAGATTTCGATCGCACAATGGTAATCGACGAACGCACAGAACTGGTTGCCAGAACCATTACCGACTACCTCAAGCGCACCAACCCGATGGATAAAACCATCGTCTTCTGTAACGACATCGATCATGCAGAACGTATGCGCCGCGCCCTGGTTAATCTCAACCCGGAGCAGGTGAAAAAGAACGACAAATACGTCATGAAAATCACCGGCGATGATGAAATTGGCAAAGCTCAGTTGGATAACTTCATCAACCCAAAAAAACCGTACCCGGTTATCGCGACCACTTCAGAGCTGATGACCACCGGTGTGGATGCTAAAACCTGCAAACTGGTAGTACTGGACCAGAACATCCAGTCGATGACCAAATTCAAGCAAATTATCGGTCGTGGTACACGCATCGACGAGCGTTACGGAAAACTCTGGTTTACCATCCTCGACTTTAAAAAAGCCACCGAACTGTTTGCCGATGAGCGTTTCGATGGCATTCCCGAAAAAGTCATGGATACCACACCAGAGGATATCGCCGATCCAGAATCTGATTTTGAAGAGAAACTCGAAGAAATCAGCGAACACGACGAAGAGCAGGTGACAGGCGTTGATGAACCGCCTGCGCCGCCATACCAGGTTACCGATACCGATGATGTCGGCCCACTTCCGGAAGAAGACGAGAAGAAAATCCGCAAGTTTCACGTCAACGGTGTAGCGGTGGGCGTTATTGCACAGCGTGTTCAGTATTACGATGCCGATGGAAAACTGGTTACCGAATCCTTTAAAGATTACACCCGTAAAACACTGCTCAAAGAGTATGCCTCACTGGATGACTTTACCCGCAAGTGGCAGGACGCCGATCGCAAAGAAGCGATCATTCACGAGCTGGAGCAACAGGGGATCATCTGGGAAGTGCTGGCAGAAGAAGTCGGTAAAGATCTCGACCCGTTCGACATGCTTTGCCACGTAGTGTATGGTCAGCCGCCGTTAACCCGCAAAGAGCGCGCCGAGAACGTGCGCAAGCGGAACTACTTCACAAAATACTCTGAAGCAGCGCAAGCCGTGCTCGATAATCTGCTGGATAAATACGCCGATGCGGGCGTACAGGAGATCGAAAGTATTCAGGTGCTGAAACTTAAGCCATTTGACAGCATGGGCACCTTACCGGAGATTATTAAAACCGGATTTGGCGACCGTAACGGGTATAATCAGGCGCTCAGCGAGCTGGAAAACGAAATCTACCAATTACCGCCCCGCTCTGCTTAACAACTCTCTTTTGCGCCTTCTGCAACCATCATGTTGCAGAAGGCCTTGTTTTTCATGGAATATAACATGTCTATCAGTTCAGTAATCAAATCATTACAAGATATTATGCGCAAAGATGCCGGTGTGGACGGCGATGCGCAGCGTCTCGGTCAGCTCTCCTGGCTGCTGTTTTTGAAAATCTTCGATGCCCAGGAAGAGGCGCTGGAACTGGAGCAGGATAACTATCAATATCCGATCCCACAGCGTTATTTATGGCGCAGTTGGGCCGCCAACGCGCAGGGCATTACCGGTGATTCCCTGCTGGAGTTCGTTAATGATGATCTGTTCCCGGCGTTGAAAAACCTCACTGCGCCTATCGATAAAAACCCACGCGGCTACGTGGTGAAGCAGGCGTTCAGCGATGCCTATAACTATATGAAAAACGGTACGCTACTGCGTCAGGTGATCAACAAGCTGAACGAAATTGACTTTACCAGCGCCAGCGAACGCCATCTGTTTGGTGATATTTACGAACAGATCCTTAAAGATCTGCAATCTGCGGGCAATGCGGGCGAATTCTATACTCCACGCGCCGTCACTCGCTTTATGGTGGATCGCGTTGATCCGAAACTCGGCGAATCCATTATGGACCCGGCCTGCGGTACGGGCGGTTTTCTTGCCTGCGCGTTCGATCATGTAAAGAACAAATACGTGAAGAGCGTCGCCGATCATCAGACGCTGCAACAACAGATCCACGGTGTTGAGAAAAAACAGCTTCCGCACCTGCTGGCGACCACCAATATGCTGCTACACGGCATCGAAGTACCGGTACAAATTCGTCACGACAACACTCTGAACAAACCGCTTTCCTCCTGGGATGAGCAACTCGATGTCATTGTTACCAACCCACCGTTTGGTGGCACGGAAGAAGACGGTATTGAGAAGAACTTTCCGGCAGAGATGCAAACCCGCGAAACGGCGGATCTGTTCCTGCAACTGATTGTGGAAGTACTGGCGAAAAACGGTCGCGCGGCGGTGGTATTGCCGGATGGCACGCTATTTGGCGAAGGTGTTAAAACCAAAATCAAAAAGCTACTTACCGAAGAGTGCAACCTGCATACCATCGTGCGTTTACCAAATGGTGTGTTTAACCCCTATACCGGCATTAAAACCAACCTGTTGTTCTTTACCAAAGGTCAGCCAACCAAAGAGATTTGGTTCTATGAGCATCCGTATCCGGCGGGCGTGAAAAATTACAGCAAAACCAAGCCGATGAAGTTTGAAGAGTTTCAGGCGGAGATCGACTGGTGGGGTAACGAGGCCGATGGTTTTGCCAGCCGCGTCGAGAATGAGCAGGCGTGGAAAGTCAGCATTGATGACGTGATTGCGCGTAACTTCAATCTGGATATTAAAAACCCACATCAGGCGGAAACCGTCAGCCATGATCCAGATGAATTGTTAGCGCAGTATGCAAAGCAGCAGGCGGAGATCCAGACGCTGCGTAATCAACTGCGCGATATTCTTGGCGCTGCGCTGTCTGGCAAGGAGGTGCACTGATGAGTGTGGAAAAGCTGATCGTTGATCATATGGAAACCTGGACCTCGGCGTTGCAAACCCGTTCCACCGCCGGGCGCGGCAGTTCCGGTAAAATTGATTTGTATGGCATTAAGAAATTGCGTGAGCTGATTCTGGAACTGGCGGTGCGCGGTAAACTGGTGCCGCAGGATCCGAACGATGAACCGGCGTCGGAGCTGCTGAAGCGTATTGCGGCGGAAAAAGCAGAGCTGGTGAAGCAAGGTAAAATTAAAAAGCAAAAACCACTGCCGGAAATTAGCGAGGAAGAGAAGCCGTTTGAATTGCCGGAGGGATGGGAGTGGGCAAGAATCAATGACATAGCTTCATTTACAAATGGATATGCATTTAAGAGTAGCGAGTTTCAGAATTCTGGAGTTGGTATAGTCAAAATAGGTGATATCGACAGTTCCGGGTTTATTTCTACCGCAGGTATGTCATATGTTAGTGAAAAAAAAATAAATGTATTACCCGAAGAGATGAGGGTTAATCCTGGTGATATGGTTATTGCTATGTCTGGAGCAACAACAGGGAAATTAGGGTTTAATAAAACAAAAAGCACGTTCCTTCTAAATCAACGAGTCGGTAAAATTGTGACTTACTCAGTTGACAAAGAGTTCATTTATCACTATTTATCTACAAGAATTGAAGAAAATCTATCTATTTCTTTAGGTAGTGCAATACCAAATATTAGCACAGCACAAATAAACAATATCATTATTCCAATCCCCCCATCAGATGAACAAGTTAAAATAATAGCCAGAGTTAAGTTACTTATTTCCCTATGCGACCAACTGGAACAACAATCCCTGACCAGTCTGGACGCACATCAGCAACTGGTTGAAACCCTGTTGGGAACGCTTACAGACAGCCAAAACGCCGAGGAACTGGCTGAAAACTGGGCGCGTATTAGCGAACATTTCGACACACTATTTACCACCGAAGCCAGCGTGGATGCATTAAAACAGACCATTCTGCAACTGGCCGTAATGGGTAAACTTGTGCCGCAGGATCCGAATGACGAACCTGCCTCTGAACTGCTCAAACGAATTGCGCAGGAAAAAGCTCAACTGGTGAAAGAAGGAAAAATAAAAAAACAAAAACCGTTGCCGCCAATTAGCGATGAGGAAAAACCGTTTGAACTGCCGGATGGGTGGGAGTGGAGCTATTTACAGGATGTAACCAATCTAATTACAGATGGCAAACATGGCGATTGCTTAAATCATGATAATTCTGGGTATTACTTTTTATCTGCAAAAGATATTAAAGACGGAAAATTATCATATGAACATGCTCGCCAGATAGATAAATCTCAATTCGAAGAAGTTCATCAAAGAACCGATTTAAAAGAGGGCGATATCTGTCTTGTTAATACAGGTGCAACTATCGGTAAACTTGCTCTAGTTGAAAATGCTGAATTAGCCAGAAGAACTACATTTCAAAAGAGTGTGGCCATTATAAAACCAACAAGACCATACATTTTGAATTTATATCTATATTTATATCTAGAATCACAAAGTGAATCATTAAAGAAAAAATCTGGTGGTAGTGCTATTAATAACTTGTTGCTTGGAGATTTAAAGAAAAAGTTATTATCGATACCACCTTTAAATGAACAACAGAAAATTGTTGATAATGTTCGTTTATTAGAGTCAACTCTAAATATTATAAAAGTAAAACTTCAATCCGCCCAGCAAACCCAACTGCACCTTGCAGACGCACTGACTGACGCGGCGATAAACTAATTTTCTCGCCATCAAAAAACCAATAAAGCGGCTAAATGGCCGCTTTATTCACATCACCAAAAATTATATTTCACGTTAATTTTCATCTTATTTTCATTAATTTTTAGCTGGACTTCCCCAGTATTTACTGATGATATATCCAGGTATTTAGCGCGGTGCGGATGTGCGCCAACACACCCGCACCGCTAATCACAATCACTATTTTCAAGGAATAGCAGTTATGACTGACACGCATTCTATTGCACAACCGTTCGAAGCAGAAGTCTCCCCGGCAAATAACCGTCAATTAACCGTGAGTTATGCGAGCCGCTACCCGGATTACCGCCGTATTCCCGCCATCACCCTGAAAGGTCAGTGGCTGGAAGCCGCCGGTTTTGCTACCGGCACGGCGGTAGATGTCAAAGTGATGGAAGGCTGTATTGTCCTTACCGCCCAACCACCCGCCCCCGAAGAGAGCGAACTGATGCAGTCGCTGCGCCAGGTGTGCAAGCTGTCAGCACGTAAACAAAAGCAGGTGCAGGAATTTATTGGGGTGATTGCGGGTAAACAGAAAGTTGCCTGATAGATTGACCCGGTAGCGCCAAGTGCTACCGGGTATTATTCGCCGCGTTATACCAACGCGCTCTCCATCTGTTTTTCAAATGCCTGACGAATTAATCCCATAATGTAAGGAAGTTGTGTGAGGTCGCTGAAACCAATTTCCACATCGCCATTGCCCCAGCGCCCAACATTTGTCACATCTTTGGCAATACCTTTCGGATCGACCAGTTCATGAAACTGCATATTAAGCGACAACCGCAGTCGGCTTTTTTGCGGTACAACATCAACAAAATTCGTTTCCGCTTTAAACGCAATATACAGCTTTAAAACTTCCTGTGTGATCCCTGCGTCCAGGCGCATAACTTCATCGCGAAGATGATCGAATAACACCCGGCTATGCGAACCATCAGCAAGGAAAGGAAAATCATTCAGGCTGTAACTGGTTTTATTCTCCGGCTGCCCCCGATAAACAGCTAAAACCTCTTCAGGAAGAGAAGGCGCTTGCCAGACCTGAACCGCGAGATCGGCCAGACGATCGGCACGGGTGCGAATGGCGGCTTCATCCCATTTTTCGCACTGTCCAAGACCGATATTCAAATAGAGCGGGCTATGCTTAAAGCCGTCTTCAATATCGCGTTTTTCCGCGAAAGGTCTGTCACTGTAGCGGGAGTTATAGCGCGTTAAAGTGAGATTCCCCAACGTATGCAACAATTCTTTATGAATACGCTGCCAGTCGCTTCCCAGCTCTTCGCGCCATTTAGCCGACAGATTTTCGTTCTGCGGCATAATGTGTTCAATCGTAAACTCTTCCACGCGCTCTCTGCGTTTATCGTTTTCCAGTCGTCGTAACCAGTAGCTGCGACTGCGGAAGTTATAGAGATCGCGAACTTTTAATTCCCGTTTAAATTCATCATCGTTGGGAAAACGACGATATGAAGGCAGGTTCATAAAATGCACCTGAATGCTTTCCAGATAATTTTCTTTATTAATGACTTTATAAAAAGTGGCAAACGTCTTGTTCAAAGAATTCGTCGGAATTGCACACACTGCACGGCGGAAAACATAAGATTCAATTAAACGAATTATGCTCAGGAAATCTTCGTGAGACAAAACGCCATTTTTATAGTCATGATAAAGCGCCAGTAAGAAAGGATACGCAACATCGACCTTTAACTCGCGCAAATCCTGAAAAGCCGTAGCAAGCGATTTGTCACTTTCCTTACCCAATGCCATTGCACAGTAATACTCCGCGTAGATGTGTATATCTTCAACCAGCCGATCTACGCCTTTTTCAGCAACACTCTGGCTGCGGGCATGTAGTTTAAATGCCTCATAGACTTCATCTGTCCGAGGGATCTCCCCCGTTTTTACCGTCAGATAATGACGCATAAAACTGTCAAAATATTCGCTATAACCTTGCTGACCAAAAGCGACTTCCATTGGACGCCAGTGATCTTCATACAACCGGGTTTGATGCTCTGGTTCGAGACCCATCAGAATAAAATTGCGCACCAGATCGGCCTGACTTAACGCCTTACCGGTGGAGTTCATACTTTCAAAAATCAGTTGCGGATTATCCTGACCACGATTAAGCGCCACATCGACAATTAATAACTTTGCTAACCCACGACATAAGGGGATCAAATCATCACCGAGTTTGGCAATTTGCTCATCAAAGAAAGTAAAGTTTTCCATTATTCGATGGGAATAGTTTTCTGGCATTGGTCTTTGTTTTATTAATGCCAGCAAACTGTCTTTATCGGTCTCGGTCAGCAGTAATTTAAATCCTTTCTCACCGGACTCATAAGGATTGAGTAAATAATAATTACGCAATTTCATTGCCGAAAAGCCATCAAAAACTTCTTCTTCGCCAAGATGGCGCGATAAAGCCTCAATCAGCAACATTGCGGTCGTCAGCCGCTGTTGACCATCAATGACCAGCAACGGAGAAATACCGGAAACCTGATACAACCCCTGCTCTATATAAACAACCGAACCGATAAAATGCGCTGATATATCATCACGCTTTCCGGCACGAATGATGTCGTCCCAAAGTTGCCGACATTGTTGCTCTGTCCATGAATAGGTGCGTTGATAAATGGGAATAACAAACTGCTGCGAACGTTTTAAAAAATCGAGTAAACGGGCTTCTGTTGCTTTCATTCTGACGTCTTTCCGTGAAGCGATGATTTCACAATAATAAACACTTCCTTGTGGAGGTTATAGAGAAATCCTGTTTATCCGCGACGAACTGTCCCCTCACTCCACATCCTCCCTGCGTAACCCAATATCCTTCAACCGCTCATCACTCATCTGCTGTAACACCCGCCGGGTCTGTCTATTCAGCCACCAGCTTCTCACCGCCTGCCAGAGTTGCACGAAACCGATAAACGGCGCTTTGGCTTTGTTTTCGTGAAATTCCATCTGCTGCCTCCTCATCTTTCAGAGGCTTCATCATCCGCCTTCTGGCAGTTCACAATACAGATGCAAATATTAGTTTTATTTAACATACAGACAGGTTAAAACAGCATCTGCATCCGGTTTTTTAGCCTCATCTGTACCGGTTTTTCTCTCTGTATGGTCCATATAAGGAATACAGCATGACGCGTTATCAACATCTGGCGACTCTACTTGCCGAGCGGATTGAGCAGGGGCTGTATCGTCACGGGGAGAAATTGCCGTCGGTGCGCAGCTTAAGTCAGGAGCACGGCGTCAGTATCAGCACCGTGCAGCAGGCGTATCAGACGCTGGAAACGATGAAGCTCATCACCCCACAGCCGCGTTCGGGTTATTTTGTCGCGCAACACAAAGCCCAGCCGCCAGTGCCGCCGATGACGCGTCCGGTGCAACGTCCGGTGGAAATTACCCAGTGGGATCAGGTGCTGGATATGCTGAAAGCGCATAGCGATAGTTCTGTTATTCCGTTCAGTAAAAGCACGCCGGATGTCGAGGCGCCCAGCCTGAAACCGCTCTGGCGGGAGCTTAGCCGGGTGGTGCAGCATAATCTGCAAACCGTTCTCAGCTATGATTCGTTAACCGGTCAGCGGGTATTGCGCGAGCAGATTGCCCGCCTGATGCTCGACAGCGGCTCGGTGGTCACCGCCGATGACATTATTATCACCAGCGGCTGCCATAACTCGATGTCGCTGGCGTTAATGGCGGTGTGTAAACCGGGCGATATTGTCGCGGTTGAATCGCCCTGTTATTACGGTTCGATGCAGATGCTGCGTGGCATAGGCGTGAACGTGATTGAAATCCCAACCGATCCAGAAACAGGCATCAGCGTTGAAGCACTGGAACTGGCGCTGGAACAGTGGCCGATTAAAGGCATCATTCTGGTGCCAAACTGTAATAATCCGCTGGGATTTATTATGCCTGACGCCCGCAAACGAGCCGTTCTCTCTCTCGCTCAACGCCATGATATTGTGATTTTTGAAGATGATGTCTACGGCGAACTGGCAACGGAATATCCGCGCCCGCGTACCATTCATTCATGGGATAGCGATGGTCGGGTGCTGCTGTGCAGTTCGTTCAGTAAAAGCATTGCCCCTGGCCTGCGCGTGGGCTGGGTCGCGCCGGGGCGTTATCACGATAAACTGCTGCATATGAAATACGCCACTAGTAGCTTTAATGTACCGTCCACGCAAATGGCGGCAGCAACGTTTGTGCAGGAAGGTCACTATCATCGTCATATCCGGCGGATGCGGCAGAACTATCAGCGCAATATGGCGCTTTATACCTGCTGGATACGGGAATATTTTCCCTGCGAAATCTGTATTACGCGCCCGAAAGGCGGATTTTTACTGTGGATAGAATTGCCTGAACAGGTCGATATGGTCTGCGTCGCGCGGCAATTGTGCCGCATGAAAATCCAGGTGGCGGCAGGTTCGATTTTCTCAGCTTCCGGTAAATACCGAAACTGTCTGCGCATCAACTGCGCTTTGCCGCTCAGCGAAACCTACCGCGAAGCACTGAAGCAAATTGGCGAGGCAGTGTATCGGGCAATGGAATAAATACGGAATCGTGACGACACGCCTGAATTTCCTCTGACGAATAGCCTGTGGCTCGTTTTGTCTCTGCCAGGTCATCGCCACGTTCCGGCATGGCTTAGGCAAAGTGCGCTTTGTTCATGCCGGATGTGGCGCGAGCACCTTATCCGGCATACAAAATATTGCAAATTCAATATATTGCATGGGCTATGTAAGCCTGATAAGCGTAGCGCACATCAGGAAGTTTGGCGTTTGTCATCAATCTCTGATTAGTACTCGATCCATGGAGCGCGCTTTCTTTCAGGCAAGGGCTGTTCTAATGCCTGTATTTGCTCTAATGAATGTCCGGTAATCTTTTGTATCCATTCAGGATCTGCACCATTCTGCAAAAACAATCGGAGAAGGCGCTGTTCCCCTTCTTCTTTACCTTCAATCCTCCCTTCTTCCCTCCCCAACAGCCATCCCGCATTATGAATTCGCTCTGCAATCGTCATGATTCGCTCCCTGTGTTGTGGCATTCGCCTGGCAAGCTCATTGACAAATTCTTCAAAACTCGCTTCATCACCAGCCAGTAAAATGTAATTTAACAGCGCGGTTATCTGGCTGTCATTAGCGCACTCTGTAACCAGTAATGCTACCAGTTGATCAATCAGCCCCATCATATTGCGCTGGCGAATATGCTTTTGGATCAACTCCAGCAGGGCGACTCTGCGATGCTGCACAATCTCGTCGTCCGGCACCACAGTGATATCCACCAGCGGGAACGCGGCGGTATAAAGTTTCCGAGCGGTAATCGGGTCGGCAAATTCGTCCAGCCAGCACAAAGACCAGGGGTAAGGACTACGACTACCGTGATAAAACAGCATCGGAATGACCAGCGGTAGTGGTCGGCGTTTATCATGCTCGATATGGCGCTGCATCACCGCCATGGAATATCGCATCAGGCGAAAGGCCATATGAATATCCTCGCGGCTCTGATGTTCAATCACCACGTAGATATAACCATCGCCTTCGCGGGTCTTTACCGACCATAAAATATCGGAGTGCAGCGCCCGCAGTTTTTCATCGACAAAGCTGGCTGATTCCAGTTTTAAGGTATCGAGATCGCACAGTTCACGCAGCCCTTTAGGTAAATGGATCTCCATAAAATCCCGCGCGGTGTCAGGGTGCGTGAGAAAAGATTTAAATAATGCGTCATGCGGCGTGCTGGTCGTGAAGTTTGTCATGGCGATCCGTCACCTGTTGAAGAGATAGCCCGACTTTAGCGATTCCTAATTCCGCTCACATCCGGTAATTTCCCATTCCCCGAGGCGCTTTCCAGGCTATTTTTGTTCTCCTGCAAGCGATACATTTTTCTGGAAGGCGTCTCGATTTTTGCGTGAACCTGCCGTCAGGCTCTATTCTTACGATATGAATAAAATCATTGAACTCCGACGCGCCAAAATGCTGGCGCTCTCTTTACTGCTCGTTGCTGCCGCGACTTTTATCGTTACGCTTTTTTTGCCCCCCAATTTTTGGGTGAGCGGCGTGAAGGCGATTGCGGAGGCGGCAATGGTCGGCGCTCTGGCTGACTGGTTTGCGGTGGTGGCGCTGTTTCGCCGCGTGCCGATTCCGATTATTTCTCGCCATACGGCGATTATCCCGCGTAATAAAGACCGGATTGGCGAAAATCTCGGGCAGTTCGTACAGGAAAAATTTCTCGATACCCAATCCCTGGTGGCGTTGATTCGTCGTCATGAACCGGCATTGTTAATCGGCAACTGGTTTAGTCAGCCGGAAAACGCCCACCGCGTTGGGCAGCATCTGTTGCAGATCATGAGTGGTTTTCTCGAACTTACCGATGATGCACGTATTCAGCGTCTGCTTAAGCGCGCGGTGCATCGGGCGATTGATAAAGTGGATCTTTCCGGCACCAGTGCGTTAATGCTGGAGAGCATGACCAAAAACGATCGTCATCAGGTGCTGCTGGATACTCTGATCGCACAACTGATCGCCCTGCTCCAGCGCGATAAATCACGCAAATTTATCGCCCAGCAGATCGTCCGCTGGCTGGAGAACGAACATCCGCTGAAAGCGAAAATTTTGCCAACTGAATGGCTGGGTGAACACAGTGCGGAGCTGGTTTCCGATGCGGTAAATTCCTTGCTTGACGATATCAGCCGCGATCGCGCGCATCAGATCCGCCATGCGTTTGATCGCGCCACCTTTGCGCTGATCGACAAGCTAAAAAACGATCCCGAAATGGCGGCGCGCGCCGACAATATCAAAGCGTATCTGAAAGAAGATGAAGCGTTTAATCGCTATCTCGGTGAATTGTGGGGGGATTTGCGGGAATGGTTGAAGGCCGATATCAATAGCGAAGATTCTCGCGTGAAGGAGCGTATCGCGCGGGCGGGTCAATGGTTTGGCGAGACGTTAATTGCCGATGACGCCTTGCGGGCGTCATTAAATGGTCATCTGGAACAGGCCGCGCACCGCGTCGCACCAGAGTTTTCGGCATTCCTGACACGCCACATTACTGACACGGTGAAAAGCTGGGATGCGCGGGATATGTCACGGCAAATCGAGTTAAATATCGGCAAAGATCTCCAGTTTATCCGCGTCAACGGTACGCTGGTTGGTGGTTGTATTGGATTGATACTGTATCTTTTATCGCAAATCCCGACTTTGTTACCCCTCGGCAATTTTTAACCGCGAGAGAGAGCAGATAAAGCACACTTAAATCATGGTAATAATGTGGCCTTTTTCATTGTCTCCTGTGTACGGGGAGGAAAATCATGCCATTTGTCACCGTTCTACCCGCCATTTTCGAGCAGTTCTCCAAAGTGCGTCATTCCGCTGGTCGGCACTTACTGCACGTTTATGCCGCAGAAGATGCACACTGCCTGCGGTGCGTTTGCTCCACCTGAGCTGAAACTCTCGGAGAAGCAGAGAAAGAGCCTGCGCAATCTTTGTCATTGCGCAACGAACTGAATGCGATGACTGCCCGCATTCGTCAGCAATGGGAGGAAAGATTGCGACTGGAAATGCATTGCACATTACGATCTGACTCCGCGTTAAGGATTCATTAAGATCGCTACGTATACTTATCGATATCTTATTGATTTTCTTGGATGGAAATGCCATGACAAAAAGGTTTTCGTTAAGTAAACGTATCAGCATTATTATTCTTTTTGCCATTGTCGCAGTGTGTGTTTTCTTCGTGCAATCTTGCGCGCGCAAAAGCAGTTATCCCGCAGGGTTTCAAAATTACCACGTTAATATTGATGGTAAAGAGATTGCAGGTGTAACGAATAATATCTCCTCACTGACCTGGTCTGCGCAGAGTAATACCCTGTTTAGCACTATCAATAAGCCTGCGGCGATTGTTGAAATGACCACTAATGGGGATTTGCTCCGCACCATTCCTCTGGATTTTGTGAAAGATCTCGAGACGATCGAATATATTGGTGATAATAAGTTCGTCATCAGTGATGAACGCGATTATGCCATTTATGTGATTTCACTTAATGAAAATTCAGAAGTGAAAATCCTCAAAAAAATAAAAATTCCGTTGCAGAAAACGCCAACCAATAGTGGTTTTGAAGGGCTGGCCTATTCTCGCCAGGATCACACTTTCTGGTTTTTTAAAGAGAAAAATCCGATTGAGGTCTACAAAGTTAACGGGCTACTAAGTAGCAATGAATTGCACATCAGCAAAGACCAGGAACTACAACGTCAATTTACTTTAGATGATGTGTCCGGCGCAGAATTTAACCAACAAAAAAATACGCTTCTGGTGCTGTCTCATGAATCACGCGCACTCCAGGAAGTAACGCTGGCTGGCGAGGTTATCGGTGAAATGTCACTAACCAAAGGCAGCCGGGGTTTGTCACATAACATCAAACAGGCTGAAGGGATTGCGATGGATGCCTCTGGCAATATTTATATCGTTGGCGAACCGAATCGTTTTTATCGCTTTACCCCTACATCATCACATTAACAGACTGGCATGTTTCACCTTTTTGTTATTAACTTGTTAATTACAAAAAGACAAGCAAGGTAAAACATGTCCCCGTCATCGCATCCCGTAGAACGCTTTTCCTTCAGCACCGCGCTTTTCGGGATGCTGGTTCTGACCTTAGGTATGGGGTTAGGTCGCTTTCTTTATACGCCGATGCTGCCAGTTATGCTGGCGGAGGGGCAGTTTTCATTTAGCGAACTGTCGTGGATTGCCAGCGGCAACTACGCTGGGTATCTGGCTGGAAGCCTGTTGTTTTCATTCGGCGCATTTCATTTACCCTCACGTCTGCGCCCGTTTTTATTGGCTTGCGCCCTGGCAACCGGATTGTTGATCCTTGCGATGGCGTGGTTGCCGTCGTTTATTCTGGTGTTGTTGATTCGCTTTCTGGCAGGCATCGCCAGCGCCGGGATGTTGATTTTCGGCTCGACGCTCATCATGCAACATACCCGCCATCCTTTTGTACTTGCGGCACTGTTTTCTGGCGTTGGTGTTGGTATCGCGCTAGGCAATGAATATGTGCTGGCTGGGCTGCATTTTTCCCTCTCCTCGCAAACGCTATGGCAAGGTGCCGGGGCGCTTTCTGGCATGATATTGATTGTACTGGCGCTTTTGCTTCCTTCGAAAAAACACACCATCGCGCCAACGCCGTTAGCAAAAACCACTCAACAACCCATGAGCTGGTGGTTGCTGGCTATTCTGTACGGTCTGGCGGGTTTTGGTTATATCATCGTTGCCACTTATCTGCCGCTCATGGCGAAAGATGCTGGCCTGCCATTACTGACCGCCCATCTCTGGACGCTGGTCGGCTTGTCGATTGTGCCAGGCTGCTTTGGCTGGTTGTGGGCAGCAAAACGTTGGGGGGCGTTACCCTGCCTGACGGCGAATTTGTTGGTACAGGCTATCTGCGTGCTGTTAACCCTCGCCAGCAGCTCTCCTTTATTACTCATCATCAGCAGTATTGGCTTTGGCGGCACCTTTATGGGCACGACCTCGCTGGTGATGACCATCGCCCGCCAGCTTAGTGTGCCGGGAAATCTCAACCTGTTAGGCTTTGTGACGCTTATTTATGGCATCGGGCAAATTCTCGGCCCGGCGCTGACCAGTATGCTCGGCAACGGAACGTCGGCACTCGCCAACTCCACGCTTTGTGGCGCAGCGGCGCTGTTTGTTGCCGCGCTCATCAGCACAGTGCAATTATTTAAGCTGCAAACGGCGACTTCATAAGGGGGGATTTTTCTCCCCACCATACCAGAGAAGAGCGCCTCAGTATTTCCCTTGCCAGTCAAGAAACTCAACCGCAACAGTTGCTGTCAGCCAGACCCCGTTTTCCGCTTGCCAGAAAGGTATTCCTCGTTTCGCCATTTCTTCGGCTTTGACGGTTAAGATAACCGGCGATCCATGTCTGGCTCCTACTTTGCGAGCTGTCGCTTCATCAGCAGAGAGATGCACGTAATGACGCTCCCCTGCAATCAATCCCTGACTTTTTATCGCCTCAAGGAAGCGACTTGCCGTACCGTGGTAGAGAAATTGTGGCGGTGTTTTTTCGGTGAAGGCAATGGCGACCTGCGAGGTCGAATGCCCTTGAACAGCGCGAATGCACTTACCATCATTCGAATAACTAAAACGCTTTTTATCGCTAGTGGCGACAACGACATCCAGTAAGGCACGGGTTAACCGCTTGCCCACTTTTTGTGCACAGAGTATGAGTTTATCGACATCCGCCCATCCTTCACGATCCAGCGCGATGCCAATCGCCTCTGGTTTATGTCGGAGGACAAAACTTAAAAACTTACTCGTATCTGCCAACTCTTTTTCGCCATACTTTGCCATTTTGTCTTCTTCCCTGTATTTCCTGTTTTTATTCAGCTACGTCATTGTCACTGGGTTTATGAATTTTCTGCAACTCAATCCTGTTTTTCCACTCTGCAAAAAACACGTAGCAACACGCAGATACAAAAACGTTGTGGGGATTGCCGCTGTCCTTTTAGCCACGGGCAGCGCATCGGCGTTGCTGTCAGCCATGCGACCGCAGGCGCGTTAACCGGCCATGATGTCACCGTTTTACTGCCCGCAATGTATTTAATGGCCAACCCGGTGCAAAATGTCGGTCGCAGCCTGGAGACAGCCGAAGTGAATGCTAAATGCTATCTGCATATCATTACGGTCTGCGCGATTAACGCATTGCTGTCGATCTGGGTTATGCAGATTATTGTTTAACAAGGAGTTTACATGATTGATTATTCCGCAGCCGGTTTCATCCTGCTGCAGGGAGCGCATTTGTATGCGCCGGAAGATCGGGGCGTTTGCGATGTCCTCGTCGCTAACGGCAAGATTATCGCCGTTGCCAGCAATATCCCTTCTGACATCGTACCGGACTGCACGATTGTCGATCTCAGTGGGCAGATCCTCTGCCCTGGTTTTATTGATCAACACGTCCATTTGATTGGCGGCGGCGGCGAAGCTGGTCCCACGACACGCACGCCGGAAGTGGCGCTAAGTCGCCTGACGGAAGCGGGCGTCACGTCAGTGGTTGGTCTGCTGGGCACCGACTCTATCTCTCGCCACCCGGAATCCCTGCTCGCCAAGACCCGTGCGCTCAATGAAGAAGGCATCAGCGCCTGGATGCTGACCGGCGCTTATCATGTTCCTTCCCGCACTATTACGGGTTCCGTGGAAAAAGACGTGGCGATTATCGATCGCGTGATTGGCGTGAAATGCGCCATCTCCGACCACCGGTCTGCCGCGCCGGATGTTTATCATCTGGCCAATATGGCGGCGGAGTCCCGCGTTGGTGGCTTGCTCGGTGGTAAACCTGGCGTCACCGTGTTCCACATGGGCGACAGCAAAAAGGCGCTACAGCCTATCTATGATCTCCTGGAAAATTGCGATGTGCCAATCAGCAAGTTGCTGCCGACGCACGTTAACCGCAACGTTCCTTTGTTTGAACAGGCGCTGGAGTTCGCCCTGAAAGGCGGCACCATCGACATCACCAGCAGCATTGACGAACCGGTCGCCCCTGCCGAAGGGATTGCCCGCGCCGTTCAGGCGGGTATTCCGCTGGCTCGCATCACCCTCAGCTCCGACGGCAACGGTAGCCAGCCGTTCTTTGACGACGAGGGGAATTTAACGCATATCGGCGTTGCCGGTTTTGAGACGTTGCTGGAAACCGTGCAAGTGCTGGTCAAAGACTACGGTTTCAGTATCAGCGATGCCGTGCGTCCACTCACCAGCAGCGTCGCCGGTTTCCTCAACCTGACCGGGAAAGGCGAAATTCAGCCCGGCAATGACGCGGATTTGCTGGTTATGACACCGGAACTGCGCATTGCGCAGGTGTACGCTCACGGCAAACTGATGGTCAAAGACGGCAAGGCGTGCGTGAAAGGAACGTTTGAAACTGCATAAGCGGTTGTCAGCCGCACGAATGGACGTAGGATGCCCGTTCGGACGGCTGACAGAGTAAAACGCAGAAGATGGTATTTAGCTGACTTTCCCCACCGTCGCACTGTACCAACCACCATGCTGCCAGACCAGCTCAAACGTCAGCGGTTCATCGTCGTGGTACAGCATCATCTCCAGACTGATCGTCAGATCGTGGCAATATGCTTCTTTCAGACTCACCTGCAATGCAGCAATACGTGGTTCATGAAATAAAAGAGCGGAACGCAACTGGCGGCAATACCAGCTCTGGAGATGTTTGTCGCTCTGATTATCCCCTTGCCACTGTGGCATACCTGAAATAAGTAATGCGGGTAGCGGTGAGTGAGGAGAATTGAAAAGTTGAAAGAGATCCCGACATACGGAATCACGCAGCGATGATGTATTGCTGCCTGTGTTTTCAGGTAATACGGTCTGAAGTAATTGGCGCATCATTTTGCGCACTCCTGACGTTTAGCGGCATCGATATCTTGCCCTGACGGCTTGACACCACTGGGTTGATGCTCATTTTCCATAGTCATTCCTTTTTGCTCATCGCATCCGTGCCTGATAACAGGCTTGATTCTTGCCCGCAAAGTATAAGACCCTGAACAGAAATGAAGATCCACTTACTTTTTATTTAAGAAGATATAATTTGATAAAAGTCACTAAACCAGACAGAAACAAACCAATATATTTTGATTATTCCGAATAATCACTCAGATTTAAATAGATATATAATGTTTATAAAAGACATGTAATAAGTAATTATTAAATTACTCATCGTTTATTATTAATAATATCGGTTATTACGTGGCTAAAAGGCCTGGTGCAAAGCTGCTCAACTTTGCACCAGAAATAAAGGGTCAGGCGTCAACTTTATCCAACGGCCAGGAGTCGAAGAGATAGCCGTCAAAATAGATATCGTCAACATTGGAAAACTCCAGCAGGCGCTGTTTCACATTTTCCAGATGCTGCCACATTGCCAGCTTCGCCGCACGGGCGTCTTTTTTGATTAACGCGGCGAGGATCTGTTTGTGATCGCCCAGCCACTCTTTGCGATACAAGCTGTCATCCAGATGGCTGTGCAACTGGATCCACATCGGATTGTTTTCCCGCCACTGCCAGGACTGCCGGAACAGCTCCACCAGCATACTGTTATGGGTCGCTTCCGCGATAGCGAGGTGAAACTGCATATCGCCGCTTTCACTGCTGCCCGGCGCGCTGGAAGCCAGCTCACGCTCTTCCAGTTGCAATGCCTGGCGCATTTTGACGATATCTTCGCGGGTGGCCTGCAAAGCGGCAAATTCCGCGATGTTACTTTCCAGTAACTGACGCGCCTGTAACAGCTCAAAAGGACCGGCGTCATTGCAGACGTTGGCATCTGCGTTGTCTGTGTTCTGGCTGCCTGAGCTATCAAGAACATAAATACCGGCACCGCGCCGCACTTCTACCAGCCCTTTGATCTCCAGCATGATCAACGCCTCACGCACCACAGTACGCGTGACCTCGAGCATTTCTGCGATTTCACGCTCCGGCGGCAGTCGTTCGCCAGGATTGTACGGTGTTTTGATGATCAGATCGCGGATCATCGCCCCGACTTCCTGGTAAGGTCTTTGCGCAGAGGTGGCAGATTTCATGGTGTTGTGTCCGTTAGGTGCGGTTAATCAAATTATTGCCGAATGCGACGTGAACGCCTTATCCGGCCAACAAAGAGTGCGTATTCAATAAGTTGTGATTGATACCCAGGCTCGATAAGCGTGCGCATCGGGCGATCTTACGTTGATCGTTAATGACAAACTATACCATTAGCACTGGAAGTTGGCACGTACAGGTGGGCAAAAAAACGAAAACTGGTCAACCAAATATGAGTTTGATTGACCAGTAAGTCTGTCGGGGAATCAGTCAGTTACAGTGCAGCCACGCATTCGCGCGCGCCGCGCTCGCACAGTTGCTGATATGCCGCCGTCACCGCACCAACAAAGTCGGCATTCTGCGGCAGATCATCGGCAAAAATACCGCTCAGGCTCAACAGGGCTTTTACGCGTTCTGCTCCCTGATATTGCGCGTTGATCTTCTGGAACTCAGCCAGCATCGGATCAACTACGTCGATGGCGTTGCCTTGCTCATCCACACCCTGGGTGTAGCGCATCCAGCCCGCCACGCCGAGCGCCAGGTGACGCCAGCTACCGCCGTTTTGCAGGTGCAGGCGCACCGGATCCAGCAGACGCTGCGGTAACTTCTGGCTACCGTCCATCGCAATCTGCCAGGTACGGTGACGCAGAGACGGGTTGCTGAAACGCTCGATCAGCAGCGTCGCATAGGCGTTCAGGTCTGTACCTTCCGGCATCGACAGCGTTGGCGCTTGTTCCTGCATCATCAGGGCAAAGGCCGCTTTGCGATAATCCGGGTTAGTCATGGTGTCGGCAATAGTTTCATAGCCGCCGAGGTAACCGAGGTATGCCAGGAAAGAGTGGCTGCCGTTCAGCATACGCAGTTTCATCATTTCGAATGGTACAACGTCCGAAACGAACTGTGCGCCCACTTTATCCCAGTCCGGGCGACCATTAACGAAGTTATCTTCAATCACCCACTGACGGAACGGTTCGCAGGCAATGGCGCACGGGTCGTAAACACCCAGCTGGTCAGCAATTTCCTGTAAGGTTTCTGGCGTCGCCGCCGGAACGATGCGGTCAACCATGGTGCACGGGAAGGTGACGTTCTCTTCAATCCATGCCGCCAGCTGCGGGTCACGCGCCTGAGCCAGCCCCAGAACGGCAACTTTCGCCACATGACCGTTTTCACGCACGTTGTCGCAGGACATCACGGTAAACGCTTTCAGCCCTTTTTCACGACGCAGACGCAGGGCTTCTACGATGTAACCAATCGCGGACTTCGGCGCGGTCGGGTTTTCCAGATCGTGCTTGATCAGCGGGTTATTGAGATCCAGCTGACCGCTCGCCGCATCGGCGCAGTAGCCTTTTTCCGTGACCGTCAGGGAGACAATCGCCGTCTGCGGACGCGCCATCGCGTTGAGAATACCTTCGCAACCGTCGATTTCCGGGTGCAGGGCTTCTTTCATCGAACCGATAATTTTCAGCTCGGTGCTTTCTGCGCCTTTTTCCGCCACGGTGTACAGCAGTTGCTGTTTTTTCAGGTTTTCGATCAGCACGCGGTCGTTACCTGGCATCAGGTTAACTTCGCAGATACCCCAGTCGCTGTCGGTACTTTCCAGCAGATGATGGGTGTACAGCGCCTGGTGCGCGCGGTGAAACGCCCCGCAACCGAGATGCACAATGCGTGATTCCAGACGAGAATGATCCCATGACGGGCGGGCAACCGGCAGATTGCTGTCAACAATAGTAGTCATCGTAAACTCCAGAATCCGTCTTCAGAGAGTGACGGCAAGGAAGAAGGAACCGGCACGGCGCGCAGCCATGCCGGTGGATATTAACGGCTAAAGAAAGCGCGCTGGATCGCCAGTTCGACACCGCGAACTTCGGCCAGGCCTTTCAGACGACCAATCGCGGAATAACCTGGGTTGGTTTTCTTCTTCAGGTCGTCCAGCATCTGATGACCGTGATCCGGACGCATCGGGATCAGGTCTTCTTTGCCTTCCGCTTTACGACGGTGTTCTTCTTCAACGATCGCTTTTACCACTTCGTACATATCAACGTCACCGTTCAGATGCGCCGCTTCGTGGAAGGTTTTCGGGTTATCTTCACGCATGGTGGAACGCAGATGGGTGAAGTAAATGCGCGGACCAAACTGCTTGATCATATCAACCAGATCGTTGTCAGCACGCACGCCGTAAGAACCGGTGCACATGGTGAAACCGTTCGCCATGCTGTTTACGGTGTCAACCATCCACTGCATATCTTCAATGGTGGAAACGATGCGCGGCAGGCCGAGGATCGGGCGCGGCGGATCGTCCGGGTGAACCGCCATACGCACGCCGACTTCTTCGGCAACCGGAATAATGGCTTTCAGGAAGACGGCAAAGTTTTCGCGCAGTTTGGCTTTGTCGATATCTTTGTACAGCTCCAGGTGCTTACGGAACTGGTCGAGGGTGTAACCTTCTTCCGCACCCGGCAGACCAGCAATGATGTTACGGGTCAGACGCGCTTTGTCTTCATCGCTCATGGTGGCGAAACGTTCTGCTGCCTGAGCAATTTCTTCTTCGGTGTAATCCGCTTCCGCGCCTGGGCGCTTCAGGATGTGCATTTCAAACGCAGCAAATTCGATCTGGTCGAAACGCAGGGCTTTGGAGCCGTCCGGCAGTACGTATTCGAGGTCAGTACGGGTCCAGTCAAGCACCGGCATGAAGTTGTAGCACACGGTGCGAATGCCGCACTGCGCCAGGTTGCGCAGAGTCTGCTGATAGTTAGCGATCCACAGCTCATAGTTGCCAGTGTGGGTTTTGATATCTTCGTGAATTGGCACGCTTTCCACGACAGACCACACCAGGCCCGCGTCTTCAACGATAGCCTTGCGTTTGAGGATCTCTTCTACGGACCATACTTCGCCGTTCGGGATATGGTGCAGCGCGGTAACCACGCCAGTTGCGCCCGCCTGACGGACATCAGCTAAAGAAACCGGATCGTTTGGGCCGTACCAGCGCCAGGTCTGTTCCATGATTTTTCCTCTTTCACATAGTGGGTTCCACAGCGAAGAGACGCGGAACCCCGGAGTTGTTTAGGTATCCGGATGAACAACCAGACCACAGCCGTGGCGTCGCACCGGATGAGATGGCGTATAAGTTCTACCTTTTGGTAAGACATGTCAACCCGGATTCTAAAATTGGTTAACCACATCACAAGAAATCTACTCTCCCGCCGGTTGTTGCAAATTACAGCAAAGGGTAAACAACGGTTATTGATCAGGGTATGTGATATTCATCGCAACAATGGTTGACCAATTTACATAACATGTCGCCCAAAATAACAATGGTTCAACCAGGTAAGGTAAAACTTTATGCATGTGCTTAACATTCTTTGGGTCGTCTTCGGTATCGGCCTGATGCTGGTACTGAATTTGAGGTTCAAGATCAACTCGATGGTAGCTTTGTTGGTGGCGGCGTTGTCTGTCGGGATGCTGGCGGGTATGGACTTAATGTCGCTGCTGCACACCATGAAAGCAGGCTTCGGCAACACGCTGGGGGAACTGGCGATCATCGTGGTATTCGGTGCGGTCATCGGTAAATTGATGGTCGACTCGGGCGCAGCACACCAGATAGCGCACACGCTGCTGGCGCGCCTCGGTCTGCGCTATGTTCAGATATCGGTGATTATCATCGGCCTGATTTTCGGTCTGGCGATGTTCTATGAAGTGGCCTTTATCATGTTGGCACCGCTGGTGATCGTGATTGCAGCCGAAGCTAAAATCCCGTTCCTGAAACTGGCTATTCCGGCAGTAGCGGCTGCCACCACCGCACATTCACTGTTCCCGCCGCAGCCGGGTCCGGTGGCGCTGGTAAATGCTTATGGCGCGGATATGGGGATGGTTTATATCTATGGCGTGCTGGTGACGATCCCAAGCGTAATTTGCGCTGGCCTGATCCTGCCAAAGTTCCTCGGTAATCTTGAGCGACCGACACCGTCATTTCTGAAAGCAGATCAACCGGTAGATATGAACAATCTGCCTTCTTTCGGCATCTCGATTCTGGTGCCGCTGATCCCGGCGATCATTATGATCTCCACCACCATCGCTAATATCTGGCTGGTAAAAGACACGCCTGCGTGGGAAGTGGTTAACTTTATTGGTTCCTCACCGATTGCGATGTTTATTGCGATGGTAGTTGCATTCGTACTCTTTGGCACTGCACGCGGGCACGATATGCAGTGGGTGATGAACGCCTTTGAAAGCGCAGTAAAAAGCATTGCGATGGTGATTCTGATCATCGGTGCGGGCGGCGTGCTGAAGCAGACCATCATCGACACCGGCATTGGTGACACCATCGGCATGTTGATGTCGCATGGTAATATTTCGCCGTATATCATGGCGTGGCTGATCACCGTACTGATTCGTCTGGCGACCGGTCAGGGTGTGGTTTCGGCGATGACTGCCGCCGGGATTATCAGTGCTGCAATCCTTGATCCAGCAACCGGTCAGCTGGTTGGCGTGAATCCGGCGCTACTGGTGCTGGCGACGGCTGCGGGGTCCAACACCCTCACCCACATTAACGATGCATCTTTCTGGTTGTTTAAAGGTTATTTTGACCTGTCGGTAAAAGACACGCTGAAAACCTGGGGTCTGCTGGAGCTGGTCAACTCCGTAGTTGGGCTGATTATTGTGTTGATTATCAGCATGGTAGCGTAAAAGTACACCAGAGCCTGCCATTGGCAGGCTCAGTTCGGAGTGTCGACAAAGTGTGCCTTGTTTATGCCAGATGCGACGCTGACGCGTCTTATCTGGCCTACAAAGGGCTAACGTGCAGGTTTTGTAGGTAGCGTAGCGCATCACGTAATATTGCGTACCAGCATTAGCAAGCCCTGTGGTTTCTTTATTGATAAACAAAAGTCACACCAATAATCGACTGCACATTACCTGCAGTCACCTGCCCTCCAGTACGTGCGTAATTTGCCGTTAATCCCAGACTTACCGCCGAAGTCCCTACTGCTCCTAACGATACAGTGCTATTCGCTGGAATAATCGTACCGTTGCGCGTCAGCTGTACGCCGACTCCCTGTGCTGGCGAAAACGACGCGGTATTGGTGAAAATCGAGTTGCCCGCATCTGCGGTTGTGCCTGAAAGGTAATACCCCAGGTTTTGGCTTTTCGCACAGTAAACGGTAAGAGGAATCGGCACCGAACCAGGATAATCCGGCAGAGTCACGGTGACATCACGAGCGGAAACATCACAGCCGCCGGTGGGCACCACCACATCATTATTGGCGTAAATATTCCACACAAACTGGAAATCATCGCTGTTATAGTTGTTGGTCTGACGCAAAATGAGCACGGCAATTAATGAGCCAGCCTTAATCGCCACCCCGCCCGCACTGCTCACAGGCGTCAAATAAAGCGCCACCGGCCAGGGCTTATCCGTTCTCGAATTATAAACAACGCGCGGCGTTTCGCTGGTGGTAGGGAAAGGATAGCTACTGCCATTATATTTTACGGTTCCGGAAAAATTAGATAACACGCCGCCATAAGCCGAGCCTCGTTGCAGTGTGACATAGTCTGTAATCGTTTCCGGGTAATCGTTATGACAAAAGATCTGCGTCGAAAGATCCACGACCAGGTTTTGCCCCACATTCACGGCGGGCGCAAGGCTAACATAGACATTGGCGCTGCCACCGCCAATAGGGATAGAGGTGCCATTGGCGGTTTTACAGGCGAATGACCAGGCATTTACCGACCAGCCCATCAGCAGTACAGCAAACAAGGTAATAACTCGTTTCATTACAATCATCTCTTCGGGTTCAGCTGTAGGTATAGGTGATGCTAATCACTGCCTGAATGGTTCCCTGAGTGGTTCCGCCATTTACCGTCAATGCTCTGACCTGTAACGGGAAGTGCGCTGATTGTGAGGAATCATCCACCTGAACAGTTTTGGTTGCGCCGGTGTTCAATGTGTTGCCGCTATCATCCTGTAGCTCTAACTGGATGTTTTGCGCGGTTCCCTGGTTTTTATAATATCCGGTGCTGTCAGCTGCCCCGCTGAAGCTGGCGGTGACCCTGGACGTTCCCACCGGACAATTAGTCAACTCAAGCGCAACATCATGCCAGGCCGATGCCGCTCCGGCAGACATCAGGCTGAAAGAATAAAGATCGCCGAGATCAACCGTGGCATTGGTGGTGGAAACCGTGCACGGTTTGGCGACGACCTTACCGTTCACGGTGATGGTGACATCGGCTGCCTGTACCGTCGCGCTTGCGAGCGCCAACATTGCCGCCAATAAATACCCACGTTTGCGCCATTTCATGAGCATCTCCAGTTACTGATATTCAAGAGTAAAGGTTGCCGTAGCGTTGATACGCCCCGCAGTGACAGGCACCTGTGTCGCCATTAGCCTGGCGTAAAAATTCAGCGTGTTTGGTTTACCCGGCGTCAGGGTCGTCCACGCAATCGCGGACGATGGGGCATTAAGTGGGATCTGATTTTGTTGCTCATTCAGAAGCTGTATTCCCAGCCCTGCGGCCGCTGACACCGTATTATCAAGTGCAAGCAGGTTGGCATTGTGGCTATCCGCAACACCAGTAAACCCAACCTTTACAGCAGAAACGGCATTACCACAGGGTGACAGCAAAATACGAAATGGAACGACCGGGGTCGTCGCCCCAATGTTGCTAAATTGCTTCGCCGCATTTTCCATCAGATCAACGGTAAAATTGGTTGATTCAGCCGCCACACTACAACCGTTATCCCTGACATAGCCGCGAATAGTAATCGTGCTATCTGCGGCCCTGGCGTGACTGGCAACCAGCCACAAAAAAGCGCACACAAGATAAAAAGGTTTGCTTTTCATCACGTCCCCTTAACGACATTCAGCTGATAGCTGAGTTAATAACTGCTGCTGACTCTCTGGTGGCAGTTTGTAATCGGCGACACAGCGAGCATTCTCCCCTTCACCCCATTTCACCTGAACTTTTCCCACTAAAGGCATCCCGCTGAGGTAAACCTGGCCATTATCCGCAACAATGCCGCTACTCTGGCTACTCTCTGATGTGACCATCGCCCCAAACGGCAGCGGCTTATTATTGTGGGTTAGCGTCATGAGCAGTTTTATCCCAACGCGCGCTTTAAACTCTGCTCGCACGATCGCCCCACGAGTGGGAACAACGTTAGCGACCGCGTTATCTAAATCGACGTTATCAGCCAGGGTATTGGTATCCAGCGCCACTCTATTCTCCCGATATTCAGTGGCATAAGGCAGCACGGCATAACCGCGCCAGTCGGTACGAACACCCGTCTGGTTTTCGACTTTTGCATCTTTTGCTCCAGGCGCTTTAATAAGCACAACCGTATCGTTTAACGGCTGCCCCAGCGTTACGCCATTGGCATGAGCCAATACCCCACCGCTGACGCCATAATAGAGCTGCTTAATATCATCGCTATGGCTGTAACCGATATTGGCATTGCCGTAACCACCGCGATAATTCAGCGTGGCGTAGCCTGTACTTCCGCTATTTCCATCGCCTCCCCCGGCATAGCCGGTTTGCACGCTATAACTGAGGTTGTTGTCTTCCAGCAACGTACCGTATACACCGGCCAGATTGGTCATCCGACCGTTGAGATCGTGTGACATGCTGTAGCTGGCACTGGCATGTCGCCACTGAGATTTACTGTCAGAACGCAGCCAGTGGCTGAAAGGAATATTGACGTTAAGAGCTAACATCTGATCCCGTCCTTTTTGCCAGGCGTTTTTCGTCAGGCTATAGCTGAGCGTCCAGTTAATATCTTCGAACGCAGTATTTAATCCAGCCTGGAATTGCTCATCGACATTACTCGTTCCCCAATAAGTTTGATGGCTACCACTCAAATACAGTGTTGATGTGCGCCCGAGTTGCTGAGTAACGGTGAGTTGTAATTTCCCGCGTTTGTTATAAGCGAGGTTGTAATAGTCGGTGAATTTCGGCTTAACCTGAATAACACCATCCTGTGTTTCGATGTTGTAGCCATTCATTCGACTGTATGTTGTATCAGCGAAATTAAAATATCCGCTGGTCGAATAACGGTAACCCACTAACTGAATATTCGTGCCTGACTCATTGAGCGATTTGTTATAGAGAAAACGCACCGATTGTCCGTCATGCTGACTTTCATCGGGAAGTGTGGCATTAGCCTGCGTCATATCCACAGACAGAGCCCCCAATACCCCCATGTTTTTCCCGACACCGAAATTAAAAGCACGATAACGATCCGCCAGTTGAGTTCCACCGTATATTGTCCAGCCAGCCGGGAGGCCGTGGAGTAATGTACTCTGGAAAAAGCGGGGTTTTTCCTGTTGCGCATTCCCACTACGGTACTCTCCTGCCGTAATGGAATAACGCGTATGCCCTTCACGTTGCAAAAGCGGGACTGACGAATAGGGTACGGTAAAGATCTGCGTGCTGCCGTCAGCCTCTTTAATCGTTACCTGCAAGTCACCACTATTACCTGCGGCATAGATATCGTTGATGGTAAAAGGCCCCGGCGGCACCGTACTATTATAAATGTCATACCCATTCTGTTTAATAGTTACCTGTGCAGTACCACGAGCAATACCGTGGATCACCGGGGCAAATCCTCTTTGGCTATCGGGTAACATATTGTCATCGGAGGCCAACTGTGCGCCGCGAAAGTTAATACCATCGAAAATATCGCCCTGGGTATAACCATCACCCAGCGTCAGTCGGGAACGTAACGGAATGATGTCGCGCTCAAGCCAGGTATTAATATGTTGCCATTTATTTTTGCTACCTGATGAATTTCCGCTACTGTTATAACTCCAGGTGGTATTGTCGCGTAAACGCCACGCACCAATATTTAATCCACTCTGTAGATTTAAATATGCATAATGGCTGTTACCCCCAACCCGATTCTGCACACTATTTCCGCTGAAGTTATAATTGAGCAATCCGGCATTAATACCTGAATCCCACAACTCTGGTGGAATATAACCACGCGCGCGCTGATTCATAAATGCCTGAGGGATCGTGATGTTGAGCCGCTGCTGGCCAACATCTAAATGCGCAGTAGCGTCATTGATCATTGAGGTTAATGGCACACAGGTATCATCCGCCAGCAGATTCATACCGGAAACAGAAGCCGTATTCAGCCCCATACTGGCGAGTTGAGCGCGAGTCAGGCAAGGGACAATACCTTGCTCACTGTCACCCGTATTAAACGTGACATCACGCGTTGCCATATAACCATTATTCATATAGATATCGACACGATACGTCCCCGGCGGTAATTCTTGTCCATTTTCAAAGCTCGATAAATCGGCAACAGCCTGAGGATCATCCGCTAAAAAGCGCGGGTTAAAATAGAGTTCGGCAGATGAAAAAGGTGCCTGTGCGGCAAAAGCACAGGCAACAGAGAGCCGGATAAAAAAACCAGCCAGACAATGCTTACGATTATGCAAGCATTGCGTGTTTCGCTGGTAAAGTCTTAAATTCAGATATGACATTGTTCCTCCGGTTTAAAATCACCCGGCAGTCAATTCTTTTTATTCAGGCGAATAAATCCCCCTGCGTTATTCCATTACGCCCTTCATTTTGGGGGTAAGTGCGCCATAATCATTTATTGTTCGGTAAGTAATGTTGCTTCCGGCATCAGAAGGCAATTTAACCGTGCTTTCGCCCATTGGAGGCACCAATGCATTTTCAAGAATCCGTGTTCCGGCATTAAGCTCCGTTACCGTCAGGTAATAGGGTGTCGGGTTAATCAGCGTCAGAGAATTGGCGCCACGACGGAATCTTAATTTTTCTGCGGCCTGATCGGGGGGTAACGCTAATTTAGCCGGGCGGTAATACAGTTTTATGCGGCTGATAATCGCGAGCTGTAGCGTATTCTCGGTCAATTTTGATTTATCCATTGACGGAATCGCTTTTACATTCATCCAGAACAAACTTTCCCGATCCTGCGGCAATTGATTATTTGTGGCATCAAGAATACGTAAGGTATTCTCTTTTTTTCCCTTCATCGCAAACAGAGGTGGCGTCACGATAAAACGGCCATCCTTTACACCATCGGCATTTTCCACCCATGATTGAATTAAATAGATGCTATTTTCATCATTATTTGTCACGGCAAGTTGTACTTGTTTTTGCCCTGCCGGATAAATTACGCGAGTCGCACCTAAGGCCACTCCCGCTTCAGCGCGTCCAGCAAGCATCATTGCTACGATCATCAGGATACCTGCCAGTAAGCAGAATGTTATTTCCTGCGATTTCCTTACATTGACGTTTTTATTACTCACTGTCCTGTTCCTGTTATCACAATATCTGCTTAACAATTACTGATAGGTTAAGGAGAACCAGGCCTGGGCATTAGCCATGCCGCCAGTCACCCGACGCCCGGTAGCACGATATTTGGCGATGAAATGTAGCGAAGTAGAGCCTGAGTAAAGCCGTTTCCAGTTTGCTGGAGGACGATTAATCGGTACGAGGTTTCCTTCATCATCAAACAACGCTACGCCAATATTGGTGGCTATCCCTGGCCCCTCACCCACGGAAAGCACATCCGGATTTTTACCATCCGCGACACCGTGAAACCCCACGCCCACTCGTTCACTCACCACCGTGCTACATTCCCGTAAATGAATAACAAAAGGCACCGGTGCGCTATCTTCCCCTACCGCATGAAACCGGTTACTACTGATTTGCCCCATATTGACCGTCATTTGTTTATCACCGGCTTCAATCCGGCAAGTTTCCGCAATAATGACGCCCTGAAACTGCATATTTCCACCGGGCAATGTGGTGTTCCATTTATTTCCGGCCAGTGCAAACATCGGCAGTAACGACGCTACTAGAAATAATTTCGTCCTTTTCATCGTTATTCTTATCGCGCAGGGGCGGGCATCCTTGCCCATAATGACTTCCCTAAAACCTGAGTGGGTTATTGATACTGAACCTTGAAGGTCGCATCCGCATTAGCAGCGCCTGGGGTTGCAGTACCGGTTGCAAAATAACGCGCCTGGAACGGAATAATGTTGGTTCCGTTATTCAGTGTTGTTTGTGCGCTAAATGTCGCACCGTCCAGCGCCAGCGCAGTACCCGTTCTGTCCAGGATCTGCACACCAACATTTGTTGCGCTGCCCGCAGCTGAACTCTGCAGAGCCAGTACGTTGGTATGATTTCCATCAATTGCTGTGCCAAGGAAGGCAACAGCGGCTTTGTCTGCAACAGTGGTATCGCAGTCATTCAGCTGAATGTTAAAACCGACGGCAGAACTGGTTGCCCCCTCTTGTGCCAGCGATGCGGTACGAACCTGACCTAACTGAACGGTTTGATCAACAGAGCCCGCATCAACCGCACAAGCGGCGTTAACAACTTCCCCTTTAAAGTGAACTGTCCCACCATTTACCGTCGTGGTAGCGGCCAGAGCCGCAGTGGAACTGAGGGACAGAGCCGACAGAACAACGATTGCCAGAGTTTTAATTTTCATACTGCTTTCCTTTTTAAATCTACGTATAAATCGACATGGGCAGTCGTTCTGTACACTTTGTTTTGAAAACGAGTTTGACTGCCAACACTGCACAGTTTCCCCCCAAAAAATGAAACATTTGGGGCCATTTTGACTCATAGAGGAAAGCATCGCGCACGAACCTTTTCAGTTTATTTGTTGGCTTTATATTCTGATATTACTTTAATTTATAGATTTTTATATTGAATGAGGTGGTTTTTGGAGAGAAGAATGAGGAAGTTTCTTCGAGACACAGAAACGTTATCTTTACGTAAAGTGGAGGTGATGTGAAATTAATTTACAAGATAAATAGTTTACATATCAAACAGTTAGTTGGTTTTTGTCATTTTTTGATATTTTTATGCTTGAGAAAAAATACGAAATTTTTTTATGATATGGACAGTTTGGCCCCAATTGTCTTGTATTTCTTTATTTTTTCATTTTATTATCAACAAGTTATATTAAACCTCTTCTCTTTTTAATTTTTCGTTTATAAGATTATTTCTTTCCCATAATCCGGCAAAACGTGCAGCATTACTGGCGGTATAACGCACAGTATGGCGAATATTTCGATGCCCCAGATAATCCTGAATTAAACGGGTATCTGCACCACGCTCCGCCAGTTCATAACCGCAAGCATGTCTTAACATATGAGGATGAGTCTGCGTCACGGTTCCAGCTTCAATACCGGCATCACGAATGATGCGATAAGCCTGCTGACGAGAAAGTCGGCTTCCACGACGGGAAATAAATATGGCGTCGGTCTGGTCAGCACCTTTCCAGTTAGCACGTTCCCGGGTCCAGCGTTCTACGGCTTCACGCTCATCAAAACGTAACGGGTGAACGGTAGAAAATCCGTTCTTCAGTCGGCGAATATTTATTCGACCTTCATTAAGATCAAGATCCTGATAATGCAGATCAAGTAGTTCACTAATACGCATCCCATGCCGATATGCCAACAGAATAAGACAATAATCTCTGGCTCCCGTTGCCCCATAGCAAACCGCTTGCATCATTGCCTGAACTTCTTTACCGGTAAGATAACGACGTTTACTCACAATAGTATTACTCCTGACTGAGATATATTTGAATGAATACCTATAGGAAACCTCAAACGGTCAAAATTAGCCCAATAGATAAAAAGATAATCACACACAAAGTTATGTGGTTATCAGTCAATTACATTAAATATCATACAAAAATAAAATATCACTGATGTGATAACATCTATTTTCATTGATTTAATTCAATATAACAATAGATTGCACCGGATTAACTTCCAGTTGCTTAAAAAATAAAGAAAAAAAGTGCAAAAAGAGAAGAATATAAGTGATATGTAAATTTATGAATGATTTTGTTTGTTTATTTTGAATAAAATAAACCATTGTATTTTGTATGGATATGGTTAAGCTAATGTTTATTATGATAATTAATAATCACACTAACAATAACATCAATTAATAAATGGTTAATTATTATTGATATGTCGTAAGTATAATGTAGGTTTTAACACCATCCCTGGCATCTCATCCATCTTTATAAAACAGCGTGACGCTGTCGACCTCTGGATCTATCCCAGATGCCGTAAAAACGCCCGGCATTGCTGGCGGTATACCAGACGGTGTGACGAATATTACGATGCCCAAGATAATCCTGGATAAGTCGTGTATCTATTCCCATATTCGCCAAAGCAAAACCACACGAATGGCGTAACATATGCGGATGAATCTCCAGTGATAACCCGGCATTACCACCTGAAGTCGAGATAATATGGTAAAACTGTTGACGAGAAAGCGGATTCCCCTTGCGTGATAAAAATACCCACTCGCTCTCAGCATGTGGATAAGAAGTACGCGTACTCAACCAGTTTTTTAAAGCCTGAACTTCTTTGTTCAATAGCGGGTGCGTTGTTGAAAAGCCTTTTTTTAATCGATGGATATATATGCACTTTGCCTTAAGATCAATATCCGAAATTCTCAATCGGCAAATTTCACTCGCCCGAAAGCCATGAATAAAACAAAGCAAAGTCAGACAATAATTGCGTGCAGCATGAGGCCCGGTATTTGCTGCTTTAAGGAGTGACTCTATTTCACTGTGGGTAAGGAAGTTCCTTTTTTGGTTATCAGCCTTATTCTTCATCGTTTTCCCTTATAATTACAGACGCGCACTAGCTGTGCTGGGTTAGCAATAATCCAACATTTTAATCCTGATTATGTTTATAAAAGCGAATGTTTGCTTAATGGCTAACGCAAGTGAACCAGCTCTTTTGAATGAACTTAAATAGAATGGCGATAGCTACTTATAATAATTTTGCCATACAAACGCTATGCTCTTGCATGATATGTCTTTTATATATTTTCAATCTGAGACGAATCTAATAATAACCCTCATCATCAATGTAACTAATCTTATCTATATATCACGTGATATGTTCTGTAACAAGTAAATCAACATAAAAAATTCAGCAAAATTTAATATTCGTTCAACAGGCCATCTCACATATAACATTATTAGTCAACTCCATTTTTCACAAAATTGCTATTTAATGGAATTCCGTAATTTTCAGGTGGCTATTATCATGCTAATGCTTAGTTCCCTAGCCATTATTATCCTTTGGTTTGTAAACTCATACTATGAGATTGTTACGTCCCTTTCCAGGCCATATATTGTCCAAAGAAATGGGGGGAAGTCCGCTCGCACCTTTTTTCATCTACATTCGCATTAAATATGCGTGTTGCTTCAACTTAATCTTTCCTTACTCACTGCTCTTTACTGGCGATACAGCAAATAACTGACTGCCCCCATCCTGTAGTGTGCTGAACATCAACGAGTCAGCCCAGGACAGAGCCAGGAACTCCTCTGCTACATACCAGGTTGCCCTTAGTCTCAGAACGTAAAAACATATTTTATGGTGAGAATTATTGTCAATCGGATAGCGGATAAACTCTCATTTTCACCATGCTTTCGGAGTTAGCTTGTAAACCGGCACTGTCGACATCCATTAAAAATAAATATTAAACAATGACTTAATGACATAGCATCTGTTTCACGAAGGCAGTCGACAATGACCATCTGGCCTTACATAACACTTTACCTTCGAAAAATATCGACATATTTTGTGACGCGAATTGCAAATCTGGTTTTGTTGTATGGATTGCGTGATTTTTGATCTGGTATAACAGGTATAAAGGTACACACAAGAGATAAATAAGACGACTCTCTCGCAATCTAATACAAACATCCCTGGCGTCCTCCCTTATCGGGTGATGAAAGAGCACTTCAGTCTGAAAGGAGTATGAAAATGAGATCAACAAACAATCCATTTTATGACACTGGCTAAAGATAGATTTAGTGAGTGAAATAGCTTACGAACATTAAAATCAATTAAACATCAGAATAGATTTAATACTCAGGTATTTAATCCAGATCTCTGTTTATCTTAAATTATGTGGAAAACAATTTCTCACAGGAGACCTTATACAAAAAAAATAATTATCCGTGGCCAATGACGCTATAAGCCTGGCAAAAAAGAGCACATAACATAAATGCTATTTGTTTATTCGGACTTCGTATTACTTTCTGTATTCTACAAATGAGTGAAATTTATGAAAAAGGCTAAAATACTTTCTGGCGTATTATTACTCTGCTTTTCGTCACCATTAATTTCTCAGGCTGCAACACTGGATGTGCGTGGTGGATATCGTAGTGGAAGCCATGCCTATGAAACTCGACTCAAAGTCAGTGAGGGGTGGAAAAATGGATGGTGGGCAAGCATGGAAAGTAATACCTGGAATACCATTCATGATAATAAAAAGGAAAATGCCGCATTAAATGATGTTCAGGTTGAAGTTAATTATGCGATTAAACTTGATGATCAATGGACCGTGCGCCCTGGAATGTTAACCCATTTTAGCAGCAATGGCACACGCTATGGACCATATGTAAAACTGTCCTGGGATGCGACAAAAGATCTCAATTTTGGCATTCGCTATCGTTACGACTGGAAAGCTTACCGGCAACAAGACTTATCTGGCGATATGTCTCGTGATAACGTTCATCGTTGGGATGGATATGTCACTTACAATATTAATAGTGATTTCACCTTCGCATGGCAAACGACGCTGTACAGCAAACAAAACGATTATCGCTATGCAAACCATAAGAAATGGGCGACGGAAAATGCATTTGTTCTACAATACCATATGACGCCCGATATTACGCCATACATAGAATATGACTACCTTGACCGTCAGGGTGTTTACAACGGCAGAGATAATTTATCGGAAAACAGTTATCGAATTGGTGTGTCATTTAAACTGTAGTAGACAGGAGACAGTCACAATGAATAAAACAATAACGGCACTTGCTATCATGATGGCTTCACTTGCCGCAAACGCGTCGGTATTGCCGGAAACTCCTGTGCCATTTAAAAGTGGTACTGGAGCAATTGATAATGACACTGTCTACATTGGTTTAGGTAGCGCAGGTACGGCATGGTACAAGCTGGATACACAAGCCAAAGATAAAAAATGGATAGCCCTGGCGGAATTCCCCGCTGGCGCGAGAGATCAAGCAACCTCCGCCTTTATTGATGGTAATTTATATGTATTTGGCGGTGTTGGTAAAAACAGCGAGGGATTAACTCAGGTATTCAACGACGTACACAAATATAATCCCAAAACTAATACCTGGGTTAAATTAATGTCGCACGCACCGATGGGCATGGCTGGTCATGTGACCTTTGTACACAACGGCAAAGCCTATATTACTGGCGGCGTTAACCAGAATATATTTAATGGCTATTTTGAAGATCTCAAGGCGGCTGGAAAAGATTCAGCGGCCATAGATAAAATCAATGCCCACTATTTTGACAAAAAAGCAGAAGATTATTTCTTTAATAAGTTCCTGTTGTCTTTTGATCCCTATACACAGCAATGGAGTTACGCTGGCGAATCTCCTTGGTACGGCACGGCTGGTGCGGCGGTAGTAAATAATGGTGATAAAACCTGGCTTATTAATGGCGAAGCAAAACCAGGGCTGCGAACTGATGCTGTATTTGAGCTTGATTTCACCGGCAATGGCATAAAATGGAATAAACTTTCTCCCGTCTCCTCACCGGATGGCGTAGCTGGCGGTTTTGCAGGTATTAGCAATGACTCTCTTATATTTGCCGGAGGAGCCGGATTCAAAGGTTCACGCGAAAATTACCAGAACGGTAAGAACTATGCGCATGAAGGTCTGAAAAAATCGTATAGCGCCGATATTCATCTTTGGCATAACGGGAAATGGGAGAAATCTGGCGAACTGTCGCAAGGTCGGGCCTACGGAGTATCATTGCCCTGGAATAATAATTTATTGATTATTGGCGGTGAAACTACGGGTGGCAAAGCTGTGGCGGACTCAGTGTTGCTCTCTGTGAAAGATAATAAAGTTACTGTGCAAAACTAACTTTTCAGGGCTCCAGCAAAGGAGCCCTGCGCTCAATGGCTCATCACCCGTTGTCATTTCAATTACGCATATATATGAACACGATAACATCGCCCGATTATTACTATGTTCTTACCGTTGCCGGTCAATCTAATGCCATGGCATATGGCGAAGGACTCCCGTTACCAGACAGTGAAGATGCGCCTCACTCCAGAATAAAACAACTGGCAAGATTTACACAGACGCATCCCGGTGGCCCGTCATGTCAATTTAATGACATTATTCCACTGACTCACTGCCCACACGATGTTCAGGATATGCGGGATTATCACCATCCTCTGGCAACGAATCATCAAACACAATACGGTACAGTTGGACAGGCACTGCATATTGCGCGGAAATTACTGCCCTTCATTCCTGATAATGCTGGCGTTCTCATCGTTCCTTGTTGCCGTGGCGGATCGGCTTTTACCGCAGGCTGCGAAGGGACATATTCAGAACAACACGGAGCCAGCCATGATGCATGTCGTTGGGGAACGGATACTCCGCTGTATCAGGATTTAGTCAACAGAACGCGAGCTGCTCTGGCGAAGAATCCGCTGAATAAATTCCTCGGCGTATGCTGGATGCAGGGCGAATTTGACTTAATGACGAGTGACTACGCGTTACACCCTCAATATTTTAATAATATGGTTGAAGCTTTTCGGAAGGATTTAAAGCAGTACCGTTCTCAGCTTCTGAATACTAACACTTCCGCTGCTCCGTGGTTCTGCGGCGATACCACCTGGTACTGGAAAGAAAATTATCCTCATGCGTACGAAACTATTTATGGCAATTATAAAAAGAATGTCTTAGCCAATATTATTTTTGTCGGCTTCCAGCAACAAGACGAACGAGGGCTGACGAACGAGCCTGATGAAGATCCGGATGATTTAAGCACGGGATATTACGGTTCAGCGTACCGAACACCAGAAAACTGGACAACGGCGCTACGAAGCAGTCATTTTAGCTCGGCAGCCCGTCGGGGAATTATTTCCGACAAATTTGCTGACGTTATTTTGCGGTTTTGGCGTGAAGAGTGAGCATTCACAAATTTGATTTATGCGCATCCATCAATGCTCTTAACTCCTCCGGCGTAAACGGTGGTTTGCATCGGCGCCGCATCGAATGACAGTTAGGACAAACAGTGAGCAAGCCATTAACTGGACTCTGTTGGTAATCTTCTTTGTTTCGGGAGTGAAGAGGCTCACGCCTTCTTAAACTGTATCTACAACAATTATGTAATCACAACCTATGCAACGCTTATAGAAAACAATGATGCAGAAAACATTGTTTAACGCTATTCAGGACGGATCACTGATACAAAAAAAGACGCTTTTCAGCGTCTTTCTTTCGGAATATTGGTACTGAGGATGGGACTCGAACCCACAAGCCCGTTAGGGCACTACCACCTCAAGGTAGCGTGTCTACCAATTCCACCACCTCAGCACAGATACTATCTTAGTTCGGGATATCGCTGGTCGGCTTAGCCGGAGCAGCTGGTTGAGTTTGTTCGGTTTTCGCCGGGGCACTCAGATTTTCCCATTCGCTACCTTTATTGGTTTTGTTGCTGTTGATGTTACCCAGCACCAGACTGATGATGAAGAACAACGTTGCCAGCACAGCCGTCATACGGGTCATGAAGTTACCAGAACCACTTGAACCAAACAGCGTAGCGGAAGCGCCTGCTCCGAAGGAGGCTCCCATATCAGCGCCTTTACCTTGCTGCAGCATGATCAGACCAACAAGGCCAATTGCTACAATAAGGAAAACTACTAAAAGAGCTTCGTACATAATCAACCTGTTCCTTGCGGAGTTGCCGCGTACCAATGCTTCAACCAATAAAGCGAGAAAATTTAATCTTTCCCACTGAAGCGGGTGTGAATACTAACCAAAGCGAATGACCTTCGCAAGGGCAATTTTATTGCATTGTATCAACTGCGGAAAAAAACAGCAAAATCGATGTGCATAAGAAAAACAAAGGCGACAATCGCCGCCTTTTTAGCCAGTTAGTTATCGCATTAAACCGCTTTTACCGCATCAGCAATACGGTGTGCAAACTCGGTGACCTGCGCTTCGTCTTCACCTTCGACCATCACGCGAATTAACGGCTCGGTGCCGGATTTACGCAACAGCACACGCCCACGGCTACCCAGCGCCGCTTCAACTTCGGCGGTCACGGCTTTAACTGACTCATGCTCCAGCGGATCGCCGCTGCCTGCGGTATAACGCACGTTAACCAGAATCTGCGGGAACATTTTCATGCCACTGCAAAGGTCGTGCAGGCTCATATGGTTACGCGCCATCGCCGCCAGCACCTGCAAACCAGCAACAATGCCGTCACCGGTAGTGGTTTTATCCAGCAGGATCACATGACCGGAGTTCTCTGCACCGATACGCCAGCCTTTTTCCTGCATTTTTTCCAGTACGTAGCGGTCGCCCACTTTCGCACGCGCAAATGGAATGCCTAACTGTTTCAGCGCCAGTTCCAGCCCCATGTTGCTCATCAATGTACCCACCGCGCCACCACGCAGCTGACCCTGACGAAGGCCTTCACGCGCGATGATATACATGATCTGATCGCCATCGACTTTATTGCCTTCATGGTCAACCATAATCACGCGGTCGCCGTCGCCGTCAAACGCAATGCCGAGATCCGCTTTTTCAGCCAATACGCGTGCCTGTAGCGCACGAACATCAGTTGCCCCCACTTCGGCATTGATGTTTACGCCGTTCGGCTCACAACCGATGGCGATTACATTCGCTCCCAGCTCGCGCAGCACGTTCGGCGCGATGTGATAAGTCGCGCCATTGGCGCAATCCACCACAATCTTCAGTTCACTGAGGCTAAGTTCGTTCGGGAATGTGGCTTTGCAAAATTCGATATAGCGACCCGCAGCATCAACGATACGGCTGGCTTTACCCAGTTCTGCCGAATCAACGCAGCTAATCTCTTTTTCCATTTCCGCTTCGATGGCCTCTTCTACCGCATCCGGTAGTTTGGTGCCATCGATAGAGAAGAATTTAATGCCGTTATCGTAGAACGGGTTATGCGATGCGGAAATCACAATCCCGGCCTCTGCACGGAAGGTACGCGTCAGATAAGCCACTGCAGGTGTTGGCATCGGGCCGGTAAAAAGTGCGGAAAGTCCCGCTGCCGCCAGGCCTGCTTCCAGCGCCGACTCCAGCATATAGCCAGAAATACGCGTGTCTTTACCAATAATGATCTTACGGGAGCCGTGGCGCGCCAGTACTTTACCCGCAGCCCAGCCCAGTTTAAGCACAAAATCAGGTGTGATCGGCGCATCCCCAACACGACCACGGATCCCATCGGTCCCGAAATATTTACGATTACTCATAGCGTTTGTTTTCCTTTGCAGACAGAGTGGCTTCCACCACTCGCATCGCTTCTACGGTTTCTTTGACGTCATGAACACGAATGATGTGCGCGCCCTGCATCGCAGCAATAACTGCACAGGCCAGACTACCGCTCAGGCGTTCGGACGGCCCCACGTTCAGCAGTTGTCCAATCATCGATTTTCGTGACATACCCACCAACAGCGGCAGGTTGAAATGGTGAAATTCAGCCAGACGCGCCAATAATGAATAGTTATGGTGGAGATTTTTACCGAAACCGAATCCCGGGTCGAGCAACAATTTCTCTTTTGCGATACCCGCCTGCTCACAACGTGCTATTTGCTCAATAAAGTAGCGATTCACTTCGGCAAAGACATCGTCATACTTCGGGGCTTCCTGCATGGTCTTTGGATTTCCCTGCATATGCATCAGGCATACGGGTAAACCAGTTTCCGCAGCCGCTTCCAGAGCGCCAGGTTCGGAAAGGGAGCGGATATCGTTAATGATGTGAGCGCCCACTTTCGCCGATTCACGGATAACTTCCGGTTTGGAGGTATCCACAGAGATCCAGACTTCGAATCGTTGCGCAATTGCCTCAACCACCGGAATAACACGTTGCAACTCTTCTTCAACACTCACTTCCGCTGCACCTGGACGAGTGGACTCTCCACCAACGTCGATAATCGTCGCGCCAGCGTTAATCATCAGATTCGCATGTTTCACTGCATCAATCAGTGAGTTATGCGTACCGCCATCAGAAAAAGAATCTGGCGTGACGTTGAGGATCCCCATCACGTGAGGATGGCTAAGATCCAGTGAAGTGCCCTGGGCAAAGAGTTTCATGGTGTTATCCCTGGTATGAATTGATAAGAAAAAACCCCGGAGCACGCCCCGGGGTTTTCGGTACAAATACAGTCATCTGATGCGGGAACTTACTTGTCGCCTAACTGCTCTGACATGGTGTTACCCGGATTTGGCGTACGTGGTTCATCAACCGGACGCGGTGCCTTTGGCGTGCCATTATTGTCAGAATTGTTAGATGCTCCCGACTCATCCCAACCTGCTGGCGGGCGTACATCGCGACGAGCCATCAAGTCATCAATCTGCGGTGCGTCGATGGTCTCATATTTCATGAGTGCATCTTTCATCGCATGAAGGATATCCAGGTTGTCGTTCAACAATTGACGCGCACGATTGTAGTTACGTTCAATCAGTGACTTCACTTCCTGGTCGATGATACGCGCGGTTTCATCGGACATATGTTTTGCTTTCGCCACGCTACGACCGAGGAAAACTTCACCTTCTTCTTCCGCATACAGCAGCGGACCGAGTTTTTCAGAGAAGCCCCACTGGGTCACCATGTTACGCGCCAGGTTAGTCGCAACTTTAATATCGTTCGACGCACCGGTAGAAACATGTTCTGGTCCGTAGATGATCTCTTCTGCCAGACGACCGCCGTACAGGGTACTAATCTGGCTTTCCAGTTTCTGTCGGCTGGCGCTGATTGCGTCGCCTTCAGGCAGGAAGAAGGTCACACCCAGCGCACGACCGCGCGGGATAATCGTTACTTTGTGCACCGGATCGTGTTCCGGCACCAGGCGACCGATAATCGCATGACCAGCTTCGTGGTAAGCAGTCGATTCTTTCTGCGCTTCCGTCATCACCATGGAGCGACGTTCCGCACCCATCATGATTTTGTCTTTCGCTTTCTCGAACTCAACCATCGAAACGACACGTTTATTGCCACGCGCGGCGAACAGTGCAGCTTCGTTCACCAGGTTCGCCAGGTCTGCACCGGAGAAGCCTGGTGTGCCACGAGCAATAATTGCCGCATCAACATCTGGCGCCAACGGTACGCGACGCATATGAACTTTCAGGATTTGCTCACGACCACGCACATCTGGCAGACCAACCACAACCTGACGGTCGAAACGACCAGGACGCAGCAGTGCCGGGTCGAGAACGTCCGGACGGTTAGTCGCCGCGATAACGATGATACCTTCGTTACCTTCGAAGCCGTCCATCTCAACCAGCATCTGGTTCAGAGTCTGTTCACGTTCATCATGACCACCACCCAGACCAGCGCCACGCTGGCGGCCTACGGCGTCGATTTCATCGATGAAGATGATGCACGGTGCCGCTTTCTTCGCCTGTTCGAACATGTCACGCACACGAGATGCACCAACACCGACGAACATTTCTACGAAGTCAGAACCGGAGATGGTAAAGAACGGAACTTTCGCTTCACCTGCAATAGCTTTCGCCAGCAGCGTTTTACCCGTACCCGGAGGACCGACCATCAGGACGCCTTTCGGGATCTTACCGCCCAGTTTCTGGAAGCGGCTCGGCTCACGCAGATACTCAACCAGTTCGGCAACTTCTTCTTTTGCTTCGTCGCAACCCGCAACATCAGCAAAGGTCGTTTTGATCTGATCTTCCGTCAACATGCGCGCTTTGCTCTTACCGAACGACATCGCGCCTTTACCGCCGCCGCCCTGCATTTGACGCATGAAGAAGATCCAGACACCAATCAGCAACAGCATCGGGAACCATGAAATGAAGATAGAAGCCAACAGGCTTGGCTCTTCAGGCGGTTCACCGACAACCTTGACGTTCTTGGTCAGCAGGTTATCCAGTAGTTTCGGATCCTGAACCGGAATGTAAGTGGTATAACGGTTACTATCTTTCTTGGTAACGTTGATTTCACGTCCGTTGATACGCGCTTCACGAACCTGGTCGTTATTGACCTCTTGTAGGAAGGTAGAGTAATCCACCTTACGGCCATTAGACTCGCTGGGCCCAAAGCTCTGGAATACTGACATCAGCACAACGGCAATGACCAGCCAGAGTATTAGGTTTTTCGCCATGTCACTCAAGGGATTAACCTCTTATTACAACTGTGTTAAAAACAGCGTCAGGATACTCTATATCCAGCATCTTTCAAACTTTCGTCTGAAATATCCCGGTTAGGGTTTACGCCCGGTCGCTACAATATACACTTCCCGCGAACGTGCACGAGAAGAGTCCGGCTTACGAACTTTGACCTTCGTAAACAGGGAGCGAATTTCCCTTAGATACTCATCGAAACCTTCGCCCTGGAACACCTTCACTACAAAACTGCCACCCGGCGCTAACACATCACGACACATTTCTAGCGCCAGTTCCACCAGATACATGGCACGGGGGATATCCACCGCCGGTGTTCCGCTCATGTTTGGTGCCATATCGGACATGACAACCTGAACTTTGCTGTCGCCTACGCGTTCCAGCAGTGCTTTCATTACCAGTTCATCACGAAAATCGCCCTGAAGAAAGTCCACACCAACGATAGGATCCATAGGTAAAAGATCGCAAGCGATGATGCGGCCTTTGCCGCCAATTTGGGTGACCACATATTGTGACCAACCACCCGGAGCAGCACCAAGGTCGACAACCGTCATTCCCGGTTTAAAGAGTTTGTCACTTTGCTGTATTTCATCAAGTTTAAACCAGGCACGGGAACGTAACCCCTTTTTCTGTGCCTGTTGAACATATTTATCGCTAAAGTGTTCCTGAAGCCAGCGGCTAGAGCTGGCAGAACGCTTCTTACCTGTCATTTAACTTTCCCATTGGGATGACTCATCGTAACCAATTGCGTAAATTTTTACGCGCCTGTTTGGTGATATATGGGAGATGGCGGTAGAATGACCCGTTTTCAATCCCAACGTAAGCAAAAAAATACGATGAATCTGAGTACTAAACAAAAACAACACCTGAAAGGTCTGGCACATCCGCTCAAGCCAGTTGTTCTGCTTGGCAGTAATGGTTTGACCGAAGGGGTGCTGGCCGAGATTGAACAAGCGTTAGAGCACCATGAACTCATCAAGGTGAAAATCGCCACAGAAGATCGCGAAACTAAAACCTTGATCGTGGAAGCTATCGTGCGCGAAACCGGCGCCTGTAATGTACAGGTCATCGGTAAAACGCTGGTGCTTTATCGCCCAACTAAAGAACGTAAAATCTCGCTGCCACGCTAAGATTATCCTAAAGTTACACACATTTTCTGTGTAAAACGAGGGATTTTCCGCAGGCAGGAGAGCAAAATGCCACGCTCTGTTCGTTGATAAAAGGCCGCATAGCGGCCTTTTTCCTTTCTTTACAATACATCAACATTTTGAGTATTGGGTAATTCTTACAGGTATTCTACCTTAATTACTTCAAATTCCACTTCGCCGCCTGGCGTTTTGATGACCACAACATCATCTTCTTCTTTGCCGATCAGGCCACGAGCGATAGGCGAGTTTACAGAAATCAGGTTTTGTTTAAAGTCAGCTTCGTCATCGCCTACGATGCGATAAGTCTGTTCTTCATCAGAATCCAGATTCAACACCGTTACGGTAGCACCAAAAATAACGCGACCATTGTTTGGCATTTTGGTGACATCAATCACCTGCGCGTTCGACAGCTTGGCTTCGATGTCTTTGATACGGCCTTCGCAGAAACCCTGCTGCTCACGCGCTGCGTGGTATTCAGCATTCTCTTTCAGGTCGCCATGTTCACGCGCTTCCGCGATAGCAGCAATGATTTCAGGACGGCGCACAGATTTCAGAAAATCCAGCTCTTCGCGTAGTTTCTCAGCGCCGCGTAAGGTCATCGGAATAGCTTGCATTTGTTATACCTCTTGAATATTCCTGATGGGGCGAGTCTCCACCCACCCCGGCTGTTCGGTCAGCCCGGCATAACTCCTCACCAGGCCAGAAGCAAAAAAATACCGACCCGGAAACAGGTTCCAGGTCAGCTACAATTCACATTTTGATGGTCATTTTACCCTGAAGTTCCCGAAGGGTCATCGTTTACTTTATAGGGCGTTGCGCCGTAGTATGACGGCTCGATTCCAGGTTGTTAGCGCGAGATTATGCGATTTTCCAGATTTATCATCGGATTGACCAGCTGTATAGCGTTCAGTGTCCAGGCCGCAAATGTTGATGAGTACATTACTCAGCTTCCCGCTGGTGCCAACCTTGCCCTGATGGTGCAAAGAGTCGGCGCGTCTGCTCCCACGATTGATTACCACAGTCAGCAGATGGCGCTGCCCGCCAGTACGCAAAAAGTAATCACTGCGCTGGCGGCGTTGATTCAACTCGGCCCCGATTTTCGTTTTACCACTACGCTTGAAACCAAAGGCAATGTGGAAAACGGAGTGCTTAAAGGCGATTTAGTGGCGCGATTTGGTGCCGATCCTACGCTAAAACGTCAGGATATTCGCAATATGGTCGCGACTCTGAAAAAATCTGGTGTCACACAAATCGATGGCAATGTACTCATAGATACCTCTATTTTTGCCAGTCATGATAAAGCTCCCGGCTGGCCATGGAATGACATGACACAATGCTTTAGCGCCCCTCCCGCCGCTGCCATTGTTGACCGCAATTGCTTCTCCGTCTCGCTCTACAGCGCCCAAAAACCCGGTGATATGGCTTTTATACGCGTGGCATCTTATTACCCCGTTACGATGTTCAGCCAGGTACGCACCCTCCCCCGTGGTTCTGCCGAAGCGCAATACTGTGAGCTGGATGTCGTGCCAGGCGACCTGAACCGCTTTACGCTGACTGGATGCCTGCCACAACGTTCCGAGCCGCTCCCGTTAGCCTTTGCGGTGCAAGATGGTGCCAGCTATGCCGGTGCAATTCTGAAAGATGAGTTAAAACAGGCAGGTATCACCTGGAGCGGAACACTGCTGCGCCAGACTCAGGTTAACGAACCTGGAACGGTGGTTGCCAGTAAACAATCGGCTCCTTTGCATGATCTGCTTAAGATTATGCTGAAAAAATCAGACAACATGATCGCCGATACGGTTTTCCGCATGATAGGCCATGCGCGCTTCAATGTGCCAGGAACATGGAGGGCCGGGTCGGACGCCGTGCGTCAGATCCTGCGCCAGCAAGCCGGTGTCGATATTGGCAACACGATTATTGCCGACGGCTCGGGACTTTCACGCCATAACCTGATTGCGCCTGCCACCATGATGCAGGTGCTGCAATATATCGCCCAACACGACAACGAGCTTAACTTTATCTCTATGCTGCCGCTGGCGGGCTATGACGGCTCGTTACAGTACCGTGCAGGTCTGCATCAGGCAGGCGTGGATGGCAAAGTCTCAGCGAAAACAGGGTCATTGCAAGGGGTGTATAACCTGGCAGGATTCATCACCACGGCAAGCGGGCAACGAATGGCGTTCGTACAATATCTTTCTGGCTATGCGGTAGAACCGGCGGATCAGCGTAATCGCCGTATTCCGTTAGTGCGATTTGAAAGCCGCTTGTATAAAGATATTTATCAGAACAATTAGTCAAAAAGAAACCCCGGCGCATGGTCGGGGTTTCAGATTATTGACAAAGTGCGCTTTGTTTATGCCGGATGCGGCGTTAATGCCTGATTCGGCCTACAAAATTGATATATTGCAATTCTCTTGTAGGCTGATAAGGCGTAGCGCATCAGGCTATTTGGCGTTTGTCATCAGTAATTAACGCTTGTAAATGAACTCAACGCCTTCTTCGTCGTCTTCGTCCCAGTCGTCATCCCAGTCTTCATCATCCTCTTCAGCAATTTCTTCAAGCTGCTGACGGTGATAATCATCCCACATGAATTCGACTTTCTCTGGCTGTTTCGCTTCTTCGGCCTGCACGACCGGGTTTTCAATGATAAAGGTCATCACATCCCAGCAGAGATCTTTAACGCCCAGTCCGCTTGCCGCAGAGATCAGATAATATTTATCTTCCCAGCCCAGCGCCTCAGCGATCGCTTTCGCTTTCTCTTCGGCTTCCGCTTTATCCAGCAGATCGATCTTGTTGAAGACTAACCAACGCGGTTTCGCCGCCAGATCCTGACTGTATTTTTCCAGCTCGCTGATAATAATACGCGCGTTTTCAACCGGATCGGTGCCGTCAATCGGATCGATATCGATAAGGTGCAACAGGACGCGGCAACGTTCCAGGTGCTTCAGGAAGCGAATCCCCAGACCTGCGCCTTCCGCAGCGCCTTCAATCAGCCCTGGAATATCGGCAACAACGAAGCTCTTTTCGTTGTCCATTCGTACCACACCCAGACTTGGCACCAGAGTGGTAAACGGATAATCCGCTACTTTCGGTTTAGCCGCCGAGACAGCGCGAATAAATGTCGATTTACCCGCATTTGGCATACCCAGCATACCGACGTCAGCCAGCAGCATTAATTCAAGCAGCAGCTCGCGCTTATCGCCCGGCGTACCGTTAGTTTTCTGCCGTGGTGTACGGTTAACGGACGATTTGAAACGGGTATTGCCCAGACCGTGCCAGCCGCCCTTGGCAACCAGCAGACGCTGACCGTGTTTGGTCATATCGCCCATAGTTTCGCCGGTGCCCTGATCGATAACACGCGTACCTACAGGCACTTTAATCGTCACGTCTTTACCACGCTTACCGGTGCAGTCGCGGCTTGCGCCATTCTGACCACGCTCGGCGCGGAAAGATTTTTCAAAACGATAATCGATAAGCGTATTCAGGTTCTCGTCGGCTTCCATCCATACGTCACCGCCGTCACCACCGTCGCCGCCATCCGGGCCGCCTTTCGGAATATATTTTTCGCGGCGGAAGCTCACGCAACCATTACCGCCATCACCTGCAACGACCAGAATCGATGCTTCATCAACAAACTTCATTTTATTCTCCGTAAATCATTCGCCTGCGCGGGGTTGCGATACCACCGTTGTATGCTTACGTAATCCGCCCCAAATTCGATGACCAATGGCGGAATACATCGCGCCCGCAACCACGACAAACGCACCGAGATAACCTAAAAGGTTTAACATCGGTCTGGCGAAGAAATCGGGCCAGGCCAGTGATAAAAGATCTGAAAAAAACAGCGTAAACAGTGGGGTGAGCGTGATGATCGCGCTCACCTGCGCTGCCTGCCAGCGAGCCATCGCTTCCGCCAGGGCGCCATATCCTACCAACGTATTCAGTCCGCAAAAAATTAAACATGCGAGCTGCCAGTGGCTAAGCTGCGCTATCACTCCAGGCTTTGCCAGAGGGAAGAGCGCAATTGTACATAAAGTGTACAGTAAAAACAGGATCTGCGGTGAGGCCAGCCGACGTAATAAAACCTTTTGCGCCACGCCATAACTCACCCAAACCGTCGCCGCACCGACCCCAAAGATAACTCCCCAGGTGTAATCGGTGAGCTTTGTAAATATCTCGACCAGACTGGTGTTAAAGAACATCACCAGGCCGCTCAGGAGCATCAATGCTCCCACAACCTGGGTGCTGCGCATTTTCTCTTTCAGGATAAATACGCTGGCAACCATCATGCCAACCGGCGAGAGTTGCCCAATCACCTGCGAGGCGGTCGGACTCAGATATTGCAAGGATGAGCTGAACAGGATGAAATTCCCAAACAGCCCGGCAGTCGCCACCGCCAGTAATATCACCCAGCGTGGCTTACGAAACACATGTAATGGCGGCAGCTTCTTCTTCACCGCAAGAATGGCACCAAGGCCAATACTCGCCATCAAGAAACGGTAAAACACAATTGTCGGAGGTTCCATCACCTCCAGCACCTGCTTCATTGCGATTGGCAACGCCCCCCAGCAAATTGCTGTGGTGAGCGCCAAAAGAATGCCAATGCCTGCCTGCTGCTTCATACCGTAATCCCTGCAAAACGCATTTGCGGATTAACGCCGCACGATGCGCATTTTTACCGGCTATCGAATGTAAAAAGCCCCGCAACGTGTTGCGGGGCTTTCATCCGTTACCGGGACGCGAAAAACTTATTCAGCTTCGATGCTGATAAATTTACGGTTTTTCGGGCCTTTAACTTCGAATTTCACTTTACCGTCTGCTTTAGCAAACAGAGTGTGGTCACGACCGCAACCTACGTTAGTGCCAGCGTGGAATTTGGTGCCACGTTGACGAACGATGATGCTACCCGCCAGAACGGATTCGCCACCGAAACGCTTAACGCCCAGGCGTTTAGCTTCTGAATCGCGACCGTTACGTGTGGAGCCGCCAGCCTTTTTATGTGCCATTTGAAATCTCTCCTCAGGTCTTAGGCGCTGATGCCAGTAATTTTCACATCAGTGAACCACTGACGATGGCCCTGCTGCTTACGATAGTGTTTACGACGACGAAACTTAACGATTTTAACTTTCTCGCCACGACCGTGAGCAACAACTTCAGCTTTGATTACGCCGCCATCAACGAAAGGAACGCCGATTTTGACTTCTTCACCGTTTGCGATCATCAGAACTTCTGCGAACTCAACAGTTTCGCCAGTTGCGATGTCCAGCTTTTCCAGGCGAACGGTCTGACCTTCGCTTACTCGGTGTTGTTTACCACCACTTTGGAAAACCGCGTACATATAAAACTCCGCTTCCGCGCACACCTTTTCAATGATTCAGAGTGCGCTATAAATATTCACAATAGGGCGCGAATATTACGCAAAACGCACGCCTTTGACAAGTGCTACAGTCAATACACGAAGAAAAAAAACACAACTTGTACGGTAACGTTTATCTGTGCCATTTTTTCAGTACAATCACCCTATATTCCTAACCATAAACCCTAAGTTGCCTTTGTTCACAGTAAGGTAATCGGGGCGAAAAGCCCGGCTTTTGCGATGAATTTAGAAAAAATCAATGAGTTAACCGCGCAAGATATGGCGGGTGTTAATGCGGCAATCCTTGAGCAGCTTAATTCCGAGGTCCAACTGATCAATCAGTTAGGCTATTACATCGTCAGCGGCGGCGGTAAACGTATTCGTCCGATGATTGCTGTACTGGCTGCTCGAGCTGTTGGCTATGAGGGAAATGCGCATGTCACCATTGCCGCCCTAATCGAGTTTATCCACACAGCGACTCTACTACACGACGACGTTGTGGATGAATCAGATATGCGCCGTGGTAAAGCGACCGCTAACGCCGCATTTGGCAATGCTGCCAGCGTGCTGGTAGGCGATTTTATTTACACCCGCGCGTTCCAGATGATGACCAGCCTCGGCTCGCTCAAAGTGCTGGAAGTGATGTCAGAAGCCGTAAACGTCATCGCAGAAGGTGAAGTTCTGCAACTGATGAACGTTAACGACCCGGATATCACCGAAGAAAACTACATGCGCGTTATCTACAGCAAAACTGCACGTCTGTTTGAGGCTGCTGCGCAGTGTTCCGGGATTCTGGCAGGATGTACGCCGGAAGAGGAAAAAGGCCTGCAGGATTATGGTCGTTACCTCGGCACCGCTTTTCAGCTCATCGACGATTTACTTGATTACAGCGCCGATGGTGAACAGTTAGGTAAAAACGTCGGGGACGATCTAAACGAAGGTAAACCGACGCTGCCGCTGCTACATGCGATGCATAATGGTACACCGGAGCAGGCGCAAATGATCCGTTCAGCTATTGAGCAAGGCAATGGGCGCCATCTTCTGGAACCGGTTCTGGAAGCAATGAACGCGTGTGGATCTCTTGAATGGACGCGTCAGCGTGCCGAGGAAGAGGCGGACAAAGCCATCAAAGCGTTACAGATACTCCCGGATACCCCGTGGCGAGAGGCGTTAATCGGCCTTGCACACATCGCGGTTCAACGCGATCGTTAATTCCTTCCCTTTATCCCGCGCATTGCGCGGGATAACTCCAGTAAGTTCCATAAAAACACTTATTCAGTGTAATACCATCTTAATAATCAGGTTTTTGTCTTTATATATTCTGAATCTTCACGCTATTTACATGAACTTTTTAGAGCAATTCGCCATCAGGAGTATAGTGATGCCCGACAGAACACATGTTCTGAATGAAAGCGACTAACTTAAGGAGTGAGGAAAGATGGAGAGTAATTTCATTGACTGGCATCCCGCTGACATCATTGCGGGTTTGCGCAAGAAGGGAACGTCAATGGCGGCGGAATCTCGCAGAAATGGTTTGAGTTCCTCGACGCTGGCAAATGCATTATCGCGTCCGTGGCCAAAGGGGGAGATGATTATTGCGAAAGCCCTGGGTACTGACCCATGGGTTATATGGCCATCACGCTACCATGATCCGCAGACACATGAGTTTATCGACAGAACGCAGTTAATGCGCAGCTACACTAAACCGAAAAAATGAGTGGTCTGGCGGTAGCCCCGCGAACGGGGCTGCCAGCTTTCAGACGATTACTCGCCTTTCACACGCTCGATATTCGCACCTAATGCACGCAATTTGTCTTCAATGCGTTCGTAGCCGCGATCGATGTGATAAATACGATCAACAACCGTAGTCCCTTCCGCAATACAGCCAGCCAGTACCAGACTTGCTGATGCACGCAGATCGGTCGCCATGACCTGTGCGCCGGAAAGTTTTTCGACACCGTGACAAATAACGGTATTGCTTTCAATCTCGGCTTGCGCGCCCATACGGCTCAGTTCTGGCACGTGCATAAAGCGGTTTTCAAAGACCGTTTCGGTGATGAATCCGGTGCCTTCTGCCACCAGGTTCAGCAGCGTGAACTGAGCCTGCATATCGGTCGGGAAAGCCGGATGCGGCGCGGTACGCACATTAACAGCCTTCGGACGGTTGCCATGCATATCCAGGCTAATCCAGTCCTCACCTACTTCAATGTCCGCTCCAGCGTCACGCAGTTTCGCCAGCACAGCGTCAAGAGTATCTGGCTGGGCGTTACGGCAGATAATTTTGCCGCGAGAGATTGCCGCTGCCACCAGGAACGTGCCGGTTTCGATGCGATCCGGCAGCACGCGATAGACACCGCCGCCTAGACGTTCCACACCTTCGATGACGATACGATCGGTGCCCTGACCGCTAATTTTCGCGCCCAGCGTAATCAGGAAGTTCGCGGTATCGACAATTTCCGGTTCACGCGCTGCGTTTTCAATAATCGTGGTGCCTTCCGCCAGGGTTGCAGCACACATGATGGTCACGGTTGCGCCGACGCTGACTTTATCCATCACGATATGCGCGCCTTTCAGACGCCCATCGACGGAAGCTTTTACGTAACCTTCTTCCAGTTTGATCGTTGCGCCTAATTGCTCAAGCCCGGAAATATGCAAATCAACCGGACGCGCACCAATCGTACAACCACCAGGTAGAGAAACCTGTCCCTGACCGAAACGTGCCACCAGCGGCCCCAGCGCCCAGATAGAGGCTCGCATGGTTTTGACCAAATCATAAGGTGCGCAGAATACATTAACGTCGCGGGCGTCAATATGCACAGACCCATTACGTTCTACTTTCGCACCCAGCTGGCTTAGCAGCTTCATTGATGTATCAACGTCTTTCAGTTTCGGGACGTTCTGGATCTCTACCGGTTCTTCCGCCAGTAGTGCGGCAAAAAGGATAGGCAGAGCAGCATTTTTAGCGCCGGAAATTGTGACTTCGCCCTGGAGCTTTGTTGGCCCCTGAACACGAAATTTATCCATTTAGTTTGTTCTCAGTTAACAATTCATATCCGCTACCGGCAAATCGCCCATAGCTCAAAAGCCGTTCAGTTTGCGATCTCGCGCCCACTCCGTAGGGGTATACGCTTTGATCGACACAGCATGAATGCGGTTATCCGCAATATATTCCATCAGCGGACCATAAACCGTCTGCTGTTTTTTAACCCGGCTCATGCCGTCAAACATCTCACCCACGGCAATAACCTGAAAGTGGCTGCCATCGCCGGAAACGTGGACTTCCTGGAGGGAGAGAGCGTTCATCAGCACGCTCTGAATTTCATTATTTTCCATGGGATCTTCATTCATCAGTTAATAAACCAGCAAAACATCTTAGAGCAAAGTTGCGCTGGCATAAATAAGCAAAAAGCCTTGCTGATAAATCAAACAAGGCTCGACTTGCAGGCGGATTTGCCGGACAGGCGGTTAACGCCTTATCCAGCCTGAAAAAATTTAACGAGGCAGGACATCAGACGGCAAATTATACAACTTTGCCAGGGTATACACCTTATCGTTTACCCCCTGAAGCGTCACGCTGTTGCCCTGCTTTTTCGCCAGATCGATAAGGTGGAGCAGCAGCGCCAGTCCACCAGTATCGACGCGGGACACGCGGCTAAGATCGATGCAGGTAATTCCCTTCACCGCTTCTTCACGCACTTCCCAAAGCGGTAGCAGTACGTCTTGATCCAACTCTCCGGTTAATACCAGAGTGTTGCCCGTCTGCACCCAGCTCAGTGACTCGCTCATTATTTTTTCTCTTCCAGAGTGATTTTCTGTTGAGAAATTGATTTCAGTTGCGCGGTCAGGCCGTCGATACCTTTGGTACGCAGTAGTGTCCCCCACTCGTTTTGTTTGGTGGTGATCATGCTGACGCCTTCAGCAATCATGTCGTAAGCCTGCCAGTTGCCAGTCTGGGAGTTTTTACGCCACTGGAAGTCCAGACGTACCGGCGGGCGACCATTCGGGTCAATAATAGTAACGCGAATAGGCACAATGGTTTTGTCACCCAGCGGCTGTTCTGGCGCAATCTGGTAAGTCTGCCCGTGATACATCGCCAGCGCCTGACCGTAAGCCTGCTTCAGGTACTCACGGAAAGCGGCAAAGTATGCATCACGTTGGGCTGGGGTCGCGCTCTTGTAGTACTGACCCAGTACCAGTGCACCAGCGTATTTCACCTGCACATACGGCAGCAGTTCCTGATCGACGATAGTACGCAGGTAATCCGGGTTGGCACGGATTTGCGGTTGCTCATTCTTCAGGCGATCGAACGTTTTCTGCGCCGCCTCGTCCATCAGCTTATACGGATTGGTCTGGTCTGCCGCAGTTGCCGCACTCAGCGGTGCAATCACCAGCAAAGCGACCATCATTAAACGTTTAAACATGCGTCGGTTCTCCTGAAATTATTTCGTTGTACCCACAGGTTCAGTGGTTTCATTATTACCTGGCGCAGCAGCTGGCGCATCGCCACTATTCTTATTGTCATCGCCTTTACTGCCGTAAAGGAACTGACCAATGAGATCTTCCAGCACCATCGCAGACTTGGTGTCCTGAATCGAATCGCCATCCTTCAGGATAGCAGTACCCAGTTCGGGGTCTTCAAAACCGACGTTTAACGCCAGATATTGCTCTCCAAGCAGGCCGGAAGTACGAATACTCAGCGAACTTGTGTCAGGAATGTGGTTATAACGTTGTTCAATTTCCAGCGTCACGCGCGGCAGATAGGTTTTCGGATCCAGCGTAATATCTGCCACCCGACCGACGACAACGCCGCCAATGCTGACCGGAGAGCGCGCTTTCAGGCCGCCAATGTTATCGAACGTCGCATAAAGCGTGTAGGTCGGTTCAGTACGTATGGACGTCACGTTTGCCGCCTTCAGGCAGACAAACAGCGCCGCCAGCAGTGCTGCTAATAAAAAGATACCCACCCAAATTTCATTTTTTTTCGTTTGCATGAACTCAATTCCCAAACATCAATGCGGTCAGCACAAAATCCAGCCCCAGAACAGCCAGAGACGAGTGGACAACGGTGCGAGTGGTTGCCCGGCTAATCCCGGCAGAAGTCGGGATGGCGTCGTAGCCGTTAAACAACGAAATCCACGTCACCGTAATGGCGAACACCACGCTCTTAATCAGACAGTTGACCAGATCCATACGCCAGTCGACGGCGTTTTGCATTGCCGACCAGAAGAATCCGCTATCAATACCTTTCCAGCTAACGCCGACCAGCGATCCGCCCCAGATCCCCACGGCGACGAAAATAATCGTCAGCAATGGCAATGAAATAACCCCAGCCCAGAAACGCGGAGAAATAACCCGACGCAGCGGATCGACCGCCATCATCTCCATGCTGGAGAGCTGCTCTGTGGCGCGCATCAAGCCGATTTCTGCGGTTAGCGCCGAACCGGCACGCCCGGCAAACAGTAACGCAGCAACCACAGGTCCCAGTTCACGCAGCAGCGATAACGCCACCAGCATACCCAGACTGGTTTCCGCACTATAGGTGGTCAGAACCAGATAACCTTGCAGACCCAGCACCATTCCGATGAACACGCCAGAAACTACAATAATCAGCATCGACAGGACGCCGACATTATAGAGCTGGCGCACCAGCAGCGGCGCATGTTTGCGAAATTCCGGTTTGCCTACCAGCGCATTGAATAACATTAACCCGGCCCGCCCGAACGTTCTCAGGGTTTTAATCCCTTTATGTCCAAGCGAGGCCAGCGCATTTAACAGCATGAGTGGCTTAACTCCCTGGTAAAAGATCAGCGTGATAATCGCCGGCAGGATAGCGGAACGGAACAGGTCCGTCAGCTATCCCGTCCAGAAACTGACGTACGCGCGGATCAGGATTCGCCTGCAACGCCTGGGCGCTACCGTGAGCGACAATTTTTTTATCCGCCAGAATCCAGGCGTGATCCGCAATACTTAAGACTTCCGGCACATCATGAGAAACTACCACGCAAGTCACGCCCAACGCGCTGTTCAGCTCAGAAATCAGCTTCACCAGTACGCCCATAGTGATCGGATCCTGCCCAACAAACGGTTCATCAAACATGATGAGATCCGGCTCCAGGGCAATCGCACGCGCCAGTGCAGCGCGACGAGCCATCCCGCCGGAAAGTTCAGAAGGCATAAGTTTAGCCGCTCCACGCAGCCCTACAGCTTCCAGCTTCATCATCACCGTGCTATGCAACAATGGCGCAGGAAGCTGGGTATGTTCGCGCAGTGGATAGGCCACGTTGTCAAATACGTTCATATCTGTGAACAACGCCCCGGACTGAAACAACATGCTCATCCGTTTACGCACAGTGTACAGGCGCGAACGAGACATCGCCGGAATATTCTCGCCATCAAAAAGGATCTCACCGTGATCTGGTGCGATTTGCCCGCCAATCAGACGGAGTAGCGTCGTTTTACCGATGCCCGATGGCCCCATGATTGCCGTGATCTTCCCTCGCGGCACGGTCAGGGAAATATTATCGAAGATGCAGCGATTGCCACGCGTAAAACTGACATCGCGCATATCGACTAAATTCGCCACAGACTGCTCCATAATTCACCCTTCGTCTTGCGTTGATTTTCTAAGCATGGCGCTCAATTTAACCTTGAACCCAACATATTTACAGAATATTACCCGCCGTGGTTAGCTAAAGCTGGCATTTGTTTTACTTTTTAGCCGCATAAAGTCAAAATTAAGAATCCGTTACGGCTTTCTGAGAATCTTCAGCGACCGGCGAGTATACCTGAAGAAAGGACGTTAGATGCTTTTAGCTACGGCACTGTTAATTGTTGGTTTACTTTTGGTCGTATACAGTGCCGATCGTCTGGTATTTGCCGCTTCCATTCTTTGCCGCACTTTTGGCATCCCTCCGCTGATCATTGGCATGACTGTGGTCAGTATTGGCACGTCACTTCCAGAAATTATTGTTTCGCTTGCCGCGTCGCTGCACGAACAACGCGATTTAGCCGTCGGCACGGCGCTTGGCTCAAACATTATCAATATCTTGCTGATCCTAGGTCTGACCGCACTGGTGCGCCCTTTTACCGTCCATTCCGATGTTCTGCGCCGCGAGTTACCATTAATGTTATTCGTCAGCGTGGTAGCCGGTTCCGTACTCTATGACGGACAACTTAGTCGCAGCGATGGTATCTTTCTCCTTTTTCTGGCTGTGCTATGGCTGCTGTTCATTGTTAAACTTGCACATCAGGCCGAACGTCAGGGAACCGATAGCCTGACCAGAGAGCAGCTTGCAGAGCTACCGCGTGAAGGCGGTTTACCCGTCGCATTTTTATGGCTTGGCATTGCGCTGATCATCATGCCAGTGGCTACGCGGATGGTGATTGATAACGCCACCGTACTGGCGAATTACTTTGCCATCAGCGAATTAACTATTGGTCTGACGGCAATCGCTATCGGCACTAGTCTGCCGGAACTGGCAACCGCGATAGCTGGTGTTCGCAAAGGTGAAAACGACATCGCCATCGGTAATATCATTGGCGCGAATATTTTTAATATCGTCATCGTACTGGGTCTGCCGGCGCTGATTACGCCAGGGGAGGTTAACCCACTGGCGTACAGCCGTGACTACAGCGTGATGTTGTTGGTAAGCATTATTTTTGCGTTGCTGTGCTGGCGACGCTCCCCGCAACCGGGCCGTGGCGTAGGGGTATTATTAACAGGCGGATTTATCGTATGGCTGGCGATGTTGTACTGGTTATCGCCAATACTCGTTGAATAACTGGAAACGCATTATGTCGCACGTAGAGTTGCAACCGGGTTTTGACTTTCAGCAAGCAGGTAAAGAAGTCCTGGCGATTGAACGTGAATGCCTGGCGGAGCTTGATCAATACATCAATCAGAATTTCGCGCTCGCTTGCGAAAAGATGTTTTGGTGTAAAGGCAAAGTCGTGGTTATGGGGATGGGCAAATCGGGACACATTGGACGCAAAATGGCCGCGACCTTTGCCAGCACCGGTACTCCGTCATTTTTCGTCCATCCTGGCGAAGCCGCGCATGGTGATTTAGGCATGGTCACCCCGCAGGATGTGGTAATTGCTATCTCTAACTCTGGTGAATCCAGCGAAATCAATGCCTTGATTCCGGTGCTTAAGCGTCTTCACGTGCCGTTAATCTGCATTACCGGTCGCCCGGAGAGCAGCATGGCGCGCGCCGCAGACGTGCATCTGTGTGTTAAAGTAGCGAAAGAAGCCTGTCCGTTGGGGCTGGCACCGACCAGCAGCACCACTGCCACGCTGGTTATGGGCGATGCGCTCGCCGTCGCTCTGTTAAAAGCGCGCGGCTTTACCGCCGAAGATTTTGCGCTCTCACATCCCGGCGGCGCACTGGGTCGTAAACTTCTGCTGCGCGTAAACGATATTATGCATACGGGTGATGAGATCCCGCATGTTAAAAAAACCGCCAGCCTGCGCGATGCATTACTGGAAGTTACCCGCAAAAATCTTGGTATGACCGTCATTTGCGATGACAATATGATGATTGAAGGCATCTTTACCGACGGTGATTTACGCCGTGTCTTCGATATGGGCGTGGATGTCCGTCAATTAAGTATTGCCGATGTGATGACGCCGGGGGGAATTCGCGTACGCCCTGGCATTCTGGCCGTTGAGGCACTGAACTTAATGCAGTCCCGCCATATCACCTCCGTAATGGTTGCCGATGGCGACCATTTACTCGGTGTGTTACATATGCATGATTTACTGCGTGCTGGCGTAGTGTAAAGATTCAAGGATAAACAACAATGAATAAAGCAGGTGCGTCACTTGAGACCTGTTACGGCCCTGTCAGTGCCGACGTTATGGCAAAAGCAGAAAATATTCGTCTGCTGATCCTTGACGTCGATGGCGTGCTGTCAGATGGCCTGATTTATATGGGCAACAACGGCGAAGAACTTAAAGCGTTCAATGTTCGTGATGGTTATGGCATGCGTTGTGCGCTCACCTCTGATATTGAAGTCGCCATCATTACCGGGCGAAAGGCTAAACTGGTAGAAGATCGCTGTGCCACATTGGGGATTACTCACTTGTATCAGGGGCAGTCGAATAAACTTATCGCCTTTAGCGATCTGCTGGAAAAACTGGCGATCGCCCCGGAAAACGTGGCTTACGTTGGGGATGATCTCATCGACTGGCCGGTAATGGAAAAAGTGGGTCTAAGCGTAGCCGTGGCCGATGCGCACCCGCTGTTGCTTTCGCGCGCCGATTACGTGACTCGCATTACTGGCGGTCGTGGCGCAGTGCGTGAAGTTTGCGACTTATTACTCCTGGCGCAGGGCAAACTGGATGAAGCCAAAGGGCAATCGATATGAGTAAAGCCAGACGTTGGGTTATCATTGTGCTATCACTGGCGGTTCTGGTGATGATCGGTATTAACATGACCGAGAAAGACGATACCGCCCAGGTGGTCGTCAACAACAATGATCCCACCTATAAAAGCGAGCATACGGACACGCTCGTCTATAACCCAGAAGGGGCGCTAAGCTATCGATTGATTGCTCAACACGTTGAATATTATTCCGATCAGGCCGTTTCGTGGTTTACGCAACCGGTACTTACTACGTTTGATAAGGATAAAATCCCGACATGGTCCGTAAAAGCGGATAAAGCCAAGCTGACCAATGATCGGATGCTCTATTTATATGGACACGTTGAAGTCAACGCACTCGTGCCGGACTCTCAACTTCGCAGAATCACGACGGATAACGCGCAGATCAATCTGGTGACGCAGGATGTTACCTCTGAAGACCTCGTCACGTTATACGGAACAACATTTAACTCCAGCGGTCTGAAAATGCGCGGCAACTTACGCAGCAAGAATGCCGAGCTGATTGAAAAGGTTAGAACATCCTATGAAATTCAAAACAAACAAACTCAGCCTTAATCTTGTGCTTGCCAGCTCACTTCTGGCCGCCAGTATTCCGGCATTTGCCGTTACCGGAGACACTGACCAGCCGATTCACATTGAATCGGATCAGCAATCTCTTGATATGCAAGGCAACGTGGTCACCTTCACGGGTAACGTCATTGTGACCCAAGGCACCATCAAAATTAATGCCGATAAAGTGGTCGTTACCCGTCCGGGCGGCGAGCAGGGCAAAGAAGTGATCGATGGCTACGGTAAGCCAGCGACGTTCTATCAGATGCAGGACAACGGTAAACCTGTCGAAGGTCACGCTTCCCAGATGCATTACGAACTGGCGAAAGATTTTGTCGTTCTGACCGGTAATGCTTATCTGCAGCAGGTCGATAGCAATATAAAGGGCGATAAAATCACTTATCTGGTGAAAGAGCAGAAAATGCAGGCTTTCAGCGATAAAGGTAAGCGCGTAACCACCGTTCTGGTGCCGTCGCAGTTGCAGGATAAAAACAACAAAGGCCAGACCCCGGCACAGAAGAAAGGTAATTAATTCGTTATGGCAACATTAACAGCAAAGAACCTTGCAAAAGCCTACAAGGGTCGCCGCGTGGTGGAAGACGTCAGTCTGACCGTCAACTCCGGGGAAATTGTTGGTCTGCTGGGGCCAAACGGTGCCGGTAAGACCACCACTTTCTACATGGTTGTTGGCATTGTGCCGCGCGATGCAGGCAACATCATTATTGATGATGACGATATCAGTCTGCTGCCATTACACGCGCGCGCGCGCCGTGGTATCGGCTATCTGCCGCAGGAAGCCTCCATTTTCCGCCGCCTCAGCGTTTACGATAACCTGATGGCGGTACTGCAAATTCGTGACGACTTGTCTGCTGAACAACGTGAAGACCGCGCGAACGAGCTGATGGAAGAGTTTCACATTGAGCACCTGCGTGACAGCATGGGGCAATCGCTCTCCGGTGGTGAACGTCGCCGTGTAGAAATTGCCCGCGCACTGGCTGCGAATCCGAAATTTATTCTGCTTGATGAACCGTTTGCCGGGGTTGACCCGATCTCGGTTATCGACATCAAACGCATCATTGAGCACCTGCGCGACAGCGGCCTGGGTGTGCTGATCACTGACCATAACGTGCGTGAAACACTGGCAGTTTGTGAACGCGCTTATATCGTCAGTCAGGGGCATTTGATCGCCCACGGCACACCTACAGAAATCTTACAAGACGAACATGTTAAGCGTGTATACCTTGGGGAAGACTTCAGACTCTGATAGGGTAGAAGCTCGCGACGTTTTAGCAGGAGAGTACGATTCTGAACATGAAGCAAGGTTTGCAACTCAGGCTTAGTCAGCAACTGGCGATGACGCCTCAGCTACAACAGGCAATTCGTCTGTTGCAGCTGTCCACGCTGGAACTTCAACAGGAGCTGCAGCAGGCGCTGGAGAGTAATCCACTGCTTGAGCAAATCGACACTCATGATGAAATCGACACTCACGAAACGCCAGACAGCGAAACGCTGGACACCGCTGACGCGCTCGAACAAAAAGAGATGCCGGAAGAACTGCCGCTCGATGCCAGTTGGGACACCATCTACACTGCCGGTACGCCGTCCGGCACCAGCGGTGACTACATTGACGACGAACTGCCAGTCTATCAAGGCGAAACGACGCAGACCTTGCAGGATTATCTGATGTGGCAGGTCGAACTGACGCCGTTTTCCGACACTGACCGCGCTATCGCCACCTCCATCGTTGATGCCGTTGATGATACCGGTTATCTCACCGTCCCACTGGAAGATATTCTCGAAAGCATGGGCGATGAAGAGATCGACATCGATGAAGTTGAAGCGGTCCTCAAGCGGATCCAACGGTTTGACCCGGTCGGTGTAGCGGCGAAAGATCTGCGCGACTGCCTGCTGATCCAACTCTCCCAATTCGACAAAACGACGCCGTGGCTGGAAGAAGCTCGACTGATCATTAGCGATCACCTTGATCTACTGGCGAATCACGACTTCCGCACACTAATGCGCGTAACTCGTCTAAAAGAAGATGTGCTGAAAGAAGCCGTCAATCTGATCCAGTCACTCGATCCTCGCCCCGGTCAGTCGATCCAGACCGGCGAACCGGAATATGTCATTCCAGATGTGTTGGTGCGTAAGCATAACGACCACTGGACGGTGGAACTCAACAGCGACAGTATTCCGCGTCTGCAAATCAACCAGCACTATGCCTCGATGTGTAATAGCACACGTAACGATGGCGACAGCCAGTTTATCCGCAGCAATCTGCAGGATGCCAAATGGTTGATTAAGAGTCTGGAAAGTCGTAACGATACGCTACTGCGCGTGAGTCGCTGTATTGTTGAACAGCAGCAAGCCTTCTTTGAGCAAGGCGAAGAATATATGAAACCGATGGTACTGGCCGACATCGCCCAGGCTGTCGAAATGCATGAATCGACGATATCTCGCGTGACCACGCAAAAGTACCTGCATAGTCCACGAGGCATTTTTGAACTGAAGTATTTTTTCTCCAGTCACGTCAATACCGAGGGCGGCGGCGAAGCCTCGTCCACGGCGATTCGTGCGCTGGTGAAGAAATTAATCGCGGCGGAAAACCCAGCGAAACCGTTGAGCGACAGCAAGTTAACCTCTTTGCTGTCGGAACAAGGTATCATGGTGGCACGCCGCACTGTTGCGAAATACCGAGAGTCTTTATCCATTCCGCCGTCAAACCAGCGTAAACAGCTCGTTTGACCCAACCGATAAGGAAGACACTATGCAGCTCAACATTACCGGAAATAACGTCGAGATCACCGAGGCCCTGCGCGAATTTGTCACATCAAAATTTGCCAAACTTGAGCAATATTTTGACCGAATCAACCAGGTCTATGTTGTTCTGAAAGTGGAGAAAGTCACCCATACCTCAGATGCAACACTGCATGTAAACGGTGGCGAGATTCATGCCAGCGCGGAAGGTCAGGACATGTACGCTGCCATTGATGGCTTAATTGATAAGCTGGCACGCCAGTTGACCAAGCATAAAGATAAATTGAAACAACACTAATTGTCCGGGCAATTAGCAAGTGCATGGCGGCCTGTTGTGCGACACAACGGGCCATTTGTACGGTTAATGCTCCGAACCTGTTCCACTGTTTGAGTGGGCAGGTTCTTAGGTGAAATTATGACAAATAATGATACAACTCTACAGCTTAGCAGTGTTCTTAACAGGGAATGTACGCGAAGCCGCGTCCACTGTCAGAGCAAAAAACGTGCACTGGAAATTATCAGCGAACTGGCTGCGAAACAACTCAGCCTGCCGCCTCAGGTGGTTTTTGAAGCTATTCTGACGCGGGAAAAAATGGGCAGTACCGGTATCGGTAATGGCATTGCCATTCCGCATGGCAAACTGGAAGAAGATACTCTGCGTGCCGTTGGTGTTTTCGTTCAGCTCGAAACGCCTATAGCTTTCGATGCCATCGACAACCAACCGGTGGACTTACTTTTTGCCCTGCTGGTGCCGGCTGACCAAACCAAAACGCACCTGCATACTCTTTCGCTGGTGGCGAAACGTCTGGCGGACAAAACCATCTGCCGCCGTTTACGCGCAGCCCAGAGTGATGAAGAGCTGTATCAAATCATTACGGATACCGAAGGTACTCCGGATGAAGCGTAGTTATTCTGTAATGTCTCTTTTAGACGTTGTGAGGAGAAACAGTACATGGTACTGATGATCGTCAGCGGACGTTCAGGCTCAGGTAAATCTGTCGCCCTTCGTGCGCTGGAAGATATGGGTTTTTACTGCGTGGATAACCTTCCCGTAGTGCTGTTACCCGATCTGGCTCGCACGCTCGCCGATCGCGAGATTTCTGCCGCCGTCAGCATTGATGTTCGTAATATGCCGGAGTCACCAGAAATATTCGAACAGGCGATGAGTAACCTGCCTGATGCTTTCTCACCGCAACTGCTGTTCCTGGATGCCGATCGTAACACCCTGATTCGTCGTTACAGTGATACGCGCCGCCTGCATCCGCTCTCCAGCAAGAACCTGTCGCTGGAAAGTGCTATCGACAAAGAAAGCGATCTGCTGGAGCCACTGCGTTCGCGGGCAGATTTGATTGTCGATACCTCAGAAATGTCCGTTCATGAACTGGCAGAAATGTTGCGTACCCGTTTGCTGGGTAAACGCGAGCGTGAACTGACGATGGTCTTTGAGTCCTTCGGCTTCAAACACGGCATTCCTATTGATGCAGATTATGTCTTTGATGTGCGCTTCCTGCCGAACCCGCACTGGGACCCGAAACTGCGTCCAATGACAGGTCTTGATAAACCTGTCGCCGCGTTCCTCGACCGCCACACAGAAGTACACAATTTTATCTACCAGACGCGAAGCTACCTTGAGCTATGGTTACCTATGCTGGAAACCAACAACCGTAGCTACCTGACGGTCGCCATTGGTTGTACCGGCGGGAAGCACCGTTCGGTGTATATTGCAGAACAGCTGGCAGACTACTTCCGCTCGCGCGGTAAAAACGTCCAGTCACGCCATCGTACGCTGGAAAAACGTAAACCATGACCGTCAAGCAAACTGTTGAAATCACAAACAAGCTGGGCATGCATGCCCGGCCTGCCATGAAACTCTTTGAATTAATGCAGGGTTTTGACGCTGAAGTGCTGTTACGTAATGACGAAGGCACCGAGGCTGAAGCGAACAGCGTTATTGCGCTACTGATGCTGGACTCCGCCAAAGGACGGCAGATTGAAGTCGAAGCGACCGGTCCACAGGAAGTGGAAGCACTGGCCGCCGTTATCGCCCTCTTTAACTCTGGTTTCGATGAAGATTAATCTTCATAACCCTGACGCTTAATTCCCCCGGATACACACCTTCAGCCCTTAAGGGTGAAAAATGTACAAGCGGAAAATGTCCTCATTTTTCGCGGCTTGTACATTTTGTGCTCTTTTCTGTGCGTACAAAACCTTAAGAAAACCTTAAAAAGCCTTGTTTAGGTTTTGTTTAAGTTAAGCCCTCATACTGGAGACTGTCAGAAAATATTTCCAGGAGATGGCATGATTCGCTTATCTGAACAAAGTCCCCTGGGCACCGGAAGACATCGGAAATGTTACGCGCATCCGGAAGATGCCCAACGCTGTATCAAGATTGTCTATCACCGTGGCGACGGTGGTGATAAAGAGATCCGCCGTGAGTTAAAGTACTACGCGCATCTTGGTCGTCGGTTAAAAGACTGGAGCGGTATTCCACGCTATCACGGTACGGTTGAAACTGATTGCGGGACCGGTTATGTCTACGATGTCATTGCCGATTTTGATGGCAAACCGTCTATTACATTGACCGAATTTGCTGAACAATGCCGTTACGAAGAAGATATCGCGCAACTGCGCCAGCTACTGAAACAATTGAAGCGTTATTTGCAGGATAACCGCATTGTGACGATGTCGCTGAAGCCGCAGAATATTCTTTGTCACCGCATCAGCGAGTCAGAAATTATTCCCGTCGTCTGTGACAACATTGGTGAAAGCACGTGGATTCCGTTAGCGACCTGGTCGAAGTGGTGTTGTTTACGTAAACAAGAGCGGTTGTGGCAACGTTTTATCGCTCAACCCGCGTTATCGGTTGCCCTGAAGAAAGACGCACAACTCAGTGAGAACAAGAAACTCTCCCTCACCTCGCGCGAAGCTTAATCCAGTTGATGTTGCCGCATAAAAGATTCACCGCCCAACTGATGCATCTGCCGTAAAATCCACGCCTGACGGCTACGCACGTAGCCTGAGGGTGCGGAAGCTTTAAAGCGTAGTGGGTTCGGAAGTACTGCTGCCAGTAAGGCAGCCTCCGACTGAGTGAGTTTGCTCGCGGGTTTATGGAAATAGCGTTGCGCTGCGGCTTCAACACCAAACACACCATCGCCAAATTCGGCAATATTCAGATAAACCGTCAGGATGCGTTTTTTGCTCCAGACCGTTTCTATCCCCAATGTCAGACCTGCTTCCAGCCCTTTACGTATCCAGCTACGTCCATCCCATAAAAAGAGGTTTTTGGCTGTCTGCTGGGAAAGCGTTGATGCGCCGCGAATACGATTTTCATTGCGCTCGTTGTGCGCCAGAGCTTTCTCAATGGAAGCGACATCAAAGCCCCAGTGCTCAGGGAATTTCTGATCTTCTGCGGCAATCACCGCCAGCCCCATCCACGGCGATATTTGATCCATACTGACCCAGTCAGAATGTGCCACGTAACGAAAATTGCCGTGCAGCCATGCACTGACCTGTCGCTCGACCATTACCGCTGAGAACGGAACGGGCGCTATGCTAAACAACGCGATGCCCCCGCCCCATAAAACGGCGAGGACAACCACTAACCGCAGAAGAAAACGACGAACGAAACCGAACGCCGTTAAGCGGCTTTTACTCATTCAGCCAGAACCAGCACGCGAGAAACCAGCTTATCAATGCCGTTCGCCGCTTCCGCAATGTTCTGTGCCAACATATAAGCCGGTGTAGTGACAATCTTACTGTCTTCATCAACAACGATATCATCGACCGGACATGGCACATGCTCCGCGCCCATCGCTTCCAGCACTTCTGCGGTATCGATATCAGTACCGATGGTCAAACGCAGCGGGAAATCGAAAATTTTCGGCAGCATCGCCGGGGCAATACACATAAAACCAAGCGGTTTACCGGCCTGATGCATCGCTTGCGCCAACGCCTTTAATTCACGATCAACGGTGCATTCACTGCCAAGGCTGGCAAAATTGCTTAAATTCTTCGCCGCGCCAAAGCCACCCGGCACAATCAACGCATCCAGTTCGGCAGCATCGGCCTGAGCCAGAGGACGGATCTCACCACGCGCAATACGCGCGGCTTCAATCAGCACATTGCGCGATTCCGCCATCGCCTCGCCGGTTAAATGGTTGATAACGTCAACCTGCTGCTTATCCGGCGCAAAGCAGACCGCCTGCGCACCGCTGCGTGAAATAGCTAACAACGTCAACACCGCTTCATGAATTTCAGAACCGTCATAGACGCCGCACCCGCTCAGAACTACGCCAATTTTCTTCATTGTGATCATCCTTTCGCAACTGACTGAAACACATTAATCTTTTTAATAAAAATGCTACGCATCACACATTTAACTGATTCATGTAACAAATCATTTAAGATTTGCTATCTTAACTGCGTGCGGCCTGAAAAACAGTGCTGCGCCCTTGTAACTCATCATAATAATTTACGGCGCAGCCAAGATTTCCCTGGTGTTGGCGCAGTATTCGCGCACCCCGGTCTAGCCGGGGTCATTTTTTAGTGGCTTTTGCCACCCACGCTTTCAGCACGTCTACGTCGTGACGCCACTCTTCTTTCATCTCTTCAATCCATTCACCTACGTTATCTTCCCACGCAGGAAGGTCAGGAGATTGAATTTGCTGACCCAGCTGTTGTAGATGGCGTAACCCCACTGAACCTGCCGCGCCTTTAATTTTATGCCCTTCCTCGACGATGCCTTTTTTATCCTGCGCCGTCAGGTTCGACTCCAGTACACTCACATAGCCCGGCATCATTTTCTCAAACACCGCCAGTCCATCGGTAATCAACTTCGGCCCTACAAGTTCGAGATACTGTTCCAGCATGGGTATATCGAGTAATGCTTCAGATTTGCTGTTCTCTTCTGTCGTCACCGTGCTCTCCTCATCATCCTGGGTATCCCAGAATTTCTTGATCATCGCGGTTAGCGCCGGTACGGAAAGCGGCTTACTCAGCACATCATCCATTCCAGCATTGAGGTACTCTTGTTTATCTTTCAGCACATTGGCGGTTAAAGCCACCAGCGGCGGTAAATCTTCGCGCGGATAACGCTTCGTCAGTTCACGAGAGATATCCAGCCCGGTCATATCTGGCAACTGAATATCCAGCAATACCAGGTCGTATTCGCCTGGTTTAAACATCTCCAGCGCCGCCTTGCCGGTCATTGCTACATCAACGCTGTTACCCAATTTTTCCAGTACAGAACGCGCGACAATAACGTTCAGTTCAATGTCTTCCACCAGCAGCACATTCAGCGCCGGTAAAGGCATATCGTCTTCGTCAAACGCGTCATCGACCTCTTCTGCCACCGACGGTGCGTGGATCGTCAACCTAAAGGTAGAACCCTTGCCCTGTTCGCTGGTGACGGTGATATCGCCGCCCATATTTTTCGCCAGCCGACGAGAAACCGCCAGGCCAATGCCGGTGCCGGTGGCAGGTTTACCACCGTGACTGTCTTTCACCTGATAATACATGGCAAAAATTTTATCCAGCTCATCCTGCGGAATACCGATGCCAGAGTCTTCCACTTCAAAATGCAGCATGTCGCCTTCATCGTAGCGCACGCGCACGGTAACCTGCCCTTGCTGGGTGAATTTGACGGCGTTACTGATGAGATTCCACAGGATCTGCCGTAAACGCGTACCGTCGGTAATGATCTGATGCGGTAATGGTAGCGTCGGTTCCAGAATAAAACGCAGCCCTTTTTGTTGCGCCTGCAATGCGGAGAGATTTTCCAGATCGGCAAGGAAACTGGTGAAATCAACCGGCTGGTTATCAAGCTGAACTTTACGCCGCTCCATCTTATCCATGTCGATAATATCGTTAAAAATATTCCCCAAAGTGACGGCGGAAACATGGATGGTTTTGAGATATTTTTCCTGCTCAGCAGTGAGTTCGGTATCCAGCAGAATGCGGCTTAAACCAACGATACCATTCAGCGGTGTACGCAATTCGTGACTGATGGTGGAGATAAAAGTCGTTTTGTCGCGGCTGGCACGTTCGAGCGCATCCTGATACCGCTTACGCTCGGTAATGTCACGACCAAACCCCATCAAACCGTGGCGTTTACCCACGCGGTCGTAGTACGGCACTTTACGGATTTCAAAGCAGGCTTTGCGTCCGTCGGGATAATCCAGCCACTGCTCATAGGTCAGTGACACATTATGACGGAACACTTTTTCATCGGTCTCAATGACTTTCGCGGCGGCTTCCGGTGAGTAAACATCAGCAGGTTTCAGATGAACCAGTTGTTTTTCGCTCTTCCCGGTTAGCAATTCCATTGCGCGGTTACAGCCGGAAAACTCTTTATCTTCGTTACGGTAAAAAACCAGGTCTGGAGAGGCGTCAAGGAAGGAACGTAAGAAAGAGGATTGCTGTTCGAGCTGAATTTGTGTCTCTTCACGCTCTTTGATTTCAATTTTCAGCTGACCGAAGGTTTCCTGCAATTCAGCTTCCGCTTTTTCACGAACGGCAATTTCCTGATTAAGCTGGGTAATATTGTCTTTTAACTGAACGTTGAGGCTCAGATCGCGCTCACGCATCTCCTCCAGTTTTTGCACTAACCGTGACAGACGTTGTCGTGACTCCTCCAGTTGCTCTACAACCACCGAAAGAAAGTAGACCGCCCACGGCGTAATCAGCAGACCAAAGAAGATAGAACGAATAACATCAATGCTTTCGACCTGACCATGCAGCACCATGGTCACCGCCATTTGTACCACAATGGCGAGAACGACAAGGGCCAGCGCCAGCAACATTGAGAAGCGCACCAGACCTAACTTCATCATCAGGTCAACATAATACTGTGCCAGCAGACGAATTTGCTTCATTAGGGAATTCCTTCACGACAACCTGCCCCAATAATACCCAATTCTGACAGTTACGTTATAAATTGTGTGAGAAATGCGGAATTCCCCTCAATGGCCTACACCGTTGGAGGTAGCCACGGACGTCCCAGCGCCGATCCTTGTACGCCATGTTCATTCAGATAACGATCCAGCTCGACCATTCCCGTCCAGCGATTTTCACACCACAGCGGAGCAAGTAGCGTCGGGCGACGGGCGCTGGCGGAAATTCGGTGGTAGATAACCTCCGGTGGCGTATGGCGAATCATCTCCCCGGCGGTTAGCGTGTAATCCTCCAGTTCAATGCCATTCAAACGCCCCGCTTCCCAGGCTTTCGCCATAATACTGCCTTTCACGATATGCAGCGGATGAAGCTTTATGCCGTCCACGCCGGTTTCAACCACTCGCTCCAGCGTTTGCAAACATTCAGCCCGCCCTTCGCCAGGCAGGCCAACAATTAAATGAGAACACACCTTCAGTCCACGCTGACGCGCCAGCTGGGTTGTGCGCTGATAGCAGGCAAAATCATGTCCGCGATTGATGCGATGCAGCGTTTTGTCATGCGCGGTTTGCAGCCCCAGCTCCAGCCACACTTCGTAGCCCTGGTCTTTATATTCACAAAGCAGATCCAACACCGCATCCGGCACGCAGTCCGGGCGCGTACCAACACACAAACCGACAATATTGGCCTGGCTCACCGCCTGTTGATACATGGAACGCAGCACCTGAACTTCCGCAAAGGTGCTTGTATAAGCCTGAAAGTAGGCCAGATAGCGTTTCGCGCGGTTAACCAGATTCGCCTGATGCGCCAGTTGTTCGGCAATGGAGCGATGCTGCTGTGCTTCGTCGGCAAACGAAGCAACATTACAGAATGTGCATCCGCCGCGTCCGATGGTTCCGTCACGATTCGGGCAGCTAAAACCGCCATGCAGCGTCAGTTTATGCACCTTTTGCCCGTAACGACGGGTAAGATCCCCACCAAACATATTGACTAATTTCTGTAACTGCATAATCTGATAGACCGCGCCTTGAAAAGAGGCCAAAGCCTGCCATTTTTAGCTCAATTCGGCGATGACCTGGATCAATCGCCCCGGCCTGCTTATATCAACTGCATAATAAATCACAATTACTGAAATTTAATGCAATAGCACATAAATTACTTTTGCTTATCTTGCGTCGGATTTTTTTATCCGCTAATGGATTTTAAACAAAAACAGTAGCATGAAATGCCTTTTCCTCTTAAGGCAGTATAAAACACTGCTTCAAACGTCAATTCAAGGCAGGATAAGGGTTAACACGCCGCTATAGTAGTCAGGCACTCAACGTTTTCCTTTTTCCCCTCCCATTAATAAAGAACAACAAATTCAGTTTAAATTCAATAAATTAACAAATAGTTTTGCGCTAAAGCACATTTCCAGACCAATAAGCTTGCCATTTGACCTGTATCAGCTTTCCCGATAAGTTGGAAATCCGCTGGAAGCTTTCTGGATGAGCAGCCTGCTCATCATATTTATGCAGTAATTGAGTTCCCCTCTTCACCGTATTAACTGATGCGAAAAGGACAAAAAAGGGGGCGAATGCGAGGTAAGCGTATGAAACGCAAACCCCGTCGCCATGCTCTTTCTGTGCCCGTGCGCAGCGGTTCGGTAGTGGGGTTCCCGCAGAGCCTGGGGGAGGTTCACGATATGTTGTACGATAAATCCCTTGAGAGGGATAACTGTGGTTTCGGCCTGATCGCCCACATAGAAGGCGAACCTAGCCACAAGGTAGTGCGTACTGCAATACACGCACTGGCCCGTATGCAGCACCGTGGCGCGATTCTCGCTGATGGTAAAACCGGTGACGGTTGCGGTCTGCTGTTACAAAAACCGGATCGCTTTTTTCGCATCGTTGCGCAGGAACGCGGCTGGCGTTTAGCGAAAAACTACGCCGTCGGGATGATCTTCCTGAATAAAGATCCTGAACTCGCCGCCGCCGCACGCCGCATCGTTGAAGAAGAGCTACAACGCGAAACCTTGTCGATTGTCGGCTGGCGTGATGTCCCTACCAACGAAGGTGTACTGGGTGAAATCGCCCTCTCCTCGCTGCCGCGCATTGAGCAAATTTTTGTGAACGCCCCGGCAGGCTGGCGTCCGCGCGATATGGAGCGCCGTCTGTTTATCGCCCGTCGCCGCATTGAAAAACGTCTCGAGGCCGATAAAGACTTCTACGTCTGTAGCCTGTCGAATCTGGTCAACATCTATAAAGGTCTGTGTATGCCGGCGGATTTGCCGCGCTTTTACCTGGATCTTGCTGATCTGCGTCTGGAATCAGCTATCTGCCTGTTCCATCAACGCTTCTCCACCAACACCGTGCCGCGCTGGCCGCTGGCGCAGCCGTTCCGCTATCTGGCGCACAACGGCGAAATCAACACTATCACCGGTAACCGTCAGTGGGCGCGCGCCCGTACTTATAAATTCCAGACGCCGCTGATCCCGGATTTGCACGACGCTGCACCCTTCGTCAACGAAACGGGTTCTGACTCCAGTTCAATGGATAACATGCTGGAACTGCTGCTGGCGGGCGGGATGGATATTATCCGCGCCATGCGTCTGTTAGTGCCACCCGCCTGGCAGAACAACCCGGATATGGATCCGGAACTGCGCGCGTTCTTCGATTTTAACTCCATGCATATGGAGCCGTGGGATGGCCCGGCGGGCATCGTGATGTCTGACGGTCGCTTCGCTGCCTGTAACCTCGACCGTAACGGTCTGCGTCCGGCGCGCTACGTCATCACCAAAGATAAACTCATCACCTGCGCCTCTGAAGTCGGCATCTGGGATTACCAACCTGACGAAGTAGTCGAAAAAGGCCGCGTCGGGCCAGGCGAACTGATGGTGATCGACACCCGCAGTGGGCGTATTCTGCACTCGGCAGAAACCGATGACGACCTGAAAAGCCGCCATCCATATAAAGAGTGGATGGAGAAAAACGTTCGCCGCCTGGTGCCGTTTGAAGACTTGCCCGATGAAGAAGTAGGTAGCCGCGAACTGGACGACGACACGCTTGCCAGTTACCAGAAACAGTTTAACTACAGCGCGGAAGAACTGGACTCTGTGATCCGTGTGCTGGGCGAAAACGGCCAGGAAGCGGTCGGTTCGATGGGCGACGACACCCCATTCGCCGTACTCTCCAGCCAGCCGCGCATTATTTACGACTACTTCCGCCAGCAGTTTGCCCAGGTCACTAACCCGCCAATCGACCCGCTGCGTGAAGCGCATGTTATGTCGCTCGCCACCAGCATCGGTCGTGAAATGAACGTCTTCTGTGAAGCAGAAGGCCAGGCGCACCGTTTAAGCTTTAAATCGCCGATTCTGCTCTACTCCGATTTCAAACAACTTACGACGATGAAAGAGGAGCACTACCGCGCAGATACGCTGGACATCACCTTTGATGTAACCAAAACCACGCTCGAAGCGACGGTCAAAGAGCTGTGCGATAAAGCCGAAAAAATGGTGCGTAGCGGCACCGTGTTGCTGGTGCTTTCCGACCGGAATATCGCTAAAGATCGCCTGCCGGTTCCGGCCCCGATGGCGGTTGGCGCGATCCAGACCCGTCTGGTCGATCAAAGCCTGCGTTGCGACGCCAACATCATCGTCGAAACCGCCAGCGCCCGCGATCCGCACCACTTCGCCGTGTTACTAGGCTTCGGCGCGACGGCTATTTATCCGTACCTTGCCTATGAAACGCTGGGTCGCCTGGTTGACACCCACGCGATTGCCAAAAATTATCGTACCGTGATGCTCAACTACCGTAACGGCATCAACAAAGGCTTGTACAAAATCATGTCCAAGATGGGCATCTCCACCATCGCCTCTTACCGCTGCTCGAAACTGTTTGAGGCGGTCGGTCTGCACGATGACGTTGTGAGCCTGTGCTTCCAGGGCGCGGTCAGCCGCATTGGCGGAGCAGGCTTTGAAGACTTCCAGCAGGATCTGCTGAATCTGTCAAAACGAGCCTGGCTGGCGCGTAAACCCATCAGCCAGGGCGGCCTACTGAAATACGTGCACGGCGGCGAATACCACGCCTACAACCCGGACGTCGTGCGCACGCTGCAACAGGCGGTACAGAGCGGCGAGTACAGCGACTATCAGGAATACGCGAAGCTGGTTAATGAGCGTCCGGCAACCACGCTGCGCGATCTGCTGGCAATTACGCCGGGTGAAAACGCGGTCAACATTGCTGATGTTGAACCGGCAAGCGAACTGTTTAAACGCTTCGATACCGCTGCGATGTCTATCGGCGCGTTAAGCCCGGAAGCCCACGAGGCGCTGGCGGAAGCGATGAACAGCATCGGCGGTAACTCGAACTCCGGTGAAGGCGGTGAAGATCCGGCGCGCTACGGCACCAACAAAGTGTCGCGCATCAAGCAGGTGGCTTCCGGTCGCTTTGGGGTTACTCCGGCGTATCTGGTCAATGCCGACGTCATTCAGATTAAAGTCGCCCAGGGCGCGAAGCCGGGCGAAGGCGGTCAGTTGCCGGGCGACAAAGTCACTCCTTACATTGCCAAACTGCGCTATTCGGTGCCGGGCGTGACGCTGATCTCCCCGCCGCCGCACCACGATATCTACTCTATCGAAGACTTAGCGCAGCTCATTTTCGACCTCAAGCAGGTTAACCCGAAAGCGATGATCTCCGTGAAGCTGGTTTCCGAACCGGGCGTTGGCACTATCGCGACTGGCGTGGCGAAAGCCTATGCGGACTTGATCACCATCGCAGGCTATGACGGCGGCACCGGCGCAAGTCCGCTTTCATCGGTGAAATACGCAGGCTGCCCGTGGGAGCTGGGGCTTGTTGAAACCCAACAGGCGCTGGTTGCCAACGGCTTGCGTCATAAGATCCGTTTGCAGGTTGATGGCGGCCTGAAAACGGGTGTCGATATCATCAAAGCAGCCATCCTCGGCGCGGAAAGTTTCGGCTTCGGCACTGGCCCAATGGTGGCGCTCGGCTGTAAATATCTGCGTATTTGCCATCTGAACAACTGCGCCACCGGCGTGGCAACTCAGGACGAAAAACTGCGTAAAAATCACTACCACGGCCTGCCGTTCAAGGTGACGAATTACTTTGAATTTATCGCCCGTGAAACCCGCGAGCTGATGGCACAGCTGGGCGTAACACGTCTGGTGGATCTGATTGGTCGCACCGACCTGCTGAAAGAGCTGGACGGTTTCACCGCTAAACAGCAAAAACTGGCGCTGTCGAAGCTGCTGGAGACTGCCGAGCCTAAGGCTGGCAAGGCGCTCTACTGCACCGAAAACAACCCGCCGTTTGATAACGGCCTGCTGAATGCGCAGTTGCTGCAACAGGCGAAACCGTTTGTCGATGAGCGCCAGAGCAAAACCTTCTGGTTCGATATTCGTAACACCGACCGTTCTGTCGGCGCATCGCTTTCAGGTTATATCGCCCAGACGCACGGCGATCAGGGACTGGCTGCCGATCCGATTAAAGCGTACTTCAACGGCACCGCAGGCCAGAGTTTCGGCGTGTGGAACGCGGGCGGCGTGGAGCTGTATCTGACGGGTGATGCCAACGACTATGTCGGTAAAGGCATGGCGGGCGGCTTAATCGCCATTCGTCCTCCGGTTGGCTCGGCCTTCCGCAGCCATGAGGCGAGCATTATCGGCAACACCTGCCTGTATGGTGCGACCGGTGGTCGTCTGTATGCCGCAGGCCGCGCGGGTGAACGTTTTGGCGTGCGTAACTCCGGTGCCATTACCGTGGTAGAAGGTATTGGCGACAACGGCTGTGAATATATGACGGGCGGTATCGTCTGTATTCTGGGTAAAACTGGCGTTAACTTCGGCGCGGGCATGACCGGCGGCTTCGCTTACGTTCTCGACGAAAGTGGTGATTTCCGCAAACGCGTTAACCCGGAACTGGTGGAGGTCTTAAGCGTGGACTCTCTGGCGATCCATGAAGAGCATCTGCGTGGTCTTATCACCGAGCATGTGCAGCATACTGGTTCCCAGCGTGGCGAAGAAATTCTGGCTAACTGGTCAACCTTCGCCACTAAATTCGCGCTGGTTAAACCGAAGTCCAGTGATGTAAAAGCACTGCTGGGTCACCGTAGTCGTAGCGCAGCAGAGTTGCGCGTGCAGGCGCAGTAAGGGGTAGCAACAATGAGTCAGAATGTTTATCAATTTATCGACCTGCAGCGCGTTGATCCGCCAAAGAAACCGCTGAAGATCCGCAAAATTGAGTTTGTTGAAATTTACGAGCCGTTTTCCGAAGGCCAGGCCAAAGCACAGGCTGATCGCTGCCTGTCATGCGGCAACCCATACTGCGAGTGGAAATGCCCGGTACACAACTACATCCCGAACTGGCTGAAGCTCGCCAACGAGGGACGTATTTTTGAAGCGGCAGAACTGTCGCATCAAACAAATACCCTGCCGGAAGTGTGCGGACGTGTCTGCCCGCAGGATCGTCTGTGCGAAGGTTCCTGTACCCTGAACGATGAGTTCGGCGCAGTGACCATCGGTAATATTGAGCGTTATATCAATGATAAAGCGTTCGAAATGGGCTGGCGCCCGGATATGTCCGGCGTGAAGCAAACCGATAAAAAAGTGGCGATTATCGGCGCAGGTCCGGCGGGTCTGGCGTGTGCGGATGTCCTGACGCGCAACGGTGTCAAAGCTGTCGTCTTCGACCGTCACCCGGAAATCGGCGGCCTGCTGACTTTCGGCATTCCGGCCTTCAAGCTGGAAAAAGAGGTGATGACGCGCCGCCGTGAAATCTTCACCGGCATGGGTATTGAATTCAGGCTCAATACCGAAGTGGGCCGTGACGTACAGCTTGACGATCTACTGAAAGATTACGATGCCGTGTTCCTTGGCGTCGGGACTTATCAGTCAATGCGCGGCGGGCTGGAAAACGAAGACGCCGATGGTGTGTACGCGGCGCTGCCGTTCCTTATCGCCAACACCAAACAGTTGATGGGCTTTGGCGAAACCCACGACGAACCGTTCGTCAGCATGGAAGGCAAGCGCGTGGTGGTGCTTGGCGGCGGCGATACCGCGATGGACTGTGTGCGGACTTCCGTGCGTCAGGGAGCAAAGCACGTTATCTGCGCCTATCGTCGTGATGAAGAGAACATGCCAGGTTCCCGTCGCGAAGTGAAAAACGCGCGAGAAGAAGGCGTTGAGTTCAAATTCAACGTCCAGCCGCTGGGTATTGAAGTGAATGGCAACGGTAAAGTCAGCGGCGTGAAAATGGTGCGCACCGAAATGGGCGAACCGGACGCTAAAGGCCGTCGCCGCGCGGAGATCGTGGCAGGGTCAGAACATATTGTTCCGGCAGATGCGGTGATCATGGCGTTTGGTTTCCGCCCACACAGCATGGAATGGCTGGCAGAACACAGCGTTGAGCTGGATTCGCAGGGTCGGATCATTGCCCCGGAAGGTAACGAAAACGCCTTTCAGACCAGTAACCCGAAAATCTTTGCCGGTGGTGACATCGTGCGTGGTTCCGATCTGGTGGTGACCGCCATTGCCGAAGGTCGTAAAGCGGCTGACGGGATCATGAACTGGCTGGAAGTTTAAGCGTGGTAACAATGAATTCGCCAGACATTGTCTGGCGAATTTATAAAACGAACTATCCAGATAATTTTAAGCCATTAACTCGGCCTTAACCTTCACTACCACCTTTTTAATCTCTCCAGGCTCGCTAACAACACATCCCGGTTTATGCGGTTCTCCTGGCATAAACACGGCGAACATTCCCGGTTTCAGGATGATAGCTTGCTCGTTCTCAATGGCGCTGCAAAGCTGGTAATCATCCTCATGGTGAAACTCTTCACACTGACGCGCAGTGCCTGCCATGCCAAACAGAATCCGCTCCTCGCCGCTTAACAATAACTGGATATCAATATATTGCTCGTGCAATTCGGCTTTTTTCTCAACGGGCGATTGAGTGTTAAAAGTCATGACATTCATAAAGATATTGTCGCCCTGCAATTCGTAACGACCCGGCGCTTTTTCCTGCGGCCTGGCGGCTAATGCCAGCGTTAACGCGTCCAGTAGTGCTGGATGTAAACCGGCAGATGGTAACGACTGTACTTCACCCATCATCATAATTTTTCTCCCTGAGCCAGCAACGCAGCCCCAAGTAAACCTGCATCATGGCGGTAGTGCGCCGCCAGTAACTCAACATGAAATGCCGCTGGCTCCTTAGCCAGATACGTTTCCACCAGCGCCAGATACCCTTCCGCCAGCCCGACACTGCCGCCGAGCACCACACACTGGCAATCAGTTGTGGCTTTAACATCGGCAATCAGTCTTGCCAGCGCATGTGCAGAGCGATGAATCAGTTGCTGCGCCTGCTCGTCGCCCTGTCCGGCGCGCGTGAAAATGGTTTTCGCATCTGCGCCCATAAGTTCACCCTGCGCTGCCGCTGCAATGCCGCGACCAGAAGCAATCGCTTCCACGCAACCTGTGCGTCCACAGCCACAGACAGGCCCCTGCGGATCGGCAAGCGTATGCCCGATGTGCCCCGCCAGACCGCCAGGGCCGGTAAGCAGTTTGCCGCCACTGACCACGCCGCCGCCAACACCGGTGGAAACGGTGATAAACACCATATCGGTTATATCGCCTTCCAGCGCCTGATACTCCGCCCACGCTGCGGCCTGCGCATCGTTAATGGCAATGGTCGGCAAATCGGTAAGTTGTTCCAAAGTTTTGACTAACGGAAAGTGTAGTAATCCACCGAGATTATGCGGATTCAGCGCCAGCAGGCTGCCGTCGCGGATTATCCCGGTTGAAGCGATGGCAACCTGCTGCGCATGAGCTTGCAACGGGGAGACTAACGCGGCTAAGGCTTCACGCAATGCTTCCGGCGTCTGGCTGGCTGGCGTGGGGAGTTCACGGCGATCGCGGATCTGTCCGTCAGCGCCAATCAGCGCGGCGGCAAGTTTAGTACCGCCGATATCAATCGCCAGTGTGGTCATAGCACCGCCTTTTTCATCGCTGTGTTGTACCACTGACAAATGTGTTCAAGACGCGTAATGGCAGAACCGACCGTCACTGCCCATGCGCCGTGGCGCATCGCATCTGCCGCCTGCGCTGGCGTGTTGTATCGCCCTTCGGCAATCACCCGACATCCTGCGTCACTCAACGTTTTCACCAGCGCCAGATCGGGCTCTTCTGGCGTTTCAGGTGTGGTATAGCCAGAAAGCGTAGTACCAATAATTTCGGCTCCCAGCTTTTGGCAAGCCAGACCGTCTTCCGGCGTTGAGCAGTCAGTCATCGCCAGTAAACCGTGGTGGTGAATACGCGCAAGCAGCGTTTCAACAGGCACCGGACGCGGACGATCGGTGCCATCAATCGCGATAATATCCGCGCCTGCCTGCGCCAGTGCATCAACATCTTCAATATAGGCCGTGATACGTACCGGAGAATCCTCCAGATCGCGTTTCACAATCCCGATAATCGGCACGCTCACCACCGCACGCGTGGCTTTCAGGTTTGCCACACCCTCTATGCGAATAGCGACCGCACCCGCCTGCTCTGCCGCTAATGCCATGGCAGCAACGATTTCGGGTTTATCGAGCGGGCTGTCCGGAACCGGCTGGCAGGAGACAATCAAGCCACCATTGGTAGCGATTTTTTGATCCAGTTGTGCAAGTAACGACATACTTCTTCCCTTAGCGAAAGGCCCGGTGCAGAGACCGGGCTACAGGATTAACTTTTGGTTTTGACTAAATCGTTTTTGGCGCTGCCAAACGGCACGGCACCGCTAAATGGTTTGCCGTCGATAGCGTCATGAGTACGTAACGCTTCCGGGCGCAGCCAACGCTGAACGCGGGATGGCATATCCAGACCAATCAGCAAGATCACCACGAACGTCAGACTGAACGAGAGCGATGCCAGCGCAGTGCCCAGATCCAGACGTTGAGCGATCAACGCGCCGAGGATTGGAGCCAGTGCGCCGCCAAGTGCGCCGACGTTGTAGGTAAAGCCCAGCCCCGCCGCACGCTGGTCGGTATCGAAATAACCGCCGATCAGTTTCGGTAAGATCCCGGAGATGCCCTGACCGAGCATTTGCTGGAAGAACAGTAACAGACCGAGTACCCAGACGTTTGCGCCGCCAATCGCAAATACCGGAATAATCAGCAATTGTGAAGCTAACAGGCTACAAACGTAGGCTTTGCGCGTTCCCAGCCAGTCACCGAGGAAGCCACCGACGCAGCAACCCACCGCCGCACCAAAACCACTAAAGAACAACACATTGGCGACCGTATGTGGGTTATAAGCCAGCTCAGTTTTCAGATACGTCGGCAGCAGCGCCTGAATCGGCCATGAGTAGAGGAAAGCAAACAACACAACCACCATCAGCATTACGCCCGTTGGCCAGCGTTTACCCGTGCTTTGCACCATAAAGCTGATAAAGATTGCGGCGCATAACAGCCCAAGAACAGCGACGATTGCGGCATTTTGCAGGTTGCCGGCGAAGCAGAACCACAGCGCAGTAGCTGCCGCCAGCGTCATCACGATATTGGCGATGCGATGTTCACCACGGTAAAGAATATCCACCATTGTACGTACCGGTGCTTTACCTCCGTGTTTCTCTTTCCAGTCTTCTGCTTCCGGGATGTTTTTCCGCAGCCAGAGAGCAAAGATGATCGGTAAGATGCCGATAAAGAACAGCGCACGCCAGCCCCAGATCGGAACCACCAGACTGTAGACCTGAGCTGCAACGACGGCACCTACAGAGAAGCCGGAAATCAGAAAACCACTGGCTTTGTTACGCAGGTGTTTTGGCCAGCTTTCAATCACATAGGTGGCGCTGGAACCGTATTCTCCTGCCATCCCCATGCCGATCACCAGACGAGCGATAAACATGGTGATGTAGCCTGGCGCGAAGCCGCAAGCCAGCGTCCCGACCGAGAAGAGAACGATACTGGTGACCATTGCCAGACGACGCCCGTAACGGTCCCCCATAGCCCCAAGCATCAGGCCGCCGAACCAGCGTGAGATAAAGGCTGCGGAGATCAGACTTGCCGCCTGCACCGTCGTCAGCCCAAATTCACCTTGTACTTCGGTGAGTACCAGGGCAATTAAAACGAAATCAAAACCATCAAGTAGATATCCCAACCAGGCAGCGGAAAATGCTCGCCATTGTGCGCGGTTGAGATGGCGATACCACGGGATATTCTGGGTTGTAGTACTCATTGTGAGTCTCCCGCGATGGGCGTTGCCCACACGCTTTGGTATGAAAGTTGTAGGGTACAGATGCGTTTATTTCCCCTCACCCGGTAGGGGCGAGTGAGGGGAAAAACTCACCCGCGCTCTTGCATCAACTGCTGAGCCAGCGCCTTCAGTTCTGGCAGATATTTTTCATCTACCGGACCAAACGGTTTGCGGCACAGCGGAACGGACACCACATCCATATAGTGCAGAACTGTTTTCAGGCCACGGAATACGCCAGTTTTAATCAGCAAATCAATGACTTTGTTGCACTCGGTTTGCAGTTTCTGCGCGGTCTGGATATCACCTTCTTTTAACGCCTTAACGATGCCCTGATAACGCCAGCCCATGATGTTGTAGGTACTACCGATACCACCATCAGCGCCCGCCAGCAGGCCGGAAGCAAAGATTTCGTCGTAACCGTTGTAGAGCACCAGATCCGGATGTTCACGACGGATCTGCTCCATCTGATAGAGATCACCAGAGGTCTGTTTCAGCGCGCCGACACCTGGCAACGTAACCAGAGTGTTGATCTGATCCAGGCTCAGTTTAACGCCGCTTAACGCCGGAATGTTGTACACCACCATCGGTAAACCATCCGCTGAATCAATGATTGCCCGGTAGTGATCGCAGTGTTCTTCAAAGCTGAAAGGATAGTAGAACGGCGTAACGGCAGAGACGGCATCAAAGCCATAACGTTTAGCGGATGCCGCAAGTTGTTGGCTTTCAGCAGTGCTGACGCAACCTACGTGAGCGATTAATTTAATCTTACCTTTCGCCTCTTCGGCGACGATTTCCAGTACCTGTTCACGCTCGGAAAGGCTCTGTACAAAGGCTTCACCGGTTGAACCACCTACGTATAAGCCGTCGATGCCCTGCTGAATATTGAACTGAACCAGGCGGCGCAGACTCGCTTTATCCAGTGCTTGTTGTTGGTCAAAAGGAGTCAGGAGTGCGGCCATTACGCCACGTAAATTTGTTGCCATAAATACCTCTGAAGTGATGCTTGCCTGTTAGAAACGATATACCTTTATACCTGTTATACCAGATCAAATAAGCAACACATCATACAGAACGCTTATAATGCGATCTGCTTCACTAAAGTGGCATTATTTCTTTTTGTTGGTGGTCTGACCGAAGGCGTGCCAGGTGGCAGAAACGCTGTTGAGATGCGATTGCAATGCGCGATCGGCTTCATCGGGATCGTGACGACGGATCGCATCAACGATCGCAATATGCTGCTGATAACTAACGTTGTTATGCTCGTGCAGCGCCTGATCGGCGACTGTCGGACGGGCGGCGATCAGCCAGTCGAGCAGAGCAACGTGGATCGCCATAAAGATCGGGTTCCCAGGGATCTCTGCCAGCACACGGTGGAAATCAACGTCTGAACGAATAAACGCGGCGTTGTTATCCAACGACTGACTGTTGATTTCCAGAGCTTTTGCCAGCAAATCGATTTGTTCATCAGTAGCATGTTCAGCCGCATAGCGCACCAGGCTGGACTCAAAGAACAGGCGTAACTGTTCGAAATGGGCTATCCCGCCAGGATGGGAAAGAAAATCTTTTGCCATGCCGGAAAGCTCGCCGATGATGGTGTCCGCAGAAGGACGCGAGACACGAGCGCGTTCACCATTATTAATTTGTACCAGACCTTTGCGCTTTAACGCCGCCAACGCCTCACGTACCGAAGGACGCCCAACGTTAAAGAACGCCATAAGTTCGCGTTCAGACGGCAGTTGCTCACCTTCGCCAAATTCACGACGGCGGATCATCTGCTCCAGCTCTTCCTCCACCATTTCGGAGAGTTTTTTGCGCGCCAGTGGACGACGACGCAAGTTACGACCGATAGTAGCCGGAGAATCTTCTGCTTGCGGATCAAATGCGTTCATAGAGCTCTTTCTGGGAAAATATGTTGACGGATAATAGCGAAGTTATCGTAACACAGTATTAAAATCAGGCGAAAAGAAGGTAGATAGCAAAACAGGCCACATGGGCCTGTTTATCATTTATTTCACAACCCGCAATGCCGGGCGTCCACCGCGTGGAGGCTGTGGCGGTTCATCGTCAGGATGATGGTCATCATCGTGATCGGGCTTATCGCCGTCAATGACCGACATAACGGTTTCATTATCTGCCGACGCTTCATCATCATTCATGATACTGGCATCTTCATCGTAGGCAGCTTCAGGCTCGAACATTGTTCCTGCGCCATTTTCGCGGGCGTAGATAGCCAGCACGGCAGCCAGCGGTACTGAAACCTGACGCGGAATGCCACCAAAGCGCGCGTTAAAACGCACTTCATCATTCGCCAGTTCCAGATTGCCAACCGCACGCGGCGCAATGTTGAGTACGATTTGCCCATCACGTGCATATTCCATAGGAACCTGCACGCCAGAGAGCGTCACATCCACCACCAGGTGCGGCGTGAGCTGGTTATCCAGCAACCACTCATAGAATGCACGCAGCAGATAGGGACGACGTGGTGTTAGCTGTGACAAATCCATACAGATTAACTCCGGCCCAGACGCATTTCACGTTCTGCTTCAGTTAAAGAAGCAAGGAAAGAGTCACGCTCAAAGACGCGGGTCATATAGCCTTTCAGCTCTTTCGCACCCGGGCCGCTAAACTCGATGCCCAGTTGCGGCAGACGCCACAGCAGCGGAGCAAGGTAGCAATCGACCAGGCTGAACTCATCGCTCAGGAAGTACGGCTTCTGACCGAAGACCGGCGCAATCGCCAGCAGTTCTTCGCGCAGTTGCTTACGTGCGGCATCGGCTTCAGAGGCTGAACCGTTGATGATGGTGTTCATCAGCGTGTACCAGTCTTTTTCGATACGGTGCATGTACAGACGGCTTTCACCGCGAGCTACTGGGTAAACAGGCATCAGTGGCGGATGCGGGAAACGCTCATCCAGATATTCCATAATGATGCGAGATTCCCACAGGGTCAGCTCACGATCCACCAGGGTCGGAACGCTCTGATTCGGGTTGAGGTCAATCAGATCCTGAGGCGGATTGTCCTTTTCCACGTGTTCGATCTCGAAACTTACACCTTTCTCAGCCAGCACAATGCGGACCTGATGGCTATAGATGTCAGTAGGACCGGAAAACAGCGTCATTACCGAACGTTTGTTGGCAGCGACAGCCATGAAAACCTCCAGGTATAGTCAGAATTTTTACTGCTACCAGCCACCAGGTGGCCAGTCAGAAGTTATGTTACCCAGTAAGGAACGACTCTCTTTGTTCGAAAATCAAACAAAAAATGAGCAATACCCGACATTTGGGCAGAAAATTGGATGATAGTTTACCAGATTTTGCGACCTTTGTGGTAAGTCGATACCGGAAATGGGGAAAAAGAGATGCGCTTTAGTCTGAAATGGTTGACTTAATCCCTTATCGGCGATGTTGTTTTTGCTTTACCTGCCTGTCAGACGGTAGCAAAAAGCATCTTTCCATTCTTACGCTGATTCAGATTTTAGCCATAAAAAAACCCGCCGAAGCGGGTTTTTTCGCAAATTGTATTCTGCCAGAGCAGAAAGCAATTAACGTTTGGAGAACTGCGGACGACGACGTGCTTTACGCAGACCGACTTTCTTACGTTCAACCTGACGAGCGTCACGAGTAACAAAGCCAGCTTTACGCAGTTCAGAACGCAGGGACTCGTCGTACTCCATCAGAGCGCGGGTGATACCGTGACGGATCGCACCAGCCTGACCAGAGATACCACCACCTTTAACGGTGATGTACAGATCCAGTTTCTCAACCATGTCGACCAGTTCCAGCGGCTGACGAACTACCATGCGGGCAGTTTCACGACCGAAGTACTGTTCCAGAGAACGTTGGTTGATAACGATTTTGCCGTTGCCCGGTTTGATGAAAACGCGAGCTGCGGAACTTTTGCGGCGACCAGTGCCGTAGTATTGATTTTCAGCCATTGCCTATAATCCCGATTAGATGTCAAGAACTTGCGGTTGCTGTGCCGCGTGGTTATGCTCGTTACCCGCGTAAACTTTCAGTTTACGGAACATAGCACGACCCAGCGGGCCTTTTGGCAACATGCCTTTAACCGCGATTTCAATCACACGCTCAGGACGGCGAGCAATCATCTCTTCAAAGGTCGCTTGTTTGATACCACCGATGTGACCGGTGTGATGATAGTACACTTTGTCAGTACGCTTGTTGCCGGTTACAGCAACTTTGTCAGCGTTCAGAACGATGATGTAATCACCAGTATCTACGTGCGGAGTGTATTCCGCTTTATGCTTACCGCGCAGGCGCAGAGCCAGTTCGGAAGCCAGACGGCCCAGAGTTTTACCGGTCGCGTCAACAACATACCAGTCGCGTTTTACGGTTTCTGGTTTAGCTGTAAAAGTTTTCATTAAAAGCTTACCCAATAAATAGTTACACGTTGGTGAACACCCAAACGTCTTCAATTGTTGAGGTTCACACGACAAAGTCCGGCAAACCTACCCCTTCGAATAGCCTATGCCAGCACACAAAAAGTTTTGGGAAAAAAACTTTCTTGTAACGTGGGGTCGCAAGATTATAGAGAAGTCGGGGTCAAAGATCGACCCCTTTTTGTGATTTGTGACAGGTTTTAACCCGCCAAATGCTCGCGCTTCAAATACTCTTCGCTTTGCATCTCTTGCAGACGTGACAGGCAACGCTGGAACTCAAACTTCAGCCGCTCGCCCTGATAAATTTCATACAAAGGTACTTCCGCGCTCACCACTAGCTTGACATGGCGCTCGTAAAATTCATCCACCAGCGCAATGAAACGCCGCGCTTCACTCTCCATCAACCGCGTCATGACAGGCACATCGAACAACATCACCGTGTGAAACAGACGTGAGAGCGCAATATAGTCATGCTGGCTGCGGGCATCGACGCACAGCGTGGTAAATGACACCGCCAGCGTCTGGTTTTCTACGCCCATTGTCGCCAGCGGTCGATGATTGATTTCCAGCGTAGGGGCTTGTTCTCGTTTTGCACCTGCCAGCGCCAGCCACAGCTTATCCATCTGCTCACGCGTTTCATCATTAAGCGGCGACAGCCACAGATGCGCCTGAGTAAGGGTACGCAGTCGATAATCAACACCGGCGTCCACGTTCATTACATCACAATGCTGTTTAATGGCATCGATTGCAGGCAGAAAACGCGCACGTTGCAGGCCATTTCGATAAAGCTCATCCGGCGGAATATTTGACGTTGCTACCAGCGTTATGCCGCGAGCAAACAATGCTTTCATCAGGCCACCCAGCAGCATGGCATCGGTAATATCAGAAACAAAAAATTCATCAAAACAGAGCACGTCAGTTTCGGCTTTGAAACGATCGGCAATAATTTCCAGCGGATCGCTCTGCCCTTGCAATGCGGTTAATTCTTCATGCACCCTCAGCATAAAACGGTGAAAATGCAGCCGCTGTTTTCGCTCTCCCGGCAAACTTTGATAGAAAAGATCCATCAGCCAGGTTTTCCCGCGCCCTACACCGCCCCACATATATAAGCCACGCACCGGCGCGTTGCTTGTATCTTCGCGCTTCCCCCACAGTTTCCCGACCCGTGCCATTAGCCCGCTAGCCCTGGGGACTGGCGGCGTGCTGTTGATTAATTCCTGGTAGATAATCTCCAGCCGACTGACGGCCTCTTTTTGTACGTCGTCGGGTTGATGGCTACCTTCATTGAGCGCCTTCAGGTATTGCGATGTCGGGGTAACGCTTTGCATGATGTTCTTGTTATTCCTTGAATAATCGGTGTGCCGTTGTTCACGGTTGACGAAAAAAAGGCCGTTCTACACTACGCGATATGCAGTCGGGATTCCACTTCTGTGGAATTAACGGTTATAGTGGCATAATCAGCCGCAGGCATGGAGCCTGAAGCCAACACCCTACGGAAACAAAAGACAACGGGAGATGTTCATGACCTGGGAATATGCGCTAATTGGGTTAGTCGTCGGCATCATTATTGGTGCTGTGGCCATGCGTTTTGGTAATCGTAAACTGCGCCAGCAACAGGCGTTGCAGTACGAACTTGAAAAAAATAAAGCTGAACTGGACGAGTATCGCGAAGAGCTGGTTAACCACTTTGCCCGCAGCGCGGAATTACTGGATACCATGGCGCACGACTATCGCCAGCTGTATCAACACATGGCGAAAAGCTCCAGCAGCCTGCTGCCGGAACTGTCTGCTGAAGCCAACCCGTTCCGCAATCGTCTGGCAGAATCTGAAGCCAGCAACGATCAGGCTCCGGTGCAGATGCCGCGTGACTATTCTGAAGGCGCATCCGGCCTGTTACGTACCGGCGCGAAGCGCGACTAATTTATTTTTCGGGCGCAGCCATTGCGCCCTCCTCTTCTCTTCTTCCCCCGACTATCATTTAATCTGGTGTCTCATTGTTTGCCATCTGAAAATTCAATAACATCAAACTGTTTTGAATCTCTTTTTCTTATAATTCAGGTACGAGAGCAGGAATAATGAAAAAGCAAACCCAGCTGTTGAGTGCATTAGCGTTAAGTGTCGGGTTAACTCTCTCGGCGCCGTTTCAGGCCATCGCATCGATTCCCGGCCAGGTTGCCGGTCAAGCGCCTCTGCCCAGTCTGGCGCCGATGCTGGAAAAAGTGCTTCCCGCAGTGGTCAGTGTTCGAGTCGAAGGAACCGCCAGCCAGGAGCAGAAAATTCCGGAAGAATTCAAAAAGTTTTTTGGTGATGATTTACCGGATCAGCCTGCGCAACCTTTCGAAGGTTTAGGTTCCGGAGTCATAATCAATGCCAATAAAGGTTATGTGCTGACCAACAATCACGTCATTAATCAGGCACAGAAAATCAGTATTCAACTCAATGACGGGCGTGAGTTTGATGCAAAGCTGATTGGCGGTGATGACCAGAGCGATATCGCCCTGTTGCAAATTCAGAATCCAGGCAAATTAACGCAAATTGCCATTGCCGACTCCGATAAACTGCGCGTCGGTGATTTTGCCGTCGCTGTCGGCAACCCGTTTGGTCTTGGGCAAACCGCCACCTCCGGGATTGTTTCCGCATTAGGCCGCAGTGGGTTAAATCTCGAAGGTCTGGAAAACTTTATTCAGACCGATGCCTCTATTAACCGTGGTAACTCCGGCGGTGCGCTGTTAAACCTTAACGGTGAATTAATTGGCATCAACACCGCAATCCTTGCCCCGGGCGGCGGTAGCGTAGGGATTGGTTTTGCCATTCCGAGTAATATGGCGCGAACCCTGGCGCAGCAACTTATTGATTTTGGTGAAATCAAACGCGGCCTGTTAGGCATTAAAGGCACCGAAATGAGTGCCGATATCGCCAAAGCATTTAATTTGGACGTTCAGCGCGGCGCGTTTGTCAGCGAAGTGCTGCCAGGTTCTGGCTCGGCGAAAGCAGGCGTGAAAGCGGGCGATATTATTACCAGTCTCAACGGTAAACCACTCAATAGCTTTGCTGAGTTGCGTTCTCGTATCGCGACCACCGAGCCGGGCACGAAAGTGAAACTTGGCCTGCTGCGTAACGGCAAACCACTGGAAGTAGAAGTGACACTCGATACCAGCACCTCATCGTCAGCCAGTGCCGAGATGATCACACCTGCGCTGGAAGGCGCGACGTTGAGCGATGGTCAGCTAAAAGATGGCGGCAAAGGTATTAAGATCGATGAGGTTGTCAAAGGAAGCCCCGCCGCTCAGGCTGGCTTGCAAAAAGACGATGTGATCATTGGCGTCAACCGCGATCGGGTGAATTCGATCGCTGAAATGCGCAAAGTGCTGGCGACAAAACCGTCCATCATCGCCCTGCAGATCGTACGTGGCAATGAGAGCATTTACCTGCTAATGCGTTAATGTCGTAAACCGGGCATCAGGCTGACGTGTGATGTCCGGTTAACTCGTGGTATGCTGCTGCCGTTCCCTTTTTTAATGATGCCTCCATCATGTTTGTGAAGCTCTTACGTTCCGTTGCGATTGGATTAATTGTCGGCGCTATTCTGCTGGTTGCCATGCCTTCGCTGCGCAGCATTAACCCGCTTTCCACACCGCAATTCGACAGTACCGATGAGACGCCTGCCAGCTATAATCTGGCGGTTCGCCGCGCCGCGCCAGCGGTAGTCAACGTTTATAACCGTGGTTTGAACACCTCCTCACACAACCAGCTTGAGATCCGTACACTGGGATCTGGCGTGATCATGGATCAACGCGGTTATATCATCACCAATAAACACGTGATCAACGACGCCGATCAGATCATCGTCGCCTTACAGGATGGTCGTGTTTTTGAAGCATTACTGGTGGGATCTGACTCTCTAACCGATCTGGCGGTGCTTAAAATTAATGCCACTGGCGGTTTACCCACTATTCCAATCAATTCACGACGCGTACCGCACATTGGCGATGTGGTGCTGGCGATCGGTAACCCATACAACCTCGGGCAGACCATAACCCAGGGCATTATCAGTGCCACGGGTCGAATCGGCCTGAACCCGACCGGGCGGCAAAACTTCCTGCAAACCGATGCTTCCATTAACCATGGTAACTCTGGTGGCGCGCTGGTTAACTCGCTAGGTGAGCTTATGGGCATTAACACGCTGTCGTTTGATAAGAGTAACGATGGCGAAACGCCGGAAGGTATCGGCTTTGCGATTCCTTTCCAGTTAGCAACCAAAATTATGGATAAGCTGATCCGCGATGGTCGCGTGATCCGTGGCTACATTGGCATTGGTGGACGAGAGATCGCACCTTTGCACGCGCAGGGTGGCGGCATCGATCAACTGCAAGGGATTGTGGTTAACGAAGTGTCACCTGATGGTCCGGCGGCTAACGCGGGTATCCAGGTCAACGATCTGATTATTTCGGTGGATAACAAACCGGCCATCTCCGCGCTGGAGACAATGGATCAGGTTGCGGAAATCCGACCAGGCTCGGTGATCCCGGTTGTAGTGATGCGTGATGATAAACAGTTAACGTTGCAGGTCACCATTCAGGAATATCCGGCGACCAATTAAGGCCAGCGTGAAAGACAAAAAAACCGGAGACGTTGCTCCGGTTTTTTTATTATCCGCTAATCAATTAATTATTAACGAATTCTTCGCCCAGGGCGATATCTTTCTTCAGCGTATCCAGCATACCTTCCAGCGCGTTCTGTTCAAATGCGCTCAGGGTGCCGATAGATTTACGCTCTTCCACACCATTTTTACCCAGCAGCAGCGGTTGAGAGAAGAAACGTGCGTACTGACCGTCGCCTTCAACGTAGGCACATTCTACAACGCCTTGTTCGCCCTGCAGTGCGCGAACCAGAGACAGACCAAAACGTGCAGCTGCCTGACCCATAGACAAGGTTGCAGACCCGCCACCGGCTTTCGCTTCAACCACTTCAGTACCCGCGTTCTGGATACGTTTGGTCAAATCAGCCACTTCTTGTTCGGTGAAGCTGACGCCAGGAACCTGTGACAGCAGCGGCAGAATGGTAACACCAGAGTGACCGCCAATAACCGGCACTTCAACTTCGCCCGGCTGTTTGCCTTTCAGTTCCGCAACAAAGGTGTTGGAACGAATGATATCCAGCGTGGTAACGCCGAACAGTTTGTTTTTGTCATAAACACCGGCTTTTTTCAGCACTTCTGCAGCGATAGCCACAGTGGTGTTCACTGGGTTAGTGATAATACCAATGCACGCTTTCGGGCAGGTTTTCGCAACTTGCTGTACCAGGTTTTTCACGATACCGGCGTTAACGTTAAACAGGTCGGAACGATCCATACCCGGTTTACGCGCAACACCTGCAGAAATAAGAACGACATCTGCGCCTTCCAGAGCAGGGGTCGCATCTTCACCAGAAAAACCTTTGATTTTCACAGCAGTAGGGATATGGCTCAGGTCGACGGCCACACCGGGAGTGACTGGAGCGATATCATACAGGGAGAGTTCTGAACCTGAAGGCAGTTGGGTTTTTAACAGTAGTGCAAGCGCCTGGCCGATACCACCAGCAGCGCCGAGGACTGCGACTTTCATCCTAAACTCCTTATTATATTGATAAACTAAGATATGTTGCTCCGCTGCCGCGACCTTAATCCACAAATTCCCTGTTTACAATGACCACTTCTCAAGAATGTGTAGTCACGCAAATTTGGCGTTTATGCATTTAATTGACGTAATCAGGGAGCTAACTTACGTAATTAACAGTCGCTTATGCGTTAGAGCAACATTCCAACAGGTGGTGACAATATACCCTACCGTTCAGCCAAAACAACATCATTTTGATAACAATTAATTTACTTTTAAGCGAAATTTACATGCCGTGACGCAGGCATGTTTCTCAATAACGAAATTTGATAAAATCCCGCTCTTTCATAACATTATTTCAGCCTTCTCCAGGGCAGACTGTTTGCATAAAAATTCATCTGTATGCACAATAATGTTGTATCAACCACCATATCGGGTGACTTATGCGAAGCTCGGCTAAGCAAGAAGAATTAGTTAAAGCGTTTAAAGCGTTACTTAAAGAAGAGAAATTTAGCTCCCAGGGCGAAATCGTCGCCGCATTGCAGGAGCAAGGCTTTGACAATATTAACCAGTCTAAAGTCTCGCGGATGTTAACCAAGTTTGGGGCTGTACGAACCCGCAATGCCAAGATGGAAATGGTTTACTGCCTGCCAGCTGAACTGGGCGTACCAACCACCTCCAGTCCGCTGAAAAATCTGGTGCTGGATATCGACTACAACGATGCTGTTGTGGTGATTCATACCAGCCCTGGCGCGGCACAATTAATTGCGCGTCTGCTGGACTCTCTGGGCAAAGCAGAAGGTATTCTTGGCACTATTGCCGGTGATGACACCATCTTTACCACCCCTGCCAAAGGTTTTACCGTCAAAGACCTGTACGAAGCGATTTTAGAGCTGTTCGACCAGGAGCTTTAATCTCTACCCCGCCGCTTCTGGCGGCGGGAAAAATGCTGCGTTCTCCTCTCATCTCCCTGCTTTCCCCTGCCATCTACTTAACGAATAGTGCGCTTTGCTGCGACAAAACATTCACATCTTGAATGCATAGGGTAATAATCGCACATTATGCAAAACACTATATCATATTGAAATTAATGATATTTATCATGGTGCGCTATGTTTTTAATTCCACTTTGTTATAAAAATTAATATTTTTAACACTTTAAACCCAACACAAACGGTTAGCGTGGTATTAATTAGTCAGATAATTAGTGTATACTTGATTTTGTGATATGGGTCACGAAACAAAGACCCAGTTAAAAGATTATGTCGAGGTAAAAATCATGAAAATCAAAACCACTGTTGCTGCATTAAGCGTACTTTCTGTTCTCTCTTTCGGTGCGTTCGCTGCCGATTCCATTAATGCTGCACAAGCGCAAAACCGTGAAGCTATCGGTACAGTATCCGTCAGTGGGGTGGCGTCTTCACCGATGGATATGCGTGAAATGCTGAATAAAAAAGCGGAAGAAAAAGGCGCAACGGCCTACCAGATTACTGAAGCTCGTAGCGGTGACACCTGGCACGCTACGGCTGAACTGTACAAATAAACCCTCATCGTCTTGTCCGACGATATTGCCCCCGGTTCGGGGGCTTTTTTTGCGCTAATGACGAACATTAAAACGCAAATGCCCTTCCAGCTCTTCCTCTGCCTCATCAAACAGCAATATTAACGCGCCAAAACGGCGACGCGTTTTCTCTCCCAGATGAACAAATTCGATCTCCAGCGGTAGCGGCAGGACATCGTTCATTAACACATCCCATAAAGAGTCGAGATCGCGTACCTTATCTTTCTCCAGGCCAAAGGTTTGGCTAAAGTCGCGATAAAAATCCTCCTGACTCTCAATCTCATCAAAATCAAAGGTATAGATATTCATCTGTTGCCACCGTCACGTTTCGCGGCGAGTTCTGCCGTTCATCGCTAAGTATAGACATGAAAAAACCGACGCTTTTGGCGTCGGTTTTAACTTAACTATCGGTCAGCGCGTGCTGGTATTTATGCAGCATACCAGTAAGCCGATGCACCGGTTCCGTCACCTGCGGTGGCGCTTGCCAGATGCGTAGCTTTTCCTGATAGATTTCCAGTTCTTCCAGCAACTGCCCAAAGTACCGACGACGTTTATCATCGCTACGGGCAGATATCACATGGTCTGCTGTGCGGCGCATTTGTCGGTGAAACGCCGATAAATCCTCGTTAACCGGGATCGGCGCATCACGCAGGCGCTGGTGTGCGATAATCATCGTCAGCGCCAGGCGAAATTTCGGCAAATCTCCGGGAAATTTATTCATCAGCAAAAACAACTGCTGATAAAGTGCCGGAAGATGGTTCTCTTTACGTCGCGCGACATTGGTGGTCATCGCGGAAACGGCAGCAGAAACAAATTGATTAAGCAATACGCGTCCGGTTCTGTCGCGCGATTTATCCCGCACCAGCAAAATAACGATGAACGCGAGCACACAGCCGACGATTTGCCCTAATGCGCTGTCGAGAAACTGGCTGAAATGGAACGTCATCGGGTTATCCAGCACGATAATATTGATGGTGCTGGCCAGCGCCCCCATTGAGCCTAGTCGCCGTTTCTGTACCTCAATGCCGAGGAAGAATCCCAGCACTGCAAGGCTAATACAAAGCAGCAACATACTCTGTTGGGTATTAGGGATAATCACCAAAAAGTAGAGCAGCCCTAACGGCAGTGCCGCCAGCGTCCCGTAGATAAAGTCTATCGCCACCATACGTGGATTCGGCAAACGCATTGCCAGTGACGTCACTACCGCAATCATCACCATTGCGCCACTGCCGGAAGTCCAGCCCGTCCACAGCCAGAAAAGCGTGCCCAGAATGCAGGAAAGTGTGGTTCGCCAGAAGTTTACCATCGCATGATGACGTTCGGCTGACTCTACTTTTACTTCCGGCTCGCCTTGCAGGATCTCTTCTTCGGTCGTGTTGATTTTTGTGTTACTGATAACGCCGCGTTTGAGCAATTGATAACGCGTTGCTGCCGCGACCCAGCTATAAATGGTGACAGGTGTTTCACGTTCCCCGGTCCAGGCAATAACTCTCCGCAGGCGTTTTAACTGCTTGTGAACGTCCTGCGCGGTTTCTACCGGCGTGTCAAAAAATTCGCGGAAAGTATCAGTGATCAATTCCGGGCGCGAATTCTGAATCAAATAGGTTTCGCAGGACTGGGTAATCAGCGTCAGCGATAGCGTATTTATTGCTTTTAAACGTCGATTGGCTCGCGCCCAGCGGGAAGATTCCATATTCAGGTTGCTGCGCATACCTTGTAGCGCCGTGGTGCGTCGAACCAGGTCGCCCCAGGCTTTATCGACAACTTCGCCATCGCCATGCTTGATACAGAGTTGCATTAATTGATATTGCGCGACCAGCAAACTTTCCAGCTCTCGATCCACTTCTTGTTTGATCGATCGCGGAGAAAAGAGCAGATCCGCCATAATCGCACACACAATACCAATAACGATCTCGCTACAACGTTCGACGGCAAACTGCGGCGTAAGCAGCGGTTCCGGCTGAATAGTGATCACAATGATCAGCGCGGTATAACCAGCCAGTCCCCACGCATAGGAGTTTTCTATTCGTACCAGTGAAGAAATCCAGGTACAAAAACCAGCCCAGATACAGCACACCAGAATCATCAGCAAGGGGGCGCGGATCATCGCAATAATGATCACCAGTCCGGCAATACAGCCAATAAATGTGCCGATGATGCGTAAAAAGCCACGATAGCGAATAGCGCCAGAATACGGTTCGCCACCGGCAGCAAAGGCCGGGCCGGCGGCAACAATCGCCGCTGTCAGTACCGCCCAACGTGGCGTTTCCAGCTGAAAGTGAAAGCCAACAAACAGCGCCAGCACAATGGCGGTCGCCAGTTTTACCGCGAAGCGAATATGTTGGTTAGCAATGGAGAAAATACCCATCGTGATTAACCAAACTCACGCAGGCGATGAGCCATTTTACGGAAGAACGAATCCTGGCTTTCGTCACGATCCTGTTTGCCAGTGACCACCACCGTAGCGGTGGTGCCCGCAGGCCAGATGTTCTCTTGCTGGTTGTCGAGACGAATACGTACCGGAACACGTTGCGCCAGACGCACCCACTCCAGGTTAGAGTCGATAGTCGCCATTCCTTTGTCATCGCGCGTACTACTGGCGTTGGTGACCCCGGCAGCGACGCTATCAACCGTACCTTTCAGAACTTTGTTGCTGCCAAGCGGCGTGATCTCTGCACGATACCCAGGGCGTACGCCTTCCAGCTTGGTTTCTTCCATATAGGCCAGCACATAGAAGGAGTTCTGTTTCACCAGCGCAACCGCCGTTGAGCCACGGGTAATAAACTCACCGGTATAGACGTTGAGATTGGTCACCCAACCATCTGCTGGCGCGCGGATCACCGTGCGTTCAAGATCCAGTTTTGCCAGATCGCGGGTCGCCTGCGCTTTCGCTAATTGATGCAGAACCGTTTGTAGTACGTTGTTAGCCTGGTCTATCTCTTCGCGGGACATCGCCTGTATGCCGAGACGGTTACGACGTCCGGCCTCCTGGCGTTTTTCCTGTGCCAGCACCTGATAATAAGCAACATCGGCTTGCGCTTCCTCGAGCGCCTTTTGATAGCGCGGCTGGTCGATGGTGAACAGTACCTGTCCTTTTTTCACCAGCTGGTTATCATGAACATTCACCTGAGTAATGAGTCCGGATACGTCCGGCGCGATCGCAACGACGTCGGCGCTAAAGCGTGCGTCACGCGTCCACGGGGATTCGGTGTAATAGACCCAAGCATTAAAAATTGCGATGAAGGCCAGAATGACTAATACGACCGTGATGGCCGTACGGGAGAATTTTCTTATTAGTGTTTTCACTTCAACCTCAAACGAACAGTCGCGATATCAAATAAAACAAGCAGCAATAGAGCGCGGTGTTGAACAACGCCGGATGCCAGACAAAGTCGTAGATACCTGTTGGCACAAGTACCCGGCGCACCAGCCAGAAAATCGCCAGTGACAAAAGCAATTCGAAAAATATCGGTGGGAAGGACAGCCCAAACACCACGATAACGGGAAACAGACTCATGTTGACCTTGGTTGTATAGAGAGAGCTGGCGTTATTATTTTCAGCATCTGTCGCCGCAGAGAAGGGCATGGAAAGCCGGGCGAGAGCAACATTGCTGTAGATTGATATTTAATATATTAACGTAACTGTTATGCTGTTATCTATATTATGTGATCTAAATCACTTTTAAGTCAGAGTGAATAATGGAACGACTAAAACGCATGTCGGTGTTTGCCAAAGTAGTTGAATTTGGCTCTTTTACCGCCGCCGCCAGACAGCTACAGATGAGCGTTTCGTCCATCAGTCAGACGGTGTCAAAACTGGAAGATGAGTTGCAGGTAAAGCTGTTAAACCGTAGCACACGCAGCATTGGCCTGACCGAAGCCGGTAGAATTTACTACCAGGGCTGCCGTCGTATGCTTCATGAAGTGCAGGATGTTCATGAGCAACTGTATGCCTTCAATAACACCCCCATCGGGACGCTACGCATTGGCTGTTCTTCAACTATGGCACAAAATGTTCTCGCCGGGCTGACAGCCAAAATGCTGAAAGAATACCCAGGTTTGAGCGTCAATCTGGTTACCGGAATTCCTGCCCCCGACCTGATTGCCGACGGTCTGGATGTGGTGATCCGCGTCGGCGCGTTGCAGGATTCCAGCCTGTTTTCCCGCCGTCTGGGCGCGATGCCAATGGTGGTGTGCGCCGCAAAAAGTTATCTCACACAATACGGCATACCGGAAAAACCCGCCGATTTAAGTAGTCATTCATGGCTTGAATACAGCGTGCGACCCGACAATGAATTTGAACTGATCGCACCGGAAGGGATCTCGACTCGCCTGATCCCGCAAGGGAGATTTGTGACTAATGATCCGATGACGCTGGTGCGCTGGCTAACGGCGGGTGCCGGGATCGCCTACGTGCCGCTGATGTGGGTGATCAACGAGATCAATCGTGGGGAGCTGGAGATCCTGCTGCCGCGTTATCAGTCAGATCCACGCCCGGTTTATGCGTTATATACCGAAAAAGATAAGCTGCCGCTGAAGGTACAGGTCGTGATCAACTCGCTGACGGATTATTTTGTTGAGGTCGGTAAATTGTTTCAGGAGATGCACGGGCGCGGGAAAGAGAAGTAATTCATATTGTACTGTTATGTTGTACAAACCTGTGCCAACGGGTTCCCCTCACCCTAACCCAAGAGGAGCGAGGGGACCGTTCGTGCACGTAGAAAGATTAATTATCCTTCTGAAAATACTGAAATTATTACGCAGTACCGCCAACAGTCAGGTTATCGACTTTCAACGTTGGCTGGCCCACGCCAACCGGCAAACTCTGCCCTTCTTTACCGCAGACACCCACGCCGTTATCCAGTTTCAGGTCGTTGCCCACCATCGAAATCTGCTGCATGGTTTCGATTCCGGAACCAATCAACGTTGCGCCTTTCACCGGCTTCGTTACTTTACCGTTTTCAATCAGATACGCTTCTGAGGTGGAGAAGACAAATTTACCGGAGGTGATATCTACCTGACCGCCACCGAAGTTCGGCGCATAGATGCCATACTCAACGGATTCAATAATTTCCTGCGGGGTAGATTTACCCGGCAGCATGTAGGTATTAGTCATACGCGGCATTGGCAGGTGAGCGTAGGATTCACGGCGACCATTGCCGGTCGGCTTCATGCCCATTAAGCGCGCGTTGAGTTTATCCTGCATGTAACCTTTCAGGATGCCGTTCTCAATCAGCACGTTGTACTGTCCTGGCGTACCTTCGTCATCAATCGCCACCGAACCACGGCGATCAACCATCGTGCCGTCATCAACAACTGTACACAGTTCAGAAGCCACCAGCTCCCCGACCTGTCCACTAAAGACCGAAGTACCACGGCGGTTGAAGTCGCCTTCCAGGCCATGACCGACCGCTTCATGCAACAGCACGCCAGGCCAGCCAGCGCCGAGAACCACCGGCATGGTGCCCGCAGGTGCGGCAACAGCAGAAAGATTGACCAGCGCCATACGCACGGCTTCTTTTGCCCATGCATCCGCACGGACTTCGCCGTCGAGATCGGCAAGGAAGAACTCATAACCAAAACGACCGCCGCCGCCACTGGCGCCGCGTTCGCGTTTACCATCTTCTTCGACCAGAACGCTCACAGAAAGACGCACCAGAGGGCGCACATCTGCCGCCAGCGTGCCGTCAGTTGCCGCAACCAGAATTAATTCATAGACGCCACTGAGGCTGGCAGTCACTTCCTGTACGCGTTTGTCCGCTTCGCGAGCAACCTTATCGACACGACGCAGGATATCCAGCTTCTCTTCACGGCTCATGCTTTGCAGCGGATCGACCGAGGTATATAGCGGGCTATGCTCTACCGCGCCCAGCGTCTGTACTTTGCCATCGCCGTTGTCACGCACAATGGTACGCGCCGCTTGCGCACTCTGTTCCAGCGCCAGCAGGCTGATTTGGTCAGCGTAAGCAAATCCGGTTTTTTCACCACTGATTGCACGCACACCAACGCCCTGATCGATGTTGTAAGAACCATCTTTAATAATGCGGTCTTCTAAAACCCAGGATTCGTGATAGCTCGACTGAAAATAGAGATCGCCATAATCAAGGCGACGTTCGGTCAGTTGACCGAGGATCGCGAACAAGTCCTGATGTTTCAGGCCGTTCGCCGCTAGCAATTGTTCACTTACCAGGTTCAGACTCATCGTTTTTGCTACTCGTTAATTACTGCGGTAGAGGATTTTTTACGGCTGCCGGACGCGGCGTGAACACCTTATCCGACCTACGGTTATTTCCGGTTTGTAGGCCTGATAAGACGCACTGCATCGCATCAGGCAACGGCTGCCGGATGCGGCGTGAACGCCTTATCCGGCCTACGGTTATGTTCCGGCTCGTTGGCCTTATGGCAACGATTATCTTATGAGATTGGGGCAATTACGCGCCCTCGTCAAATCATTGCGCTTTTTCTTTACGCGGTTGGCGCAACACTTCGTTGATTTGCGGATCATCCAGCGGACCCGAAATGTGATAGCGCAAAATGGAAACTTTGCTCCACAGCGGCCCCAGCACTTTACTGGCGGCAAACACTGCCGCGCCAACAATAGGGTTAACCGCAAAGGCTGCAGCCACGCCCACCGTCGCAGAAATCTCTGGTGCGACAACCGCTTCCATATTCAGATCGCGACGTACCAGATTTACCGACCCTTTCATGGCGATATCCGCTTCCAGGCCATCTACCAGCGTGTCGTCAGTGTGCATAACGCCGTCTTTAATCCACGCGGTGCTGCGAATGGAGTCAAAATAGAACCCTTCGCCAAAGGTATCCCTGAAATCAAAACGCAGCTTACGCATCAGGGCATCAACGCTCAATAAGCGCAGTAATTGCCCGGCATGTCCGGTGCTAATTTCGGTAATTTCGCCTTTGCCCAGTTGAGTATGAATGATGCCATTCAATGTCGCTTCATCTGGCTGCCACGGTGCTTTACGCCAGTGTAAATCGTAATCCACATTAAATGACGACTGGCGTATTGGCGTCGTGACACCAAAAAATTCTGCGGCGGCATCAATTTTCTGGCCGCGCAGTTTTCCTTTCAGCGAGGTGCGTTCATTCCCCGGATTGTTAACCCATTCACCATCGGCAGTGAGTCGCGAGAAACCGGTATCAATCAGTCCATTGGTCAGCGTTAACGTATCGCCGGAAATGGTGATATCGCTGTCGATGCGACCGAATTTTTGCCCCCAGAACCAGCACTCTGCGCAACGTATTTGTGCGTCCGGCCAGCCACGGAAGCTGATGCGCTCCGTGGTCGGAAAAGGTGATGAATTCGTTGATTCACCACCCGTTTTCGCTACGTTCGGGTTGTAATAGAGATATTTAATATTCGCCAGCCACGGCGCGTTATTACGCATCGCCAGCGTAGCGTTGATTTCACGCCCTTGCGCCTCAACCTGCGTACCGTTTGCCATCGGCTGCGAGACGATGCTCAGGTTATTCCACTGCTGATTCCCCAATGACAACGCCGGTGTACGCAACGTAATGTGCTGAGGGAAACTCGCCGCGCTGCCAACTTTTTCCGTCGCGCCTTTCTGGAATAGCGCCAGCCACTCGGCGCCGTCCATTGGCGGCATATTTAACTCAACACCACTCTGTTCCGGCAACGGGGGAAGCGTTTTACTGTCTGCCGCCCAGATAGCGCGCTCAAGCGTCAGCTTTTGACCGAGCAACCAGCGGCTATTGAAATGGTTCTTCGTGCCAGCCTGCCCGGTTAATTCAAAGCTGTTGAGATTGCCATCAACCTTAATGTTAACCGGTAGCGGTTCGCCCGCAGGTTTGGCTAACGGTGAGGGTAAGTGACTACTCACATTCTTCAGATCGCCGTTCAGCTCTACGTTATACGTAGCGCCAGCATGATAAGGCAGCTCAATGCCCACTTTACCATCCCAGGCCACGCTGCCGCTTAACGCTTCGTTCACCGCTTCAGGCAGAACGCCGGTTTTCGCCGGTTGCCAGTTGCCGTTGAGATTCACCGCAACCTGGTAGGCTTTCGCCCCTTCTTTGGTGGAAAAATCCACGTTCAGTGGCTGGTTAAACCAGCTTGCTGTCAGTGGTTCACTTTGCAGATCACCATTGATAAAGCTGAATTTTCCGCTCAAATTTTTCAGAGTGCTGTCGAGTGGTTTGATAAACAGGCTGTTGTTGCGCAGCGTCACTTCACCTTTCGCTGTAACCAGTTCGCCGTTCAGCGGGATATCGAGATGTAAGCGAGCATTCACATCGCCGTCGAGCTGGAGTTCTTGCAGGGTCGCCCCCAGCGAATCCTTCAGCGGCGTCTCATCAAAGTAAGGACCAACGGCTTTACCCGGACCTTTAATGTCAGCGTCAATCAGCAGCTTTTCTTTCGAGTAGTCAGGGATCACCGCAGTGAGGTTACTGGCGCGCACACCGCCCAGATTAACGCCATCGGTTTTCATCCATAAACCGTCGTTAATAAAGTCCAGTTCAATATCGAGATTAGTCAACGCTGGCCAATCTGGCTGGAAAGCAAACTTCGCGTTACGCAGCGGCACCAGCACTTCAAACTGACCTTCGTTGTGTTTGTAAGGAAAAAGATGTGGATTGCCGCCATAAACCAGGGTTGCGTTATCCGCTTCACCGCCCTGAATTGCGCCACTTAGATAATCGACTAACTCTTTCCCCATCAGGTTTTCCGGGAAATAGCGCCAGGCTTGTGAACCATCATCGGTACTGATGCCAGCCAGAATCCCCAGCCAGGGTTCATCGTTAGCAGGTTGCAGGTAACGAAAACCGCCGCGCGCATGGACGGCTTTAGCTTTGACGTCGATGTTACGACCATCCAGCTGGAAACCTTTGTCATTATTCAACCAGCTTATGGTTGCCTGACCGTCGGCAATTTCCAGCGGTGCGCGAAATACCGTTTCGTAAGGCATTTTCGCCTGCTTCATGGAAGCCGTCAGCAAACCATTTTCTACGCTTCCTGAAAGCGTCCCGGAGAAATGTTCCGCGCCTGGCAATAATTTCCATTGTTTCCAGGCCAGATCGCTCCACGATGCCTGAAAGCGGGTCTTCTCTGCCGCCTGAAGCGGGATATCCAGCGCCAGCGTGTTGATCTTGCCGCTCGGCTGGGTTGAACGCCAGATATCACCCAGCGCAGGTGAAAGTTTCGCTGCTAATGGGCGTATGCCTTCCAGCCCCGCCAGCTCCAGATTGCTGGCGCGAATCCGTAGTTCGTCACTGCGTTTATTGTTTTTGCCGCCAACGTCCTGTTCCGGTATCCAGGCCAGCGTCAAAGCTCCACTCGGCCAGGGTTTGCCGTCCATGGTGATCCGCGTATCAGGAATGGAAAACTGCCAGCCCGAATGTTCGCGCGTTATGTGCGCGGTCAGATTATCCACCGACAGCGAATGTGTTTTTTTCTCGCCCAGCCAGCTTGCACCACCCTGTTTCAGCCAGACATCGCCGCCGATCACATCGCCTTTGTCGATCGTCATCCAGCCTTCAAGGGAGAACTGTGCCGTTTCCAGCGCAATATTGTCCTGCATCCATTTACCGAGCCACGGCTTCAGGTCAATGTCATTAGCCTGGAGCCAGACGCGACCATTGCTTAACAGTCCCTCGTCATCACGCAGATCCATGCGCACCTGCATCACGCCGTGTTGTCCGGTCAGACTGGAGAGACTTACCTGACCTTCCGCGCGGTGTCTACGTGGATCGTTAAGCCAGGTGAGTTGCGGGATCGCCAGTTCAGCGCGCTGACCGGATGGTGTCAGGAAGCTGATTTCGCTATCGCGGAGATCGAAGTGATCGAACTGACGAAGAAACAGATCGCTGATGTGACTGGCTTCCAGGCTATCATTACTACCACCACTGGTGATGGGAGTATTGGTGCGAAAGCGCAGTTGCCAGAAAGTGAGGTCGCGAAACTGCCAGCGCATATGCAGCAGGCTCTGCCAGACATCCAGCGCCAGGGTGACACGTTTAACCGAAAACTCACCGCCATCTTTCAACTCAGCGCGGATGTCGTGTGCTTCAAGTGTTGGGCCAAAATTTTGCCAACTGGCGGAGAGCTGACTGGCTGCCACCGGCATACCCGTCGCGGATTCAATTTTGTTAAGGATTTCCGGGCGCCAGGCGTCGAGGTGCGGTAAAGCAATACGCAGGCCGCTGACCAGCAGCGCAGCGATCACAACGAGCGCGGCTCCAGTAAGCAGTAAAATCCCCGGCAATCGCCTCACCCGTCACTCCTTGTCTGCTAAAAATGTGACTCAAAAACCCTTTGCCGGATGGCGGCCCAGCATCTGTTTACATCATTACGACGTCAAACTGCTCCTGGTTGTAGAGCGGTTCGATTTGTACTTTAACCTGCTTGCCTACGAAAATTTCCACTTCCGCCAGCGAGTGAGATTCTTCGCCTTTCAAGGCTTCCGCTACTGCCGGAGAAGCATAGACCAGGAAACGGTCAGAGTCGTAAGCATGGTGCACGCGAACGATCTCGCGCATGATTTCATAGCATACCGTTTCCACGGTTTTTACCGTTCCGCGACCGTGGCAGGTAGGGCATTCATTACACAGTACGTGCTCAATGCTTTCGCGGGTGCGTTTACGCGTCATTTCCACCAGCCCCAGAGCAGAAAAGCCGTTAACGCTGGTTTTCACCCGGTCTTTACTCAACGCCTGTTCCAGCGAATGCAATACGCGGCGACGGTGATCTTCATTATTCATGTCGATGAAATCAATAATGATAATCCCGCCCAGGTTACGCAACCGTAACTGGCGAGCGATAGCCTGCGTCGCTTCAATATTGGTATTGAAGATGGTGTCGTCCAGATTGCGATGACCGACAAACGCCCCGGTATTGATGTCCACAGTGGTCATCGCTTCGGTCTGGTCGATAATCAGATAGCCGCCGGATTTCAGTTCTACTTTGCGTTCCAGCGCCCGCTGGATTTCGTTTTCGACATCAAAGAGATCGAAAATTGGCTGGCGTCCGGTGTAATGCTCCAGCTTGCTGGTCATCTCAGGAATATATTCCGAGGTGAACTCAAGCAATGCTTCGTAAGTCAGGCGCGAGTCAACGCGAATACGATCCAGCTCAGCGTCGGCGAAATCACGCAGAACACGCTGCGCCAGCGCCAGTTCGCCGTACAGTTGATAACGGGTCTGTGGACGCTTTTTACGCTCCATCACTTTGGTCCAGACACGTTTCAGGTAGGCTGCATCGGAGGCCAGCTCCGCTTCGCCAACCCCTTCCGCCGCAGTACGGATGATAAATCCGCCCTGCTCGTCGCAATACTCTGCGACCACTTTTTTCAGGCGTTCACGTTCAGATTCACTTTCAATGCGTTGGGAAACCCCAACGTGAGATGCACCCGGCATAAACACCAGATAGCGAGATGGCAGCGTGATATCTGTGGTCAGGCGCGCACCTTTAGTGCCAAGCGGGTCTTTCACCACCTGCACCATCAGATCTTGTCCCTGACGCACCAGCTCTGAAATATCGCGCACCGTGAACTGCTTTTGTTCTTCACCCGCCACACATTCGGTGTGCGGCATGATGTCGGATGCATGAAGAAACGCGGCTTTATCCAGCCCAATATCTACAAAAGCCGCCTGCATACCCGGAAGTACACGACTTACACGACCCTTGTAGATATTGCCTACTATTCCGCGTCGCGCCTCACGTTCAATATGAATTTCCTGCAGAATACCGCCATCAATATACGCCACTCGTGTTTCCGAAGGCGTTACGTTTACCAACAATTCAGCCGTCATGTTTATCCCTTTTGTCACGCAGTGCGTTAAAATTACTTAATAATTCATACGTTTCAACCAGCGGTAAGCCGACTACGGCGTGATAGCTGCCATTTATCTTCCTGACAAAACAACCACCCAGCCCCTGAATACCGTATGCACCTGCTTTATCTAACGGTTCACCGCTGGCAACATAGCCCGCGATGTCTTCGTCTGTTAACGTTCTGAACGTCACATCGGTGACCACCAGACAATCGAGAATGTACTGGCTGTCTGCCAGCGCCACCGCCGTCATTACCTGATGAGTCTGTCCCGATAATTTGCGCAACATCTGCGCCGCATGTTCTGCATCGCGCGGTTTCTCTAACACTTCCCCATTCAGGACAACGATGGTATCCGCTCCCAGCACCGGGAGATCCTGCGCAGTATGAGCAACACCTGCTTGCGCTTTCTCACGCGCCAGACGCATAACATACTGCTGCGCGCTCTCCTGCGGATGACGCTGTTCCTCAATGCCCGTAACAATACGTTCAAAGGTCACGCCAAGTTGCGCAAGTAACTCCTGACGACGCGGAGAACCGGAAGCTAAATACAGAGAAGTCATAGAAACCTTTATTGCACTGCAAACTGCTGACGGATTTTGCGCATCAGCAAGAAAATCCACGGCCAGAGCACACCATTGACTACACTACTCCAGAACACTTCGGGTCTGAAAGAGACGTTGATCACTAAAAACTCTGCCCAGAAAACAATAATATCCACTACCAGCGAAAGCAACATGACGACCAGAGCCTGCTGCCATAATGCCAGGTTGCGGAAAAGCTGGAATTTCAGTGCTACCAGATAAGCAATGATACTCATCGACAACGCCCGGACACCGAGCGTAGAGCCACTGATCAGATCCAGTATGGCACCCATCACAAAACCTGTGCCCACATTTACGCGATGGGGCAAGGCCAGGATCCAATACAATAAGATGAGCAATACCCAGTTTGGCCGGAAAACGATGAGATTATCCGGCCAGGGCATAATTTGTAGTAACAAGGCGATGAGGAAAGAGAGCCAGATAACCCAGCGCCCCTGGCTACGATATCTCGCCACTATTGCCCTCCCGGCGCACGTGCAGGCGGTTGAGCACCACTTTGCGGCGGCGTAGCCCTTTGTGGAGAGCGGTTAGTGGCAGTACCTGTTGCAGGTTGCTGCGGATCTGGCTGGGTAATTCCCGTTGCCGGTTCCGGAAGTTTTGGTCCCATTGCGTCTGGCGAAGGCAATACCTGCGGCATCATCTGCATCAGGCGTTCATTAGCGACGCGATGCACCTCTTCCGGCGTCATAGGATTAGCACCGTTACGATCTGCGCCCCACAGCAGCAGCAGATAACGCAAACGTTGCAGCCCCGCAGTCGGACGCGCCTGGATCACGGTATAAGCACGCTGGGTATCGAGTTTCACAGAAGAGACGACCGCCACCGGATAACCTTCCGGGAAGCGTCCACCAAGACCAGATGTCACCAATACATCACCAACACGAATATCAGTATTCGCTGGCAGGTGCTCAAGTTGTAAATCATCAGTACAACCGTTACCCGCAGCAATTACGCGGATATCATTACGGAGTACCTGAATTGGCAGTGCATGGGTCGCGTCGCAAATCAGCAGCACGCGGCTGGTCAGTTTGGCGACCGCCACCACCTGGCCAACAACACCTTTGTCGCTGATGACCGGCTGGCCTTCATAAACTCCGTTAACGCTGCCTTTGTCGATAACGACTTGATCGCTATACGGATCGTTAACCGTAGAGATAACCTGGGTCACCATCTTCTGCTCATCCTGGCGCAACGGAGAACCCAGCAGCTCGCGCAGGCGCGCGTTCTCCTGTTTGTATTGTCCAAGCATCAGCAGTTCGCTGTTTTTCAACAGCAATTCCTGACGTAACGCCCGGTTTTCAAGTTCTAGTTGATCACGCGAGGCCAGCGTCTGCGATACGCCATCCAGCAATTCTCGAGGAGCATTGGAAACAAAGTAGAAAGGACTGACGGCGGTATCCATATAGGTACGGATTTGACTAAACATCCCCAGGCGACTGTCGGCAATAATAACGCCGAGCGCCACCAGCACCGCCAGAATAAGGCGAATCTGTAGCGACGGGCCACGGCTAAAAATTGGCTTCATAAGTTATGCGTATTCTCGTATCAGACCAGGCAGGGCAAACAGATGCTTCCCCTGCCTGCATCCGATTACTCTTCGCTGAACAGGTCGCCGCCGTGCATGTCGATCATTTCCAGTGCTTTGCCGCCACCGCGCGCCACACAGGTCAGCGGGTCTTCAGCAACAACAACAGGAATGCCGGTTTCTTCCATTAACAAACGGTCAAGGTTACGCAGCAGCGCACCACCGCCAGTGAGCACCATTCCGCGCTCGGAAATGTCGGAAGCGAGTTCCGGCGGGCACTGCTCCAGCGCAACCATCACCGCGCTAACGATGCCGGTCAGCGGCTCTTGCAGCGCTTCGAGGATTTCGTTGGAATTCAATGTAAAGCCGCGTGGCACGCCTTCTGCCAGGTTACGGCCACGAACTTCAATTTCACGGACTTCATCGCCCGGATAAGCAGAACCGATTTCGTGTTTGATACGTTCTGCAGTCGCTTCACCGATCAGAGAACCGTAGTTACGACGAACGTAGTTGATGATCGCTTCGTCGAAGCGGTCACCGCCGATACGTACAGAAGAGGAGTAAACCACACCGTTCAGGGAGATAACGGCAACTTCAGTAGTACCACCACCGATATCAACCACCATGGAACCGGTTGCTTCAGATACCGGCAAGCCGGCGCCGATTGCTGCGGCCATCGGCTCTTCAATCAGGAATACTTCGCGGGCGCCTGCGCCCTGCGCGGATTCACGAATAGCACGGCGCTCAACCTGGGTAGCGCCAACCGGCACACAAACCAGAACTCGCGGGCTTGGACGCATAAAGCTGTTGCTGTGCACTTGTTTGATAAAGTGCTGGAGCATCTTTTCAGTCACGAAGAAATCAGCGATAACGCCATCTTTCATTGGGCGAATGGCAGCAATATTGCCCGGCGTACGGCCCAGCATCTGCTTCGCGTCATGACCTACTGCAGCTACGCTTTTCGGTGAACCGGCACGATCCTGACGAATAGCCACCACAGAAGGCTCATTCAATACGATGCCTTGTCCTTTTACATAAATGAGGGTATTCGCAGTACCCAGGTCAATGGACAAGTCATTGGAAAACATGCCACGAAATTTTTTCAACATACTAAGGGATAATCCTGAAAGCTGGGGCGGAAAAGAAAATCCGCTTACTTTACCAACCACACGCAGCAGCGACAAGGCGCAAAAATCATCTGCTACGGTGAAAATTAGTGCAGTTTGTTTCCTTTGTTACAAATCTCTACCTGAGTCCAGAGAGGCTAAATGCATCAGCATGCATTCCTCGCCTGTTTGCAACTGCGTAAGGTCATTAATCTGCATATGTGCTGCAACAATCTGGCGAACAGACAAGCACGCTCCCGTGAAACGCAGCGCGCGTTATTCTACGTGAAAACGGATCAAACGGCAGGTTAAACCGAGTATCTTTGTGAATATTTTTTCACGTTAGTATCAAGTGGCTGTGAGGACGCAAAAAAATCCCCCTGCCCACCCAAAACCCCACGCTGAATCAGGGTCTGCCACTCGCTTCGCGAACGTACGCCAGTAGCGTAAACCTGGGTGTTGGTCCCGGAACACGCTTCTACCATGCTCTGAACCAACAATTGATTCTCTGTTCGCTTCTCAATGTTTCTTACCAGCCCCGGATGGAGCTTGAGTAATTCGACATTAAGTTCTTTGATCCAACGGGTACTTACCAGCGTCAAACCAGCCTGGTTGACGGCGACCCGAACTCCTAAAGCATTCACCAAACGAATGACAGGTTGCAAGCGACCGATATGTTGACCAACATCAGCCTCTGCAAGTTCAATAATTATGCGTTTTCGCTGTGATTTTTCACACTGCATCAGTGTATCGCGTAGCCAACGCTGGAAACGCGGGCGAATCAACGACTCAACGGTGACCTGAATCGCCAGATTTTCTTGCGGCCAATAGCGTAACAGCGGGATGAGGCGACTGACTTGCAGACGGTCATACTCTTCCGATAAGCCAAACTGCAACACCATCGGCATATATTCCGCCGAACTGACCTCTTCGTTACCATCAAAGATACGACACATCAGTTCGCGGTGATGAACCTGCCCTTCACGGGTAACCGCCGGTTTCTGATAAAGACGCGGGCCGCCACGACTCAGCATTTGCTCGATGAGCGTACGCCAACGAACGTTACCGCGCCCTTTTTCAGGTAACGAGTCATCGTAAATAGCCCAGCTATTGCCGCCCTGTAATCCTGCATTGCGCGTGGCGGATTCCGCATGTTCCATCACCTGTTCGGTATCCTGCCCGCTACGCCAGGCACAGATGCCGATGTGAATCATATCATCACGATCCAGCATTTTATTCGTCGGTAAGGTATCGACCGCCTTGATCAATTGCCCGGCAATACTCTCCGCCTCTTTTAATGTCCGGTGTGGCAACAGCACGGCGAAATCGCTACGGTGATAACGCGCCAATAGCGCCCCCGGATAACGCATCATAAATGTCGATAACAGATTTGTCAGGGTAAAGAGCTGTTCTTCAACCTGGCTGTGTCCCCAGGTATCGCTCAACATATTGAAATCCGGCAGGCGGATCATCATCACGATCCCGTGAGTCCCCACTTTCTCCTGATCTTCCAGTAACGTTGCTAACTGATTATCGAAAAAGAGTCGGTTATTAAGGCCGGTTTTGATGTCCTGAGCAGCATAGGAGCGAATCAGTGTATCAAGACGACTGTGCTGTTCGCGTGCGTTCTGAATTTCACAAAGCAGCGTATCCAGCGCACTGCTGGTTCTGGGCGGCCATTCATAGATGGTTCCCAACACATTCGAGCCTCGCTCGCCATTTAAAATACGTGTGGCGCGGGTTTCCAGCAGTTCTTGCCCGGCAAGTTGCCGCTGTAACCAGCGTACTGCCAGGAAGAGCATAATAATGATAAATCCAATCGCACCGGTGAGCGGTGCGGTGGTCATCAACGAGTGGAAATAGTTGCCCATCGGGTCCTGATAAACCAAACGCAGCGACATCCCCGGATGTTTAATCAACGGTACAGTCAGTTCGCGAAACAGATCGCTGGTTCCCACCGGACGGTAACTGCCATTGCGGGACTGGGTATAAACCTGTTTTTTATCGTGCAAAAGATCCACGCGAACGATATCTGCAGACATCATCAGTTCGCTGATTTGTGGCCTCAATGTGCTGAAGTCATTCGACACAAGGTGGGTATCGATCGCCGTCGCCACTGCCTGAACACGATGACTAAACTTATACTGAATGGCGTTGTAGAAACTAAGCGAGCAGCCCAGCAGAGTCACAAAAATTGTTAACCCGGTGAGCAGCGTGACAAAGGCCGAAAATTTCGTCGTTAATCTCATCCTTGTGTTAACTCCGATAGTGAGGACGCGGGCATACTAGCAAATCAGATTTATCTCGCAATTTATTGCGCTTCATCGGCTTTGCTTTTCCATTAGCGAGTATAGTCTTCAGAAATTATTTTCCAATCCATCATGCACATGAGGATCTCTTATGCAGGCGTTACTTTTAGAACAGCAGGACGGTAAAACCCTCGCATCTGTACAGACTCTGGACGCAAGTCGCCTGCCGGAAGGCGATGTGACGGTCGATGTCCAGTGGTCGAGTCTGAATTATAAAGATGCACTGGCGATTACCGGTAAAGGAAAAATCATCCGTAATTTTCCGATGATTCCTGGCATTGACTTCGCCGGAACGGTACGCGCCAGTGAAGATCCTCGTTTTCATGCCGGTCAGGAAGTGTTACTGACGGGTTGGGGCGTCGGTGAAAACCACTGGGGCGGGCTGGCACAACAGGCGCGCGTAAAAGGTGACTGGCTTGTTGCGATGCCGCAAGGTCTGGACGCGCGTAAAGCGATGATTATCGGTACTGCCGGATTTACCGCCATGCTGTGCGTAATGGCACTGGAAGATGCCGGTATTCGTCCGCAGGATGGCGAGATTGTGGTGACGGGTGCCAGCGGCGGCGTCGGCAGTACAGCCGTGGCGCTGTTGCATAAGTTAGGTTATCAGGTCGTTGCTGTATCTGGTCGCGAAAGTACCCATGAGTATCTGAAAAGTTTAGGCGCCAGCCGTATTCTGCCGCGCGATGAGTTTGCTGAATCCCGTCCCCTGGAAAAACAACTCTGGGCAGGCGCAATTGACACCGTTGGTGACAAAGTACTGGCGAAAGTACTGGCACAAATGAACTACGGCGGTTGCGTGGCGGCTTGTGGTCTGGCGGGTGGCTTTGCTCTGCCAACCACGGTAATGCCGTTTATTCTGCGCAACGTCCGTCTGCAAGGAGTGGATTCAGTCATGACGCCACCAGCTCGTCGGGCGCAGGCCTGGCAGCGTCTGGTCGCTGATCTACCGGAATCATTCTATTCACAGGCAGCAAAAGAAATCTCACTGACAGAGGCACCGAAGTTTGCCGAAGCCATTATTAATAACCAAGTGCAGGGGCGCACACTGGTAAAAATAAGTTAAGATTTCGTACAAAATAATTTACATATAACTAACGAATTTTAGCAGCACTTTGACATTCTCCCTGCCATAGTAATCAGGAGCATACCGGGAGTCTGTTATGAAAAAAATTCGTCAATTTACAGAAGCCGATGTCACTGCCGAATCGGCTTTTTTTATGCAACGCCGGCAGATTCTGAAAACATTAGGCATCAGCGCAGCTGCACTTTCTCTGCCAACCACTACACATGCCGACCTGCTTAACTGGTTTAAGGGCAACGATCGCCCGCCCGCACCTGCCGGGAAGCCGCTGGAGTTTAGTAAACCTGCCGCCTGGCAAAATAATCTGCCGCTCACGCCGGAAGATAAAGTTTCCGGCTATAACAACTACTATGAGTTCGGGCTGGATAAAGCGGACCCAGCGGCAAATGCCGGCAGCCTGAAAACCGATCCGTGGACGTTGAAAATCAGTGGTGAAGTCGCCAAACCGTTAACGCTCGACCACGAAGCCTTAACCCGTCGTTTCCCGCTGGAAGAGCGGATTTACCGTATGCGCTGCGTGGAAGCATGGTCGATGGTCGTACCGTGGATTGGTTTCCCGCTGCACAAATTACTGGCACTGGCGGAACCAACCAGTAACGCAAAATACGTCGCCTTCGAAACCATTTATGCGCCGGAACAGATGCCAGGCCAGCAGGACCGGTTTATTGGCGGCGGCCTGAAATATCCTTATATAGAAGGATTACGTCTCGACGAAGCGATGCATCCACTCACGCTGATGACCGTCGGTGTCTATGGCAAGGCGCTACCACCACAAAATGGCGCACCGGTGCGGCTGATTGTGCCGTGGAAATATGGCTTTAAAGGGATTAAATCGATTGTCAGCATTAAGCTGACCCGCGAACGTCCGCCAACCACCTGGAATCTGGCTGCGCCCAATGAATATGGCTTTTACGCCAACGTCAATCCGCATGTTGATCATCCCCGTTGGTCGCAGGCCACCGAACGTTTTATTGGTTCAGGCGGCATTCTGGATGTACAACGCCAGCCTACGTTGCTGTTTAACGGATATGCCGATCAAGTAGCGTCGCTTTATCGTGGCCTGGATTTACGGGAGAATTTTTAAGTGCGACTGACAGCAAAACAAGTGACATGGCTGAAAGTTTGCCTGCATCTTGCCGGATTTTTACCGTTTGTCTGGCTGGTATGGGCAATCAATCATGGCGGATTAAGCGCCGATCCGGTGAAAGATATTCAGCATTTTACTGGTCGGACTGCGCTGAAATTCTTGCTGGCGACCTTATTAATTACGCCACTAGCGCGCTATGCTAAACAGCCCTTATTGATACGCACCCGCCGCCTGCTAGGTTTATGGTGTTTCGCCTGGGCAACGCTGCACTTAACCAGTTATGCCTTACTGGAACTGGGCGTGAATAACCTGACGTTATTCGGTCAGGAATTAATCACCAGACCTTATTTAACGCTCGGCATTGTCAGTTGGCTGATTTTACTGGCTTTAGCATTCACTTCCACGCAGGCGATGCAGCGAAACTTAGGTAAACGCTGGCAACAGTTGCATAACTTCGTCTATCTGGTCGCGATCCTGGCTCCCATACATTATCTGTGGTCAGTGAAGATTATCTCACCACAGCCGGTTATCTACGCCGGGTTGGCTTTACTGCTTTTAGCCTTGCGTTTTAAGAAGTTCCGTCAATGGTGGCGCTAATTTCATGAACTGTGCGGCTTGTTGCAAAATGCACGGCGTTGAAAGTTATTTACATGTTAGCTGTTGATTATCTTCCCTGATAAGACCAGTATTTAGCTGCCAATTGCTACGAAATCGTTATAATGTGCGACTTCGTTCTCCCTAACGCGGTTTTTAAGCTGCGGAAAAGGTGACAATGGCGCAACGAAGGTATATTTTGTTTTTTGCCGGAGGATAGCAGCAGATCGCTACACAATGTCCGTCAAGTCTCACATTGACGCTCTGGGGCAAAATAGACCGGCGTCCCGGTCAGCTGGAATTTATCGCTATGCATACAGCTGTCGGGGCATACGCTTTACAGACGGCGGTGAAACGCCTGTCACAATCACACTAAACAAAGAGTACGGAACCCACTCATGGATATTCGTAAGATTAAAAAACTGATCGAGCTGGTTGAAGAATCAGGCATCTCTGAACTGGAAATTTCTGAAGGCGAAGAGTCAGTACGCATCAGCCGTGCAGCACCTGCCGCTAGTTTCCCGATGATGCAACAAGCTTACGCTGCACCGATGATGCAGCAGCCAGCTCAATCTAACGCAGCCGCTCCGGCGACCGTTCCTTCCATGGAAGCGCCAGCAGCAGCGGAAATCAGTGGTCACATCGTACGTTCCCCAATGGTTGGTACTTTCTATCGCACCCCAAGCCCGGACGCGAAAGCGTTCATCGAAGTGGGTCAGAAAGTGAACGTGGGCGATACCCTGTGCATCGTTGAAGCCATGAAAATGATGAACCAGATCGAAGCAGACAAATCCGGTACTGTGAAAGCAATTCTGGTCGAAAGTGGACAACCGGTAGAATTTGACGAGCCGCTGGTCGTCATCGAGTAACGAGGCGAACATGCTGGATAAAATTGTTATTGCCAACCGTGGCGAGATTGCATTGCGTATTCTTCGTGCCTGTAAAGAACTGGGCATTAAGACTGTCGCTGTGCACTCCAGCGCGGATCGCGATTTAAAACACGTATTACTGGCAGATGAAACGGTCTGTATTGGCCCGGCTCCGTCAGTAAAAAGTTATCTGAACATCCCGGCTATCATCAGCGCCGCTGAAATCACCGGCGCAGTAGCAATCCATCCGGGTTACGGCTTCCTTTCCGAAAACGCTAATTTTGCCGAGCAGGTTGAACGCTCTGGCTTTATCTTCATCGGCCCGAAAGCAGACACTATTCGCCTGATGGGCGACAAAGTGTCTGCAATTGCAGCGATGAAAAAAGCTGGCGTTCCTTGCGTTCCGGGTTCTGACGGCCCGCTGGGCGACGATATGGATAAAAACCGCGCCATTGCAAAACGCATTGGTTATCCGGTGATTATCAAAGCCTCCGGCGGCGGCGGCGGTCGCGGTATGCGCGTTGTGCGCAGCGACGCTGAACTGGCGCAGTCTATCTCCATGACCCGTGCGGAAGCGAAAGCTGCTTTTAGCAATGATATGGTTTATATGGAGAAGTACCTGGAAAATCCTCGCCACGTCGAGATCCAGGTACTGGCGGACGGTCAGGGCAACGCAATCTATCTGGCAGAACGTGACTGCTCCATGCAGCGTCGTCACCAGAAAGTGGTCGAAGAAGCACCAGCACCGGGCATTACCCCGGAACTGCGTCGTTACATCGGCGAACGTTGCGCTAAAGCGTGTGTTGATATCGGCTATCGCGGTGCAGGTACTTTCGAGTTCCTGTTCGAAAACGGCGAGTTCTATTTCATCGAAATGAACACCCGTATTCAGGTAGAACACCCGGTTACTGAAATGATCACCGGCGTTGACCTGATCAAAGAACAGCTGCGTATCGCGGCAGGTCAACCGCTGTCGATCAAGCAAGAAGAAGTTCACGTTCGCGGCCATGCGGTGGAATGCCGTATCAACGCCGAAGATCCGAACACCTTCCTGCCAAGCCCGGGCAAAATCACCCGTTTCCACGCACCTGGCGGTTTTGGCGTGCGTTGGGAGTCTCATATCTACGCTGGCTACACCGTGCCGCCGTACTATGACTCAATGATCGGCAAACTGATTTGCTACGGTGAAAACCGTGACGTGGCGATTGCACGCATGAAGAATGCGCTGCAGGAGCTGATCATCGACGGTATCAAAACCAACGTTGATCTGCAGATCCGCATCATGAACGACGAGAACTTCCAGCATGGTGGCACTAACATCCACTATCTGGAGAAAAAACTCGGTCTTCAGGAAAAATAAAACTGCAAAAACGTCAAAAGGCCGGATTTTCCGGCCTTTTTTATTTCTGGGGATCGACAAGCCCCATAAGGTACAATCCCCGCTTTCTTCACCCATCAGGGACAAAAAATGGACACTCGTTTTGTTCAGGCCCATAAAGAGGCGCGCTGGGCGCTGGGGCTGACCCTTTTGTATCTGGCTGTATGGTTAGTAGCCGCTTACTTACCTGGCGTTGCCCCCGGTTTTACCGGCTTTCCACGCTGGTTTGAGATGGCCTGCATCCTGACGCCGCTGCTGTTTATTGGACTGTGCTGGGCGATGGTGAAATTTATCTATCGCGATATCCCACTGGAGGATGACGATGCAGCTTGAAGTAATTCTACCGCTGGTCGCCTATCTGGTGGTGGTGTTCGGTATCTCTGTTTATGCGATGCGTAAACGGAGCACCGGCACCTTCCTTAATGAGTATTTCCTCGGCAGCCGCTCTATGGGCGGTATTGTGCTGGCGATGACGCTCACCGCGACCTATATCAGTGCCAGTTCGTTTATCGGCGGGCCTGGAGCTGCTTACAAATACGGCCTTGGCTGGGTATTGCTGGCGATGATTCAGCTTCCTGCAGTCTGGCTTTCACTCGGTATTCTCGGCAAGAAGTTCGCGATTCTTGCGCGCCGCTACAATGCAGTGACGCTGAACGATATGCTGTTTGCCCGCTACCAGAGTCGTCTTCTGGTGTGGCTGGCGAGTTTGAGTTTGCTGGTTGCGTTCGTTGGTGCGATGACCGTGCAGTTTATCGGCGGTGCGCGCCTGCTGGAAACCGCGGCGGGTATTCCTTATGAAACCGGGCTGCTGATTTTTGGTATCAGCATTGCGTTATATACCGCCTTTGGTGGCTTTCGCGCCAGCGTGCTGAACGACACCATGCAAGGGCTGGTGATGCTGATTGGCACCGTTGTGCTGCTTATTGGCGTGGTACATGCCGCTGGCGGCTTAAGCAACGCAGTACAGACCTTGCAAACCATCGATCCGCAACTGGTTACGCCACAAGGCGCTGACGATATCCTGTCGCCTGCCTTTATGACATCGTTCTGGGTACTGGTGTGCTTTGGCGTTATAGGCCTGCCGCATACTGCGGTGCGCTGTATATCTTATAAAGACAGCAAAGCAGTACACCGGGGGATCATCATCGGTACGATTGTAGTCGCAATCCTGATGTTCGGTATGCACCTGGCCGGAGCGTTAGGTCGTGCAGTGATCCCCGATCTCACCGTACCGGATCTGGTGATCCCGACGTTAATGGTAAAAGTGCTGCCACCGTTTGCTGCCGGGATCTTTCTGGCTGCACCTATGGCTGCGATCATGTCGACAATTAACGCCCAACTGCTGCAAAGTTCCGCTACGATCATTAAAGATCTCTATCTGAATATCCGTCCGGATCAAATGCAAAACGAGACGCGTCTGAAGCGGATGTCGGCGGTAATTACGTTAGTTCTCGGCGCGTTGCTGCTGCTTGCCGCCTGGAAGCCGCCAGAAATGATCATCTGGCTGAATTTGCTGGCCTTCGGTGGGCTGGAAGCCGTTTTCCTGTGGCCGCTGGTGCTGGGTCTTTACTGGGAACGCGCCAACGCCAAAGGCGCGCTAAGTGCGATGCTCGTTGGCGGCGTGCTGTATGCCGTACTCGCGACGCTGAATATTCAGTACCTGGGCTTCCACCCTATCGTGCCCTCGTTACTACTAAGTTTGCTGGCTTTCCTGGTCGGAAACCGTTTCGGTACATCCGTCCCGCAAGCTACCGTTTTGACTACTGATAAATAAAGAGTTTTGCCATGCCTTGGATCCAACTGAAACTGAACACCACCGGCGCGAACGCGGAAGATCTTAGCGATGCGCTGATGGAAGCGGGTGCCGTTTCTATCACTTTTCAGGATACCCACGATACGCCAGTATTTGAGCCGCTGCCGGGCGAAACGCGCCTGTGGGGCGACACCGATGTGATTGGTCTGTTCGACGCTGAAACCGATATGAACGACGTGGTGGCGATTCTGGAAAACCATCCGCTGCTCGGCGCAGGCTTCGCGCATAAAATCGAACAACTGGAAGATAAAGACTGGGAGCGCGAATGGATGGATAATTTCCACCCGATGCGCTTTGGTGAACGACTGTGGATCTGCCCTAGCTGGCGTGATGTGCCGGACGAAAACGCCGTCAACGTGATGTTAGATCCAGGGCTGGCGTTTGGTACGGGTACCCATCCAACTACCTCTCTGTGCCTGCAGTGGCTCGACAGCCTCGATTTAACCGGTAAAACAGTCATCGACTTTGGCTGTGGTTCCGGCATTCTGGCTATCGCGGCGCTGAAACTGGGTGCAGCAAAAGCCATTGGTATTGATATCGATCCGCAGGCGATTCAGGCCAGCCGCGATAACGCCGAACGTAATGGCGTTTCTGACCGTCTGGAACTCTACTTACCGAAAGATCAGCCAGAAGAAATGAAAGCCGACGTGGTGGTCGCTAACATCCTTGCAGGCCCATTACGTGAACTGGCACCGTTAATCAGCGTCCTGCCGGTTTCAGGCGGTTTGCTGGGCCTTTCCGGTATTCTGGCAAGCCAGGCAGAGAGCGTTTGTGAAGCTTATGCCGACAGCTTCGCACTGGACCCGGTCGTGGAAAAAGAAGAGTGGTGCCGCATTACCGGTCGTAAGAATTAACCTTCGCATCGCCGTAGGGTGACGCAGAGCGAAGTGCGAGCGATGTCACAAAAGGCACGTGAATTTGCCGATTATTTACGCAAATTTGCGTGCCAAAATTTTCATTCATAAAGAAAAATTGAGAACTTACTCAAATTTCTTTGAGTGTAAATTTTAGTCACTATTTTCTAATATGATGATTTTTATGAGTAATTATCGCGCCACGCTCATTTTAAATGCAATTCTTTGATCCATCTCAGAGGATTGGTCAAAGTTTGGCCTTTCATCTCGTGCAAAAAATGCGTAATATACGCCGCCTTGCAGTCACAGTATGGTCATTTCTTAACTCATGCGCATCGGACAATATCAGCTCAGAAATCGCCTGATCGCAGCGCCCATGGCTGGCATTACAGACAGACCTTTTCGGACGTTGTGCTACGAGATGGGAGCCGGATTGACAGTATCCGAGATGATGTCTTCTAACCCTCAGGTTTGGGAAAGCGACAAATCTCGTTTACGGATGGTGCACATTGATGAACCCGGTATTCGCACCGTGCAAATTGCTGGTAGCGATCCGAAAGAAATGGCAGATGCAGCACGTATTAACGTGGAAAGCGGTGCCCAGATTATTGATATCAATATGGGTTGCCCGGCTAAAAAAGTGAATCGCAAGCTCGCAGGTTCAGCCCTCTTGCAGTACCCGGATGTCGTTAAATCGATCCTTACCGAGGTCGTCAATGCAGTGGACGTTCCTGTTACCCTGAAAATTCGCACTGGCTGGGCACCGGAACACCGTAACTGCGAAGAGATTGCCCAACTGGCTGAAGACTGTGGCATTCAGGCTCTGACCATTCATGGCCGTACACGCGCCTGTTTGTTCAATGGAGAAGCTGAGTACGACAGTATTCGGGCAGTTAAGCAGAAAGTTTCCATTCCGGTTATCGCGAATGGCGACATTACTGACCCGCTTAAAGCCAGAGCTGTGCTCGACTATACAGGGGCGGATGCCCTGATGATAGGCCGCGCAGCTCAGGGAAGACCCTGGATCTTTCGGGAAATCCAGCATTATCTGGACACTGGGGAGTTGCTGCCCCCGCTGCCTTTGGCAGAGGTTAAGCGCTTGCTTTGCGCGCACGTTCGGGAACTGCATGACTTTTATGGTCCGGCAAAAGGGTACCGAATTGCACGTAAACACGTTTCCTGGTATCTCCAGGAACACGCTCCAAATGACCAGTTTCGGCGCACATTCAACGCCATTGAGGATGCCAGCGAACAGCTGGAGGCGTTGGAGGCATACTTCGAAAATTTTGCGTAAACAGAAATAAAGAGCTGACAGAACTATGTTCGAACAACGCGTAAATTCTGACGTACTGACCGTTTCTACCGTTAACTCTCAGGATCAGGTAACCCAAAAACCCCTGCGTGACTCGGTTAAACAGGCACTGAAGAACTATTTTGCTCAACTGAATGGTCAGGATGTGAATGACCTCTATGAGCTGGTACTGGCTGAAGTAGAACAGCCCCTGTTGGACATGGTGATGCAATACACCCGTGGTAACCAGACCCGTGCTGCGCTGATGATGGGCATCAACCGTGGTACGCTGCGTAAAAAATTGAAAAAATACGGCATGAACTAATTCAGGTTAGCTAAATGCTTGATTAAAAAGGCGCTACTCGGCATGGGGAAGCGCCTTTTTTATAGGTGTCACAAAGGGAGTGACCATGAGAACAGGATGTGAACCGACCCGGTTTGGTAATGAAGCTAAGACCATTATTCACGGTGATGCGCTTGCTGAACTTAAAAAGCTACCTACTGAAAGCGTCGATCTGATCTTTGCCGACCCACCGTATAACATCGGTAAAAATTTTGATGGTCTGATCGAAGCCTGGAAAGAAGAACTGTTTATCGACTGGCTGTTTGAAGTGATTACAGAGTGCCACCGCGTTCTGAAAAAGCAGGGCAGCATGTACATCATGAACAGCACGGAAAACATGCCCTTTATCGATATCCAGTGCCGCAAGTTCTTTACCATCAAAAGTCGCATCGTCTGGTCATATGACAGTTCTGGGGTGCAGGCAAAGAAACACTACGGCTCCATGTACGAACCCATCCTGATGATGGTGAAAGATGCAAAGAACTACACGTTCAACGGTGATGCTATTCTGGTAGAAGCTAAAACCGGATCGCAGCGCGCGTTGATCGATTATCGTAAAAATCCTCCACAGCCTTACAATCATCAAAAAGTACCGGGTAATGTCTGGGATTTTCCGCGCGTGCGTTATTTGATGGATGAATATGAAAACCATCCGACGCAAAAACCGGAAGCATTACTGAAGCGCATTATTCTCGCCTCTTCCAATCCTGGAGATGTCGTTCTTGACCCGTTTGCCGGTAGCTTTACTACCGGTGCCGTAGCCGTCGCCAGCGGGCGAAAATTCATTGGTATTGAGATTAACAGCGAGTACATCAAGATGGGACTTCGACGGCTGGATGTCGTGTCACATTACTCCGTGGAAGATCTGGCGAAAGTGAAAAAAAGAAAGACCTGCAACCTGTCAAAACGAAGCCGGTTAAGCGAAGTTGACCCCGATCCCATTGCAAAGTAAAGGAAGTGTAAGCCTGGTTTTCAGATTATTCATTTCGTGTATATTTCCTGCCAGACCAGGTTAAACATGCACAGGTTCAGGTAATGATTCGCAAGTATTGGTGGCTCGTCGTTTTCGCTATCTCCGTTTTTCTGTTTGATGCTTTACTGATGCAATGGATTGAACTGCTGGCAACAGAAACAGACAAATGCCGTAATATGAACTCGGTTAATCCACTTAAACTGGTTAACTGTGATGAGCTGAATTTTCAGGACAGAATGTAAATTTACATGACACTTAATTCATTTGTTTGATGAATTAATTTCGTTATGTTTTCATCTGGCATGAACATTCTTAATACGTTATCGACTAATGCGGGTGCTTGTTTATAAAGATCGTAACCCGCCATATTCATTAACCAGTTTTGAACAATACCGCTGAAGGCGCCATCAATAATAATCATCACGACATCTAAATCGAGGTTATTTGCCACACAACCTTGTTGCTGACATGATTGCAATACTTCGTGGAGAGTCTGCGGATTAAAGCCCATCTTCTCGCGTATTACTGCCTCTGCCAGCATCTCATCATTAAATTCACATTTGTGATATAAGATTTGCAGTAATGCCTGTTGGCGGGGAATTTCGGCAATATATTGCAAGCCAACAATCAGTTTTTCACGCAATTGCTGGTACGGGTTATGGTCTGAACCTGCTGCCAGCCGCTCCTGGATTAACTCCCGCAATGGTGGCTGTTGCAGCCACATCTCATTAAACAGTTGGGTCTTGTTTTCGAAGTGCCAGTAGATAGCGCCACGCGTGACGTTAGCGGCGTCGGCGATGTCATTGAGCGTCGTTTTGCTTACGCCATGTAGTGCAAACTGGGCGATGGCGGTTTCAATCAGTTCTTGCCGGGTCTTCAGGGCTTCGGCTTTAGTTCTTTTGGCCATAGTTAATTATTCAGAAAATAAATATATTAGACACAGGGTGAGAAAATAGCGCAGGTTAATCTATCACCTGATGTGTATTTATACGAGAGGCTAATATTGAGTTGCCATAAATCGTCAAATAAATCACATGTATTGTTTATCTAAAATTCATTCACTTAATCAATATATATTTCCATTTGCGTGAATTTAATTCCACCTCATTCAATTCGCATCAAAACAAAACATCAGAATATTAATCTTTTTTTGTGTTTATGTGCCTTGAGACGCCAGTACTCATAACTATTCCTTACATCGACGAATGATAATTTGTAGGATAGCGAACTGTATTTTTTCTTTCTGCGAGTTAACGCGTTGCCTTTTTGGATAAATAACGCGCTTTTGGTTTTTTGAGGAATAGTAATGACGAAACATGCCAGGTTTTTCCTCCTGCCCTCCTTTATTCTGATCTCCGCTGCTTTAATCGCGGGTTGTAACGATAAGGGAGAAGAGAAAGCTCACGTCGGTGAACCGCAGGTTACCGTTCATGTTGTGAAAACGGCCCCGTTAGAAGTAAAAACTGAATTACCAGGCCGCACCAATGCTTTTCGTATTGCCGAAGTTCGCCCACAGGTTAGTGGGATCGTACTGAATCGTAATTTCACTGAAGGCAGCGATGTGCAGGCAGGCCAGTCCCTGTACCAGATCGATCCAGCGACCTATCAGGCAAGTTATGACAGCGCGAAAGGCGAACTGGCGAAAAGTGAAGCCGCCGCCTCCATCGCGCATTTGACGGTAAAACGTTACGTTCCGCTCGTGGGTACGAAATACATCAGTCAGCAGGAGTACGACCAGGCCATTGCTGATGCTCGCCAGGCCGATGCCGCCGTAATTGCCGCAAAAGCCACGGTCGAAAGCGCCCGCATCAATCTCGCTTATACCAAAGTGACTGCGCCCATTAGCGGACGTATCGGCAAATCTACTGTGACCGAAGGTGCTCTTGTCACTAACGGGCAAACGACTGAACTGGCGACTGTCCAGCAACTTGATCCTATCTACGTCGACGTTACTCAATCCAGCAACGATTTCATGAGGCTGAAGCAATCCGTAGAGCAAGGGAATTTGCATAAGGAAAATGCCACCAGCAACGTAGAACTGGTCATGGAAAACGGTCAAACCTATCCCCTGAAAGGCACACTGCAATTCTCCGATGTGACCGTTGATGAAAGCACCGGCTCCATAACCCTACGCGCGGTCTTCCCTAACCCACAACATACGCTTTTGCCGGGTATGTTTGTGCGCGCACGGATTGATGAAGGCGTACAACCTGATGCCATTCTTATCCCGCAACAAGGCGTTAGCCGCACACCGCGTGGTGACGCAACCGTGCTGATTGTGAACGATAAAAGCCAGGTTGAAGCGCGCCCTGTCGTTGCCAGCCAGGCGATTGGCGATAAATGGTTGATTAGCGAAGGGCTGAAATCTGGTGATCAAGTCATTGTCAGCGGCCTGCAAAAAGCGCGTCCGGGAGAACAGGTTAAAGCCACTACCGATACCCCCGCAGATACTGCATCGAAGTAAGGCAATCTGACATGGCAAACTTTTTTATTCGACGACCGATATTTGCATGGGTGCTGGCAATTATTCTGATGATGGCGGGCGTACTGGCGATCTTACAATTGCCCGTCGCCCAGTACCCAACCATTGCGCCGCCTGCGGTTTCTGTTTCGGCAAACTATCCGGGCGCTGATGCGCAGACCGTGCAGGATACGGTGACGCAGGTTATCGAACAGAATATGAATGGTATCGATAACCTGATGTATATGTCCTCCACCAGCGATTCCGCCGGTAGCGTGACAATTACCCTCACCTTCCAGTCCGGAACCGATCCAGATATCGCGCAAGTGCAGGTGCAGAACAAACTCCAGCTCGCCACGCCGTTGCTGCCGCAGGAAGTTCAACAGCAGGGGATCAGCGTTGAAAAGTCCAGTAGCAGCTATTTAATGGTGGCGGGTTTCGTCTCTGATAACCCTGGCACCACACAGGACGATATCTCGGACTATGTGGCCTCTAACGTTAAAGATACGCTTAGCCGCCTGAATGGCGTTGGTGACGTGCAACTCTTTGGCGCACAGTATGCGATGCGTATCTGGCTGGACGCCGATCTGCTGAACAAATATAAGCTGACACCGGTTGATGTAATTAACCAGTTGAAAGTGCAAAACGATCAGATTGCTGCCGGACAGTTGGGCGGAACGCCAGCGTTACCAGGGCAACAGTTGAACGCCTCGATTATTGCTCAGACTCGATTAAAAAATCCGGAAGAGTTCGGCAAAGTTACCCTGCGTGTGAACAGCGACGGTTCGGTTGTGCGCCTGAAAGATGTCGCACGGGTTGAACTAGGCGGTGAAAACTATAACGTTATCGCTCGCATCAACGGTAAACCGGCGGCGGGTCTGGGTATTAAGCTGGCAACCGGTGCGAACGCTCTCGATACTGCGAAAGCCATTAAGGAAAAACTAGCGGAATTACAGCCATTCTTCCCGCAGGGAATGAAGGTTCTCTACCCTTATGACACCACGCCATTCGTCCAGCTTTCTATTCACGAAGTGGTAAAAACGCTGTTCGAAGCCATTATGCTGGTGTTCCTGGTGATGTATCTGTTCTTGCAGAATATGCGAGCAACGCTGATCCCCACCATTGCTGTGCCCGTGGTGTTGTTAGGGACGTTTGCCATCCTCGCCGCTTTTGGTTACTCCATCAATACACTAACGATGTTCGGGATGGTGCTTGCCATCGGGCTGCTCGTCGATGATGCGATAGTGGTGGTGGAGAACGTTGAGCGCGTGATGATGGAGGATAAGCTCCCGCCAAAAGAAGCGACGGAAAAATCAATGTCGCAAATTCAGGGCGCACTGGTGGGTATCGCGATGGTTCTGTCAGCGGTATTTATTCCGATGGCATTCTTCGGCGGTTCTACTGGGGCCATTTATCGCCAGTTCTCTATTACCATCGTTTCGGCAATGGCGCTTTCTGTTCTGGTGGCATTGATTCTTACCCCGGCGTTATGTGCAACGCTGCTCAAACCCGTCTCTGCTGAGCATCACGAAAATAAGGGTGGTTTCTTCGGCTGGTTTAATACCACCTTCGATCATAGCGTTAATCATTACACTAACAGCGTCGGCAAAATCCTCGGTTCCACAGGACGATATTTACTGATCTATGCGCTGATTGTTGCTGGAATGGTGGTGTTGTTTTTACGTCTTCCGTCGTCCTTCTTGCCTGAAGAGGATCAGGGTGTCTTTCTGACCATGATTCAGTTACCTGCTGGCGCGACGCAAGAGCGGACGCAAAAAGTGTTGGATCAGGTGACGGATTACTACCTGCACAATGAAAAAGCAAACGTTGAAAGTGTCTTTACGGTTAACGGGTTTAGCTTCAGCGGTCAGGCACAAAACGCAGGCATGGCCTTCGTTAGCCTGAAACCGTGGGAAGAGCGTAGTGGCGACGAAAACAGCGCGGAAGCGGTCATCCATCGCGCCAAAATGGAGCTGGGTAAGATCCGCGACGGTTTTGTCATTCCGTTTAATATGCCTGCTATTGTTGAACTGGGCACGGCAACGGGTTTCGACTTTGAGTTAATTGATCAGGCAGGGCTGGGTCACGATGCCCTAACCCAGGCCCGCAACCAGCTGCTTGGCATGGCGGCGCAACATCCTGGCAGCTTAGTCAGTGTGCGCCCTAATGGCCTGGAAGATACCGCGCAATTCAAACTTGAAGTTGACCAGGAAAAGGCGCAGGCATTAGGCATATCGCTTTCTGACATCAATCAGACCATTTCTACGGCGTTGGGCGGGACTTACGTTAACGACTTCATCGATCGTGGTCGCGTGAAAAAAGTTTATGTTCAGGCGGATGCCAAATTCCGTATGCTGCCAGAAGATGTCGATAAACTTTATGTTCGCAGCGCCAACGGCGAAATGGTGCCATTCTCTTCCTTTACCACTTCACATTGGGTGTATGGTTCTCCGCGACTGGAACGCTACAACGGTCTGCCGTCAATGGAAATTCAGGGGGAAGCCGCGCCAGGAACCAGTTCCGGCGATGCCATGGCGTTGATGGAAAACCTTGCGTCAAAATTACCGGCAGGCATTGGTTATGACTGGACAGGTATGTCGTACCAGGAACGCTTATCGGGTAACCAGGCTCCTGCTTTGGTGGCAATCTCCTTCGTAGTGGTTTTCCTGTGCCTTGCTGCGCTCTATGAAAGCTGGTCAATACCTGTCTCGGTTATGTTGGTCGTGCCGTTAGGGATTGTTGGCGTGCTGCTGGCCGCGACAATCTTTAATCAAAAAAATGACGTTTACTTTATGGTGGGCTTGTTAACGACAATTGGCTTGTCGGCCAAAAACGCCATATTGATTGTTGAGTTCGCTAAAGATCTGATGGAGAAAGAGGGGAAAGGTGTTGTCGAAGCGACACTGATGGCAGTACGTATGCGTCTGCGTCCTATCCTGATGACCTCTCTCGCCTTTATTCTCGGTGTATTACCGCTGGCTATCAGTAATGGTGCCGGCAGTGGTGCGCAGAACGCAGTGGGTATCGGGGTAATGGGCGGAATGGTTTCTGCAACATTGCTGGCGATTTTCTTCGTACCGGTGTTCTTTGTCGTGATCCGCCGTTGCTTTAAAGGATAAATCAGAAACATAAAGGCGCTTTCGGGCGCCTTTATTATTTCCACTGAACACCATAAAAATTAATAAGATAATCTTCCACTCACTCTTTAATAACTTTCCATAGCCCATGCTCCCTTCACTATTTTTACAATTCACATAATTTGTCATTATTCATTCCGCAAGATTTATAACCTCCAGTGATAAAATGGCGTTCAGCTCGCTAATAAGAGAGTTAACTTATTAAGCGATAGCGTTATTACTGAGGTAACACCATGAAAAGATTAATTCCTGTGGCATTGCTCACCGCATTGCTGGCGGGCTGTGCTCACGATTCCCCCTGCGTTCCAGTTTATGACGATCAGGGACGCCTGGTTCACACCAATACCTGTATGAAAGGTACAACACAGGATAACTGGGAAACTGCCGGAGCTATTGCTGGCGGGGCGGCGGCTGTCGCCGGCCTTACGATGGGGATCATTGCTCTGTCAAAATAACTGAATAGAGCGCGGACTTCCGCGCTCTGTTTAACGATACAGAATCGTTCTATACGTTAAACACCGCTATATTTCGCTGGCTAATCCCCTTTTAATTAAGCATTTTATCTCGCAGCATTATCTCAATGTCGAAATAACGCATTAATTTATTTTTTAATCACATCCTCCCCACCGATACTCACGCCAATAATCATTATTCTGCTTAGCAAAATACGAGTAAATCTTTTGCGCCAAAATGTGGCGCATGTTTCATTTTCGCACCATTGCGGGGCGCTGTTTTTATTATTTCCTGTCTACACTCAGCTTATTGCGACGCGAAATCGTGCGCAAAAGCTGGCACTACTTTTGCTTATAAGAGGATGGCCACAGACAGGTAAAAGGCGTTTCCCAAACGTCCTATAACGATAATTTTCGCCTCACAGGAAGCATTATGAAAAAGATGATGATAGCCACACTGGCTGCCGCCAGCGTGCTGCTTGCCGTTGCAAATCAGGCACATGCTGGCGCGACGCTCGATGCTGTAAAGAAAAAAGGTTTTGTGCAATGCGGGATCAGTGACGGATTGCCTGGATTCTCTTATGCCGATGCAGATGGCAAGTTTTCTGGTATTGATGTTGATGTTTGTCGTGGCGTCGCCGCCGCTGTATTTGGCGATGACACAAAAGTGAAATACACCCCGCTCACCGCAAAAGAGCGTTTCACTGCATTGCAATCTGGCGAAGTGGATTTACTCTCTCGTAATACAACCTGGACTTCATCTCGTGACGCAGGCATGGGAATGGCATTTACTGGTGTCACTTATTACGATGGCATTGGTTTCCTGACGCACGATAAAGCGGGGCTAAAAAGCGCGAAAGAGCTGGATGGCGCAACGGTCTGTATTCAGGCAGGAACAGACACCGAACTCAACGTTGCCGATTACTTCAAGGCAAACAATATGAAGTACACGCCCGTGACCTTCGATCGCTCTGACGAATCCGCGAAGGCTCTGGAATCTGGTCGCTGCGATACGCTGGCCTCGGATCAATCACAACTGTATGCATTGCGAATCAAATTAAGCAACCCAGCCGAGTGGATCGTGCTGCCAGAAGTTATCTCTAAAGAACCGCTTGGTCCGGTAGTCCGCCGTGGCGATGACGAATGGTTCTCTATTGTGCGCTGGACGCTTTTTGCCATGCTGAATGCTGAAGAGATGGGCATCAATTCCCAGAACGTCGATGAAAAAGCGGCGAATCCGGCAACGCCTGATATGGCGCATCTACTGGGTAAAGAGGGCGATTACGGCAAAGATCTGAAGCTGGATAACCAATGGGCATACAACATCATCAAAAAGGTGGGTAACTACTCGGAAATTTTTGAGCGCAACGTCGGCTCCGAAAGCCCACTGAAAATTAAACGTGGTCAAAATAATCTCTGGAATAACGGTGGCATCCAGTACGCACCGCCCGTGCGTTAAGTCGGTGTGAGGTAATGAGCGTCGCTACAGCGGCGCTCTCTTTAGCGTTATGGTTTCCGAGGTTCCTATGTCCCATCGCCGCACAACCGTTAAAGGTTCACTTTCATTTGCCAATCCTACGGTTCGCGCCTGGCTTTTCCAGATCCTTGCCGTTGTCGCCGTCGTCGGCATTGTAGGCTGGCTATTCCATAACACCGTAACTAATCTAAGCAATCGCGGCATTACATCGGGGTTTGCCTTTCTGGATCGCGGTGCTGGCTTCGGTATCGTCCAGCATTTGATCGATTACCAGCAGGGCGATACCTACGGACGCGTTTTTATTGTCGGCTTACTCAATACGCTACTAGTTTCAGCATTGTGTATTGTGTTCGCTTCTGTTCTGGGCTTCTTTATCGGTCTGGCGAGACTTTCGGATAACTGGCTGCTACGAAAGCTTTCCACAATTTATATTGAGATCTTCCGTAATATTCCGCCGCTGCTGCAAATCTTCTTCTGGTACTTTGCCGTGTTGCGCAATTTGCCCGGACCACGCCAGGCGGTGAGCGCGTTAGATCTGATCTTTTTGAGCAATCGTGGACTTTACATTCCTTCACCGCAACTGGGAGATGGATTTCTCGCGTTCATAGTGGCTGTTGTTATTGCTATAGCCATTTCTGTTGGGTTATTCCGTTTCAATAAAACGCACCAGATAAAGACCGGTCAACTGCGTCGTACATGGCCTGTCGCCGTTGGGTTGATCATTGGCTTGCCTTTACTGGCACACTGGCTTTTTGGTGCTGCAGTGCACTGGAATATTCCGGCGCTACAAGGGTTTAACTTCCGTGGCGGTATGGTTCTCATACCCGAACTGGCAGCCTTAACGTTGGCGCTTTCCGTTTATACCTCTGCATTTATCGCCGAGATTATCCGCGCCGGGATCCAGGCGGTGCCTTATGGTCAACATGAAGCTGCCCGCTCGCTGGGGTTACCCAACCCGGTTACGTTACGCCAGGTCATTATTCCCCAGGCGCTGCGAGTGATTATTCCGCCGTTAACCAGCCAGTATCTCAATATCGTCAAAAACTCCTCTCTTGCCGCCGCTATTGGCTACCCGGATATGGTTTCGCTGTTTGCTGGCACCGTACTGAACCAGACGGGGCAAGCTATCGAGACTATAGCCATGACCATGTCGGTCTATCTGATTATCAGTCTGACTATCTCGCTGCTGATGAATATCTATAACCGCCGTATCGCGATCGTTGAACGCTAAGGAGTCATGATGACAAAAGTATTGCTGTCTCATCCCCCGCGCCCGGCGAGCCATAACTCAAGCCGCGCTATGGTGTGGGTGCGCAAAAACCTGTTCTCCAGCTGGGGCAATAGCCTGCTGACTATTGGCTGCTTGTGGTTGATGTGGGAATTGATTCCTCCGTTGCTGAACTGGGCATTTTTGCAGGCTAACTGGGTTGGCTCAACGCGTGCCGACTGCACAAAAGCCGGTGCCTGTTGGGTTTTCATCCACGAACGATTTGGTCAGTTTATGTATGGGCTTTACCCACACGACCAACGCTGGCGAATTAATCTGGCATTACTGATTGGCCTGGTTTCGATTGCGCCGATGTTCTGGAAAATACTCCCTCATCGCGGGCGCTATATTGCAGTATGGGCGGTTATCTACCCACTCATCGTCTGGTGGCTAATGTATGGCGGTTTTCTCGGTCTGGCGCGGGTTGAAACCCGGCAATGGGGCGGGCTGACGCTGACTTTGATTATTGCATCAGTTGGGATCTCGGGGGCGCTACCGTGGGGGATCTTGCTGGCATTAGGTCGCCGCTCCCATATGCCGATTGTGCGTATCTTATCGGTCATTTTTATCGAGTTCTGGCGTGGCGTGCCGCTGATCACCGTGTTGTTTATGTCTTCGGTCATGCTGCCGTTGTTTATGGCAGAAGGCACCAGTATCGACAAACTGATCCGCGCGCTGGTTGGCGTGATCCTGTTTCAGTCAGCCTATGTTGCAGAAGTCGTGCGAGGCGGATTACAGGCGCTGCCAAAGGGGCAATATGAAGCGGCGGAATCGCTGGCGTTGGGTTACTGGAAAACCCAGGGACTGGTTATTCTGCCACAGGCGTTGAAGCTGGTAATTCCTGGGCTGGTCAATACCATCATCGCACTCTTCAAAGATACCAGCCTGGTGATCATTATCGGGTTGTTCGATCTTTTCAGTAGCGTCCAGCAAGCCACCGTCGATCCCGCCTGGTTGGGCATGTCGACCGAAGGGTATGTTTTCGCCGCACTGATCTACTGGATCTTCTGTTTCAGCATGTCGCGCTATAGCCAGCATCTGGAAAAACGTTTTAACACCGGGCGTACACCGCATTGAGGACACTATGAGCCAAAGTTTACTGCAACCTGCTAACGCGATGATTACGCTGGAAAACGTCAATAAATGGTTTGGACAATTCCATGTTTTGAAAAATATAAATTTAACCGTGCAACCGGGCGAACGGATCGTTCTGTGTGGCCCTTCAGGTTCCGGTAAATCGACAACCATTCGTTGTATTAATCATCTGGAAGAACATCAACAGGGACGGATCGTGGTGGATGGCATCGAACTTAACGAAGATATCCGCAATATTGAGCGTGTCAGACAGGAAGTGGGAATGGTCTTTCAGCATTTTAATCTTTTCCCACATCTGACCGTTTTACAGAACTGTACCCTGGCACCGATTTGGGTACGCAAGATGCCAAAGAAAGAGGCTGAAGCTCTGGCGATGCATTACCTTGAGCGGGTGAGAATTGCCGAACATGCACAGAAGTTTCCCGGACAGATCTCTGGTGGTCAGCAGCAACGCGTTGCTATAGCACGTTCACTTTGTATGAAGCCCAAGATTATGCTGTTTGATGAACCAACATCCGCGCTCGATCCGGAGATGGTAAAAGAAGTGCTGGATACGATGATTGGACTGGCGCAATCGGGTATGACGATGTTGTGCGTAACGCATGAGATGGGATTTGCGCGAACCGTCGCTGACCGGGTGATTTTTATGGATCGCGGAGAGATAGTGGAACAAGCTGCACCGGATGAGTTTTTTGCGCATCCTAAGTCAGAGCGTACGAGGGCATTTTTATCGCAGGTAATCCATTAATTGAATGTTAGTTCGAAAAGCAAAAAGGCCATCCTTTCGGATGGCCTTTCGCTTGATTTGATGTCTGGCAGTTCCCTACTCTCGCATGGGGAGACCCCACACTACCATCGGCGCTACGGCGTTTCACTTCTGAGTTCGGCATGGGGTCAGGTGGGACCA
>NZ_KE136722.1:99137-447528 GCF_000407925.1 Escherichia sp. KTE31 | reverse complement strand
TTCAGCTCACTGTCGCGAGGTGGCGTATATTACGCTTTCCTCTTTCAGAGTCAACCCCGAATTTCAGGATTTTTTCTCTTCGTTGTCACGACCATCTTGTGAAGTGTTTCACGTTGTCGTCTCAACGGAGGCGCATTATAGGGATCCCAATTTTTTGCACAAGCACTTTTTTGATCTTTTTTTCTGTTTGTTGTTTTTTCATCCTCTTTGCTGCATTCACATGCAAAATGGCGCATTTTTACATAGCAAAACACTTGCGCAAGGCTAATAAAGCACCCAAAGTCATAGATAAATCATTTTTCGTTGAGGTAAGTATGTCAGACACTCTACGCCCATACCGGGATCTTTTTCCACAAATCGGTCAGCGAGTCATGATCGACTGTAGTAGTGTGGTTATTGGTGATGTTCGGTTGGCCGATGATGTGGGGATCTGGCCACTTGTTGTAATTCGTGGTGATGTTAATTATGTTCAGATCGGCGCCCGAACCAATATCCAGGATGGCAGCGTCTTACACGTGACCCATAAATCAACGGCTAATCCACAAGGCAATCCGTTGATCGTCGGCGAAGATGTTACGGTTGGACATAAAGTGATGCTCCACGGCTGCACCATTGGCAATCGTGTGCTGGTTGGGATGGGCTCAATTTTACTTGATGGCGCAATAGTAGAAGATGATGTGATGATTGGGGCGGGTAGCCTTGTCCCACAAAATAAACGGCTGGAGAGCGGATATCTGTATCTCGGTAGCCCCGTCAAGCAGATCCGCCCGTTAACTGATGAAGAAAAGTCTGGGTTACGCTATTCAGCTAATAACTACGTGAAATGGAAAGACGAGTATCTGGATCAAAGCAACCAAACCCAACCTTGATCATCTTCGCTTTGAGCCTGAATTAAGCTTTCTGCTTCTTCTTCCAGGTCCCAGCGATGCTGACGAAAATTCGCTAAGTACTGTTCTGGCGTATCCCCTGTAAAGCGATTCGCCAGACTTTCGCCAGTAATTGCACAAGTCAGTTGCATACCGTTCACCAGAGCGGGAAAACATACGCATTTTTTGCTCTCATTCCACTCCTCCCTGTCTGGAAACTGGATGGCCTGATTCACGCTGACAACTCCTGTTGCAATTGTTTGATAACTGGTTCTACGTCAGGCAGGACACCATGCCAAAGAAGGAAAGCATGTGCCGCCTGTGCCACCAGCATCCCTAATCCATCAGCATTACGCTTTGAGCCTTGCAGCTCACACCATGTCAGAAAAGGTGTTTTCCCTTTCTGATAGAACATGTCATAACAACAAATATCTGGATGAATAAGCGATGCTGGAATCGCTGGAATATCGCCACTAATGCCACTGGATGTTGCATTAATAATGAGATCGAACTCATGTCCTTCCAGTTTGTCCATACCCAACGCCTGAACACTGCCCGTATGCGCAAACAATTTAGTCAACTCTTCCGCGCGGGATACCGTCCGATTAGTGATTGTCACCGCACAGTCCAGGGAAAGAAGTGGCAGTAGTACGCCGCGAGATGCTCCACCAGCGCCGATGAGCAGAATACGTAAACCAGGACGGATAAAAGACAGACGTTCCAGATCGCTTAACAAGCCTATACCATCGGTATTGTCACCCAGCAGGCGTCCATCTTCTAACCGCTTGAGGGTATTAACAGCACCAGCCAACGCTGCCCGTTCAGTAAGCTCATCCGCTCTGGCAAAAGCCTCTTCTTTAAAAGGCACCGTCACATTTGCACCTTTACCACCAGCGGCAAAGAATGCATTCAGTGTGTTGATGAAATCATTAATGGGTGCCAACACGCGCCCATAGGGATGTTCAATATTCAGCTGCTGCGCAAATTGCTGATGAATGAATGGCGATTTGCTATGTGCAATCGGATTACCAAAAACAGCATAGGTTTCCATCAACTTACCCCTGTCGAAACAGTTCACCCGTCAGGGCATCGCGGATTTCTGAAGGATTTAAACGCCCCCCCGTCTCACCAGGCACAACCGGGAACTCCGCACCAAATTGCGCGCGAACTTCGTCTACTGTTCGACAAGGTGGCAATCCACTCAAGTTGGCACTGGTAGAAACCAGCGGTTTACCATAAGCCTGGCACAAAGCAATCACCAACGGATGGTCGGTGACTCGTACAGCAAGCGAATCAAAGCGGCCTGTTAACCAGCGCGGTGTTGTCGCCGACGCGGGAAAGACAAAGGTAACAGGACCTGGCCAGCGAGAAAAAATGGATTCACGCTGCGCGTCCGTCATCATACTGTCATCAATATAAGGTTTGAGCTGCTCGTAATTTGCCGCGATTAAAATCAGCCCCTTATCAACCGGACGCTGTTTTAACTCCAACAGTCGCATCACTGCAGTTTCGCTATCAGGATCGCACCCGACACCGAAAACGGCTTCCGTTGGATAGGCGATGACACGTTCTTCATTGAGGACATCTATCGCAGCTGCGATAGCGTCTCCTTGCAGGTTATTATTCACGTTATTATTCCGCCGAAACCGGCTTTCCACATTGTTTACTGGCACAAAAGTGTTTTACACCCTGCGCGGTTTTCTTTTCGATGAGTAGCGGATAATGACACTCAGGGCACTCTCCGGCTATTGGTTTGAAGTTAATAGCAAATTGACACTCCGGGTAGCGATCACAGGAGTGGAATGTTTTGCCATAACGGGAGCGGCGCTGGACCAGATGGCCCGTCCGACATTGGGGACATGTAATTGCTGTTTCGTCCGGTTTATCGATAAGTTCGGTATGTTCGCATTCAGGGTAGTTACTGCAACCAATAAACATACCAAAGCGTCCCTGGCGTAATACCAGATTTGCGCTACATACAGGGCAAACCTGCCCCTCCAGAACTTTGACGATATGTCCATCCGCTGAAGACTTCAGAGGACGGACGTAGTCACACGCCGGATACTGTGAGCATCCAAGAAACGGACCGTGTTTCCCGGATCGAATAACCAGTTCAGCCCCGCACTTTGGGCAGGACTCATTATTACGCACCGTGAACAGTGCTGATTTCGCCATAACAACTTATGCTGAATTAAAGAAATAATTAATGCAGCATACCTTCATTTACTTCAAAGAGTAATTCTTCCATTTGCTGGTACGCATTTTCGCAGCCCGGAATGTTGAATAACACCATCAGGATTACCCATTTCAGGTCTTCCAGGTCGAACTCTGCGGTATCCAGCGCGAGCACTCGCTCTATCACCATTTCACGGGTTTCAAGGTTAAGCACCTGAATTTGCTCAAGGAAAAGCAGAAACCCACGACAGCTGGCGTCCAGTCTTTCACACTCTTCAGGGGTATAAATACGCATGGAGAGTGGATCAGAGGCCAGTTGCATCGGTTCTGCCAGTCCTTCCTGATAATCAGCAAGCTTTTCCAGCCAAAGCAGGGCATTGTAGATATCTTCTCGATCAAATCCTGCGTCGGTAAGATCCTGTTCAAGTTTGTCTTGATCCACACGCAACTCAGCTTCTGTGTGAATATAGGTTTCAAACAAATACATTAGTACGTCGAACATGGCATGCCCTCCTCAATCGGACATAGCCGCCGGGTACTGCTGCGATCCACCCTGCTAACTCCAGTTCTAGTAGTTGAGTAACTACCTCTGGCACAGGTTGGCCGGCACGTTCAGCGACGACGTCAACAGGTGTTACCTCATCTCCTACGTTAGCCAGGAGCTCAGGAAATGGCAATGCCACGTCTTCCTGATCTGGTGAATAAAATGAATTTTCAGGGGCATCTGGCAACCAGTGCAGTCCGTATTGCAAATTTTCCAGAATTTCTTCCGGTTCCGTCACAAGAGTCGCACCTTGTTTTATTAACCAGTGAGACCCTTCGCTTCCCGGACTCCCTAATGGACCGGGCAAGGCAAAAACTTCTCGCCCCTGTTCAAGCGCACAACGTGCTGTCACTAAAGAACCACTGCGTAAAGCCGCTTCCACCACCAGTACACCTTTACTTAGACCACTGATAATACGATTTCTTCGCGGGAAATTGTAAGCAAGGGGTGGAACATCGAGGGGAAATTCCGAGACGAGAGCACCACCCTGTTCAAGCAGACTAGCGGCGAGTTGAATATGGCGACGCGGATGAATGGTATTGAGTCCATTTCCCAGCACCGCAATACTAACGCCATTTACCTGTACCGCCGCTTTATGCGCCACACCATCGATTCCACGCGCCAGTCCACTGGTAATCGTTACGCCACGTGTCGCCAGCGATTCGCAAAATAATCGTGCCCATCGCTCGCCATACCATGAATGAGCACGACTTCCCACGACGGCAAGCTGAAAGGATCGCAATGCGGGAAGCTCCCCGGCAACAAACAGAGCTCCGGGATAATCAACCGTTGCGAGAAGTTGAGGAGGGTAAAATTCGCTATCCGCTGGGATAAAATGATGGTTAGGTTGCTCAAGCCACATAAGCGCACTATCCAGACTCTTCTGCGAAAAAGAGAGGAAACGCTGTGCCTGCAGTAATGAAAGCCCTACTTGTTGCAATATAACAACATCAATGTGTGGTAGTTTCGCCAACGCGTGAGCCATACGGACCATATCATCGCCGTACAAGCTGCTGATGCTCATCAGACGCAGCCAAATTTCTGTATCGACCATCCTTATCTCCCTGCCATAAGCAGCCTTAGCAATCTTTGCGATTGGTCAGTGATGCTGTCAATCAGAGGGGGATTTGTCTAGAATAGAAGAAATAATCTTTCTAACTCCTGAACACATCTCTGGAGATTTATGTCAGTTTTGCAAGTGTTACATATTCCGGACGAGCGGCTTCGCAAAGTTGCTAAACCGGTAGAAGAAGTGAATGCAGAAATTCAGCGTATCGTCGATGATATGTTCGAGACGATGTACGCAGAAGAAGGTATTGGCCTGGCGGCAACCCAGGTTGATATCCATCAACGTATCATTGTTATTGATGTTTCGGAAAACCGTGACGAACGGTTGGTGTTAATCAATCCGGAGCTTTTAGAAAAAAGCGGCGAAACAGGCATTGAAGAAGGTTGCCTGTCGATCCCTGAACAACGTGCTTTAGTACCGCGCGCAGAGAAAGTGAAAATTCGCGCCCTGGACCGCGACGGTAAACCATTTGAACTGGAAGCAGACGGTCTGTTAGCCATCTGTATTCAGCATGAGATGGATCATCTGGTTGGCAAACTGTTTATGGATTATCTGTCACCGCTAAAACAACAACGTATTCGTCAGAAAGTTGAAAAACTGGATCGTCTGAAAGCCCGGGCTTAAGGATAAGAATTAACGTGTCAGAATCACTACGTATTATTTTTGCGGGTACACCTGACTTTGCAGCGCGTCATCTTGACGCGCTGTTGTCTTCTGGACATAACGTTGTTGGCGTGTTTACCCAACCTGACCGACCAGCAGGACGCGGCAAAAAGCTGATGCCCAGTCCGGTCAAAGTGCTGGCTGAAGAAAAAGGCTTACCCATTTTTCAGCCTGTTTCCTTGCGTCCACAAGAAAACCAGCAACTGGTCGCCGATCTGCAAGCTGATGTTATGGTCGTCGTCGCTTATGGGCTGATTCTGCCTAAAGCTGTGCTGGAGATGCCACGTCTCGGCTGTATCAATGTTCATGGTTCACTGCTGCCTCGCTGGCGCGGTGCCGCGCCAATCCAACGTTCGTTATGGGCGGGTGATGCAGAAACTGGCGTGACCATTATGCAAATGGATGTCGGTTTGGACACCGGCGACATGCTTTATAAACTCTCCTGCCCGATTACCGCAGAAGATACCAGTGGTACGCTGTACGACAAACTGGCAGAGCTTGGCCCACAAGGGCTTATCACCACGTTGAAACAACTGGCAGACGGCACGGCGAAACCAGAAGTTCAGGACGAAACTCTTGTCACTTACGCTGAAAAGTTGAGTAAAGAAGAAGCGCGTATTGACTGGTCGCTTTCGGCAGCCCAACTTGAACGCTGCATTCGCGCTTTCAATCCATGGCCAATGAGCTGGCTGGAAATTGAAGGACAACCGGTTAAAGTCTGGAAAGCGTCGGTCATTGATACGGCAACCAAAGCCGCACCAGGAACGATCCTTGAAGCCAACAAACAAGGCATCCAGGTTGCAACTGGTGATGGCATCCTGAACCTGCTCTCGTTACAACCTGCGGGTAAGAAAGCGATGAGCGCGCAAGACCTCCTGAATTCTCGTCGGGAATGGTTTGTTCCGGGCAACCGTCTGGCCTGATAGTCCACTCTTCTAAGCCCGGTCTTGCCGGGCATTTTTATTTTTATACTTATGAAAAAACAACGTAATTTACGTAGCATGGCGGCCCAGGCCATTGAACAAGTCGTCGAGCAAGGGCAATCATTAAGCAACATTCTGCCACCGCTACAGCAAAAAGTTTCCGATAAAGACAAAGCACTTCTTCAAGAGTTGTGCTTTGGCGTACTGCGTACGCTCTCACAGCTAGACTGGCTGATTAATAAGTTAATGGCCCGTCCGATGACCGGCAAACAGCGGACCGTGCATTACCTGATTATGGTCGGACTGTACCAACTACTTTATACCCGTATTCCGCCACACGCCGCGCTTGCGGAAACAGTTGAAGGCGCAGTTGCGATTAAACGCCCGCAGCTTAAAGGGTTGATTAACGGCGTATTACGCCAGTTCCAGCGTCAGCAAGAAGAGTTATTAGCCGAGTTTAATGCCAGTGATGCACGTTATCTGCATCCTTCCTGGTTGCTGAAGCGTCTGCAAAAAGCATATCCAGAGCAGTGGCAATCCATCGTCGAAGCCAATAACCAGCGCCCGCCGATGTGGCTACGCATTAATCGTACGCATCATTCCCGCGATAGCTGGATTGGACTTCTGGAAGAAGCAGGCATGAAAGGCTTCCCACATGCGGATTACCCGGATGCTGTACGCCTGGAAACACCCGCGCCGGTTCATGCGCTACCAGGTTTTGAAGAAGGATGGGTTACCGTTCAGGATGTATCAGCACAAGGTTGCATGACCTGGCTTGCTCCACAAAACGGTGAACACATTCTGGATCTTTGTGCCGCCCCCGGCGGTAAAACAACACATATCCTTGAGGTGGCACCAGAAGCGCAAGTGCTGGCGGTTGATATTGACGAACAGCGCCTTTCTCGCGTTTACGACAATTTAAAACGCCTTGGTATGAAGGCAATCGTGAAACAAGGTGATGGCCGTTACCCTTCCCAATGGTGCGGCGAGCAACAGTTTGATCGCATTTTATTAGATGCGCCTTGTTCGGCAACCGGTGTAATTCGTCGCCATCCGGATATTAAATGGTTGCGTCGCGACCGCGATATCCCGGAACTCGCGCAGTTGCAGTCTGAAATTCTTGACGCCATCTGGCCGCATTTAAAATCCGGTGGAACCCTGGTTTATGCCACCTGTTCGGTGTTACCGGAAGAGAACAGCCAGCAGATTAAAGCCTTTTTGCAACGTACGGATGATGCCGTACTTTGCGAAACAGGAACACCAGAGCAACCTGGTAAGCAAAATCTGCCAGGCTCCGAAGAAGGCGACGGCTTCTTTTACGCTAAGCTAATCAAAAAGTGATGAGATAACGGGTCGCGACTGATGAAAATTATCATTCTGGGTGCCGGTCAGGTTGGCGGCACGCTGGCGGAAAACCTGGTTGGTGAGAACAACGATATTACCGTTGTCGATACTAATGGTGAGCGTCTGCGGACCTTGCAGGATAAATTTGACCTGCGTGTTGTGCAGGGGCATGGCTCTCATCCACGCGTATTGCGGGAGGCCGGTGCCGACGACGCCGATATGCTGGTTGCTGTAACCAGTTCAGATGAAACTAATATGGTTGCCTGCCAGGTAGCCTACTCACTTTTCAACACCCCTAATCGCATCGCTCGTATCCGCTCGCCGGACTACGTTCGAGATGCTGATAAGCTATTCCATTCTGATGCCGTACCGATTGATCATCTGATCGCGCCAGAGCAGTTGGTTATCGATAATATTTACCGACTGATTGAGTATCCCGGCGCATTGCAGGTGGTGAACTTCGCTGAGGGTAAAGTCAGCCTGGCTGTGGTTAAAGCCTATTATGGTGGCCCGCTGATTGGTAATGCACTTTCGACCATGCGCGAACATATGCCACATATCGATACTCGTGTGGCAGCAATTTTCCGCCACGATCGCCCCATTCGTCCGCAAGGTTCGACCATCGTTGAAGCTGGTGATGAAGTGTTCTTTATTGCCGCTTCACAACATATCCGCGCGGTGATGAGCGAATTACAACGTCTGGAAAAACCGTATAAGCGGATTATGCTGGTAGGCGGCGGCAACATCGGCGCTGGACTGGCGCGTCGTCTGGAAAAAGATTACAGCGTCAAACTCATCGAACGTAATCAGCAGCGCGCAGCCGAATTGGCGGAAAAGTTGCAGAATACGATCGTCTTTTTTGGCGATGCGTCGGATCAGGAACTGCTGGCTGAAGAACATATTGATCAAGTTGATCTATTTATTGCCGTCACCAACGATGACGAAGCCAATATCATGTCCGCCATGCTTGCCAAACGTATGGGGGCGAAAAAGGTGATGGTGTTGATCCAGCGTCGCGCTTATGTGGATCTGGTTCAAGGAAGCGTGATCGATATTGCGATTTCACCGCAACAAGCAACTATTTCCGCGTTGCTTAGTCATGTGCGAAAAGCTGATATTGTTGGTGTTTCCTCACTCCGTCGAGGTGTGGCTGAAGCTATTGAAGCTGTTGCTCACGGTGATGAGAGCACTTCTCGTGTTGTTGGTCGGGTTATTGATGAAATTAAACTGCCGCCTGGGACAATTATCGGTGCAGTGGTACGTGGAAACGACGTGATGATTGCTAATGATAATTTACGCATTGAGCAAGGCGATCACGTAATTATGTTCCTCACAGATAAAAAGTTTATTACCGACGTCGAAAGACTCTTCCAGCCAAGCCCTTTCTTTTTGTAGTTAATAAGGCGTCTAATGACGCCTTATTATTTCCCTTTGATTATCAAGGATTAATTAAATTCATTCCTGGCAGGAAAATAGCTTAACATTTGTTAGACTTATAAATGTCAGTTTCATAGGGAGAATAACATGAGCATTATTAAAGAATTTCGCGAATTTGCGATGCGCGGGAACGTGGTGGATTTGGCAGTGGGTGTCATTATCGGCGCGGCATTCGGTAAGATCGTCTCTTCACTGGTTGCTGATATCATCATGCCGCCACTGGGTTTATTAATTGGCGGGATCGACTTTAAACAGTTTGCTGTCACATTACGCGATGCGCAGGGGGATGTACCCGCTGTTGTTATGCATTACGGCGTCTTCATTCAAAACGTATTTGATTTTCTGATTGTTGCCTTTGCCATCTTTATGGCGATTAAGCTAATCAACAAACTGAATCGGAAAAAAGAAGAACCGGCGGCGGCTCCAGCACCAACTAAAGAAGAAGTATTACTGACAGAAATTCGTGATTTGCTGAAAGAGCAGAATAACCGCTCTTAACAAGCGCCAGAAAGCAGAAGGCCAGTGGTAAAAAAGCGATTCACTTTCTTGCCACTGGCCTCCCAGTTCCCCCGATTGCCATGTTTTCCTTTTCGCATATAGCTGCCTTTCCCTTTTTTATTTTTCTCTACGCGTTGTCTGAACAGGGGGTCATGCAGTAATGCTTCTATCGCATTATCCTTTATCTGCCCTTTAGTATGCTGATATCGGCTCATAAAAACTCCAGTTGGTTGTTTAACGGCGCGAGTGTAATCCCGCCAGTGCAATAAATCAACAGCCACTCTTAACGCCACTCGCTCCTTGCTCAAGAGCTTCAAGAATCGAGCAATAAACGCTGCTATGAGCCGTCCCACAACAGGCATCATTAAGCCGTTGCAGAGAACGTTGCATACTCTGCAACTCGGCTATCCGCGCTTCCACTTCCTGTAATCTTTCCTGCACAATGCCTTTTGATTCCTGACAGGTATGGTGTTCAGGATCGATACGGATCGACAGTAATTCTCGGATCGACTCAAGGCTGAAACCGAGCTGTCTGGCGTGACGAATAAACTTCAAACGTCGGAGATCGCTTTCGGTATAAAGACGAAAACCACCTTCGGTACGTACTTCATGATCCATCATTTGTTGCTTTTCGTAATAACGAATCGTGTCAGGCGTTGCTTCCGCAAGTTTTGCCAGCTCACCAATGCGATACATATTTACTCCATTAGTTATCATTGATTTTATTCAACAATTTTTCAGCATACACGCCACGTAAAAAATCGGTGCTCAATCCTGCTTGTCGCAGCTTTAACTCCAGTAATAACAACCGACGACTAATCTCATGATATTGCGGATCGTCCTGGCGAATGCCTTTGAGGATATCCATAAGTTGAATTGCCTCCTTTCGCTGTTCAAGTTCTGGAGGTAAGTAACCGGCATTCTTCAACAAGCGATACCCCGCACGTAATTCCGGTGGCACGTGGGAATCATCATCAAGTATCAATGGTTCGCCGCTACCTGGCAGGTTATCAAACTCACCTTTCGCTTGCGCTTCTGATATATGGCGCTCTGCCCACTGGTCAAGTAACCACATAAATACTCCAGGGGATGAACAAAAAGAGTACAGCTATTGTAGATAAGTGGGGATACTACAGGCATAAAAAAACCCGCCGGGGCGGGTTTTTTTACGTTGCTTCAGATTACTCTGCAGCAGCTTCTGCTTTCTCTGAACGATCAACCAGCTCGATGTAAGCCATCGGCGCGTTGTCGCCTGCACGGAAACCACACTTCAGAATACGAGTGTAACCACCGGCACGGCTCGCGAAACGCGGGCCCAGTTCGTTAAACAGTTTTGCCACGATCTCGTTATCACGAGTACGGGCGAATGCCAGACGACGATTAGCAACGCTATCAGTCTTGGCAAGAGTAATCAGCGGCTCAACTACGCGGCGCAGCTCTTTCGCTTTAGGCAGAGTCGTCTTGATGATTTCATGACGAACCAGTGAACCTGCCATATTGCGGAACATAGCCTGGCGATGGCTGCTGTTGCGGTTCAGTTGACGACCACTCTTACGATGGCGCATGACCTTATCCTTCTCAGTAAAACCTTAACCTGTGATCCGGTTACTCGTCAGCGATGCTTGCCGGTGGCCAGTTTTCCAGGCGCATACCCAGAGACAGTCCACGGGAAGCCAGCACGTCTTTAATCTCAGTAAGAGATTTTTTACCAAGGTTAGGCGTTTTAAGGAGCTCAACCTCGGTACGCTGTACCAGATCACCGATATAGTGGATAGCTTCTGCTTTAAGGCAGTTAGCAGAGCGGACAGTCAATTCCAGATCGTCAACAGGGCGCAGCAGGATCGGATCGAACTCTGGTTTCTCTTCTTTCACTTCCGGCTGACGTACATCACGTAAGTCAACGAAAGCTTCCAGTTGTTCAGCCAGAATGGTTGCCGCACGACGAATCGCCTCTTCAGGATCGATTGTGCCGTTGGTTTCCATTTCGATGACCAGCTTGTCCAGGTCGGTACGCTGTTCTACACGCGCTGCTTCAACATTGTAGGCAATACGCTCTACAGGGCTGTAGCATGCGTCGACCAGCAGACGGCCGATTGGGCGCTCATCTTCTTCCGAATGAATTCGGGTAGAAGCCGGCACATAACCACGACCGCGCTGAACTTTGATACGCATGCTAATAGACGCGTTCTCATCGGTCAGGTGGCAGATCACGTGCTGCGGCTTGACGATTTCGACATCACCGTCGTGGGTGATATCGGCTGCAGTCACAGGGCCAATGCCAGATTTATTCAAGGTAAGAATAACTTCATCTTTGCCCTGAACTCTCACCGCCAGCCCTTTCAGGTTGAGCAGGATTTCCAGGATATCTTCCTGAACGCCTTCTTTGGTGCTGTACTCATGTAGTACACCATCAATCTCAACCTCGGTCACCGCGCAACCCGGCATCGATGAGAGCAGAATACGGCGCAGTGCGTTACCCAGAGTATGGCCAAAGCCACGCTCTAAAGGCTCAAGGGTCACCTTGGCGTGCGTCGAACTCACTTGCTCGATATCAACCAGGCGCGGTTTTAGAAACTCTGTCACAGAACCCTGCATTGTGTCCTCTCTTTGGTACTAAGCTTTACTTGGAGTAAAGCTCGACGATCAGGTGTTCGTTAATGTCCGCAGACAGATCAGAACGCTCCGGCTTACGCTTAAACGTACCTTCCATCTTGCCAGCATCAACTTCCAGCCAGGTTGGCTTTTCACGCTGCTCAGCCAGCTCCAGAGCGGCTTTCACGCGAGACTGCTTCTTCGCTTTCTCACGAATGCTTACAACGTCATTCGGACTAACCTGATAAGAAGCGATGTTAACAACACGACCGTTTACCATAATTGCTTTATGGCTAACCAGCTGACGTGCTTCTGCACGAGTGGCACCGAAGCCCATACGGTATACAACGTTGTCCAGACGACCTTCCAGCAGAGCCAACAGGTTTTCACCGGTGTTGCCTTTCAGACGTGCTGCTTCTTTATAGTAGTTACGGAACTGACGCTCCAGCACACCATAGATACGGCGAACTTTTTGCTTTTCACGCAACTGCACACCATAGTCAGACAGACGCGGTTTACGCGCACCGTGCTGGCCAGGAGCTTGTTCAATTTTACACTTGGTATCGATCGCGCGAACGCCAGACTTAAGGAATAAGTCGGTGCCCTCACGACGGCTCAGCTTGAGCTTAGGACCCAAATATCTTGCCATTTTCTTTCTCCAACAAACCTGGAAAACGAAGCGTTATACGCGACGTTTTTTCGGCGGACGACAACCGTTATGAGGGATCGGAGTCACATCAGTAATGTTAGTGATGCGGAAACCTGCGGCGTTCAGAGCACGAATAGTAGATTCGCGGCCTGGACCCGGACCTTTAACCATAACTTCCAGATTCTTGATGCCGTATTCTTTCACGGCGTCAGCGCAACGCTCTGCTGCAACCTGAGCTGCAAACGGAGTGGATTTGCGAGAACCACGGAAACCGGAACCACCGGCAGTTGCCCAACCCAACGCGTTACCCTGACGATCAGTGATAGTCACGATGGTGTTGTTGAAAGAAGCATGGATATGAGCCACGCCGTCAGAGACTTGTTTTCTTACACGTTTACGTGCACGAATTGGTGCCTTTGCCATTATTCAATCACCCCGATTATTTCTTGATCGGTTTGCGCGGACCCTTACGGGTACGTGCGTTGGTCTTGGTACGCTGACCGCGAACCGGGAGACCACGACGATGACGCAAACCGCGATAGCAACCAAGATCCATCAGGCGCTTGATGCTCATGCTGATTTCACGGCGCAGATCACCTTCAACGACAAATTTGGCAACTTCGTCACGCAGCGTGTCGATTTGTCCTTCAGACAGCTCACTGATCTTAACATCTTCAGCGATACCCGCTGCAGCCAGGATGGCTTTGGAACGGGTCTTGCCGACGCCATAAATCGAAGTTAATGCGATTACGGCATGCTTATGATCAGGAATGTTAATGCCTGCTATACGGGCCACTATGCACTCCTACTATTTAATATGTACGTTCCATGCTGAAAAGCCCGTTTTCAGGATACTCAAATGGAAACGCACAGACATACAAAAGATTGGCTGGCTAATCTAGCCAGCTCAACCCAACTTTGCAAGAAAAATATGCGAATAAATCAGCCTTGGCGCTGTTTATGCTTCGGCTCGGCACTGCAAATCACACGGATGACACCATCACGCTTAACGATTTTGCAGTTACGGCATAATTTCTTGACGGAAGCACGAACTTTCATTTTTACTCTCCGTAACTTCTCGGGCGACCAATTATCGGCCGTAGCCTTTCAGGTTCGCCTTCTTCAATGCAGACTCATACTGACTGGACATCATCAGAGTTTGCACTTGAGCCATAAAGTCCATAATCACGACAACAACGATAAGCAGTGAGGTTCCACCGAAGTAGAACGGTACTTTCATTGCATCACGCATGAACTCCGGGATCAGGCAGATAAAGGTAATGTACAACGCACCAACCAGGGTCAGACGGGTCATTACTTTATCGATATACTTCGCCGTTTGCTCTCCCGGACGAATTCCTGGTACAAATGCACCGGACTTCTTCAGGTTATCTGCTGTTTCACGCGGGTTGAAAACCAACGCCGTGTAGAAGAAACAGAAGAAGATGATTGCAGACGCATAGAGTAACACATAAAGCGGTTGCCCAGGCTGCAAATACAGCGAAATTGTTGTCAGCCAGTTCCAACCAGTACCGCCCCCGAACCATGACGCGATGGTCGCCGGGAACAGAATAATACTGGAAGCGAAGATTGCCGGGATTACCCCCGCCATATTCACTTTCAGCGGTAAATGTGTGCTCTGTGCAGCATAGACACGACGACCTTGCTGACGTTTCGCGTAGTTTACCACAATGCGGCGTTGACCACGCTCAACAAATACAACAAAGAACGTCACTGCAAATACTAATACTGCAACCAACAGCAACACGAGGAAGTGCAGGTCGCCTTGACGCGCTTGCTCGATAGTATGGGCAATGGCTGGCGGGAGTCCCGCGACAATACCGGCGAAGATAATGATTGAAATACCGTTGCCGATACCTCGTTCAGTGATCTGTTCGCCCAACCACATCAGGAACATGGTTCCCGTGACCAGACTTACAACAGCGGTGAAGTAGAATGCAAAGCCCGGGTTAATAACCAGGCCTTGCATACCAGGCATATTCGGCAGACCGGTAGCAATACCGATCGACTGGAATATTGCCAGCACCAGAGTACCGTAACGGGTGTACTGGCTGATCTTACGACGACCAGACTCCCCTTCTTTCTTAATTTCTGCCAGCGTTGGGTGAACCACCGTCAGCAGCTGGATAATGATCGACGCCGAAATATACGGCATGATCCCCAGAGCAAAGATAGAAGCACGGCTGAGAGCACCACCAGAGAACATGTTAAACATCTCAATGATGGTGCCTCGCTGTTGCTCAAGCAGTTTGGCAAGTACAGCGGCATCAATACCAGGGATCGGAATAAAAGAGCCAATACGGAACACAATCAGCGCACCGATAACAAACAGCAGTCTGCGTTTCAGCTCGCCTAAGCCACCTTTGGCACTTTGAAAATCTAATCCCGGTTGTTTAGCCATCTGCTACTTATTCCTCGATTTTACCGCCAGCAGCTTCGATAGCAGCACGAGCGCCTTTAGTAACACGCAGGCCACGAACAGTTACCGGAGTAGTTACTTCGCCAGCCAGGATCACTTTCGCGAACTCGATCTGGATACCGATAATGTTAGCCGCTTTCAGCGTATTCAGGTCTACAACACCGCCTTCTACTTTAGCCAGGTCAGACAGACGAACTTCGGCTGTAATCGCTGCTTTACGAGAAGTGAAGCCGAATTTCGGCAGACGACGGTACAGAGGCATCTGACCACCTTCGAAACCGCGACGTACGCCACCGCCAGAACGAGATTTCTGACCTTTGTGACCACGACCACCGGTTTTACCGAGGCCAGAACCGATACCACGACCCAGGCGTTTACCCGCCTTTTTGGAGCCTTCGGCCGGAGACAGAGTATTTAAACGCATCTCTTACTCCTCAACTTTAACCATGAAGGAAACCGCGTTGATCATACCGCGAATAGCAGGAGTATCCTCGCGCTCTACGGTGTGACCAATACGACGCAGACCCAGGCCAAGCAGCGTTGCCTTGTGTTTCGGCAGACGACCGATTGCACTGCGGGTTTGAGTAATTTTAATAGTCTTTGCCATGGTTTATTTCCCCAGAATTTCTTCAACGGATTTACCACGCTTGGCAGCGACCATTTCTGGAGAACTCATATTTTCCAGGCCATCAATAGTTGCACGAACCACGTTGATCGGGTTGGTGGAACCATATGCTTTAGCCAGAACGTTATGAACCCCAGCGACTTCCAGAACGGCGCGCATTGCACCACCGGCGATGATACCGGTACCTTCGGAAGCCGGCTGCATGAATACGCGAGAACCCGTGTGAACACCTTTAACAGGGTGTTGCAGAGTGCCGTTATTCAGCGCGACGTTAATCATATTGCGACGGGCTTTTTCCATCGCTTTCTGGATCGCTGCTGGAACTTCACGCGCTTTACCGTAACCAAAACCAACGCGACCGTTACCATCACCAACTACAGTCAGAGCTGTGAAGGAGAAAATACGACCACCTTTAACGGTTTTAGATACGCGGTTTACCGCGATCAGCTTTTCCTGCAGTTCGCCAGCTTGTTTTTCGATGTGAGCCATCTTACACCTCTACCTTAGAACTGAAGGCCAGCTTCACGGGCAGCATCTGCCAGTGCCTGGACACGACCATGATATTGGAACCCGGAACGGTCAAAGGATACATCTTTGATGCCTTTTTCCAGAGCGCGTTCAGCGACAGCTTTACCCACAGCTGCAGCCGCGTCTTTGTTACCGGTGTACTTCAGTTGTTCAGCGATAGCTTTTTCTACAGTAGAAGCAGCTACCAGAACTTCAGAACCGTTCGGTGCAATTACCTGTGCGTAAATGTGACGCGGGGTACGATGTACCACCAGGCGAGTTGCGCCCAGCTCCTGGAGCTTGCGGCGTGCGCGGGTCGCACGACGGATACGAGCAGATTTCTTATCCATAGTGTTACCTTACTTCTTCTTAGCCTCTTTGGTACGCACGACTTCGTCGGCGTAACGAACACCCTTGCCTTTGTAAGGCTCAGGACGACGGTAGGCGCGCAGATCCGCTGCAACCTGACCGATCACCTGCTTATCAGCGCCTTTCAGCACGATTTCAGTCTGAGTCGGACATTCAGCAGTGATACCCGCAGGCAGCTGATGGTCAACAGGATGAGAGAAACCCAGAGACAGGTTAATCACATTGCCTTTAACCGCTGCACGGTAACCTACACCAACCAGCTGCAGCTTCTTAGTGAAGCCTTCGGTAACACCGATAACCATTGAGTTCAGCAGGGCACGCGCGGTACCAGCCTGAGCCCAACCGTCTGCGTAACCATCACGCGGACCGAAGGTCAGGGTATTATCTGCATGTTTAACTTCAACAGCATCGTTGAGAGTACGAGTCAGCTCGCCGTTTTTACCTTTGATCGTAATAACCTGACCGTTGATTTTTACATCAACGCCGGCAGGAACAACGACCGGTGCTTTAGCAACACGAGACATTTTTTCCTCCGATTAGGCTACGTAGCAGATAATTTCGCCACCAAGACCAGCCTGGCGCGCTGCACGATCAGTCATAACACCTTTAGAGGTAGAAACAACTGCGATACCCAGACCCGCCATAACTTTCGGCAGCTCATCTTTACGTTTATAGATGCGCAGACCTGGGCGGCTGACACGCTGAATGCTTTCTACAACAGCTTTGCCCTGGAAATACTTAAGAGTCAGTTCCAGTTCAGGCTTGGTGTCGCCTTCAACTTTAAAATCTTCAATAAAACCTTCTTCCTTCAGCACGTTGGCGATTGCCACTTTCAGCTTGGAGGAAGGCATGGTGACCGCAGCTTTGTTCGCGGCCTGACCGTTACGGATACGGGTCAGCATATCCGCGATCGGATCTTGCATGCTCATCTGTCTTTACTCCCGTGATTCAATTGGTGACAATTACCAGCTAGCCTTTTTCAGACCCGGGATTTCACCGCGCATAGCGGCTTCACGGACCTTAATACGGCTCAACCCGAACTTCCGCAGGAAACCATGCGGACGACCTGTTTGACGGCAGCGGTTACGCTGACGAGACGGGCTGGAATCACGCGGCAGAGTCTGCAGCTTGAGAACAGCATTCCAACGATCTTCGTCGGAAGCGTTCACATCAGAGATGATCGCTTTCAGTTCAGCGCGTTTCGCGAAGTATTTATCAGCTAAAGCTACGCGTTTTACTTCGCGTGCTTTCATTGATTGCTTAGCCATTTAGTAACCCTACCTTACTTGCGGAACGGGAAGTCAAAGGCAGCCAGCAGAGCACGGCCTTCTTCGTCAGATTTCGCAGTAGTGGTAATGGTAATATCCAAACCACGAACGCGGTCGACTTTATCGTAGTCGATTTCTGGGAAGATGATCTGCTCACGGACACCCATGCTGTAGTTACCACGACCGTCGAAAGACTTAGCGGACAGGCCACGGAAGTCACGGATACGAGGTACAGCAATAGTGATCAGGCGCTCAAAGAACTCCCACATGCGTTCGCCACGCAGAGTTACTTTACAGCCGATCGGATAGCCCTGACGGATTTTGAAGCCTGCAACAGATTTGCGTGCTTTGGTGATCAGCGGTTTTTGACCGGAGATTGCTGCCAGGTCTGCTGCTGCGTTATCCAGCAGTTTTTTGTCAGCGATCGCTTCACCAACACCCATGTTCAGGGTGATCTTCTCGACCCGAGGGACTTGCATGACAGAATTGTAGTTAAACTCAGTCATGAGTTTTTTAACTACTTCGTCTTTGTAGTAATCATGCAGTTTCGCCATCGTACTACTCCAAATTACTTGATAGTTTCGCTGTTAGACTTGAAGAAACGGACTTTTTTACCGTCTTCGAATCTAAAGCCTACACGGTCAGCCTTGCCGGTTGCCGCATTGAAGATTGCTACGTTGGAAACCTGAATAGCGGCTTCTTTTTCAACGATGCCACCCGGTTGGTTCAGAGCCGGAACCGGCTTCTGGTGTTTCTTAACCAGGTTGATACCTTCAACAATGACCTTGCCGGAAGACAGGACATTCTTAACTTTACCGCGTTTACCTTTATCTTTACCGGTTAACACGATAACTTCGTCATCACGACGGATTTTCGCTGCCATGATTCGCTCCTTAGAGTACTTCTGGTGCCAGAGAGATAATTTTCATGAACTTCTCACTACGAAGCTCACGAGTTACCGGCCCAAAAATACGCGTACCGATAGGCTGCTCGCTGTTGTTGTTCAGAAGAACACAAGCATTACCATCGAAGCGAATGACAGAACCGTCCGGGCGACGAACACCCTTCTTGGTGCGCACCACTACCGCCTTCAGCACATCACCTTTTTTGACCTTACCACGCGGAATTGCTTCTTTGATGGTGATCTTGATGATGTCGCCTACGCCTGCGTAGCGACGGTGCGAGCCACCCAGAACCTTGATACACATTACGCGACGTGCACCGGAGTTGTCGGCGACGTTCAGCATAGTCTGTTCTTGGATCATTTTAGTGCTCCGCTAATGTCAACTACTACTGAGACCCGAAAATCAGGTCGTTAAAAATCCCCATATCGAGGGCGCGGCATTATAACACCGCTTCAAAGATATGGGTAGAAAAAATAAACGGCTCATTTCTGAGCCGTTTATTCGTATCGAGAGAGTGTACTGTATTACAGAACCGCTTTCTCTACAACGCGAACCAGCGTCCAGGATTTAGTCTTGGACAGCGGACGGCATTCGCGGATTTCAACCACGTCACCGATACCGCATTCGTTGTTCTCGTCATGTACGTGCAGTTTGGTCGTACGCTTGATGAATTTACCGTAGATCGGGTGTTTCACAAAACGTTCGATAGCAACAACAATGGATTTTTCCATTTTGTCGCTAACAACGCGACCTTGCAGAGTACGGATTTTATCGGTCATTACGCACCCGCCTTCTCGTTCAGTAAAGTCTTAACGCGTGCGACATCGCGACGCACTTGCTTCAACAGGTGAGACTGTTGCAGCTGGCCACTTGCAGCCTGCATACGCAGGTTGAACTGCTCACGCAGCAGGTTCAGCAGCTCGGTGTTCAGCTCTTCAACGCTCTTCTCACGCAGCTCTTTTGCTTTCATTACATCACCGTCTTAGTTACAAAGGTGGTTTTAATCGGCAGTTTCGCTGCTGCCAGCTTGAATGCTTCACGGGCCAGCTCTTCCGGAACACCGTCCATTTCATACAGGACTTTACCCGGCTGAATCAAGGCAACCCAATACTCCACGTTACCTTTACCTTTACCCATACGCACTGCCAGCGGCTTTTCAGTGATCGGTTTGTCCGGGAACACACGGATCCAGATCTTACCTTGACGCTTAACTGCACGGGTCATAGCACGACGTGCTGCTTCGATCTGACGGGCAGTCAGACGACCACGGCCAACAGCTTTCAGACCGAAGCTGCCGAAGCTAACATCCGTACCCTGCGCCAGACCGCGGTTACGGCCTTTGTGCATTTTACGGAATTTTGTACGCTTTGGTTGTAACATCAGCGACGCTCCTTATTTACGGCCTTTACGCTGCTGCTTTTTAGGTTGCGCAGCCGGTTTTTCCGGTTGTTCAACAGCAGCCATACCACCCAGGATCTCGCCTTTGAAGATCCACACTTTAACGCCGATTACACCGTAAGTGGTGTGCGCTTCAGAGGTGTTGTAGTCGATGTCAGCACGCAGAGTGTGCAGCGGTACGCGACCTTCGCGGTACCATTCGGTACGTGCGATTTCCGCGCCGCCCAGACGGCCGCTAACTTCAACTTTAATACCTTTAGCGCCCAGACGCATTGCGTTCTGTACAGCACGCTTCATAGCACGACGGAACATTACGCGACGTTCCAGCTGAGAAGTGATGCTGTCAGCAACCAGTTTTGCGTCCAGTTCAGGCTTACGAACTTCGGCGATGTTGATCTGTGCAGGAACGCCAGCGATGTCCGCTACGACCTTACGCAGTTTTTCTACGTCTTCACCTTTCTTACCGATAACGATACCCGGGCGAGCAGTGTGAATGGTTACACGGATGCTCTTAGCCGGACGCTCGATAACGATACGAGATACGGACGCTTTAGCCAGTTCCTTAGTCAGGTACTGACGTACTTTAAAATCGCTGTCCAGGTTGTCAGCGAATTCTTTGGTGTTCGCAAACCAGGTAGAGTTCCATGGTTTTACAATACCCAGGCGAATACCATTAGGATGTACTTTCTGACCCATTGCTAGTCTCCAGAGTCTCAGCGATCGGACACAACCACAGTGATGTGGCTGGTGCGCTTCAGGATGCGATCTGCACGACCTTTTGCACGCGGCATAATGCGCTTCATGCTCGGGCCTTCGTCTACGAAAATTTTCGTAACTTTCAGATCGTCAATGTCAGCGCCATCGTTGTGTTCAGCGTTAGCAATGGCAGATTCCAGAACTTTCTTAACCAGTACAGCCGCTTTCTTATTGGTGTAGGTCAGAATATCCAGAGCCTGCGACACTTTCTTACCGCGAATCAGGTCAGCAACAAGGCGAACCTTCTGAGCAGAAGAACGAGCATGGCGATGTTTAGCGATAGTTTCCATCTCTTCCTCCTACCTTATTTCTTTTTCGCTTTTTTATCAGCAGCATGGCCGCGATAAGTACGAGTCGGTGCGAATTCACCCAGTTTGTGACCAACCATTTCGTCGGTTACAAATACCGGAACGTGCTGACGACCATTATGGACAGCGATGGTCAAACCGATCATGTTAGGAAAGATCGTTGAACGACGGGACCAAGTGCGCAGGGGCTTCTTGTCTCCGCTTTCCACCGCTTTCTCTACCTTCTTCAGCAAGTGCAGGTCAATAAAAGGACCTTTCTTGAGAGAACGTGGCATGGCTTATCCTCTAAAATTATTTGCTACGGCGACGTACGATAAATTTATCAGTACGCTTGTTGCTGCGGGTCTTCTTACCTTTGGTCTGAACGCCCCACGGGGTTACCGGGTGCTTACCAAAGTTACGACCTTCACCACCACCATGTGGGTGGTCTACCGGGTTCATCGCAGTACCGCGAACGGTAGGACGAACACCACGCCAGCGTGCAGCACCTGCTTTACCCAGAACGCGCAGCATATGCTCAGCATTGCCAACTTCGCCCAGAGTTGCACGGCAGTCTGCTTCTACTTTACGCATTTCACCAGAACGCAGACGCAGGGTGACATAAGCACCATCGCGAGCAACGATCTGAACGTAAGTACCAGCGGAACGTGCCAGCTGACCGCCTTTACCTGGTTTCATTTCTACGTTGTGAACAGTAGAACCAACCGGGATGTTGCGCATCGGCAGGGTGTTACCTGGTTTGATTGCAGCATCAACGCCAGACTGAATCTGGTCGCCAGCTTTCAGGCCTTTAGGGGCCAGGATGTAACGGCGTTCACCGTCTTTGTACAGAACCAGCGCGATGTTCGCGGAGCGGTTCGGATCGTACTCAAGACGTTCAACAACTGCCGGGATACCGTCTTTGTTGCGTTTGAAGTCAACAATACGGTAAGCCTGCTTGTGGCCACCACCGATATGACGAGTGGTGATACGGCCATTGTTGTTACGACCACCGGATTTGCTGTTTTTTTCCAGCAACGGAGCAAAAGGTTTGCCCTTGTGCAGCTCAGGGTTAACCACTTTAACAACGTGGCGACGACCCGGAGATGTCGGTTTACATTTAACAACTGCCATTGTATTACTCCTCCGACTTACTCAGCGCCGCCAACGAAGTCCAGATTCTGGCCTTCTTTCAGGGTGACGTAAGCTTTTTTCCAGTCGCTACGACGACCGATACGCTGTCCGTGACGTTTAACTTTCCCTTTAACTACCAGGGTGTTAACGACTTCGACTTCGACTTCAAACAGTTTCTGCACAGCAGCTTTGATTTCTGCTTTGGTCGCGTCTTTAGCAACTTTGAGTACGATGGTGTTGGATTTTTCCATCGCAGTAGACGCTTTTTCAGAAACGTGCGGTGCACGCAGCACCTTCAGCAGACGTTCTTCACGAATCATGCCAGCATCTCCTCAACTTGCTTAACAGCATCAGCAGTCATTACGACTTTGTCGAAGGCGATCAGGCTAACCGGGTCGATACCAGTTGCATCGCGTACGTCAACCTTGTGCAGGTTGCGCGCAGCCAGGAACAGGTTTTCGTCCAGCTCACCGGTGATGATCAGCACATCTTCCAGAGCCATGTCTTTCAGTTTCTGTGCCAGCAGCTTGGTTTTCGGCGCTTCTACAGAGAACTTCTCGACAACGATCAGACGATCCTGACGTACCAGTTCGGACAGGATGCTTTTCAGCGCGCCGCGGTACATCTTCTTGTTAACTTTTTGACTGTGGTCCTGCGGACGAGCAGCGAAGGTCACGCCACCAGAACGCCAAATCGGGCTCTTGATAGAACCAGAACGCGCACGGCCGGTGCCTTTCTGGCGCCACGGTTTTTTACCGGAACCAGTTACTTCAGCACGAGTCTTCTGAGCACGAGTACCCTGACGAGCACCAGCTGCATAAGCAACAACAACCTGGTGAACCAGCGCTTCGTTGAAATCACGACCGAAGGTAGTTTCGGAAACAGTCAGCGCGCTCTGCGCGTCTTTCAATACTAATTCCATTGCTATCTCCTTACGCCTTCACAGCTGGTTTAACGATCAGGTCGCTACCGGTTGCACCCGGAACAGCACCTTTAACCAGCAGCAGGTTGCGCTCAGCGTCAACGCGTACTACGTCAAGGCTCTGAACGGTTACACGTTCGTTACCCATCTGACCTGCCATTTTCTTGCCTTTGAACACTTTGCCCGGAGTCTGGTTCTGACCGATAGAACCCGGAACGCGGTGAGACAAGGAGTTACCGTGAGTAGCGTCCTGGGTACGGAAGTTCCAGCGCTTAACGGTACCTGCGAAACCTTTACCTTTAGAGGTGCCAGTTACGTCAACTTTTTTAACGTCAGCAAACAGTTCGACGCTAATGCTCTGACCTACAGTGAACTCTTCGCCTTCAGCCAGGCGGAATTCCCACAGACCACGGCCAGCTTCTACGCCAGCTTTAGCGAAGTGGCCAGCTTCAGGCTTGGTCACACGGTTAGCTTTTTTAGCACCGGTGGTTACCTGAATAGCACGGTAGCCATCGTTAGCCAGGTCTTTAACCTGAGTAACGCGGTTTGCTTCAACTTCGATTACGGTTACTGGGATAGAAACGCCGTCTTCTGTGAAGATACGGGTCATACCCACTTTTTTACCGACTAAACCAATCATTGTTTCAACCTCTCAATCGCTCAATGACCTGATTAACCCAGGCTGATCTGCACGTCTACACCGGCAGCCAGATCCAGACGCATCAGAGCATCAACGGTTTTCTCGGTTGGCTCAACGATGTCAACCAGACGCAAGTGAGTACGGATTTCGTACTGATCGCGCGCGTCTTTGTTGACGTGCGGGGAGATCAGAACGGTAAAACGCTCTTTGCGTGTCGGCAGCGGGATCGGACCACGGACCTGCGCACCAGTGCGCTTGGCAGTCTCGACGATTTCCGCGGTTGCTTGATCGATCAGACGATGATCAAACGCTTTCAGGCGGATACGGATTCTTTGGTTCTGCATGAGACCAGAGCTCCAATTATTTTATAAACGAAAATGATTACTCCTCAGACCCATTACGATTGATGGGAGAGTGTAACCGTTCTTACGTAGCTCCCCGATTGGGAGCATTGTTAGGTAGCCAAATTCGGCTAACTGAGGTTCAGATCGAACCTGCTGTCAACTACGACAAGCCCGCGCATTATACGTAAATCTGAGCCTGACGCAAGCATCGCGTAGAAATTAATCGCAACGCGCAGATTGCGAGCTGCATTCCACGAAATTTGTAAGGTTGTGAAGATAACGTTTTTCACCGGAACCAGATTAACAAAGCAGCGATTTCTCTGTTGCTGAGTATCCAAAGTTATTCGATGGTGATACTCCAACTACAGAGGATATTTTATGGACGCTACCCTTCCCTTTCTGATTTTGTACGCTTGTTTATCAGCCCTACTTTTTTTCTGGGATGCAAAGCATGGCTTGTTACCTGACAGATTTACCTGCCCGTTACTCTGGTCTGGTCTTTTGTTCTATCAAGTTTGTCAGCCTGCCGGGTTAGCCGATGCATTATGGGGGGCGATTATCGGTTACGGCGCATTCGCTGTTATTTATTGGGGCTATCGTATACTGCGACATAAAGAAGGATTAGGCTATGGCGATGTGAAATTTCTCGCCGCCCTTGGTGCCTGGCATACATGGGCCTTCTTACCACGGCTGGTTTTCCTTGCTGCCTCATTCGCTTGCGGAGCCGTAGTTATTGGTCTGCTCATGAGAGGAAAAGAATCATTAAAAAACCCGCTGCCTTTTGGACCATTTCTGGCGGCTGCGGGTTTCGTTGTTGGCTGGGATAGTTTGCTGACAGGCAGTTAATCTTTAACTTTAATTTGTGATTGCAGGTAATTCTGTAGGCCGATTTTACCGATGAGATCCAGTTCAGTTTCGAGCCAGTCGATATGACCTTCTTCATCTGCAAGGATCTCGATCATCATATCGCGGCTAACATAGTCATGAACGCTATCGGCATAAGCGATAGCCTCACGGAGATCCTTCGCACCTTCCAGCTCTAATCGCAGGTCGGATTGCAGCATCTCTTCGACATCTTCACCAATCCCCAGCTTACCTAAATCCTGTAAGTTTGGGATTCCTTCTAAGAACAAAATACGCTCGATATATTTATCGGCGTGTTTCATCTCATCGATAGATTCATGGTATTCGACGTCATTGAGACGCATCAGGCCCCAGTTTTTAAACATTCGGGCATGGAGAAAATACTGATTGATTGCGACAAGCTCATTTCCCAATAGTTTATTGAGATAATTTATGATTTTAACATCACCTTTCATTTTATAGTCCCTCCGCTTCCACTATTAGAGCGTAGATGGGGCTAGCGGGATGTCAAAAAATAAGCGTGAGCTTCAGGCAATCTCTTTAAATTCTGGCATCTGCATCAACTCGTCCTGCATCACTTCGCGTGCGGCGCGAATGCACTTACCACATTGATTTCCCACAGGAATAAACTTGCGTAATTGTTGGAAAGACTGAGGATGAAACTGACGGACTGCCTGGCGAATTTTTTTGTCACTTACACCATTACACAAACAAACGTACATGATTACTCCCGTTCAAATTCTGCGCAAAGTGTAAATGAGAATAGTTATGATTACAATAGCACAGTTTTATTTGCGCCACAGTTCGGCGAGCGAAATTACGACTAAATATTTCGAGCTCAAATTACGGGTAGCAAAAAGGGCGCCGAAGCGCCCTTTTCAATTCAAAACTAATTAACGAGTAATTAGCTCAGAACTTTTGCTACAACGCCCGCGCCAACGGTACGGCCGCCTTCACGGATTGCGAAACGCAGACCGTCGTCCATCGCGATCGGGTGGATCAGGGTAACAACCATTTTGATGTTGTCGCCCGGCATTACCATCTCTACGCCTTCCGGCAGTTCGATGGTACCAGTCACGTCAGTAGTACGGAAGTAGAACTGCGGACGGTAGCCTTTGAAGAACGGAGTATGACGGCCGCCTTCATCTTTGGACAGAATGTACACTTCAGATTCGAACTTGGTGTGCGGCTTGATGGTGCCCGGCTTAGCCAGTACCTGACCACGTTCGATTTCTTCACGTTTAATACCACGCAGCAGAACACCTACGTTCTCACCAGCACGGCCTTCGTCCAGCAGTTTGCGGAACATTTCAACGCCAGTACAGGTAGACTTCTGAGTCTCTTTGATACCAACGATTTCAACTTCTTCACCAACTTTGATGATACCGCGTTCTACACGACCGGTAACAACAGTACCACGACCGGAGATGGAGAATACGTCTTCGATCGGCAGCAGGAACGGCTTGTCAATCGCACGCTCTGGTTCCGGAATGTAAGAATCCAGGAAGCCAGCCAGTTCCAGGATTTTCGCTTCCCACTCTGCGTCGCCTTCCAGCGCTTTCAGAGCAGAACCACGAACGATCGGAGTGTCGTCGCCCGGGAAATCGTACTGAGACAGAAGTTCACGAACTTCCATTTCAACCAGTTCCAGCAGCTCTTCGTCATCAACCATGTCGCATTTGTTCAGGAACACGATGATGTACGGAACGCCTACCTGACGACCCAGCAGGATGTGCTCACGAGTCTGCGGCATCGGGCCGTCAGTCGCAGCAACAACCAAGATCGCGCCGTCCATCTGCGCAGCACCGGTGATCATGTTTTTAACATAGTCGGCGTGCCCCGGGCAGTCTACGTGCGCGTAGTGACGGGTCGGGGTGTCGTATTCAACGTGAGAAGTGTTGATGGTGATACCACGAGCTTTTTCTTCCGGCGCGTTATCGATCTGGTCGAATGCACGAGCAGCACCGCCGTAGGTTTTAGCCAGTACGGTGGTGATTGCAGCGGTCAGAGTAGTTTTACCGTGGTCAACGTGGCCGATAGTACCAACGTTAACGTGCGGTTTTGTACGTTCAAATTTTTCTTTAGACACGGCTATATTCCTTACTATAGTGCTCTCCCCTTCAGGAGAGAGCACGGGACTTTGGTATTAACCCTGAGGCTTATTTACCACGGGCTTCAATTACGGCCTGAGCAACGTTACTCGGCGCTTCATCATACTTCAGGAATTCCATAGTGTATGATGCGCGACCTTTGGTCAGAGAACGCAGCTGAGTTGCATATCCGAACATTTCAGACAGCGGTACTTCAGCGTGGATCTTAACGCCAGTAACTTCAGATTCCTGACCTTTGAGCATACCACGACGACGGCTCAAGTCACCGATAACGTCACCGGTGTTCTCTTCCGGAGTTTCTACTTCAACCTTCATGATCGGCTCAAGCAGAACTGGTTTCGCTTTCTTAAAGCCTTCTTTAAAGGCGATAGAAGCAGCCAGTTTAAACGCCAGTTCAGAGGAGTCAACGTCATGGTAAGAACCGAAGTGCAGACGAATACCCATGTCTACTACCGGGTAGCCTGCCAGCGGGCCTGCTTTCAGCTGTTCCTGGATACCTTTATCAACGGCCGGGATGTATTCGCCAGGGATTACACCACCTTTAATGTCGTTGATGAACTCGTAGCCTTTCGGGTTAGAACCCGGCTCCAGCGGGTACATGTCGATAACAACATGACCATACTGACCACGACCACCAGACTGTTTCGCGTGTTTACCTTCAACATCGGTAACTTTCTGGCGGATAGTTTCACGGTAAGCAACCTGCGGTTTACCTACGTTCGCTTCAACGTTGAATTCACGCTTCATACGGTCAACGATGATGTCGAGGTGCAGCTCGCCCATACCCGCGATAATGGTCTGGTTAGATTCTTCGTCAGTCCATACACGGAAAGACGGGTCTTCTTTAGCCAGACGACCCAGAGCCAGACCCATTTTTTCCTGGTCAGCTTTGGTTTTCGGTTCAACTGCGATGGAGATTACCGGCTCAGGGAATTCCATACGTTCCAAAATGATCGGCGCATCCGGGTCACACAGGGTGTCACCAGTGGTTACGTCTTTCAGACCGATTGCAGCAGCGATGTCGCCCGCGCGAACTTCTTTGATCTCTTCACGTTTGTTCGCGTGCATCTGAACGATACGACCGAAACGCTCACGTGCAGCTTTCACGGAGTTCAGTACGGTATCACCAGAGTTAACCACACCGGAGTACACACGGAAGAAGGTCAGGTTACCAACAAACGGGTCGGTAGCGATTTTGAACGCCAGTGCAGAGAACGGCTCGTCATCACTTGCGTGACGCTCAGCCGGAGTGTCTTTACCGTCGTCCAGGATACCGTTGATCGCAGGTACGTCAACCGGGGATGGCAGGTAATCAATTACCGCATCCAGCATCGCCTGAACACCTTTGTTCTTAAACGCAGAACCACAGGTTACCAGGATGATTTCGTTGTTCAGAACGCGCTGACGCAGAGCACCTTTGATTTCTGCTTCAGTCAGTTCTTCACCACCCAGGTATTTCTCCATCAGCTCTTCAGAAGCTTCAGCTGCGGATTCGATCAGGTTCTGGTGCCATTCGTTAGCCAGTTCAACCATGTCTGCCGGGATATCTTCGTATTCGAAGGTTACGCCCTGGTCAGCGTCGTTCCAGTTGATAGCTTTCATTTTCACCAGGTCAACAACACCGGTGAAATGTTCTTCAGCACCAATCGCCAGCTGCAGCGGAACCGGGTTCGCGCCCAGACGGGTTTTGATCTGGTTAACAACTTTCAGGAAGTTCGCACCCATGCGGTCCATTTTGTTAACGAACGCAATGCGCGGAACTTTATATTTGTTTGCCTGACGCCATACGGTTTCAGACTGCGGCTGAACACCACCAACTGCGCAGTAAACCATTACCGCACCATCGAGAACACGCATGGAACGTTCTACTTCGATTGTGAAGTCAACGTGCCCCGGGGTGTCGATGATGTTGATGCGATGCGGCTCATACTGCTTAGCCATACCAGACCAGAATGCAGTAGTCGCAGCGGAAGTGATAGTAATACCACGTTCCTGCTCCTGCTCCATCCAGTCCATGGTTGCAGCGCCGTCATGAACTTCACCGATTTTATGGTTTACACCGGTGTAGAACAGAATACGTTCGGTAGTAGTGGTTTTACCGGCGTCGATGTGCGCACTGATACCGATGTTACGGTAGCGTGCGATGGGTGTTGTACGAGCCATTTGTTTCCTCGTTTATCTTTTAGGCGTTCAATTTAAGTAGCCCAAAGCGGGCTGCTTACTGGAAGCGCCCGCCTGGTGACTAAAACTCCGAAGGGATTACCAACGGTAGTGTGCGAACGCCTTGTTGGCTTCGGCCATACGGTGAACGTCTTCACGTTTCTTAACTGCAGTACCTTTGTTTTCTGCAGCATCGGAAAGTTCGTTCGCCAGGCGCAGAGCCATGGATTTATCACCGCGTTTACGAGCAGCTTCAACGATCCAACGCATTGCCAGAGCATTACGACGAACCGGACGGACTTCAACTGGTACCTGATAAGTAGAACCACCAACGCGGCGAGACTTAACTTCGACAGTCGGGCGCACGTTTTCGAGAGCTACTTCGAATGCTTCCAGTTCAGATTTACCAGAACGCTGAGCCAGGGTCTCCAGCGCGCTGTATACGATAGATTCGGCAGTAGATTTTTTACCATCTACCATCAGGATATTTACAAATTTAGCCAGCAGTTCTGATCCGAACTTCGGATCCGGCAGAATTTTACGCTGACCAATGACGCGACGACGTGGCATGGAAATACTCCGTTGTTAATTCAGGATTGTCCAAAACTCTACGAGTTTAGTTTGACATTTAAGTTAAAACGTTTGGCCTTACTTAACGGAGAACCATTAAGCCTTAGGACGCTTCACGCCATACTTGGAACGAGCCTGCTTACGGTCTTTAACGCCGGAGCAGTCAAGCGCACCACGTACGGTGTGGTAACGAACACCCGGGAGGTCTTTAACACGACCGCCACGGATCAGGATCACGGAGTGTTCCTGCAGGTTGTGACCTTCACCACCGATGTAGGAAGTCACTTCGAAACCGTTAGTCAGACGAACACGGCATACTTTACGCAGTGCGGAGTTCGGTTTTTTTGGAGTGGTAGTATATACACGAGTACATACGCCACGTTTTTGCGGGCATGCTTCCAGCGCAGGCACGTTGCTTTTCGCAACTTTGCGAGCACGTGGTTTGCGTACCAGCTGGTTAACTGTTGCCATTAAATAGCTCCTGGTTTTAGCTTTTGCTTCGTAAACACGTAATAAAACGTCCTCACACAATATGAGGACGCCGAATTTTAGGGCGATGCCGAAAAGGTGTCAAGAAATATACAACGATCCCACCGTTACCAGGCGACCTGGCTGGTGTGCTTAACCGTAAGTCTGACGAAATCAGTATAGTCAATGGGAGTGATATCGTTCGAAATTCGACCAACCAAACCACGAGCGATGAGGTCTTCGTTCAGGGCATAGACCTTAATGGGGGTATTACGCAAACTTTCAAGGTAGCGGTTACCATCAGCTGCGGCAGTGACGCCATCCTGCAATAACAGCAGTTCATCCCCATCGCTGAGCAGACGCAGCAGCGCAGGAAAATCCGTCAGCCAGGGTGAGCGATGTAATGTATGCAGCATGTACGCCTCAAAATCTCAAAATAACATCGTAGTTGCCGAGTTCCCGACGCAATGCTTCTGCTTCGAGCGGAGTGACTTCTACAACAAAGGGTGTCTGGGGATCTAACCCACGTTCACGCAGTGAAGCCGCACAAACCCAGCACTGTTCAATGTCATACAGCCCCAGCAGTTTAAAGGTTGCGATATAATCACGCGCCAACACCACATCGGGCTTTTGCCCTGGCAGAAGCTGAAAAACGCCATCGGCAATAAAGAAGACGGCGAGTTCGTCAGTTAATGCGGAAGTCGCCAATAAAGCATCCAATCCTTCACGACCAGCAGCTGTACCATGAGGTGCAGTAGAAAAAACAAACGCAATTCGTTTCATCAGAACTGTACCACCCTGTCACAGGTCAGCGAGGCTTCAGCCAGAGCGCCAAGGCCACTTAAGGTAAAGCCCGGCTGGAGATTTGCAGATGCCAGACCGAGTCTTCCAGCTTCAGTTTCATCGGCGATACCGCGACGCAATGCTGCCGCCACGCAAATATTCAGCGCCACGCCATGTTGTGTATTCAGTTGTTGCCAGCCGCGCACAAGGTCAAATTCATCACTTGCCGGAGAGGTCAATTGGTTAGCGTTATAGACCCCTTCCCGATAGAAAAAGACGCTGTTTAACTCATGGCCTTCTGCTATCAGCGCCTGCGCAAACTGAAAGGCACTACTCGCCTGTTGCGTACCGTATGCTGGCCCGGTCACCACGATGGCAAAACGCATTACTTATCTTGCCCCTGGAAATCACCGCTCTTGAACTGGCGGATGTAGAGATAGACAGTGTGTTTGGAGATGTTCAGACGGTCAGCAACCTGGTTGATCGCGTCTTTAATATCGAAGATCCCTTTCTCGTAAAGATTCAGCACGATCTGGCGATTTTTAGCGTTATTGGCAACATTGCGATCGGCATTCACTTCTTCAATGGTGAACTCCAGCGTTTGGGTGACCAGATCTTCAACAGAAGACGCAAAGTTGACGCTTGAACCGACGTCCGGGGTTTCTGGCGGCACAAAGGTACTCATGATCTGCGAGAAGGGAACATCAAGATTCATATTGATGCACAGCAGACCAATTACACGCTGTTCGCGGTTACGAATCGCGATAGTCAGGGACTTCATTAAGACACCGCTTTTGGCGCGAGTAAAATAGCATTTAGAAACGCTGCTATCCGCCCCCGTCATATCGTGCAGCATACGCAGCGCCAGATCGGTAATCGGCGAACCAATCTTCCGGCCTGTATGTTCACCGTTGGCAATACGAATGGCTGAACATTTTAAATCCTGCAAAGAGTGCAAAACGATTTCACAGTGGGAGCCAATGAGCATCGCTAACCCGTCCACCACCGCTTCGTAGGATTTCAGAATATCAAAATCGGTCTGGTCGAAAGGACGTTGATCCAGTAAATCCAACTCACTGGTTTCGTTGGTTAAAAGCGACCTGGACATGAAAAAAAACACTCCTTTTCAGGAGCCTGTCGTTAACTTTTCAGGGCAGGCTCATTAATGATGCGGGTAACTAAATTAATACAGCGGAGGTTCCGCTTTCCAGCACTAATTATATCCGGCCTGTAATAAAAAAAACCGCCGCCTGGTCAGGCGGCGGTTCTTAATGCTTATTTTTTAGCAGAATCTGCGGATTTCGCATCGGCTTCTGGCTTCGCATCAGCCTTCGGCGCTGGTTTCACATCCAGCAACTCTACGTCAAATACCAGAGTAGAGTTTGGTGGGATCCCCGGAACGCCCGCTTTACCGTAAGCCAGCTCTGGTGGAATAACCAATTTGATCTTGCCACCTTTCTTGATGTTCTTCAGGCCTTCGGTCCAGCCTGGGATCACGCCGTCCAGACGGAAAGAGAGCGGTTCACCACGGGTGTAAGAGTTATCGAACTCTTTACCGTCGATCAGCGTACCCTTGTAGTTCACTACAACAGTATCGCTGTCTTTCGGTGCTTCGCCTTTACCGGCTTCTACTACCTGATAAACCAGGCCAGTCGAAGAGGTTTTCACACCTTTCTCTTTGGCAAATTTCTCGCGGTACTCTTTACCTTTAGCTTCGTTATCAGCCGCGTCTTTTTCCATCTTCGCCTGGGCAGAAGACTTCACACGAGCTTCAAATGCTTGCAGAGTCTGTTCGATCTCTTGATCGGAAAGTTTGCTCTTATCAGCAAACGCATCCTGGACACCAGCGATCAGCTGATCTTTATCCAGCTTAATGCCCAACTTTTCTTGTTCTTGCAGTGAATTTTCCATGTAACGACCCAGCGAAGCACCCAGTGCGTAAGCTGATTTCTGATCGTCATTTTTGAACGCTGCTTTGCTGTCAGCAGTTGTAGCAGGTTTCGCCGCTTCGGCAGCAAAAGTAATTGGTGTATGCAGGGCAACGGCCATTGTGGTCGCCAGCAGCGTTACTTTAAACAGTGATTTCATCCATATCTCCAGGATCGGGGCATCTCACCCCAGGGTTAACTATTATCAGAAAGGTACTATAAAGCGTTGTCGGATAAATCTACATACAGACACGCCCTATTATCATCTATTTTCAGACTCTTTTTGTTTAAATTAGTTTCGATGTCGCGAAATGAGTGCTGTCTCTGGCAGCAAAGTTAAGTAGAATCCGCAGCGATCATTCGACCAAAGAGGTGAACCATGCAGGATTTATCAATGGAAGCACGCCTGGCAGAGCTGGAGAGCCGACTGGCTTTTCAGGAAATCACCATTGAAGAACTGAACGTCACGGTGACCGCTCATGAAATGGAGATGGCAAAACTGCGCGATCATCTGCGTCTGCTGACCGAGAAGTTAAAAGCCAGCCAGCCGTCGAACATCGCATCGCAGGCTGAAGAAACGCCACCGCCACATTATTAAGGCGAAAAAAAAGCGGGTAATTCCCGCTTTTTTGATACCTTTTCGGTATTAGTGGCAACCGCAACCGCCGTTACCTTTACCACCACAGCAGCCTTCGCCACCGTGTTCATGACCGTGATCGTGGCCATGACCACCGCAGCAACCGTCATGGTCGTGATCGTGGTGATGATCGTGCGCGCCATGAACGTGACCATGAGCCAGTTCTTCTTCAGTCGCTTCGCGAATCGCCACAACTTCAACGTTGAATTTCAGGTTCTGACCCGCCAGCATGTGGTTACCGTCAACCACAACGTGATCGTCTTCAACCGCAGTAATCTCAACCGGCACCGGGCCCTGGTCGGTTTCAGCCAGGAAACGCATACCTACCTGCAGTTCATCAACGCCCATAAATACGTCTTTAGGAACGCGCTGCACCAGGTTTTCGTCGTACTGACCGTAAGCGTCGTTCGCGCCAACAGCTACATCAAATTTGTCGCCAACTTCATGACCTTCCAGCGCCGTTTCCAGGCCAGAGATCAGGGAACCGTGACCATGCAGGTAGTCCAGCGGCGCACTCACCGGAGACTCATCAACCAACACACCGTCTTCTGTACGTACCTGATAGGCCAGGCTGACCACCAGGTCTTTTGCTACTTTCATGATATCTCCTGAGCATGGGAAGAATAGTGGCGCAGATTGTATCGGAATTCTGCTGCCGTGTACTCACTAGCTTAAAAAAACTCGGCGCATATCGCTAGTCCGGATGAAAAATCCCAATCACTTGCTCATCTTTGCGAACGTGATCGCGGGCTTCTTTATCGGCTTCACGCATCTGATGCCCACACTTAACACATTCAACAATATCAATATTATTTTCGCGCCACATCGCCATTGAGTCTTGCGCCTGACAGGCTGGACATTTCGCGCCAGCAATAAAACGTTTTCGGATTGCCATCTTCACCCTCTACTCAAATTCATCCCAGCCATCCATTTGGCGTCGTTCTTGTTGCATTTCACGCTGGAAAATCTCTTCCAGTTCGCGTCGGGCTTCCCTGGCGCGAGAAATTTGTACGGTATCAGCGTGCATCGGGATGAGTTCCCGCAGCATTCGCATATCCAGGCGACGAAAATGCAGTTGTGCCCGCTGCGCCTGGTGTGGATGCATACCTAGCGACACTAACGTCTTGCGCCCCAGCTCTAACGCACTGGAGAATGTTTCACGGGAAAACTGTGTCACCCCGGCCTGTAATAACTCATGTGCTTCGACACGTCCGCGCGCTCGCGCAAGAATATGCAAATGCGGGAAGTGCTGCTGGCATATTTCCACCAGCTTCATGGTGTCTTCCGGCTCGTTACAGGTAATGACGATAGACTCAGCGGCCTCTGCACCCGCAGAACGTAAAAGATCTACCTGTGTGGCGTCGCCGTAATAAACTTTGTAGCCATATTTGCGCATCAGGTTAACGGCGCTGATATCCCGCTCCAGCACGGTAATACGCATTTTATTCGCCATCAGTAAACGACCAATCACCTGACCAAAACGCCCAAAGCCCACGACAATGACCTGCGGTTTATCATCGTTGACCCACGGTTTTTCATCTTCTTCTTCCGTTCCGTTAAACTGGCGGGATAGCCATTTATCCACCAGCTTCATCAGCAGCGGCGTGGTCATCATGGAAAGCGTTACCGTCACCAGTAACAGCGCCATCTGGTCGCCCTGGAATAAGCGTTGTGAAGAAGCGGTAGAAAAGAGCACAAAGGCAAACTCACCGCCCTGACTCAGCACGCCAGCAAACTGCATCCGCTCAGAACTGCGCACGCCATACAGGCGCGCTAACAGATACAGCACGAGAATTTTCACCGCCACCAGCACGACCACGCTTATCACTACCCACAGCAGATGGGTATAAAGCACCCCGAGGTTAAGCGACATCCCGACGGAGATAAAAAATAGCCCGAGCAACAAGCCCTTAAACGGATCGATAGCCGTTTCCAGTTCATGGCGATATTCACTTTCCGCCAGCAGCACGCCCGCAATAAACGTACCGAGCGCCATAGACAGCCCCAGCGCATCCATAAACAACGCAGAACCCAGCACCAGCAGCAGCGTCGCGGCGGTGAACACTTCCCGAACGCCAGAAGCCGCAATAAAGCGGAATACCGGACGCAGCAAATAGCGCCCACCAATCAACATGCCGACAAATGCCAGCACCTTCATGCCGACCTTCATCCAGTCGAAATGTTCGTCTGCCGATCCCGCCAGCAGCGGCACTAACGCCAGCGCAGGGATCACCGCCAGATCCTGAAACAGCAGAACCGAAAACCCGAGCTGCCCGGATTCACTACGATTCATCCCTTTTTCACGCATCAATTGCAACGCCATTGCAGTTGATGACATCGCAAGCCCAATGCCACCGACCACCGCCGCCTGCCAGGCGAAATCCGTCAGCATCAATAATCCCGCCAGCAACGCCGCACTTAACAGCACCTGCGCCGCGCCTACGCCAAAAATCGAGCGCCGCAATTGCCAGAGCTTGGAGGGGTTCAACTCAAGCCCGATGATAAACATCAGGAATACCACGCCGAGTTCCGAAAAGTGGAGGATCTCATCGACGTCGCTAATAAACCCAAGCCCCCACGGGCCAATCGCAATCCCTGCCAGCAAATATCCCAACACAGCGCCAATACCCAGCCGCGATGCCAGCGGCACCGCAGCCACCGCCGCGAAGAGAAACAGCACTCCTGCGAGTAAAAAATCGGAACCTTCCATCAGCGGCCTCCTGGGGGCAGCGGATTTGCCAGCCAGTCACCGTAGGCTCTGGCGTGACTCGCCAGCTCCTGTGCGCTTTGCCGTCTCGCCCAGTAAATAATGATGGGGCTTAACCAATGCATCCGGCACATGCCCGCCGCCAGTTCAAAGGGGCGTAGAACATCGCTCATCGGGTAGCGATTCAGTGCGTCATAACGGTAAGCACTTTCCGGCTCACCGGTGGTGATCACGCTGCGCCAGTACTTTCCCGCCAGTTGATTTCCTCCCGGCCCACTGGCAAAACCACGGCTTAATACCCGGTCCAGCCACTCTTTCAGTAGCGCCGGGCAGCTATAGGTATAAAGAGGATGCTGAAAAACAATCACCTCGTGCCCGCGCAATAATGCCTGCTCACGGGGGATATCAATAAAAAAGTCGGGATAGTGCGCGTAAAGATCGTGCACGGTAACATTGCTGAGCTGCGTGGCCGGTTTAAGCAGTACCCGGTTTGCCACCGAGTCCTGAGATTCCGGATGGGCATACAGCAGCAAAACTTTCGCTGGCTGAGACATCATCCCCCTCCCGGTATGGTTTTTGTGTATAGTCGCTGTTTTGGGCTACCATTGCGCCCGGTGCGGCAGCTCGCCCATACATTACATTATCATAATGATAAGTTAACATAGTCTGAACATACGGCGCCTTATGATTGTTTTCTCCTCGTTACAAATTCGTCGCGGCGTGCGCGTCCTGCTGGATAATGCCACCGCCACCATCAACCCCGGCCAGAAAGTGGGTCTTGTGGGTAAAAACGGCTGCGGTAAATCTACCCTGCTGGCACTGCTGAAAAATGAAATCAGCGCCGACGGCGGCAGCTACACCTTTCCTGGTAACTGGCAACTGGCGTGGGTGAATCAGGAAACACCGGCGCTACCGCAACCTGCGCTGGAATATGTCATTGATGGCGACCGCGAATATCGCCAACTGGAAGCACAGTTGCATGACGCCAACGAACGTAACGACGGGCACGCCATCGCCACCATTCATGGCAAGCTGGATGCTATCGACGCGTGGAGTATTCGTTCCCGCGCCGCCAGCCTGCTGCACGGCCTCGGTTTCAGCAACGAACAACTGGAGCGCCCGGTGAGTGATTTCTCCGGTGGCTGGCGTATGCGTCTTAACCTCGCTCAGGCGCTGATTTGCCGTTCAGACTTGCTGCTGCTCGACGAACCGACGAACCACCTCGATCTTGATGCGGTTATCTGGCTGGAAAAATGGCTGAAGAGCTATCAGGGCACGCTGATCCTGATCTCCCACGACCGTGACTTCCTCGATCCAATCGTCGATAAAATTATTCATATCGAACAACAAAGCATGTTCGAGTACACCGGCAACTACAGCTCATTTGAAGTGCAGCGCGCTACCCGTCTGGCGCAGCAACAGGCGATGTATGAAAGCCAGCAGGAGCGCGTGGCGCATCTGCAAAGTTATATCGACCGTTTCCGTGCCAAAGCTACTAAAGCGAAGCAGGCCCAGAGCCGCATTAAGATGCTGGAGCGTATGGAGCTGATTGCCCCCGCGCACGTCGACAACCCGTTCCGTTTTAGCTTCCGCGCACCGGAAAGCCTGCCTAATCCGTTGTTGAAGATGGAAAAAGTCAGTGCGGGCTATGGCGATCGCATTATTCTCGACTCGATAAAACTTAACCTGGTGCCAGGTTCGCGCATTGGTCTGTTAGGCCGAAACGGCGCGGGTAAATCGACATTAATCAAACTGTTAGCCGGTGAACTTGCGCCAGTCAGCGGTGAAATTGGCCTGGCGAAAGGGATCAAACTCGGCTACTTCGCCCAGCATCAACTGGAATATCTGCGCGCCGACGAATCGCCGATTCAACATCTGGCGCGTTTAGCGCCGCAGGAGCTGGAACAAAAACTGCGTGATTACCTCGGCGGCTTTGGCTTCCAGGGCGATAAAGTGACGGAAGAGACGCGCCGCTTCTCCGGTGGGGAAAAAGCGCGCCTGGTGCTGGCGCTAATCGTCTGGCAGCGTCCGAATCTGCTGCTGCTCGACGAACCGACTAACCACCTTGACCTCGACATGCGCCAGGCACTAACCGAAGCGTTAATCGAGTTTGAAGGCGCGCTGGTTGTCGTTTCGCACGACCGCCATTTACTGCGTTCCACCACTGACGATCTCTATCTGGTTCACGATCGTAAAGTCGAACCGTTCGACGGCGATCTGGAAGATTATCAACAGTGGTTAAGCGACGTACAAAAGCAGGAAAACCAGACCGACGAAACACCCAAAGAGAACGCTAACAGCGCCCAGGCACGTAAAGATCAGAAGCGTCGGGAAGCGGAGCTGCGTGCGCAAACCCAGCCACTGCGTAAAGAGATCGCCCGTCTGGAAAAAGAGATGGAGAAGTTGAACGCACAGCTGGCGCAGGCGGAAGAGAAACTCGGCGATAGCGAACTGTACGACCAGAGCCGTAAAGCAGAACTGACCGCCTGCCTGCAACAACAAGCCAGCGCCAAATCAGGGCTGGAAGAGTGCGAAATGGCGTGGCTGGAAGCCCAGAAGCAACTGGAACAGATGCTGCTGGAAGGCCAAAGCAACTGATGGCGCAGATAACGACGACCGATGCCAATGAATTCAGCAGCAGTGCTGAATTCACCCCTATGCGCGGTTTCAGCAATTGTCATCTCCAAACCATGCTGCCGCGTCTGTTTCGTCGTCAGGTGAAATTCACCCCGCACTGGCAGCGACTGGAGTTGCCCGACGGCGATTTTGTCGATCTCGCGTGGAGTGAAGCTCCCGCACAGGCGCAGCATAAACCGCGTCTGGTAGTTTTCCACGGTCTCGAAGGCAGCCTTAATAGTCCTTATGCCCACGGTCTGATCGAGGCAGCGCAAAAGCGCGGCTGGCTGGGCGTGGTGATGCATTTTCGCGGTTGCAGCGGTGAACCAAACCGGATGCACCGCATTTATCACTCTGGCGAAACGGAAGACGCCAGTTGGTTTTTACGCTGGCTGCAACGCGAGTTTGGTCACGCGCCAACGGCTGCCGTCGGCTATTCGCTCGGCGGTAATATGCTGGCCTGTTTGCTGGCAAAAGAAGGCAATGAGCTCCCGATTGATGCGGCGGTGATTGTCTCTGCGCCGTTTATGCTGGAAGCCTGTAGTTACCATATGGAAAAGGGCTTTTCCCGCGTTTATCAGCGTTACTTACTGAACCTGTTAAAAGCCAATGCTGCGCGCAAACTGGCGGCCTACCCCGGAACGCTGCCGATTAATCTCGCACAGTTAAAATCGGTACGTCGAATCCGCGAATTTGACGATCTGATCACCGCCAAAATTCACGGCTACGCCGACGCTATCGACTATTATCGTCAGTGTAGCGCCATGCCGCTGCTCAATCGGATCGCCAAACCCACGCTGATTATTCACGCCAAAGACGATCCGTTTATGGATCATCAGGTGATCCCGAAACCGGAAAATCTCCCACCGCAGGTGGAGTATCAACTGACGGAACATGGCGGTCATGTTGGCTTTATTGGCGGTACATTACTTCATCCGCAAATGTGGCTGGAGTCACGCATTCCTGACTGGTTAACAACGTATCTGGAGGCGAAATCATGTTGATTCCCTGGCAAGACCTCTCCCCTGAAACGCTGGAAAATTTAATTGAAAGTTTTGTGTTACGCGAAGGCACCGATTATGGTGAACATGAGCGTACACTTGAACAGAAAGTCGCCGACGTCAAACGCCAGCTACAGTGCGGAGAAGCGGTGCTGGTATGGTCGGAACTGCACGAAACGGTCAATATCATGCCGCGCAGTCAGTTTCGCGAATAACCTGCAACCGTCGGCGGACGAGATAATAATGATAACCAGGTCATGGAGTTACTATGTCTGCCAAACATCCGGTCATTGCAGTAACAGGGTCCAGCGGCGCGGGAACCACCACCACCAGCCTCGCGTTTCGTAAAATATTCGCGCAGTTAAATCTGCGCTCAGCCGAGGTAGAAGGCGACAGTTTTCACCGCTACACCCGCCCGGAAATGGACATGGCGATCCGCAAGGCGCGCGATGCAGGACGGCATATCAGCTACTTCGGCCCCGAAGCTAACGACTTCGGCCTGCTGGAACAAACCTTCATTGAATACGGCCAGAGCGGCAAAGGGAAATCTCGCAAATATCTGCATACCTACGACGAAGCCGTACCGTGGAATCAGGTGCCTGGTACGTTTACCCCGTGGCAGGCGCTGCCAGAACCCACCGATGTGCTGTTTTATGAAGGTTTGCACGGCGGCGTGGTCACACCACAACATAACGTCGCGCAGCATGTGGATTTACTGGTTGGTGTAGTGCCTATCGTTAACCTGGAGTGGATTCAAAAACTCATTCGCGATACCGGCGAGCGCGGGCACTCGCGAGAAGCGGTGATGGACTCGGTAGTTCGCTCAATGGAAGACTATATCAACTACATCACACCGCAGTTTTCTCGCACCCATATTAACTTCCAGCGCGTCCCCACCGTTGACACCTCAAACCCCTTCGCCGCAAAAGGCATCCCATCGCTGGATGAAAGCTTTGTGGTAATCCATTTTCGTAATCTGGAGGGAATCGATTTCCCCTGGCTGCTGGCGATGCTGCAAGGCTCGTTCATTTCCCACATCAATACATTAGTGGTGCCGGGCGGCAAAATGGGTCTGGCAATGGAGTTAATTATGCTGCCGCTGGTGCAACGACTGATGGAAGGGAAAAAAATCGAGTAACTCTGCTATTAAGCCGGATAAAATACTCTCCGGCTTCACAACGGGATAGTTAAATCACGCGGCAACCACTTCATACGAGTGAGTAATATTCACCGCTTTCTCCAGCATCAACGCGACTGAGCAATACTTCTCGGCTGAGAGATCGACCGCACGCGCAACCGCTGCGTCTTTCAGGTCACGACCGGTGACGATAAAATGCAGATTAATGTGCGTAAACAGGCGTGGTGCCTCTTCGCGGCGTTCAGAGGTCAATTTTACTTCACAATCGACCACATCCTGACGCCCTTTTTGCAGGATAGAAACCACATCAATTGCGCTACAGCCACCTGCCGCCATCAACACCATTTCCATCGGACTTGGCGCTTTATCGCCAGAGTTGCCATCCATTAAAATCTGGTGACCAGAGGCGGACTCGCCCAGAAAGGTTAACCCTTCGACCCACTTCACACGCGCTTGCATAATCGAAACTCCATTGCGTCAATTTTCCTGACAGAGTACGCGTACTGACCAAATCGCGCAACGGAAGGCGACCTGGGTCATGCTGAAGCGAGACACCAGGAGACACAACGCGAAAGCTATGCTAAAACAGTCAGGATGCTACAGTAATACATTGATGTACTGCATGTATGTAAAGGACGTCACATTACCGTGCAGTTCAGTTGATAGCCCCTTCCCAGGTAGCGGGAAGCACATTTCGGCAATCCAGAGACAGCGGCGTTTTCTGGCTCTGGAGAAAGCTTATAACAGAGGATAACCGCGCATGGTGCTTGGCAAACCGCAAACAGACCCGACTCTCGAATGGTTCTTGTCTCATTGCCACATTCATAAGTACCCATCCAAGAGCACGCTTATTCACCAGGGTGAAAAAGCGGAAACGCTGTACTACATCGTTAAAGGCTCTGTGGCAGTGCTGATCAAAGACGAGGAGGGTAAAGAAATGATCCTCTCTTATCTGAATCAGGGTGATTTCATTGGCGAACTGGGCCTGTTTGAAGAAGGCCAGGAACGTAGCGCATGGGTACGTGCGAAAACCGCCTGTGAAGTGGCTGAAATTTCCTACAAAAAATTCCGCCAATTAATTCAGGTAAACCCGGATATTCTGATGCGTCTCTCCGCACAGATGGCGCGTCGTCTGCAAGTCACTTCAGAGAAAGTGGGTAACCTGGCGTTCCTCGATGTAACGGGCCGCATTGCACAGACTCTGCTGAACCTGGCAAAACAACCGGATGCCATGACTCACCCTGACGGTATGCAAATCAAAATTACCCGTCAGGAAATCGGTCAGATTGTCGGCTGTTCTCGTGAAACTGTGGGGCGCATTCTGAAGATGCTGGAAGATCAGAACCTGATCTCCGCACACGGTAAAACCATCGTCGTTTACGGCACTCGTTAATCCCGTCGGAGTGGCGCGTTACTGAGTAGCGCGCCATTTTGTTTAACCCGATGTGGCGCAGACTGATTTATCATCCCGATATCAACTATGCACTACGACAAACGCTGGTGCTATGTTTGCCCGTGGCCGTTGGTCTATTGCTTGGCGAATTAAGACTCGGGCTGCTCTTTTCCCTCGTCCCCGCCTGTTGCAATATTGCGGGGCTTGATACTCCCCATAAACGTTTTTTCAAACGTTTAATTATTGGTGCGTCGCTGTTTGCCACCTGCAGCTTGCTAACACAACTGCTGCTGGAAAAAGATATCCCCCTGCCATTTCTGCTGACGGGGTTAACGTTGATACTTGGCGTTACTGCCGAGTTAGGGCCATTACACGCAAAATTACTTCCCGCATCGCTGCTGGCAGCTATTTTTACCTTAAGTCTGGCGGGATACATGCCCGTCTGGGAACCGTTGCTCATCTATGCGTTAGGTACACTCTGGTATGGGCTGTTTAACTGGTTTTGGTTCTGGCTCTGGCGCGAACAACCGCTACGTGAGTCCCTTAGCCTGCTGTACCGTGAACTGGCAGATTATTGCGAAGCCAAATACAGCCTGCTTACCCAGCACACCGATCCTGAGAAAGCGTTGCCACCGCTTCTGGAACGCCAGCAAAAAGCGGTCGATTTAATTACCCAGTGCTATCAGCAAATGCATATGCTTTCCGCGCAAAATAATACCGATTACAAGCGGATGCTGCGCATTTTCCAGGAGGCGCTGGATTTACAGGAACACATTTCGGTCAGTTTGCATCAGCCGGAAGAGGTGCAAAAGCTGGTCGAGCGTAGCCATGCGGAGGAAGTTATCCGCTGGAATGCGCAAACCGTCGCCGCTCGCCTGCGCGTGCTGGCTGATGACATTCTTTATCATCGCCTGCCGACGCGTTTTACGATGGAAAAGCAAATTGGCGCACTGGAAAAAATCGCCCGCCAACATCCGGATAACCCTGTGGGGCAATTCTGCTACTGGCATTTCAGCCGCATCGCCCGCGTGCTGCGAACGCAAAAACCACTCTATGCCCGTGACTTACTGGCAGATAAACAGCGCCGAATGCCGTTACTCCCGGCGCTGAAAAGCTATATTTCCCTGAAATCGCCAGCACTGCGTAATGCCGGACGACTGAGTGTGATGTTAAGCATTGCCAGTCTGATGGGCACCGCGCTGCATCTGCCGAAATCCTATTGGATACTAATGACGGTATTGCTGGTGACGCAAAATGGCTACGGCGCGACTCGCCTGCGGATTGTGAATCGTTCTGTGGGAACCGTGGTTGGATTAATTATTGCAGGCGTTGCGCTGCACTTTAAAATCCCTGAGGGTTACACCCTGACGCTGATGCTTTTCACCACGCTCGCCAGTTACCTGATATTGCGCAAAAACTACGGCTGGGCGACGGTCGGTTTTACCATTACCGCTGTATATACCCTGCAACTGTTATGGCTGAATGGTGAGCAGTACATCATCCCCCGTCTTATCGATACTATCATCGGCTGTCTGATTGCCTTCGGCGGCACAGTGTGGCTGTGGCCGCAGTGGCAGAGCGGCTTATTGCGCAAGAACGCCCATGATGCCTTAGAAACTTACCAGGAGGCCATTCGTCTGATCCTCAGTAAAGATCCGCAACCTACGCCACTAGCCTGGCAACGAATGCGGGTTAATCAGGCGCATAACACCTTGTATAACTCATTGAACCAGGCGATGCAGGAACCGGCGTTTAACAGCCATTATCTGGCAGATATGAAACTGTGGGTAACGCATAGTCAGTTTATTGTTGAGCATATTAATGCCATGACCACGCTGGCGCGGGAGCACCGGACATTACCGCCGGAACTGGCGCAGGAGTATTTGCAGTCTTGTGAAATCGCTATTCAACGCTGTCAGCAGCGCCTGGAATATGATGAACCGGGTAGTTCTGGCGACGCCAATATCATAGACTCGCCAGAGATGCTGCCACACGAAGGCGCGTCTGGCACGCTGGAGCAGCATTTACAACGCGTTATTGGCCATCTGAATACAATGCACACCATTTCAGCGATGGCCTGGCGGCAGCGACCGCATCACGGGATTTGGTTGAGCCGGAAGTTACGGGATTCGAAGGCGTAATATCATCATTGCCAGAAGCAAACTGTAGGTCGGATAAGGCGTTTACGCCGCATCCGACATGCTTTGCCTGATGCGACGATGACACGTCTTATTACGCCCCAACCACCTTCGCCACCGCGCGGGCAAAACGCTGCATCCCTTCATCGATATCCGCATCTTCCACCACCAGCGATGGTGCAAAACGCATCACATCTGTCCCGGCGTTCAGCACCATTACGCCAGCCTCTGCGCCCGCATAAAGGAAATCGCGCGCCCGACCTTTGTACTGTGACTTAAGCTCGGCGCCAATCAACAACCCCATACCGCGAAGATCGCCAAACACATCGTACTGCTGATCTATCTTCTGCAAATGATCAACAAAACGCTGACGTTTCGCGCGAATGCCTTCCAGCACTTCAGAGGTATTGATGATATCAAAGGCCGCGCCCGCAACCGCACAGGCCAGCGGGTTACCGCCGTAGGTGGAACCGTGAGAACCAGGATGAAACGCAGAAGCAATCTCCGCCGTGGTCAGCATGGCGCTAATCGGGAAGCCGCCGCCTAACGCTTTCGCTGAGGTCAAAATATCCGGCGTCACGCCGTAGTGCATATAGGCAAACAGATCGCCGGTACGCCCCATCCCGCACTGCACTTCATCAAACACCAATAATGCCTGATGCTGATCGCACAGCTCACGCAAGCCCCGCAAAAACTCTGACGTCGCTGCCGTCACGCCGCCCTCGCCCTGAATCGGCTCAACCACTACCGCGCAGGTGTGATCATCCATCACTGCTTTCACTGCGTGGAGATCGTTAAAGGGAACGTGAATGATGTCTGCCGGTTTTGGCCCAAAGCCGTCGGAATATTTCGGCTGCCCGCCCACCGAGACGGTAAACAGCGAGCGACCATGAAAAGCGTTATGGAAGGCAATAATTTTGGTTTTGAATGGGCTATGACGCACACAGGCGTAATGGCGTGCCAGTTTAAAGGCGGTTTCGTTAGCTTCCGTGCCGGAGTTCATAAACACCACGCGTTCGGCAAACGTTGCCTCAATCAGTTTGCGCCCAAGACGCAGCGCCGGTTCATTGGTGAAAACGTTACTGATATGCCACAGAGTTTCGCCCTGGGTTTTTAACGCGTTCACCAGCGCAGGATGGCAATGGCCCAACGCCGTAACTGCAATGCCACCCGCGAAATCGACATACTCCTTGCCTTGCTGATCCCAGATTCGGCTGCCCTGGCCTTTTACCGGAATGAACTCTGCCGGAGCATAAATCGGCAGGATCACTTCATCGAAAGTCGCGCGTGTAATTGCTGTTTGTTCAATTGCCATCTCATGATCACCCTGTTACGCATAAATAAATGTGAAATTATAATCACAAAATATGCATAAAAAATCACTGAATGGCAATCAGAAATCAGCGATGCAGGAAATTAGCCAGCAGTTGATGTCCTTGTTCGCTCAGAATACTTTCCGGATGGAACTGCACCCCTTCCAGATCCCACTGGCGATGGCGAATCCCCATAATCTCGCGGGTTTCACTCCAGGCAGTCACTTCAAAACACGCTGGTAATGAGCCAGGTTCCACTACCAGCGAATGGTAGCGTGTCACGGTAAGTGGATTTGCCAGCCCCCGAAATACGCCCTCACCGTTATGTGTAATCGGCGAGGTTTTGCCGTGCATGACCTTTGCGGCGCGCACAACTTTGCCGCCAAATGCCTGTGCCATTGCCTGATGACCGAGGCAGACGCCAAGAATCGGCAAGCGCCCGGCGTAGTGGCGGATAACCTCAAGGGAGATTCCGGCTTCATCGGGCGTACAGGGGCCTGGCGAGATGACAATTTTCTGCGGCTTTAGGGCGTCGATATCCGCCAGCGTCAACGCATCGTTGCGCTTAACCAGCACATCCGCCCCCAGTTCACAAAAGTACTGGTAGAGGTTCCAGGTGAAAGAATCGTAGTTATCAATAAGCAGGATCATGGCGGCTCCGGTACGAAAGAACCGCGCTATTTTACTCAGATTCCCCGGCTTCGCTTACCACTTTGCTAAATATCGTCTGCAGCGCAGAGAGATCGCCCATAGCCCCACTCTGATTAGCCTGATTCCAGGTCTCTTTTTCGATACCCTGCCAGCTCAGTTGATAACCCGCATGAATCGCCAGTTGCTCGAAGAAGATCCGCTGTGCCAGACCACTTCCTGCACGGAATGGATGCAGGACATTGATTTCACAATAGTAATGCGCCAGCCGCTCGACGAACTTCGCTTTCTCAAGACCGACCAGATAACCTTCTTCCTCCAGATCCTGCATCAGGGCATTGCCCTCTTTTTCAATATAGGCAAAGTGGCAGAACGGTGTATCCCCCTGATAAATATCGACTTCACGCAGTTGCCCCGCCCAGTCGAAAATATCCTGATACAGCTGGCGATGAATAGCACGCAAATGCGGTAAACCACGCACCAATGGACCAAGCTCAATGGTCGCGGCACGCAGCGCCGTCATTTCGTAAGCCGCCTGCTCCAGCCGCTGCTGTTGGCGGATATCCAGCCGATTACGCATGATATCGAGGCCAGGATAGAGATACGGGTCGCGCCCTTCGCCGAATTTATCGCTCATAGTGCCTCCTTAGCTCTTCAAGGCGCACCAAAGCCTCAGCGGCAGTCAGTGTCACCAAAGGGATCTCAACACCTTCGAGACGACGGCTGGCCTGAAAATTACGATTACGCTGAAGCTCCCAGAGGCGGGACTTTTGCTTATCGGTGAGTTTCTTCACTTAATGCCTCCCTGAACGTGTCCGTTTGCCACAAGTATAAGCGGCAAATCCGGGTTACGCCGGAAGAGCAGAAGCGCGGGCAAAATTGCCCGCGCGAGAAATCGTTACGGCAGGACTTTAGCAGAAAGGATAACTACTGGCTTTGACGGCACATTCTGGTATGGACCAACGTCATGAGTCGGCACCTGGGAAATCTTATCGGCAACGTCCATACCTTTCACCACTTTACCAAAGACGGCGTAGCCGAAATCACGCTGACCGTGGTCGAGGAAGGCATTGTCGGCCACGTTGATAAAGAACTGACTGGTTGCGCTGTCTTTGTCCGCAGTACGCGCCATAGCAATAGTGCCGCGCGTATTGCGCAGACCGTTATCAGCTTCATTTTTGATTGGCGGATTTGGTTTTTTCTGCTGCATCTGCTCGGTAAATCCACCGCCCTGAATCATAAAGCCAGGGATAACGCGGTGAAAGGTGGTGTTGTTATAAAAACCACTGTTCACATAATCGACAAAGTTTTGCACTGATACCGGTGCTTTCTGGCTATCCAGCTCCAGTTCGATATTACCAGCAGAGGTTGTTAACAATACGTGCGGGTCCCCTTTCGCTGCCATTGCTACGGGTGAGAGAGCAGAAAGAGCGAAAACAGCTACGAAAGCTGCCAGGGTCGATTTGAACATGAGATTTCCTTAACAGAGCAGAAAAAAAGCAAGTGGAGAGATTCTAAATAGCCTTCAATGACAAGGCCATTCCTTTACCTAATTTTACGTACTTGAAATATATGTAACCTGATGATCACTTTTATTTTGTGATCAGAATCACTTTAAATATTGCAAATTAGCAACCGTTTGCAATTAAATATTTAATCAGATCACAAAATCACCTAAAATCCCCCGCTCGCAGCATATCCACTATGCCATTTTATCTTTTAACGCAGGCCAATCATGACTAACAGCAATCGCATCAAGCTCACATGGATTAGCTTTCTTTCCTACGCACTGACCGGTGCGTTGGTTATTGTCACCGGGATGGTGATGGGAAATATCGCCGATTATTTCAATCTGCCTGTTTCCAGTATGAGTAACACCTTCACCTTCCTCAATGCCGGCATTTTAATCTCTATCTTCCTCAACGCCTGGCTGATGGAAATTGTCCCGCTGAAAACGCAGTTACGTTTTGGCTTTCTCCTGATGGTGCTGGCGGTTGCCGGTTTGATGTTCAGCCACAGCCTGGCGCTGTTCTCGGCGGCGATGTTCATCCTTGGGGTGGTCAGCGGCATCACCATGTCGATTGGTACATTCCTGGTAACGCAAATGTATGAAGGGCGCCAGCGCGGTTCCCGTCTGCTGTTTACCGACTCCTTCTTCAGTATGGCAGGGATGATTTTCCCGATGATCGCCGCATTTCTGCTGGCGCGCAGCATTGAGTGGTACTGGGTTTATGCCTGCATCGGGCTGGTGTACGTCGCTATTTTTATTCTGACCTTCGGCTGTGAGTTCCCGGCGCTGGGCAAACATGCGCCAAAAGCTGACGCTCCGGTAGCGAAAGAAAAGTGGGGGATCGGCGTGCTGTTTCTCTCGATTGCTGCGCTGTGCTACATCCTCGGTCAGTTAGGTTTTATCTCCTGGGTGCCAGAGTACGCCAAAGGTCTGGGCATGAGCCTGAACGATGCGGGTACGCTGGTGAGCAACTTCTGGATGTCGTACATGGTCGGCATGTGGGCGTTCAGCTTTATTCTGCGTTTCTTTGACCTGCAACGTATTCTGACCGTGCTGGCAGGCCTGGCTGCGATTCTGATGTATGTCTTTAACACCGGAACACCAGCGCATATGGCGTGGTCTATTCTTGCTCTGGGCTTCTTCTCCAGCGCAATCTATACCACCATCATCACTCTGGGTTCCCAGCAGACAAAAGTGCCGTCGCCAAAACTGGTTAACTTCGTACTCACCTGTGGAACCATCGGCACCATGCTGACCTTTGTGGTTACTGGTCCGATCGTAGAGCATAGCGGTCCACAGGCGGCGCTGCTCACTGCAAACGGTCTGTACGCTGTGGTATTCGTGATGTGCTTCCTGTTAGGCTTTGTCAGCCGTCACCGTCAGCACAACACCCTGACCTCTCATTAATTACCAATGCCGGGCGGCACTTTCGTCGTCCGGCTTTTCCTCTCATCTCCCGCAACGTGCCTTCATCTCTATAAATGCTTTCATTTTGTCTGTTTTTTGCACAAACATGAAATGTCAGACAATTCCGTGACTTAAGAATATTTATACAAATCAGCAATATACCTCTTAAGGAGTATATAAAGGTGAATTTGATTTGCATCAATAAGTGGGGTTGCTGAATCGTTAAGGTAGGCGGTAATAGAAAAGAAATCGAGGCAAAAATGAGCAAAGTCAGACTCGCAATTATCGGTAACGGTATGGTCGGCCATCGCTTTATCGAAGATCTTCTTGATAAATCTGATGCGGCCAACTTTGATATTACCGTTTTCTGTGAAGAACCGCGCATCGCTTATGACCGCGTACACCTCTCGTCTTACTTCTCTCACCACACCGCCGAAGAGCTGTCGCTGGTGCGCGAAGGCTTTTACGAGAAACACGGCATCAAAGTTCTGGTCGGCGAACGCGCTATCACCATCAACCGTCAGGAAAAGGTGATCCACTCCAGCGCCGGGCGTACCGTTTATTATGACAAGCTGATCATGGCGACCGGTTCCTACCCGTGGATCCCGCCGATCAAAGGTTCTGATACTCAGGACTGCTTTGTTTATCGCACCATTGAAGACCTCAACGCGATTGAATCCTGCGCCCGTCGCAGCAAGCGCGGTGCCGTTGTTGGCGGAGGCCTGTTAGGTCTGGAAGCCGCTGGCGCACTGAAAAACTTAGGCATTGAAACCCACGTTATCGAATTTGCCCCGATGCTGATGGCGGAACAGCTTGATCAGATGGGCGGCGAGCAGCTACGTCGCAAAATCGAAAGCATGGGCGTACGCGTTCACACCAGCAAAAATACCCTTGAGATTGTGCAGGAAGGTGTTGAAGCGCGTAAAACTATGCGTTTTGCCGACGGTAGCGAGCTGGAAGTTGACTTTATCGTCTTCTCTACCGGTATCCGTCCGCGCGATAAGCTGGCAACCCAGTGTGGTCTGGACGTTGCTCCGCGTGGGGGTATCGTAATCAATGATTCCTGCCAGACTTCCGATCCGGATATCTACGCTATCGGTGAATGCGCAAGCTGGAACAACCGTGTATTTGGTCTGGTAGCACCAGGCTACAAAATGGCGCAGGTCGCCGTCGACCACATTCTCGGTAGCGAAAACGCCTTTGAAGGCGCTGACCTTAGCGCCAAGCTGAAACTGCTGGGCGTGGACGTTGGCGGTATTGGCGATGCGCATGGTCGTACACCAGGCGCGCGTAGCTATGTTTACCTCGACGAAAGCAAAGAGATCTACAAACGCCTGGTTGTCAGCGAAGACAACAAAACCCTGCTCGGTGCGGTACTGGTGGGCGATACCAGCGATTACGGCAACCTGCTGCAACTGGTGCTGAACGCTATCGAACTGCCAGAAAACCCGGATTCCCTGATCCTGCCGGCGCACTCTGGTAGCGGTAAGCCGTCTATCGGTGTTGATAAACTGCCGGACAGCGCGCAAATCTGTTCCTGCTTCGACGTCACCAAAGGCGACCTGATTGCTGCTATCAACAAAGGCTGCCACACCGTTGCGGCGCTGAAAGCCGAAACCAAAGCCGGTACTGGCTGCGGCGGCTGTATCCCACTGGTAACTCAGGTACTGAATGCGGAACTGGCGAAACAGGGTATCGAAGTTAACAACAACCTGTGCGAACACTTTGCTTATTCGCGTCAGGAACTGTTCCATTTGATCCGCGTTGAAGGCATTAAAACCTTCGAAGAACTGCTGGCGAAACACGGCAAAGGCTACGGTTGTGAAGTTTGTAAACCGACCGTCGGTTCGCTGCTGGCCTCCTGCTGGAACGAATACATTCTGAAGCCGGAACATACTCCGCTGCAGGATTCTAACGACAACTTCCTCGCTAACATCCAGAAAGACGGCACCTACTCGGTGATCCCGCGTTCTCCGGGCGGTGAAATCACCCCGGAAGGACTGATGGCAGTGGGTCGTATCGCGCGTGAATTTAATCTCTACACCAAAATCACCGGCTCCCAGCGTCTGGCAATGTTTGGCGCACAGAAAGACGATCTGCCGGAGATCTGGCGTCAGCTGATTGAAGCCGGCTTCGAAACCGGTCATGCCTATGCGAAAGCACTGCGTATGGCGAAAACCTGCGTGGGTAGCACCTGGTGCCGCTACGGCGTTGGCGACAGCGTCGGCCTCGGCGTGGAACTGGAAAACCGCTACAAAGGCATCCGTACTCCGCACAAAATGAAGTTTGGTGTCTCTGGCTGTACCCGTGAATGTTCAGAAGCTCAGGGTAAAGACGTGGGTATCATCGCCACCGAAAAAGGCTGGAACCTGTACGTTTGCGGTAACGGCGGCATGAAACCGCGTCATGCGGATCTGCTGGCGGCGGATATCGATCGCGAAACGCTGATCAAATATCTCGACCGTTTCATGATGTTCTACATCCGTACCGCCGACAAACTGACGCGTACCGCGCCGTGGTTAGAAAACCTCGAAGGCGGTATTGATTACCTGAAAGCGGTGATCATTGACGACAAACTGGGGCTGAATGCACATCTGGAAGAAGAGATGGCGCGCCTGCGTGAAGCGGTAGTGTGTGAGTGGACTGAAACGGTAAATACGCCGTCTGCGCAGACTCGCTTCAAACACTTCATCAACAGCGATAAGCGTGACCCGAACGTGCAGATGGTGCCAGAGCGCGAACAGCACCGTCCGGCAACGCCGTATGAACGTATCCCGGTAACTCTGGTGGAGGACAACGCATGAGCCAGTGGAAAGACATCTGCAAAATCGATGACATCCTGCCTGAAACCGGCGTCTGCGCGCTGTTAGGTGACGAGCAGGTAGCCATTTTCCGCCCGTATCACAGCGACCAGGTGTTTGCGATCAGCAACATCGATCCGTTCTTCGAATCCAGCGTGCTGTCACGCGGGCTGATTGCGGAACACCAGGGCGAGCTGTGGGTTGCCAGTCCACTGAAAAAACAGCGTTTTCGCTTAAGCGACGGTTTGTGCATGGAAGACGAACAGTTTTCCGTCAAGCATTACGAAGCGCGAGTGAAAGACGGCGTGGTACAACTGCGCGGTTAATGTTTTAACGGGAGGCGCAATGCCTCCCCTTTTTGCATTGTCCTGTAATGACCTTCGGTATATTGCAGGGCATTTTTTAAACTTTTTGTTTTATTTTTTGTTTTTATTTTTAAAGGATAATCAAATGTTTACAGACACTATTAATAAGTGTGCGGCTAACGCTGCGCGCATTGCACGCCTGTCGGCAAATAACCCGCTCGGCTTCTGGGTCAGCTCTGCAATGGCGGGCGCGTATGTGGGTCTTGGGATCATCCTGATTTTCACGCTCGGTAACCTGCTCGATCCATCTGTTCGTCCTCTGGTGATGGGCGCGACCTTTGGTATCGCCTTAACGCTGGTCATTATCGCCGGTTCTGAACTGTTCACCGGACACACCATGTTCCTCACCTTTGGGGTGAAAGCGGGCACCATCAGCCACGGGCAAATGTGGGCAATCCTGCCGCAAACCTGGCTGGGTAACCTGGTCGGTTCCGTCTTTGTTGCCATGCTTTATAGCTGGGGCGGCGGTAGCCTGCTGCCGGTAGATACCAGCATCGTTCACTCCGTCGCGCTGGCTAAAACCACTGCACCGGCAATGGTACTGTTCTTCAAAGGCGCATTGTGTAACTGGCTGGTTTGCCTTGCAATCTGGATGGCGCTGCGCACTGAAGGTGCGGCGAAATTTATCGCTATCTGGTGGTGTCTGCTGGCATTTATCGCGTCCGGCTACGAGCACTCCATCGCTAACATGACGCTGTTCGCCCTCTCCTGGTTTGGCAACCACAGCGAAGCCTACACGCTGGCGGGTATTGGTCATAACCTGCTGTGGGTGACGCTGGGTAATACTTTATCGGGTGCCGTATTCATGGGATTGGGTTATTGGTATGCTACGCCGAAAGCGAATCGTCCGGTTGCGGACAAATTTAATCAAACTGAAACGGCTGCAGGTTAATCAGTAAGGGGTTTTTACGTGGATCATTTGCCTATATTTTGCCAATTACGCGATCGCGACTGTCTGATTGTCGGCGGTGGTGATGTTGCGGAACGCAAAGCAAGGTTGCTGTTAGACGCAGGCGCTCGCTTAACGGTGAATGCATTGGCGTTTATTCCACAGTTCACCGCATGGGCAGATGCAGGCATGTTAACCCTCGTCGAAGGGCCATTTGATGAAAGCCTTCTCGACACCTGCTGGCTGGCGATTGCCGCGACGGATGATGACGCGCTTAACCAGCGCGTCAGCGAAGCCGCTGAATCTCGCCGCATCTTCTGTAACGTGGTCGATGCGCCAAAAGCCGCCAGCTTCATTATGCCGTCGATTATTGACCGCTCACCGCTAATGGTAGCGGTCTCCTCTGGCGGTACATCTCCGGTTCTGGCGCGCCTGCTGCGCGAAAAACTCGAATCACTGCTGCCGTTGCATCTGGGCCAGGTAGCGAAATATGCCGGGCAGTTACGCGGTCGGGTGAAACAAAAGTTCGCCACGATGGGCGAGCGTCGCCGTTTCTGGGAAAAATTGTTCGTTAACGACCGCCTGGCGCAGTCGCTGGCGAATAACGATCAGAAAGCCATTACTGAAACGACCGAACAGTTAATCAACGAGCCGCTCGACCATCGCGGTGAAGTGGTGCTGGTTGGCGCCGGCCCTGGCGATGCCGGGCTACTGACGCTGAAAGGTCTGCAACAAATTCAGCAGGCAGATGTGGTGGTCTACGACCGTCTGGTTTCTGACGATATTATGAATCTGGTACGCCGCGATGCTGATCGCGTTTTTGTCGGCAAACGCGCGGGATACCACTGCGTACCGCAAGAAGAGATTAACCAGATCCTGTTGCGGGAAGCGCAAAAAGGCAAACGCGTGGTGCGTCTGAAAGGCGGCGATCCGTTTATTTTCGGACGTGGTGGCGAAGAGCTGGAAACACTGTGCAACGCGGGCATTCCGTTCTCGGTGGTTCCGGGTATTACCGCAGCTTCCGGTTGCTCTGCCTATTCGGGTATTCCACTTACGCATCGCGATTATGCTCAGAGCGTACGCTTAATTACCGGACACTTAAAAACCGGTGGTGAGCTGGACTGGGAAAACCTGGCAGCAGAAAAACAGACGCTGGTGTTCTATATGGGGCTGAATCAGGCTGCGACTATTCAGCAAAAATTGATTGAACACGGAATGCCAGGCGAAATGCCAGTGGCGATTGTCGAAAACGGTACGGCAGTAACGCAACGCGTGATTGACGGTACGCTCGCACAGTTGGGCGAGCTGGCGCAGCAAATGAACAGTCCGTCTTTGATTATTATTGGCCGGGTCGTTGGTCTGCGCGACAAATTAAACTGGTTCTCAAACCATTAATTAAATAAAATTTTAATCAAGGTCGGATATTTCCGACCTTTTTTATTCACAATAATCATCATATTAATTTTTATCTTCAGCAGACATAAAACAACTTTTTAACCAATTTGTTTTTTAACAACCACCCACAGTTACAGTGGCTTACAAATATAATCGAAATATTAATAGTCCACACACTGACGTGTAATAGATATTCCTGTATTGTTTCTAACGAGCAGCTTGCTTATATTCACATAATTAATGAATATTACTCGATATATTTTACATAGGGAATGAAAATGAATAAATTTATTAAAGTAACACTGGTAGGTGCAGTACTGGCTACATTAACTGCATGTACTGGTCATATTGAAAACCGTGACAAGAACTGCTCTTACGATTACCTGCTGCACCCGGCAATTTCTATTTCTAAAATCATTGGTGGCTGCGGTCCGACTGCACAGTAATCTCTTAACATAAATCGGTTAATACCGGTTTAATTGTCTGACGCCCTCTGTTTTCATCAGAGGGCGTATTTGTTTTTACCTTGCCTTTGAAAATATCGTTCACAACATTAAACGCTGGCAATACTCTCACGCAAAATCCGCAGCACCGTCTCTTCACCACTACGATTCGGATTAATGCGAATCGCACAATGTTCTAATTGCGGATTCGCCTGGCGAAACGTTCCGGAAAGGCGATAAAAGAGCGGCGGGATCTCATATTTCGACTCCGCGCCCACCGGATACGGCAACGCACCGCGTTTCTGCGCTTCTTCCAGCACCCTGGCGGCAATTGGCTGATGAAACTCCACAATCAACACTTTCGACTGCGCATTGGCAATGACGGCACTTTTAACTTCCGGCACCGCGCCGCCGTTAAGTAAAGCCAGCAATCGTTCAGAGACCACCGCCTGCACCGCGTGCATCACCGGCGCGAAAACCAGCCCACGCAAGACTTCCAGCGCCTGAGCGCCCTGAATCTGGCTGCCGCCGGAGTAAAGCGTGGCGCGAATACGGTTGATAACGTCAGCATCGCCTACCACCGCGCCAACACCCTCTGGCCCAAACAGCTTGAAGCAGGAAAATGTCGAGACATTCGACCCGCATTCGCAGCCGATTCGCGCTACCTTCATTACCGCATAGTTATCATCGGTTAACGCAGGAACGCCAGCCGAGCGCAACGTTGCCAGCACATCTGCCAGAATGTAGCGATCCTGCGGCTGCTGGCGCGTATGCTGCACCAGCGCTGCATCAGGTTGTTGCTCGTCTACGACCTGCTTAAGTGCCGATAGATCATTGAAATCAACAGTAATAAGCGTCAGCCCCATCTGTTCAATGATGACGCGTGTCGTCGGATAAACGGGCGCGTCATGCACCAGAAGACGCTGCCCTGGTTTAAGCAAAGCCGCCAGCCCGGCACGAATCGCTCCTGTGCCAGCGCCTTGCACCAGCACCGCCGCTGGCGCGTGAAACGCATCAGCCAGCACCTGCTCCACACGCTGGGTAATGCGCGGTTGATTCAGCCCCGGCGTTAATCCCAAATCACCGCAGGTAAGAAATTCGCTACCAGGAAAATGGCGACAAATGCTATCCACCAGCGCAAACTGCTTCTGCTGCGCTTCAGCAATGGTCAGACTTTTCAGAGGAAACGTCTTCATAAGTGCATTCCTTAAGCCGGAACAAACAAGCCAAGCCAGTAAAGAACATTCAGCAGAATGCCGGTGATCATTACTGCCACGACCGGCGCCGCCATTTTTTGTACCGGACGACCGAGAGATTCGTTGAGGAAGTAAATGGCAACCGCGATAGAGAATCCGGTATAACCCGCCATTTTAATTGCTGCGAAAATCGAGCCGACCAGCAACGCCACTTCCATCAGCATATTCATGGCGTTACGGATGTTATCCGACGCATTACGCACCGACGGGTAGCGCCCCAGCCATTTGCCGATCGAACGCAGCAGCAAGACTTCCGCCGAAATAACCACTGCGCCTAATACCGCTGCAACCATCGGATTCGGCGAGAGATAGCCCACCGCATAAACAAAGGTAAAGCCCGCAACTGCATACACACCCGTTGCTAACGCGGTGGTGGCAATCAACGGTACAAAACCCAGCCCGCGCATAAATTCTGCCAGTGCCGCCTGGTTGATCAGCGTTTGTGATTGTTCCGGCGTTACGCCTGCGGAGTACGCTTTCTCCAGGGTGAAGATCGACACTTCACTGCCAGCAAAAATCTTCATGCTGGCAACGGCGGCAATCAATGCTCCCACGATGGCGATATACGGTAAGTTTTTGATAATCCGCGACGTGCGTTCTTCAAACACCGAAAGCCCGCTGGCATCGATGTCATTTTCATCACGATGACGCAGGTCGTGAGTTATCGCGATCCCCAGCAGCATCACCATGCCAATAAAGATTTCGATGGATTCCGGATTGAGATGCGGGAAATAGCGCACTACCACCACACGGGTCATCAGCACAACCACGGCGGCGATCAGGCTTTGCTTCCAGCCAAACTGGTAGAAAATCGCCACCAGAGGGAACAGTGCAAAAGCTGAAACCACCGGCGAGCTTAATTCCCCAAGACTGCCTAATACATCCACCGGCAGTGCGGTCAGCAGCTGGTTTACCGGCAACAGGCAGGTGAGGATCAGTACGCCCCAGATCGCGCCAAGACCAAACGCCATCAGGCTGTTTATCGCCAGTACGCCGAGGATATCGGTAGGAAGAAAAAGCAGCCATGCGTTGAGCAGGCCGGTTTTCAGGGTAAAAGAGATCCCTACCGAGGCCACAAAACCGATGCTCAGACCGAAAGCGATACTCCCCGCCTCGCGACGGTTCATATAACCTTCAATCAGTTGCGGCAGGATCGGGCGGATGCCGTCATGAAAAACGGCCGCCGAGCGATGCGCCAGAAGCGATGTCATACCGGTCAGGCACGCCACCAGGATAATCTGAATATACAGATCCATAGTCGTGCCTTTTATTTCAGATGGTTAATCAGCATCGGAATCGCGTGTTCAACGTGCTCAACGGAAAGTCCAAATGCGACTTTCCCTTCGGCGATCATTTTGGCGATATGCTCGTCTTTCGCTTTAATGCCCGGCTTGGCAATGGTGCAACTTTTGTTATAACCAATCACCGCAATGGCAATCGACAATGCCGCACCAGCACCGGTATTACACGCGCCAATGTAGTAATCCAGTTGCCCGGATTTCACTTTCATTGCCGCTTCCATGTCGTTGTGAATGAAAACTTCAAAACAGCCTGGAGCCGTCGTTTCAATGGTTTTTTTAATCTGCTCACGCTGTAAGCCTGCAACGCCAATCTTTTTCATGAGTCTGTCCTTATTGGAAAAATTGAGAGGGATTTTCACGTAACATCACATCCACATCGGCCTGGCTGAATCCTGACTGGCGCAGTTGTGGAATAAAGGTGGTAAATAAATAGTCATAGCCATAACCACCGTTGGCTTTTAAATGGGAGCGACGCGTAATATCCATCGACAGCATGACGCGGTTCAGTAATCCACGGTCGCGTAGTGCATGAAGCATCGCAATGCGCTTTTCGTCCGGGTAGTAACTGTTCTTGCCAATGGTGTCGAACTGCACATACGCGCCGAGTTCGATCATCTTCAAAATATTGTCGAGGTTGTCTTTCAGATCGCAGTGCCCGACAGTAACGCGCGAAAGATCAACTCCGTGGGCTTGCAGCAGAGCTAGTTGTTCCAGCCCCATCGTGCTGAACGACGTATGCGTGGAGATGGGGCATCCGGTCTGGTTATGTGCCAACGCGGCAGCAATAAACACTTTCTCTTCCAGCGGCGTAATCTTTCCTTCACTGGAACCAATCTCCGCGATGATCCCGGCTTTCAGCTCCGTGCCATCGATACCCTGTTCAATTTCATCGACCATCTCCTGCGCCAGTTCCTGCACGCTGCGGGTCGCCACATGTTGCGGGAAAAACGCGTCCTGGTAATAACCGGTACAGGCCACCACGTTGATCCCCGTTTCGCGCATTACATCGAGCATAAATTGCGCATTGCGCCCCATATAACGGTTGGTCATCTCAATCACATTACGCACACCTTGCGCCATCAGGTCGTTCATCTCCTGGCAAATGAACCCATACTGATCAAGGCGGCAATCCACGTTGTTTTTAAAGCCGGAGAGATCAATATGCAGATGCTCATGGGCCAGGGTGTAACCCGTCGGATCAAAACTCATAGGGTGTCTCCTGCAAACCGGAGGGAGGAAAGAAAAGAGCGACCATTTTGTGGCGGTGGCGCACGGAAAAATTCACACACGGTAGCCCCCACATCAGAAAGCGTGGTGCGCACACCGAGTTGCGTGTGGACCAGCCCTTGCTGATAAACCAGCACTGGCACCACTTCACGGGTATGGTGGCTGTGACCAATGGTCAGATCGTTACCGTGATCCGCCATTACGACCAGGCAATCATCTGGCTGCATCGCCTCAATAAGCCGGGCAAGGTTACGGTCAACGACCTGCAAACGTTCGGCATAACGTGCGACGTCTTCTGCATGACCAGCGAGGTCGGTTTCCTGGATATTGGTGCAAATAAACGCCGTCGGATGCGTGTTAAATTCGTCGAGGGTGATATCCATAATCCGCTGGCTATCCACCAGGTTTTGCCAGCTCACGCCATAAGGATTGCTGACGATATCTGCCACCTTACCCACCAGCACGGTTGGCACGCCCGCTTCATACAGTTTTTGCGGCACTTGTACTTTCTCATCGACGCCGTAGCCCATATGCACGACCTGGAAGCCGTTGTCATAAGCGCCAGAGCGCGGCGCATTGATACCAATAAAGCGCCCTTCTTTGCTTTCTGCGGCATCGATAATGCGTTGACTGTCGGTTAACAGGCCGCCAAATGTAATGACCCGACCGACCTGTACCTGCTCACGCACGATACGACCAATTTTGATTGCGTCGTCAAAAGAGATCACAGAGAGATTGGCGGTGATGTTATAGACCTGGCCTAAATCCGCCTCGAGATTATCGCCAATCGCAACCGCCTGATTGACCCACAGAAATTGCAGATCATCGCCACGGCGCTCCACCTGCCAACCGGCGGATACTAATGCCTGCTCAACATGGTCAATCACATCGCGAAAGGGCATCCGCAGCGGCGGTAACGGGCGCGTGCCTAAAATTTCCTGATGCCCCATAAAGGTATCGCCACCTTCATGTTGCAGCTCTGCCACGCCCCAAGTTGCGGAGTCTGACGGCTGCATATCTCCCGGCGCATAACCTAATGCGTTGATTAGCCCCATTTTCTCCAGCATTGGTAGCTGCAAATGCGACAGCTGGCTCAGGATGTGACCACAGGTATTCGCCCCGGCATCCTGCGGACGCACCAACGTGACATCCTTCATTGCTCCCACGCCGAAGCTATCAATCACTAACACCACAAATCGCGCCATTTACGCCTCCAGAAGGTTGCCGAGGCTGTCATAACGGCCTACGATTTCCGGCGCTCTGTGCTGAATACCGGACACCAGCACGACATCACTGCGGGTAACAAAAATTTGTGTACGAAAACAGAGCACCACCGCGCTACTCACCGGAAACTCACCAGCCAAAGGCAAGGTGTAGTCGATGCTGCTGTCATCCACAGTTTTGAGATATGTTTCAGTAATGCTTTGATTTTCTGGTGTAAACACCAGCGCATGTTGCGCATGACCACGACGGTAATAGCCGCCGCCGTAGCAGTAGCTATCACCACGAAAATGATGGGATATTTCGCTTAACCAGAGCATGGCTACGCGTTCAGGCTGGTCGCCCTGTTGGTTTGCCGGAATAGTGCCCGTCAGCGCATGACCGGGTTCGGCATGAGTAACACCGTATTCCGCCAGCAATGGCAGCGAAGTACAGCTGGTTGCTGAAGGCGCGTTTAATTGCTCAACAGCAACACCAGATTCCGCCAGTTGGTTGCGGGCATTGACTAACGTCTGGAGGTTCGGCGTCGGCAAAACTTTCCCAATGCCCTCATTCCATAGCAGGCAAGGGAAATGGGTAAGTCCCGCTAAATGGACTCCTGGCAGTTTTTGGATTTCAGCGACAATTTCCTGCAACGAATGTTGAGCAAAACCGCTCTCCTGCCCCGGATAAAGAAAATCATCGTCGCTATAAACTTTGAGCAGCACAGACTGAATCCGCCCCGCTTTCACCGCTGCCGCAGAAACCTCCTGCGCTTTGGTAAGGGTAAACACGGTGATGACGTCGGTGCCCTGTTCAACGGCATCAGCGACCTCGTGACAAGGGATTTGCACCAGATGCCCCTGATGCGCCACCGGCAAACCTGCGCGGCGCATCACTCGCGCCTCTTTGTAATCCACCGCCACAATACCGCTGTAGCCCAGCGCCAGCAGTTTTTCCGCCAGCCACGGATTGCGACCGAACTGTTTGGTCATCAGATACAGCTCAATACCGTAAAGCCGCGCCGTCTCAATCAGCCGCTTACCGTTTTCCAGTACCTGATCCACGTCGACAACCCAACTGTCCGGGGCTATCTTGCCCTGCTGCCACAGGTTTAGTGCGGCAGAAATCAGTGCCGGGTTCTGGCGTTTCAATGCTTCTACAAACATCTTGTTGCCTCGTTTCTGTTCCTTGAATCAAATATTCATTTTTTTGAATATTTAAGTTATGCGACGTGGATTTGTTGTGGGCTTCAGACCTCTTCGTTAGCGGCCATCCATAATCCATAAAGGTTGGCCAGCAAATAGCCTTCTTCACACGGGTTAACTTCCAGCGCGAATCTCTGCAATAATACCTGGTGCAACTGCATGATCGCTGGCCAGTGGCTACATTGCGCCAGTTCAGCCAGCAATTCGTCATCCAGTGGCTGGATCTGTTCGCCGCGACGACTGCGCATCAGCGCACTCGCCATATGTATCATTGCCATCGTTCCTTGCTCACTGCGCACTGGTAGATGGCATTCTGTTTCCAGTACTTTGACGACCTGCATCATGCCTTTGCAGATGTCCTTATCGATGACCCCTGCATCGCAAAGCAGGTTGAGTCTGGTTTCCATTTTAGATGCCTTTCGTTTAATAACTGGGTTCCTGTTCCCCACTGACCACTCGCTGTTGATGGGCAAGCAGGGCGTGTTTATCAACAACCGCACGCAGCAATTGTTGCATCGGGTAATCATCGGCTCGCGTCAAAACCACGGCTTCAGTAGCCTGTAAAAATCGCGGATCGTCTGTTAGCGGCGTCGCTTCTAATCCCTGCATGGCCAGTTCGCTTTCCGCTACCACATTCCAGATAACCGCATCGACATCGCCTTTAACAATGCGTTGTAAACTCTCGTGATAAGAGAGATCGACTCGCTCCACATCGCTACTGCCAAAAAAGACATCGGTCATGATCTTCTGATCTGCCGAACGGTTATCCAGCCCCACGCGCTTCACGTTACCTGACTCCCCTTTACGGCAAATCAACTGGTGCTCGCCAACGTAGGTATGCGGCCCCAACTCCAGCGCAAGACATAAGCCTTTTTGCGTGAGATAACTTTCCGCCGCCAGTCGCGAAACTACCGCCATGTCATAGACACCGTTAAGCAAACACTCCACGCGAATATCCGCACCACGCATATGCGCATAGTAAAAAGGAATGCCATCAAACTGAGCTTTTAACCCGCTCGCTAAACCTTCGTACAAGCGGGTATAGGGCAAGGGCATCGCACATACCACATTATTGATATCAACATGGGTCAACAGTGCTTTGTTATCCATCTCTACCAGATAACTGCCATTGCGCCCGCGACGTTCAATCCGAATCGCGCCGCTTGACTCCAGATTTTTTAACGCGGCCTGCGTCAGGCCGACGGACGAACAGCATTCAGTTGCCAGTTCATCTATGGTTTTCAGGCGATTACCACACTTTTCACCTAACAAATAACGAGCCAGCGTCGTGATGACGACGCCTTCTTTTTTGATAAACGTTCGACGCATAATAAATTTTCAATAAAATGAATATTTATATCTTCATGAAAATGAAGATAAGGCGCAACAAAGAGATGTGGAAACGGCGAGATGCTTCACATTTTTTGGGGTTATTGCAAATAAGGACGTAAAAAAACCGGGTTTCCCCGGTTTTTGGTATCAATAGTGAATTACGGCTTCGCCACAAAACCAATCGCTTCGTAAACCGCTTTCAGTGTACGGGAAGCGTGTGCGCTGGCTTTTTCTGCGCCGTCTTTCATCACCTGTTGCAGGAAGGCTTCATCGTTGCGGAAACGGTGATAACGTTCCTGCAATTCAGTCAGCATACCGGAAACCGCTTCAGCTACTTCGCCTTTCAGGTGACCATACATCTTGCCTTCGAACTGTTTTTCCAGTTCCGGGATGCTTTGACCCGTTACCGCAGAAAGGATATCCAGCAGGTTAGAAACGCCCGCCTTGTTCTGCACGTCGTAGCGAACTACCGGCGGCTCGTCGGAGTCAGTGACCGCACGTTTGATTTTCTTCACTACCGATTTCGGATCTTCCAGCAGACCGATAACGTTATTGCGGTTATCGTCAGACTTGGACATCTTCTTGGTCGGCTCCAGCAACGACATTACGCGCGCGCCAGATTTCGGAATAAACGGCTCCGGTACTTTAAAGATATCGCCATACAGCGCGTTGAAACGCTGGGCGATATCGCGGCTCAGTTCCAGGTGCTGTTTCTGGTCTTCACCGACCGGCACCAGATTGGTTTGATACAGCAGGATGTCCGCAGCCATCAGCACCGGATAGTCAAACAGACCAGCGTTAATGTTCTCGGCATAACGCGCAGATTTATCTTTAAACTGCGTCATGCGGCTCAGTTCGCCGAAGTAGGTATAGCAGTTCAGTGCCCAGCCTAACTGCGCATGTTCCGGCACGTGGGACTGAACAAAAATAGTGCTTTTCTCAGGATCGATACCGCAAGCCAGGTACAACGCCAGTGTATCCAGCGTTGCTTTACGCAGCTTCTGCGCATCCTGGCGTACGGTGATGGCGTGTTGGTCAACGATGCAGTAAATACAATGGTAATCATCCTGCATGTTTACCCACTGACGCAGCGCACCCATGTAGTTACCAATGGTCAATTCACCTGAAGGCTGTGCGCCACTAAAAACGATGGGCTTAGTCATTTTTCGATTCCTGATTTTCGCTTTGCGGAAGCCCTAATGCGGGCAGAAGGTCATTTATAGAGTGATAAATTACATCAGGCTGGCTGAGATCGATAGCCTCGCCGTAGTTATATCCGTAGGTTAAGCCAACTGAAGGGCAACCGGCTGCTTTTGCTGCCTGAATATCATTGCGAGAATCGCCGACAAACAGCATCTGTTGCGGGACAATACCCATCCGTTCAGCCACCAGTAGCAGCGGGTCCGGGTGTGGTTTTTTGTTTTGTACGTCATCGCCGCCGATGACCACGCTAAAGTATTTTGCGATATCTAAGGCTTCCAGCAGCGGCGCGACGAACGGCGTTGGTTTGTTGGTGACCAGACCTAGCGGCAAGCCTTTAGCCTGCAACGCGCCAAGCGTATCGGCCACGTGCGGGAACAAAAACGTCCCCTCTTCGGCAACTTCGCCATAGTAGCGATCAAACAGTTTACGCAGAATACGTACTTGTTCTTCTGCCGGAATGTCGTCATCAACGGGCGGTTTACCCATTGTTTTACGCTGAGTCGCACGTTCCTGACGCGCCCAGGTCAATGCGCGCTCCATCAGAACATCTGCGCCGTTACCAATCCAGGTAATAACGCGTTCTTCACCTGCGACGGGCAACTCCAGCGCATACAGCGCCATATCTACCGCAGCAGCAAGACCAGGAGCACTGTCGACCAGCGTACCATCAAGATCAAAAGCGACGCCGCGAATATCTTCAAACTTATTCATGACTTACCTTTGCCAGTTCACTGCGCATTTCATCAATGACTTTTTTATAGTCTGGCTGGTCGAAAATAGCGGAGCCAGCGACAAACATATCCGCGCCCGCCGCAGCGATTTCGCCAATGTTGTTCACCTTCACGCCACCGTCCACTTCCAGACGAATGTCAAAGCCAGACTCGTCGATACGACGACGTACTTCGCGCAGTTTATCCAGTGTTTGAGGAATGAAAGACTGACCACCGAAACCAGGGTTGACGGACATCAGCAGGATCACATCCAGTTTGTCCATCACATAGTCGAGATAGCTCAGCGGTGTCGCCGGGTTAAATACCAGCCCCGCTTTACAGCCATTTTCTTTAATCAGTTGCAGCGTGCGGTCAACATGCTCGGAGGCTTCAGGATGAAAGGTAATGATGCTGGCGCCTGCGGCAACGAAATCCGGCACAATGCGATCAACTGGTTTCACCATCAGATGTACGTCGATAGGGGCGGTAATGCCGTAATTACGCAAGGATTTCAGCACCATTGGTCCAATCGTCAGGTTGGGAACATAGTGGTTATCCATGACGTCAAAATGCACGACATCAGCGCCAGCTGCCAGGGCCTTTGCGGTATCTTCACCCAGGCGGGCAAAATCAGCCGACAGAATTGAGGGGGCAATCAAATACTGTTTCATCCGCTTCTCCTTGAGAATTATTTTTTTGCGGGTGAAACGACTCCTGGTTTGTACAAAGCCAGCAGTTCGTCCACCTTTTTACGTGTGCCGCCGTTGCTGCTTATACTGCGTCGAACTTTGACGACATGCAATTTTGCGCGCTGATACCACTCGCGCGTTAGCGCCGTATCATGGTTAGAAATCAGTACCGGGATCTGACGGTTAACCAGACCTTCGGCGATCTCCGCCAGATGCGCTTGTTGTTCAAGAGTAAAACTGTTTGTGTGATACGCCGTAAAGTTGGCGGTCGCGGATAGCGGTGCATAAGGCGGATCGCAATAGACGACGGATGCATCATCTGCGCGCGCCATGCTATCGGCGTAAGACTCACAATAGAAAAAGGCATTCTGCGCTTTTTCAGCGAAGTGATACAACTCAGCTTCCGGGAAATAGGGTTTTTTGTAGCGACCAAACGGCACGTTAAACTCGCCGCGCAGATTGTAACGACACAGACCGTTGTAACCGTAGCGGTTCAAATATAAAAACAGTACCGCCCGGCGGAACGGATCCTGGCTTTTATTGAACTCTTCGCGGAACTGATAGTAAACCTCGGCGCAATTTGTCTCAGGAACAAACAGCTCGCGGGCAGCCTGCACGTACTCATCAGTACGCATCTTCACAATGTTGTAGAGACTGATCAGGTCGCTATTGATATCGGCAAGGATATAACGAGAAAAGTCGGTGTTGAGAAACACCGACCCGGCACCCACAAAAGGTTCAACCAGACATTCACCCTTAGGCAAATGCCGTTTAATATCATCAAGCAGGGGATATTTGCCCCCTGCCCACTTCAAAAAAGCGCGATTTTTCTTCATGCTGACTAACTAATTACACCTTCTCCGGCTGTGGAGAAAGCTCCGACAGCATCCAGCGCTTCAGGTAACTCCCGCAACGATAAACCATTGCGGGAGATAACCTTGATTACTTCAGATCGGCCTGTACCTGACGCAGCGGTTTCGCCCACGGGTTTTTGGCCTGAACATCGGCTGGCAATGTAGATACCGCTTTTTTCGCTTCTTCTTTCGAAGCATACACGCCAGAAACCAGTACATACCACGGCTGACCATTACGCGTCGTTTCATAGACAACGTAGTTTTTCAGATTCTCTTTCTTCGCCCAACCGTTCAGGTTGTCGTAGTTAGAAGAACTGCTCAGCTGCAGAGTGTAATGGCTGGACGGTGCCGATTTCAACGAACCAACATTACCTGCGGTCTTCGCTCCAGCGGCTGGTGTTGCCGTGGTTTGCGCCGGGGATGCCGTCTGTACTGGAGCCGTAGTCGCCGTCTCTTTTGGTGCTGGCGTTGCGGCTGGCGTAGAAGTCGCAGCCGGTGCCTTCGTGCTCGCCACAGGTGCAGCCGGTTCAGTACGTTTCGGCGTCTGTGCTACCGGCTTCGGTTCCGTTTTCACAGTTGCTTGTGGTTTTTTCGGCTCAATCACCGCCTGCTGACGTGCTGGACGCGTGGTGGTCGGACGTTCAGCGGTTTGCGCTTTCGCCGTATCACGCGATGCGTTGCCATTACGAACTGGCGCTACAGTCGCGGGTTCAGTCGGCAGCGTAGAGTTCACCGCCACATTGTTCAGCTGTTGCTGATTTTGCGGCTGGGTCAGCGCGTTATTCAGGTCACCCTGCACTTCAACACGTTGTTGACCATCCGTTGCCGCCTGGGTTTGCCCCTGAGTCGGCGTAGAAGAAATCGGCGGCAGAGAAACATCCTGCTGGGTATTTTCCGCAGACGTGGTTCCCGGCGCTGGTTGCACACCATTCGCCTGATCGGCCGCATTGCCAGCAAGATCAATACTCTTCTCGCCAGACGCGGTTTGATCGCTGGAAGAGGTCGAGGGGGCTTTTAGCGCAGAACCGATACCGATGATCAACAGCAGCAGAACCAGAATACCGACGCCCATCATCATATACTGACGAGAAGCCGGTTTGCTGGCTGCTTTTTTGCGCTTACGCGGACGACGCTCTACACGCTCTTCATCCACAGCTTCATCTTCGGAATCATCAATTTCTTCTTCGATTTCCGGTTCCTCATTGCGCTCTTTTTGCGCACGAGTCGGACGGCGATCGTCAGTTTCATCAAGTTCGATATCATCAAAATTGATCTGCGGTTCGCCACGTTCAGTACGTTCTGAACGCTCAGAAGGTTGACGAGAACGACCAGTACGACGATCGCTGGGATCGGGTTTCAGCTCGTCTTCTGGTTTGAATTCATCCATTTAACACCCCACTAAAAGGTTAATGCTTACTACGTTGCAATTAACCTGAAGCTAATAGACCACTTGATAAGCGGCCTGACCTTTCTTGTTGTTACGCTGATTGACAATCGGCAATAGCGTTAAGAACAAGCTCGTGCGATACACCGCCGCGAACTTCACTCTTACCAATTGCCAGCGGAAGAATTAAGCGCATCTCTCCCGCAAGGACTTTCTTGTCACGCAGCATATGCGGTAAATACGCCTGCGCGGACATTTCGCGCGGCCCATTAACCGGTAATCCAGCCCGCGTAAGCAGGGTAATAATACGCTGCGTTTCGGCAGAACTAAACTGCCCGAGACGTTCCGACGTCCGCGCTGCCATCACCATACCCGCCGCGACCGCTTCACCGTGCAACCAATTGCCATACCCCATTTCCGCTTCAATAGCATGACCAAAGGTATGTCCCAGATTCAGTAAAGCACGTAAGCCGGATTCGCGCTCGTCGGCGGCAACAACTTCTGCTTTCAGCTCACAACAACGACGAATACAGTACGCCATTGCCGTACCATCCAGACTGAGCAGCGCATCCAGATTATCTTCCAGCCAGTTGAAAAACTCACCGTCAAGAATAATGCCGTATTTGATGACTTCCGCCAGCCCCGAAGCTAACTCTCTCGGGGGAAGCGTTTTCAGACAGTCGAGATCCACCACCACTGATGCTGGCTGATAAAAAGCGCCAATCATATTTTTACCGAGGGGATGGTTGACTGCGGTTTTGCCGCCAACGGAAGAGTCTACCTGTGACAACAATGTCGTCGGGACTTGAATGAAGCGAACGCCGCGCTGATAGCTCGCCGCTGCAAAACCGGTAAGATCGCCTACTACGCCGCCGCCAAGCGCCACCAGCGTCGTATCGCGACCGTGCGGCTTTTGCAACAACGCCGTAAAAACGGTGTCGAGTACTGCCAGGCTTTTATACTGCTCGCCGTCAGGAAGGATAACGCTATCAACGTTAACACCCGCCTGTTCAAGTACGCCGCGAACCTTATCGAGATACAGAGGAGCCAGGGTTTCGTTGGTGACCAACATCACCTGCTCACCCGATTTCAGCGGTAAGAATGAAGCTGGTTCGTTAAACAAACCAGATGCGATGGTAATTGGGTAACTACGTTCCCCGAGAGTGACGACTATCCTCTCCATAACGCGACATCCACCTTAATTACTGTACCCGCAGACGAGTGTATATAAAGCCAGAATTAGTTGCTTTCCAGCATGTGAATAATCTGGTTTGCGACCACTTTGGCGCTTTGATCATCAGTACGAATGGTCACGTCGGCAATCTCTTCATACAGCGGATTGCGTTCATTAGCCAATGCTTCCAGAACTTCACGCGGCGGTGTTTCAACGTGCAGCAACGGGCGTTTTTTATCACGCTGCGTGCGCGCAAGTTGCTTTTCGATGGTCGTTTCAAGATAAACGACAACGCCACGTGCGGAAAGACGGTTACGCGTTTCGCGGGATTTCACAGAGCCGCCGCCAGTAGCCAGCACAATACCCTGTTTCTCGGTCAACTCATTGATGACCTTTTCTTCGCGATCGCGGAAGCCTTCTTCGCCTTCTAAATCGAAAACCCAGCCCACATCAGCTCCGGTTCGTTTCTCAATCTCTTGATCGGAATCGTAAAATTCCATATTGAGTTGTTGAGCTAACTGGCGCCCAATAGTGCTTTTTCCGGCACCCATAGGCCCAACCAGAAAGATATTGCGTTTCTCTGCCATTTTTTCGGTACTACTAAGACTATTCGTTAATGATAAACCCGCTTCGCTCAGAGAGCGCCGCAGGACATGAACTGAAACCTCATAAGATATTGCGAGAGTCAGACTGAAAATTATCTCAATACTCCAGCGGGTTTGGCAACTGAATAAATTGCCCATCCCTCTGCATATCTGGTCGCTGCAGGTGCACTGCCTTGCTATCACCGCTCTGGCGATAAATCACCGGGTAAGATTAGCCTAAAAAAGACAGCAAAATGCCGCGTGAAAGATAAATCACCATCATAAAACGCAGGTAACAAAGAGCACCGACTCTCAAATCGGTACTCCTTGTATGCTAAATACCTGCGCGCGTCAAATAGATGAAACATGTTCAGCATGAAAACATCGCCGTTTTCGCGGTAGTTTACTCACTGGAAACCAACCGTGGCGTGATAAATACCACTAACTCGCGTCGTTCATCTTCTTTTCCGTCATGACGAAATAATTGCCCGAACCAAGGGATGTCGCCCAACAGCGGTACGCTATCCTGACCCGATTTATTTTTACGGGTAAAAATGCCACCCAGTGCCAGCGTTTCTCCGCTTTTTACCTCAACTTGCGTTTCGATCTCCTGCTTATCAATCGCCAGCACTTCGCCATCAGCTTGTTGTAGCACCTGCCCCGGAACGTTCTGGCTGATGTGTAATTTCAGTCGGATGCGACCTTTTTGTAATACCGTGGGCGTGACCTCCATTCCCAGCACGGCCTCTTTAAATTCCACCGACGTCGCGCCGCTTTCACCACTGGAAACCTGATACGGGATCTCGCTCCCCTGTTTAATGCTGGCAGGCTGGAGATGTGAGGCCAGCAGACGCGGGCTGGCGATAATATCCAGTTGCTGTTTTTGTTCGAGCGCGGAAAGCTCCAGATCCAGTAAACGCCCGCTGATGCGCCCAATGTTAAAACCGACATGTGTTGTCGCCGTCGCTACGGAGAGATCGCTACCGAGCGTGGTCACTTGCCCAACGCCGCCAGTTTGTTGCGCATCGGCCAGCGTCCATTTCACCCCCAATTCCCGCAAACTTTTTTCATTAATGGTGACAATGTGCGCCGACAGTTCAACCTGCCCGACCGGCAAATCCATTTGCGCTACCCATTGTTCCAGCGCACTTAACGCCGTTTTGTTATCACGCAGCAAAAGGCGATTAGTGCGTTTATCGACAGTCATGCTGCCTTTGGCGCTAAGTAGCTTCTCCCCTGCTTTCGCCAGCTCTCCGGCGTCGGCGTATTGCAGAGTAATATTGCGATTTTCCAGCGGCAGATTTGCCTGCACCCGCGCCTGTTCAGCCTCCTGACGGGCGATATTGTCATTCTGCCAGGCAACAGAATGCACTGAAAGAATGTTGCCTTCCTGGCGCGTTATCAGCCCGGCGCTTTTCACTACGGTTTGTAATGCCTGTTTCCAGGGAACGTCAGTGAGATGTAACGACACCGTACCGTTGACGTCTGGCGAAACCACCAGGTTTAACTTCTCCTGTTCAGCCAGCGCCTGTAATACCTGAGCCACCGGAACGTCATCCACCATCAGCGTCACTTTTTGCGGCTTTGCCGCCTGTACGCTGGGTATCATCATCAACAGTAGTGCGGCTATCCATTGCTTCATTTTTATCTCCTTGCCGTTGCCACAACCACTGTGGCGGTTCGCAGTTTTTTCCGGTTCCCAGCGTTAATGTTTCTGGCGTCAGTTGTAAAATTGTCCAGCCATTCTCCAGCACATCGTTTTGCTGCACCCGTCGCCATTTTTTTTGCCCATCTTTTATTACGCCAATAACGCGCTCGCCTCGCCCTACCATCCCCTGATAACGCCACTGGCTAAGTTCGCTTACCCGGCATAGATCCTCCGGCGGCTTAAAAGGGTCGCGCATACCGGTTAAAAGACACAAGGCAATGCCTACCAACAACCAGCGTTTAACCCTCATGCGGCATCTCCAGTTGTAGCGTGAACAAAAGATCGCCACCTTCCACGCTTAACAAAAAACGGCTCACGCTGACGTTGCGCTCTGCCAGTCGTGTAAATGCCGACGGCACAGCTTCCCAGAACGTTTTCAACGCCAACTCGCCTCCCTGAGCGGATGGATGCCAGTAAAGCAGTTGCGCGCCGGGCAACTGAAAATCCAGTGGCGAAAAGGGCAACGTCTTTTCTTCAATGATGGGAGTGGTGTCTACCAGGCGATACAGTGCAGTCCATTGCTGGTGATTACTTGCCCGCAGTCGAATTAATGCGTCACTCTCTTCATGGTGTGTCGATGAAAGAAAAATGAGCGTAACTAACATCAGCAACCAGACTGCCCAGCAAAACTGGCGGATACGGAGTGATGTCGCGAACCACCAGTCAAAGAGAGTGTTCATCGCTAACCGTCCTTGTTAACTGATACTCAAATTGCCAGCGACCTTGAGCATCCTGCTGCGTGGCTCCACGCTGATTGAGCTGAAAAGAAGCATCCTGGCGGAGTGCTTTTTCCAGTGCGTTTAGCGCAGTAATGTTCGTCGCAAGTCCCTTTACCTCCAACGTTCCCTGCTGCCAGCTTATCGTTGTCAGCCAGGCGTGTTCGGGTAAAAGCGCCGCCAGTGACTCCAGCGCAGATTGCCAGTCGCGGGTAAATTGTCGCTGGCGCTGACGTTGCAAACGCTGTTCGCGTAATTGTTGGCGTTCCAGCAAACGGGGTTTACTGGTTTGTAGGGTGCTGGCGCGTTGTTGTTCCGCCTGAAGCAAAACAGCGTCAACGCGTACTTCAGCGTTGGTTGTCAAACGCAGCATTAGCGTTATCCCGACAACCAGCAGCAGAGGAGCAACGAACATCAGCAACCAGAAGCGAAGAAAGGCCGTCCGGCGTTGCTCTCGCCATGGCAAAAAATTGATTGGCGGATTCATCAGCCCCCCTCCCCAAGCGCCAGCCCCAGCGCGATAGCAAAATCTCCACCTGGCGGCGGTAGCGGCGGCTGACGGACAGAAACCGCATTCCAGGGGTCAAATCCGCCTTCACCGCATATCGCGAGACTTTCAGAATTAATGGCTAACGTCGCGGCCAGTTCATTCGCGCTTGTCATCCCTACCGCCAGTTTGCGCCCCCAGCTATAACGTGTCGCCCATAGCCACTGTTCGTTATCACGCCAGGCCAGACATTGCTGATGAGAAGGTAAAAAAGGCAGGAATCGCTGCAAAGCGCAGGCGTCTGGGGTAATCGCACTAACGTGAATACGCAATCTTTCTGCCAGGCTAAGCAGCGTTGCCAGCTCTTTGCTTTGCGCAGCGGTCACGTTATAGGCGGGACTTAGCGAATCTTCGCTGTAATCAAAGCGCAGGGAGTCCGGTTCCATATCCAGCTCGCGAGCCATCGTACCTGTCAACCAGGCCATTTGCTCCCGTTCGCCCAGGGACATTGCCGGACGCGGAAATGCCCTTTGTAACGTTCGGCTAGCGGGAAATGCCAACATAATGTGATGACGGTGTGGCAGTTCACGACTCCACGGTAACAACGTTTTAGTCAGCCGTTCCGCGTCAATAATGCGCCCATCTTTGATAATGTCGGTCGCCAGCGGCAAACGCCACCAGCGTTGCAAAAAGCATTCTTTCGCGCCACGCACGATAGCAACCGCCACCGCTTCTTGCTGTTGTAAATGCAAACCAATTTGCCAGGTCTTAAATGCCATTGTGATGATCTCCTTATCCCCCGTCACTATGACGGGTATATCAATGCGTCTGGCTTGCCTTTATACTACCGCGCGTTTGTTTATAAACTGCCCAAATGAAACTAAATGGGAAATTTCCAGTGAAGTTCGTAAAGTATTTATTGATCCTTGCAGTCTGTTGCATTCTGCTGGGAGCAGGCTCGATTTATGGCCTCTACCGCTACATCGAGCCACAACTGCCGGATGTGGCGACATTAAAAGATGTACGCCTGCAAATTCCGATGCAGATTTACAGCGCCGATGGCGAGCTAATTGCTCAATACGGTGAAAAACGTCGTATTCCGGTTACGTTGGATCAAATCCCGCCGGAAATGGTGAAAGCCTTTATTGCGACGGAAGATAGCCGCTTCTACGAGCATCACGGAGTTGACCCTGTGGGGATCTTCCGTGCGGCAAGCGTGGCGCTGTTCTCCGGTCACGCATCGCAAGGGGCGAGCACCATCACCCAACAACTGGCGAGAAACTTCTTCCTGAGTCCAGAACGCACGCTAATGCGTAAAATTAAGGAAGTCTTCCTCGCGATTCGTATTGAACAGTTGCTGACGAAAGACGAGATCCTCGAGCTTTATCTGAACAAGATTTATCTCGGTTACCGCGCCTATGGTGTCGGTGCTGCGGCACAAGTCTATTTCGGTAAAACCGTCGACCAATTGACGTTGAACGAAATGGCGGTGATTGCCGGGCTGCCTAAAGCCCCTTCCACCTTCAACCCGCTCTATTCAATGGATCGAGCCGTCGCGCGGCGTAACGTCGTGCTGTCGCGAATGCTGGACGAAGGGTATATCACCCAACAGCAGCTTGATGAGACACGCACCGAAGCGATTAACGCCAACTATCACGCACCGGAGATCGCCTTCTCAGCGCCATATCTCACCGAAATGGTACGTCAGGAGATGTATAACCGTTACGGCGAAAACGCTTATGAAGACGGCTATCGCATTTACACTACCATTACCCGCAAAGTGCAGCAGGCCGCACAGCAAGCCGTGCGTAATAACGTACTGGACTACGACATGCGTCACGGCTATCGCGGCCCGGCCAATGTGCTGTGGAAAGTAGGTGAATCAGCGTGGGATGACAAAAAGATTACCGATACGCTGAAGGCGCTGCCAACCTATGGTCCGCTGCTACCTGCCGCTGTCACCCGCGCCAACCCGCAGGAAGCGACAGCAATGCTGGCGGACGGAACATCTGTGACGCTGCGTATGGAAGGGATTCGCTGGGCACGGCCTTATCGTTCCGATACTCAGCAGGGACCGACGCCGCGTAAAGTGACCGATGTTGTGCAAACAGGCCAGCAAATCTGGGTTCGCCAGGTGGGCGATGCCTGGTGGCTGGCACAGGTGCCGGAAGTAAACTCGGCGCTGGTATCGATCAATCCACAAAACGGCGCGGTTATGGCGTTAGTCGGTGGCTTTGACTTCAACCAAAGCAAATTTAACCGCGCTACCCAGGCACTGCGTCAGGTTGGTTCGAATATCAAGCCGTTCCTCTACACCGCTGCGATGGATAAAGGTCTGACGCTGGCAAGTATGTTGAACGATGTGCCGATTTCCCGCTGGGACGCAGGCGCGGGTTCTGACTGGCAGCCGAAAAACTCACCGCCGCAGTACGCCGGTCCAATCCGTTTACGTCAGGGGCTGGGTCAGTCGAAAAACGTGGTAATGGTACGTGCGATGCGAGCGATGGGCGTGGACTATGCCGCAGAGTATTTGCAACGCTTCGGCTTCCCGGCACAAAACATTGTCCACACTGAATCGCTGGCACTGGGTTCCGCTTCCTTCACGCCGTTGCAGGTGGCGCGCGGGTACGCAGTGATGGCTAATGGTGGCTTCCTGGTCGACCCCTGGTTTATCAGCAAAATTGAAAACGACCAGGGCGGCGTGATTTTCGAAGCGAAACCGAAAGTAGCCTGCCCTGAATGTGATATTCCGGTGATTTACGGTGATACGCAAAAATCGAACGTGCTGGAAAACAGCGACGTTGAAGACGTGGCTATCTCTCGCGAACAGCAGAATGTTTCCGTTCCGATGCCGCAGCTGGAGCAGGCTAATCAGGCATTAGTAGCAAAAACTGGCGCGCCAGAATACGCTCCACACGTCATCAGCACACCGCTGGCGTTCCTGATTAAGAGCGCCCTGAACACCAATATTTTTGGTGAACCTGGCTGGCAGGGCACCGGCTGGCGCGCAGGTCGTGATTTGCAACGTCATGATATCGGCGGGAAAACCGGGACGACCAACAGTTCGAAAGATGCGTGGTTTTCGGGTTACGGTCCGGGCGTTGTGACCTCGGTATGGATTGGCTTTGACGATCACCGTCGTAATCTCGGTCACACCACAGCTTCCGGGGCGATTAAAGATCAGATCTCCGGTTACGAAGGCGGTGCAAAGAGCGCCCAGCCAGCATGGGACGCTTATATGAAAGCCGTTCTGGAAGGTGTACCGGAACAACCGCTGACGCCGCCGCCAGGTATTGTGACGGTGAATATTGATCGCAGCACCGGGCAACTGGCCAACGGTGGTAACAGCCGCGAAGAGTATTTCATCGAAGGTACGCAACCTACACAGCAGGCGGTGCGCGAGGTAGGGACAACCATTATTGATAATGGTGAGGCTCAGGAATTGTTCTGATTAAAAAGGCGCTTCGGCGCCTTTTCAGTTTGCAGACAAAGTGCGCGTTGTTCATGCTGGATGCGGCATGAACGCCTTATCCAGCCAACAAAATCGTCGAAACTCAATACATTGCAGGAACCACGTAGGCCTGATAAGCGTAGCGCATCAGGCAAGCTCCACGTATTTACAACCGTCCCTGCCCCTTCAACCACTCGCGCACCAGGAACAACGCGCTGACATTACGTGCTTCATTGAAGTCAGGATCTTCGAGCAAATCCATCATATGCGTCAGCGGCCAGCGCACCTGCGGTAGTGGCTCTGGTTCGTCGCCTTCCAGCGATTCAGGGTAAAGATCCTGCGCCACAACGATATTCATTTTGCTGGAGAAGTAAGACGGTGCCATGCTGAGTTTCTTCAAAAAAGTCAGATCCCTTGCGCCAAATCCCACTTCTTCTTTGAGTTCGCGGTTTGCCGCTTCATAGACACTTTCACCGGGGTCAATTAACCCTTTCGAAAATCCTAACTCGTAGGATTCGGTTCCCACCGCGTATTCGCGGATCAAAATCAGGTGATCGTCCACAATTGGCACAATCATCACGGCTTCCCGGTTGGTTGGACGCATTCGTTCATAAACACGCCGCACGCCGTTGCTGAACTCCAGATCCACGCTTTCGATGGTAAACAATCGGGAACGGGCTACAGTTTCAACATTCAGAATGGTGGGTTTTTGTAATGATTTGCTCATCGTGGAATCTATGCTGTGAAATCAGCAGTTATTGTGCGATATCGGACACGCATTCGGCAATGTGAATTGCATGTTATTTACATTTACGTAACTTAATAAATAATCATTCTCAAATCAAATTAAAAGTCAATAGGTTGAAATAACTCCAGGAATTTGCTGATATTCCGCCCTCAGAGGGTTTGCTATGATCACCGGTCACTGGGATGCGCTTAATGATGCTCAAGTTCAACTCCACGCTTGCCGATAGCCAACCGCAGAATCCTATATTGTGTCCAGGATGCGACTAATCACACCTGACAAATTAAGTAAGATGGGGAAAGCATGAGCACCATTGTGATTTTTTTAGCTGCTTTGCTGGCCTGCTCACTACTTGCGGGATGGCTGATAAAGGTGCGCTCCAGACGGCGTCAACTGCCCTGGACTAACGCCTTCGCTGATGCGCAAACGCGCAAACTCATGCCTGAAGAACGTAGCGCCGTTGAAAATTATCTCGACAGCCTGACGCAGGTTTTGCAGGTTCCTGGCCCGACGGGTGCCAGCGCAGCCCCCGTTTCACTGACGCTGAACGCTGAAAGCAACAACGTCATGATGCTGACACACGCCATCACGCGTTATGGCATTTCGACCGACGATCCTAACAAATGGCGTTATTATCTCGATTCGGTGGAAGTCCACCTGCCCCCGTTCTGGGAGCAGTACATCAACGATGAAAATAGCGTTGAACTGATCCATACCGATTCGCTGCCGCTGGTTATTTCTCTCAACGGTCATACGCTGCAAGAGTACATGCAGGAAACTCGCGGCTATGCGTTACAGCCTGTCCCGTCAACGCAGGCGTCGATTCGCGGTGAAGAAAGCGAGCAAATCGAACTGCTCAATATTCGCAAAGAAACGCATGAAGAGTATGCGCTTAGTCGCCCGCGTGGGCTACGCGAAGCGTTGCTGATTGTCGCCTCTTTCCTGATGTTCTTTTTCTGCCTGATTACCCCGGATGTATTTGTCCCGTGGCTGGCTGGCGGCGCGTTACTGCTGCTGGGAGCCGGTCTGTGGGGGCTATTTGCGCCACCAGCAAAATCATCCCTGCGGGAGATCCACTGTCTGCGTGGTACGCCGCGTCGTTGGGGATTGTTTGGCGAAAACGATCAGGAACAGATCAACAATATTTCGCTCGGTATTATCGACCTGGTCTATCCCGCGCACTGGCAGCCTTATATTGCGCAGGATCTGGGGCAGCAAACGGATATCGATATCTATCTTGATCGGCACGTGGTACGCCAGGGACGCTATCTTTCGCTGCATGACGAAGTTAAAAACTTCCCGCTGCAACACTGGCTACGCAGTACGATTATCGCAGTGGGTTCGCTGCTGGTGCTGTTTATGCTGCTGTTCTGGGTTCCACTGGATATGCCGCTGAAATTCACCCTCTCGTGGATGAAAGGTGCGCAGACCATTGAAGCCACCAGCGTTAAACAACTGGCAGATGCCGGAGTACGTGTAGGCGATACCTTACGTCTTAGCGGTACAGGGATGTGTAATATCCGCACGTCAGGCACCTGGAGCGCGAAAACCAATTCACCGTTTTTACCATTTGACTGCTCGCAGATCATCTGGAATGACGCCCGTTCATTGCCATTACCAGAATCTGAGCTGGTCAACAAGGCCACGGCACTGACCGAGGCAGTAAACCGCCAGTTGCACCCGAAACCGGATGATGAATCTCGCGTCAGCGCCACATTGCGTTCAGCAATTCAGAAATCCGGCATGGTACTGCTCGATGACTTTGGCGACATCGTGCTGAAAACCGCCGATCTCTGTGCCGCCAAAGATGATTGTGTTCGGTTGAAAAATGCGCTGGTGAATCTCGGCAACAGTAAGGACTGGGACGCACTGGTAAAACGCGCTAACGCTGGAAAACTCGACGGCGTGAATGTGTTACTCCGCCCGGTGAGCGCAGAATCACTCGATAACCTGGTGGAAACCTCCACAGCACCATTCATTACTCATGAAACGGCGCGAGCGGCGCAATCACTGAATAGCCCGGCACCGGGAGGATTCCTGATTGTCAGCGACGAAGGCAGCGATTTTGTTGATCAGCCCTGGCCTTCGGCATCACTTTACGACTACCCGCCGCAAGAACAGTGGAACGCTTTCCAGAAACTGGCGCAAATGCTGATGCATACGCCGTTTAACGCCGAAGGTATCGTCACCAATATTTTTACCGATGCCAACGGTACGCAGCATATCGGCTTGCACCCCATCCCGGATCGCTCCGGCCTGTGGCGCTATCTGGGCACGACATTGCTGTTGCTGACGATGCTGGGCAGTGCCATCTATAATGGCGTACAGGCCTGGCGTCGTTATCACCGTCATCGTACTCGCATGATGGAAATTCAGGCCTATTATGAAAGCTGCCTGAATCCACAACTGATCACCCCTTCAGAAAGCCTTATCGAATAACACGTTTGCGCGGCAGGTTATGCTACCCTGTCGCGCAAATTGCTTCACTCTGGAGATTTCCCTCATGCATATCAACATTGCCTGGCAGGACGTAGATACCGTTCTGCTGGATATGGACGGCACGTTGCTCGACCTCGCCTTCGATAACTATTTCTGGCAAAAGTTGGTGCCTGAAACCTGGGGCGCGAAAAACGGGGTCACGCCACAGGAAGCGATGGAATATATGCGCCAGCAATATCACGACGTGCAGCATACGCTAAACTGGTACTGTCTTGATTACTGGAGTGAGCAACTGGGTCTGGATATCTGTGCGATGACCACCGAGATGGGACCGCGCGCCGTACTGCGTGAAGATACCATTCCGTTTCTTGAGGCACTTAAAGCCAGCGGTAAGCAGCGAATTTTGCTCACCAACGCGCATCCGCACAACCTGGCGGTAAAACTTGAGCATACCGGTCTCGACGCGCACCTTGATTTATTACTTTCCACCCACACATTTGGTTATCCGAAAGAGGATCAGCGGTTATGGAATGCGGTGGCCGAAGCTACGGGTCTGAAAGCTGAAAGAACGCTGTTTATCGATGACAGCGAAGCGATTCTCGATGCTGCCGCGCAATTTGGTATTCGTTACTGCCTCGGCGTCACTAATCCCGACTCAGGGATTGCTGAAAAACAGTATCAGCGCCATCCGTCACTGAATGACTACCGCCGCCTGATCCCCTCGCTAATGTGAAGGAGACGCCATGAAAGAAAAACCTGCTGTTGAGGTTCGACTGGATAAATGGCTATGGGCCGCCCGTTTTTACAAAACCCGCGCGCTGGCTCGTGAAATGATCGAAGGCGGTAAGGTGCATTACAACGGGCAGCGCAGCAAGCCGAGTAAAGTCGTCGAACTGAATGCCACGCTCACTCTGCGCCAGGGAAATGACGAGCGAACGGTAATCGTGAAGGCGATTACTGAACAGCGTCGCCCCGCCAGCGAGGCAGCCTTGCTGTATGAAGAGACTGCACAAAGTGTAGAGAAACGCGAAAAAATGGCGCTGGCACGTAAACTTAATGCCTTAACCATGCCGCACCCGGACCGACGCCCGGACAAAAAAGAGCGCCGCGACCTGTTACGATTTAAACACGGCGACAGTGAATAACTGTCACCTGCAAGAGAGATGATTATGCCGCAACATGACCAATTACATCGTTATCTGTTTGAAAAATTTGCCGTTCGCGGCGAACTGGTAACCGTTTCGGAAACCCTGCAACAGATCCTTGAGAATCACGATTACCCGCAGCCCGTTAAAAACGTGCTGGCAGAACTGCTGGTTGCGACCAGCCTGTTAACCGCTACGCTGAAGTTTGATGGTGATATCACCGTACAGCTGCAAGGCGACGGCCCGATGAATCTGGCGGTTATTAACGGTAACAACAACCAGCAGATGCGTGGCGTGGCGCGCGTACAGGGCGAAATTCCGGAAAATGCTGACCTGAAAACGCTGGTTGGCAATGGTTACGTGGTGATCACAATTACCCCGAGCGAAGGTGAACGCTATCAGGGCGTGGTTGGTCTGGAAGGTGATACCCTGGCGGCCTGCCTGGAAGATTACTTTATGCGTTCTGAACAGCTGCCGACGCGCCTGTTTATTCGCACCGGCGACGTAGATGGCAAACCGGCTGCGGGCGGTATGTTGTTGCAGGTAATGCCTGCGCAAAATGCCCAGCAGGACGACTTCGACCATCTGGCGACGCTAACCGAAACCATCAAAACCGAAGAACTGCTGACCTTACCGGCAAACGAAGTGTTGTGGCGTTTGTATCACGAAGAAGAGGTGACGGTTTACGATCCGCAGGATGTTGAGTTCAAATGCACCTGCTCGCGTGAACGTTGCGCCGATGCGCTGAAAACGCTGCCGGATGAAGAAGTGGATAGCATCCTGGCGGAAGATGGCGAAATTGACATGCATTGTGATTACTGCGGTAACCACTATCTGTTCAATGCGATGGATATTGCTGAAATCCGCAACAACGCGTCTCCGGCAGATCCGCAGGTTCATTAATTAGTTTTTCCGGCAGAGATAACTCTGCCGGATTTCATGACGCAATTGCCTGATGCGTTGCGCTTAACAGGCCGATGGTATAAATCGCAAGTTATTGTAGGTCAGCTAAAGCGCCGCATCCGGCAAAAATCAGATACGCGTTGTCATTCATTCAGATTCAAATCCAGCGTTTCACCATCCACCGTAAGATTGCGCCACGTTTTAGGCTTCGTCCCCAGTTTTCCTTCCTTCGCGGCAGTGAGTAATTTCTCTTTCGTTATTTCACGCGGAAGTACACTCATCGCAAGCTCTTGCCATTCTTTCTTGTCAGGATCAAAGCCATAAACAACATATCTTTCATCATTAAAAGCGAAAAGGATCCTCTCTGCCCTGCCATCACTATTCAGATCTTGCTCGACCAGTACGCAGGCGTCTTTTTCAATACAGGTCATCACGTTATAGCGTTCTTTGATTAAGGCCGACCAGAATGTCGCATCCGGTTTACCTGAACCTGGAGCAATTAACACATTATCGGCTAATGCTTTTTCCGATACCTGCTGAAGATGTTGCTCCCCATCAAACGCCATTAGCAGATTCCATGCGCGTTTCGGGTCTTTCATATACCCGGCATCGCTTTTCAGTGACTCAAGCGCCGCACGTCCATAACGACCGCTCTGCTCGAGCATGTAGATACTTACCTGGTCTGGCGTGTTTTTGCCGCTCTGATAACGCGCCATATGACTGTGCACGCTAATACGCATACTGTCCAGCACCGGCGAATTAAGAAGCACCAGTATCGCCAGCACCAATAACGAAACCGTAAGGTTCACTTTGCTCTGAAAAACAAGGGGATTTTGCCCTTTACGCCAGACAATACTGACAAAATATCCCAGCGACCAAACCAGTAACACCACCACAACCAACACACCATGCAAGCGTTCCGTAGTCCAGCCGTACTGAGCGACCCGCAGCCATAACGCCCAGGCGGCGACTAACACATACAATGGGGCGACCAGCAGAGCGGTTTTAATCAGGCAACGCAACGGACCAGTCCAGGGAAGTGACGCTTTTTGCGGATCGCGGACAATGGTCATTAAGAGCAATTGCAAAAAGGCCAGCGTCAAAAGCAACCCGGCAGCGGAGATGTGGCGAGAAATCGCGCTCAGGCCCGTAAACGGCAGGGTGATAATAAACATCAGGGTTAGCAATGATACTAACGGCAGCAACCCCGTGGCGATTAACGTGAACAACTTTTGAATGGAGTCGATTAAACGAGACTGTGTCCGCGCAAGAATCACCGCCAGTGCGGTAACCAGACCTGACGTAAGATAAATAAACCAGTCGGTTGTAAAAAAGAGCGTTTTAAAAAACGTGATGCCAACGAGTTTAAATAACTCACTCCACAGTAAAAGCACCAGCCACGTCAGGCCATTGGCGATAAAAATCACCAATAATATAAGTACGTTATGCCATACCGACTGGTAAAAATAGCTATAGCGGGTATTGTCATTACGCTCACGCAGACTCTGTTGTATCCACGGCAGCAACATCATTCCCATCAGCAGCAGATAACACCCAAAATCCCAAAGCGCCTTTTCCGCTCTCCAGGGACTCATGCCATCAATTTGCCACTTCAGCCAGCCGCTCATCCCGAGAGTGGCAATCAACACTATCGCCAGCCATCCCCAAAGTCGCTTCTGTTTGAAGGACACTACAGAAAATAACAAAACGGATGAAAGCGCCACGGTCGCAGGTACGCCATAAACTATCCAACTGTTATTTTTACTGGCAAGCCAGGAGATCAGCAGGTAGCAAACTAATCCCTGGAGTAATCCGGTAGCAACCATTCCCCTGCGTGTCGCGGGTGAAAGCTCAACGTTTTCCATGTTGGTTATCCAGAATCAAAAGGAGAGGTAATTATCGCATCCAGGCAGGACTAATTTGCTTTTTTCAGAAAGTAATCAAAAAAAGTTAGCGTGGTGAATCGATACTTTACTCGTTGAATTTGCATCAATTTCACTCAGGAATGCGATTACACTCGCAACATTCTCGCCATATAAACCAAGTTTTAACCTTTTAAGAACATTTTCCACACCTAAAATGCTATTTCTGCGATAATAGCTACCGTTTCGTGACAGGAATCACGGAGTTTTGTCAAATATGAATTTCTCCAGATACGTAAATCTATGAGCCTTGTCGCGGTTAACACCCCCAAAAAGACTTTACTATTCAGGCAATACATATTGGCTAAGGAGCAGTGAAATGCGCGTTAACAATGGTTTGACCCCGCAAGAACTCGAGGCTTATGGTATCAGTGACGTACATGATATCGTTTACAACCCAAGCTACGACCTGCTGTATCAGGAAGAGCTCGATCCGAGCCTGACCGGTTATGAGCGCGGGGTGTTAACTAATCTGGGTGCCGTTGCCGTCGATACCGGGATCTTCACCGGTCGTTCACCAAAAGATAAGTATATCGTCCGTGACGATACCACTCGCGATACCTTCTGGTGGGCAGACAAAGGCAAAGGTAAGAACGACAACAAACCTCTCTCCCCTGAAACCTGGCAGCATCTGAAAGGCCTGGTGACCAAACAGCTTTCCGGCAAACGTCTGTTTGTCGTTGACGCTTTCTGTGGTGCTAACCCAGACACACGTCTTTCCGTCCGGTTCATCACCGAAGTGGCCTGGCAGGCGCATTTCGTCAAAAACATGTTTATTCGCCCAAGCGATGAAGAGCTGGCAGGTTTCAAACCAGACTTTATCGTCATGAACGGCGCGAAGTGCACCAACCCGCAGTGGAAAGAACAGGGCCTGAACTCTGAAAACTTCGTCGCGTTTAACCTGACTGAACGTATGCAGTTGATTGGCGGCACCTGGTACGGCGGCGAAATGAAGAAAGGGATGTTCTCGATGATGAACTACCTGCTGCCGCTGAAAGGCATTGCCTCCATGCACTGCTCCGCCAACGTTGGCGAGAAAGGTGATGTTGCGGTGTTCTTCGGCCTTTCCGGCACCGGTAAAACCACCCTTTCCACCGACCCGAAACGTCGTCTGATTGGCGATGACGAGCACGGCTGGGATGATGACGGTGTGTTTAACTTCGAAGGCGGCTGCTACGCAAAAACTATCAAGCTGTCGAAAGAAGCGGAACCCGAAATCTACAACGCCATCCGTCGCGATGCGCTGCTGGAAAACGTCACCGTACGTGAAGATGGCACTATCGACTTTGATGATGGTTCAAAAACCGAGAACACTCGCGTTTCTTATCCGATCTATCACATCGAAAACATCGTTAAGCCGGTCTCCAAAGCAGGCCACGCAACTAAAGTTATCTTCCTGACCGCAGATGCTTTCGGCGTATTGCCACCGGTATCTCGTCTGACTGCCGATCAAACCCAGTACCACTTCCTCTCTGGCTTCACCGCCAAACTGGCCGGTACTGAGCGTGGCATCACCGAACCGACGCCAACCTTCTCCGCCTGCTTCGGCGCGGCGTTCCTGTCGCTGCACCCGACTCAGTACGCAGAAGTGCTGGTGAAACGTATGCAGGCAGCGGGTGCGCAGGCGTATCTGGTTAACACCGGCTGGAACGGCACTGGCAAACGTATCTCGATTAAAGATACCCGCGCCATTATCGACGCTATTCTGAATGGTTCGCTGGATAACGCAGAAACCTTCACTCTGCCAATGTTTAACCTGGCGATCCCGACCGAACTGCCGGGCGTTGACACAAAGATCCTCGATCCGCGTAATACCTACGCTTCTCCGGAACAGTGGCAGGAAAAAGCTGAAACGCTGGCGAAACTGTTTATCGACAACTTCGATAAATACACCGACACCCCAGCAGGTGCCGCGCTGGTAGCGGCTGGTCCGAAGCTGTAATGGTTTGAAGCTGGAGAATATCTATCCAGTATCTTATAGAAAGCAAAACGGGAGGCACCTTCGCCTCCCGTTTTTTACCCTTCTTTTGTCGCACCCTGCGCCCGCGTTACCGGCAATGGCAGCCAGGCGCGAATGGAAAGCCCGCCTCGCTCGCTGGTGCCAAGTTCCAGCATCCCGTTATGGTTATCGATAATCCGCTGCACAATCGCCAGCCCTAAGCCAGTGCCACTGATAGTGCGCGCGCTGTCACCACGGACAAACGGCTGGAATAGGTGCTTACGCTGCTCCGGTTCAATACCTGGGCCGTCATCTTCCACCTGGAACCAGGCGCGATTCGGCTCCGTGCCGCTGCTGACTTTGATCCAGCCATTGCCGTAGCGGGCGGCGTTCACCACCATATTCGCCACCGCGCGTTTAATTGACAGCGGGTGCATTTTCACTTCAATGCTGCCCGGCTCAAGCGCGGTATCAATTTCCCGCTCATAGCCACTTTCGGCGGCAATCACCTCACCAAGCACAGCGTTAAGATCCGCCAACTCCATCGGCATCTCCTGCCCGGTGCGCAGGTAGTCGATAAACTGCTCAATGATGGCGTTGCACTCTTCGATATCTTTATTGATCGATTCTGCCAGATAGCTATCCTGCTCGCTCATCATCTCCGTCGCCAGGCGAATACGCGTCAGCGGCGTGCGCAGGTCATGGCTTACCCCTGCCATCAGCAGCGTGCGGTCATCCGCCAGTTGCTTAACGCCTGCCGCCATGTGGTTAAAGGCGCGGGTAACCGAACGCACCTCCGAAGCGCCATATTCACGCAGCGGCGGCGGAATAATCCCTTTACCGACCTGCAAAGCAGCATGTTCGAGATCGACCAACGGTCGGTTCTGAATACGAATAAACAGCCACGCACCGCCTATCGCTAACAGCATTATCGCCAGCGTATAGCGGAACAGCGGAGAGAAATCGCCCTGATGAATTTCGGTTAGTGGCACACGCACCCAAATATTGGGCGACAGCCAGGTTTTCAGCCAGACGACAGGCGAGCTTTTGTTGACCTCGACGCGAACTTCCGTCGGGCCGCCGAGCTGCTGCGCCATCTGATGGCTTAAGAATTCATAGTGTTGCGCCCAACGCAGCCCGGCCTCTTCGGCGGCTTCATTGGAGTAGAGAGAGATCCCCAGCTCACGGTAGATCTCCCGACGAAAAGCGGGAGGCACAACCAACTGCGTACCGTCCTCCAGTTGCAGTTTGTCAGTCATCAACATACGCACTTCGTACGCGAGGACTTTATTAAACTGCTGGAGGCTCGGCAAAATCGCGAAGTTCAGCACCACCAGATAAGTCGTCACCAGGCTGACGAACAGCAAGGTGACGATGAGCAATAACGTGCGGGCAAATGAACTTCGTGGCGAGAAGCGCAATCGCCTCATGCTTTAGAACCGTCCGGCACGAAAACGTAGCCCAGACCCCAGACGGTCTGAATGTAACGCGGATGCGCCGGATCTTCTTCCACCATGCGGCGCAGACGTGAGATCTGCACGTCGATGGAGCGTTCCATTGCGGAATATTCACGACCACGGGCAAGGTTCATTAGCTTATCGCGAGAGAGTGGCTCACGCGGATGGCTGACCAGCGCCTTCAGTACCGCAAATTCACCGCTGGTGAGCGGCATCGGCTCATCTTCACGGAACATTTCGCGCGTACCGAGGTTAAGTTTGAACTTACCAAAAGCAATTACTGCTTCTTCCTGTGACGGCGCGCCCGGCAGTTCGTTCGCCTGACGGCGCAACACTGCACGAATACGAGCCAGCAGTTCACGCGGGTTAAACGGTTTTGGAATATAGTCGTCAGCGCCAATCTCCAGGCCCACGATACGGTCCACTTCTTCCCCTTTCGCCGTCACCATAATGATCGGCATCGGGTTACTCTGGCTACGAAGACGTCGGCAAATCGACAAGCCATCTTCACCAGGTAACATCAAATCCAGTACCATAAGATGGAAAGATTCACGAGTCAGCAGGCGATCCATCTGTTCTGCATTAGCGACGCTTCGAACCTGGAAGCCTTGTTCGGTGAGATAACGCTCCAGCAGCGCGCGCAGGCGCATGTCGTCATCGACCACCAGAATCTTGTAGTTCTCTTGCATTCTTTGTACTCCCAAAGGTTCGCAACAATTTGTAAGCGTGTATTCTTAAAAAAGCTTACGTTCGTCACCAGCAAAATCTGGTATGAATTTCAGCCTAAATTGTTACAAAGCATATTAAACAGCAGCTTAAGTATACAATTTATTCGGCGAAACATTATTGATTCTGTTGATATGATCACGTTATACCCAATGTGCGCATTATCAAACAGACAAAGGGAATCAACGAGATGAAAACGCCCCTGGTTACCCGGGAAGGGTATGAAAAACTCAAACAAGAGCTAAATTATCTCTGGCGTGAAGAACGCCCGGAGGTCACAAAAAAGGTGACCTGGGCTGCAAGTCTGGGCGACCGCAGCGAAAATGCTGACTATCAGTATAATAAAAAGCGCCTGCGTGAAATCGACCGTCGCGTGCGCTATCTCACTAAATGCATGGAAAATCTCAAAATCGTCGATTATTCCCCGCAGCAAGAAGGCAAGGTCTTCTTTGGCGCATGGGTAGAGATTGAAAACGACGATGGCGTGACTCACCGTTTTCGAATTGTCGGCTATGATGAAATTTTTGGTCGTAAAGATTACATCTCTATCGATTCCCCGATGGCTCGCGCATTGCTGAAAAAAGAGGTGGGCGATTTGGCAGTAGTGAATACGCCTGCCGGGGAAGCGAGCTGGTATGTTAATGCCATCGAGTACGTGAAACCGTAAGGAAGAGTCTTAACCTCCAGCCTTTGGCTGGCATTTTTGCCAGCCAGTCCGTATAACTATCCCCTGATTTTTGATCCGAAAAGATGAACTCAAACCATGATGAATGATTCGTTCTGCCGCATTATTGCGGGTGAAATTCAGGCGCGCCCGGAACAGGTTGAAGCCGCCGTTCGCCTGCTTGACGAAGGGAATACCGTGCCGTTTATCGCACGTTATCGTAAGGAAATCACCGGCGGTCTGGATGACACGCAGTTGCGTAATCTGGAAACGCGTCTGAGCTACCTGCGTGAACTGGAAGAGAGACGTCAGGCGATCCTCAAGTCTATTTCTGAGCAAGGTAAACTCACCGATGAGCTGGCGAATGCCATCAACGCCACCTTAAGCAAAACCGAACTCGAAGACCTCTATCTGCCCTACAAACCTAAACGTCGTACCCGTGGGCAAATCGCCATTGAAGCAGGTCTTGAGTCGTTGGCCGACCTGCTGTGGAACGATCCGTCACATACGCCGGAAGTCGCCGCTGCGCAATATATTGATGCCGATAAAGGCGTGGCAGATACCAAAGCCGCGCTGGACGGCGCGCGCTATATCCTGATGGAACGTTTTGCCGAAGATGCCGCCCTGCTGGCGAAAGTGCGTGATTATCTGTGGAAGAACGCGCATCTGGTTTCTACGGTGGTGAGCGGTAAAGAAGAGGAAGGGGCAAAATTCCGCGACTATTTCGATCATCACGAACCGCTCTCAACGGTGCCTTCTCACCGCGCACTGGCGATGTTCCGTGGTCGTAACGAAGGCATACTCCAGCTTTCGCTGAATGCCGATCCACAGTTCGATGAGCCGCCGAAAGAGAGTTATTGCGAACAAATCATTATGGATCACCTCAATCTGCGCCTGAACAATGCCCCAGCGGATAGCTGGCGTAAAGGAGTGGTGAGCTGGACGTGGCGCATCAAGGTACTGATGCACCTGGAAACCGAACTGATGGGCACCGTGCGCGAACGTGCGGAAGATGAAGCGATTAACGTCTTTGCCCGTAACCTGCACGATCTGTTGATGGCAGCCCCAGCCGGATTGCGTGCGACGATGGGTCTCGATCCGGGTCTGCGCACCGGGGTAAAAGTCGCGGTGGTCGATGCAACCGGCAAGCTGGTGGCGACCGACACCATTTACCCGCACACCGGACAAGCCGCAAAAGCGGCGATGACCGTTGCCGCTTTGTGTGAAAAACATAACGTTGAGCTGGTGGCAATTGGTAACGGTACGGCTTCCCGCGAAACCGAGCGTTTCTATCTCGACGTGCAGAAGCAGTTCCCGCAAGTGACTGCGCAGAAAGTGATCGTCAGCGAAGCAGGCGCATCCGTTTACTCAGCTTCCGAACTGGCAGCGCAGGAGTTCCCGGATCTCGATGTTTCGCTGCGTGGCGCAGTGTCTATCGCTCGTCGTTTGCAGGATCCGCTGGCAGAGCTGGTGAAAATCGATCCGAAATCTATCGGTGTGGGTCAGTATCAACATGACGTCAGCCAGACGCAGCTGGCTCGTAAACTGGACGCAGTGGTGGAAGACTGCGTTAACGCCGTTGGCGTCGATCTCAACACTGCTTCTGTTCCGCTGTTAACTCGCGTGGCGGGCCTGACGCGCATGATGGCGCAAAACATTGTTGCCTGGCGTGACGAGAACGGTCAGTTCCAGAACCGTCAGCAACTGTTAAAAGTGAGCCGCCTGGGGCCAAAAGCCTTCGAGCAGTGCGCGGGCTTCCTGCGTATTAACCACGGAGATAACCCGCTTGACGCTTCTACCGTTCACCCGGAAGCCTATCCGGTGGTTGAACGTATTCTGGCGGCAACACAGCAGGCGCTGAAAGATCTGATGGGTAACAGCAGCGAACTGCGTAACCTGAAAGCCTCTGACTTTACCGATGAGAAATTCGGTGTGCCGACGGTAACCGATATCATCAAAGAGCTGGAAAAACCGGGTCGTGACCCACGCCCGGAATTTAAAACCGCTCAGTTTGCCGATGGCGTCGAGACGATGAACGACCTGCAACCGGGAATGATCCTTGAAGGCGCAGTCACCAACGTCACCAACTTTGGTGCGTTTGTCGATATCGGCGTGCATCAGGACGGCCTGGTTCACATCTCATCATTGTCGAACAAGTTTGTGGAAGATCCGCACACCGTGGTGAAAGCGGGTGACATTGTGAAGGTGAAAGTGCTGGAAGTGGATCTTCAGCGTAAACGTATCGCCCTGACCATGCGTCTGGATGAGCAGCCAGGTGAAACCAACGCCCGTCGCAGCGGCGGTAACGATCGCCCGCAAAACAACCGCCCGGCAGCCAAACCGCGCGGTCGTGAAGCGCAGCCTGCCGGTAATAGCGCGATGATGGATGCGCTGGCAGCGGCAATGGGGAAAAAACGTTAATCCCCCGACTGGCCTACGGTTCGAATTTGCACGAAATCGTAGGCCAGATAAGGCGTTCACGCCGAATCTGGCAACTCACAACGAGCGCCTTGCCTGACATAAAAATGCCGGAAATTATCTCCGGCATTTTTATTCCACAGCTAAATCCACAATATATTTTTGCTAATGTTTATCACTGCATTAACAATTAAAACCTTAATTAAACATTAACCAGCCCTAATAATTCGCCATTCGAGTTATATTTTTGCTCCGATATAACCTTGAGCCACATCAACATTGAGTCAGATTATTATCTAAACCAACATTCGCACACATTTTAAGTATTGCTGATAGAAACCATTCTCATTATCATTGTATTGTTGATTATTTAATCTCTCCTTCGTTGGCAAATCATCTGGTCTCATGTCGCTGTCAAACGCCCCATGAGGTAGTTATCCAGTTAATGAGAAACAAGTAGGCCCTTATGCAATACACTCCAGATACTGCGTGGAAAATCACTGGCTTTTCCCGTGAAATCAGCCCGGCATATCGCCAAAAACTGCTTTCTCTTGGCATGTTACCTGGCTCCTCTTTTAATGTGGTGCGCGTCGCTCCACTCGGCGATCCCATTCATATCGAAACCCGTCGTGTGAGCCTGGTATTACGCAAAAAAGATCTGGCCTTATTAGAAGTGGAAGCGGTTTCCTGTTAATACGGTGAGAATAACAATGAAAAAATTAACCATTGGCTTAATTGGTAATCCAAATTCTGGCAAGACAACTTTATTTAACCAGCTCACCGGTGCACGCCAGCGTGTAGGGAACTGGGCTGGCGTTACCGTCGAACGTAAAGAGGGTCAGTTCTCCACCACCGATCATCAGGTCACTCTGGTTGACCTGCCTGGCACTTATTCTCTGACGACCATCTCATCGCAAACTTCGCTGGATGAGCAAATCGCTTGTCACTACATTCTGAGTGGCGACGCCGATCTGCTGATTAACGTGGTGGATGCGTCTAACCTTGAGCGTAACCTGTACCTGACGCTGCAACTGCTGGAACTCGGCATTCCCTGCATCGTGGCGCTGAACATGCTCGACATTGCCGAGAAGCAAAATATTCGCATTGAAATTGATGCGCTGTCGGCGCGTCTTGGCTGCCCGGTGATCCCGCTAGTTTCCACGCGTGGTCGCGGTATTGAAGCTCTGAAACTGGCGATTGACCGCTATAAAGCCAACGAGAATGTAGAACTGGTACATTACGCGCAGCCGCTAATCAATGAAGCCGATGCGCTGGCGAAAGTGATGCCGTCGGACATCCCGCTGAAACATCGCCGCTGGCTGGGTCTGCAAATGCTGGAAGGCGATATCTACAGCCGCGCCTACGCCGGTGAAGCGTCGCAGCATCTGGATGCTGCCCTCGCCCGTCTGCTTAATGAGATGGACGATCCGGCGCTGCACATTGCCGATGCACGTTACCAGTGTATTGCGGCCATCTGCGATGTGGTAAGCAATACTCTGACGGCAGAACCCAGCCGTTTCACCACGGCAGTGGATAAAATTGTGCTCAACCGATTCCTCGGTCTGCCGATTTTCCTCTTTGTGATGTATCTGATGTTCCTGCTGGCTATCAACATCGGCGGGGCGCTACAGCCACTGTTTGACGTCGGTTCCGTGGCACTCTTTGTGCATGGTATTCAGTGGATTGGCTACACGCTCCACTTCCCGGACTGGCTAACTATCTTCCTCGCCCAGGGCCTGGGTGGCGGTATTAACACCGTTCTGCCACTGGTGCCGCAGATCGGCATGATGTACCTGTTCCTCTCCTTCCTCGAGGACTCCGGGTATATGGCGCGTGCGGCATTTGTGATGGATCGTCTGATGCAGGCGTTAGGCTTGCCGGGTAAATCCTTTGTGCCGTTGATCGTCGGTTTTGGTTGTAACGTACCGTCGGTAATGGGCGCACGAACCCTTGATGCACCACGTGAACGCCTGATGACCATCATGATGGCACCGTTTATGTCCTGCGGTGCTCGTCTGGCAATCTTCGCAGTATTTGCTGCTGCGTTCTTCGGGCAGAATGGCGCACTGGCTGTGTTCTCGCTGTATGTCATCGGTATTGTGATGGCGGTACTGACGGGACTGATGCTCAAATACACCATTATGCGCGGTGAAGCGACGCCGTTTGTCATGGAGCTGCCGGTCTATCACGTACCACACATTAAGAGCCTGATTATCCAGACCTGGCAGCGTTTGAAAGGCTTCGTCCTGCGCGCCGGTAAAGTGATTATCATCGTTAGCATTTTCCTGAGCGCCTTCAACAGCTTCTCGCTGAGTGGGAAAATCGTCGATAACATCAACGACTCGGCGCTGGCCTCTGTCAGCCGTGTGATCACTCCAGTCTTCAAGCCGATTGGCGTGCATGAAGATAACTGGCAGGCAACGGTTGGACTGTTTACTGGCGCAATGGCGAAAGAAGTGGTGGTCGGTACGCTCAACACTCTCTATACCGCAGAAAACATTCAGGACGAAGAGTTCAATCCGGCGGAATTTAACCTTGGTGAAGAGCTGTTCAGCGCAGTAGATGAAACCTGGCAGAGCCTGAAAGACACCTTCAGTCTTAGCGTACTGATGAACCCAATTGAAGCCAGCAAAGGCGACGGCGAAATGGGTACTGGGGCAATGGGCGTGATGGATGAGAAATTCGGTAGCGCGGCGGCAGCTTACAGCTATCTGATATTCGTCCTGCTGTATGTACCTTGCATTTCGGTGATGGGTGCCATTGCCCGTGAATCAAGCCGTGGCTGGATGGGCTTCTCCATCCTGTGGGGGCTAAATATCGCTTACTCGCTGGCAACATTGTTCTATCAGGTCGCCAGCTACAGCCAGCACCCAACTTACAGCCTGGTGTGCATTCTGGTGGTTGTCCTGTTTAACATCGTGGTTATCGGTCTGCTGCGCCGCGCGCGTAGTCGGGTCGATATCGAACTACTGGCAAGCCGCAAAACGGTAAGCAGTTGCTGCGCAACCAGCACCACTGGCGATTGCCACTAAGGACACGGCAATGGCTTCGCTCATTCAGGTGCGTGATTTGCTGGCGTTACGGGGTCGTATGGAAGCGACCCAGATCAGCCAGACGCTGAACACCCCGCAGCCGATGATTAACGCTATGCTGCAACAGCTGGAAAATATGGGCAAAGCGGTACGGATTCAGGAAGAACCTGATGGCTGCCTCTCTGGCAGTTGTAAAAGTTGCCCGGAAGGAAAAGCCTGTCTGCGTGAGTGGTGGATGTTGCGTTAACCTTGTTCCATCGTTCGTTTTGAAAAGCCCGGTATGCATTAGCTACCGGGCTTTTTTGCGTGCGGCTTTCCATAAAAATGCAACTCTTGCAGCGTGGCGTAAGTTCCTCTGAAAGTGTCTCGCAAGGATGAAAACTCGCTAATGCATAGCCGTGGAGTGGCGCGAAAAGTCACGGCATTCAAAAAAACAGGTGAAGGAACGCCATGAGCAAAAAACAGAGTTCCACCCCACACGATGCGCTGTTCAAACTCTTTTTACGCCAACCGGACACGGCACGCGATTTTCTTGCGTTCCATTTACCGGCCCCCATTCACGCGCTCTGTGATATGAAAACCCTCAAGCTGGAGTCGAGCAGCTTTATCGATGACGATCTGCGTGAAAGCTATTCCGACGTGCTGTGGTCGGTGAAAACGGAGCAAGGGCCAGGATACATCTATTGCCTGATTGAACATCAAAGCACCTCAAACAAATTGATCGCATTTCGCATGATGCGTTATGCCATTGCCGCAATGCAAAACCACCTTGATGCAGGATACAAAACGTTGCCGATGGTCGTACCGTTGTTGTTTTACCACGGCATTGAAAGCCCCTATCCCTATTCGCTGTGTTGGCTGGATTGTTTCGCCGATCCCAAACTGGCAAGGCAGCTTTATGCCTCTGCATTTCCGCTGATTGATGTCACCGTCATGCCTGATGATGAAATCATGCAGCACCGACGCATGGCGCTGCTGGAGTTAATTCAAAAACATATTCGTCAACGCGACCTGATGGGGCTGGTAGAGCAAATGGCTTGCTTATTAAGTAGTGGGTACGCTAATGACAGACAAATCAAAGGGCTGTTTAATTACATACTACAAACTGGCGATGCGGTACGTTTTAACGATTTTATCGACGGCGTTGCCGAACGTTCACCGAAACACAAGGAGAGTTTAATGACTATTGCGGAAAGATTGCGGCAGGAAGGGTTTCAGAAAGGTATACGTGCTATTGCCAAAACCATGCTGGATGCCGGAGTCTCTCTTGAGGACGTTCTGCGATTTACCAGCCTGACGGTTGAAGACCTTGCTGAAATAGATCATCAATAACGTAAAGGATGGTTTTAATGACAGATGCAGAAAGAGAATATCTTATTAGTTACCTGATTGGTTATTTATTGGGTCGACGCCTGGAAGCCCTGGATATCGCCAAAAGAATGCTGTAATCCGGAGTCCCTCTTGCAGATATCATGCGCTTTACCGGGGTGTCAGAAGAAGAGTTGGCTGCGGCGAGCCAGTAAAGTTCTGTCTCGCCATTTCTAAAGCCACCTACACCCTCTGCTTCAACGCTACCAGCTGCTGACAAAACTCGTCTGGATGTGAAATAAACGGCGCATGGGCCGCTTTGGCGAAAATATATGATTCGCTGTGCGGCCAGAGTTCATCCAGCATCGGCACTACTTTGCGCGGCACCAGACCGTCGAGATAACCATACAATCGCAAAAACGGCATTGGTACGTTCTGCAGCGGCTGACGAAGATCGACCGTTTTCAGGATTTCCAGCCCACCATTGAGCACCTCAACCTCCGGCATCGGTAATGCCAGAACGGTTTTCTTCAGCGCCCGCGCATCCTGGCGCGCAGTTTCTGTCCCCATGGTTTGCAACGCAAGGAAACGCTCCACCGTACGCTGAAAATCTTCACTTAGCTGCTGCTGGAAACCCGCCAGCACGTCCGGTTTTATCCCCGGCCACCCATCGCGGGCACTAAAACATGGCGACGATGCTACAGTGACCAGCGCCTGAACACGCTCGGGATAGGCTAATGCAATCTGACTTGCCACCAGCCCGCCCAGGCTCCAGCCTAACCAAATGGCTTTATCCGGTGCCTGTTGCAGCACGACTTCAGCCATGTCAGCAAGCGACATCGCACCAAATCCCTGACTGCGCCCGAAGCCAGGCAGATCAACAAGATGTAACGTAAAATGCGAGCTAAGTTCCTCGTCAATGCAACGCCACACTTCGGCATTCAGTCCCCATCCGTGCAGCAGCACAAGATGAACATTCCCCTGACCTTTGGTCTGCCACCAGATGTTATTCATCCGCTATTGTTCTCTTTTGACTTACAAGGATGAACATATGCTAACAGTACCGGGATTATGCTGGCTATGCCGAATGCCGCTGGCGCTAGGTCATTGGGGGATTTGCTCGGTCTGCTCCCGCGCCGCACGTACAGATAAAATGCTATGCCCGCAATGTGGATTACCCTCTACACACTCACATCTTCCCTGTGGTCGCTGTCTGCAAAAACCGCCGCCGTGGCAAAGACTGCTCACTGTTGCCAACTATGCGCCGCCCTTAAGTCCGCTCATCCACCAGCTTAAGTTTTCCCGGCGCAGTGAAATCGCCAGTGCGCTAGCACGTTTGCTACTATTGGAAGTCTTACACGCCCGTCGCACCAGCGAATTACATCTGCCGGATCGTATCGTCAGTGTCCCGTTATGGCGGCATCGCCACTGGCGTCGGGGATTTAATCAGAGCGATTTGCTGTGTCAGCCGTTATCACGCTGGTTGCACTGCCAATGGGATAGCGAAGCCGTCACACGAACAAGAGCCACTGCAACCCAGCATTTTCTCAACGCCCGTCTGCGCAAGCGCAACCTGAAAAATGCCTTTCGCCTTGAATTGCCCGTGCAAGGTCTCCATATGGTGATTGTGGATGATGTCGTTACCACCGGAAGTACCGTCGCAGAGATTGCGCAGTTGCTTTTACGCAATGGTGCGGCGACTGTCCAGGTCTGGTGCCTTTGTCGAACCTTGTAGAGCCTCGATGATGGGCGTATTATAACCAACTAAAATAGTCAACTATTAGGCCATTACTATGATCCGTATTTCCGATGCTGCACAAGCGCACTTTGCCAAACTGCTGGCAAACCAGGAAGAAGGGACACAAATCCGCGTATTTGTGATTAACCCTGGCACACCTAACGCTGAATGCGGCGTTTCTTATTGTCCGCCGGACGCTGTGGAAGCCACCGACACCGCCCTGAAATTTGACCTGCTGACCGCGTATGTTGATGAGTTAAGCGCACCATACCTGGAAGATGCAGAAATCGACTTTGTTACCGACCAGTTGGGTTCCCAGCTAACGCTGAAAGCACCGAACGCCAAAATGCGTAAAGTGGCTGACGATGCGCCGCTAATGGAGCGCGTCGAGTATATGCTGCAATCGCAGATTAACCCGCAGCTTGCCGGTCACGGTGGTCGCGTTTCGCTGATGGAAATCACCGAAGACGGTTACGCCATTCTGCAATTTGGTGGCGGCTGTAACGGCTGTTCCATGGTCGACGTAACGCTGAAAGAAGGGATCGAAAAGCAGCTGCTGAACGAATTCCCGGAGCTGAAAGGTGTGCGCGATCTCACCGAACACCAGCGCGGCGAACACTCTTACTACTAAGTTATCCCCTCTTTTGTAGATTGCCCGATGCGACGCTAAAGTGTCTTATCGGGCTTTCGTTGTTCTTATGGCGCAGCTTTACTCCGTCCCCCTTCGTTTCCCCACGATAATATGACCAACCTCTCATAATTTAAATTTACCCCGCTCTGGTGATTCTCAAGCGCATTATGTTACCCGTATCATTCTCATGGGCACCAAACACACTCATAACATCTGACTACACTAATACGTTTTAGGGGTCATCAGCCGTGGTGCCGTTATATCGCTGTTCCCAGTTGGGACAACCAGGATTTGTCGTCAGAAACCTGACGTTACCCATAACAAATTAAAGGCCAGGTAAATCATGCCATTAGTCATTGTTGCTATCGGTGTTATCTTGTTATTACTCCTGATGATCCGCTTCAAAATGAACGGCTTCATCGCTCTCGTCCTGGTGGCGCTTGCTGTTGGATTAATGCAAGGGATGCCGCTGGATAAAGTTATTGGCTCTATCAAAGCCGGTGTCGGCGGGACGCTCGGTAGCCTTGCCCTGATCATGGGCTTTGGCGCAATGCTGGGCAAAATGCTGGCAGACTGTGGCGGCGCGCAACGTATCGCCACCACGCTGATTGCCAAATTTGGTAAAAAACACATCCAGTGGGCAGTGGTATTGACCGGTTTTACCGTCGGTTTTGCCCTGTTCTATGAAGTAGGCTTCGTACTGATGCTGCCGCTGGTATTCACCATCGCTGCTGCTGCCAATATCCCGCTGCTGTATGTTGGTGTACCAATGGCGGCTGCACTGTCTGTGACCCACGGCTTCCTGCCGCCGCATCCGGGCCCGACTGCGATTGCCACCATTTTCAATGCCGATATGGGTAAAACCCTGCTGTACGGTACTATTCTGGCGATCCCGACCGTGATTCTCGCGGGTCCGGTTTACGCTCGCGTGCTGAAAGGCATTGATAAGCCGATCCCGGAAGGTCTGTACAGTGCGAAAACCTTTAGCGAAGAAGAGATGCCGAGCTTTGGCGTCAGCGTCTGGACTTCTCTGGTGCCGGTTGTACTGATGGCGATGCGTGCCATCGCTGAAATGATCCTGCCGAAAGGTCACGCTTTCCTGCCGGTAGCAGAGTTCCTCGGTGACCCGGTGATGGCGACATTGATTGCCGTGCTGATTGCGATGTTCACCTTTGGTCTGAACCGTGGCCGTTCGATGGATCAGATTAACGACACGCTGGTTTCTTCCATCAAAATCATCGCGATGATGCTGCTAATCATCGGTGGTGGCGGTGCGTTCAAGCAGGTGCTGGTAGACAGCGGCGTGGACAAATACATTGCTTCCATGATGCACGAAACCAATATTTCTCCGCTGCTGATGGCGTGGTCTATTGCCGCTGTGCTGCGTATCGCGCTGGGTTCTGCAACCGTTGCGGCAATCACTGCGGGTGGTATCGCTGCGCCGCTGATTGCAACGACAGGTGTTAGCCCGGAGCTGATGGTTATTGCGGTTGGTTCCGGTAGTGTGATTTTCTCTCACGTGAACGATCCGGGCTTCTGGCTGTTCAAAGAGTACTTTAACCTGACTATCGGCGAGACCATCAAATCCTGGTCGATGCTGGAAACCATTATCTCAGTGTGCGGTCTGGTAGGCTGTCTGCTGCTGAATATGGTGATTTGATAATACTGATGGCCGGATGCATCGCATCCGGCATCAACCGCACTCTACTTCTTCTTCGCTGCCGCTCTGTGCCGCTTATAACAGATGCCTTCGCGTTTCGAAGACAATGGCTATATTTCTATAAAATATCTTGTATCCCATAAACTCCGGGGGATTTTCATTAAATTTTTTAATGGCTTTACTCTTTACAGAAACCTTATCACCAAAGAAAACAAGGTCTTCAGTCTCATGATCGGATAATCCATTTTCATAGCCATCAAAGTACCATACATCGCAGCTTCGCCAGATATCTGTATCTACTTCATAGAGATACAATTCGATTTCTGTATCACCCCAAAAGCATTTATTTACTTCATCAAATTCATAGTCACCAATCGTATATTTTTCTTTTATCTTATCTTCAAGGTCTGCCTTGACTGACATGTCCATATCATTTTTCCTTGAAAAAAAGCCTGGTAACGTGTACCAGGCACTTCCTAAATTATTTCTTCGCTGCCGCTCTGCGCCGCCTGTCCAGATCCTTAATCAACTTGTTCACCTCATCATCAGCAAACATCGACTCAAGCGTTGCAGAAAGCTTACGTCGCCAGTTTTTATACTGGTAACTGGTGCCAGGAATATTTACAGGTTCCGCCATATCCAGCCAGTCTTCTGGCTGTAGCCCTAACAGGGCACTATTACTGTCGGCAATATAGCGTTGCAAGCCACGATTAAGCGTCGGCGTCATCGCCATCAGTGATGCCTTATGCCCGGCACGTTTTGGCAGACAGCCATATTTATGCAGCGCATCCAGCAGCCCTTGCTTCGCCAGTTCGCGATCCTGATACAAACCGCGCAGCACCACTTCATCCGGGTACAGCCCCAGCGTTTTGCCCAGCGTTAAATCCCCGCTCTCCCAGTAGCCGCGTAGCGTAGGCAGGTCGTGTGTTGCCGCGACCGCCATCGACTGCTCCGGATACGCTTTTGGTGCGCGGAACGTCTTCTCGTGATCGCTTTCGAAATAGAGTACTTTGTAGGAGTAAACACCACTACTGCGCAGCTTACCGACAATCTCTACTGGCACCGTGCCAAGATCTTCGCCAATCACCATGCAGCGATGGCGTTTACTTTCCAGCGCCAGAATAGCGAGCAGATCATCCACCGGATAGTGAACATATGCCCCCTGATCCGCCGTTTCGCCATACGGTATCCACCACAAACGCAGCATCGACATCACATGGTCAATTCGCAGCGCACCGCAGTTTTGCATATTGGCGCGCAGCAGCTCGATAAACGGTTCATAGGCGCGCGCGGTGATAATATGCGGGTCCATCGGCGGCAATCCCCAGTTTTGCCCCAACGGGCCGAGGATATCCGGTGGCGCACCAACCGACGCTTTCAGACAATACAGTTCGCGATCGCACCAGGTTTCTGCGCCGCCTTCCGCCACGCCAACGGCCAGGTCACGATACAGCCCAACCGGCATATCATAGCCCTGGCAGATTTCCCAGCAGGCGGCAAACTGGCTGTAAGCCAGCCACTGCAACCAGAGATAAAAATCGACGTCATCACGATGTTCTTCGCAGAACTGACGCACTTCTGGTGAATCCACATTCTGGTACGCCTGCGGCCATGCTGGCCAACCCCAGCGCATTTCGTCCTCTTTCACTTGTTGTGCATGTAGCGCGTCAAACGCTGCCTGCCAGAACAAGCTATCGCCCTGCTCTGCAACAAACTGGCGAAACGCTGCCATCTGTTCATCATCACGTTGCGCGAAACCTTTCCACGCCATCCGCAATGCTGTCATTTTTAGGGCGGTAACCGTGGAGTAATCGACCCAGTCGGCATCCCGCGCCTGTTGCAGCGTCTGTTGTGTGGTCGGCATCTGCCACCAGACCTGTGCCTCTTCGCTAAGATGGAAATCTTCGACGGCGTTAACGTCGATATAAACCACATTCAGCCAGCGGCGAGAAGACGGGCTATACGGGCTGGCGCTTTCCGGGTTTGCCGGATAGAGCGCATGAATCGGGTTCAAACCGATGAACGACCCGCCACGTTTTGCCACATCCACCAGCATCGCTTTGAGATCGCCAAAATCACCAATGCCCCAGTTTTTTTCCGAGCGCAGCGTATAAAGCTGAACGCAGGCCCCCCACAGCTTTTGTTTATTCAGCAACGCCTGCGGTTCGTAACAACGTTTCGGGGCGACAATCACCCGGCAATGCACGCGCTGTTCGTCCTGGGTAAGCGTCAGCGTGTGATAACCTTCCGGCAGCTTCGTCGGTAAATTGAACGCTTTACCACCGCTCACGTGCCCTTTGTACTGAGTACCTTCTTCGGTGGTCAGCAGCCAGCTATATTCGCCGCTGCCTTCTACCGCCATCGGCATTTTTTTGCCGCTGGTATAAACCATGACATTCGGGACTGGCGTTACCGCCACTTTCGTGGCGGTACGTTGATGCATCGCGTCAAGCAAACGCCGTTTGGTTTCGGCGCTAATCGACTGCGGTTTACCGTGGGCATTGATGTAATTGGGGCTGATCCCCGCCGCCAGCGCGGCATTATCCAGACGTTTGCTTTCCATCGAGCTTCCTTAGCGTTTTGCCTGCCAGATACGAGCCTGATAATCGCGAATAGAGCGATCCGAGCTAAACATACCGCAGCGGGCGGTATTGAGGATCGCCGCGCGAGTCCAGGCCTCCTGGTCGCGGTACAGCACATCCACCTGCTTTTGTGCCTCTACATAGGCTGCGAAATCCGCCATCACCAGATACGGATCGCCGCCTTGTTTGCCGATACTGTGCAGCATCTGGTCGAAGGCATGTTTATCACCGTCGCTGTATTTACCGCTTTCCAGCTCTTTCAACACGGCGTCCAGAACCTTATCTTTCTTCCGCCATTTCACCGGGTCGTAGCCTTTGGCCAGAATTGCCTTCACTTGTTCCACGGTATGACCAAAAATAAAGATGTTTTCTTCACCGACTTTTTCGGCAATTTCAACGTTCGCGCCATCCAGCGTACCCACGGTTAACGCGCCGTTGAGCGCCAGTTTCATGTTGCCAGTACCAGAAGCCTCTTTCCCTGCAGTGGAGATCTGCTCGGAGATATCCGCCGCCGGGATCAGTTTTTCCGCCGCCGAAACGCAATAATCCGGCAGGAACACCACCTTCAGTTTGTCGCCAACTTGCGGATCGTTGTTGATCACGTCAGCCACTTTATTGATCGCAAAGATAATATTCTTCGCCAGGTAGTAGCCAGGCGCCGCTTTCGCGCCGAACAGGAATACGCGCGGTACGCGGTCGGCCTGCGGGTTCTCGCGAATTTCTTTATACAGCGCCAGAATATGCAGCAGATTCAGGTGCTGGCGTTTGTACTCATGCAGACGTTTGATCTGAATATCGAAAATCGCCTGCGGATTGATCTCAATACCGGTACGGGCTTTCACAAACTCTGCCAGACGGACTTTATTCGCCTGTTTGATCTCGCGATATTGCTGACGGAATTTCGCGTCATCGGCGAATTTTTCCAGATGGATCAGTTGATCCAGATCGTTAACCCACTCTTTCTTCAGTGATTTATCCAGCAGCGCCGCCAGTGCCGGGTTGCACTGTTTGATCCAGCGACGTGGGGTAATGCCGTTAGTGACGTTATGGAATTTGTTCGGCCACAGCTGGTGATATTCCGGGAACAAGTCTTTCACCACCAGATCCGAGTGCAACGCCGCCACACCGTTCACCGCAAAGCCGCTTACCACACACATATTGGCCATGCGAACCTGTTTGTCATGCACAACCGCCAGCTTTGCCCACACCGCTTTATCACCTGGCCAGGTTTTTTCCACCAGTTTCTTAAAACGGTTGTTGATTTCATTGATTATCTGCATATGGCGCGGCAGCAGGGCTTTTACCAGTTTCTCATCCCAGCACTCCAGAGCTTCTGGCATCAAAGTATGGTTGGTGTAAGCGAAAGTTTTGCTGGTGATTGCCCAGGCGTCATCCCAGCTCATCTGGTGCTCATCGATCAGCACGCGCAGCAGTTCTGGAATAGCGATAGTCGGGTGGGTATCGTTCAGTTGAATGACTTCGTAATCTGCCAGTTCGTGCAGTTTACGCCCCGCCAGATGATGGCGACGCAGAATATCCGCCACCGAACAGGCACACTGGAAGTATTGCTGCATCAGGCGCAGCTTTTTACCCGCAGTGTGGTTGTCGTTTGGATAGAGAACTTTGGTCAGTTTTTCAGCATTGATGCCTTGTTGTTCGGCACGCAGGAAGTCACCGTCATTAAATTTGGTGAGATTGAACGGATGAGCATGAGTCGCCTTCCATAAACGCAGCGGTTGTGCCACACCGTTGTGGTAACCCAACACTGGAAGATCCCACGCTTGCCCGGTAATGGTAAATTCCGGTTCCCAGCGCCCCTCTTTCGTCACTTTGCCGCCGATGCCCACCTGCACATCCAGAGCTTCGTTATGGCTAAACCACGGGTAGTTGCCGCGATGCCAGTCGTCTGGCGCTTCAGACTGTTTACCATCGACAAAGGATTGACGGAACAAACCATACTGATAGTTAAGACCATAGCCAGTGGCAGACTGCCCGACAGTCGCCATTGAGTCGAGGAAACACGCAGCCAGACGCCCCAGGCCACCGTTACCCAGCGCCGGATCAATCTCTTCTTCCAACAGGTCAGTCAGGTTGATGTCATAAGACTTCAGTGAATCCTGAACAGCCTGATACCAGCCGAGGTTTAACAGGTTGTTGCCCGTCAGACGCCCAATCAAAAACTCCATTGAGATGTAGTTAACATGGCGCTGATTCGCCGCCGGTTTAACGAAAGGCTGGGCTCGCAGCATTTCCGCCAGGGCTTCACTTACTGCCAACCACCACTGGCGAGGAGTCATCTCAGCCGCAGAAGTTAAACCATAACGCTGCCACTGGCGTGACAGGGCTTCCTGAAATTGCTTTTCATTAAAAATGGGTTGTGACATAGGAGTTCCAGTTTTCTTAGATATTAAACACAACGTTATCGTTAGTTTGCCAGGCTCCATGTTGACCTTCCTCATCCTACGGGGGATTAGGCGGGGAGGAGTGACGGGGATGAGCAAGAAAATGTGATCACGACCACTTAAAGGTAGTGCAATCAACTGCAAAAGCATCAGCTCAATGCCAGAGAGCGCAGAAAACCTGCTATTAACAGTAAGAAATGGTCGTTGCGTATTATCAAAAAGCGGAAAGCAACTCTATAAATTAAGTAAAGCGGCGAAATAGTTTCAGTAATGAAATATCCATTGAGGGTCATCTCACTGTTAATAGATTTATTAAGATCAACTTTTTAGATAGACCTTTCATCAGGAATTAAGGCGGTATCGTTGCTTTAATAAGGCTTTTGAACTGAAAGAAAACACCCTAAAATCCAGTATCCACGCTGCATTTGCCTTGTTTTAAGATGAAGTATTAATAAAGATTTGGAATTGTGACAGAGTGCAAATTCAGACACATAAAAAATCGTCATCGCTTGCATTGCACAGGTTTCTGACCGAACTTATAACTATTAATTACGAAGCGCAAAAAAAATAATATTTCCTCAATTTCCACAGTGAAGTGATTAACTATGCTGATTCCGTCAAAATTAAGTCGTCCGGTTCGACTCGACCATACTGTGGTTCGTGAGCGCCTGTTGGCTAAACTTTCCGGCGCGAACAACTTCAGGCTGGTGCTAATCACAAGTCCTGCGGGTTACGGGAAGACAACGCTCATATCCCAATGGGCGGCAGGAAAAAACGATTTGGGCTGGTACTCGCTTGATGAAGGCGATAACCAGCAAGAACGTTTCGCCAGCTATCTGATCGCCGCCGTGCAACAGGCAACCAGCGGGCACTGCGCCATCAGTGAAACAATGACGCAAAAACGGCAATATGCCAGTCTGACGTCACTGTTTGCCCAGCTTTTCATCGAACTGGCGGAATGGCATAGCCCACTTTACCTGGTGATCGACGATTACCATTTGATCACCAATCCGGTGATCCACGAATCAATGCGCTTCTTCATTCGCCATCAACCAGAAAATCTCACTCTGGTGGTGCTGTCACGCAACCTTCCGCAGTTGGGCATTGCCAATCTGCGCGTGCGTGACCAACTATTGGAAATTGGCAGCCAGCAACTGACATTTACCCATCAGGAAGCGAAGCAGTTTTTTGATTGCCGTCTGTCATCGCCGATTGAAGCCGCAGAAAGCAGTCGGATTTGCGATGACGTGTCCGGCTGGGCGACGGCGTTGCAGCTAATCGCGCTTTCAGCAAGGCAAAATACCCACTCGGCGCATAAATCAGCGCGTCGTCTGGCGGGCATCAATGCCAGTCATCTTTCTGATTATCTGGTCGATGAGGTGTTAGATAACGTTGATCTGACCACTCGTCATTTCCTGCTAAAAAGCGCCATTTTGCGCTCGATGAATGATGCGCTAATCACCCGCGTGACCGGCGAAGAAAACGGGCAAATGCGTCTTGAGGAGATTGAGCGTCAGGGGCTGTTTTTGCAACGGATGGATGATACTGGCGAGTGGTTCTGCTATCACCCGCTGTTTGGCAACTTCCTGCGCCAACGCTGCCAGTGGGAACTGGCGGCGGAACTGCCGGAAATCCACCGTGCCGCCGCAGAAAGCTGGATGGAACAAGGTTTTCCCAGCGAAGCCATCCATCATGCGCTGGCGGCAGGCGACGCTTTGATGCTGCGCGATATTCTGCTGAATCACGCCTGGAGTTTGTTCAACCACAGCGAACTGTCGCTGCTGGAAGAGTCGCTTAAAGCCCTGCCGTGGGACAGCCTGCTGGAAAATCCACAACTGGTATTGTTGCAGGCCTGGTTGATGCAAAGTCAGCATCGCTACGGCGAAGTAAATACCCTGCTGGCACGAGCCGAACACGAGATCCAGGGCATCAGGGAAGGCACCATGCACGCAGAATTTAACGCTCTGCGCGCCCAGGTAGCCATTAACGACGGTAATCCGGAAGAAGCCGAACGACTGGCAAAACAGGCACTGGAAGAACTGCCTCCGGGCTGGTTCTACAGTCGCATTGTCGCGACCTCTGTACTTGGCGAAGTGTTGCACTGTAAAGGTGAACTAACCCGCTCGCTGGCACTTATGCAGCAAACCGAGCAAATGGCGCGCCAGCATGATGTCTGGCACTACGCCTTGTGGAGTTTAATCCAGCAAAGTGAAATTCTGTTTGCCCAGGGGTTCCTGCAAACTGCGTGGGAAACGCAGGAAAAAGCGTTCCAGTTGATTAACGAACAGCATCTGGAACAGTTGCCGATGCATGAGTTTCTGGTACGCATCCGTGCGCAACTGTTATGGGCATGGGCACGGCTGGATGAAGCCGAAGCCTCGGCGCGTAGCGGGATCGAAGTTTTATCTTCTTATCAGCCCCAGCAACAGCTTCAGTGCCTGGCAATGTTAATTCAATGCTCGCTGGCTCGTGGCGATCTGGATAACGCCCGCAGCCAACTTAACCGCCTGGAAAACCTGCTGGGGAATGGCAAATATCACAGCGACTGGATCTCTAACGCCAACAAAGTTCGCGTGATTTACTGGCAAATGACTGGCGACAAAGCCGCCGCTGCCAACTGGTTGCGTCACACGGCCAAACCGGAGTTTGCGAACAACCACTTCCTGCAAGGCCAATGGCGCAACATTGCCCGTGCGCAAATTTTACTCGGCGAGTTTGAACCTGCGGAAATTGTCCTCGAAGAACTCAACGAAAATGCCCGCAGTCTGCGGTTAATGAGCGACCTGAACCGCAACCTGCTGTTACTCAATCAGTTGTACTGGCAGGCCGGACGTAAAAGCGACGCTCAGCGCGTGCTGCTGGACGCATTAAAACTGGCGAATCGCACCGGATTTATCAGTCATTTTGTCATCGAAGGCGAAGCGATGGCGCAGCAGTTACGCCAGCTGATTCAGCTCAATACGCTGCCGGAACTGGAACAGCACCGCGCGCAGCGTATCCTGCGGGAAATCAATCAACATCACCGACACAAGTTCGCTCACTTTGACGAGAGCTTTGTCGAACGTCTGCTAAATCATCCGGAAGTGCCGGAACTGATCCGCACCAGCCCATTGACCCAACGCGAATGGCAGGTGCTGGGGCTGATTTACTCCGGTTACAGTAACGAACAAATTGCGGGCGAACTGGAAGTAGCTGCGACCACCATCAAAACGCATATCCGCAATCTGTATCAAAAACTCGGCGTTGCCCACCGTCAGGCTGCGGTACAGCACGCGCAGAAACTGCTGAAAATGATGGGATATGGGGTGTGAGTCTGGTCGGGTAACACACCTGATCCGACTTGCTTCTCTGCATCATTCAACGCTAACCCACGTTACGCCATCTGTTTCAGCCAGAATAAACCGCACTGGCAAGAAACGCTCCACCACCGCGATATTGGTCAGCAGATGGCATGAGGGATGAGCAACCGTAAACTCCCCCGCGCCTGCCAGCGCCATCGGCAACACTAACTGGTCTGCGAGATATTCCCCTACCGCAGCCGAACTTGCCAGGTAGCGTTTAACCTCTTTCACCAGTTGGGCTGCAACCACTTCGGCACTGACACGCTTTTCACCAACAGCAAAAAAACGCTCGGTGATGTGTTCGCTGACGACTTCAAGCGAAGCGGTATTTCCTGGCCCCTGCTCGCGCGGCAGACTTTGAATATTCTGCTCATTCAGGGAAAAGCTGGCAGCCAGCACGGACATCTCTCTTTCGCCAACATGATGAGGCACTCCAGCCAGTAACACTTCACCGCACAGTCGCACAATGTTGCCCCGCTCATTCAACGCTAATGCGTTAAGTGATGCCACAGGCGAGACTTCTGTTGTCACCACACCGCCGCCAGCAGGGTAAAAACCGTGGCGCAACAGCGTTGTTTGCTGCTGAATCCCCATCCGCGCCAGCAACGGTTCCAGCACACGGCAGATAAAATCGGTGGGCGGTGCAGACGGGTTATCGGTGCCACCGCTGACTTCAACACGCGAAGACCCGTCGGCAAACCATAGCGCGGGCAATACCGTTTGCAGCACCAACATGCAGCTACCTGCGCTACCGATGGCGAAGCGGTAATCGCCGCCGCGCACGATGCCAGGCCGGAAGACCAGGCGCTGCGACCCCAACTCCGCGCCCTCCACCGTCGCTCCGCAAATTTCCGTCGCTGCCTTTACCGCCGTCAGATGCTGGCGCAACAGCCCAGGTTTCGCCCGTCCGGCACGAATGCCGGTGATGGTGAACGGTTTACCGGTTATCATCGACAGACTCAGCGCCGAGCGCAGGATCTGCCCGCCGCCTTCGCCCTGTGCGCCATCCAGCGCAATCATCCTTTTCATTATTTATCCTTTTACGCACACTACCTGACGCAGGGTGTAGATAACTTCCACCAGATCGCTTTGCGCCGCCATCACCGCATCAATATCTTTATACGCCATCGGGATTTCGTCGATCACTTCGGCATCTTTACGGCATTCCACATGCGCGGTGGCACGAATCTGATCTTCCACGCTAAACAGTTTTTTTGCTTTGGTACGGCTCATCACGCGTCCGGCACCGTGGCTGCATGAACAGAAAGATTCTTCATTTCCCAGCCCACGGACGATAAAGCTTTTCGCCCCCATCGACCCGGGAATAATTCCATATTGACCAGCGCGCGCAGACACCGCGCCTTTACGCGTCACGTAGATCTCTTCGCCAAAGTGCTGTTCTTTTTGCACATAGTTGTGGTGGCAGTTGATCTCTTCCATCGCCAGCGTTTGCGGCAGTCTTACCGTTTTCTGCGTAATACTCTGCAACGCCGTTACCACGTTTTCCATCATCGCATCGCGGTTAAGGCTGGCAAAAAGCTGCGCCCAGGCCACGGCTTTCAGGTAATCATCAAAATATTCCGTACCTTCCATAAAGTACGCCAGATCACGCGACGGCAACGTCTCAAGCTGTTCCTGCATCTCTTTTTGCGCCAGATCGATAAAGTAAGTTCCGATGGCGTTACCGATTCCGCGTGAACCGGAGTGCAACATAATCCACACCTGATCCGACTCATCAAGGCAGATTTCAATAAAGTGGTTACCCGTTCCCAGCGTTCCCAGGTGTTTGTAATTATTGGTGTTCAGGAAACGCGGATATTTTTGCGTTAACCACTGATAACCTGCTTCAAGCTCGGCCCATTTAGCATCGACGTTAACAGGCGGATTTTCCCATGCGCCTTTATCACGACGGCTACGATTATTGGAACGCCCGTGCGGCACGGCAGTTTCAATCGCCTGACGTAGCTCCGCCAGGTTTTCAGGCAGGTCCGCCGCCGTTAGGGCAGTACGCAGCGCGTTCATTCCACAGCCGATATCCACACCTACCGCCGCCGGAATAATCGCCCCTTTGGTCGGGATCACGCTACCAATAGTAGAACCTTTACCGAGGTGCACGTCGGGCATTACCGCAATATGTTTGAAAATGAACGGCATCTTCGCCGTATTAATAAGTTGCTGACGCGCATCGGCTTCTACCGGCACGCCTTTGGTCCACATTTTTACCGGGGCATTTTCAGTGTTCAGTAATTCATAATTCATTTTGCTTTTCTCTTTTCGTTGGTATGTCCTGATAATTGCAACCGTCGTGCCAAAAAATTAAATCAGCAAATTAAACTTATAATTAATTGTTTTTATTTAATTAAAGGCACAAAGTCCGTAAACGGAGATTTTCTATAAAGTCACTTACCCGATAATGAAATATCGTCTTTTATAAGGATATCTAAGATGCGTAAAACAGTGGCTTTTGGCTTTGTCGGAACCGTACTGGATTATGCCGGACGCGGCAGCCAACGCTGGTCAAAATGGCGTCCGACGCTCTGTTTATGTCAGCAAGAATCGTTGGTCATCGACCGGCTGGTATTGTTGCACGACGCCCGCTCACGCTCGCTGTTTGAAACGCTTAAACGCGATATCGCCAGCGTTTCGCCAGAAACAGAAGTCGTGGGTGTTGAGATTGAACTGCATAACCCGTGGGATTTCGAAGAGGTTTACGCCTGCCTGCATGATTTCGCCCGAGGTTACGCTTTTCAGCCAGAGTGCGAAGACTATTTAATTCACATCACCACTGGCACCCACGTCGCGCAAATTTGCTGGTTTCTGCTGGCGGAAGCTCGTTACCTGCCCGCCCGACTGGCGCAAACTTCACCACCGCGCAAAAAAGAACAGCCCGATAGCCCAGGCGCGGTGGCGATTATCGATCTCGATTTAAGCCGTTATAACGCCATTGCCAGCCGCTTTGCCGAGGAACGCCAGCAAACGCTCGATTTCCTCAAATCAGGCATCGCCACGCGTAACCCCCACTTCAACCGCATGATTGAGCAGATCGAAAAAGTGGCGATTAAATCCCGCGCACCGATCCTGCTTAACGGCCCGACTGGTGCGGGTAAGTCATTTCTGGCGCGACGCATTTTCGAATTAAAACAGGCGCGACATCAGTTTAGCGGCGCGTTTGTGGAAGTGAACTGCGCCACCCTGCGCGGTGATACCGCGATGTCGGCGCTGTTTGGTCATGTGAAAGGCGCATTTACCGGGGCGCGGGAATCGCGGGAAGGATTATTACGCAGCGCCAACGGCGGCATGTTATTTCTCGATGAGATAGGCGAACTGGGCGCAGATGAACAGGCAATGCTGCTGAAAGCCATTGAAGAGAAAACCTTTTACCCGTTTGGCAGCGATCGTCTGGTCAGCAGTGAATTTCAGCTTATCGCCGGAACGGTGCGCGATTTGCGCCAGTTAGTTACCGAAGGCAAATTTCGCGAAGATCTGTACGCGCGGATCAATCTCTGGACCTTCACCCTGCCGGGTCTACGCCAGCGCCAGGAAGATATTGAACCGAACCTGGATTATGAAGTGGAGCGCCACGCCACACTCACTGGTGACAGCGTGCGTTTTAACACCGAAGCGCGGCGTGCCTGGTTGGCTTTTGCGACCTCTCCCCAGGCGACATGGCGCGGTAACTTTCGCGAACTTTCTGCCAGCGTCACGCGGATGGCCACCTTTGCCACTAGCGGACGCATCACTCTGGACGTGGTTGAAGATGAGATAAACCGTCTGCGCTATAACTGGCAGGAGAGCCGCCCCTCCGCGCTTACGACTTTGCTGGGCGCAGAGGCAGAAAACATCGATCTCTTCGACCGTATGCAACTGGAACACGTTATCGCTATCTGCCGCCAGGCAAAGTCGCTTTCCGCAGCCGGACGCCAGCTTTTTGACGTTTCGCGCCAGGGCAAAGCCAGCGTCAATGACGCGGATCGGCTACGCAAATACCTGGCGCGTTTTGGTCTGACGTGGGAAGCCGTGCAGGATCAGCACAGCTCCAGTTGAATATGGTGGTCCGTCAGCACCTGCATCACGCTTACTGGCGGCGGGGCGTCGGTGTAGACGGCATCTACCATGCTGATGCTGCCCATATTGACCATCGCGTTACGGCCAAATTTCGAGTGATCGACAACCAGCATAACGTGGCGCGAGTTCTCAATAATGGCGCGTTTGGTGCGAACTTCGTGGTAATCGAACTCCAGCAGCGAGCCGTCGCTATCGATGCCGCTGATCCCCAGAATGCCGAAATCAAGGCGGAACTGGGAGATAAAATCGAGCGTCGCTTCGCCAATGATCCCGCCATCGCGGCTGCGTAATTCGCCACCGGCGAGAATGATGCGAAAATCTTCTTTTACCATCAATGTGTTAGCAACGTTGAGATTGTTGGTCACAATGCGCAAATTGCTGTGATTAAGCAGCGCGTGTGCCACCGCTTCCGGCGTGGTGCCGATATCAATAAACAGCGTTGAACCGTTGGGGATCTGCTCAGCCACTTTACGAGCAATACGCTCTTTTTCTTCGGTCTGGGTGGCCTTACGATCGTGCCACGGCGTGTTAACGGAACTGGAAGGCAGCGCCGCGCCGCCATGATGGCGCAGGATCAGATTCTGCTCCGCCAGTTCATTGAGATCGCGGCGAATAGTTTGCGGGCTGACGGAGAAATGCTCTACCAGCTCTTCGGTACTGACATAACCCTGCTGTTTAACCAGTTCGATAATACCGTTGTGACGTTGTGTTTGTTTCATTTATAAATCCCTGGAATCATTTTCGTTTTCGCGCATTGAGCGAATCAACAAAAGCCATCGCTAACCCCACGGCTAACCCGGCGATGTGTGCTCCGTTCGCCATCGACATCCCAAACAAATCAAACCATCCGGCGACAATCCAGATCAGCGCAAAGATAATTAACCCACGTTGCAGGTAAATGCCACTTTGCGGATCGCGCTCGCCGCGTAGCCAGACATAGCCCATCAGCGCATACACCACGCCAGAAAGCCCGCCAAACCACGGCCCGCTGAATTTTTGCTGCACATAGCCGCTTAACAGGGCGCTAATGAGAGTAATGACAATTAGCTTACCGCTACCGAGACGTTTTTCTACCGCACCGCCGAGATACCACCACCAGAGCAGGTTAAAGAGGATATGCATCAGCGAGAAGTGCATCAACGCATGGGTGAAGTAACCCCAGAACTCAAATTTCAGTGTTGGATCGAATGGCCAGGCCAGCCATAACATCACTTCTTGATCGCCGATAATTTGCATGGCGATAAACACCACCACGCAGGCGATCATCATCACCCAGGTCACCGGCCCCGCGCGTTCACGCAAGGTGGCAAAGAAAGGAAAACGGCGATAGTGCAGACCACTATCGGTATGGCCTGACTGCCAGCTGGCGGCGAGATAACGCGGATCTGCCGGGTTTTCGAGAAAACGCGCCAGCTCCGCCCGCACGCGTTCGGCCTGGGATTCATCCGCCAGCCAGACATCGCTTTGGTTATGTTGTTGAATAGTGAGGATAACGCCCTGCGTCGCCATGTAATCAACAAACGCCTGCGCCACGCGGGGGTTAGCAAAAGAGGTAATCATCAACATCGTTGCTGTCGCTTATTCCACACAAAAGGGGACAGTATAAAGCGTTACGCGCCGTACGCCACCTCTGCGGGAAACTGACGCTGCCAGGCTTCAAAGCCGCCGTCAATGCTATAGACCACATCGTAGCCCTGTTGCAGCAGATACTGCGCCGCGCCTTTGCTGCTATTGCCGTGATAACACATCACCATGACCGGCGTATCGAAGTCATTATCACGCATAAACGCGCCCAGCGTGTCGTTAGTCAAATGGAAAGCCTGTGTTGCATGACCCATAGCGAAACTTTGTGGATCGCGAATATCGACCAGCACCGCCTCTTTTTCCTGCAACTTCTGGTGCGCGTCGGCAACGTTAATACATTCGAACTGATCCATGCGTCTCTCTTTCTTTACAAACAAGTGGGCAAATTTACCGCACAGTTTACGTTGAAGCGGCAGATAAACGCCATAATGTTATACATATCACTCTAAAATGTTTTTTCAATGTTACCCAAAGCGCGATTCTTTGCTAATATGTTCGATAACGAACATTTATGAGCTTTAACGAAAGTGAATGAGGGCAGCATGGAAACCAAAGATCTGATTGTGATAGGTGGCGGCATCAATGGTGCTGGTATCGCGGCAGACGCCGCTGGACGCGGTTTATCCGTGCTGATGCTGGAGGCGCAGGATCTCGCTTGTGCGACCTCTTCCGCCAGTTCAAAACTCATTCACGGTGGCCTGCGCTACCTTGAGCACTATGAATTCCGCCTGGTCAGCGAGGCGCTGGCTGAACGTGAAGTGCTACTGAAAATGGCCCCGCATATCGCCTTCCCGATGCGTTTTCGCCTGCCGCATCGTCCGCATCTGCGCCCGGCGTGGATGATTCGCATTGGTCTGTTTATGTACGATCATCTGGGTAAACGCACCAGCCTGCCGGGATCAACCGGTTTGCGTTTTGGCGCAAATTCAGTGTTAAAACCGGAAATTAAGCGCGGATTCGAATATTCCGACTGTTGGGTAGACGACGCCCGTCTGGTACTCGCCAACGCCCAGATGGTGGTGCGTAAAGGCGGCGAAGTGCTTACCCGGACTCGCGCCACCTCTGCTCGCCGCGAAAACGGCCTGTGGATTGTGGAAGCGGAAGATATCGATACCGGTAAAAAATATACCTGGCAGGCGCGCGGCCTGGTTAACGCCACTGGCCCGTGGGTGAAACAATTTTTCGACGACGGGATGCATCTGCCTTCGCCTTATGGCATTCGCCTGATCAAAGGCAGCCATATTGTCGTGCCGCGCGTGCATACCCAGAAGCAAGCCTACATTCTGCAAAACGAAGATAAACGTATTGTCTTTGTGATCCCGTGGATGGATGAGTTTTCCATCATCGGCACCACCGATGTGGAATACAAAGGCGATCCAAAAGCAGTGAAGATTGAAGAGAGTGAAATCAATTACCTGCTGAAAGTGTATAACACGCACTTTAAAAAGCAGTTAAGCCGTGACGATATCGTCTGGACCTACTCCGGTGTGCGCCCGCTTTGTGATGATGAGTCCGACTCGCCGCAGGCTATTACTCGTGATTACACCCTTGATATCCACGATGAAAATGGCAAAGCGCCGCTGCTGTCGGTATTTGGCGGCAAGCTGACGACCTATCGTAAACTGGCGGAACATGCGCTGGAAAAACTAACGCCGTATTATCAGGGGATTGGCCCGGCATGGACGAAAGAGAGCGTGTTACCGGGTGGAGCCATTGAAGGCGATCGCGACGATTATGCCGCCCGCCTGCGCCGCCGCTATCCGTTCATTACAGAATCGCTGGCACGTCATTACGCACGCACTTACGGCAGCAACAGCGAGCTGCTGCTCGGCAATGCGGAGGCGATAAGCGATCTTGGGGAAGATTTCGGCCATGAGTTCTACGAAGCGGAGCTGAAATATCTGGTAGACCACGAATGGGTACGCCGCGCCGACGATGCCCTGTGGCGTCGCACAAAACAAGGCATGTGGCTGAATGCGCAGCAACAGTCTCGTGTGAGTCAGTGGCTTGTAGAGTATACGCAGCAGAAATTGTCGCTGGCGTCGTGATTTAACGTAAGCTGGCTGGGTCAGATTTCGATCTGACCTGAGACTGATGACAAACACAAAAACAGCCTGATGCGCTACGCTTATCAGGCCTACATGATTTATGTAATATATTGAATTTGCATGGTTTTGTAGGCCGGATAGGCGTTCACGCCGCATCCGGCATGAACAAAGCGCACTTTGCCAACAATCGGAGGTCAAATTTCAATCTGAATAACTTTTGGATTCAGGGAATTACCGCAAAGCCCACACCATCATACCCAACGTAACAAAACTCAGGCACGTTCCCCACTCACTCCACTTCCGTATCTGGCTTCTATTTTTACTACGCCACTGGCAATAATATCCCAACGCAAAACCAAGCTGTGCGCTTATCGGACCGACAAAACCAGTCCACGGCTGTGGCCAAAATGGCGAAAAATTCAGGGGTAACCAGATAACACTCAGAAAGAAACTGCGCAGATTTTCCAGCAAAGCAATTCGCGCTGGCGCGACATAGAAAATGATATTCCACAGAAGCAACCAGAAATAAACTGGTGTGAATACCAGCCAGCAGTGAGGTCTGTTTTTTAGTTCCGATGGCGTTCTGCAAGCAAATTGCCAACCAACACCCACCATTGCACAGAAAACAAGCGCATATTCAGCCGATAACCAAAGTTGTAATTCCAGAAGTGAAATACGCCGGATCATGAGCGGGATTGAGAACAGCATTTCCCCCAGGACACTCAGCGTGATACCAAAAGCAGCCAGCGCAACCACCGTCGGCCATACCAACAACGGCACAATGACAAAGCCGAGAATTACCGGAGGAATATAAAATCTGAATTTGTTCATCTTTATTGTCCTGATGATTCAGGTGATGCGTCATACCTCGCGCATAAACACTCATCAATCATCCCGTCGTCTTCCCAGATCTGATAATCTGTCCACTGCTCGGGCTGTTTTAGCGGATTCTGTTTCACAAGCTAAAGTGTAATGCTGGAAAGGCGGTGAAATATTCTGGTATGCGGCATTACTCTCAGAAAGAAAGAGTAAGCAACTGCTGATAAGTAATAAAGTCTTCATATCCATATCTGCCCCCTACTTACTTAATTATTTAATATCTAATAACGTTTTATACAGCGGCACATACCCTACATCCTCTACCAATTGCTGTCCCTGCGGGCTTAAAAACCAGTCAACAAATTTCTGCGTTTCCGGCGTAGGATTTTCACGCGTCACCATATAAGCATCCACAATGTATGGATAAGTTCCGTTGCGAATATTTTCCTCAGTTGGGGAGATACCGTTGATTGCCAGTAATTTGATCTGCTTGCGCATTTTGAGCATGTTGTCATTCATACGCGTGACATAATAATGAAAGGTATAACCAACGGAAGATGGTGTATTTTGGTAGTCGGCTACTTCGGTAATTAAACCGCCCATGAGATCAATTACAGTGGATTTTTTAGCTGGCAGCATTGGGGTGTCTTGCATAACCAGTCCCTTCATAACCGTTTGGCTTCCAGAATCCTCTGGCCTCTGCCAGACTTTTATACGTTCGTCACTACCGCCCACTTTATTCCAGCGACTCACTTTACCGCTAAAAATGTCTTTGACCTGCTGTTCGCTAAGTGAATTAACGGGGTTTTTGATATCAACGATAAAGACAAAGGCTTCGCGGGCGAAAGCGGTATATTTCAGCTTAACCCCCGCTTGTTCTGCTCGTATTTTCTGCCCTTCTGACGGTTGCGCGACAAAAATAACGGTCGCAGTACCTTTAATTAGACTATCGTAGGCTTCTGCTGTTCGGGTTTGCTGCAAACCATACGCCTGCCAGGCACGCGAGGTTCGATCCGCATCTTTCGGCTCGGGTATTAATTGATAATATGCAGAGGCATACAGCGGGTATAAGGCCGTAGCGCCGTACACTCTTGGCCATCTTGACCAATCTTCGCTGTAATGTAATTCAGGTTGACCATGCAGAGAAGTCAGTCCATGGCTCTCTTCTTCTCTGACACTGTTATAGTACCCTTCCCGGTCGACACATCCCGCCAGTAATGCCGTGCCTAATAGTAAAACACCGGTGAATTTATTCATCGCGCTGATTCCTTTCTCTCCAGGGTTATTTCATTGTTGGATACATCGGTACATAACCCACATCTTCCACCAGACTCTGTCCTTGTGGCGTTAAAAACCATTCCACCAATTTTTGTGTTTCTGACGTCGTATTTTCCCGCGTCACCATAAAAGCATCGACTATATACGGATATTTGCCGTTACGAATGTTTTCCGCAGTCGGTGTAATACCGTTAATCGCTAACAACTTGATATTCTTATCGGCATTCATTTGCGTCGCGTAATAGCGGAAGGTATAGCCAATGGAGTTGTTTGTATTACGGTATTCAGCAACGACTTTAATCATGCCTTCCATCACGCTTGCCACTTCGGTTTCCTGCGGCGAGATCATGCGGACATCTTTCATCACCAGTGATTGCATCACCGTCTGACTGCCTGAGTCTTCCGGGCGTTGCCAGGTCTGGATCTCTTGATCATTACCGCCAACAGTACGCCAGTTGGTAATAGCGCCACTAAAGATGTCACGCACTTGTTGCTCTGTCAGGGAATTAACCGGGTTATCTGCATTAACGATGAAAACAAATGCTTCGCGGGCAAAGGGAGCGTATATCAAAGTGACGCCCGATTCCTCTGCACGCTTTTTCTGCCCACCAGAAGGTTGCGCCACAAAGATAATATCGGCATCGCCCTTAATGATTTTGTTATACGCCTCCGGCGTGCGAGAGTTATCCAGATATTCCCTGACGTGAAAATCTTCCGGTATAACGCTTAACGCATAAAAGGCAGAGGCATAAATGGGGTACGCTGCCGTAGCACCATCGAGTCGTGGCCAGTTTTGCGTAAACTGAATTTGTGGTTTACCACGCAGTGGTGTCAGTTGATTATTGAGTTTGTCGGGTCGCCAGGCCCAGGTATCAATATCTTCGCGAACACCGACACCAGGATTAAGCTGTTTATATAAATGAGCCTGATAACCAGCGACAAAACCCAGCAGGAGAAGGATAAACAGAAGTGAATTACGGCAACGTAGTCCGAATGTGCCGGTTAAAGGATGTCTTGTCGGCCAGGCGTATCCCAGCGAAAAACTGATATGCGCCCCAACGGGAATAATGACCATCCACCAGTACTCACCACCGACTAATGTGACTAATAAAACGCCCAGCCAGGGAAGCATAAGATCTGCCAACCAGCCCGAACCCATCTGGCGAAATTGATAATCTGCCAGATGTAGCGTGATTATCCAGCCAACCAGGGTTAATAATGCAGGTAATAAAAAAAGACATTGTCGCCAGACGGCTATTTCTCTGTTTTCTGGGGCGCTATCTCTCGCCCACACTCGACCCGAGAAAAATATCACTATCGCGCCCAGCGCCAGCATAAAAACGTTGAGTAAAAGGTAAATTGTTGGTGTGAGAAGTAGATTGCAAAACTCAAGAATAGCGGCAATCCCGGCACCCAGCATGGCAATAACCGCTGCCAAAAATTGCGCCAGTATGGGAATACCGAAAAAAGTCATTACCAGCGAGGTCAAAATCCATTTTCTGTTTTGCATCATTCTGTCCATTCTTTCTGAATGGCGAAATTATACTCCTCCAGTATCCTCGCCCCCGCTGGACACTTTTCCGAAATAAAGGCGAAAAAAAACGGGACCTTTTGGCCCCGTTCTATTTTTGGCGAAATTACAATCTCACCGGATCAATATGCCAGATAAGATCGGCGTACTCTTTGATAGTCCGGTCAGAAGAGAAATAGCCCATATTTGCGATGTTCAGCATCGCTTTGGCTGTCCACTCTTCTGGACGCTCGTACAGTTCGTCAACTTTATCCTGACAATCGACATAGCTGCGATAATCCGCCAGCACCTGGTAGTGATCGCCAAAGTTGATCAGCGAATCAACCAGATCGCGGTAGCGACCCGGCTCTTCCGGACTAAACACACCGCTGCCGATTTGCGTCAGCACCTGATGCAGCTCTTCATCTTTCTCGTAGTATTCACGCGGTTTGTAGCCCTGACGACGCAGCTCTTCCACTTCTTCCGCAGTGTTACCAAAGATAAAGATATTGTCCGCACCGACATGATCCAGCATCTCAACATTCGCACCGTCCAGCGTACCGATAGTCAGTGCGCCGTTAAGTGCAAACTTCATGTTGCTGGTGCCGGAGGCTTCCGTACCCGCCAGCGATATTTGTTCGGAAAGATCGGCTGCCGGAATGATCAGCTGCGCCAGGCTGACGCTGTAGTTCGGGATAAACACCACTTTCAGCTTATCGCCAATCTGTGGATCGTTGTTGATCACTTTCGCTACGTCATTGATCAAATGGATAATGTGCTTCGCCATGTAATAGGCCGAAGCCGCCTTACCGCCAAAGATATTCACTCGTGGAACCCACTTCGCATCTGGATCGGCCTTGATGCGGTTATAGCGGGTGATCACGTGCAACACATTCATCAATTGACGTTTGTATTCGTGAATACGTTTGATTTGCACATCAAACAGCGCCTTCGGATTCACCACCACATTCAATTGTTGGGCGATGTACTCCGCCAGACGCTTTTTGTTCTCCAGTTTCGCCTGATGAACAGCATGATTGACCATCGGAAAATCACAATGCTGTTGCAACTCGTTTAATTGACTCAGATCGGTACGCCAGTTACGACCGAGGTGTTGATCCAGCACGCCTGAAAGCGACGGATTCGCCACCGCCAGCCAGCGACGCGGGGTCACACCGTTGGTAACGTTGGTGAAACGTCCAGGGAAGATCTTCGCAAAGTCAGCAAACAGCGATTGCACCATCAGATTAGAGTGCAACTCCGATACGCCGTTAACTTTGTGGCTGACCACAACAGCCAGCCAGGCCATGCGCACACGACGCCCATTCGATTCATCAATGATCGACGCCCGTCCCAGTAGGTCGGTATCGTTCGGATACTGCTCCTGCAAGGTTTTCAGGAAATAGTCGTTGATTTCAAAGATAATCTGCAAATGGCGCGGCAGAATTTTACCCAGCATATCGACCGGCCAGGTTTCCAGCGCCTCGCTCATCAGCGTGTGGTTGGTGTAGGAGAAGACCTCGCAGCACACTTCAAAAGCGTCGTCCCAGCTAAATTTGTGCTCATCGATCAGCAGACGCATCAGCTCAGGAATCGACAGCACCGGATGGGTGTCGTTGAGGTGAATCGCGATTTTATCCGCCAGATTATCGTAGGTTTTATGCAACTGATAATGACGACTTAAAATGTCCTGAATGGTCGAAGATACCAGGAAGTATTCCTGACGCAAACGCAGTTCACGTCCGGAATAGGTGGAGTCATCCGGGTACAGCACGCGGGATACGTTCTCAGAGTGGTTTTTATCTTCCACTGCCGCGAAGTAGTCACCCTGGTTAAATTTACCAAGATTAATTTCGCTACTGGCTTGTGCACTCCACAGACGCAAAGTGTTGGTCGCGTCAGTATCATAACCTGGGATGATTTGGTCGTAAGCCACGGCCAGAATTTCTTCGGTTTCAATCCAGCGCGTTTTCTTACCTTCTTGCTGAATACGTCCGCCAAAACGCACTTTGTAGCGCGTATTGTGGCGTTTAAATTCCCACGGATTGCCGTACTCCAGCCAGTAGTCCGGAGACTCTTTCTGACTGCCGTTAACGATGTTCTGTTTGAACATACCGTAGTCATAACGAATGCCGTAACCACGCCCTGGCAATCCTAAAGTCGCCAGCGAATCCAGGAAGCAGGCCGCCAGACGCCCCAGGCCACCATTACCGAGACCTGGGTCATTTTCTTCATCAATCAACTCTTCGAGATTTAATCCCATCGACTCCAGCGCACCCTGGACATCGTCATAAATACCTAACGACAGCATGGCGTTGGAGAGAGTACGGCCAATCAAAAATTCCATCGACAGGTAGTAAACCTGGCGAGTTTCTTGCGACAGCTGAGCACGATTCGAGCGTAACCAGCGCTCCACGAGACGATCGCGCACAGCAAATAACGTTGCGTTCAGCCATTCATGTTTATTGGCGACGACCGGATCCTTTCCAATCGTAAACATCAGCTTGTAAGCGATAGAGTGCTTAAGAGCTTCTACGCTTAGCGTGGGCGATGAATATGTAAACGGAGCATTCATATAGGCGTTTCCTGAAAACTATTTCAAGCGATAGTAAAGCTCACGGTACGACTTCGCCGCGACCTGCCAGCTAAAATCCATTGCCATAGCCTGACGTTGCACAAACCGCCACAGTGAAGGGCGAGACCACAGAACAAAAGCGCGTCGAATAGCCCGTAACAGCGACCAGGCATTACTATCTTCAAAGACAAACCCACTGGCGACGCCATCTGCAAGGTTCTCAAGAGAACAGTCAGAAACCGTATCAGCAAGCCCACCGGTACGCCGCACCAGCGGCAGCGTGCCGTACTTCAATCCATAAAGTTGCGTTAAGCCGCACGGTTCAAAACGACTGGGAACCAGAATGACGTCCGCGCCGCCCATAATGCGATGCGAAAATGCTTCGTGATAACCAATCTGTACACCAACCTTGCCGGGATGCTCCGCCGCTGCAGCAAGAAAACCTTCCTGCAATACCGGATCACCCGCACCGAGCAGTGCCAGTTGTCCGCCCTGTTCCAGAAGACCCGGTAAGGCTTCCAGCACCAAATCCAGTCCTTTCTGGCTGGTCAGACGGCTCACCACTGCAAAAAGCGGCACTTTATCGTCAACCTTAAGCCCCATTGCGATTTGCAACTGGCGCTTATTCTCCGCTTTATCCTCCAATGAATCGCGGGTGTAACGCGAGGCTAAAAGTAAGTCCGTCTCTGGACTCCATATTTTCTCGTCCACGCCGTTCAGTACGCCGGAAAGTCGCCCTTCACGATGACGCTGCTGGAGTAAACCTTCCATACCGTAGGCAAACTGTGGTTCAGTAATCTCACGAGCGTAGGTCGGACTAACCGCTGTAATGTGGTCGGCGTAATACAATCCGGCCTTCAGGAAAGAGATTTGCCCGTTGAATTCCAGCCCGTGAACATTAAAGAATGACCATGGCAATTGGATGTCATTCATGTGATGTGCATAAAACATGCCTTGATAGGCCAGGTTGTGCACAGTAAACACCGACTTCGCCGGACGCCCGTGTGCCGCCAGATACGCAGGCGCAAGACCCGCATGCCAGTCGTGCGCGTGCACAACATCGGGGCGCCAGAATGGGTCAAGGCCGCTTGCCATCTCCGCTCCAACCCACCCGAGCAGTGCAAAACGCAATACGTTGTCGGTGTAAGCAAATAAATTGGTATCGTGATACGGGCTTCCGGGACGATCGTAGAGATGCGGTGCATCAATCAGGTAAATGCCAACCCCGTTGTAATGCCCAAACAGCAGCGTGAAATGTCCGGCGAAGGTATCACGGCGAGATACCACCTTCGCATCGGTCACGCCACGGCGAATATCGGGAAATGCAGGCAACAGTACGCGAGCGTCAACGCCGTCTGCGATTTGTGCTGCGGGTAATGCCCCAATAACATCAGCCAGACCGCCGGTTTTAAGCAGCGGGAACATCTCTGAACATACATGTAAAACCTGCATTATCGCTCCTGTTTATACCCTAACTTCCGTAGCATTTCGCGCGTAACCAGCACAATGCCTTCTTCTGAACGATAGAAACGACGTGCATCCTCTTCTGCATCCTCACCAATCACCATTCCTTCCGGAATGACACAAGCGCGGTCAATGACGCAGCGACGCAGACGGCACGAGCGACCTACCCATACTTCCGGCAGCAATACGGCGGAATCAATGTTGCAGAATGAATTCACGCGAACGCGTGAGAACAGAACGGACTGCACCACCACCGAACCAGAGATCACACAACCGCCGGAAACCAGTGAGTTAAGGGTCATCCCATGGCTACCGGAGCGATCCTGAACGAATTTCGCTGGCGGCAATGATTCATTGTAGGTGCGAATCGGCCAGTTGCGATCGTACATATCCAGTTCCGGCACGACAGAAGCCAGATCCAGGTTCGCTTTCCAGTAAGCCTCCAGTGTCCCAACATCACGCCAGTACGGCTCGGCGTCCGGGTCGGACTGTACACAAGAGAGCGGGAATGGATGCGCATAGGCGAGGCCTGCTTCGGTAATTTTTGGAATCAAATCCTTACCAAAGTCGTGGCTGGAGTTTTCATCACGATCGTCTTCTTCCAGCAATTCATACAGGTACTCTGCATCAAAGACGTAGATCCCCATACTCGCTAAAGATTTGCTCGGATCGTTTGGCATTGACGGCGGGTTAGCCGGTTTTTCAACAAATTCGATAATTTTATCGTTTCCATCAACCGCCATAACGCCAAATGCAGAGGCTTCTTCAATCGGTACAGGCATACAAGCAACGGTGCAACGTGCGCCTTTTTCGACGTGGTCGATAAGCATACGCGAGTAGTCTTGCTTGTAGATATGGTCACCCGCCAGGATCACTACGTACTCCGCTTTATAACGGCGGATAATGTCGAGGTTTTGGGTAACGGCATCTGCCGTACCGCGATACCAGTTCTCCCCTTTCATTCTCTGCTGCGCTGGCAGCAGATCGACAAACTCGTTCATTTCTTCATTGAAGAACGACCAGCCGCGCTGAATATGCTGTACCAGAGTGTGAGACTGGTACTGGGTGATCACGCCCATACGACGGATACCGGAGTTGATACAGTTGGACAGTGCAAAGTCGATAATACGGAACTTGCCGCCGAAGTGTACGGCAGGCTTTGCTCGTTTATTGGTTAAATCCTTCAGGCGAGTACCGCGTCCCCCCGCCAGAATCAGGGCAACAGACTTCAATGGCAGCTGGCGCGCCAACATTAAGTGATCGTTCTTCTCTAAACTAATCATGACTAACTCCTTTTTTATCATCTCTGGAACACACACAGTCCGTGTGCAGGTCCCGGCCAGACAGCCGTAATCACTGGGTTATCCTCTCCAGCGAATGGGGGAATGGCACGCCACTCCCCAGCAGGTAAAACAATCTCTGTTACCTCAAGCGTGGCGTTTATTGCGATCAAGAAACGATCCGAAAGCAAAATTTGCAGCTGCTTTGGCCCGTTCTGCCACTCATCCGAGCTTAAAGATTGAGCATATCGATTCAGCCAACGGACATTGCCGTCGCCTTCTTCCCACCAGCGATCCTCTGCCAAAGCAGGAATGCGCTTGCGCAGATGGATTAACGCGGCGGTAAACGCGGTTAAGCCACTGCTTGCTTGCGACCAGTCCAACCACGTTAGTTGGTTATCCTGACAGTAAGCATTGTTATTGCCATGCTGGCTGTGACCGTGTTCGTCACCGGCCAGTAACATCGGCGTACCCTGGGAGAGCAACAACGTTGTTAACAGGGCGTGAATGCTGTCGCGCCGCCGTTCAACCAGATCAAGAGTACCGCCTAACCCTTCTTTACCATGATTGTTACTGTAATTGTTGTTGGTTCCGTCGCGATTTTCTTCTCCGTTTGCTTCATTGTGTTTATGGTTAAAACAAACGCAGTCGCGAAGCGTAAAACCGTCATGCGCCGTGACCAGATTAATCGCAGCACTCGGCAGACGGCCATTACGTTTAAAAACATCACTGGAAGCGGCAAAGCGTCCGGCAAACTCCCCCAGCGACAGGTTATAGTGCAGCCAGAAGCGCCGGGCAGCATCGCGGAAATGATCGTTCCACTCGGCAAACAGCGGCGGGAAATTCCCCACCTGATAGCCACCGGGCGCGATATCCCACGGTTCGGCAATCAGCTTCACTTGCGAAAGTACCGGGCAATTCTGAATAGCCGTAAACAGAGGCGCATCCTGACGAAACTCCGGCGTTCGCCCCATGACTGTAGCGAGATCGAAGCGGAAGCCATCAACATGACAAGTTTCCACCCAATAGCGTAGACAGGCGCTGGCGTACTCCACCACAGCTGGATGGCTCAAATTGAGCGTATTGCCGCATCCGGTCCAGTTGTGATAATCGCCGTCTTCTCTTATCCAATAATAGCTACGGTTATCGATCCCGCGCAGGGAGAATAACGGGCCGTCGAGATCCAGTTCCGCACTGTGGTTGAGAACGATGTCGAGAATGACCTCAATGCCCGCTTTGTGCAGGGCTTTGACTGCATCGCGGAACTCATCCAACGCCTTGTCGGGCGAGCATGCATACGCCGGATGCAGTGCAAACAGCGCCACCGGGTTGTAACCCCAGTAGTTACTCAACCCCATACGTTGCAAGCGTGGCTCACTGGCAAATTGCGCGATCGGCAGCAGTTCCAGTGCGGTAATGCCCAACTGTTTTAAATAGTTGATCATCACCGGATGCCCCAGGGCTTTATAGGTTCCACGGATCTCGACCGGGATCTCCGGGTGCAAGTAGGTTAAGCCTTTGACATGGGCTTCATAAATGATGGTACTGCCCCACGACGTACGCGGCGGGGCATCATCTTCCCAGTCATAGTGATCCACGACCACTACGCATTTCGGCGCAATAGCAGCGTTGTCGCGATAGTCAGGATCACTATGCCCGGCGTGCAGCAGCGGGTTATCTTTAAATTCCCCGACAATTTGCCGCGCGCAAGGATCAATCAACAACTTCGCCGGGTTAAAGCGATGCCCCATGGCGGGTTGCCATGGGCCATGAACGCGGTAACCATAACGCAAACCCGGGCGCGCATCCGGCAGATAACCGTGCCAGATGTCACCACTTCGTCCTGGCAAATCATACCGATGTTCGATGCCCTGAGCGTCAAACACACACAGCTCTACCCGTTCGGCATGAGCGGAGAAGAGCGTGAAGTTAACGCCCTGACCGTCGTAATGCGCGCCAAGAGGAGCGGGATTGCCAATGGCAAGTTGTGTCATTATCCCTCCCGAACCAGCCAGATAGTGGCCAGCGGCGGTAGCGTAAGGCTTAATGAATGCTGGCGACCGTGGCTGGCGATCTCATCACTGTGTACCGCGCCGCCATTACCGGTATTGCTACCGTGATAGTGCATGGAATCAGTATTGAGGATTTCACGCCATTTACCCGGCTGATTAATGCCAAAGCGATAATCATGGCGCGGCACCGGCGTAAAGTTACTGGCAACGATAATTTCATTACCCTCTTTATCACGGCGAACAAAAATCAGCACCGAACGTTCATGGTCATCCACCACTAGCCATTCAAAGCCATACGCGTCAAAATCCAGCTCGTGCAATGCCTTGTGATAGCGATAAGTGTGGTTCAGATCGCGCACCAGACGCTGGACACCGTGGTGCCAGTTGTCGCCGCCTTCCAGCAGGTGCCAGTCAAGGCTGGCGTCGTGGTTCCACTCGCGCCCTTGAGCAAATTCATTGCCCATGAACAGCAGTTTTTTGCCCGGAAACGCCCACATCCAGGCATAGTAGGCTCGCAGATTGGCAAACTTCTGCCATGCATCGCCCGGCATTCTGTCGAGAATCGATTTTTTGCCGTGCACCACTTCGTCGTGCGACAACGGCAGGACGAAGTTTTCAGTGTAGTTGTAGAGCATCCCGAAGGTGAGTTTATCGTGATGGTATTGACGATAAACCGGGTCGAGCTTCATGTAGTCCAGGGTGTCGTGCATCCAGCCGAGGTTCCACTTGTACCAGAAGCCCAGGCCGCCGATATCCTGCGGACGAGAAACGCCAGGGAAGTCGGTAGACTCCTCCGCCATTGTTACCGCGCCAGGAACTTGCTCGCCGATAATACGGTTGGTATTGCGTAAAAATTCAATCGCTTCCAGATTCTCGCGCCCACCAAACTCGTTGGGGATCCACTCGCCCTCTTTACGGCTGTAGTCGCGATAAATCATCGAAGCCACCGCATCGACACGCAGCGCATCAATACCAAAACGTTCAATCCAGTACAGCGCGTTGCCGACGAGGAAATTACTGACTTCACGACGCCCATAGTTGTAAATCAGGGTATTCCAGTCCTGATGGTAGCCTTCACGGGGATCGCTGTGTTCATACAGATTTGTTCCGTCAAATTCGGCAAGCGCAAAGTCATCAGTCGGGAAGTGCCCCGGCACCCAGTCAAGAATGATGTTCAAACCGGCTGCATGTGCGGCATCAATGAAATAGCGGAAGTCATCGCGAGTACCAAAACGGCGAGTTGGCGCGTACAGCCCCGTCGGTTGATAGCCCCAACTACCATCGAATGGATGTTCGTTAATTGGCAGCAGTTCGAGATGGGTAAAGCCCATCCATTTAGCGTAAGGCACCAGTTGATCAGCCAGCTCGCGGTAGCTTAACCAGAAGTTGTTGTCAGTGTGACGACGCCAGGAACCCAGGTGAACTTCATAGATAGAGATTGGCGCATCAAACTGATTCGCTTTTTTGCGCTCTTCGGTCTGCACGACCTTTTCAGGCAGTCCGCAAATAAGGGAAGCGGTTTCCGGACGCATCTGTGCTTCAAAGGCATAAGGATCAGACTTCAAACGCAGATTGCCATTGGCATCAATCATTTCGTATTTATAGAGCTGACCGTTATGCGCGCCAGGGATAAACAGTTCCCAGATGCCGCTCTCTTTACGCAGGCGCATCGGATGACGACGACCATCCCAGTAGTTGAATTGCCCAACAACCGAGACTCGGCGGGCATTGGGTGCCCAGACAGAAAAACGCGTGCCGGTAACGCCATCCATGGTATCTGCGTGTGCGCCTAAGGTTTCGTACGGGCGCAGGTGAGTACCTTCAGATAACAGCCAGGCATCCATTTCCTGGATTAAAGGGCCAAAACGGTAAGGGTCATCAATCAGATTCTGCTGACCATGCCAGACAACAGCCAACTGATAGCGGAAAAAATTCTTACGTCGTGGAATGACGCCGCTGAAGAATCCACGAGAGTCGAGACACTCCAGTTTAGCGACTTTGCGTCCGGTTTTTGGTTCAATCACCCACACATCGGTGGCGTCAGGTAAAAGGGCGCGGACTTCCAGTCCTGCTGTAGTTTTATGCATTCCCAGTACGGAAAATGGGTCTGCAAAATGGCCTGCAATTAGCGCGTTTATCACGTCTCTATCGATACGAACGGACATGCTTGTCTTCCTGTTTTATTGTGTCACCCCATCCAACTGATTTTTGACATCTGGTTGTGACATTTTTTTGACCTGAACGGCGCAGCACTCTGTGCATCCTCTCTGCGTCGTCCTCCCTTCAGGTAAGGCAGTGAATACTCATGTATTCTGCCACCCTTAAAGAATAGCCAATGCTCTATCTAACTCCCGGTAAATCATGAAACATCTGCGCTTACTCCTGTATTACGCACTAAAAGGGGCGGCATTGCGCCCCAGATTTAATGAATAAAGATTACGCCAGTTGACGAAGCATCCGGCGCAGCGGCTCCGCTGCGCCCCACAGCAACTGGTCACCTACGGTAAAGGCTGACAGAAATTCTGGTCCCATATTCAGCTTACGCAGGCGGCCTACCGGCGTGGTCAGCGTGCCAGTAACGGCTGCTGGGGTTAGCTCACGCATAGTGATTTCCCGATCGTTTGGTACGACTTTCGCCCACGGGTTGTGAGCCGCCAGCAGTTCTTCCACGGTCGGAATAGATACATCTTTTTTCAATTTGATGGTGAATGCCTGACTATGGCAGCGCAATGCCCCGACGCGCACGCATAAACCATCTACCGGAATCACAGAAGATGTGTTGAGGATCTTGTTGGTTTCCGCCTGCCCTTTCCATTCTTCGCGGCTCTGACCGTTATCAAGCTGTTTGTCGATCCACGGAATCAGGCTACCCGCCAGCGGAACACCAAAGTTATCCACCGGCAACTCGCCGCTGCGGGTTAAGGTCGTGACTTTGCGTTCAATATTGAGAATAGCAGAGGACGGGGTTGCGAGTTCATCCGCCACATGGCCATACAGTTGGCCCATCTGGGTTAACAACTCCCGCATATGTCGCGCACCACCGCCGGAAGCCGCCTGGTAGGTTGCAACGGAAACCCAATCAACAAGATCATTGGCGAATAAACCGCCTAACGACATCAACATCAGGCTTACGGTACAGTTACCGCCAACAAAAGTCCTGATGCCTTTATTTAATCCGTCAGTAATGACGTCCTGATTGACCGGGTCAAGGATGATGATGGCGTCGTCTTTCATGCGCAGAGACGATGCTGCGTCAATCCAGTAACCTTGCCACCCGTTCTCACGGAGCTTTGGATAGATTTCGTTGGTATAATCGCCGCCCTGACAGGTTACGATGATATCGAGGGCCTGCAGCGCCTCCAGATCAAAGGCATCCTGAAGTGTGCCGGTAGTACCGCCAAAGGACGGTGCAGCCTGACCAGGCTGGGAAGTCGAAAAGAAGACAGGGCGAATGGCGTCGAAGTCGCGCTCTTCAACCATGCGTTGCATGAGAACGGAGCCGACCATACCGCGCCAGCCGATAAAACCAACATTTTTCATAAGCGTTTTTTTCCTGCAAAGATGTGTGCTGTATATATGTGCCGGTGTCCTCGTGGCACATCTTTCACCATACAAAAAGCAGCCAAAGTCGCAAGTGAAATTAATCAATGATAGCGAAGCAATCAGTAATGCGACTTATCCTGCTTTCATAGCACGCAGAAAGTCCAACGCAATTATCAGGGAACTTGAGTTATGAATGAAATCATTTCTGCAGCAGTTTTATTGATCTTGATTATGGATCCGCTCGGAAACCTACCTATTTTTATGTCCGTACTGAAACATACTGAACCGAAAAGACGTCGGGCAATCATGGTGCGAGAGTTGCTTATTGCTCTCCTGGTGATGCTGGTGTTCCTGTTTGCGGGTGAGAAAATTCTGGCATTTCTTAGCCTACGGGCGGAAACCGTCTCCATTTCTGGCGGCATCATTCTGTTTCTGATCGCCATTAAGATGATTTTCCCCAGCGCCTCGGGAAACAGCAGCGGGCTTCCGGCTGGTGAAGAGCCGTTTATCGTGCCATTAGCCATTCCACTGGTCGCCGGGCCGACAATTCTCGCCACGCTGATGTTGCTGTCTCATCAGTACCCGAATCAGATGGGGCATCTGGTGATTGCCCTGCTGCTGGCCTGGGGCGGCACATTTGTCATCCTGCTACAGTCATCGCTGTTTTTACGTCTGCTGGGCGAGAAAGGGGTGAATGCGCTGGAACGCCTGATGGGATTGATTCTGGTGATGATGGCAACCCAGATGTTCCTCGACGGCGTTCGGATGTGGATGAAGGGGTAAGGTTCAAACAGGTGCTGCACACAACCTGACGCGGCACCTGTTTTATTACCTGAACTGATAATGACCTTCGCCCAATCGGATAACTCTTCCCTCTTCTTCTGCGCGATTCAGCCATACACTAGTTTGTTCGATGGTTAAACCAGTACAAGACGCCAGCCTTTCAATACTTATCGATTCCTTTGCAAGGATCGCCAGTTCCGCTACAAAGAGTTGATAAAAATCGACAGGCGTATGCGCGGGCATTCCTGCGTAATTTGCGTCATCTTCATGCAGTGAAAACAGTTCTGGTTGAGCGTTACGGCGTACTCTGTCATACATCAGCCCAGGAACATCTGGCAGTCTGATCGTCACATTTTCAGCCTGTTCAGCACTCCATGACGCCCCATTTTCTACTAATCGTGAATTGGCTGATTGCTCATCCTGATTTGGTTTAACCAGAACAGGCAGCCACTGATGTTTTAATGCCTCCATCGCCCCAGTTATCGTTCCACCGGTCATTCCCGCACGCACAACCATTGCGCTTTCAGCAAGGCAATAAATATATTTATTCCGCGCCATCGCATTGCCGACGGTGAAACGTACTTCTGGGTAAAACGGCGAAATCAACACCAGATTGCCTGCTATAAGCCCTTCACGCCATTTCACTAACGTGCTCGTTTTTAACAAGCTATCAGCTAATACGCCAACGGCCGTTCCCCCTGCCTCTAGTGCCGACGTCATTGCACATTCATCAATACCTCGCGCACCACCAGAGATAACGCAAATCCTCTGTTGAGCCAGTTTCGCTGCCAGTTGTTGGGTATAGCGCAAATCGGCAGTCGGAGCATCTCGTGAGCCAACAATCGCCATACCTTCCGCTTGCAGTAATGCTTTATTCCCGCAGCCAAATAAAACGGGAGGGGCATCCGTTCGCAATCGGTTTTTCAAGCGAACGGGATAATCGGCATCGCCTCGGGTTAAGATCCATAAACCAGCGCGTTGCCACTTATCTACCGCCAACGCCAGACTATGACCGCGCGCCAGCAAGCCAATAATACGCTCCTGAGAAATACGCGGATCGCTCCAGCCTGTAAGTTTCTCTTGCGGTTGCGACACCAGAAGATCGGCGGGACTGATACGTTGGTGCTTCAGCCATAATGCAAACTTCCCCCATTCACTATTGCTAAGAGGTTTATGCTCACTCGCCGCCGCGCGAGAAAAATCGCTGGTTAGCAGGAGAGTCGCTTGTGCATTGGCTGAAAGATTCATCAATTTTTTACCGAGGTAGAAGCAAGGGCAAGAGGATAAACCGTCGGACAACCTGCCTGGCGTAACAGTGCTGTCAGAACTGTCAGCGTCCATGCAGAATCCACGATATCGTCAACCAGCAACGCCGGGCCTGGCATCAAAGGAGGGGTAATCACAAACGCCCCGTCGAGATTTTGACACTGGTGAAAACGGTTTTGCTGTATTTTCTGTGGTGGATTGTCCACGACTTTGTCAATGGCATCAATAAAAGGTAAGCCAAGTTTCGCCGCCAGTCGCCGGGCAAAATCAGGAACCAGGTCGAGGTGCCTTAATGAAGGAACGCAGCATACCCAGGTTGGTTCAGGATGCGGATTCCAGCGTTGGCGAACCATTTCCGCACATGCCTCCACCAGCTCATCACTGAAGCGCCCCATTTTTTTCTCCTGTGCGACCTGCTTTCCCCACCCGGAATCCCCCCAACGAGAAAGGATTCGCCCCGTAGATCCTTGTAAATCCGCAGGTAAGTTCCCTTTAAATCCGTATTGCGTAAAAGCCCCAGATGCCACCTGTTTATTGAGATTTAATGGCAGGTCAGCGTGTTTAATAAATAAATTTGCTGCATGGAGTAAGCCGCTATCAATGTCGGGCGACAACAACGGATGCTGAAGACAACTGCTACATTTACCACAACGTTCGGCACTTGGCTCATCGAGTGCGCGGCGCAGAAATTGCATTTTGCACTCCTTAGTCGTGATATAGCTTTCAACGTCTGCCAGTTCACTTTTTCTCTGATTCATCAAATGGTTAATTCGTTCATGGTCAGGAGAAAAACTGACGATAGTTCTGCGCCATAATTTCTCGGTATACACCACAGGCGATGGATTTTCAGCTACCAATAATTTCAGTGCTTTTTCTATTTGCCCATAACGGAGATTCGTCCGTTGTTCAATGCCTCGTAGAGTAAGACCGTCATTCTCGCTAAGTACGTTGAGTATTTCATGAATTTGTGCCTCCGCAGGAAAGGCACTTTCACGGAAGAATTGATGAATAGCGCGGTCTTCGCCACCACAAAGCAATATGCCAACTGCGGAATCTATAACGCCCCACCTGTTGGTAGTAACCAACAATCGACCCCGGCATCTGATAATGAATGACGAAACCTAAATCAGGTTTATCAAACCCCATACCTAATGCCGTCGTCGCGACCAGCACTTTGATTTTATTTGCCAGCAGTGCCTGCTCCAGATATTCCCTGGCAGTATTAGAATCTTCCGCGCCTTCGCAAGTCACGCCGCTGTAGTACGCAAATGCACTGATACCATTTTTCCTTAACCACTCGGCGACAAGTTCGGCATCGCGCGTAGTCAGGGTATAAACAATTCCCGATTTGGAAAACTGAGGGATAACCGTCGCTAACCATGCCAGACGGGATGACTGTTCACCTAAGACTAAGGCATCAAGCGCCAAACTTTCGCGAGCCAGCGTTCCACGCTGAATCACAATGTCACCCAATTGCTGACGGATATCCTCAACGACACGGTTATTCGCTGTCGCGGTTGTACCCAGAACAGGGGTATTCGCAGGCAACTGGCGCAAAATATCTAATATACGTCGGTAATCCGGGCGAAAATCGTGGCCCCAATCAGAGATGCAGTGCGCCTCGTCGACCACAAGCAAGCCAATACGATCGGCTATAGGATATAAAACCGTTTCGATAAAGTCCTGGTTTGCCAAACGTTCCGGGGAAACCAGCAAGCAATCGACCTCACCTTGCAGCAAATTATCGCTAATGCGCTGCCATTCTTCCCTGTTTGTAGAATTCAACGTTTCAGCCGTAATACCTAACCGTTCAGCGGCGGCAACCTGGTTACGCATCAGGGCAAGCAAAGGAGAGATGATAATTGTCGGGCCAGCGCCGCGATCGCGGAAGATTTTACTGGCGATGAAGTACACGGCGCTTTTCCCCCAGCCAGTGCGCTGTACAACCAGCAGTTTTCGCCGCTGATTAACCACCGCATCTATAGCTTCCCATTGCCCTTCCCTGAAGGTAGCGGTGGTGTTACTTAACATCCGCTGTAACAGCAATTCAGCTCCGTGTTTCTCCATCTTCTTCTCCTGCGTCCGTTAACGCAGTGATTAGAACGGATAATGAGCCAGTATTTTTGCGAGAGAGATCAAAAAGATGAAGAGAGGAAAAAAGAGAAATGAATTACTGCGAGCAAGCTCGCAGTAATTTGTCGCGGTAATTAACTCAACAGCTGGAACGCAATCATCCCGACGATAGCACCGACAGTGCCGAGGATGGTTTCCATCATGGTCCAGGTTTTCAGCGTTTCGGCTTCGGTCGCGCCGGTAAATTTACCGAACAACCAGAAACCGGCGTCGTTAACGTGGCTGACAACAATCGAACCACCAGCGATACAAATCGACAGCGCCGCCATTTGCGCACCGGAGTAGTTCAGTTGTTCAATAACCGGCATCACCAGCCCTACCGCCGTTAAGCAGGCAACCGTTGCAGAACCCTGAATGATGCGCACTGCAGCGGCCAGCACGAAGCAGGTAATCGCAATCGGCAGCCCCATCCCGGTTAACGCTTCGCCTAGTGCCGGACCTACGCCAGAATCAACCAGCACCTGTTTGAACACGCCACCCGCACCAATTACCAGCAGAATGATCCCCGCCGGTTGCAGCGCGTGACCGCAAATCTCCATCACTTTGTCTTTCGGCATACCCTGACGCATCGCCAGACCATAAATCGCCACCAGACAAGCAACCAGAATCGCGGTAAACGGATGACCGATAAACTCGAACCATTCGTAAGCGGTAGAGCCTTCCGGCACAAAACGCGCGGCAATGGTTTTAAGACCTACCAGCACCAGCGGCAACAAGATCAGCGACAGGCTGAATCCGAAAGATGGCATTTTGCCTTCACCGAGATGCGGTTCGCTGATGTCGTCAGGAATATGCAGTTCCACGTAGCGGCTGATGAAATTACCCCACAGCGGCCCGGCAATAATCATTCCCGGAATTGCCGCACACAGACCGATCAGGATCATCCAGCCAAAGTCGGCGTTCATCTGCGATGCCAGCAGCATTGGCGCTGGCCCCGGCAATAAGAACGCCGCCGCTGCCGCCACGCCGGCGAATAACGGGATAACCAGTTTCACCAGGTTCGTGCCGGTATGGCGCGCCATTGAGAAAGCAACGCTAATCAGCAGAACAATCGCCACTTCAAAGAACAGCGGTAGCGCACAAACCAGCCCCGCAAGGCCAATGGCATAATGCGCGCGGCTGTGACCGAAGGATTTGAGCATTTTGACGGCAATCTGATCGACTGCGCCGGTTTCATGTAAGATCTTGCCAAACATGGCTCCCAGAGCGACAACCACCGCCAGGAAGCCGAGGGTGCCTCCCATCCCTTTTTCCATCGTCGCTGCGATTTTATCGAGCGGCATACCGGAAAAAAGGCCAGCCCCCATAGACACCACCATCAAAGCCAGGAAAGCGTGCATACGCGCTTTCATGACTAAAAACAGCAGCAGTAAAACAGACCCTACTGCTGTTAAAACAAGCGTTAATGTACTCACTACTTATTTGCCTTTTTTAATAACCTCAATGGTGCTTGCCACAACACCTTCCAGCGGTTGATCGATATCCACCACCAGTACATCGGTTTCGTCCGCACCCGGCTCTTGCAGCGTTTCAAACTGCGTCACCAGCATTTGGGTTTTAAAGAAATGGCCTTTACGCGCTTTCAGGCGGCTTTCAATTACATCAAAATCGCCTTTCAGGTAGATGAAAGAGAGATTCGGATTACCCGCGCGCAGCAGGTCGCGATAGTGCTTTTTCAGTGCGGAACAGACGATCAGCGACACTTTATTGGTACGCTGCATGGCAAACGCGGCGTCGTTCAGCGCCTGTAACCACGGTTTGCGATCGTCATCATTCAGCGGTTCACCGGACGCCATTTTTTCGATATTGCGACGCGGATGGAGGAAATCGCCATCAAGAAACGCGGCATGAAGTTGATGCGCCACTTCACTGGCGACCGCAGATTTGCCGCTGCCCGATACGCCCATCAAGACGTAAATGTGGTGATCATGGTTAGTCGTGCTCAAAGTGGTGCCCCCACAATACAAGAATTAAAAATGTTACGGGTAACTGTTATCGGTAACATTGTCCAGCCGGACAAAATCAGAAGCAATATCCATCCGTGCCTTAAGTGTATAAGTGTGAGCTACTTCAAATTTGTGAGCTTAAATAGATCCGCCCGGTGACAAGGTGAAACCTAAATCTAACATTTTCGGTGTCACTGCTTCGCCACGAATACGCGCCAGCAGGCGTTCAGCGCCAATGCTGCCCATCCGCTCACGCGGCGTCAGCACGCTCGCCAGCCGTGGCTCCATCACCTGACCAATATCGTGGCCGTGGAAACCGGCAATTGCCATATCATCAGGAATTTTCAGCCCCAGACGCTGACATTCAAACGCCGCGCCGACAGCCAGGTCATCGTTGGTACAGAATACGCCATCCAACTGCGGATATTCCCTCCGCGCCTGGCGAATCAGTTCAATACCTGAAGAGTAAGAAGAAGATTGTTCAACCATCACGCTATATGGCACCAGGCCGGCATCCAGCATCGCCTGTTCGTATCCCTTCTGTTTGATGATAGTACGTTCGTCGAGACGTGCGCCGAGATAGGCAATGTGACGATGCCCGCGAGCAATAATGGCGGTGGTCATCTGGCGTGCCGCTTCAAAGTTATCAAAACCGACGGCGATATCGAGGCACGGAGATTTACTGTCCATCAGCTCCACCACTGGAATACCTGCCACTTCAATCATCTTTAAGGTGCGCGGCGTGTGGGTACGTTCGGTGAGGATCAGCCCGTCGATATTCCATGAAAGCATCGATTCGAGGCGCTCTTGTTCCATTTCCGGTTTATAACCGTAGTGCGCCAGCATAGTCTGATAACCGTGCGCGTCGGTAACGCTTTCGATGCCGCGTAATACTTCCGCGAAAACCTGGTTGGTGAGAGAAGGTAACAGGACGCCAATTGCCCGGCTGGTGGCATTTGAGAGGATATCAGGCGCGCGGTTGGGAATATAACCCAGTTCATCAAGAGCGGCGGCAATCTTGCCACGTAAGGCGACGGAGACCTGCTCCGGGTTGCGTAAAAAACGGCTGACCGTCATTTTGGTCACGCCTACACGGTCAGCCACATCCTGAAGTACGGGTCTTTTCTTTTTCATCGTCCTGAAGGGTACAAAAGGGATAGATTCCTTTAGTTTACCACGGACGCATCACAACCTTCCTGATTCCTCAGGAAGGTTTGTGAGATAAATTTAGACTGGCGGCAAATCGAACAGCAGAATTTCACTGTCGCTATCGGCGTGGATGGAGATTGCCTGCTCATCCCAGATTGCCAGACCATCACTGGTCGAGGCTTTCACACCGTTAATGGTGACATTGCCTTTCACTACCTGGATCCAGACGCGGCGTTCAGCGGCAATCTGATGCACAGACTGTTCATCTTTCAGCAGCGCCCAGCGATACAGTTCCATATCCTGATGCACTTTCAACGAACCATCACGCGCATCCGGCGAGAGCACCAGTTGTTTGCCCTGCACGGCATCAAAGCGACGCTGTTCATAACGCGGCGTAATGCCGTTTTCTTCTGGCATGATCCAGATCTGATACAGATGCAGACGCTCGGTGCTGCTGGGGTTGTACTCTGAGTGACGAATACCCGTACCCGCACTCATAATCTGAAACTCGCCCGCCGGAACCTGCTCTTTATTACCCATGCTGTCCTGATGCTCAACAGTACCTTCCAGCACGTAGGTTAAAATTTCCATATCTTTATGTGGGTGAGTGCCGAAACCCTGCCCTGCTTCAATCACGTCGTCGTTAATGACACGCAGCGCGGAGAAGCCCATAAAGTTCGGGTCGTAATAATTGGCAAAAGAGAAAGTGTGCCAGGAGTCCAGCCAGCCATGATTCGCATGACCACGTTCATTTGCTTTGCGTAAGTAGATCATTTGTATTCACCCCCTGAATGTTTTCGATGGGCTTAGTGTGGACCCGATCCGCCTGGGATGATAGAGGGTGAAAATTGACCCCTCTGTTCAAAAAAATTGAACTATTCGAGGAGCCATCAAACTTACTTCGCGAGAGTCACTGTAGAGGGAGAAGCTTGTTCAAAACCGCGTTCAAGGATTTCCAGATTAGTAAGAACTTCAGATTCCTTGACGTAATTTGGAGCACCGGTGGTGATGGTTTGATACAGCGCATCATATACGCGTCCGTAGTCGCCCACCTCCGGCTTCATCTCTTCTCTTACCGTCACGCCCTCGTCATTGACATACTCCAGCACACCGACCGAATCATCCGCTGCGAATCCCGGTTCGCCCGGCATAATATTAGCCTTCAGGCTGGTTTCCTGCTGGTCGATACCGTATTTAATAAATGTACCTTTCTTACCGTGAACGATAAATTTCGGATAATCGATTTTCACCAGATGGCTGGTTTTGACGATGGCTTTCAAATCACCATAAAACAGCTGCGCTTCGAAGGTGTCATCCGGGTTGGCTTTATTACGCAGGCTGCGAATGTCGTAAGCCACATGATCCGGGCGACCGAACAGCGAGATAATCTGGTCGAGGGTATGCACGCCAAGGCCATAAAATGCGCCATCCTGCGGCAGTCCAGGTTTGGTTTCTGCCACCGGGCGGTAGTAGTCAAAATGGCTTTCCACTTCGACAATCTCTCCCAGCTTGCCGCTTTCAATCGCTTTTTTCGCCGTCAGGAAGCAGGAGTCAAAGCGGCGATTCTGATACGGCGTGACGGTCAGCCCTTTGCTTTTTGCCAGCGTAAACAGCTCTTTCGCCTGCGCAAGCGTCGGGGTGAACGGTTTTTCGACCAGCACATTTTTCCCGGCTTCCAGCGCACGCTTCGCGTACTCGAAGTGGCTGTCAGCGTGAGTGCAGACGATAACCAGCTTAACGTCAGGATCGTTTAATACTTCGTCGAGATCGCTGGTGAAATGGATATGCGAGTAGACAGGAGCCTGTTCTTCCGGCTTCGCATGGCGGCGGAAAATATGCGCGACATGCCAGCTATCCTTGCGGTTAAGTACATACGGCAGATGGTAACGGGTGGTGCTTTTGCCGAAGCCAATAAAGGCGCAGTTGATGACCATGATTTCGTCCTTTTTAAGGTGGTTATTTACACCTTAGCGCAAAGCGGACGTGGTTCCTATGCCTGTGCTTCAGTACGTCAGATTGTTGGCAAAGTGCACTTTGATCATGCCGGATGCGGCGTGAACGCCTTATCCAACCTACGGTTCGGGCACAGGTTTGTAGGCTGATAAGCGTAGCGCATCAGGCGATTTTGCATTTGTCTCAACACGAGGAACATTCCCCTTGGACAAAATGACAAGCAAAAAAAAAGCCAGCACCCGGCTGGCTAAGTAATACTGGAAGCAATGTGAGCAATGTCGTGCTTTCAGGTTCTCCGCGAGGGTCTTCCTGATCGCGAGACAATAATAATCATTCTCATTCGCACTTGTCCAACACTTTTTGCAAAAAAATGCATTTGACTCGTATTTGAAAGTCAATGATGTTGAAAGGGACATTTACCCCAAAGAGGACAGAGGAATGAGTGAGATAGTGATACGCCACGCTGAAACGCGCGATTACGAGGCCATTCGGCAAATTCACGCCCAGCCGGAGGTGTATTACAACACGCTACAGGTGCCTCATCCTTCCGATCATCTGTGGCAGGAGCGACTCGCCGATCGTCCCGGCATCAAACAGTTAGTCGCCTGTATTGATGGAACCGTCGTGGGTCATCTCACCATTGACGTGCAGCAACGCCCGCGCCGCAGTCATGTTGCCGATTTTGGTATCTGCGTCGACTCCCGCTGGCACAATCGCGGCGTCGCCAGCGCCCTGATGCGAGAGATGATTGAGATGTGCGACAACTGGCTGCGGGTAGATCGCATTGAACTAACCGTGTTTGTCGATAACGCCCCGGCAATTAAGGTCTATAAAAAACACGGTTTTGAGATTGAAGGAACTGGTAAAAAGTACGCGTTGCGAAATGGCGAATATGTCGATGCGTATTTTATGGCGCGGGTGAAATAAAGAATTTGCAATCTAAGTTTGTCATTTAAGCCCTCACCTACCGGGAGAGGGCTTAAGATATTAATACCCCGCTGTTAAATCATCCACCGAGCGCGGGTCGGATGCGCCGTATAACTCACCCTCCGGCCCAACCATAATGCTTTGTGTGCTGCCCATCGCCTCTTTCAGCGCCACTTTCTGACCTTTTGCTTCCAGCAGCTTGAGTGTATCCGGGCTAAATCCTTTCTCGACTCGCAGCTCGTCCGGCAACCACTGATGGTGGAAACGCGGCGCATTGGTCGCTTCGGCGACGTTCATTCCATAATCGATGCTGTTCACTACCATTTGCAGCACGGTGGTGATAATCCGGCTACCGCCAGGGCTACCGGTAACCAGCCAGGTTTTACCGTCCTTCACCACAATCGTTGGTGACATCGACGACAGCGGGCGTTTGTTTGGCCCGACGGCGTTGGCATCGCCGCCTACCAGCCCGTAAACGTTCGGTACACCTGGTTTGGCTGAGAAATCATCCATCTGATTGTTAAGCAGAATACCGCTCTCACCCGCGACAATCCCCGTACCGAAAGTGGTATTCAGCGTATAGGTCACCGCCACCGCGTTACCGTCTTTATCCACCACTGAGTAATGGGTTGTTTGATTACTCTCATAAGGCGCAAGTTTGCCTGGGCGAATTTCGCTGGACGGCTTCGCTTTATTGATATCAATTTGATCGGCAATGGATTTGGCATAGGCTTTATTGGTCAGCGCCTGCCACGGCACTTTGACAAAATCCGGGTCGCCAAGATATTCCGAGCGGTCGGCGTAGGCGTATTTCTCAGCTTCTGCCATGATTTGCATCGCATCGGCGCTGCCAAAGCCATATTTCTTCATATCGAAGTTTTCCAGGATATTCAGAATCTGCACGATATGAATCCCGCCGGAGGATGGCGGTGGCATGGAGTAAACCTGATACCCGCGATAATCGCCGCTAATCGGTGTGCGTTCGACCGCTTTATAGGCCGCTAAATCTTCTTTCGTGATCAAGCCACCGTTTTTCTGCATCTCCTGGGCAATCTGTTCCGCTATCGTGCCTTTGTAGAATTCGTCCGGGCCGTTTTCGGCAATCATCTCCAGGCTCTTTGCCAGGTTCGCCTGCACCAGCTTGTCGCCCTTTTTCAGCGGTTCGCCCTCTTTCCAGAAGATAGCCTTGCTGTTTTCGTGATTCGGCAGCACTTCACTGCCGTAAGTTTTGAGATCGTCGGCCAGCGCGTCGTTAACGATAAAACCATCGCGCGCCAGTTTAAACGCCGGTTGCACCACTTTGTTCAGCGGCATGGTGCCGTACTTCTCCAGCGCCAGCGAGAAGCCTGCGACCGTGCCAGGCGTTCCTGAGGCCAGATGCGAAGTGAGTGATTTTTTGCTGTCCGGGTTGCCCTGATCATCGAGGAACATATCGCGGGTTGCTTTGGCGGGTGCCATCTCACGGAAATCAATAGAAGTCGTATTGCCATCTTTAGTGCGGATCAGCATAAAACCGCCGCCGCCCAGATTCCCCGCCTGCGGATGCGTTACCGCCAGCGCATATCCCACCGCCACGGCGGCATCAACGGCATTACCACCTTCTTTAAGGATATCCACCCCCACCTGAGTGGCAGTAGCATCCACAGACGCCACCATCCCCTGCTTCGCGCGTACCGGATGAAAGACATCTTCCTCCACGCCATACGAGACAGGCGGCGGCGCAGGTGGCGCGGCTGCCGCACTAAAACAACATCCTGAAAGCAAAGCTGTAATCGCCGCCCGGCGTAAAAACGTCGGTTTTATCATCGTTATTCTCCAGTTATGTGTGGGGCAACCCCAGCTAAGCCTGGTATATAACTCTGAATTAATCATCGTTTTGCCGGGAAGCGAGTAAACTTAAAGGATATCTTCAGAGGAGGATACGCGATGAAACGACTTCTGCTTTTGACGGCACTCCTGCCGTTTGTCGGCTTTGCACAGCCCATTAATACTCTGAACAACCCTAACCAGCCGGGGTATCAGATCCCCAGTCAGCAGCGGATGCAAACTCAAATGCAAACGCAGCAAATCCAGCAAAAAGGGATGCTGAATCAACAATTGAAAACGCAGACGCAATTACAGCAGCAGCATTTAGAAAATCAGATTAACAGTAACTCGCAGCGGGTATTGCAGTCGCAGCCGGGGGAGCTAAATCCCGCCCGGCAGCAAATGCTGCCCAACACCAACGGCGGGATGTTAAACGGCAACCATAATATGGATAGTTCGTTGAATCAGCAGCATATGCTGCCGGAGAGGAGAAACGGCGACATGCTGAATCAGCCCAGCACGCCGCAGCCTGATATTCCGTTGAAAACTATTGGGCCGTAAAGTTCGGACCAATCACGTCAATCGCATCGGTACAGATGCAATCCACGCCCCAGCGCAGCAACTCTGTCGCGCGCTGGGGTTTATTGACGGTATAAACCAGAATCCGTAATCCGGCGTCTTTCAACTGCCTCACTCGCGCTTTATCGAGTAACTTATGATTGAGATGAATAGAGACGCAGCCCAGCCGCGCGGTCAGTTCTCGCCAGTCGTCGCGCCACTCATCAAGCAATAAACCACGCGGCAGTTCCGGTGCAGCCTGTTGCGCAGCTTCTAAAGCATCAATCTCAAACGATGACAGCAGCGGCGGCGTCATACCTGCCCAAAGCTCGCGCGCCGCCAGCGCCACCATTTTGCCCGTTAATGGCCCAGTGCCAGTGGTGGGTTTGATTTCGATATTCGCCATCATCCCGTGTTCGTGGCAGCGTTCTGCTACTTGCGAAAGCAAAGGCAACGGCTCGCCTTTAAACGCTTTGCTGTACCAACTGCCTGCATCCACGCGCAGTAAATCCTGCCAGTTCAGCTCACCCGCGACGCCCCAACCGTTGCTGGTACGTTCGAGATTATCGTCATGGAGCAAGAAGATCTCGCCATCTTTCGATAACTTCGCGTCAAATTCGATCATCTTATGACCGTATTTTGCCCCCACATCGATTGCCGCCAGGGTGTTTTCCGGAGCCAGTTTACCGCCGCCACGATGGGCGACGATGCGGGGATAAGGCCAGTTACTCATACTCGTTGTCCTGTTTCACCATCAAAAAGATGTAGCTGATTTTCCGGCAGATGCAGCCACAGCGTGCTGCCTGCCGTCGGGCGCTCCTGATGCGCCAGTCTTACCACCAGCTTCTGTTCGCCCCAGCGTCCGTGCGCCAGGTTATCAGCGCCGAGGATCTCCAGCGTATCCATCACCAGCGGTACGCCGCCTTCTGTTTGTGAGCTTAACGCAATATGTTCCGGGCGAATACCGAGGGTCATTTTACGTCCTGCATACTGACGGCAGCCACCGTTTAGCGGCAGCGCGATACCGCCGTCCAGTTCGAAATGTGTGCCTTCGTTATTCACACGTCCTGTCAGCAGGTTCATCGCCGGACTGCCGATAAAACTCGCCACAAACAGGCTGGCGGGCTTTTCGTACACTTCCACCGGTGTGCCAATCTGTTCAGCAACGCCGCCGTTCATCACCATCACCCGCTGGGCGAGCGTCATCGCCTCAACCTGATCGTGAGTAACGTAGAGTGAAGTTGTTTTCAGGCGACGGTGCAACTGCTGCAACTCAAGGCGCATCTGCACGCGCAGCTTGGCATCGAGGTTAGAGAGCGGCTCATCAAACAAAAATACCGCCGGATCGCGCACAATCGCGCGCCCCATCGCCACACGCTGGCGCTGCCCGCCGGAAAGCTCGCGCGGTCGGCGCTTAAGCAGGCCGTCCAGTTCCAGAATGCGCGCCGCTTCTTTAACACGTTCGGCAATTTGCTGCTTGCCCATGCCGCGAATTTTCAGCCCCCACGCCATGTTTTCTTCGACACTCATATGCGGATAAAGCGCGTAGTTCTGGAACACCATCGCAATCCCGCGATCTTTCGGCTCCATTTCGGTCACACGCTCATTGTTGATCCAGATATCGCCCTCGGTCACCCGCTCCAGCCCGGCAACCATGCGCAGCAGCGTCGATTTCCCGCAGCCAGATGGCCCGACCATCACGATAAATTCGCCATCCGCCACATCAAGGGTCAGCGGTTTAATCACCTGGGTTTTGCCATCCCAGCTTTTGGTTACTGCCTGTAATTTCAGTCCTGCCATCTTATTTCTCACTATCGACCAGGCCGCGCACGAAGGCACGCTGCATCACTAAAACAATCACTACTGGTGGGATCAGGGTTAACAACATCGCCGCCATCACCGAGTTCCATTCCGTTGTGCCTTCGCCAGTAGCGATCATCCCTTTAATCCCTGCCACGGTGGTGCCGAGATCAACGTCGGTAATAATCAACAACGGCCACAAATACTGGTTCCAGCCGTAGATAAAGGTGATCACAAACAGCGCCGCCAGATTAGTTTTGGACAACGGAAAAACGATGTCGCAAAAGAAGCGCATTGGCGATGCGCCGTCGATCCGCGCCGCTTCCACCAGCTCATCCGGCAGCGTCATAAAGAACTGGCGGAACAGGAAGGTAGCGGTCGCCGAGGCCATCAGCGGCAGCGTTAAACCGGCGTAGCTGTCGAGCATTTTCAGGTTGGCGATGACTTCCACCGTCGGGAAGATACGTACTTCAACCGGCAGCATCAGGGTGATAAAAATCATCCAGAAGAATAGGTTACGTAGCGGAAAACGAAACCAGACAATGGCAAATGCCGAGAGCATCGAGACGGTAATTTTGCCGAGCGTAATGCTGAACGCCATCACAAAGCTGTTAAGCAACATCCGCCAGAACGGCGCGCTATTCGTGCCTACCCCGTTTACCCAGATGTTGTGGATGTTTTCCAGCAGATGCGTGCCGGGGATGAGCGTCATCGGCGCGGCGTAGACGGCCTGTTTATCCAGCGTCGCCGCGACAAACGCCACGTACAGCGGGAAGAGGATCACCGCGATCCCGAGGATCAGCATGGTATGGCTGAATATCGTCAGCCACGGACGGTTCTCAATCATTGGTAACGCACCTTGCTTTCAACATAGCGGAACTGCACCACCGTCAGCACGATGACGAGGAACATCAACACCACCGACTGCGCGGCAGAAGAAGCCAGATCCAGCCCGGTAAAGCCTTCGCGGTAGATCTTATAAATCAGCGTCGTGGTGGCCTGAACGGGTCCGCCGGACGTGGCGGCGTCGATTACCGGGAAGGTATCGAAGAAGGCGTAGACCAGGTTCACCACCAGCAGGAAGAAACTCACCGGGGCGATAAGCGGCAGCGCGATCTTAAAGAAGCGGCGAATCGGCCCTGCGCCGTCGATGGCTGCGGCTTCAATCAACGAACGGGGAATGGATTGTAGCGCGGCATAGAAGAACAGAAAGTTGTAGCTGATTTGCTTCCACACCGAGGCAAACACCACCAGGAACATCGCCTGACCGCTGTTTTGCGCGTGGTTCCAGTCGTAGCCGAACTCAGCGAGAAAATGAGTGATCAGCCCACGACCAGGGTTAAACAGGAAGATCCACAATACGGCGGCAACGGCGGGTGCCACAGCGTAAGGCAGCAGCATTAAGGTTTGATAGAAACGGCTGCCGCGCACGATGTACTCCACCAGCGCCGCGAAGAACAGCGACACCAGCAAACCGCTGACGGTGACAAAGGTGCTGAATTTTATCGTCGTCCAGAAGGAGTCGAGATAGTAGCTGTCATGAAACAGCGTGACGAAGTTATCCAGGCCGACAAACTGGCTGGAGAAACCAAACGGATCGACGCTTTGCAGCGAGTACCACAACGCTTCGCCCGCAGGCCAGATAAAAAAGATAACGGTGATGATGAGCTGCGGCGCGACCAGCAAATAGGGCAGCCAGCGCGAGCGGAACACCGGACGGGATGATGACATAAATAAACTCTTCGTGTTGTGTTCCCCTCACCCCGCCCTCTCCCAGAGGGGCGAGGGAGAAAGGCGGTGCATACTTTTCCACCACGCCGATCGGTCCCCTCTCCCTTAGGGAGAGGGTTAGGGTGAGGGTAAGAGAATTAAGACTTCGTAGACTGCTCAAAGCGGCGCAGTAACTGATTCCCACGCTCAACGGCGGTATCCAGCGCCTGCTGTGGCGTCTTCTTGCCGGTCCACACGCTCTCCAGCTCTTCATCCACAATCACGCGGATCTGCGGCATGTTGCCCAGACGCAGCCCTTTGGTGAACGGCAACGGCGGCTTGTTCAGCATCTGACGCGTCGCGGTATCCGCCCCAGGGTTTTTCTCGTAAAAGCCCTGCTCACGGGTCAGGTCATACGCCGCTTTGGTGATCGGCAGATAACCGGTTTTCTGATGCCACTCAGCAGCGTTTTCTGGCTTCGCGAGGAAGTCGAGGAACTTCGCCACACCTGTATAAGTTTCTTTATCTTTGCCCTGCATCACCCACAGGCTGGCCCCGCCGATAATGGCGTTTTGTGGCGCATCTTTCGCATCGGCGTCGTAAGGCATCATGCCTACGCCGTAGTTAAATTTGGCGTACTCGCGAATGTTGGCAAGAGAACCGGAAGAAGCGGTCGTCATCGCGCAATCACCGTTATAGAACTTCTCGGTGGATTCATCCTTACGACCGACGTAGCTGAAGTCGCCCTTCTTGTTCATCTCCTCGAGCATGGCAATGTGTTTCACCTGCTCCGGCTTGTTGAACTCCAGCACCGCGTCCGTGCCGTCAAAACCGTTGTTTTTGCTGGCAAACGGCAGACCGTTCCAGGCGCTAAAGTTTTCCAGTTGGATCCAGCCCTGCCAGCCGCTGGCGTAGCCGCACTTCATACCGGAGGCTTTCAGTTTTGCGGCATAGTCCGCCAGATCCTGCCAGGTTTTCGGCGGCTGTTCCGGGTCTAAACCCGCTTTCTTGAAAGCGTCTTTGTTGTAATAGAGAACGGGAGTCGAGCTGTTGAACGGCTGGGAGAGTAAGTGGCCGGTTTTGCTGTCGGAGTAGTAACCTGAAACCGTCGGCACAAACTGCGACTCATCGAAGTTAATCCCCGCCTCTTTAAACACGTCATATACCGGTTTAATGGCTTTCGACGCCATCATGGTAGCGGTGCCAACTTCATAAACCTGCAAAATAGCCGGCGCGTTGCCGGTACGAAATGCGGCAATCCCCGCGCTTAAATTCTGTTCGTAGTTGCCTTTGTAGGTCGGTACAATTTTGTAATCCGGGTTTTCGGCGTTAAAACGTTGAGCCAGAGAATCAACCTCTTTACCCAGTTCCCCTTCCATAGAATGCCAGAACGGAATGGTCGTCACTGCCTGTGCATTCCCCATTAACGCCAGTCCGAGCGCCAGTGCTGAAGCTGTATAATGTAACGGTTTCATCGTTTATCTCTCTTGTTGTACCGAATGCGCGAATTCACGCGTTTTATGCTCGCGGGGTAACATGACATGCTCGAATTACAGAAAAATAACTTTTTTGTTACATTTGTAAGATAGTAAGGTGTCAGAAAGTTGACAAGGCGGTGACGGCACGGGTGAGGGAAAATGGGAGATGGGACACGGATAAGCGGGAAAATATAGAAGGTCTGAATCAAACTCTACAGATTGCTCATCGTTTCATGCCGGATGCAGCGTAAACGCCTTATCAGGCCTACAAGATCGTGCAAATTCAACATATTGCCACTCACCCAGTAGGCCTGATAAGCGCAGCGCATCAGGCAATTTTACATTTGTCACCTGTCTCAAAGGAGTCTTTTGACTCCCTATCAATCAACGTGTTATTACCCGCCTAAATACGCACTTCTCACCGCTTCATTCGCCAGTAGTGCATCACCAGTATCGGAGAGCACCACATGGCCGTTTTCCAGCACGTAGCCGCGATCCGCCAGCTTTAGCGCCTGGTTGGCGTTCTGCTCGACGAGGAAGATAGTCATCCCCTGCTCGCGCAGCTGCTCGATGGTGTCGAAAATTTGCTGGATGATAATCGGCGCAAGACCGAGCGATGGCTCATCAAGCAACAACAAACGCGGGTTGCTCATCAGCGCACGACCAATCGCCAGCATCTGCTGTTCACCGCCGGACATGGTGCCCGCCCGCTGAACACGGCGCTCATGGAGACGCGGGAACAGTTCATACACCCACTTTATGCGCTCCTGGAACTGGTCGCGTTCGGCAAAAAAGCCGCCCATCGCCAGGTTCTCTTCCACCGTCATCCGCGAGAAGACGCGACGCCCTTCCGGGACAATCGCTACCGCTTCGCGCATGATTTTCGCCGTCTGCCAGTCGGTAATGTCTTTATCATCAAACACAATTCGCCCGTTGGTGGCGCGCGGATCGCCGCATAACGTACCAAGCAAGGTGGTTTTCCCCGCCCCGTTCGCGCCAATGAGGGTGACAATCTCGCCCTGATTGATATGCAGGCTCACCTCATGCAGCGCCTGGATTTTGCCGTAGTGGGCGCTGACTTTGTCAAAGGACAACATGACTTTTTCCATCTTATGCCTCACCTAAATAGGCACGGATCACGTCCGGGTTATTACGGATCTGCTCCGGCGTACCGTTTGCCAGCGGCGTCCCCTGATTGACCACGTAAATTCGGTCCGAAATTCCCATCACCAGCTTCATATCGTGTTCAATCAACAAGATAGTGGTGTTGTGATGATTGCGAAGCTCGGCAATCAGCTCATCCAGCTCTTTGGTCTCTTTCGGGTTAAGACCTGCCGCAGGTTCGTCGAGCATTAAAATCTCCGGCTGCGTCACCATGCAGCGGGCGATCTCCAGACGACGCTGGTCGCCATAAGCCAGGTTGCTCGCCTGCCGGTTGGCGTGTTCCAGTAAACCAATGCGTTCCAGCCAGGTTGCGGCGCGGTCGAGCGCCTCACTCTGGGCGCGACGGAAAGAAGGCGTTTTCAACAGGCCGGAGAACAGCCCGGTTTTCAGCTGCTGATGCTGCGCCACCAGCAGGTTTTCAATTACCGTCATTTCACGGAACAGACGCACATGCTGGAAGGTGCGCACCACGCCCATGCGGGCAATTTGCTGACCCGGCAAACCTTCCAGATGCTGATCGCGCAGTAAAATGGTGCCGCCGGTGGGTTTGTAGAATCCGGTCAGGCAGTTAAAGACCGTGGTTTTTCCGGCTCCGTTAGGGCCGATTAACGAGACGATCTCCTGCGGGTACAGTTCAAGATTGACGTTGTTCACCGCCAGCAGGCCGCCGAAGCGCATCATCAGGCCGTTAACAGATAATAAGGGCTGATTCATGCCTGCTCTCCTTTCTCTGCGCCGTTTTTCAGCTTGAGTTGCGGGCGCGTCATGGGCAGCAAGCCCTGCGGACGCCAGATCATCATCAGCACCATCAAGCCACCGAGCATTAACATGCTGTATTCGTTGAAATCACGCATCAACTCGCGCGATACCACCAGCAAAATTGCCGCCAGAATCACCGCGAACTGCGACCCCATGCCACCGAGCACCACTATCGCCAGTACAAAGGCTGATTCGGCAAAGGTGAAGGATTCCGGGCTGACAAAGCCCTGACGCGCAGCAAACAGCGTTCCGGCGAAACCCGCAAACGCGGCGCTGATGGTAAAAGCGGTCAGCTTAATACGGCGCGGGCTTAAGCCCAGCGAACGGCAGGCGATCTCGTCTTCACGCAACGCTTCCCACGCACGCCCCAGCGGCATCCGCAGTAAGCGGTTAATGACAAACAGACTTAGCACCACCAGCAACAAGGCCACCAGATAGAGGAAGATGACGCGATCGGAGGGATCGTATTTCAGGCCAAAGAAATTGCTGAAGGTATCCCAGCCGCCTTCACGAGCGGTACGACTGAACTCAAGACCGAAGAAAGTGGGTTTCGGGATCTGACTGATACCGTTCGGCCCCCCGGTAATTTCGGTGTTATTGAGCAGCAATATGCGCACAATTTCGCCGAAACCGAGGGTAACGATCGCCAGATAATCACCACGCAGACGCAGCACCGGGAAGCCAAGAAGGAAGCCCGCCGCCGCTGCCATTAACCCGGCAATTGGCAGGCAGGTCCAAAAGCCCAGACCGTAATAGTGATTGAGCAGCGCAAAGGTGTAAGCACCAATGGCGTAAAAGCCGCCGTACCCTAGCACCAGCAGGCCGGAAAGCCCCACCACCACGTTTAGCCCGAGGCCGAGGATAATGTAGATCATGGTCAGGGTGGCGATATCCACCGTCCCGCGTGAGACCATAAACGGCCACGCCACCGCAAGCACCAGCAACGCCACGAGGAACAGTTTCTGCTTCACCGTGGAGCCATCAATCGCAGGCAAAATAAACTTCGGCCCGGAAACGCTTTTCAACCCCTTCTGGAAAGCAGGTCGCACAAGCTGGAAGAAAAAGACCACCGCCGTACCGATAAATACCCACTGCCAACGGATATCTGAAGCACTGTCGACCACCAGTTTGGTGCCATCCAGCTCCAGTTGCACGCCCATAAAGACGCCCGCCAGAACAAAGAACATCGCAGCAGAGAGCAGCGCCATTGCAATATGCATCGGTTTCATACTTTCTCTACCTCCGGACGACCCAGAATACCGGTCGGCATCACCAGCAGAACCAGAATCAGCAGGGCGAATGAGACCACATCTTTATATTCCGTACTCAGATAAGCCGAAGAGAGCGCCTCCGCAATCCCCAGAATCAACCCGCCAATCATCGCCCCAGGAATACTGCCAATCCCGCCGAGTACCGCTGCGGTGAAGGCTTTCATCCCGGCCATAAAGCCAATATAGGGGTTAATCACGCCGTAGAACTGACCGAGCAGCACACCCGCCACCGCCGCCATCGCCGCGCCAATCACAAAGGTCAGCGCAATTACCCGGTCGGTATTGATGCCAAGCAGGCTCGCCATTTTCAGGTCTTCGGCGCAGGCACGACAGGCGCGCCCCATACGGGAATAGCGAATGAAAATCGTCAGCGCCAGCATGGCGAGGAAGGTAACAATCCAGATCACCGCCTGCATGGTGGTAATAGACGCAGAGAAGTTTTCGCTATGACCCACCACCCACTGACCGTTAAACAGGCTGGGCAGCGCCACGTCGCGTGAACCTTCGGTCAGGCTGACGTAGTTTTGTAGGAAGATAGACATACCGATTGCAGAAATGAGGGCAATCAGGCGTTTAGAGTTACGCACCGGGCGATAGGCCACCCGTTCGATACTCCAGCCGTAGGCGCTGGCAATGACGATTGCGCCGACAAATCCCGCCGCCACCAGCAGCCAGCCGGTATCAATGCCCATCATCATCAGCGCAGCGATGATCATAAAGGAGACGTAGCTGCCAATCATGTAAACCTCGCCGTGGGCGAAGTTGATCATGCCGATAATGCCGTAAACCATGGTGTAGCCGATGGCTATCAGCGCGTAAGTACTGCCCAGCGTGACGCCGTTAAACATCTGCTGCAAGAAATACAAAAACTGCTCAGACATAAGGTAACCTTTCTAAACCCGCCCGCATTTCACGGGCGGTGGGATTTTCACTTGGCTGCCGTGGATGAACCGTCGGCGTGCCACTGGAAGACACCAAAATCAAATCCCTTCAGATCGCCTTTTTCATCCCAGTTCAGCGGCCCAATCACGGTGTTTGCACCGTTAGCTTTTAAATCTTTCACCAGCGCCAGCGGCTCATCGCTGCCGGTACGCTCAAGGGCAGTCGCCAGAGATTGCACCGCCGCGTAAGTGATCCAGACATAAGGCCCGGACGGATCTTTCTTGTCTGCTTTCAGTGCATCAACGATGCCCTGGTTTGCCGGATCCTGGTCATAGCGTTTTGGCATAGTGACCAACATACCTTCGGCAGCATCGCCGGCAATATTCGACAGCGACGCATTACCCACACCTTCCGGCCCCATAAACTGAGTTTTCAGGCCAACGGAACGCGCCTGGCGCAGCATCTGCCCCATTTCCGGGTAGTAACCGCCGTAGTAAACGAAGTCGATGTTTTCTTTTTTCAGGCGGGCAATCAGCGCGGAGAAATCTTTCTCACCAGCGGTAATGCCGTCGAAGAAGACGACGTTAGCGTTAGCCGCTTTCAGCCCGTCCTGCACCGAACGCGCCAGCCCTTCGCCATATTGTTGTTTGTCGTGAATGATGGCGATGCGCTGGGGCTTCACCGTCTCAAGAATGTATTTTGCTGCCGTAGGCCCCTGGGAAGAGTCCAGCCCGGCAGTACGCATGATGTGTTGATAACCGCGTTGAGTCAGCTCCGGGTTGGTCGCTCCCGGCGAGATCATCAGAATACCTTCGTCTTCGTAGATATCCGACGCAGGTTGGGTAGAAGAGGAACACAGATGGCCTATAACGTATTTAATGCCGTCGTTAACGATTTTGTTGGCGACCGCAACGGCTTGTTTTGGGTCGCAGGCGTCGTCATATTCCACGCCAACCAGCTTATCGCCTTTAATTCCCCCTTTAGCATTAATGTCTTTAATCGCCTGACGCGCGCCGTTAAATTCCATATCGCCCCACTGGGCAATCGGGCCGGACATCGCGCCGACAACGGCAACTTTAATATCGTCGGCTAAAGCAGTGTGTGAAATTGCCAGTGCAATCATCCCTGCGATGATAGTTTTCGCATTCCGTTTCATAGTCAAAAATCCCCACTCGTAATGTTGTGTTGCTTTGTTTTTTATGTGTTAACAAATCAGACTGTTCTTTTTTATACTGCGCTGTTTTTGCCTGTCCGATTAAGGGTTTAGCGCAGTTTTTTGTGATGATATCGATTAAAATCCCTATTTTTCAGTCGATTAAGAACAGATAATATTCTGAATTAATTGATAGATAAACAGAAAAAAGCGCAGTTGTCAGCATAAAATAACGGTACAAAGGGCGGAATAATTCACTACCATTCAGGGGATTATGCTGGACAATTTTCATTCTATAATGTTTTTAATTTGTAATTATTGCTGAAAAAAAATTAATCACCTGCCAAAAGAAATAAAAAAGAGAAAGCCTCCGATTAAATTATTTCGCTACACTGGTTCCACTTTTGTGATTTGTACGGGTTCCCCATGAAGCTGACCATCATTCGATTAGAAAACTTTAGCGACCAGGATCGGATTGACCTGCAAAAGATCTGGCCGGAGTATTCTCCTTCCTCTTTACAGGTTGACGATTCCCACCGTATTTACGCCGCGCGTTTTAACGAGCGCCTGCTCGCTGCCGTGCGAGTAACCTTAAGCGGCACCGAGGGAGCGATGGATTCCCTGCGAGTGCGGGAAGTCACCCGGCGGCGCGGCGTAGGGCAATATCTGCTGGAAGAGGTGCTGCGTAACAATCCTGGCGTTTCATGCTGGTGGATGGCGGATGCAGGCGTGGAAGATCGCGGCGTGATGACAGCGTTTATGCAGGCACAGGGATTTACGGCACAACAGGGCGGCTGGGAGAAGCGTTAATCGCTCTGTGTAAAAAGCAGTTCTATGGATTTGGTTGGGAAAAATAACGCATTTTCGTTTTCTCCGACCAACGGGATAAAGCCCAGCGACTGATAAAACGTATGGGCTTTTTCATTCAGCGCCTCGACAAAAAGACCGTGAATACCTACCGCTAAAGAGGCTGACCAGACGACTTTCATGGCATGAGCAACCAGTGTTGCTCCCCATCCCTGCCCCTGTATTGAACGATCAATTGCCAGACGCCCAAGAGTGACGCTGGGAATATTTTTCTGTTTCGATTTCGAGGGCAATGCGGCTCGTTCAAAACAACTGCCGGATAATGTGTAATATCCCAGTATTTGACGTTCAGGGGTGTTGGTACGAAGAATGTACGCTCGCAGAATTTTATTGCGATGTTGACGAACCAGATGTGTCGTCAGAAAGAGATTTAAGGCTTCCTCGCCGCAGTCGAATCGCAGTAGATCATAATCTGCATCATCAGTCAGAATCTCTATCGTCAGCTCATCCATAAATTATTACATTCCCTGAAGACGTTTTGCCGCACGTTTTAGCTTTTCACCTGGTGACGGCGGATTACTCAGCGCATCCATCACCCGCGTCCAGGACTCCTCATTAAGGATCACTCGCCGATGCTGTTCAATCACTTCTGCAGCCCGCTGCGAGGCACTATTCAACATAAATTGGCTGACGGACTGATTAGATATCGCCGCCGCTTCCTCAATTAGACTTTTGTCATCGTCAGTTAAACGCAGATCGATACGCTGCTTTTTAACAGCAGACATGTAAACTCTCCTGCTACTTATAAATATGTACGGAATTCTACCGTACATTAAGCATATCCTGGATTGTTTAATCTTTCTACAACCATTTCGACAAACACAAAAAAACCCGATGGCGGTTCAGCTCATCGGGCATTTTCATTTATCTATCTGTTACTTCGCATCGGTCGCCGTGCCGTTGGCGTGCCAGTCAAATACGCCGAACTCAAAGCCTTTCAGGTCACCTTTCTCATCCCAGGTCAGCGGTCCCATCACCGTATCAACCGAGTTCGCTTTCAGGTATTTAGCGATCTCCGCCGGATCGTCAGACTGATTCAGCCCCGCCTGCAAAGATTGCAGCGCCGCGTAGGTGGTCCAGACGAACGCGCCGCTTGGATCCTGTTTTTTCGCTTTGATCGCATCAACAATTGGTTTGTTCGCCGGAACCTGATCATAGTTCTTCGGCTTGGTCACCAGCAGTCCTTCCGCTGACTCGCCCGCGATATTAGACAGCGAAACGTTAGCCACACCTTCCGGCCCCATAAACTGAGTTTTCAGCCCCGCCGCGCGCGCCTGACGCAGGATCTGCCCCATTTCCGGGTGATAACCACCGTAGTAAACGAAGTCGATATTCTCTTTCTTCAGACGTGCCACCAGGGTAGAGAAATCTTTTTCCCCGGCGGTGATGCCATCAAAGAACACCACGTTAGCATTGCCTTTCTTCAGGCCGTCCTGCACCGCACGCGCCAGACCTTCGCCGTACTGTTGTTTGTCGTGGACGATAGCAATACGCTGCGGTTTCACTTTCTCAAGAATATATTTTGCCGCCGTCGGCCCCTGGTCGGAGTCCAGACCGGTGGTGCGCATAATCAAGTTATAGCCACGGGCAGTCAGCTCTGGCGCGGTTGCCGCTGGGGTGATCATTAAAATGCCTTCGTCTTCATAAATGTCAGACGCTGGCTGTGTAGAAGAAGAACAGAGGTGACCAATGACATATTTAATGCCGTCGTTAACCACTTTGTTCGCCACCGCAACCGCTTGTTTCGGATCACAGGCATCGTCATATTTTACGATTTGCAGTTTGTTGCCTTTAACGCCGCCTTTGGCGTTGATATCCGCAACCGCCTGTTCTGCGCCAGTAAACTCCTGGTCACCGTACTGCGCCACCGGGCCAGACATTGCGCCCACGACCGCGACTTTAATATCTTCTGCCAGAGCCATATTGCTGAATGCCAGCGCGATACATCCTGCCAGTAACGCTTTACCCTTTATATTCATCCTGAGAATCCCCATTCTTCTGGTTATTACGTGTGTTGTGATGTTGTTGTTCAGCACTTTATTTCGTTTTATGCATGACTACCCGTGCTTTAGCAGCATACTCTGCTAAAACATACCCCATTTTTATGATATTGGAATAGATATTTTGACAGTTTATTAACAAACTGCGCGTGGGTTGGCTTTTGCCAGAAGGGAAAATTGATTATTGCAGAGGCCAAAAAACAAAAACCCCGGACTCTCATCCAGGGTTCTCTGCTTAACAGCGGAAATTACGCTTCAATAGCGGCGCGAAGTTTTTTCATCGCATTCTTTTCAAGCTGACGCACACGTTCAGCGGAAACACCGTAACGGTCGGCCAGTTCCTGCAACGTAGATTTGTTGTCTTCGTCCAGCCAGCGCGCGCGGATGATGTCCTGGCTACGTTCGTCCAGACCCTGCATCGCATCGGTCAGTCGGTTTGCCGCCTGCTCTTCCCAGTTATCGTCTTCAATGCCGTCGGCAAAGTTAGATGATTTATCCTGCAAATAAAGCACCGGAGCCATCGGCTGGCTGTCGGAATCGTCGTCGGAAGACATGTCAAAAGTCATGTCCTGTGCCGCCATACGCGATTCCATCTCACGGACGTCTTTGCTGGTTACGCCCAGTTCGCGAGCCACCATTTCGACTTCATCCTGGTTAAACCAGCCCAGACGCTGCTTGGTTTTACGCAGGTTAAAGAACAGCTTGCGCTGCGCTTTGGTGGTCGCAACTTTGACGATACGCCAGTTACGCAAAACGTATTCGTGGATCTCTGCTTTGATCCAGTGAACGGCGAAGGAGACCAGGCGCACACCCACTTCCGGGTTGAAACGGCGCACTGCTTTCATCAGGCCGATGTTACCTTCCTGAATCAAATCCGCCTGTGGCAGGCCATAGCCCGCATAATTACGAGCAATATGAACAACAAACCGCAGGTGAGACAGGATCAGCGTTTTAGCTGCTTCCAGATCGCCATGGTAATGCAGCTTTTCAGCCAGCGCCCGCTCCTCGTCAGCCGACAACATCGGCCACGCGTTAGCTGCCCGGATGTAAGAATCCAGGTTGCCAACAGGGGCTAAAGCTAAACTTTGCATTTTGTCAGTCATTCAAATCCTCTCAATCGATATCTTCTGGCGCTTCAGTGGTAGCAACAACTGTGCCAGAGCTTAAGAGCAACGAGATTATCATTCACAGTTTCATCAGACCGTGATTTTATCCACAAGTTCAATGCTGGCTTGTGAATAAATTACGCACAAAATGTGACATAGAGATGAAATACCGGGAAGAGACAACGGGGTCTCTTTCCCTGCTACGGAACCCATTGCAGGGAAAGAGTATAACACGCTTTTATTATTCCGGCGTAAAGTGCCGTAAATGTTGTACCGTGGCAAGCCATGCTGCCACCCAGCCAATCATCGAACACACCAGCAGCAACAACAAGCATTCATCGAACGATAAACCATTGATATCAAACTTCGTTCCAAATACCTGCGCCACTTCCGCAACTGCCGATGACAAACGCAGCACCAGAATTTCGGACAAAATTAATGACAGCAATGCGCCAGAAAATCCCAGCAGCGCGCCTCCGTACAGGAACGGACGGAGGATGAAACCATCCGTCGCACCAATCAGTTTCTGCACGTTGATGGAGTCACGACGGGCAAATATGCTCAGACGCACGCTGTTGCCGATAACCAGGAACACCGCCGCCACCATCAGCACGCCAATCATCGCCGAAACGCGCCCTACCAGCCCTGTCAGTGCGGTCAGACGGGCAAACCAGCTATCGTCCATTCTTACTTCATCGATGCCGTTAATTTGCGTGATGCGATCACGCAACGTATTCAGCGACTCCGTACCCTGGAAATCGAGTTTTGGGATCACCACCGCCACTGCCGGAAGCGGGTTTTCCTCCAGCATGTCCAGCGCGCCGCCAAAACCAGACCAGTTACGGAACTCGCCCAACGCGTCTTCGCGAGAAAGATAGTTCACTTTCTCCACGCCTTGCTCGGCCTGCAACTGTGCCACCACGCCCGCAGCGGCGTCATCGTCCAGCGTTTTTTGCAGATAAACAGTGATTTGCGGTGACGGATAATACTGCGTCGCCGCCTGATTAACGTTTTTGTACACCATATAACAGACGCTGGGCAGCGTCAGGGAGATGGCGATAACCATCACCGTTAAAAATGTGGCGAACGGTTTGCTTTTCAGATCCTGCAATGCGCCGTGGAAGGCATAGCGCACCTGTTCGTTGAAAACGTTGGTTTTGCGATTTACCGGTTTTGGCGAGGATTTCGCGCGTTTCGGCGCATTACGACCACCGTCGCCAGAACCGCCGACCGATTTACGGAAGCGATCCAGACGTCCGCCAAACTGCCGGATATGATTGATTGCATCGCGCTTATTCATGGCCCACGCCTCCATGCAAGTGACCATCGCTCAGGGTGAGCATACGATAGGAACGCCGCGAAATCAGGTTGATGTCGTGCGTTGCCATCAATACCGTTACCCCAACGCGGTTAAACTCTTCAAACAGACGTAAAATTCCTTCCGACAGCGCGTCGTCAAGGTTACCGGTCGGTTCGTCCGCCAGCAGTACCGCAGGTTTGTTAACCACCGCGCGGGCAATGCCAACGCGTTGTTGTTCACCGCCAGAAAGCTGAATCGGAAAGTTCTTCGCTTTGTCCAGTAGCCCGACTTTATCCAGCGCCGCCGATACACGACGACGAATATCGTCACCGCTGGCACCGGCGATAATCAACGGGATCGCCACATTATCGTAGACAGTACGATCCATCAGTAGATGGTGATCCTGGAAAATCATGCCAATCTGGCGGCGCAGAAACGGAACTTCACGGTTTTTCAGACGCGTGATGTCATGGCCGCTAAACCAGATTTTCCCGGCGCTGGGCCGCTCAATCCCACAGATCAGCTTCAGGAGGGTACTTTTCCCTGCACCGGAATGACCGGTCAGAAACGCCATCTCACCCGGCTGCATATGGAACGTAACGCCCTGCAGCGCCTGTCTCCCACCGAGATAAGCCTTGCTGACATGTTCAAAGCGAATCATTGTTAATCCTCTCGGGCAAAAAGTGCCTCTATAAAGTCGTCCGCCTTAAACGGACGCAAATCCTCAATACGCTCGCCGACACCAATATAGCGAATAGGAATACCAAACTGGTCAGCCACCGAGAAAATTACTCCGCCTTTCGCCGTGCCGTCCAGTTTCGTTAATGTGATGCCGGTTAAGCCGACTGCTTCATGGAACAGTTTGGCCTGGCTTACCGCATTCTGCCCGGTGCTGGCATCGATAGTCAGCATAACTTCATGCGGAGCTTCAACGTCGAGTTTCTTCATCACACGGACGATTTTCTTCAGCTCTTCCATCAAGTGCGATTTGTTCTGCAAGCGTCCGGCGGTATCGGCAATCAGGACATCAACATTACGCGCCTTAGCGGCCTGAATGGCGTCGAAGATAACTGAGGCGGAGTCCGCGCCGGTATGCTGGGCAATCACCGGAATATTGTTGCGCTGCCCCCAGACCTGAAGCTGCTCAACTGCTGCCGCACGGAAAGTATCACCTGCCGCCAGCATCACCGATTTACCTTGCTGTTCAAACTGACGCGCCAGCTTGCCGATAGTCGTGGTTTTACCCACGCCATTGACGCCTACCATCAGGATTACGAACGGTGTTTTGCCTTCGACGTTCAGCGGTTCATCGACCTTCGCCAGAATATCACCCATCTCTTCTTTCAGCAGACCGTAGAGCGCCTCAGCATCGCGAAGCTGTTTGCGGGTCGCGCCTTCAGTCAGATTGGTGATGATTTTGCGCGTGGTTTCCACGCCCACATCGGCGATGAGCAATTGCTCTTCCAGCTCTTCAAACAGATCATCGTCGATTTTTTTACCACGGAACAGGCTGATAAATCCGGAACCGAGGTTTTCTTTGGTTTTCAGCAGGCTGCGTTTCAGGCGCGCGAAGAAACCTTCTTTGGTTGGTTTTTCCTGCTCCTGGGCTACCTCTTCCACCGGCTGATCTTCTTCTGCTGGTGGAACGACCATCACCGCCTCTTCTGCCGCTTCAGCGGCCAGCGCCTGTGCTTCCAGCTCTTCGTCGGTGATTTCTTCTTTCGCTGCTTGTTCTTCCGCCGCTTCGACAATCTCCACGGTTTCCGCTTCGGCCTGCCACTCTTCTGGCGAAATTTCTTCGACTTTAACGTCTTCCGGCAGCGGCAGCTCTTCACGCTCGATAGCCACTGGCTCTGGCGTAACTTCAGGTTCAACTACCGACGCTGGCGTTTCTTCAACTATCGGTTCCGGTTCTGCAATAACTTCCGGCTCGACAACCGCTTCAGGTTGCGCTTTTTCACTTTCAGCAACCTGTTCAGTGACTTCCACAACGTCGGCAGCAAAAGTTTCCGCCTCAGCTTCAGTATGCGCCTGCAGCTGCTCTTCAACGGGTTGTTCAGCAACTTTCTCAGGCTCTTGCGCCTGGACAGTTTCTTCTACAACCGGTTGTTCGTTTTGGGTTTCTGTCTCTTTTTCCGGGGTCTGCTCTTTTTGACCAAAGCCCAGCCAGGAAAAAAAGCCACGTTTTTTTTCTTTCGCCATCTGCGACTACACTCCTCGCTGTTGCTTCATGGCACAGCGTTAACGCTATGTACATAGCAGCTAAAAAAATGATGAAATAGTCTACCACTTAACTTAATCCACATCACCGCCTGCAAGTATGTGTTATCTGGCGGATTGAGCAATTTACCATGAAAAAACCGAATCATTCCGGCAGCGGTCAAATCCGCATTATTGGCGGGCAGTGGCGAGGCCGTAAACTCCCGGTTCCTGATAGCCCAGGTCTACGCCCTACCACCGATCGCGTGCGCGAAACGCTGTTTAACTGGCTGGCGCCGGTCATTGTTGATGCGCAATGCCTGGACTGCTTCGCAGGTAGCGGTGCGCTGGGGCTGGAAGCCTTGTCACGCTACGCTGCGGAAGCTACGTTGGTTGAGATGGATCGCGCGGTATCTCAGCAGTTAATCAAGAATCTGGCGACGCTGAAAGCGGGCAATGCGCGAGTCGTGAACACCAATGCGATGTCTTTTCTAATGCAAAAAGGAACGCCGCATAATATTGTGTTTGTTGACCCTCCGTTCCGCCGTGGCTTGTTAGAAGAAACCATTAATTTACTGGAAAACAACGGCTGGCTGGCTGATGAAGCCTGGGTATATGTTGAAAGTGAAGTAGAAAATGGCCTGCCCGCCGTTCCTGCCAACTGGTCGTTATATCGCGAAAAAGTGGCTGGTCAGGTCGCTTATCGGCTGTATCAGCGTGAAACACAAGGAGAAAGTGATGCTGATTAATATCGGACGTTTGTTAATGCTCTGCGTTTGGGGGTTTTTGATCCTCAATCTTTTTCAACCCTTCCCACGCCCGCTGAATATTTTCGTTAACGTGGCGCTGATTTTTACCGTGCTGATGCATGGTATGCAACTGGCGCTGTTAAAATCGACCTTGCCGAAAGATGGCCCGCAGATGACCACTGCCGAAAAGGTGCGGATTTTCCTTTTCGGCGTGTTTGAACTGCTGATCTGGCAGAAGAAATTTAAAGTTAAAAAATAAGCTTATTTGTCGCCAACAAAGCTGACAAAGCGCGTTCCTTTATAGCTCAGCGTACCTTGATCGCCCACTGTCAGGGCATGGTACTGCTGGGCATCGAGGCGGAACGTCTGCTCCAGTCCACCGCTTTGTGGTTTGAAGCTCGCCTCATAGCGCATACTGGTGCCCGCCGGAGTCACTTCCTGCTGGCGCGAACGACGATCGTTAATCGGTTTTTCCCGCTTGTTACTCACCACCACCAGCTTTTGCTGGAGCGGCGCCATATCATTATCAGCTTTTTCCCGCCGTTGTTGCATAAAACGAAACGATGCGGCGACGATAATTAAGCCAATGATAACAATAAAGAAAAGAGGTGGTTTGCTCATCTTTATCCCTCATCGGAAAATGCGGAAATAAGCATACCCTGCCAGTTATGGTGTTGTCATCCGTCCACCGTCGCCACTAAACTGATTAGCAAGACCGTAGGCATTCCGCTTACGAAAAAATAACGAATTCAAGGAACTAAGATGCTTTGGTCGTTTATCGCTGTCTGTCTTTCCGCATGGCTATCTGTGGATGCATCGTACCGTGGGCCAACCTGGCAACGCTGGGTATTTAAACCGTTAACCCTTCTGCTACTGCTGTTGCTGGCCTGGCAAGCGCCAATGTTCGATGCCATTAGCTATCTGGTGCTGGCGGGGCTGTGTGCCTCACTGCTGGGCGATGCGTTAACCCTGTTACCACGCCAGCGTCTGATGTACGCCATCGGTGCGTTTTTCCTCTCACACTTGCTGTACACCATCTATTTCGCCGGCCAGATGACGCTCTCCTTTTTCTGGCCGTTGCCGCTGGTACTGCTGGTTCTGGGCGCGCTGTTACTGGCCATTATCTGGACGCGTCTCGAAGAGTTCCGTTGGCCTGTCTGTACTTTTATCGGTATGACGCTGGTGATGGTGTGGCTGGCAGGTGAACTGTGGTTCTTCCGCCCGACTGCTCCGGCACTCTCTGCCTTTATGGGCGCTGCACTGCTGTTTATCAGTAACTTTGTCTGGCTGGGTAGCCACTATCGCCGACGCTTCCGTGCGGATAACGCCATTGCTGCGGCTTGCTACTTTGCAGGACACTTCCTCATCGTCCGCTCGCTGTATCTCTGATAAAACTTGACTCTGGAGTCGACTCCAGAGTGTATCCTTCGGTTAATGAGAAAAAACTTAACCGGAGGATGCCATGTCGACTCCCGACAATCACGGCAAAAAAGCCCCTCAATTTGCCGCGTTCAAACCGTTAACCACGGCACAGAACGCCAACGACTGTTGCTGCGACGGTGCATGTTCCAGCACGCCCACACTCTCTGAAAACGTCTCCGGCACCCGGTATAGCTGGAAAGTCAGCGGCATGGACTGCGCCGCCTGTGCGCGCAAGGTAGAAAATGCCGTGCGCCAGCTTGCAGGCGTGAATCAGGTGCAGGTGTTGTTCGCCACCGAAAAACTGGTGGTCGATGCCGACAATGACATCCGTGCCCAGGTTGAATCTGCGGTGCAAAAAGCAGGCTATTCCCTGCGCGATGAACAGGCCGCCGACGAACCGCAAGCATCACGCCTGAAAGAAAACCTGCCGCTGATTACGCTTATTGTGATGATGGCAATCAGTTGGGGGCTGGAGCAATTTAATCATCCGTTCGGGCAACTGGCGTTTATCGCTACCACACTGGTTGGTCTGTACCCGATTGCTCGCCAGGCATTACGGCTGATCAAGTCCGGCAGTTATTTTGCTATTGAAACGTTAATGAGCGTAGCCGCCATTGGCGCGCTGTTTATTGGCGCAACGGCTGAAGCTGCGATGGTGTTATTGCTGTTTCTGATCGGTGAACGACTGGAAGGATGGGCCGCCAGCCGCGCACGTCAGGGCGTCAGCGCGTTAATGGCGCTGAAACCGGAAACCGCCACGCGCCTGCGTAACGGTGAGCGGGAAGAGGTGGCGATTAACAGCCTACGGCCTGGCGATGTGATTGAAGTTGCGGCGGGTGGACGTTTGCCTGCTGACGGTAAACTGCTCTCGCCGTTTGCCAGTTTTGATGAAAGCGCCCTGACCGGCGAATCCATCCCTGTGGAACGCGCGACGGGCGATAAAGTCCCGGCAGGCGCCACCAGCGTTGACCGTCTGGTTACGCTGGAAGTGTTGTCAGAACCGGGTGCCAGCGCCATTGATCGTATTCTGAAACTGATTGAAGAGGCCGAAGAGCGCCGCGCACCGATTGAGCGTTTTATTGACCGTTTCAGCCGTATCTACACGCCGGCAATTATGGCCGTCGCCCTGCTGGTGACGCTGGTGCCACCGCTGCTATTTGCCGCAAGCTGGCAGGAGTGGATTTATAAAGGGCTGACGCTGCTGCTGATTGGTTGCCCGTGTGCTTTAGTTATCTCCACGCCTGCGGCGATTACCTCCGGACTGGCGGCGGCGGCGCGTCGTGGAGCGTTAATTAAAGGCGGCACGGCGCTGGAACAGCTAGGTCGCGTTACCCAGGTGGCGTTTGATAAAACCGGAACGCTGACCGTCGGGAAACCGCGCGTTACCGCGATTCATCCGGCAACAGGTATTAGCGAATCTGAACTGCTGGCGCTGGCGGCGGCGGTCGAGCAAGGCGCGACGCATCCACTGGCGCAAGCCATCGTTCGTGAAGCGCAGGTTGCTACACTCGCCATACCTGCCGCAGAGTCACAGCGGGCGCTGGTCGGCTCTGGCATTGAAGCGCAGGTCAACGGAGAGCGGGTGCTGATATGCGCTGCCGGGAAACATCCTGCCGATGCATTTACTGGTTTGATTAATGAACTGGAAAGCGCCGGACAAACGGTAGTGCTGGTAGTCCGTAACGATGAAGTGCTTGGTGTCATTGCGTTGCAGGATACCCTGCGCGCCGATGCCGCCACTGCCATCAGTGAACTGAACACCCTGGGCGTCAAAGGGGTGATCCTCACCGGCGATAATCCGCGTGCAGCGGCAGCCATTGCCGGTGAACTGGGGCTGGAATTTAAAGCAGGATTACTGCCGGAAGATAAAGTCAAAGCGGTGACGGAGCTGAACCAACATGCGCCGCTGGCGATGGTCGGCGACGGCATTAACGACGCACCAGCCATGAAAGCCGCCGCCATCGGGATTGCTATGGGCAGTGGCACAGACGTGGCGCTGGAAACCGCCGACGCAGCATTAACGCATAACCACCTGCGCGGTCTGGTACAAATGATTGAGCTGGCACGCGCGACTCACGCTAATATCCGCCAGAACATCACCATTGCGCTGGGGCTGAAAGGGATCTTCCTCGTCACCACGCTGTTAGGTATGACCGGCCTGTGGCTGGCGGTGCTGGCAGATACAGGTGCGACGGTGCTGGTGACGGCAAATGCGTTAAGGCTGTTGCGCAGGAAGTAACGGTGTTGCCTGATAGCCTCTGGCTATCAGGCTTAGTGCTGAGCCGGGAACGGTGGCATGGTCAGGAAAGCGTAATATAGCGCCAACATCAGAATGATGGAGATAACACTGAATGTAACAACCAGGCGGGATGCTAATGATGGTCTTTTGAACATCATCCACAGTGCATAAGCAAACCCGACACCGTTAAGTAAAGGTAAAAAAATCATTAGCCAGAGCCAACCCCAGCCAAATACCCCCAGCCATCCCACCGCAACGATAAAAACAGGGAGCAGCCAATTGGGGGTGAATATCGCGAGTAATCCCAGCAATGCCAGACAAGCTGGAATTAAATAAGCCATTTTTGCATTCCATAACGCTGGCAATCATTGCCCTTAACGTGCCCACATGCCGGATGCGGCGTGAACGCCTTATCCGCCTACAAGCCGATCACTACATTGAGCGCGTTCGATGCAAAAAAGGTTACAGACCGTATCAACGTAGGCCTGATAAGACGCGCCAGCGTCGCATCAGGCTGAAAAGCCCCATCAACCACCTTTACGAATCAAATAGCGATAAGGCAGCCCATCCGTCTCTTTGGCGACCAGTTCGTGTTCCATAAAGGTACAAAACCCAGGAATATCGCGGGTCGTTGCCGGATCATCAGCAATAATCAGCAACGTTTCGCCAGGCTGCATATTGCGCACGGTTTTGCGCACCATCATCACCGGTTCCGGGCAGCGCAGGCCAAGAGCGTCAAGAGTGTGGTCAGGGCTGGAAAAGAGATCGGTCATTTTCTTCTCACCATATAAAAAACGGCGCTAGTTTACGCTCTGTACGTCCGTTAGCAAACCAGGTTAACGATTGCGTGAAAATTAGCCATTGCATTGTCAACATAAAGCAGTATCATGCGGCGGCTCGAAAAAAGGGTAAGCACGTTACTATCTCACTATAAAATAACGTGTCGTACGTATTGGGTTCCCTCACCCCAATGGCTAATCAAAAAGGTACAATATGAACACTTTCTCACAAACGCAACGCTATAAAGCGTTGTTCTGGTTATCGTTATTTCATCTTCTGGTGATCACCTCCAGTAACTATCTGGTACAGCTTCCAGTCTCCATTTTTGGTTTTCATACCACCTGGGGCGCGTTTAGCTTTCCGTTTATTTTTCTTGCTACCGACCTGACCGTGCGTATTTTTGGCGCGCCGCTGGCTCGTCGCATCATCTTTGCGGTAATGATCCCCGCGTTGCTGATCTCCTACGTCATCTCATCACTGTTTTATATGGGTTCATGGCAGGGATTCGGCGCTCTCGCCCACTTCAACCTGTTTGTCGCCCGTATCGCTACCGCCAGCTTTATGGCCTACGCGCTGGGGCAGATCCTCGACGTGCATGTCTTTAACCGCTTGCGTCAGAGTCGTCACTGGTGGCTGGCACCGACGGCTTCCACACTGTTTGGTAACGTCAGCGATACGCTGGCCTTCTTCTTCATTGCTTTCTGGCGCAGCCCGGATGCCTTTATGGCTGAGCACTGGATGGAAATCGCGCTGGTTGATTACTGTTTCAAAGTGTTAATCAGCATCGTTTTCTTCCTGCCAATGTATGGCGTATTACTCAATATGCTATTGAAAAGACTGGCAGATAAATCCGAAATCAACGCTTTGCAGGCGAGTTAAAGGTTCGTTATCAGAGTTGTGATAAGATGGACGAATGAGCCGTTATGGCCGTTTATCGAAAGGAAGAAGTCAATGCGCAATCTGGTTAAATATGTCGGAATTGGCCTGCTGGTTATGGGGCTTGCGGCCTGTGATGATAAAGACACTAACGCTACGGCGCAGGGTTCGGTCGCAGAAAGTAACGCTACCGTGAATCCCGTCAACCTGCTTGATGGCAAGTTAAGTTTCTCGCTGCCAGCGGATATGACCGACCAGAGCGGTAAGCTGGGAACGCAGGCCAATAACATGCACGTCTGGTCCGACGCCACCGGGCAGAAAGCAGTCATCGTCATCATGGGCGACGACCCGAAAGAAGATCTGGCTGTGCTGGCGAAACGTCTGGAAGATCAGCAACGTAGCCGCGATCCGCAACTGCAAGTGGTGACCAACAAATCTATTGAGCTGAAAGGTCACAAAATGCAGCAGTTAGACAGCATTATCTCCGCGAAAGGCCAGACGGCGTACTCTTCCGTCATTCTGGGTAACGTGGGTAATCAACTGCTGACCATGCAAATCACGCTGCCTGCTGACGATCAGCAAAAAGCGCAGACCACCGCAGAAAACATCATTAATACGCTGGTTATTCAGTAAGTTTTAAGATGATGAGACGGTCTCCGGTACTTCCACCGGAGGCCGTTTTTTTAATCGCCACGTCAGCAATAACGCGATTGCTACCAGCCCCGCCGCTGCCAGATAAATCACCGGCACGCCAGCCCAACTCATCACCAGCCCAGCCAGTGGTCCGGTCACGCCCAGCGATAAATCCATAAACACAGTGTATGTTGCCAACGCCGCCCCCTGATTCTGCTGTGGCACCGCTTTTACCGCCACCACGCCCAGTGCCGGAAACACCAGCGAAAACCCAGCGCCAGCCAGCAAGACGCCGATTTTCGCCATCCACGGCATAGTCGCTACGCCCACCAGCAGCAGGCCAATAATCTCAACGCTAAAGCAGATCATCACCACGTTTAAGCCGCCGATACGATTAATGCCGTTAGGAAATAACAGTCGCGTACCGACAAACGCACAGCTAAACAGCGTCAGCGCGAAAGCCGCACCGTCCCAGCCCTTAGCATCATAAAACAGTGTGATAAAGGTGGCGATGACGCCAAACCCGGCGGAAGCCAGTGCCAGCACCATTCCGTACAGCCAGACGCGCCCAAGCACCGCGCGAAACGGCAGTGGCTTGCCTTTGCTGGCTTTCACCGACGGACGCGGGAGCGCCAGCAGAATCGCCACCAGCGCCACGCCCATAATGATTAATGCCAGCGTCTGCAATCCTCCCCAGTGATAAAACAGCACGCCCAACGGCGCGCCCATCGCCATCGCCCCGTAAGTGACAATGCCGTTCCACGAAATCACCCGCCCGATATGCAGTGAGCCAACCACGCCAACGCCCCACAGTGTCGATCCGGTTCCGGCAAAACTTTGCCCAATGCCGAGGATCACGCGCCCCAGGCACAGTAATAACAGGCTGATGACGGGCAGACTGGCGGTTAATCCTGCGGTCAGATAGCCCAGCCCGCTCAAAAAGCAGCCGCACAAACCGAAGACAACTATCTTTTTTGGCCCCAGCAAATCGGCGTAACGCCCAGCGTGAGGGCGACTCAGCAAGGTGGCGAAATATTGCAGGCTGATAACCAGCCCCGCCCAGAAGGCACTAAATCCCATCACATCATGGACATAGCCCGGCAATACGGCGAGCGGCAACCCGATGGTGAGGTAGCTGGCGAAGTTAAACATGACAATGGAGACAATGCGCAGATTAAGGCGCAATCCGTTTAGCGCGGGTTCGGGCATGGAGATCACCACATTTTTACAACAGTGTTTCATTTTTACCACGGGCTGGCGTGGAAATCAGCAGTAAGAATCAGAATATTGCTGGCGTGACTCCCGCTACACTTAATACAAAAAGTCACAAGGAAGCCCCAATGGAAACCCCTCAACCGGATAAAACAGGAATGCATATTCTGCTCAAGTTGGCCTCGCTGGTGGTGATCCTCGCCGGCATTCACGCAGCGGCAGATATCATTGTGCAACTGTTACTGGCGCTCTTTTTCGCCATCGTCCTCAACCCGCTGGTCACCTGGTTTATACGTCGTGGAGTACAACGTCCCGTTGCCATTACCATTGTGGTGGTGGTGATGCTGATAGCACTTACTGCGCTGGTCGGCGTACTGGCGGCATCGTTTAACGAATTTATCTCTATGCTGCCGAAATTTAATAAGGAACTGACCCGTAAACTCTTTAAATTACAAGAGATGTTACCGTTTCTTAATCTGCATATGTCGCCAGAACGAATGCTCCAGCGGATGGATTCGGAAAAAGTTGTCGCCTTCACCACTGCGCTGATGACCGGGCTTTCCGGCGCAATGGCGAGCGTGCTTTTGCTGGTGATGACCGTAGTTTTTATGCTTTTTGAAGTGCGCCACGTGCCTTACAAAATGCGTTTTGCGTTGAATAATCCACAGATTCACATCGCCGGACTACACCGCGCCTTAAAAGGTGTTTCGCACTATCTTGCATTGAAGACGCTGCTCAGTTTATGGACAGGCGTCATCGTCTGGCTGGGGCTGGCGCTAATGGGCGTACAGTTTGCGCTGATGTGGGCGGTACTGGCATTTTTGCTCAACTACGTTCCCAATATTGGCGCGGTGATCTCCGCCGTGCCGCCAATGATTCAGGTGTTGCTGTTTAATGGCGTTTACGAATGTATTCTGGTTGGCGCACTGTTTTTAGTTGTCCATATGGTCATCGGCAATATTTTAGAGCCACGGATGATGGGGCATCGACTGGGGATGTCCACCATGGTGGTGTTTCTGTCGTTGTTGGTTTGGGGATGGTTACTCGGTCCGGTTGGTATGCTGCTTTCGGTGCCATTAACCAGCGTCTGTAAAATCTGGATGGAAACCACCAAAGGCGGCAGCAAACTAGCGATTTTACTGGGACCGGGACGACCGAAAAGTCGGTTACCGGGATGAGGCGACAAGTGATACGATACGCACTTTCCTTTTCCATTAAACGTTGGCCCTGATATGTATCGGATAGTTCTGGGGAAAGTTTCGACCTTAAGCACAGCTCCACTGCCACCGGCTTTACGCGAGCAAGCACCGCAAGGTCCACGACGCGAACGCTGGCTGGCGGGGCGTGCATTGCTTTCGCACACGCTTTCCCCGCTACCGGAGATCATCTATGGCGAACAAGGCAAACCGGCATTCGCGCCGGAAACGCCGCTATGGTTCAACTTAAGCCATAGCGGTGACGATATCGCCCTGCTGTTGAGCGATGAAGGCGAAGTCGGCTGCGATATCGAAGTGATTCGCCCGCGCGCCAACTGGCGCTGGCTGGCGAACGCCGTGTTCAGCCTCGGGGAACACGCTGAGATGGACGCCGTGCATCCCGATCAGCAACTAGAAATGTTCTGGCGCATCTGGACGCGCAAAGAAGCTATCGTTAAACAACGTGGCGGCAGCGCCTGGCAAATCGTCAGCGTAGACAGCACCTATCACTCCTCGCTGTCAGTCAGCCATTGTCAGCTAGAAAATTTAAGTCTGGCGATCTGCACCCCTACCCCCTTTACGCTCTCCGCCGACAGTGTGCAATGGATCGATTCAGTTAACTGATCCGCCCACCCGACTGCCCATCTATTGATCCAGAACAGGTAATCAGTATGACGAATACTTAAAATCGTCATACTTATTTCCGCCATCTATTTTAATCCATTGGGGTTACCATGCTCTCCACACTCCGCCGCACTCTATTTGCGCTGCTGGCTTGTGCGTCTTTTATCGTCCATGCCGCTGCACCAGATGAAATCACCACCGCCTGGCCGGTGAATGTCGGGCCACTAAACCCGCACCTTTACACGCCTAACCAGATGTTCGCCCAGAGCATGGTTTATGAACCGCTGGTGAAATATCAGGCAGACGGTTCGGTGATCCCGTGGCTGGCAAAAAGCTGGACTCATTCAGAAGATGGTAAAACCTGGACCTTCACCCTGCGTGATGACGTGAAATTCTCCAACGGTGAACCGTTCGATGCCGAGGCGGCGGCAGAAAACTTCCGCGTAGTGCTCGATAACCGTCAACGTCACGCCTGGCTGGAGCTGGCAAACCAGATTGTTGATGTTAAAGCACTCAGTAAAACGGAGCTGCAAATCACCCTGAAAAGCGCCTACTATCCTTTCCTGCAAGAACTGGCCCTGCCCCGTCCTTTCCGCTTTATCGCCCCCTCGCAGTTTAAAAACCATGAAACCATGAACGGAATTAAAGCACCGATTGGCACCGGACCGTGGGTTTTGCAGGAATCGAAACTGAATCAGTACGATGTCTTCGTCCGTAACGAAAACTACTGGGGCGAAAAGCCGGCGATTAAAAAGATCACCTTTAACGTGATCCCGGACCCGACTACCCGCGCGGTGGCGTTTGAAACTGGCGATATCGACCTGCTGTACGGAAACGAAGGGTTATTACCGCTCGATACCTTCGCCCGCTTTAGCCAGAATCCGGCTTACCATACCCAACTGTCACAGCCGATCGAAACCGTGATGCTGGCGCTTAATACTGCCAAAGCCCCCACCAACGAGCTGGCAGTGCGGGAAGCTCTCAATTACGCGGTGAACAAAAAATCGCTGATTGATAATGCGTTGTATGGCACTCAGCAGGTCGCCGACACCCTGTTTGCCCCTTCCGTGCCCTACGCTAATCTCGGCCTGAAGCCGCGCCAGTACGATCCACAGAAAGCGAAAGAATTGCTGGAAAAAGCAGGCTGGACGCTGCCCGCAGGTAAAGATATCCGCGAGAAAAACGGTCAGCCGCTGCGCATTGAACTGTCGTTTATCGGCACCGATGCGTTAAGCAAATCAATGGCGGAAATCATTCAGGCCGATATGCGCCAGATTGGCACTGATGTCTCGCTGATCGGCGAAGAAGAGAGCAGTATCTATGCTCGTCAACGCGACGGTCGTTTTGGCATGATTTTCCACCGTACCTGGGGAGCGCCTTACGATCCACACGCCTTTCTGAGTTCGATGCGCGTACCGTCGCACGCTGACTTCCAGGCTCAGCAAGGATTAGCCGACAAGCCGCTGATTGATAAAGAGATCGGCGAAGTACTGGCGACCCATGATGAAACGCAACGTCAGGCGCTGTATCGCGACATTCTGACCCGTCTGCATGACGAGGCGGTTTACCTGCCTATCAGCTACATCTCAATGATGGTGGTATCGAAACCGGAACTGGGCAACATCCCCTACGCGCCGATCGCCACCGAAATTCCGTTCGAACAGATTAAACCGGTGAAACCTTAATGTTGCGTTACGTATTACGCCGCTTTCTGCTGCTGATCCCGATGGTGCTCGCCGCCTCGGTGATCATTTTTCTGATGTTGCGCCTCGGCACCGGTGACCCGGCGCTCGACTATTTGCGTTTATCTAACCTGCCGCCGACGCCGGAGATGCTGGCCTCTACCCGCACCATGCTGGGACTGGATCAGCCGCTGTACGTCCAGTACGGCACCTGGTTGTGGAAGGCGCTGCATCTCGATTTCGGCATCTCATTCGCCAGCCAACGCCCGGTGCTGGACGATATGCTGAACTTCCTGCCCGCCACGCTGGAACTGGCGGGCGCGGCGCTGGTGTTAATTCTGCTCACTTCCGTACCACTCGGTATCTGGGCGGCGCGCCATCGCGACCGCCTGCCGGATTTCGCCGTACGTTTCATCGCGTTTCTCGGCGTCTCAATGCCTAACTTCTGGCTAGCGTTTTTGCTGGTAATGGCGTTTTCAGTGTATCTGCAATGGCTGCCCGCGATGGGTTACGGCGGTTGGCAGCACATCATTTTGCCGGCGGTTTCCATCGCCTTTATGTCGCTGGCGATTAACGCGCGGCTGCTGCGCGCCAGTATGCTGGACGTCGCCGGTCAGCGTCACGTCACCTGGGCGCGGCTGCGCGGTTTGAACGACAAACAGACCGAACGCCGTCACATCCTGCGCAATGCCTCGCTGCCGATGATCACCGCCGTGGGGATGCACATCGGCGAACTGATCGGCGGGACGATGATTATCGAAAACATCTTTGCCTGGCCGGGCGTCGGGCGCTATGCGGTGTCGGCGATTTTCAACCGCGACTATCCGGTGATTCAATGCTTTACGCTGATGATGGTGGTGGTTTTTGTGGTCTGTAATTTGATTGTCGATTTGCTCAACGCTGCGCTGGATCCGCGCATTCGTCGTCATGAAGGAGCGCACGCGTGAATTTTTTCCTCTCTTCCCGCTGGTCGGTACGCCTGGCGCTGATCATTATCGCCCTGCTGGCGCTGATTGCGCTCACCAGCCAGTGGTGGCTGCCGTATGATCCACAGGCGATTGATCTGCCGTCGCGCCTGCTCTCGCCGGATGCGCAGCACTGGCTGGGCACCGATCACTTAGGGCGTGATATTTTCTCGCGGCTGATGGCGGCGACCCGCGTGTCGCTCGGCTCGGTAATGGCCTGCCTGCTGCTGGTGCTGACATTAGGGCTGGTCATTGGCGGCAGCGCGGGGCTGATTGGCGGGCGTGTTGATCAGGCCACCATGCGCGTCGCCGATATGTTTATGACCTTCCCGACCTCGATTCTGTCGTTCTTTATGGTTGGCGTGCTTGGCACCGGGTTGACCAACGTCATTATCGCCATCGCCCTGTCACACTGGGCGTGGTACGCGCGCATGGTGCGCAGCCTTGTGATTTCGCTGCGCCAGCGCGAGTTTGTGCTGGCATCACGGCTTTCTGGCGCGGGGCATGTGCGGGTGTTTGTTGATCATCTGGCAGGCGCGGTGATCCCCTCGCTGCTGGTGCTGGCGACGCTGGATATCGGCCATATGATGCTGCACGTCGCGGGGATGTCCTTCCTCGGCCTCGGCGTGACCGCTCCGACCGCCGAATGGGGCGTGATGATTAACGACGCGCGTCAGTATATCTGGACCCAGCCACTGCAAATGTTCTGGCCGGGGCTGGCGCTGTTTATCAGCGTGATGGCCTTTAACCTGGTGGGTGACGCACTGCGCGATCATCTGGACCCTCATCTGGTGACGGAGCACGCACACTAATGCCGCAACAGATTGAACTACGTAATATCGCGCTACAGGCCGCGCAGCCGCTGGTGCACGGCGTATCGTTAACCCTTAAACGCGGGCGTGTGCTGGCGTTAGTCGGCGGTAGCGGCAGCGGGAAATCACTGACCTGCGCCGCGACGCTGGGCATTCTGCCCGCTGGCGTTCGCCAGACGGCGGGGGAAATTTTAGCCGATAGCAAGCCGGTTTCGCCTTGTGCGCTACGCGGGATAAAAATTGCCACCATCATGCAGAACCCGCGCAGCGCCTTTAATCCGCTACACACCATGCAGACCCACGCGCGGGAAACCTGCCTGGCGCTGGGGAAACCCGCCGATGACGCCACGCTTACCGCTGCCATAGAAGCGGTGGGGCTGGAAAACGCCGCGCGCGTGCTGAAGCTGTACCCGTTCGAGATGAGCGGCGGCATGTTGCAGCGCATGATGATTGCGATGGCGGTGCTGTGTGAATCACCGTTTATCATCGCCGATGAACCGACCACCGACCTCGACGTGGTAGCACAGGCGCGCATCCTCGATCTGCTGGAAAGCATTATGCAAAAACAAGCGCCGGGAATGCTGCTGGTCACCCATGATATGGGCGTTGTGGCGCGTCTGGCGGATGACGTGGCTGTGATGTCACACGGTAAGATTGTCGAACAGGGCGATGTAGAAACGCTGTTTAACGCCCCCAAACATACGGTGACGCGCAGCCTGGTTTCCGCTCATCTCGCCCTCTACGGTATGGAGCTGGCATCATGACTTTACTTAACGTCTCCGACCTTTCCCATCACTATGCCCACGGTGGATTTAGCGGAAAACATCAACATCAGACGGTGCTGAATAACGTTTCCCTGACCCTGAAAAGCGGTGAAACCGTCGCCCTGCTGGGACGCAGCGGCTGCGGAAAAAGCACCCTCGCGCGGCTACTGGTAGGCTTAGAATTGCCCTCACAAGGGAATATTAGCTGGCGCGGCGAACCGCTGGCGAAACTCAATCGCGCCCAGCGTAAAGCGTTCCGCCGCGATATTCAGATGGTATTTCAGGACTCCATCAGCGCCGTGAATCCGCGCAAAACCGTGCGCGAGATCCTGCGTGAACCGATGCGCCACCTGCTATCACTGAAAAAATCCGAACAACTGGCGCGCGCCAGCGAAATGTTGCGCGCGGTCGATCTCGACGACAGCGTGCTCGACAAACGCCCACCGCAGTTAAGCGGTGGCCAGCTCCAGCGCGTCTGCCTGGCGCGCGCACTGGCGGTCGAACCGAAACTGCTGATTCTGGATGAAGCGGTTTCTAACCTTGATCTCGTATTACAGGCGGGCGTCATTCGCCTGCTGAAAAAGCTACAACAACAGTTTGGCACCGCCTGCCTGTTCATCACCCACGACTTACGCCTGGTGGAACGCTTCTGTCAGCGGGTGATGGTGATGGACAACGGACAAATCGTCGAAACCCAGGTGGTGGGAGATAAATTAACCTTTTCCTCTGACGCCGGACGTGTGCTACAAAACGCGGTATTACCCGCATTCCCCGTGCGCCGTCGCGCCACTGAAAAGGTTTAACGCAAATGCAACGAGTCACCATCACGCTTGATGACGATTTACTGGAGACGCTGGACAGCCTGAGCCAGCGTCGTGGTTATAACAACCGTTCCGAAGCTATCCGCGATATTCTGCGTAGTGCCCTGGCGCAGGAAGCTACTCAGCAGCACGGCACGCAAGGTTTCGCAGTGCTGTCGTATGTGTATGAACACGAAAAACGCGACTTAGCCAGCCGTATTGTCTCCACCCAGCATCATCACCACGATCTCTCGGTCGCCACGCTGCATGTGCACATTAATCACGACGACTGTCTGGAAATCGCCGTGCTGAAAGGCGACATGGGCGACGTGCAACATTTTGCCGATGACGTTATCGCCCAGCGCGGCGTGCGGCACGGACATTTGCAGTGCCTGCCGAAGGAAGATTGAGTTATTTCTGAAACGCGGAAAGAAAAGATATTAACTGAACTTAATTTATAAAATTAAGTTCAGTTGCATAGATAGATCCTGTAAAGGCAGATGTTCTACGTAATGAACGCCGCTAAAATTTATAAATGATTCAAACGCTCATTCAGCGTTTCAATAATATAGGTATTAACAGAGACTTGTTGCTGCGCAGCCGCATTATTAAGGCGTTCACTCAGCGATTCTGGATAGCGTAACGTAAAGGTCTTAATCTTTTCTGTACGCGCATAAGGCTCAATACCCGCAGCTTTACAATCCTCAAGATACTCTCGCAGGGAAAGCTCCCCTTCTTTTTGCAGCCCCTGAATGCTGTCAGAGACAAAATCACAATAACCTGACAAGCCCAGGAATTTGCCACGAAATGCATTCAGCTCCGGCACGTAGGTGATAACAGCAGGTTGCCCGGCAATCTCCATAGAGTTTGGCGTCTTCAGTTTGATCATGGTTTTACCCCTATACTTAGTAACCAGTCACGCACGCTTTCTACAGCGCCTTTATCGGTATCTGGCGACGGATGAGGCCGATGGAAACACGCAACGCTCATATTTAGTATGAATTTACAACGCGAGCCTCTTCCTTCCTTAATTTCTCCGCCTAATGCTTTAACCAGTGACTCTATATCAGACCACTTAATCCCTTGAGGAACAGGAGATTTAAATATTTGATCCAATGTATTTTTTTGTTTCTTCCGTAAAGCCTGTACCTGAGTTCTCATGGCATGTCCTTATGACTTCACTTTATGACATCAATAGTATGACATCACAATATGAAGTCAAGTTTCCCTTCCTTACGCCATTGTCCCAATCGTCTTCCTGAATCGCAGCAGCGCGATGGTGAAAAACGCGCCGCCAATTGCCATCAGCGTCAGGAACTGCGGCCAGACGATTTCGAATCCGGCACCACGGTAGAGAATGGCTTGCGCGAGGCTAACAAAGTGTGTCGTCGGCATGGTCAACATAATGTCCTGCACCATCTGCGGCATACTTTCGCGCGGCGTGGAGCCACCGGAAAGCATTTGTAGCGGTAGCAGCACCAGAATCACCAGCAGCCCCAGTTGCGGCATTGAGCGCGCTATCGTCCCCATAAAAATACCGATTGACGTGGTAGCAAACAGGCTGAGCGCCACGCCCAGCATAAACAGCGGGATCGAGCCTTCAATCGGTACGCCCAGCACGCCTTTCACCATCAGCACCAGCGATAATCCCGACACCACCAGCACCACCAGCCCCATCGACCAGACCTTCGCCATCATGATCTCAAACGGCGTTATCGGCATCACCAGCAGGTGTTCCACCGTGCCGTGTTCTCGCTCGCGGATCAGCGCCGATCCGGTCAGCACAATCGCCAGCATGGTAATGTTGTTGATGATCGCCATCACCCCGCCAAACCACGCGGGATCGAGATTCGGGTTAAAGCGCATCCGGGTTTCCAACGATACCAACGGTTCGCTGTTATCACGGTAGCGCGCGACAAAGCTGTTCACTTCACTGTTGATAATATTCTGGATATACCCGTTGCCGGTAAACGCCTGGCTCATGCGCGTGGCATCGACGTTCACCTGAATATCCGGCTGGCGTCCGGCGAGGACATCACGCTGAAAATTAGGCGGAATATTTATCGCGAAGGTATAGCGCCCGGCGTCCAGCCCGGCATCCATCTCATCGGCGGTGATCATCTCCGGCGGCAAAAACCACGGGCGGTAGAAGCTGTTAACGATCCGGTTCGACAACTGCGATTGATCCATATCGGCAATGGCGATCGGTGCGAGATTCAACGATCCTGGCGTAACGGTTGCCGACGAGTACACCGACACCGTAAACGAGAAAACAATCAGCGTCAGCATCGCTTTATCACCAAGCAGACTGCGCAACTCTTTGATACCCAGATTAAAAATATTGCGTAAATGGCGCATCATCCCTCCTGTTTTTTCAGCAGCAGGATGCTTAAGCCCATCACCAGCGGTATGGCTATCAGCAACGGGATAAAAAGTTGCCATAAATCAGTCAGATCCAGCGCCTTCGAAAACGTCCCGCGCGCGATAGTCAGAAAATGACTGGTGGGGTAAACCTCGCCGATCCAACGCCCCGGCCCTTCCAGCGATGCCACCGGGTCGATCATCCCGGAAAACTGCGTCGCCGGAATCAACGTGATAATCGCCGTACCGAAAATGGCGGCAATCTGGCTTTTCATAAAGGTGGAGATCAGCAGCCCCATTCCGGTGGCAATAATGATATACAGCAGCGCCGCCAGGGTGAGCGTCAGGAAGCTGCCTTTATGCGGCACGCCAAACACAAACACCGACAAGGCGCAGAGCAGGAAAAAGTTCAGCATCCCCAGCGCGATGTACGGCAGTTGTTTGCCAAGCAAAAATTCGCTACGGGTGGTGGGGGTAACGTAAAGGTTGATAATCGACCCCAACTCTTTTTCCCGCACCACGCTAAGGGCGCTTAGCATTGACGGGATCATCATCAGCAACAGCGGGATCACTGCCGGAACAATCGCTGGCAGGCTTTTTACATCCGGGTTATAGCGGTAGCGCGTCTCAATATTCATCAGCCCGCTTTGGCTGGCGGGCGTCGATTGCCGGCTCGCCACATCCTGTAGCCAGCTCTGGTGCATCGCCTGCACGTAACCTTTTACCGTTTCGGCACGGCTGGGCATCGCACCGTCGATCCAGACACCGAGTTCCACAGGCGTACCGCGCGCGATATCTCGCCCGAAATTGGGTGGGATCTCAATCGCCACCGTGATATCGCCCGCACGCATTCGGCGGTCAAGCTCGTCATAACTGGTGAGCGGCGGCTGTTCGATAAAGTAACGGGAACCGGAAAGATTGAGTGCCCACGCCTGGCTGCTGACGGTCTGGTCGCGGTCAAGCACCGCAAAGCGCAGGTTTTCCACATCCATACTGATGCCATAGCCCATTATCAGCATCAGGATCACCGTTCCCATCAGCGCCAGCGTCGAACGGACCGGATCGCGGCGCAGTTCCAGTGCTTCACGGCGGCTGTAGCTGAATAGACGGCGCAGGCTAAATCCCTGACGCGGCGCGTGAGTAGCGTCGTGCACCACGGGCGGCGCTTCGGCTTCGTTGCTCTGCCCTGCCGCCTCCTGCAAACAGGCGATAAATGCCTCTTCCAGACTGGCGGCTCCACGTTCCTCAACCAGCTCCTGTGGCGTGCCGCTGGCGAGCACTTTTCCGGCGTGCATCAGCGAGATACGGTCGCAGCGTTCCGCTTCGTTCATAAAGTGGGTGGAGATGAAAATGGTCACTTTGTCCTGACGCGAGAGATCGACCATCAACTGCCAGAACATATCCCTCGCCACCGGATCGACACCAGAAGTAGGCTCATCGAGGATTAACATCTCCGGGCGATGAATCACCGCTACCGCCAGTGAAAGCCGCTGACGAATGCCGAGCGGCAATGACTCCGGCAGAACATCTTCAACGTCGTTGAGCTTAAAACGCTCGCTCATTTCAGCAACTCGCGCGGGAATTTCCGCTTCAGGGATGTGAAACAAACGAGCATGTAATTCAAGGTTTTGCCGCACGGTGAGTTCGTTATAGAGCGAAAACGCCTGCGACATATAGCCCACCCGACGACGGGTATCGATATCTTTTGGATCAACCGGTTGCCCAAACAGCCACGCCTCACCTTCGCTGGCGGGCAGCAGTCCGGTAAGCATTTTCATGGTGGTGGATTTACCGCAGCCGTTCGAACCGAGGAAGCCAAAAATCTCCCCGCGTGGAATGCGGAAATTGACGTGATCAACGGCAACGAAGGAACCAAAACGCATGGTCAGATCGCGCGCTTCGATGGCAATCTCTGCGTTTTCAGGTTGATACGGTGGGATCACTACCGCTTGATGCGCCTGGCGTTGCGCTTGCGGTAACAGATTAATAAATGCTTCTTCCAGCGTGGCGCTTTGTGTTTGCTGACGCAGTTCTTCGGCGCTACCGGTCGCCAGCACTTCTCCGGCATTCATCGCCACCAGCCAGTCGAAGCGTTCGGCCTCTTCCATATAGGCGGTGGCGACCAGCACGCTCATATTGCTCTGCCGCTGGCGAATACTGTCGATGAGATCCCAGAACTGAGCGCGAGAGAGCGGGTCAACCCCCGTTGTTGGCTCATCAAGAATCAACAGTTCCGGGTCGTGGATTAACGCACAGCACAGCCCAAGTTTTTGCTTCATCCCGCCGGAGAGTTTCCCTGCCGGACGATCGCGAAACGGAGCTAACCCGGTGCTGGTCAGCAGCTCATTAATTCGTACTTCCCGCTCCGCTTTGTCGTGACCGAACAGGCGGGCGAAAAAATCGACGTTTTCATACACCGACAAGGTGTGGTAGAGGTTTTTGCCCAGCCCCTGCGGCATCCAGGCGATACGCGGGCAGACGTCGCGGCGATGCTTCGGGTCGCGCATATCGCCGCCCAGCACCATCACATTGCCCTGCTCAATGACGCGGGCTCCGGAAATCAACGACAACAAACTCGACTTCCCGACGCCGTCCGGGCCAATCAGCCCAACCATGCAGCGAGCCGGAATATCGAGAGTGATATTGTTCAGCGCAACGGTTTTTCCATAATGCTGGCTCACGCCCGCCAGTTGCGCGACAGGCGGAACGGGAACCAGTTCCAGATGCGTCATTGCGGCAACCTCACCACCAGGTCTTCAGGCCACGGACGTTCTTCGTTCACCCGCACCCACGCCACGCCCGGTAAACCGGTTTTGACATATTCCAGATGTTGCTGGAGTAATTCCGGTGGGATACGCGCTTTGACGCGGAACATCAGTTTCAGCCGTTCATCGCTGGTTTCGACGGTTTTTGGCGTGAACTGGGCGACGCTGGCGACAAAACTGATGGTCGCAGGAATACGCAAATCTGGCGCGGCATCGAGGATCAGCCGTGCTTCGCCGCCAAGTTTCAGCGTGCCCGCCTGTTCGGTTGGCAGGAAGAAGGTCATATAAACGTCGCTCAGATCGACCATATTCAGCACCCGACCGCCTGCCGCCAGCACTTCGCCTGGCTCAGCAACCCGATACTGCACGCGTCCGTCACGCGGGGCTTTTAGTTCACTATCGTCGATATCTGCCGCAATACGCCGTTCAGTGGCTTGCGCAGCTTCTACACGAGTTTGTGCCTGAATGATATTGGTACGTGCCGCTTCAATAGCGGCTTTAGAAGCCGAAACCTGGGCTTTTGCCGATTCCAGCGCAGCACGGGCGCTTTCAGCGGCGGCGCGGTCATCATCCAGTTGTTGCGCAGAAATAGCCCCACTATGGGCGAGCGAGCGGGAACGCGTATGACGTTTGGCTACGGAGTCCAGTTCAGCCTGGCGTTGATTAACCAGCGACTGTGCGGCACGAGTTTCACTTTGCCGCTGTTCCAGCAAAGCCTGCGCGGCGGCAACGGCACTTTGCGCCTCTTTGATTTGCGCGATGGCTTCCAGTCGCTGCTCCTGCAACACACGAGTGTCCATCTTCGCCAGCACTTCGCCTTCGCGGACAAACTGCCCCTCTTTCACCAGAATGGTGTCGATACGCCCGGCAATTTTACTGGCGATATCCACTTCCGTCGCTTCAATGCGACCATTACTGACGGCAAAACCCTCCGGTACACCTGCCGGACGCAATAACCACCACGCCAGGGCGGCCGCAACCGCCAGTAACCCGACAACCCACCACGCCAGATGGCGCTTAATCTTATCCATAATCGACCCGCCATAATCCCTGTAATTAAACGACGCGTGTTACAGCAGCCGCCGAACGATGTTCAGCGAATTCTTCCATCCGGGATGAGAAGGAAACGGCATATACGACCAGGGCGCCGCAAGATGAGCGCCAACGGGGAAGGCTTAGTGAAAACGGGTAGTAATGTTGTCATCATCAGCATTCCTGGCCGTAAATGAAACACGCATACTCATAATTGAAATCAATTAAATACTAACAGTTATATTCATGTTGTCTATTTGATTACAATCAGCTTGTGATACATCACGATGTTCTACATTTCGATTACGTTTTTAACCCAAAATATCCTTAACAGGAACGGTGACTATCACACAGCGTTATTATTCTCTTGTGTACAAATATCTTAACGAAAGGTAATAAGGTATTTTTGCGAAAAGAGGGTGGATGAGAAAAAGCAGCGTTTTAAGCAACGATGAAAAATAAGGAAAAGATATTAATTCAGAATTAGCTGTAGGATAAATATTTATTTGCCAGCATTAACTCGCCTATAAAATTCAATACTCAGAACAATAAATCCGGTTATAGTAAAGTTACTTTTTACAATTAGTGGTATCTCATTGTTATATTTAATTGACTAAAAATACTACTTACACGCTTTCTGACATTAGCGGAAACGCATATGGAGATTGAGATGAACATATATATCGGATGGTTGTTTAAATTAATCCCTTTGATAATGGGTATAATATGCATCGCGTTAGGTGATTTTGTATTAGCAGGTTCTGGGCAAAGTGAATATTTCGTTGCAGGGCATGTTTTAATTTCTCTTTCTGCAATATGCCTGGCGTTGTTCACTACTGCATTTATTATCATCTCTCAGTTAAATCATGGTGTGAATAAATTCTACAACACGCTATTTCCTATTATTGGTTATGCAGGTTCCGTTGCAACGATGATTTGGGGATGGTCTCTGCTGGCAAGCGATAATGTGATGGCGGATGAATTTGTTGCCGGGCACGTTATTTTTGGTGTTGGGATGATTGCCGCCTGCGTATCAACCGTCGCGGCATCTTCCGGGCATTTTCTGCTCATCCCGAAAAACTCAGCAGGTAGTAAAAGCGATGGAACTCCGCTTCAGGCTTATTCTTCGTTTATTGGTAATTGCTTAATTGCCGTGCCACTACTTCTGACTCTCTTTGGTTTCCTCTGGTCAGTTACTCTTTTGCGTAGTGCAGATATTACAGCGCATTATGTTGCAGGCCATGTACTCCTGGGGCTAACGGCAATTTGCGCTTGTCTTATTGGTCTGGTCGCCACCATTGTTCATCAAACGCGGAATACATTCTCAGAGAAAGAACATTGGCTCTGGTGCTATTGGGTTATTTTGCTCGGCTCACTTACCGTTATTCAGGGTATCTACGTATTAATCAGTTCAGATGCAAGCGACCGTCTGGCACCCGGCATTATTCTCATTTGTCTGGGAATGATCTGCTACAGTATTTTCTCCAAAGTGTGGTTGCTGGCGTTGGTCTGGAGACGCTCCTGTTTATTAACCAACAGAATACCAATGATACCGGTATTTACCTGTCTGTTTTGCCTGTTCCTCGCGGCGTTCCTTGCTGAAATTGCGCAAATCGATATGGCTTACTTTATTCCCTCGCGGGTTCTGGTGGGCTTGGGTGCAGTATGTTTTACGCTGTTTTCAATCGTTTCTATATTAGAAGCGGGTTCTGCGAAAAAATAATGGCTCTCGCCGGGTTGTGGTTATGCTACAGCCCGGCGAATATTAATACTTCCCGTTATTCACGCAGCACTCTTCACGCAGAAAACTAATAATTACTTCCAGAACATCATATTGCGAGACACACATCAACGTGCGACTTTCGCGGTTTTGCTTAACCAGACCAACGGAGACCAGCGCCGAGATATGGTGGCTTAAGGTCGATGCGGGGATCGCAAGCTCCTTCTGTAACTCGCCTACCGGCATCCCGCGCTCTCCCGCTTTGACCAAATGACGAAAAATAAACAAACGGGTCGGATGACCTAATTCTTTCAGTGCCTTAGCGACATCTTCCAGTTCCATAAGTAGTTTCTCCGGTTAATTGATATTTCGATGATACCAGAAATATCTTGCTCATCGCTCATCATTTCGATAATTTTAGAAATATAGTTTTATAGAGGATATAAAATGTTTGAATGGTTACCAGGGCTGCGCGACGCCGCCGGGATGTTCCTGGTCTTAGCCGTAGAGCTATCGTTACTTTTTCTTCTTATCAGTGCTGGTGTCAGCGTAATCCGTCAGAAAATCCCGGCTCATAAGATCCAGAAAATGATGGGTGCGCGTAAAGGGCGCGGTTATTTGCTGGCAGCAATGTTAGGTGCAGTGACTCCATTTTGCAGTTGCTCAACCATTCCCATGCTTCGCGGTCTTCTTTCTGCAAAAGCGGGATTTGGCCCAATGCTCACCTTTTTGTTTGTTTCACCATTACTCAACCCGATTATCGTCGGGCTAATGTGGGCAACATTTGGCTGGAAGGTAACGTTGCTGTACGCCGTTATTGCGTGCGGTGTTTCGCTGAGCGCCAGTTTGTTACTGGATTTTGTTGGCTTCGAACGATACGTCATACCGGCGAAGGCGAGCAACGCGAGCTGCTGCAAACCGGTGTCCGATAAACCCGTTATTAACTTGCGCTCCTCGACGTTTACGCCACAAACCACATCTTGCTGTACCGCAAAACCTGCTGTTAATTGCTGTAGTGCAGCCAAAACGGCTCCCCCCAGCCTGCTGACTCAGGCAATAAAGGATGCATGGCTGCAATTTAAAGAAGTGCTGCCCTACCTGTTAATTGGGGTACTAATTGGCTCATTTATTTATGGCTTTATTCCAGCGCAATGGATTGCAGCACATGCCGGAACGGATAATCCACTGGCCATCCCCTTGAGCGCGGTTATAGGTATCCCGCTCTATATACGTGCAGAGGCCGTAATTCCCCTCGCGTCGGTATTAATGACCAAAGGCATGGGGATGGGAGCTGTAATGGCACTCATCATCGGTAGCGCGGGTGCCAGCTTAACAGAAGTTATTTTGCTGAAATCGATGTTTCGCACGCCGATGATTATTGCCTTTCTGATGGTAATTTTAGGAATGGCAGTGGTCATGGGATATGTAACGCAAGCGTTATTCTGAGGCTGTAGCGTTAAAAAAAGTTTCAATATTTGACATGAAAATAATGTCACTAAAAACACAACAAATTGATATGTAACGATATCTACATGTGACAAAAAACAAATTCAGAGAACCGGATAATCCAGATATCCATCTTTACCGCCGCCAAAGAATTTCTCTTTGATGGGCGCATTCAGCGGTAAATCGTTTTCCAGACGATGCGGAAGATCCGGGTTGGCAATAAACGGACGACCAAAACCAATCAGATCCGCCCAGCCGTTAGCCAGCGCCTCTTCGGCGCGCGCTTTGGTGTATTTACCGGAGTAAATCAGCGTGCCGTGGAAAATTATGCGCAGCGCTTCTTTAAAGGCCGCAGGCATCACCGGCGCATCTTCCCAGTCGGCTTCGGCAATATGGATATAGGCAATCCCCAGCTCGTTCAGTACGCTTGCCGCCGCGAGGTAGGTCGCTTCCGGCGTATCGTCTCTGGAGCCCATCAGCGTAGTCAGCGGTGCGAGACGAATTCCTACACGCTCTTTACCAATCGCCGAAGAGACAGCTTCCACCACCTCTTTCATAAAGCGCAGACGATTTTGCAGCGAGCCGCCGTATTCGTCATCACGCAGGTTGGCCTGCGAGTCAATGAACTGGTTAATGAGATAGCCGTTCGCGCCGTGCAACTCAATACCGTCAAAGCCAGCGGCAATCGCATTACGCGCCGCCTGTGCATAGTCATCAACGATAGACGGGATCTCTTCCAGCGTCAGTGCACGTGGCATGTCATGCTGAACCATCTCGCCAACACCGTTCTCCGGACCACGGCCTTCCACATCGACAAACACTTTTACCCCTTCGGCCTGAATCGCCGAAGAGGACACCGGTGCGGCGCCGTTCGGTTGCAGCACGGTATGAGACACGCGACCGACGTGCCACAGCTGAGCAAAAATTTTACCACCTGCGTGATGTACCGCATCGGTCACTTTTTTCCAGCCAGCAATCTGCGCCTCAGAATAAATACCCGGCGTCCAGGCATAACCCTGCCCCTGCTGGCTGATTTGCGTACCTTCGCTGATGATAAGTCCAGCACTGGCACGCTGCGCGTAATAGTCCGCCATCATGTCAGTCGCAACGTCACCCGCACCGGCGCGGGAACGCGTCATCGATGGCATTACAATACGGTTTTTTAATGGCAACGCATTCAGCGCATATTTAGCAAATAACATAATGGGTTCCTCGCGCGATTATTTATACAGTTCGGCACTCATGGTGACGGTATTGCCCATGCGAGCGCTGGTAATTTTGTATTCGGAGGCGTTCATCTCTTTCGCTTTCTGCGCAATAACCGCTTCCGCAGAATCCAGTGTTGTACCGGTTGCTGTCACGCTTTGCGCCGATGCGTTAAACGCCGCGACAGAGAAAAGAGAAGCCGTAAAAATTGCGATGATCGTTTTCATGTTTATATTCCAGAGTGTCTTAATTGTTTGGCGTTTATTAACGCGATGGGGAGAGAATACGCCTGCCGTCTGATAACATAAATGATACAAATGACAATAGACTATTCTGTTTTTGTTAATAATCAGACGCCGGACATTCCGACGCCTGTCGATCGCATCAGGCAACAAAGTTGTCCTTCAGCGCCTTGAGACCATCCCGATAGATGCCGGTAAACAGCTCCTCGGCCTCTTCGTTCGTCACATTCACCGGGGTGAATTCACCGAACCATTCCACACGGGAAACCTGGCTGTCGGTGGTTTCATGAACGGTAATGGTGGAGAGGTAATCCACCACCGGGAACGGTGCCTGAATAATGGAATAGGTATAACTGCGTTGACGGTTATCAAACGCTTCCAGACGTTCAACCACAGTGCCACCGTCAGAGGTTGTCAGCGAACGAACGCGACCACCTTCTGTCACCACACTTTTCGGGATGAATGGCAGCCAGTCTGGCAGCGCATCAAAGCCGCCCATCAATTGCCATACGGCGTCGGCAGAAGCCGGGATTTCGATCGATACAGTTGTTTTAGCCATGATAATTTTCTCTTAATTTATAGGGTTACATAGTCAGGGTGTCGACGACGCCGCCATCGACGCGCAGGGCTGCCCCTGTGGTTGCCGAGGAAAGTGGTGACGCGAGATAAACCGCCAGATTCGCCACTTCTTCCACATCCGCCGCACGCTGGATGATGGAGCTCGGACGCGAGGTTTTAACAAACTCATCGGCCTGTTCACGCGCACTGCGTCCCGACTGTGCAGCGGCATCCGCCAGCATCTCTTTCAGGCCATCGGTAAAGGTTGGCCCTGGCAGAATGGCGTTGACGGTCACACCGGTCCCCGCCAGTCGTTTCGCCAGACCATGAGAGACCGCCAGATTCGCGGCTTTGGTGACGCCGTAGTTGATCATATCGCCAGGGATTGCCACGCCGGATTCAGACGAGACAAAGATAATCCGCCCCCAGCCCTGTTCCGTCATGCCTGGCGCATAGTGACGCGCCAGACGAACGCCGGAGAGGACGTTGACGTTATAGAAGTGCATCCACTCATCATCCGGCACGCTAAAGAAATCTTTATCGTTGAAAATCCCCAGATTATTGACCAGCACATCAGCCGTTGGGACTGCAGCGATCAGCGCAGCCACGCCGTCTTCGGTGCTGAGATCGGCCACCACGCCGCGCAGTGACGCTGTGGGAGTTTGTGCCGCAATCGCAGCCATGGCGTCATCAACGCCGCTCTGTTTACGGCCGACGACAACCACCGTTGCGCCTGCTTTTGCCAGTCCGGCGGCGATACCCTGCCCAATGCCGGAGGTTGAGCCGCTGACCACCGCGACTTTACCTGTCAGATCCAGTTTCATCGTTTTTTCACCAGGTTGATTAACGGGTCGGCAGCGGAGCGTTTTCCGCAACCAGATTTTGACGGCGCATTTCTGCCCAGAATTCAGCCGGAACAGGCGCATTCAGTGCAGCCAGATCTTCTGCCATACGGCCAGGACGGCTGGAGCCAGGAATAACCGCCGCAACGGCCGGGTTTGCCAGCGCGAACTGCAGCGCAGCTGCTTTAACGTTCACATTGAAACGTGTGGCAATGGCGTTAATTTGCGCCACTTTCTGCTGGATGGCCGCAGAGGCTTTCTGATATTCAAAGTGCTCGCCGCCTGCCAGTACGCCAGAGCTGTACGGACCACCGACAACGATATCCACATTCTGTTCCAGTGCTTCTGGCATCAGGCGTTGCAGCGCACGTTCGTGATCAAGCAGGGAATAACGCCCCGCCAGCAGGAACGCATCTGGCTTCGGTTCGTCCAGCGCCAGCGTCAGTTCGCAAGGTTCGACGCGGTTCACACCCAGTCCCCAGGCTTTAATCACACCTTCGTCACGCAAACGTGTCAGCGCACGAAACGCACCGGTACGGGCAATGTTGAACTGCTCCAGCCAGCTGTCACCGTAGAAGTCCTGCGCCGGGTCGTGGATCCAGACAATATCCAGACGGTCTGTTTTCAGGCGTTTCAGGCTGTCTTCAATCGAGCGCAGCGTGGCGTCAGCAGAGTAGTCATTCAGAATTTTGTTTTTCAGGCCGTGTTCGAACAGGCCACCTTTTTCCCCGAAATCACGTTTTGCTGGATCTTCCATTTCGTCCAGCATGATGCGGCCGACTTTGCTGCTCAGAACATATTCATCGCGTGGATACTGAGACAGCGCTTCACCCATGCGGATTTCAGAAAGGCCAGAGCCGTACAGCGGCGCGGTATCGAAGTAACGCACGCCCAGGTTCCAGGCTTCGCTCACGGTGGCGTGAGCCTCTTCTTCCGGGATGGCACGGAACATGTTGCCGAGCGGTGCGCCGCCTAAGCCAATTTTGCCGGGAAGTAAATTTTTGATGCTCATAAGATGTCCTCAATTATTCGGTTTGGGTTCGGACGTTTTTTTGCTATCGCCCTGTGACGTGGATCACATTACCTTGCGAGGTTGTGACTTGATAGGACATAATTCGTCTGACTTAAGTCCTTTGAGGTCTAACATGATTGATTTACGCCAACTGAAGTACTTCGTGGTGGTCGCAGAAGAAGAGCACGTGGGACGCGCAGCCGAGCGATTACATATCTCGCAATCACCGCTGAGCCGCCAGATTGCACAACTGGAAGAACGGCTGGGGCTGATGCTGTTTGAGCGTAATCAGCAGCGCATTCGCCTGACCGCTGATGGACAGACATTCCTTGCCGAAACACGTTCGTTGCTGACACACGCCAACCGTCTGGAGTCGTTAGGCAAACGCCTGGGGCGTGGTGAAGATGGTGGCTTGTGTATTGGCTATATTGAAAACGCCATGCATTCCGGGGTGCTTTCTACGGCGCTACGTACGTTACGTGTATCGCGTCCGAATGTGCATATCGCACTTTACAGCCAACCACCGGCCACCCAGATTGAAGGCCTGCGCCAGCGCAGTCTCGATTTTTCTCTGGTCGATACGCCGCCCGCCGACAGCGAGCAGGATCTGGAATATATTCAGGTTCTGGATGATCGAATGTTGTTGGCCTTACCGCAAAATCATCCTCTGGCGCAGGAGGAAAACCTTGTCGCGTCACAACTTGGCGATGAGCAGTGGATTGCGGTGATTCATAACGACGATGCGCATTCTCGCGATCATTTTGTCGCCGCTTGTGTTAACGCTGGGTTTAATCCTGATATTCGCCTGGAAGCGGGTGAACCACTCACAGCGTTAGGTCTGGTCGCTGCGGGATTAGGTCTGGCCTTAATTCAACATAGTCTGCGTCATAATGCGCCGGAAGGAGTGGTATTACGTGAATTGCCGTGGATGAATTATTCAACGCAATTATGGGCAGCATGGCATAAAGCCAACCAACGTCCGCTGGTTTCCCATTTCCGCCAGATTCTGCGCGGTGAATAAAACGTTAAGCGGGAACCATTAGTTCCCGCTTCCCAGCCTTGATGTTGATAACGGCGCCGAATTTTTATTATTTATTCACAGCCGCCAAATCCTGCGCACAAGCCCATGCGCTCGACCACGCCCACTGGAAGTTATAGCCCCCCAGCCAGCCGGTGACGTCCATCACTTCACCAATGAAGTACAGCCCCGGCACTTTGCGCGCTTCCATTGTCCGTGAAGAGAGTTCGTTGGTGTCCACACCGCCGAGCGTCACTTCGGCGGTACGATAGCCTTCGGTGCCGTTGGGCTGCACACGCCATTCGGTTAATGTGGTAATCAGCGCCTGTTGATCACGCACGTTGAGCTGTTTTAGCGAGACATCCGGGATTTGCCCCAGTTGTTGTAACCGTTCAACCAACCGTTTCGGCAGATGAACCGCCAGGGTGTTCTTCAGGCTCTGGTTTGGATGTGCGTTACGCTGCTCATTAAGGAAGGTTTCGAGATCCACATCCGGTAGCAGATTGATGCTGACAAATTCGCCCGGCTGCCAGTAGCTGGAAATCTGTAATACCGCAGGGCCGGATAAGCCACGATGAGTGAAGAGTAAGTTCTCGCGAAATACGGTGCCGTTTTCAGCGGTGATCACCGAAGGCACCGCCACGCCCGCCAGCACCTGTAACTCTTCCAGCAACGGTTTATGCAGGGTGAATGGCACCAGGCCAGCGCGGGTTGGCAACACATTGAGGCCAAATTGTTCGGCAATTTTATAACCGAACGGCGATGCGCCCAGACCAGGCATCGAGAGACCTCCGGTGGCAATGATCAGTTTATCGCAGCCGACGGTCATACCGTTCAGTTCAAGCGTAAACCCCGTTTCATCCTTCGCCACACTCAGCACTTCGCTGCGCAATCTGAAGGTCACATTACCCTTTTCACACTCATCCACCAGCATGTCGACAATCTGCTGTGCAGAGTCATCACAGAAGAGTTGTCCTAACGTTTTCTCGTGCCAGGCGATGCCGTGTTTATTGACCAGATCAATGAAATCCCACTGGGTAAAGCGGGCGAGAGCTGACTTACAAAAATGCGGATTCTGGCTCAGATAGGCACCAGGTTCGACATAAAGGTTGGTAAAGTTGCAGCGCCCACCGCCAGACATGAGGATTTTGCGCCCCGGTTTCTTACCATTATCAATCAGCAAAACTCTGCGTCCCGCCTGACCTGCCAGCGCAGAACAGAACATACCAGCCGCACCAGCGCCTATAATAATGGCATCAAACCTTTCCACGTTGCGCTCCTCTTAGAAAAAACGGGCGTGAATTGTAAAGATTCCTCAGTGGTCGCACCAGCATCAATATTACTTAGGGGAAGTATTTACCTGAATTATATAAGATAATTATTTTTTGAGTGAAAATCATACAGGAGGCAAATCAAAAAAATCTATATTTCACTTTGCCCGCGCCGCGAAAGTCACTGATAATGCGCCGCGTTCATGTCCTCAAAATGGCGTAACGTCCTATGCTACATTTGTTTGCTGGCCTGGATTTGCATACCGGGCTGTTATTATTGCTTGCACTGGCTTTTGTGCTGTTCTACGAAGCCATTAATGGTTTCCATGACACAGCCAACGCTGTGGCAACTGTCATCTATACCCGCGCGATGCGTTCTCAGCTCGCAGTGGTTATGGCGGCAGTGTTCAACTTCCTGGGTGTTTTGCTGGGTGGTCTTAGTGTTGCCTATGCCATTGTGCATATGCTACCGACAGACTTGCTGCTTAATATGGGATCGTCCCATGGTCTCGCCATGGTGTTCTCTATGTTGCTGGCGGCGATTATCTGGAACCTGGGTACCTGGTACTTTGGTTTGCCTGCATCCAGCTCCCATACGCTGATCGGCGCAATCATCGGTATTGGTTTAACCAATGCGTTGATGACCGGTACGTCAGTGGTGGATGCACTCAATATCCCGAAAGTATTAAGTATTTTCGCATCTCTGATCGTTTCCCCTATTGTCGGCCTGGTGTTTGCTGGCGGTCTGATTTTCTTGCTGCGTCGCTACTGGAGCGGCACTAAGAAACGCGCCCGTATCCACCTGACCCCAGCGGAGCGTGAAAAGAAAGACGGTAAGAAAAAGCCGCCGTTCTGGACGCGTATCGCGCTGATCCTTTCCGCTGTCGGCGTGGCGTTTTCTCACGGTGCGAACGATGGTCAGAAAGGCATTGGTCTGGTTATGCTGGTGCTGATTGGCGTCGCACCAGCGGGCTTCGTGGTTAATATGAATGCCTCAGGCTACGAAATCACTCGTACCCGTGATGCAATCAACAACGTGGAAGCTTATTTTGAGCAACACCCTGCACTGCTGAAACAGGCGACCGGTGCTGATCAGTTAGTACCGACTCCGGAAGCAGGCGCAACACAACCTGCGGAGTTCCATTGCCATCCGTCGAATACCATTAACGCGCTCAATCGCCTGAAAGGCATGTTGACTGCTGACGTAGAAAGCTACGACAAGCTGTCGCTTGACCAACGTAGCCAGATGCGCCGCATTATGCTGTGCGTTTCTGACACCATCGACAAAGTGGTGAAAATGCCTGGCGTCACAGCAGATGATCAGCGTCTATTGAAGAAACTGAAGTCCGATATGCTGAGTACCATCGAGTACGCTCCGGTGTGGATCATCATGGCGGTCGCGCTGGCGTTAGGTATCGGTACGATGATTGGCTGGCGTCGCGTGGCAACGACTATCGGTGAGAAAATCGGTAAGAAAGGCATGACCTACGCTCAGGGGATGTCTGCCCAGATGACGGCTGCGGTGTCTATCGGCCTGGCGAGTTATACCGGGATGCCGGTTTCCACCACTCACGTACTCTCCTCTTCCGTAGCGGGGACGATGGTTGTTGATGGTGGCGGCTTACAGCGTAAAACAGTAACCAGCATTCTGATGGCGTGGGTGTTTACTCTCCCGGCTGCGATATTGCTCTCCGGCGGGCTGTACTGGATCTCCTTGCAGTTCCTGTAATCGCACGCACCAAAACGAGCGGGTCAGTTTTCTGACCCGCTTTTTTTATGCGTTATTGCTGTGGTACTTAATGCCAGATCATCAATGCAATCAGGCTTACCACGACCAGACCACACAATGCGCTGGTCAGAATAAACTGCCGACGCACACGCTCGCAGCGACGAATAAATTCATCATCGTGATGATCGCGATACCTCTGAGCATAGATATACCAAACGAGACGCACCTGTTTGTTAGGTTGGCCATGTGAGGTAAAAAAGCCCCCTCCATCTACATATTGATAGAGCAATGGATCGCAATTACGCAGTACCACTAACAACGCGCGTAGTGATGAGAAATAGCGCGCCATGTTAACAATGCAAACGACACATAAAGCCCAAAATAATGCGACGGTGCTTATCATACCTCCTCCCCGGCGACCGGCCCACGGAGTTCCACTCCGGGGCTACCGCTCCCGATACGCTGCCAATCAGTTAACACCAGGTCCTGGAGAAACCGCTTTTGTCGTGACACACATCCGAGCGGCTCTATAGATAGTGTAGGAGATCAGCTTGTTTTTTTTCCATAAGGTTAACCACTATCAATATATTCATCTCGAAAATTTGATTATCTGATTGGTAAGCAAGGCGGATTGACGGATCATCCGGGTCGCTATAAGGTAAGGATGGTCTTAACACTGAATCTTTACGGCTGGGTTAGCCCCGCGCACGTAGTTCGCAGGACGCGGGTGACGTAACGGCACAAGAAACGCTAGCTGGCCAGTCATCGACAACTTTATGGAAGGAGTAACACTATGGCTTATAAACACATTCTCATCGCGGTCGATCTCTCCCCGGAAAGCAAAGTTCTGGTAGAGAAAGCAGTCTCTATGGCTCGCCCCTACAATGCGAAGGTTTCTCTGATCCACGTAGATGTAAACTACTCTGACCTATACACCGGGCTTATTGATGTGAATCTGGGTGATATGCAGAAACGCATCTCCGAAGAGACTCATCACGCGCTGACCGAGCTCTCCACCAACGCAGGTTACCCAATCACTGAAACCCTGAGCGGCAGCGGCGATCTGGGTCAGGTTCTGGTGGATGCAATCAAGAAATACGATATGGATCTGGTTGTTTGTGGTCATCACCAGGACTTCTGGAGCAAACTGATGTCTTCCGCGCGTCAACTGATCAACACCGTTCACGTTGATATGCTGATTGTTCCGCTGCGCGACGAAGAAGAATAATCATCCCCTCCCGACTTGCTCCCGACGCCCGCTTATGCGGGCGTTCTGCTTTTGCGCACTCCTGGCCTGCAGGCTCATAGATACATAGAGCTATCCAAATTTTCAGCACCTCAAAAATCAGAATCTAAAACCACCTTACTTCAAACAACCAGCATGATTAGCTGGTTGTTTTCTGTAGAAATAGTGCATATAACTATTTACCACATCAATATTAAAAATCTTAGACATCTGTAAAATCTTTCGCGCGCAATCACTTACGCGTTCATACTTTTCAGGATGGTATTGGAAGGTTAATAAATATGAATACAACAACACCCACCGGGATGCTGCAACAACCTCGCCCATTTTTCATGATCTTTTTTGTCGAATTATGGGAGCGATTCGGCTACTACGGCGTGCAAGGCGTGCTGGCAGTTTTCTTCGTTAAACAGCTCGGATTCTCACAAGAGCAGGCCTTTGTCACCTTTGGCGCTTTTGCTGCGCTAGTCTATGGACTTATCTCCATTGGTGGCTATGTCGGCGACCACCTACTTGGGACTAAACGCACCATTGTTCTTGGGGCTATTGTGCTGGCGATTGGTTACTTCATGACCGGAATGTCGCTACTTAAGCCTGATCTGATTTTCATCGCCCTGGGCACTATTGCCGTCGGCAACGGCTTGTTTAAAGCCAACCCGGCAAGCCTGCTTTCTAAATGCTATCCACCGAAAGACCCGCGTCTGGATGGTGCTTTCACTCTGTTTTACATGTCGATCAATATTGGTTCATTGGTGGCGCTGTCGCTGGCACCAGTGATTGCCGATAGATTTGGTTATTCCGTTACCTATAACCTGTGCGGGGTAGGTTTGATTGTCGCGCTACTGGTCTACATCGCCTGTCGCGGGATGGTGCAAAATATTGGTTCAGATCCAGACTTCCGACCACTGAACTTCGGCAAACTGTTGTACGTGTTGATTGGCAGCGTAGTGATGATCTTCGTCTGTGCATGGCTGATGCACAACGTAGAAGTCGCCAATCTGGTACTGATCGTCCTCTCCATCGTTGTCACCATTATCTTCTTCCGCCAGGCATTCAAGCTGGATAAAACCGGGCGCAATAAAATGTTCGTCGCCTTTGTGCTGATGCTCGAAGCGGTGGTGTTTTACATCCTCTACGCCCAGATGCCAACGTCGCTGAACTTCTTTGCCATCAACAACGTGCATCATGAAATTCTCGGTTTTTCCATCAACCCGGTCAGCTTCCAGGCGCTTAACCCGTTCTGGGTGGTACTCGCCAGCCCAATACTGGCGGGCATTTACACTCATCTGGGTAACAAAGGCAAAGACCTCTCGATGCCGATGAAATTTACTCTCGGCATGTTTATGTGCTCGCTGGGTTTTCTGACTGCCGCCGCTGCGGGGATGTGGTTTGCTGATGCGCAGGGGCTGACATCACCGTGGTTTATCGTGCTGGTTTACTTGTTCCAGAGCCTGGGTGAACTGTTTATTAGCGCCCTGGGGCTGGCAATGGTTGCTGCTCTGGTGCCGCAGCATTTGATGGGTTTTATTCTGGGGATGTGGTTTCTGACGCAGGCTGCCGCGTTCTTGCTCGGCGGCTATGTGGCAACATTTACCGCAGTGCCAGACAATATTACCGATCCGCTTGAGACGTTACCTGTCTACACCAACGTGTTTGGTAAGATTGGTCTGGTCACGCTGGGCGTTGCAGTAGTGATGTTGATGATGGTGCCCTGGCTGAAACGAATGATTGAGACACCGGAAAGCCATTAATTATTTTTGCAGAAAAACGGGTAGCTATAACGCTACCCGTTTTACTTTTACTCCGGCGTACCCGCATAAATATCAAAGCGATGCCCTTTGGTAACAACCGCGTTCGGTGTGGCGACATTCGCCAGCGGCGGCGCATAGTCCGGGCGCTTCACCACCACGCGTTTGGTCGCCAGCAACCGCGCAGGCTCCAGCAACCCATCGGCATCGAGATCCGGCCCCACCAGCGACTGAAACACACGCATCTCTTTTTTCACCAGCGCGCTTTTCTGCTTATGTGGGAACATCGGGTCAAGATAGACCACCTGCGGGCGCGGAGTAATATCGGTCAGCGCCGTCAGGCTGGAGGCGTGAATTAACTGCAAACGCTCCTGCAACCAGCCGCCGATTTCCGCATCGGCATAGCCACGCGCCAGGCCATCGTCGAGCAATGCGGCAACCACTGGATTACGTTCCAGCATCCGCACGCGACAGCCGACCGAAGCCAGCACAAAGGCATCGCGCCCCAGCCCTGCGGTGGCGTCGACGACATCCGGCAGATAATCGCCTTTAATGCCCACCGCTTTTGCTACCGCCTCACCGCGACCACCGCCGAATTTGCGTCGGTGCGCCATTGCCCCGCCGACAAAATCAACGAAAATGCCGCCAAGTTTCGGCTCATCACGCTTACGCAGTTCCAGATGCTCCGGCGTTAATACCAGCGCCATCAGGTTGTCTTCATCATGTTCCAGCCCCCAGCGGGTCGCCAGAACAGATAAGGCGCCGTCTCCGGCGCCCGATTCATCAATTAAACAGATTTTCACTGAATGATCAGCCCTTAATGCCGTAATGCTCCAGCATCGCATCCAGTTGCGGTTCGCGACCACGGAAGCGTTTGAACAGTTCCATAGGCTCTTCTGAACCGCCACGGCTCAGAATGTTGTCGAGGAACGACTGTCCAGTATCACGGTTGAAGATCCCCTCTTCCTCAAAGCGCGAAAAGGCATCCGCCGCCAGCACATCGGCCCACAGGTAGCTGTAGTAACCTGCGGCATAACCACCGGCAAAGATATGGCTAAATGCATGTGGGAAACGACCCCATGACGGAGACGGCACCACGGCAACCAGTTTTTTGATTTCTGCCAGGGTTTCGAGGATTTTCGCTCCCTGATCCGGGCGGAACTCTGCATGGAGGCGGAAATCGAACAGACCGAACTCTAATTGGCGCAGAATAAACAGCGCCGCCTGGTAGTTCTTCGCCGCCAGCATTTTATCCAGCAGCTCTTTCGGCAGTGGTTCGCCGGTTTCATAATGACCGGAGATAAACGCCAGCGCCTCCGGCTCCCAGCACCAGTTTTCCATAAACTGGCTCGGCAGTTCGACCGCATCCCACGGCACCCCGCTGATCCCGGAAACACCGGCAGTTTCGATGCGGGTCAGCATATGGTGCAGGCCGTGACCGAACTCGTGGAACAGGGTGATCACTTCGTCATGGGTAAACAGTGCCGGTTTACCGTTCACCGGGCGGTTGAAGTTACAGGTCAGATACGCGACCGGTTTTTGCAGCGAGCCGTCGGCTTTGCGCATCTGGCCTACGCAGTCATCCATCCACGCCCCGCCGCGCTTGTTCTCACGGGCATACAGGTCGAGGTAGAAGCTGCCGCGCAGTTCGTTGTTCTCATCATACAGTTCGAAGAAACGTACATCCGGGTGCCAGACATCAACATCTTTACGCTCTTTCGCGGTGATGCCGTAAATACGTTTCACCACTTCAAACAGGCCGTTAACCGCTTTGTTTTCCGGGAAGTACGGACGCAGTTGTTCGTCACTGATGCTGTAGAGGTGCTGTTTCTGTTTTTCGCTGTAGTATGCGATATCCCACGGCTGCAACTCATCGACGCCAAATTCGGCTTTGGCGAAGGCGCGCAGTTGCGCCAGCTCTTTTTCACCTTGCGGACGCGCACGTTTTGCCAGGTCGGTTAAGAAATCAAGCACCTGCTGCGGGTTTTCTGCCATTTTAGTGGCGAGCGATTTGAAGGCGTAGTTTTCAAAGCCCAGCAGTTGCGCCAGTTCGTGACGCAGGGTGAGGATCTCTTCCATCACCTTGCTGTTGTCCCACTTACCGGCGTTCGGGCCTTGATCGGAGGCGCGGGTGCTGTAAGCGCGATACATCTCTTCACGCAAAGCCTGATTGTCGCAGTAGGTCATTACCGGCAAGTAGCTTGGGATATCCAGCGTCAGCAGGTAGCCTTCCAGTTCTTTCGCTTCAGCCTGGGCTTTTGCCGCAGCCAGCGCGCTTTCTGGCATCCCCGCCAGTTCCGCTTCGTCGGTAACGAGTTTGGTCCAGCCCATCGTCGCATCGAGGACGTTGTTGCTGTACTGGTTGCCCAGCTCAGAAAGACGGGTGGCAATCTCACCGTAGCGTTGCTGTTTCTCTTTCGGCAGGCCGATGCCAGAGAGTTCAAAATCACGCAGCGCGTTATCAACCGCTTTCTTCTGCGCCGTGTTCAGCGTGGCGTAATGATCGCCATCGCGCAGATCGCGGTACGCTTTGTACAGCCCTTCGTGTTGCCCTACCCAGGTGCTGTATTCCGACAGCAGCGGCAGCGTTTGTTCGTACGCTTCACGCAGTTCCGGGCTATTTTTCACCGAGTTCAGGTGGCTGACCGGGGAGAAAATACGTCCCAGCACATCGTCCACTTCCGCAAGCGGCTGGCAGAGATTTTCCCAGGTGTACGGTGCCCCCTGCGCTACCACGCGCTCCACATTTTCGCGGCAGTCGTTCAGCGCCTTAGTGACAGCAGGAACGACATGTTCCGGGAGAATTTTAGAAAACGGCGGCAATTCAAAGGGAGTCAGTAACGGATTCGTCATAGGTACAGTCCTGGTTAAATAGAGGGAACGAAACGCTCACAGGCGCTTTCGCCGGAGGCGACGCAGACGTCTTATCCGACCTACGTTAATAGGCCGATGCCATCCGACGCGTAATGGGTAATAGCATGGGGTTAAGTGTAGTGAATTTCAATGAGAAACGTTACGCTTTCGCGGCGACGTCCTCTTTTCGGTATACTGTCCTGATATGCTTTTGTGCGCCCCGAATACGGGCCGATTTTTACTTACCGGAACACCTTTACCCATGCTCAGTTATCGCCACAGCTTTCACGCTGGCAACCACGCCGACGTCCTTAAACATACCGTTCAGAGCCTGATCATCGAGTCGCTGAAAGAGAAAGATAAACCGTTTCTCTATCTCGATACCCACGCGGGTGCCGGGCGTTATCAGTTAAGCAGCGAACACGCCGAGCGTACTGGCGAATATCTCGAAGGCATCGCCCGTATCTGGCAGCAGGACGATTTGCCCGCAGAACTGGAGCCGTACATCAATGTGGTAAAACACTTCAACCGTAGCGGACAGTTGCGTTACTACCCCGGTTCGCCGTTGATTGCCCGTCAGTTACTGCGTGAACAAGACAGCCTGCAACTGACCGAGCTACACCCGAGCGATTACCCGTTGCTGCGTTCTGAATTTCAGAAAGACAGCCGTGCGCGCGTAGAAAAAGCCGACGGTTTCCTGCAACTGAAAGCAAAACTGCCGCCAGTTTCCCGCCGTGGTTTGATACTTATCGACCCACCGTATGAAATGAAAACCGACTATCAGGCGGTGGTCAGCGGGATAGCAGAAGGCTACAAACGTTTCGCTACCGGCACCTACGCGCTGTGGTATCCGGTGGTGCTGCGCCAGCAGATCAAGCGCATGATCCACGACCTGGAAGCGACCGGCATTCGCAAAATTCTGCAAATTGAACTGGCGGTGCTGCCGGACAGCGACCGCCGTGGTATGACCGCTTCCGGCATGATTGTGATTAATCCACCGTGGAAGCTGGAGCAGCAAATGAACAACGTGCTGCCGTGGCTGCACAGCAAACTGGTTCCGGCAGGCACCGGGCACGCCACCGTAAGCTGGATCGTGCCAGAGTAATTGCAACCATCGCTGGCACCTATTACGTCTCGCGCTACAATCGCGGTAATCAACGATAAGGACAATATGTCATGACTAAACACTATGATTACATCGCCATCGGCGGCGGCAGCGGCGGTATCGCCTCCATCAACCGCGCGGCTATGTACGGTCAGAAATGCGCGCTGATTGAAGCCAAAGAACTGGGCGGCACCTGCGTGAATGTTGGCTGCGTGCCGAAAAAAGTGATGTGGCACGCGGCGCAAATCCGCGAAGCGATCCACATGTACGGCCCGGATTATGGCTTTGATACCACCATCAATAAGTTCAACTGGGAAACGTTGATCGCCAGCCGTACCGCCTATATCGACCGTATTCATACTTCCTATGAAAACGTACTCGGTAAAAATAACGTCGATGTAATCAAGGGCTTTGCTCGCTTCGTTGATGCCAGAACGCTGGAAGTTAACGGTGAAACCATTACGGCCGATCATATTCTGATCGCCACCGGTGGTCGTCCAAGCCACCCAGATATTCCGGGCGTGGAATATGGCATTGATTCCGATGGTTTCTTTGCCCTACCCGCTTTGCCAGAGCGCGTGGCAGTGGTTGGTGCGGGTTACATCGCCGTTGAACTGGCTGGCGTTATTAACGGCCTCGGCGCGAAGACGCATCTGTTTGTGCGTAAACACGCGCCGCTGCGCAGCTTTGACCCGATGATCACTGAAACACTGGTCGAAGTGATGAACGCTGAAGGCCCGCAGCTGCACACCAATGCAATCCCGAAAGCGGTGGTGAAAAATGCCGATGGCAGCCTGACGCTGGAGCTGGAAGATGGTCGCAGTGAAACGGTGGATTGCCTGATTTGGGCGATTGGACGTGAACCTGCCAATGACAACATCAACCTCGAAGCCGCTGGCGTTAAAACCAACGAAAAAGGCTATATCGTCGTCGATAAATATCAAAATACTAACGTTGAAGGTATTTACGCGGTGGGCGATAACACAGGTGCAGTGGAACTGACGCCGGTCGCGGTGGCGGCGGGTCGCCGTCTCTCTGAACGGCTGTTTAACAACAAGCCGGATGAGCATCTGGATTACAGCAACATTCCGACCGTGGTCTTCAGCCATCCGCCGATTGGTACTGTTGGTTTAACGGAACCGCAGGCGCGCGAGCAGTACGGCGATGATCAGGTGAAAGTGTATAAATCGTCTTTCACCGCGATGTATACCGCCGTCACCACTCACCGCCAGCCGTGCCGCATGAAGCTGGTGTGCGTTGGACCGGAAGAGAAAATTGTCGGTATTCACGGCATTGGTTTTGGCATGGACGAAATGTTGCAGGGCTTCGCGGTGGCGCTGAAGATGGGCGCAACCAAAAAAGACTTCGACAACACGGTTGCCATTCACCCGACGGCGGCAGAAGAGTTCGTGACCATGCGTTAAATGTTAAAGGGCAAAGAGTGGTGTGCTCTTTGCCCTTAGCTACGTTTCCGCTATCAGTTCAGAAGCTGAAGCAGAAAGCGGATCAGTTCCAGTAGCGCAATTAACGCCCCAAGAACGATGATTGCTTTATCAATCACCCGTTTTCTCCATGCGATGGAGTGAGAATGCATCCGCTTACTCATCCACTGCCTGTCACGGTGCATGCCCCATTGTTAGATGTGGGCATTCTCACTCCGGCCAGAGCATCAGTTAACGGCACCACCCGTACTTCTGACCAGGACTTTGAAAGCGTTTATGCGCATTACCAGAGTGAAAATGCCTCAGAACTAACTGGATAATCATACAGTACATGCAGGTTATAAAACCAGCATGTCCTTGCAATAGTTTCAGTATGGTATTAGCATTGATGCGTTAGATGATGGCATTCTCACTCCAGCCAGAGCCACCAACTCTGGGCTGCAAAGTAAAAAACCGACGCGAAGTCGGTTTTTTTACGTCCGGATTCGGACAAGGCTTGGTACGGCAGCGACCCGATGAAAGTATATAAATCCTCTTTCACCAACATGTATAGCAAACTGTCCCTTCGCCAGCTGAAGAAATCGCTAACGCTTGCAATGTTAGCCACTGGCTAATAGTATTGAACCGTTAGATGTGGGCATTCTCACTCCAGCCAGAGCCACCAACTCAGGGCTGGAAAGTAAAAAACCGACGCAAAGTCGGTTTTTTTACGCCCTGATTCAGACCGCCTTTCAAATGAATACCCAACTCAAAATTCACACCCATTACCTTCCTTTGCACCTACTCATCCGTTAAACCATATATGTTTTTGACTTATCCGTTTTGAAGAGAGACACTGCCTGCAACAATCAGGAGCGCAATATGTCATTTCTTTTACCCATCCAACTCTTCAAAATTCTTGCCGATGAGACCCGCCTGGGCATCGTATTACTGCTCAGTGAGATGGGTGAGTTATGCGTGTGTGATCTCTGTACGGCCCTGAATCAGTCGCAGCCCAAGATCTCACGCCACCTGGCATTGCTGCGGGAAAGCGGTTTATTGCTGGATCGCAAGCAAGGTAAGTGGGTTCATTACCGCTTATCGCCGCATATTCCTTCCTGGGCTGCAAAAATTATTGAGCAGACCTGGCGATGTGAACAGGAAAAGGTTCAGGCGATTGTCCGTAACCTGGTCCGACAAAATTGTTCCGCAGACAATAAGAACATTTGCAGTTAAAAATTCTATCTAAACACATATGAATTTTCGCATGTGTTATATCCGGGAGGCATTATGTTACTGGCAGGCGCTATCTTTGTCCTGACCATCGTATTGGTTATCTGGCAACCGAAAGGTTTAGGCATCGGCTGGAGTGCAACGCTGGGCGCAATACTGGCGTTAGTTACAGGTGTGGTTCATCCTGGCGATATTCCTGTAGTGTGGAATATCGTCTGGAATGCAACTGCCGCATTTATTGCCGTTATTATCATCAGTCTGCTGCTGGATGAGTCCGGCTTTTTCGAATGGGCGGCGCTGCACGTTTCACGCTGGGGCAATGGTCGTGGTCGCCTGCTGTTTACCTGGATTGTCCTGCTCGGTGCCGCCGTTGCAGCTCTGTTTGCCAATGATGGCGCGGCGCTTATTTTAACGCCGATTGTCATCGCCATGCTGCTGGCATTAGGTTTCAGTAAAGGCACTACGCTGGCGTTTGTGATGGCGGCCGGATTCATTGCCGATACCGCCAGCCTGCCGCTTATCGTCTCGAACCTGGTGAATATCGTTTCGGCAGATTTCTTTGGTCTTGGCTTTCGCGAATATGCTTCGGTAATGGTGCCGGTGGATATCGCCGCGATACTGGCCACGCTGGTGATGTTGCATCTCTATTTCCGCAAAGATATTCCGCAGAACTACGATATGGCGCTGCTAAAATCTCCCGCAGAAGCGATTAAAGATCCTGCTACGTTCAAAACTGGCTGGGTTGTTTTACTGCTTCTGTTGGTGGGATTTTTCGTCCTGGAACCGCTCGGCATTCCGGTAAGCGCCATTGCGGCAGTGGGCGCACTGATATTATTTGTCGTCGCTAAACGCGGTCATGCGATTAATACGGGTAAAGTCCTGCGCGGTGCACCCTGGCAGATTGTCATCTTCTCGCTCGGTATGTATCTGGTGGTTTATGGCCTGCGCAATGCGGGACTGACAGATTACCTTTCTGGCGTACTCAACGTACTGGCAGATAACGGTCTGTGGGCGGCGACGCTGGGCAGCGGATTCCTCACCGCCTTCCTCTCTTCGATCATGAACAATATGCCTACGGTACTGGTTGGTGCGTTGTCTATTGATAGCAGCACGGCGTCTGGTGTGATCAAAGAAGCGATGGTTTACGCCAACGTTATTGGCTGCGATCTGGGGCCGAAAATTACACCTATTGGTAGCCTGGCAACGCTGCTCTGGCTGCACGTACTTTCGCAGAAGAATATGACGATTACCTGGGGATATTACTTCCGCACAGGAATTATCATGACCCTGCCGGTACTGTTTGTAACGCTGGTGGCGCTGGCGCTACGCCTCTCTTTCACTTTGTAATGAGATACTGATATGAGCAACATTACCATTTATCACAACCCGGCCTGCGGCACGTCGCGTAACACGCTGGAGATGATCCGCAACAGCGGTACAGAACCGACCATTATCCACTATCTGGAAACCCCGCCGACTCGTGATGAGCTGGTAAAACTCATTGCTGATATGGGGATTTCTGTTCGCGCTCTGCTGCGTAAAAACGTTGAACCGTATGAGGAACTGGGTCTGGCAGAAGATAAATTTACTGACGATCGGTTAATCGACTTTATGTTGCAACACCCGATTCTGATTAACCGTCCAATCGTGGTAACGCGGCTGGGAACCCGTCTTTGCCGTCCTTCGGAAGTGGTGCTGGAGATCCTGCCAGATGCGCAAAAAGGCGCGTTCAGCAAGGAAGATGGCGAGAAAGTGGTTGATGATTCGGGTAAACGATTAAAATAAACAAAGGGGGGCTGTGCCCCCAATCTCTGACGAACGCGTATCATTTCTTACCGGATGCATGATCGTGCAATTTCAGTAAATTGCGCTTCCTGCCCTCGCGGATAAATAGTTTCCATTTTAATAAATGGTTATCCCCATAATGCTAATAATTAGTACTCCATGTAACATGAGAGAAAAAATAAACTCATTATAATAATTAAATAAAGAACTAATATTACAAGGAGGCGGATAATAACTTCATATGTCAATGCTATCCGGGACTAATGTTCAAGGATATAAATATCAGACAGGTTTACGTTACTATCGGGCATATCGCCTAAGAATCGGATGAAAACTATAAAGAAATATCTATTATGGTTTTAACATTTGTTGATAAGGATAGTAACATGAACAAGACAAAAGGTGCACTCATCTTCAGCCTTTCATTTTTTCTTGCCGCATGTAGTTCGATTCCGCAAAATATCAAAGGCAATAACCAACCTGATATTCAAAAAAGTTTTGTTGCTGTTCATAACCAACCAAATTTGTATGTTGGTCAACAGGCACGCTTTGGCGGTAAGGTTATCAACGTTATTAACGGCAAAACAGATACGTTGTTAGAAATCGCCGTATTACCGCTGGATAGCTATGCCAAACCTGAAATTGAAGCCAACTATCAGGGTCGCCTGCTCGCCAGACAAAATGGCTTCCTTGACCCAGTGAACTACCGCAATCACTTTGTTACCGTTCTCGGCACAATTCAGGGCGAACAACCTGGATTTATCAATAAAGTCCCGTATAACTTCGTTGACGTGAATGTACAAGGTATTCAGGTGTGGCATTTGAGAGAAGTGGTCAACACCACCTACAACCTGTGGGATTACGGCTACGGCGCATTCTGGCCTGAACCAGGCTGGGGCGCACCTTACTACACTAATGCGGTTAGCCAGGTAACACCAGAACTGGTGAAATGATTTAGTTTAAAGATGCAGATATTTTTCAAATATCTGCATCTTTAGTATGAATATTTATATATAACTATAATTATAATATCCTCTCTATTTATTACCTTTGGCACCTGATTATAAAGTTAATGTCCGCAACAGGAGTCGGTTATGTTTCTTATAATTACCAGGGATACAATGTTTTTCACCGCCATGAAAAATATTTTAAGTAAGGGTAATGTCGTTCATATACAGAACGAAGAAGAGATCGACTTAACATTGCATCAGAATGCCTTAGTGATTATTGACACGTTAATGAATAATGTCTTTCATTCTTCAATACTCAACAAAATTGAACATCTGAAGCCTGTTCATGTCATTGTTTTCTCACCGTTTAATATTAAACGTTGTCTGGGAAAAGTCCCGGTAACCTTTGTCCAGAGAAATATTACGATTATTGACTTTGTCGCGCTGCTTAATGGCAGTTACTGTTCTGTGCCAGAAGCGGATGTGTCACTCTCATGCAAACAACATCAGGTTCTGACCTGCATTGCTAATCAAATGACGACGGAAGATATTCTGGGGAAATTAAAAATTTCGCTGAAAACATTCTATTGCCATAAACACAATATTATGATGATTCTTAACCTTAAGCGGATCAACGAACTGGTACGTCATCAACATATTGATTATCTGGTCTGAACTCGCCAGCTGATATTTATAAAGAGGCCCGGCGACCGCCAGACCTCCGCACAATTACGCTTTACGCAGTAACACCTTCCTGCGTCAATGCCGCAATCTGTTTACGCCATTGCGCTTGCTCCTGTTCGCCTTCTGTACGTTGACCATAGAGCTGCGCAATCTGCGTACCATCATGGGCAAACAATTCCAGACTGGTTACGTAGCCATCGCTGGTCGGTTTACGGGTAACCCAGGCTTCAGCAATGCTCTCTTCTAATAGATGAAGAGTAAACGTCGGGTTGAAAATATTCAGCCAACCTTTCATTGGCACCACTTTTTCTACCACACCGGTGAAAATCTGTACGCAGCCACGGTTGCCAACAAACACCATGATTTCATTGCCATCCTGCTGTGCAGATTCAACAATTTGCGCCAACGCACTGTTGGATACTTTGCAGGCCAAATCGTCCGCCACCAGATTGAACGCTTGTTGGCGCGTCAGGTTGTGGCGCTTGAGCAACGTAAAAAACTGATGAACGTCGGTCATCGCCCGCCACTCTTGCTCGACCACACTGGCATCTACGTCGGTTTGTGCGGCAGTCGCATCAGCGGCTTTTAACTCAAGCTGCGTATTCTCTTCGACGATAAAACGCCCCAGAAGCTCGCTCCATGCCGCCATGTCAGTATTGTCGGTGGCATAAACTTTCAGTAACGCATCGCCCTGATGATCAAAGAACTGAATACTCTGGCGTTCGCCGCGAGCCGTGGTTTCTTTTATATGGAAAACACTGTCCCACTGATTGAGAAACAGTCGCAAATCCAGCGCGCGCGGGTTGAGTATTAATCCGGCATGACCGTTCAAATGCTGGTTCGTGAAAGCACCAATCTGCTCATGAACAGCATATTCGTTCCGGCAAATGCATTTGGTTTCGCCAACGCTTTCCAGTGCCGCCAGAATTTCACGAATATTGCCACGCATCCGCCACGCATCGTGCGTGACGCGGGCAAATGCCAGCTCTGCTTCGCTAATATTCATTAAACCTGCGATGTCACGCGCGTACTTTCCGGGATTTTGTTCTTTTAACTCAAGCCAGCGTGTGTAGTGGTTCATTGTCTCTCTTCCTTCCAGATAAACGCCCCGAAATATCGGGGCAGATGATTACCATTGATAACTCACGAAAATTTTTCCGTTACGACCATCCTGCGGGATACCCTGCGGCGACCAGTACTCTTTATCGAAGGCGTTGCCCAGTACAAGAGTGGTGGTCATGCCTTTGAGCGCCTGCTGTCCTTGATAACTAACGTAGAAATCATTCACGCCGTAGCCCGGTTGTTTACTGTAACTGCTGCTGACATGTGTTGAGCGATCGGCAAACGTACCGACCCAACCGACAGAGAAGCCGCTGTGGGCAATGGGAATATTCAGGGTGCTGGTAACAGTATCCGGATTAATGCTGGAGATATATTCACCGGTGTCGGTGTCTTTGCCACGGGTACGGTTATAGGCCACATCAAGGCTAAACAGATCAGTGGTATATTTCGTCATCACATCCCAACCCCAGATTTTGGCGTTCGGGACGTTATACGACATGGTCGTCGCCGCTGCGAAATCGACGGTAGTGGAGATGTAGTCCTTCGCTTTGGTATCAAAGTAGCTGGCTTTAAATTCCAGGGCATCATTGGACAACATCAGGTCATCAAAACGCAGCCCAAAGCCGTACTCCTGAGTTTCGTTGGTTTCCGGACGCAAATTCGGGTTCGGCACCCAATAGTTGGTATAGAAACGACCAATCGAGAAGTGCTTAGAATCGTTATACATTTCGCCCATCGTCGGGGCGCGGAATGCCTGTGCATACGAACCAAATAACATCAGCCAGTTGGTCGGGTTGATAGTCATCCCTGCACGAGACGACCATTTGTCGGCATCCACATCTTTGTAGCCGTCGCTGCTACCGCGATAGCTGTCATAGCGGGTTCCGCCAAGCAAGGTAATCGGCAGATCGCGTAAGGTTATCTCATCTTGCAGCCAGCCAGAGCTGAAATCGATTTTCGCTTGCGGGAAGCCCGTCGTCGCACCGCCAGGATGTTGTTCCTGACGATAATACTCACCGCCATATGTCAGCAGATGAGAGGCAAAACTGTCGGCAAACAGAGTGGAACGGTTCTCCAGTTTGGCACCTTTTGTTGTCTGTTCACGATACTCGCCGGAACTCCCCGTGTTCTGCGCATTAATACGGACTTCCGACCAGTAAACTTTTGCATCGGCATTTAACCAGTCGTTGCCCAACGGGGCGAGTTTATAAGCAAGCTGCGCATCACGTTGAATCGTTGAGCGATCAACCATCGGGTTGCTGCTATCAGAAGCCTCAACGGTCTGCGGATTTTTTGGTTCACGCGCGTCGTTATTGTAATAACGCACTAACCCGCTCAGAGACTGGGCAGAATCAATTTGCCAGGTTCCTTTCGCCAGCATGTTGTTGATAGCCTCGTCATTCGGCGCGGTTTCACCATTGCTCTGGCGTAAATCACCACGATCGCGACTGGACCAGGCCACAATACCATCCAGATTTTCAGTTCGCCCAAAAGCACTGGCGCCCAGCCCCAGGCTATGGTCTCCCGTGCCGCCAGTGCCAAAGACACGAAAACCACTGCTTTGTCCTTCCTGCAATAAATCTTTTGCATCGACCGTATCGTAGGAGATAACCCCTCCCAGCGCGCCACTGCCATACAGTAATGCCGAAGGCCCACGGACAATCTCAACACGTTTGATCAGCGCCGGATCGAGAAAAGTACCATTCAGGTGTCCGGTATCAGTTCCCTGACGAACACCATCGACAAGAACCAGCACGCCGCGATGATCATAGCCACGCATATTCACATCCTGACCATTTGTGCGTCCCGTACCATCAAGAGTAATCCCAGGAACATGGCGCAGCAGATCGGTGGCTGAAGTGGCCGTTTGGTTTTCAGGGGCGGAAGTGTCGATAACGCTGACCATCATTGGCGCTTCGAAGGAACTGCGGGCATTCCCCGTTGCAGTAACAGTCATGGTTTCAGTAGCAAAAGCAATCGTCGGCAAGCTGGCGGAAACAGCCAAAGCCAACAAACTCAAGCGCAACGAGGTAAATTGCGGACGTGACATAGCGATTCTCCATGAGGAAAATAAAAAATGCTGGCTGCCTGGGTAAAAACCGGGGTGGCTGGCGAAAATAAATTTATTTACGATTCAAAGCGATAGTATTAGCCAGGTGAGTTAATTGGCGTTTATATCTCGTGAAATTACCTGGTATTTCTGACAGTTGCGCAAATACACGCCCTCTTTATCAGGCCTGGTGATACACCACGTCTGGAGTGAAGAGTGCAGTGCGTTATCCCTTACAAAAGTTATAGTTTCATTATCCATATGATCATGTGTTGTTAAATACCAACTTGATAATGAGAATTATTATCGATCAATTTTTTATGATCAAGCTTTTTTTAACCGCTATTAACACACTAAACAGGGGGTTATAAAATCTGTTTATGTCTCATCAACCACAGCCTCCTTGTCACAATTCGCCCCACCGTGCCGTAACGAATCTTTGTCGTTAACTGCAATAATTTTGCTATCTCTTTGCCCTGCAACCCGCAACATTGCTGGTATTTCGCCTTTTCCCCACCCTCAAATTTAGTCGGTAACAATAACGTTAGCTGACGAATCATCTTGATAAAAATCAAAAATAAATACGCTTGTAACGCCTTGCGTATTGAATCGATGGTGGTATTTCATATATAACTCAAATGATAATCATGATCATTCTCAATTTGATAAGAGTTCTCATATGATGCCAAGGATCACCACCAGGCCGTGTCTTTTTTCCCCACTAACGTTATGTATTTCAGCCGTGGCCTCTGCCGCGAAGACCACGGTAAATCATATCCCCATGAAAAAACTGTTTACGGCAGTACTGGCTCTTAGCTGGGCTTTTAGCGCAACGGCGACCGAACGTATCGTGGTTGCTGGAGGGTCACTGACGGAACTGATCTACGCGATGGGTGCTGGCAACCGCGTGGTTGGTGTCGATGAAACGACATCTTATCCACCAGAAACCGCCAAACTGCCGCATATTGGCTACTGGAAGCAACTGAGCAGTGAAGGCATTTTGTCACTTCGCCCGGATAGCGTAATTACCTGGCAGGATGCCGGGCCGCAAATTGTGCTCGACCAGCTACGGGCGCAGAAGGTCAACGTCGTCACCCTACCGCGTGTGCCCGCCACCCTTGAGCAGATGTACGCCAACATTCGCCAACTGGCGAAAACGTTACAGGTTCCTGAACAAGGCGACGCGCTGGTGACACAGATCAACCAACGCCTGGAGCGGGTACAGCAAAGCGTGGCGGCCAAAAAAGCTCCGGTTAAAGCGATGTTTATTCTCTCCGCAGGCGGCAGTGCGCCACAGGTTGCCGGTAAAGGCAGCGTCGCAGACGCCATTCTGTCGCTTGCCGGTGCAGAAAACGTCGCTACCCACCAGCAGTACAAAAGCTACAGCGCGGAATCGCTGATTGCGGCTAACCCTGAAGTGATTGTCGTCACCTCACAAATGGTCGATGGCGATATTAATCGGCTGCGTTCTATTGCCGGAATTACCCACACCGCCGCCTGGAAGAACCAGCGCATTATCACCGTTGATCAAAACCTGATTCTGGGAATGGGCCCGCGTATTGCTGATGTCGTTGAATCTTTACACCAGCAGCTTTGGCCGCAATAAACGGATTTAAATCAGACGTATGAACATGAAAAACACCCTGGATCTCACGCCACATTTTGCTTTAGACGGAGACCAGCCATTTAAAGACAGGCGCGCCATGATGCCGTTTCGTGGAGCCATTCCGGTCGCCAAAGAACAACTGGCACAAACCTGGCAAGAGATGATTGGTCAAACGACTTCACCTCGTAAACGACTGGTTTATCTGCATATTCCTTTTTGCGCGACACACTGCACGTTTTGTGGTTTTTATCAGAATCGTTTTAACGAAGATGCGTGCGCTCGTTACACCGACGCCCTGATTCGTGAAATAGAAATGGAAGCAGACAGCGTATTGCATCAGTCAGCCCCCATCCACGCGGTCTATTTCGGTGGCGGCACGCCTTCCGCGCTCTCTGCGCGCGATTTGTCCAGAATCATCACCACACTACGAGAGAAATTACCGCTGGCACCCGATTGTGAAATCACCATTGAAGGCCGGGTACTGAATTTTGATGCTGACCGAATCGATGCTTGCCTTGACGCAGGAGCAAATCGTTTCTCGATTGGTATTCAGTCATTTAACAGCAAAATTCGCAAGAAAATGGCCCGCACCTCGGATGGCCCAACCGCCATTGCGTTTATGGAAAGCCTGGTCAAACGCGACCGTGCTGCGGTGGTGTGCGATCTGCTGTTCGGCCTGCCAGGTCAGGATGCGCAAACCTGGGGAGAAGATCTGGCTATTGCCCGCGATATCGGTCTCGATGGTGTCGATCTCTATGCGCTCAATGTCCTGCCCAACACGCCGCTGGGCAAAGCCGTGGAAAACGGGCGCACTACCGTGCCCTCTCCGGCAGAACGTCGCGATCTCTATCTGCAAGGGTGTGACTTCATGGACGATGCCGGTTGGCGCTGCATCAGTAACAGCCACTGGGGTCGCACCACACGCGAACGTAATCTCTATAACCTGCTGATTAAACAGGGTGCCGATTGTCTGGCCTTTGGTTCCGGCGCTGGCGGTTCGGTTAATGGTTACTCCTGGATGAACGAACGTAATCTTCAGACCTGGCATGAATCCGTCGCGGCAGGCAAAAAACCGCTGATGATGATCATGCGTAACGCCGAACGTAACGCGCAGTGGCGTCATACCTTGCAGTCGGGCATTGAAACGGCGCGTGTACCACTGGACGAACTTACGCCACATGCCGAAAAACTCGCGCCGTTACTGGCTCAGTGGCACCAAAAAGGCTTAAGCCGCGATGCTTCAACTTGCCTGCGGCTGACCAATGAAGGTCGTTTCTGGGCAAGCAATATTTTGCAGTCTCTTAATGAACTGATTCAGGTACTTAATGCGCCAGCGATTGCGCTTGGAAAACCATAACAGGAGTGATTTATGAGCCATGTCTCGTTACAGGAATTTTTGAAAACGGAGCCAGACGGTACGCTGGAAGCGATCGCCGAACAATACAACACCACACTGCTGGAGGTAGTGAAAAATCTGCCCTCTCCGACGGTCGTGTCAGGCGATAAATTCGATACTGTCTGGGATACCGTCTGCGAATGGGGCAACGTCACCACGCTGGTGCATACTGCCGATGTGATCCTTGAATTTAGCGGAGAACTGCCTTCGGGTTTCCATCGTCACGGCTATTTCAACCTACGCGGAAAGCACGGCATGTCCGGGCATATCAAAGCAGAAAACTGCACGCATATTGCCTTGATCGAACGTAAATTCATGGGCATGGACACTGCCTCTATTCTCTTTTTCAATAAGGAAGGCAGCGCCATGCTGAAAATCTTCCTCGGCAGGGATGACCATCGTCAACTCCTGAGCGAACAAGTCAGCGCCTTCCATGCTCTGGCGGCATCTCTGAAGGAACATGCCTGATGACGCCGTGGCTACTCTTTGGCGCAGGCGGAAAGGGAGTTGGAGCCAGAACGCTTGCACTGGTGCTGGCGGAACAACGTCCGGTCGTTGCTGTCGTTCGCCGTACAGACGCTGCGGCTAAACTGGCACAACAAGGTGTGCAGGTTTTTACAGGCGACGCCTGTGATGCCAACGTGGTCGCAGCGGCCTGCCGCGCGGCAGGCCCGGATGCGCTTGTAATCTCAACAATGGGTGGCGCACAGGATTATCTGGCGCACAGAACAGTGATTGATGAGGCCGAAAAGGCCGGTATCAAGCGCATGATTCTGGTGACCTCTTTGGGATGCGGAGATAGCTGGCCGTTTTTATCAGATCGCGCCAAAGCCGCATTTGGTCAGGCAGTACGGGAAAAAACGCTGGCGGAAAGCTGGCTGCAAACCAGCCAACTTGACTACGCCATTCTCCGTCCAGGCGGTCTGCTTGATGGCGCAGCAACGGGTAAAGCGTTACGGATACAAAATCAGGAATGCCATGGTTTTGTCCGCCGTGCCGATGTCGCTGCACATATTGCTGAACTGGCCAGTCAGCCGACACTCAACAAGCAGATCTACAGTCTGATTGAACCAGATCTGAAACCAGCGTAATCCCCTCCCGGCGCGGAATATCCGCGCCGTAATGTCGTAATGGAGTTTTGCGTGCTCAAGGATTCATTTTCTTCCGCCAGTGTTTTTATGGGGCTATCACTATTATTGCTTGCTCTGGTGCTGTTCGGTGCCAGTCAGGGAGCGTTAAAGATCAGTTTTGATGCCCTTTTTGATGAGGAATACCGCGATATCTGGCTGAATATTCGCCTGCCTCGCGTTTTACTGGCAGTGCTGGTAGGCGCAGCGTTGGCAACCGCCGGGGTGATTATGCAGGGGCTTTTTCGCAACCCAATGGCTGACCCAGGATTACTTGGCGTCAGTAGCGGTTCTGCATTAATGGTTGGCGTTGCTATTGTGCTACCCTTCTCCTTCCCTGTGGTGCTGGTGCTCTATGAGCAAATGGTGTTTGCCATCGCCGGCAGTTTAGTGGTCTGTACCGTCATTTTTCTCATCACACAGCGCCATCGCGATGGCAGCATGATGCAATTGTTACTGGCCGGGATCGCCATCAATGCCCTGTGCGGTGCGGCGATCGGCATACTGAGCTATATCGGCGATGAACAGCAGCTACGACAACTGACATTATGGATGATGGGTAATCTCGGTCAGGCGCAATGGCCGACGTTATTGGTCGCCAGTTCATTCATTCTGCCAGCCATTATGGCAACAACCTGTCTCGCCGGAACGCTAAATTTACTCCAGCTTGGTGATGAAGAAGCCCATTACCTCGGCGTCAACGTAAAGCGTAAACGCCAGCAATTACTGTTGATTAGCTCACTGCTGGTTGGCGCTGCCGTATCGGTAAGCGGCATTATCGGCTTTATTGGCCTGGTGATCCCGCATCTGATTCGCATGACGACCGGGGCAAATCACCGCTGGTTAATCCCTTGCTCTGCCCTCGCCGGTGCCTGTTTATTGCTGATGGCAGACACGCTTGCCCGCACGCTGGTACAGCCAGCAGAAATGCCCGTGGGATTATTAACCAGTCTGCTTGGCGGCCCTTATTTTATGTGGTTGATTCTGCGTAACCGGAGGATCACATGATCAGCGCCAAAAACCTGGTTTATAGCCTTCATGGACGGCGTCTGACTGATAATGTCTCGCTGACTTTTCCCGGCGGAGAAATTGTTGCCATTCTCGGCCCTAATGGCGCGGGAAAATCCACGCTGCTTCGCCAGCTAACCGGCTACCTTCAACCTGATAGCGGCGAATGCCGGTTGTTTAATAAGCCATTAAATGAATGGTCAATCACCGAACTGGCGAAACACCGGGCCGTGATGCGTCAAAATAGCCACATGGAATTTCCATTCAGCGTACAGGAAGTTATCCAGATGGGGCGGCATCCGCATCGTACCGGCAATCAGAGTGGTGAAACGGTGCAGATTATGGCGTTATGCGACTGTCAGGCACTCGCTAACCGCGACTACCGGCAATTATCCGGCGGTGAACAACAGCGTGTGCAATTGGCTCGCCTGCTGGTGCAACTCTGGGAACCTGTCCCCTCACCGAAATGGTTATTTCTTGATGAACCGACGTCGGCGCTGGATATTCACCATCAACAACATCTGTTTCGTTTATTACGCCAGTTAGTTCGCGAACGGCAATTTAACGTCTGCTGCGTATTGCACGATCTTAATCTTGCAGCCCGTTATGCTGACCGTGTTGTTTTGATGCAAAAAGGAAAGGTTGTCGCAAATGGCAAACCGCAGGACGTATTGACACAACAGGCGCTGACAATGCTCTATGGCGCGGATATTACCGTGTTAAAAGATCCTGCCAACCACTCACCACTGATCGTCCTCGATCATTAAAACCAACAGGAGTACCGCTCTGGTACTCCTGCCGAATAAATAACGATACAGATTAGCTAATTGAAACGCCTTTCACCCCTACCATGCCTTTTAATAATCGCAACAGGTCTTCTATCGACGTCGTGGCATGAAGCTGGATATCAATGGAAACCACGTCATGATCTTCATTTTCCTGCAACGAAACTAAATCTGTTTTTATTTTCTGCTGCTTAAACCAGTCGAGCATTGATACCGTATTACCGTTCACTAACGTCAGCTGTAAATGGTAATTTTTGTTCATCAGGCGGAAGGTTAATTGATGGAAGACTTCCAGCACCAGCAAGGTCATCACGGAACCGTAAATCCCCAGTTCATACATGCCGCTACCAATCACCATACCAATGGCTGCCGTTACCCAAATATCCGCAGCGGTCGTTAAACCGACAATATTTTGATTGCGAACGAGGATGTTCCCCGCACCGATAAATCCGACGCCAGTGACGACCTGAGCGGCAATACGGCTGGGATCAAGCCCGACATGATCCAACGCCAGCACATCAGCAAAACCATATTTCGACACAATCATGAACAGCGCACTGCCCATGCCAATCAAGACATGAGTACGTAAACCAGCACCCTTGCCGCGTATTTGCCTTTCTATGCCAATAGCACCACAAACAATTGCGGCCAGGATCAAACGAATAATAAATTCGGTAGTCATATAAAAACGCAAAAAGGAGCAGCAAGATGGCTCGGCTTGCTACTCCTTTTTACTTTATTCCTGTTAATTCGGCAGGACATTTGCCAATTTATCTTTAAAGGTATACAAATTTTTCTGCGGATTTTTCTTACAATATTCAATCACTTTAGGGATCTGAGTCAGGTCAGTTTCATTTAAGGTTACAGTATCGCCACCTTTATAAACCGTTTCTTCATGCAGCATCCACCATGCAACAGGTGTCATCGCTTTCGGATTCAGGTCAATAAATTCCTGACAAGTCATATCTTTAGCCGATTCATTAGCTGCCAGTGCAGATTGCGCATTAACCAGTGACAGTGCCGCTACAGCGCCAACGAAAACAATGGCTTTACGTAGAGATGCAATATTCATTTTACAACCCATTCAATAAATAATTGATATATGAACAGGAGGATTACCTGCTTTATAAGCAAGATATTCCGGCCTGTTCAATATTTAAGGAAATACGATGTAACGCATTCCCGTAATTACATATCTTTCTTAATTTTGTCCCATTCGCCTTTAACTTTATCTTTAAAGCTGGCTTTTTTATCCTGGGTACAAGCCTGAACGATCGCAGGGGTTACGGTTGCAATACCCTGAACATCTAAAACCGCATCTTCCGGTTTGTCTTTATTATTCAGAGCTTCAGCAAAACCGACAGCAGTCGGCTGGAAGGATTCGTCTACAGCCAGGAAGTCTTCACAGGTCCAGGAGTTGACAGGTTTTTTATTGTCAGCTGCTTTTTGCGCATCGGCTGCATTGCTCACTACAGGTAGAAGAAGCAGCCCACCAAGAATAACGCCTAATACTTTTTTCATCGTAATATCCTCAACTATAAAGTGAAAGAGCCGTCACGAATCAATTTCGACATTGAGGTTATAACCTGGATTTCTGGGTATGTCATGTTGAGACAAAATATCAAAATCAGATATTTTTATTCTAATACAACAAGTTACACGGTCATCAAGCACGGTAATTAGGAAATTTTTATTAAATCAACTGCATTCTCAGATGCATTTTTGGCATAGATTGATAGCAGGGGTTTTCCTTCTTAAATTTATAGGGTGGTTCTATGTTATATATAGATAAGGCAACAATTTTGAAGTTTGATCTGGATATGCTTAAGAAGCATCGCAGAGCGATCCAGTTTATTGCAGTACTGCTGTTCATCGTCGGTTTACTGTGTATCAGTTTCCCGTTTGTTTCTGGTGATATTCTAAGCACAGTAGTGGGCGTATTATTAATCTGCTCGGGCATTGCACTTATTGTTGGATTATTCAGCAACCGCAGTCATAATTTCTGGCCTGTATTATCGGGGTTCCTCGTGGCAGTAGCCTATTTATTGATCGGCTATTTCTTTATCCGCGCACCGGAGCTAGGGATTTTCGCCATTGCAGCGTTTATTGCGGGTCTGTTCTGCGTCGCAGGGGTTATTCGCCTGATGAGCTGGTATCGTCAGCGTTCAATGAAAGGTAGCTGGCTACAACTCGTTATTGGTGTGCTGGATATCGTCATTGCCTGGATATTCCTTGGCGCAACACCGATGGTTTCTGTGACATTGGTATCTACCCTGGTAGGGATCGAACTCATATTTAGCGCCGCCAGCCTGTTCAGTTTTGCTAGTTTGTTCGTTAAAAAATAATAACTAGCCGACGTATCTCCGCTCTATTTTTTAGCCTGCCTCATAGTCACGCACAATGATTATGAGGTGGCTAATACCCACACCACCGCATGGCTACTTTGATAAAACACGTACTATCGTTGAAATAAATCGCGCACAGCGATTAAATCAACTATATGAAATTTTTGTATTTTTTATTTATTTCACGGCGAATTAGCCATTTCAAACATTATCATGGCTGATATTTTTCGTTGTCAGGTTTAATGTTTTAGAAGTGCTGTGAGAAAGTGAACTGAAGGTTCCATAAACATCGATGCTATAGGTAGATAAACAAATATTACAGAGTTTATTTTTTCACTATCAATGCACTAAAAGAAAGCTGGCAATCCAATTGCCAGCTTAAATAGAAACAAGGAGACTCAATATTTAAATCGGATTACGCTTTAACTTTAGTAATATTCTTCAGAGATCACAAATGGATTATTTATAACTTATTCTTGGGTAGAAGTCCGCAGCGTGTTAATGTTTTGTTTATTAATTACAAATCAATAACAACCAGGAATCTTACCTAGGATCAATATATGGACCAGATGATGGCTAAATCTGAAGTTTTGATTAGTGTTAATAGACGTATTAGTTCACGAAGGGCAAGGTTCTTATAGGCGTTTACTATATTGAACACCATATTCGGACATGGATGTAAATAATGAAAAGGACAGCATGTTCGAAACGATAACGGCTAAGGAGCAAGTTATGATTTTTCTCATGACGAAGGATTCTTTTCTTTTACAGGGCTTTTTGCAGTTGAAAGATAATCACGAAATGATAAAAATCAATTCCCTGTCAGAGCTCAAAAGCATAGGCAACAAACCATTCAAGGTGATCATTGATACCTATCATAATCATATCCTTGATGAAGAAGCTATTAAGTTTCTTGAGAAATTAGATGCCGAAAGAATCATTGTTCTGGCACCTTATCACATCAGTAAACTGAAAAGTCAGTCGCCTATTTATTTTATCAGCCGCAAAGAAAGTATTAAAAACCTGATTGATATTACTTATGGAAAACACTTACCCCATAAGAATTCTCAATTATGTTTCTCGCATAATCAATTCAAAATTATGCAACTGATTCTGAAAAACAAAAATGAAAGTAATATCACATCAACACTAAATATTTCGCAGCAAACGTTAAAGATCCAGAAATTCAATATCATGTACAAGCTGAAACTGAGACGTATGAGCGACATCGTGACTCTGGGAATTTCTTCTTATTTTTAATAAGGCGCCGAAGTGACCCAGCGATAATTGTTTGAAATTAATGGCTGGCATGACGAGGGATGCAAATGCTGACTCCATTACTCCCGGTGATAACCCAAGGAGAAGCGAAAACGAATTTATTCCCCTGGTTTGTGTATCCACCAGTAGAAACCTTCGTTGCCCGGATGCAGACAGAGACTGTCGGCAGAACGGCAACATTTTTTTTGCCATTAACATCACGATATTGGTCGCTCTGCCTACATGCTCTCTCACAGGCTTACAAGCTCATGACTTGCATTATGCCGCTGGTCTGTAAATCCCTCATACCTCTCCCCGCACGCAATTCAAAGAACCGTTATTTCTCACGAGTTTTCAGGGACTAAAATGAACAGAAAAAGAATACTGTTAATACCGTTGTTATTCTGCGGCGCGATACTCACCGCCTGCGATGACAAATCGACGGAAAATGCCGCCGCGATGACACCTGAAGTGGGTGTGGTGACACTCTCTCCCGGTTCGGTCAATGTGATGAGCGAACTGCCCGGCAGAACTGTTCCTTATGAAGTTGCTGAGATACGCCCCCAGGTAGGCGGCATTATCATTAAACGCAACTTTATCGAAGGCGATAAAGTTAACCAGGGCGACTCGCTGTATCAGATTGATCCTGCACCTTTACAGGCAGAGCTGAACTCCGCCAAAGGTTCGCTGGCGAAAGCTCTCTCCACCGCCAGCAATGCCCGCATCACCTTTAACCGCCAGGCATCGTTGCTGAGGACCAACTACGTTAGCCGTCAGGATTACGACACCGCGCGCACCCAACTGAATGAAGCAGAAGCCAACGTCACCGTCGCCAAAGCGGCTGTTGAGCAGGCGACGATCAATCTGCAATACGCAAATGTCACCTCGCCGATTACGGGCGTCAGCGGAAAATCGTCGGTGACCGTCGGCGCATTAGTTACTGCTAATCAAGCTGATTCCCTGGTTACCGTGCAGCGTCTTGACCCGATTTATGTCGATCTCACCCAGTCAGTGCAAGATTTTTTGCGCATGAAAGAGGAAGTCGCCAGTGGGCAGATCAAACAGGTTCAGGGCAGTACGCCTGTGCAGCTTAATCTGGAAAATGGCAAACGTTACAGCCAGACCGGCACGCTGAAATTTTCCGACCCGACGGTAGATGAAACCACGGGTTCCGTCACGTTGCGTGCGATTTTCCCCAATCCAAATGGTGACTTACTGCCAGGCATGTACGTCACAGCATTAGTGGATGAAGGTAGCCGCCAGAATGTGTTACTGGTGCCGCAGGAAGGTGTTACCCACAACGCTCAGGGTAAAGCGACGGCGCTCATTCTGGATAAAGACGATGTCGTGCAGTTACGCGAAATTGACGCGACCAAAGCTATCGGAAACCAGTGGATTGTTACCTCTGGCCTGCAAGCTGGCGATCGGGTGATCGTTTCCGGTTTGCAACGCATACATCCGGGTATCAAGGCACGCGCAATTTCCTCCAGCCAGGAAAACGCCAGCACCGAATCGAAACAATAACGTTGCAGGCTTAAGGGGACTTTCATGGCTAACTATTTTATTGATCGCCCGGTTTTTGCCTGGGTACTTGCCATTATTTTGATGCTCGCAGGCGGTCTGGCGATCATGAACTTACCGGTTGCGCAGTATCCGCAGATTGCGCCGCCGACCATCACCGTCAGCGCCACCTATCCGGGCGCTGATGCGCAAACGGTAGAAGACTCAGTCACTCAGGTGATTGAGCAAAATATGAATGGGCTTGATGGCCTGATGTATATGTCATCAACCAGCGATGCAGCAGGTAATGCATCCATCACCCTGACCTTTGAGACGGGAACATCGCCCGATATCGCGCAGGTTCAGGTACAAAATAAACTGCAACTCGCCATGCCATCGCTCCCCGAAGCGGTACAGCAACAAGGAATTAGCGTCAATAAATCGAGCAGCAATATCCTGATGGTGGCGGCGTTTATCTCTGATAACGGCAGCCTCAACCAGTACGACATCGCGGACTATGTGGCTTCTAATATTAAAGATCCACTCAGCCGTACCGCAGGTGTCGGTAGCGTACAGCTCTTTGGTTCAGAGTACGCCATGCGTATCTGGCTGGACCCGCAAAAACTCAATAAATACAATCTCGTTCCTTCTGATGTTATTTCCCAAATCAAAGTACAAAACAACCAGATTTCCGGCGGTCAACTGGGGGGGATGCCACAGGCGGCAGACCAGCAACTGAATGCCTCAATCATTGTGCAGACGCGCCTACAAACGCCGGAAGAATTTGGCAAAATCCTGCTGAAAGTTCAGCAAGATGGTTCGCAAGTATTGCTGCGCGACGTTGCTCGCGTCGAGCTGGGGGCGGAAGATTATTCCACCGTGGCGCGCTATAACGGCAAACCTGCCGCCGGTATCGCCATCAAACTGGCTACCGGGGCAAACGCGCTCGATACCTCGCGGGCAGTAAAAGCAGAACTCAACCGCTTATCAGCCTATTTCCCCGCCAGCCTGAAGACGGTTTATCCTTACGACACTACGCCGTTTATCCAAATTTCAATTCAGGAAGTTTTCAAAACGCTGGTTGAGGCGATCATCCTCGTCTTCCTGGTCATGTATCTGTTTTTACAGAACATTCGCGCTACGATTATCCCGACTATCGCCGTGCCGGTGGTTATTCTCGGTACGTTCGCGATTTTGTCGGCGGTCGGTTTTACCATCAACACCCTCACCATGTTCGGGATGGTGTTAGCTATAGGGCTTCTGGTGGATGACGCCATCGTGGTGGTGGAAAACGTCGAGCGCGTGATAGCGGAAGATAAGCTACCGCCGCAGGAAGCGACGCATAAATCGATGGGGCAAATCCAGCGTGCGTTGGTCGGGATTGCCGTTGTTCTGTCCGCCGTGTTTATGCCAATGGCCTTTATGAGCGGCGCGACCGGGGAAATTTATCGCCAGTTCTCCATTACGCTGATTTCCTCCATGTTGCTTTCGGTGTTTGTGGCGATGAGCCTGACCCCGGCACTTTGCGCCACCATTCTGAAAGCCGCACCGGAAGGTGGTCACAAACCGAACGCCTTGTTCGAACGCTTCAACCATCTGTTTGAAAAATCGACTCAGCACTATACCGACAGCACCCGCTCACTGCTGCGTTGCACTGGTCGCTATATGGTGGTTTACCTACTGATTTGTGCCGGGATGGCGGTACTGTTCCTGCGGACACCGACCTCTTTCTTACCGGAAGAGGATCAGGGGGTCTTTATGACCACCGCGCAGTTACCGTCAGGTTCCACCATGGTTAACACCACGAAAGTGCTGCAACAGGTGACTGATTACTATCTGACCAAAGAGAAAAATAATGTCCAGTCGGTGTTTACCGTTGGTGGCTTTGGCTTCAGTGGTCAGGGGCAAAACAACGGTCTGGCGTTTATCAGCCTCAAGCCGTGGTCTGAACGCGTCGGCGAAGAAAACTCGGTGACCGCAATCATTCAGCGGGCAATGGTGGCTCTGAGCAGTATCAATAAAGCGATGATTTTCCCGTTCAACTTACCTGCGGTAGCGGAGCTGGGTACAGCATCAGGTTTTGATATGGAACTACTGGACAACGGCAACCTGGGGCACGAAAAGCTGACCCAGGCGAGAAACGAGTTGTTGTCGCTGGCAGCACAATCACCCGATCAGGTAACAGCGGTTCGCCCGAACGGCCTGGAAGATACGCCGATGTTCAAAGTGAACGTCAACGCCGCGAAAGCCGAAGCGATGGGCGTGGAACTGTCTGATATCAACCAGACCCTCTCTACCGCCTTCGGCAGTAGCTACGTCAACGACTTCCTCAATCAGGGGCGTGTGAAAAAAGTGTATGTCCAGGCTGGAACGCCCTTCCGTATGCTGCCAGACAACATCAACCAATGGTATGTACGCAACGCCTCTGGCACGATGGCTCCGCTTTCTGCCTATTCTTCAACAGAATGGACCTACGGTTCGCCGCGACTGGAACGTTACAACGGCATTCCGTCGATGGAGATTTTAGGGGAAGCCGCTGCCGGGAAAAGTACCGGTGACGCGATGAAATTTATGGCGGATCTGGTCGCTAAACTTCCGGCGGGCGTCGGCTACTCCTGGACCGGGCTGTCATATCAGGAAGCGTTATCCTCCAACCAGGCTCCCGCACTGTATGCCATTTCACTGGTCGTGGTGTTCCTCGCCCTCGCCGCGCTGTATGAAAGCTGGTCAATTCCGTTCTCGGTGATGTTAGTTGTACCGTTGGGTGTCATTGGTGCATTACTGGCAACTGACCTGCGCGGCTTAAGCAATGACGTCTACTTCCAGGTCGGGTTGCTGACCACCATCGGGCTTTCCGCCAAGAACGCCATCCTGATCGTCGAATTTGCGGTTGAGATGATGCAGAAAGAAGGGAAGACGCCGGTAGAAGCGATTATCGAAGCGGCGCGGATGCGTTTACGCCCAATCCTCATGACCTCTCTGGCCTTTATTCTTGGCGTACTGCCGCTGGTTATCAGTCATGGCGCAGGTTCCGGCGCACAAAACGCGGTAGGTACAGGCGTTATGGGGGGGATGTTTGCAGCAACTGTGCTGGCAATTTACTTCGTTCCCGTCTTTTTCGTCGTTGTGGAACATCTCTTTGCCCGCTTTAAAAAAGCGTAACGTATGAATGAGAGTAAGGTTGAACATGAGCGTTCGGCCTTACTCTTTCCTCGCAACCACTCACTACTCAACAACCAGCTAATCGTGAGGAATACCAGACTTAACAAACAGCAGTGAAAGTAGAAACCACTCCAGCCATTGGTCATCAATTTGAACAGCACAATACAGACCAGCATTCCCGTAATTATATGAATTGTTAGCTTAATAATCCCAAACATGCTGCGTCTTTTCCTCCTGAAAATACTAATACCCGTTTGCGAACTGCCAAAGAGAACTTGCCGTTGGTTCCGGCAGAGATAATCAGGAAAGAGTTTTACATGCAGCGAGTGTGAGATCCTGACCAATACCCAAAATCAGGAGAAGGTTCCCGGCGAATGCTGTGCAAACTGATGTGGTGTGATGCCATAATATTGTCGAAATGTATTTATAAAGTACGACGTACTGCTATACCCACATTTTTCAGCAATGGTATGTAGAGGAACTTGCCGTAACTCAAGTAGTCTTCTGGCCATCGACATCCTCGAGGCGAGTAATATTTTACTGAAGCAAGTATTTTCTTCCTGCAACTTTTTTTTGATTAAGCTCTCACTGGTATACATTGTTTCTGCGATATCACGCAGATACCAACGCCTGGCTATATCAAAGCTAATAATACGTTCAACTTTCCCCGAGACAGTGCTGATACTGTTAAAAAGTAAGGGTATAAGCTCTTTCTTATGAGAAAACATTGATAAGCAGGAAAGATAGAGCATATTGCTCAATATCGGAGAATTTACAGCGGATTTAGCAAAACTATCAAAAATCGCTATCACCAGAGGCATGGGCGGCTCTGGGTTAATTAATAAACGATTTTTGTTATGTAGCCCCAAATTATGTGGTGCCTGACGAATATTTTGTAAGTAATGGCAAACCGTCAGCTCATCGATATCCAGACGTCGCGTATCATGTGAACAAAACGAAAAATCGTCTGCCAAATTTTTCTCCAGTAGTAGAATACTCTCTTTGTTCAACGATATTTTTTGCTGTTCATGATAAATATCGAACGAACGGCAGGCGAGGATCACCGAGCAAACATGAGCCATGACTATCCCTTATATTCCATTACTGCGATTATTTCAATTTCAGTATACTGATGAAATGATGCCTGACTGTTCCTCAGGGCTAAAACTGCCATATTTAGTAGGATCATAATTTACCTATTACGCAAATTTGCATAACAGTTAATTGGAAGTAAGTAAATACAATAAAATTATATTTTTAAAAATCGTATAGCCTATGTTTATAAAAATTTGGCTGATCTTATCTCCAGCAAACGTTATATTTAACTTACTGAGAGCACAAAAGTTTCCCGTGCCAACAGGGAGTGTTATAACGGTTTATTAGTCTGGAGACGGCAGACTATCCTCTTCCCGGTCCCCTATGCCGGGTTTTTTTTATGTTCGGGCAGACTTTGTAATCTTATTCTTACAGCCGAACTATAAAATTTTCCTCTGTAACAAGCCTTGTCATTGAGTCGCCATTGAACCTTCCTTGTGCTATTTGTTCCTGATACTCTGTGGGTGTCATCCCATAATAATTTCGAAAAACGTAAATAAAATATGACATGCTGTTATAGCCACAGGACATTGCTACACGTTTTATTGGAATACCAGGCATTACAACAAGTTGTAATGCACGCTGCATTCTACATTCGGTGAGCAGTTGTGAATAAGACGTATCTTCTTCACGCAATTTTTTCTTTAACAGACTCTGACTCATCAGTAACTCGTTGGCGATCTGTGATAGTGTCCATTGATGAGCGATATTATTGTTGATAACTGTACAAACTCGCGTGCGCATATTGGGATGTAATATGTTCACAAGTAGCGGTATAAACTGCTCATCCTCAAGAAAAACGGACAATAATGCAAATATTAATGCTCTTTTGCGCAATACCTCACCATAGCGGAGATTATGTTGCTGCGAGAGTTGTGCAACTTCCTGAAAAACTGGAATTTCTTTGGCGCAGTGGTGAATAATTAACGAAGGTGCTTTTTTATGAGCATGGAAAATTAATGCCTCCTCCTTGAGCATCTGGAGAAATAATGAAAGCGTTTCCTTCGTGACAAATACTAAATTTTCTAAGGAGTTAGAAACTAAAACCTGACTTGCATCCGCGCAGACCAAATCACCGCCATTCAAATAGCGATATTCACCATTAGCCACGGTGAGAATATATTTATGTGTTGCGTACGCAATGAGACAAGTGCCATGTTGTGATTGCATAGTTGACTTAATATAACATAAACATATTACTGTTTATTAATGTAGCACGCATTATATCTAAGTCAAATTTACTGGCGTATAAATTTAAACGAAGCGGTAAGAAAAAGGATAATGAGTGGAATAAATTGCGCAGTATTATGGTATTTATAATACAAAAATGCATAGATAAAAATGCAAGATAATGAATACCAGGCGAATAATACCTTAAGGTGATATTTCACTTATACCATTATAATTTATAAACATTCATACTTTATACAACTTAATAACAATATGAATATAAACCAATATTTCCGGGTTATATTCTGACCGAACTCTCAGCCCCGGCTTGCCAGCCGGGGCTGAGGTCCCTTATAGCATCCTGTTATCAGGTATGTTTAAAGCTATTTTGATGAGCAATACCCTGCAATTTCGGGTGATCGCTGAGATATTTCAGGGAGGCTTTGTAGTCTTCCAGCAACAGTTCAGCGAAGTCCATTTCGAAGCCACGGCGGCACATAATACGCATCACCACAATGTCGGTGGCTTCACCGCCGAGGGTGAAGGCCGGAACCTGCCAGCCGCGCAGGCGCAGACGTTCAGAGAGGTCATACAGGGTGTATCCCGGATCTTCGCCGTCTTTCAGTTTGAAGCAGACCGCCGGAATACCTTCGTCCGGGCGACCAGTGCAGATGAATTCATACGGTCCCAGTTTAGCGATTTCATCCGCCAGGTAAGTGGCGACCTGGTAAGAGGCGTTCTGTACTTTGGTGTAGCCCTCGCGACCAAGGCGCAGGAATTCATAGTATTGCGCAATTACCTGACCGGCGGGGCGAGAGAAGTTGATGGCGAAAGTCCCGATTTGACCGCCGAGATAGTCAACGTTGAACACCAGTTCTTTCGGCAGTGCTTCTTCATCACGCCAGATAACCCAGCCGCAGCCGAGCGGAGCCAGACCAAATTTATGACCTGAAGCACTGATCGATTTCACGCGCGGCAGGCGGAAGTCCCAGACAATATCAGGAGCCACGAACGGCGCCAGGAAGCCACCGCTGGCGGCGTCGATGTGCATGTCGATGTCGATACCGGTATCAGCCTGGAATTTATCCAGCGCATCGTGCAGCGGTTGCGGGAACTCATAGTTACCGGTGTAAGTCACACCGAAAGTCGGCACCACGCCGATGGTGTTTTCGTCGCAGGCTTCAATCATGCGTTTCGGGTCCATGAACAACTGACCGGGGCGCATAGGGATCTCGCGCAGTTCCACATCCCAGTAGCGGGCAAATTTATGCCAGCAGATTTGCACCGGCCCGCACACGAGGTTGGGTTTATCGGTCGGTTTACCTGCGGCTTCCATACGTTTGCGCCAACGCCATTTCATTGCCATCCCGCCGAGCATACAGGCCTCGGAAGAACCAATGGTGTTGGTGCCAACGGCCTGACCGTTTTTCGGCGCAGGCGCGTGCCACAGATCGGCAACCATATTTACACAACGCAGGTCGATAGCTGCGGACTGCGGATATTCTTCTTTATCGATCCAGTTTTTGTTGATCGACAGATCCATCAGCTTATGAACATTTTCGTCGTCCCAGGTCTGGCAGAAAGTCGCCAGGTTCTGACGGGCGTTACCGTCGAGAAATAATTCATCATTGATAATCTGGAATGCGATGTCATCGCGCATTTCGTGCAGCGGAAAACGTTTAGATTCCGCGATAGTGGAAATTGCCTTTGCGCCAAAACGCGAGTCGAGTAGTTCTGAGCGGAAATCCGTTAACAGCTTCTGGTCCATTTCGAACTCCTTAAATTTATTTGAAGGCAATAAAAAAGTAGGATTTATCTGGAATGGACGCAAGGCGTTGCGGGTGTAATTTAAATAACAAAATCCTAAACAGAAAAACGACTTTTTATAATATAAACATTTAACATGATAATATAAAAAACAGACTTTATTATCGTAATAAAAATCGCCCGAAATTCCTGTTCGGGCGTTCGAATTAATTATTGTTTATCCTGCATATACGGTGTGTAAACTCCGTTCAGGCTGTGCAGGAATGCCACGATATCATCCACATCCTCCTGCGGCAGCTCTTTACCTACCTGGTAGCGCAGCATCAGTTTCACCGCCCCGTCCAGCGTCGGCACATCGCCGCGATGGAAGTACGGCGCCGTTAGCGCAACGTTACGTAAACCGGGTACTTTCTGACGCAGTTTATCGCGTTCTTCTTTAGTAACATTCATACGACCAATATCCGCCGCCGTAATTTCACCAAAGTTAAAGTCTTTTTTCAGACCCAGCGGTTCGAAAGAACGTCCACCGAGAATAATACCGCCATGACACGTTGCACATTTATTATCTTTAAATAATTGATAACCTTTTTTCTGCTGCGCAGTCAGCGCATTTTCATCACCACGCAACCATTTATCAAACGGTGAATCCGGCGTAATTAATGTTTTCTCAAATTCAGCAATTGCGTCAGTAATATTTTCACCACTGAAACCTTGCGGATAAACTTTGAGGAACTGCGCTTTCAGCACAGGATCTTTTTCCAACTTCGCAATGATTTCGTCCCAGGATTTGGACGCCATTTCAATCGGATTCAGCGGCGGCCCACCCGCCTGATCCTGCAATGTTGCCGCACGACCATCCCAGAATTGCTCAACGTTAAACACCGAGTTAAACACCGTCGGCGCATTAATCGGCCCGACCGCACCACCGACGCCAATCGACGTTTTTCTGCCATCAACACCTCCCGCATTCAGCGCATGACAATGAGCACAAGAAATGGTGCTATCAGCCGATAAACGGGGATCGTGATACAGGGCAAACCCCAACGCCACTTTTTGCGCATCGGTAGGCAGTTTTTGCGGGATGGGCTGCACCGGTTCATTACGGTGCTCCGGCGCGGTGTCATTGCTGGCGTAATATTCCGCGCGCTGTTTTGCAATCCAGGCGAGTATTTCCGCCCGCTCTTCATCACTCACCTTACCCGCCCAGTGCAGTGCGGTATAACGCGTTGGCGGCATAGTTTCATACTGCATCACCCATTCAATCTTGTTCAGATCGCTTTGCGAAACGGGTTTATCTGCCAGCAGAGCCGCACGCACTGCCTCGAGGTTAAAAGATTTATATCCGAGCCTAATGTCGTAATCCATCAACTGTTTCGCGCCAGGAATATAATAATAGGCGGGTAATTCTGCGGAAGGCGTATGGCAATAGTCGCATCCTTTTTCGCGGAGGAAACCTAAAACCTTATTATTTTCACTGACAGCAGATGCCTGAACATCAGCCTGTTTACTGCGTTTATTATCGTGGTACCACACATAACCAGATAATCCTAAATAGCAAATCGCGACGCCAGCCAGGCCGATCGAGGTAATACGTGAGACCATTTTCATTATTCTTCCCTCACGGTAGTGAGTTATTGTGACCCAGAAAATTTTCCAGAATGCTGCAAACGTCTCTGCGAGACTAAACCATCATAAAAAACAGGGGAATTAGCTTTTTGATAGGAATCAATCAATTACATGAATATAAACTATCAATAAGATAGCCTATACCTATTACTCAGATCAGGAATGGCATATCATGATTACGGGGAGACCATGATTGAATGTTCCGAAAATGAAAAACAACATGGAATTCTTATTTTTATAAATTCCATTGATATTAGTGCGTTATATTTTTTGCCCCATTAATAAACGTGATCCACCGCACGCTTTGTCGCCCATCGACCGGAGCGAATGACTACGCTTAAAGGAAAGCCCGATAATTAGAGACGAATTTCGGAGGTCGGATCCTTATGCTCAATCAGAAAATTCAAAACCCTAATCCAGACGAACTGATGGTCGAGGTCGATCTCTGTTATGAACTGGATCCGTATGAATTAAAACTGGATGAGATGCTCGAGGCAGAGCCAGAACCCGAAATGATTGAAGGGCTGCCAGCCTCTGACGCGCTAACACCTGCTGACCGCTATCTCGAACTTTTCGAACATGTCCAGTCGGCAAAAATTTTCCCCGATAGTAAAACGTTTCCTGACTGCGCCCCCAAAATGGACCCGCTGGATATCTTAATCCGCTATCGTAAAGTGCGCCGTCATCGTGATTTCGATTTGCGCAAGTTTGTTGAAAATCACTTCTGGTTACCGGAAGTCTACTCCAGCGAGTATGTATCAGACCCGCAAAACTCCCTGAAAGAGCATATCGACCAGCTATGGCCGGTATTAACCCGCGAGCCGCAGGATCACATTCCGTGGTCTTCTCTGCTGGCGCTGCCGCAGTCGTATATTGTCCCTGGCGGTCGTTTTAGCGAAACCTACTATTGGGATTCCTATTTCACCATGCTGGGTCTGGCGGAAAGCGGGCGTGAAGATTTGCTGAAATGCATGGCCGATAACTTCGCCTGGATGATCGAAAACTACGGGCACATCCCCAACGGCAACCGCACCTACTATTTGAGCCGCTCGCAGCCACCGGTTTTTGCGCTGATGGTGGAGTTGTTTGAAGAAGATGGTGTACGCGGAGCGCGCCGCTATCTCGACCATCTGAAAATGGAATATGCCTTCTGGATGGACGGAGCAGAATCGCTGATCCCTAATCAGGCCTATCGCCATGTAGTGCGGATGCCGGATGGTTCGCTGCTTAACCGCTACTGGGACGACCGCGACACGCCGCGTGACGAATCCTGGCTGGAGGATGTGGAAACCGCGAAGCACTCTGGTCGTCCGCCGAACGAGGTGTACCGCGATTTACGCGCGGGCGCAGCTTCTGGCTGGGATTACTCCTCCCGCTGGCTACGCGACGCCGGTCGCCTGGCGAGTATTCGGACCACTCAGTTCATCCCCATCGATCTGAATGCTTTCCTGTTTAAACTGGAGAGCGCCATCGCCAACATCTCGGCGCTGAAAGGCGACAAGGAAACGGAAACTCTGTTCCGCCAGAAAGCCAATGCCCGCCGCGATGCGGTAAACCATTATCTCTGGGATGATGAAAATGGTCTCTACCGCGATTACGACTGGCGGCGCGAACAGCAGGCTCTCTTTTCCGCTGCTGCCATTGTGCCGTTATATGTGGGCATGGCGAGCCATGAACAGGCCGACCGTCTGGCAAATGCCGTGCGAAGCCGTTTACTGACGCCGGGCGGGATTCTGGCAAGTGAGTATGAAACCGGTGAACAGTGGGATAAACCCAACGGCTGGGCGCCATTACAATGGATGGCGATTCAGGGATTTAAAATGTACGGTGATGACTATCTGGGGGATGAGATCGCGCATAGCTGGCTGAAGACGGTGAATCAGTTCTACCTGGAACAGCACAAACTGATCGAGAAATACCATATTGCCGATGGTGTCCCCCGCGAGGGCGGCGGGGGCGAATATCCGTTGCAGGATGGGTTTGGCTGGACCAACGGTGTGGTACGTCGTTTAATTGGTCTATACGGCGAACCATAATATTTTTACAGCCAACCGCTAACTTCCTGCTAGCTGTAAAATTATCCTCTTCAGGAGGATATATTTAACATCATCGCTGCCTGGGTACGGTTTTTCACTTCCAGACGGCGATAGAGCGATTCCAGGTGCGCTTTTACCGTTCCGGTGCTGATATTTAATGCCCGACCAATCTCTTTATTCGATTCGCCCGCCGCCAGCATGGTTAAAATTTCCCGCTGGCGGGCGCTTAACGATTTGAGATCTTTCGTATCCTTTTCCGGCGTGGTTCGCCAGTCACCGGGCAGAAACATCATTCCCATCGCCGCACTATTGACCGCCAACACGAACGTATCGATCGAAGAATCACGCGGTACAATCGCCATCACATTGAAATGAATAACCTCCTGCAACCATCGTTTGTTGCAATCCGAAGCCGTGATTAACACCTTAACCTCAGGAAATTGCACCACGGTTTTTTGCAGTAACCAGTAGCAAAACTCACCATCCTGATCGCCATCGAGCATAACTAAGGCTTCAGGGTAGCTTTCCAGCTTTTGCCATAACTCGTCTGCCTGACCGACGCCCTGAATACCTACTCCTGGAATACGTTGCTGTAAACTGACTTTCATTCCATGAATAAATATTGACTGCCTGTCAAACATGATTATTTGCATTACTGAATCTCCACCTGAATACGTTAAAAAGGCTTAAGTAGTGGAAGGGTATTACCCGAGAGACAAAATAAGAATTCGCCATTTGGCAGAGGCCATTCTACAGAGATGAAAGACAGAAAATAGTTACCGATATAAATAGTTACAGCTAAACGCCTGAAATTACATGTCGAGGGCACTATTTAAAAAAATCTTAAGGAATTCCTTATATTTTCGCGCCACGTTCCGGTTAACCAGGCCAATTCAGCGCACGCTTTAATAGCATCCACAGTTTAAGAAAGTGACTGGATTACGCACAAATACGCAATGTCGTGTGTGAGCATTTTATAAAACGAATCAAAATTTTGGTTTTCTGTTGGTTATTTCTCTATTCAGAGACGCGAATCCGCCTTTTATTCTCTAAAATCACCTCACTTTCAACGTTGCATCGTTGTGAAACCATGCATTAGATGTTAGAAAAAACAATAAACAATGCGATATACGCGTTACTGTTTCGCTGTGAACAACAATCGGTCAAAGAAATGGATAAAATTCACGCAATGCAGTTGTTCATCAAAGTCGCAGAGCTGGAGAGTTTTTCCCGCGCAGCGGATTTCTTTGCTTTGCCAAAGGGAAGTGTTTCGCGCCAGATACAGGCACTGGAACATCAACTTGGCACCCAGCTTCTCCAGCGCACCACGCGACGGGTCAAACTCACGCCTGATGGCATGACCTATTACCAACGGGCAAAAGATGTGTTGAGTAATCTCAACGAACTGGACGGTTTATTTCAGCAGGAGGCCACCAGCATCAGCGGTAAATTGCGCATCGATATCCCGTCCGGGATAGCAAAAACCCTGCTACTGCCGCGCCTGCCCGAATTTCTCCATCAATATCCGGGAATTGAACTGGAATTAAGCAGCAATGACCGTCCGGTAGATATTCTTCATGATGGCTTTGATTGCGTAGTACGCACGGGAACGTTGCCCGACGATGGACTCATCACCCGCCCCCTCGGCAAACTGACGATGGTCAACTGCGCCAGTCCGCACTATCTGACGCGCTTTGGTTATCCGCAAAGTCCCGACGACCTGACTTCGCACGCGGTAGTGCATTACACGCCACATCTGGGTGCGCATCCGTTGGGTTTTGAGGTTGCCAGTGTTAATGGCGTCCAGTGGTTTAAGTCCGGCGGCATGTTGACGGTAAACAGTAGAGAAAACTATCTTGCCGCCGGTCTGGCGGGACTGGGGATTATTCAGATCCCCCGCGTCACCGTACGCGAAGCCCTACGCGCCAGACAGCTTATCGAAGTGTTACCCAACTACCGCGCCGAACCACGCTCCATTTCTCTGGTTTACCCACAGCGTCGGGAGCTTTCCCGCCGTGTAAACCTGTTTATGCAGTGGCTGGCTGGTGTGATGAAAGAGTACCTGGACTGACCGACTATACTTTTTAAGAAAGACAACGACAGAAGGACTAAAGAGCGGATGACGCAGGAAAACGAGATCAAACGTCCCACCCAGGATCTGGAGCACGAGCCAATTAAGCATCTGGATAATAGCGATAAAGGCGGCAAAGTCAGTCAGGCACTGGAAACCGTCACCACCACCGCCGAAAAAATCCAACGCCAACCGATCATCGCGCACCTTATTCGCGCGACAGAACGCTTTAACGATCGGCTTGGTAATCAGTTTGGCGCGGCCATCACCTATTTCTCGTTTTTGTCGATGATCCCGATTTTAATGGTGTCATTTGCCGCAGGGGGTTTTGTGCTGGCTTCGCATCCGATGCTGTTACAGGATATCTTCGACAAGATTCTGCAAAACATCAGCGATCCGACGCTTGCCGCCACGTTGAAAAACACCATCAACACTGCCGTTCAGCAGCGTACTACCGTAGGACTTGTTGGGTTAGCCGTGGCGCTATACTCCGGCATCAACTGGATGGGGAATTTACGTGAAGCAATTCGCGCCCAATCGCGCGATGTCTGGGAACGTTCGCCGCAAGATCAGGAGAAGTTCTGGGTAAAATATCTGCGTGACTTTATTTCGCTGATTGGTTTGTTGATTGCGCTGATTGTGACGCTCTCAATCACTTCCGTTGCCGGTTCTGCGCAACAAATGATTATTAGCGCGCTGCACCTTAATAGCATTGAGTGGCTGAAACCGACGTGGCGGTTGATTGGTCTGGCGATTTCTATCTTTGCCAACTATCTGCTTTTCTTCTGGATCTTCTGGCGCCTGCCGCGCCACCGTCCGCGTAGAAAGGCGCTGATTCGCGGGACGTTCCTCGCAGCGATTGGTTTTGAAGTGATTAAAATTGTGATGACGTATACCCTGCCGTCGTTGATGAAATCCCCATCTGGCGCAGCATTTGGTTCCGTGCTGGGGCTGATGGCATTTTTCTACTTCTTCGCTCGTCTGACGCTGTTTTGCGCGGCGTGGATTGCCACCGCCGAGTATAAAGATGACCCGCGAATGCCGGGGAAAACACAGCCTTAAAATATGCCGGATGCGGCGTAAACGCCTTATCCGGCCTGACTCCCCGTAGGCCGGATAAGATGCGCCAGCATCGCATCCGGCTATAATGCGCACATAACCTCTTGAAACTCTTCCCAGAGCCTCTTAAGCCAGCTATTTAGGAGCAAACAATTTCATTCCAACTCATAACCCCAGCATATAAATCCAGTCGGTAACTTTTATTTAACCTGAAACCAGTTTTATTGACTATTTATGAAATTGTGTGAAGCATTTCATAGAAGAAAAATCATTAGCCTAAACATTATCCCCTTTTTGCTTGGTTTTTGACCATTTTCGCGATTTGTTACACATTGAAATATCACTTTTGCTGTGCGTAATATGGCTATTCGTTAGCCAAAAAATAAGAAAAGATTATGCAAGCAACAGCCACAACACTCGAAAATAACCAGGAATTCACGCCGGTAAACTCGCGTAATAAAGTCCTTGTTGCCTCCCTCATTGGTACAGCCATTGAGTTCTTCGACTTTTACATTTACGCCACTGCAGCCGTCATTGTGTTCCCGCATATCTTCTTCCCGCAGGGCGACCCGGCGGCAGCGACCCTACAATCGCTTGCCACCTTCGCCATTGCCTTCGTCGCGCGCCCCATCGGCTCTGCCGTATTTGGTCATTTCGGCGATCGCGTTGGACGTAAAGCGACACTGGTCGCCTCTTTGCTAACGATGGGGATTTCGACGGTGGTGATTGGTCTGTTGCCGGGCTACGCCACGATTGGTATTTTCGCCCCGCTGTTGCTGGCGCTGGCTCGATTTGGTCAGGGGCTGGGATTAGGCGGTGAATGGGGCGGTGCGGCGCTGCTGGCAACTGAAAATGCCCCGCCGCGCAAACGTGCGCTTTACGGCTCTTTCCCGCAGCTGGGCGCCCCAATTGGCTTCTTCTTTGCCAACGGTACTTTCCTGTTGCTCTCGTGGCTACTGACGGACGAGCAGTTTATGAGCTGGGGCTGGCGCGTGCCGTTTATCTTCTCGGCGGTGCTGGTGATTATCGGCCTGTATGTCCGCGTTTCGCTGCATGAATCACCGGTGTTTGAGAAAGTCGCAAAAGCGAAAAAACAGGTGAAGATCCCGCTGGGTACACTGCTGACCAAACACGTGCGCGTCACGGTGCTCGGCACCTTCATCATGCTGGCAACCTACACGCTGTTTTACATCATGACTGTCTACTCGATGACCTTCAGTACCGCCGCCGCGCCTGTCGGGCTTGGCCTGCCGCGTAACGAAGTGCTGTGGATGCTGATGATGGCAGTAATTGGTTTTGGTGTGATGGTGCCAGTCGCCGGATTGCTGGCAGATGCCTTTGGTCGTCGTAAAAGCATGGTAATCATCACGACGCTTATCATCCTGTTTGCGCTGTTCGCCTTTAACCCACTGCTCGGTTCTGGTAACCCAATTCTGGTTTTTGCCTTCCTGCTGTTGGGGTTAAGTCTGATGGGACTGACCTTCGGGCCGATGGGCGCGCTGTTGCCAGAGCTGTTCCCGACGGAAGTGCGTTACACCGGGGCATCGTTCTCTTACAACGTATCGTCGATTCTTGGGGCTTCCGTTGCGCCGTATATCGCAGCCTGGTTGCAGACTAACTACGGGCTAGGTGCAGTGGGGTTATATCTGGCGACAATGGCTGGCTTGACGTTAATTGCCCTGCTGCTGACGCATGAGACGCGACATCAGTCGTTGTAAGTATCGTGCGGGCTGCCACCCTCACCCCAGCCCTCTCCCTGAAAGGGAGAGGGAGAAAAGCGGAGCGAGATGTTACATCGCGAACATAACAGCCCTCCCCCCAGAAAGTGAACGGAAAAGCGGCTCTCGTTGTTTCAACACGCACAAAACAGTCCCCTCGCCAGAAAGTGAACGGAAAAGCGGCTCTCGCTGTTTCAACACGCACGAAACAGTTCCCTCGCCAGAAAGTGAACGGAAAAGCGGTACTCGTTGTTTCAACACACAAAAAACAGTCCCCTCGCCCCTTTGGGGAGAGGGTTAGGGTGAGGGGAACACGCTGTTTCCGAACTCACCAGCAAACACAATCCCCCCTCATCACTTCTTCATCTGCGACAAAATCATCCGGCACTGATTAGCTTCACCTTCTGAAGGCGAAATCAGCGCCAGTAACGCCGCCGCAGGCGTCACCAGCGTTGCCAGCGCCGCCGCAACAGCACCACGAGCAATCAACGGCCCGGCTTTCACGCCAGCCTGCGGGTTCTTAAACGTGCCACGCACATACAGCGGCGAACGCAGCGTGATAATACGAATCCCTTTGCTCTCCGGATCAATAGTCAAATCCAGTTGCTCCGAAGCAAAGCTTGCCGTGCCGGTAACGTTAATCAACGCGTTCTCAGTATCGAAAGCAAAAATCTGCGGGCGTGCCACACCGTTAGCGATATCCAGATTCGCCGCCGCGCAGTTCACCCGCACCTCATCATCACCGAAAATCGCACCGACAATGTAGTTTCCGACGTTCAGCCCAACAATCTCCATCAGGTTACGGCTCACCAGCCCGTCATTCATCAACAGTTTCAGGTTGCCGTTACTGTTGCCTAAAAGCGCCGCCACCGAGTTACCGCTACCACGCAGTTCAGCATCGCCGTTCATTTCTCCCAGCGTTTTCTGCATCAGTTCTACATCCGGCATCAGCTCCTTCAGCTTCAGTCGACGAGCCTGTATATCCGCCCGCCCCTGCATCGGTTTTTTGTCCCCTTCCAGATGAATATTCGCCGCAATGCTGCCGCCCGCCATACCAAATTTCAGCGGTTGCAGGCGCAGGTCAGCGTTTTTGAGGATGATATGGGTTGAAAGATCGCTAATCGGCAAACTGCTGCCATGCTCGATACGTCGGCCTTTGAAGCGAACATCGGCATCCATAACGTCCCATTTATCAGTTTCGAAGCGGTCATAAGGCAGCACTTTGCCCGCAGGCTGAACGCTTTTTTCGCCCTTCTTCTGTTCAGACCGTTTCGACTTTTCTGCCCCTTTCCCGGAATCAACGCCAATCAACGGCCCCAAATCAGCCAGCCGTAACTGCCGCGACTCAACGTCACCTTCCAGCTTTGGTCGCGGCTTGCCGGTGGTGTAGACCAGAGAACCGTGGATATCGCTATCGCCAATTCGCCCATTAAAACCGCGATAATCAAAGACCGACGATTTTTCAGTGTCGATTTTCGCTACCAGCCGACCATTGGTTTCAAACGGTGGGGTATCGGGCAGCAGAACGCCTGTCAGTTCATAGAGATCACCCAGCGAATCGCCGGAAAATTTAAGCCGTAAATCGACGCCGTCCATTTTCATTGGGTCATTCACGACGCCATCAAAAGCAACACGGGTATTACCAGAGCGAAAATCAGCCTGCACCGGAAACGGTGTTCCTTCGCCACGCAGCGCCAGCATACCGCCTATTTTTCCCGTACCCGTGAGCGATTCGCCGTTATAACGCCCCTGCGCTTTCAGGCCAAAAACGTAATCGCCCACCTTCTCTTTATCCGTTTTACCTTTCGATCCGGTAACTTCGCTGAACGGCAGCGCCTTACCTAACGGATCGACAAAAATTTCCAGATCCGCTTTGCTTACTTTGTCATCAATGGCGATCCGACCTTGATCGAACAGAATATTATCCAGGCGGAACGACCACGCCGACGGCTTCGCATTCGCGTCTTTGTTGTCATCGTTGGCGAGATTAAACGTCCAGTTGTTATTCTTTTCCGAGAGGCGAATCAGGCGCGCGTCGGGCTTTTCCAGCTTGATCCACGGCAGCCAGACCGTTTTAGTCAGCAACGCCAGCGGAGCCAGCGTCGCTTCTACGCGCGGTAAATGTACCATCGTCACTTCGGGAATATCCGGCGGGTTGCCGAGAATGATGTCTTGTGCGTGTACATGAGGCCACGGCACCCAGCTACGCCAGCCGGTTTCCTGCTTTTGCCGTTCCCACACCACGCCCAGATCGCCACGGATGGCGAAGGGGCGATTCAGTTCCGCAGAGACTTTCTGGTTGATGGTCGGTTTGAGACGGTTCCAGTCAAACGTTGCAATCAAAATGATCGCCACGACGATCAACAACAAGAAAGCCCCTGAAATCGCAGCGGTTATTTTGCCTGCTTTGCTCATAGTTCGCTTCCTCACATTCTTCCTGTGCCAGTCCTAAAGATAGTCCAGCCAGGCAGAAAATGAGGGGGCTTACAGAGCCAGCGCCACTGAGTCCAGCGTTTCTATTGGTGCCGGACGTGAAAGAAACCAGCCTTGTGCGGCGAATGCGGGAGAATTTTGCACATCGCCCCATTCTTCCTCAGTCTCGATACCTTCGACGATCACCCCACGGCAGTAGCGGTTCATCAAATGCAAAAGCTGGGAAAAGAGCGTGCGACCTTCTGGCGACTGGCGCAACATCACAAACAGTTCGCGAGCGATTTTGATGTAGTCGTAACGCACTTCACTTAGCGCAGAGAAATTTGCCATCCCGGTGCCAAAATCATCCAGCCACAGTGGGCCAAATTCGCACATCGAAGCAAACGTTGAATCTTTCGGTAGACGGATGTGTTCCACCAGTTCGAAACGCAGCCAGGGAAGACGGTCAATCTGGCGCAAAATTTCCGGCTGCTGACGTAGGGCAAGAAGCGTAGGTCCATCAATATTAACCGATGCCAGCAGGCCGTGCTCAACGAAGAACGCAGCTTTTTTCGCCAGTAAATCAATCTGTTCTTTCACCACATCCATACGATGCCTGACGGTGATTTCGGCAAAATAACGATCTGGCGGCAGCCGTTGCGAGGGATTATCAGGATGCGTGACAATGGTTAAAAGCTCCACGGCCATCAATCGTCCGGAAGTCTGGTAAATCGGCTGCCAGGTATAAACGCGCTCACACTGCAACCAAAAACGCCGTTCCTGCAAGCTCTCGATGCTTGTTTCAGGGTTGCTTATTCGCTGGATAACCTGCCTTATCATCGAAGATGTCCTGTGTTTAAAAGTGATGCTGCCCGGACTCGACAAATATTATCGGCGCGCCACGGCAGAACTTTACCGCCAGAGAGAAGTTAATTTGCCCACGTAACGACGGAATCTTCCAGGAATACGTTCTGGCTCAAAAAAATAATGGAACAGTGTTTTAATATAGTTGACCAGCAAACCACCACAGCGCAAACTAACGCTAATTTTTTACAGATCAGGTTCACGACTATGTCCAAAAAGATTGCCGTGATTGGCGAATGCATGATTGAGCTTTCCGAGAAAGGCGCAGACGTTAAGCGCGGTTTCGGCGGCGATACCCTGAACACTTCCGTCTATATCGCTCGTCAGGTCGATCCTGCGGCATTAACCGTTCATTACGTAACGGCGCTGGGAACGGACAGTTTTAGTCAGCAGATGCTGGACGCCTGGCACGGCGAGAACGTCGATACTTCCCTGACCCAACGGATGGAAAACCGCCTGCCGGGTCTTTACTACATTGAAACCGATAGCACTGGCGAACGCACTTTCTACTACTGGCGTAACGAAGCCGCTGCTAAATTCTGGCTGGAGAGCGAGCAGTCAGCAGCGATTTGTGAAGAGCTGGCGAATTTCGATTACCTTTACCTTAGCGGGATTAGCCTGGCGATCTTAAGCCCGACCAGCCGCGAGAAGCTGCTTTCTCTGTTGCGCGAATGCCGCGCCAACGGCGGGAAGGTCATTTTCGACAATAACTACCGTCCGCGCCTGTGGGCGAGCAAAGAAGAGACGCAGCAGGTGTACCAGCAAATGCTGGAATGCACAGATATCGCCTTCCTGACGCTGGACGATGAAGACGCGCTGTGGGGTCAACAGCCGGTGGAAGACGTCATTGCGCGCACCCATAACGCAGGCGTGAAAGAAGTGGTAGTAAAACGCGGGGCGGATTCTTGCCTGGTTTCTATTGCTGGCGAAGGGTTAGTGGATGTTCCAGCGGTGAAACTGCCGAAAGAAAAAGTGATCGACACCACCGCTGCGGGTGACTCTTTCAGCGCCGGTTATCTGGCGGTACGCCTGACCGGGGGAAGTGCAGAAGAAGCGGCAAAACGCGGACATTTGACTGCAAGTACGGTTATCCAGTATCGCGGCGCGATTATCCCGCGTGAGGCGATGCCAGCGTAATGATTTTTGGCGGAGAACGGGTAGATATTCGTTCTCCGTTAATCTTCTTGCAGGGATGAACCGAGCGGGGCTGATGATTTGAAATAAACTGCTGACGCATATCATTCAAACTACGCGTAAATTTAAGCGGGTTCTCACCTTTAATTTCGACCGTGACGAAGACATTCCCATTAGTGTTAAAGAAGTCAAAATAATAATCATGTTGATGACGACGATTGGTTTTAAATTGACGAAATGATAAATAGCAGCGATCATCATAGGTAATTAAAAAATCATTTTCGCCGTACTCGTTTATCATCCTGTTTTTCAGGTTACCGTCGAAGAGAACTGTATACTTATCTCTGTCAGCAAATAATTCGGCATCCGTTTCTCGGTTGATCGTGTTGACACTGATACCGAATTCTATTTTTACCTTGTCTTTATCGATATTATTTCTTGTACTGACATAAATATTATTCGCATCCAAAAGTAAAAGAAAATTTTTGTTGCAGGAATAGAGAGCTGTTAAACAGAGAATCATGATCGGCAAGAACAGTGTGACTTTGTAGCGCATTTATATTCCTTTAGCACGTTACGTTCACAAAGTGTGGTTACACCCTTTTACATAAACCACAGCAGTCAGTAATTATCCGCACGCTACCGCCGTGCCCGGAAAAATATCTGCGGGTATATTCATTACCGTTAATCCCGGCAGCGCAGAAGAAACGCTGCCGGGTTATTTATTACTGCGCGGGTGGAATATCCGTCACTTCAGGATGCACATCATCCGTGGCGACAGACGTCGCCGCAGCCGTGGCCGATGGCGCCATGATTTGATCCCAGGCAGCCTGCAACGATTTCATGTTAAATTCCGGCTCGCCTTTCGGCTGCAGCAGAATTAACGCCATGTCGTTCGACAACTGCTGACGCAGATCCTGATTTAACATCTCTACCGTCAGACTGTTAAGGAAATCCTGGCGCAGTTTCTGATATTGCTCCGGTGCGATATCGACAACCTGATTTTGCAGTGAACGCATCCGCTGCCCCATCAGAATATCGGTATCAGCCCGTGCATAGGCGGCAAACAGTTTCTGCAGCTCCAGTTTCTTTTGCGCGACCAGGGCGTTGAACTCTTCTTCCGGCAGACCTTTGTCGCGGACTTTCGCCAGTTCACGCGCCACCAGATTAAGGTTGCTGTTCAGCTTGTCGTTTGGTGACTCGATGTTGATGGCACATTGCGCACGCAGATACAGCACACGGCAATCGAATCCAAGGCCGATGTCTTTGCTGTTATTGGCGCTTAATGCTTGCTGAACATGCCAGAACAGCGCCTCACGAGCCAGATCCGCGCGCCAGTAGCGCAGCAGTGCGGCAGATTCACGAATTGGCTGCCACGGCGTGTCCCACATGATAGATAACCGATCCTGGCGCACCGCGTCGGTCATAATGCTCACCGCTTCCGCACGCAGCGGAGAAAGCGTCGGCACCGGAGCCGGTGTTTCACGTTTGCCTTTCAGTTCGCCAAACGTTTTGTTGATCTGGTCTACAACCGAGCGCGCATCAACGTTTCCCACCACCAGCAGCGTCATTGCATCTGGGGTATACCATTTCTGGTAGAAATCTTTAATCTTTTCCGCTTCAACGGGCTTTTTCAGCGGATCGGCAGGATCGTGACCTAACAAAGTTGATCCTTTCAGGCGATAGCGCCACCAGCCTTCTTTAGTGTCGGCAGGCCAGGTTGCCACCATATCCTGGCTTTGCAGCGCATGGTTAACCGTTTCTGGTGTGATGGTCAGCTTGCCGGTCGCATTCGCCAGATAAGAGAGCGCCTCTTTCAGCAGATCGTTACGATTATTTGGCAAACTCAGATTAAACAGCGTGGTGTCGTAAGAGACGATCACCGGCGGCATCGGGCGCTTAGGGTCGATCCCCTGCTGCCACAATGAACGTGCCTGTGCCGCTTCCAGACCACCGCTTTGCGTCAGCGCAATACGAGGAATGGCATGACTGTAACCGCTCTGTTGGGTGCTTTCGGCGAGCGAACCGGTATTAACCAGCAGGCGAATTTCAACACGATCGCTGGGACGCTGGGGCGTGGTCAGCACTTGCCACTGTAAACCGTTGGCGAGCGTCCCCTGTTGCCATGCTGGATCAGGCTGGAGCGCATCTGCCTGCACATAGCCAGCAGTGGCCATCACCAGCAAACCGCCCGCTAAAAGTCGAATTTTTGTGCCCTGCATGTGAACCCCTGATCAACTATCCTGGTAATAAAAGACTGCCCGCTATCGGTCAGCCTAAATGACGTTAAAAACACTTCGTGTTAGACCGCAAGAACATGAAAATGTCACGGAGGAAGTGAAATAAACCCGAACTCACCCAGGTGGTAAGTTCGGGCACAGGGGGCAATTATGCGCAAACACCCGCACTCGGGGAAGGGAGTGCGGGCATAAGTGGTGAGATTAAGAGGATAATTCGTGCGTTTTGCCATCCGGCGCACGATTATTCAGCACATCATCCAGTTTTTTGTGGTCCAGCTCTTTAACCCACTTAGCAACTACGATGGTCGCTACGCCGTTACCGACCAGGTTAGTCAGCGCACGGGCTTCTGACATGAAGCGGTCGATACCGAGGATCAGCGCCAGACCCGCCACCGGCAAATGGCCCACCGCAGAGAGTGTCGCCGCCAGCACGATAAAGCCACTGCCCGTTACCCCAGCCGCCCCTTTGGAAGAGAGCAGCAACACAATTAACAGCGTAATTTGGTGGACGATATCCATCTCACTGTTAGTGGCCTGGGCGATAAACACCGCCGCCATCGTCAGGTATATCGATGTTCCATCAAGGTTAAACGAGTAGCCTGTCGGGATAACCAGCCCCACCACCGACTTCCGGCAGCCGAGTTTTTCCATCTTGTCGAGCATACGCGGCAGCGCCGACTCGGAAGATGATGTTCCCAGCACAATCAGCAGTTCTTCACGGATGTAGCGTATAAATTTGAAGATACTGAAACCGGTCGCTTTAGCGATTGAACCCAGTACCAGCACCACAAACAGGATACAGGTGATGTAGAAGCAGATAATGAGCTGCCCCAGTTGCACTAGCGTGCCGACGCCGTATTTACCGATGGTAAACGCCATCGCCCCAAACGCACCGATGGGTGCCAGACGCATGATCATATTGATGATGCCGAAGATGACCTGCGAGAAACTTTCGATGACGTTAAAAATCAGTTGGCCTTTGCTGCCCAGACGGTGGAGCGCAAAACCAAACAGTACGGCAAACAGCAGCACCTGCAGGATGTTACCGCTGGCAAATGCGCCAATGACGCTAGCCGGGATGACATCCATAATAAAGGCGACAATGCCCTGGTCTTTTGCCTGATCGGCGTAAACTGCTACCGCTTTCGCATCAAGCGTTGCCGGATCGACGTTCATTCCGGCGCCAGGCTGCACGACGTTAACAATAATAAGACCAATAATCAGCGCGATGGTACTGACAATTTCAAAGTAAAGCAGTGCGACTGCGCCGGTACGACCGACCGCCTTCATGCTTTCCATGCCCGCAATGCCCGTTACGACGGTACAAAAGATGACAGGAGCGATGATCATCTTAATGAGCTTAACGAACCCGTCGCCAAGCGGTTTCATTTGCTCGCCTATCTCAGGGTAGAAATGGCCAAGGAGAATACCAATGGCTATCGCTGTCAGGACCTGAAAGTAAAGGCTTTTAAACAGAGAGGTTTTCATAGGGTGTCCTTTAGTAAAACCACAGGTCTTGTAAGGTTATGGGGTACCTGCGGCCTTAAAATAACACCCAGACAACATCACAGAAATGTACCTGGATCATAATTGAAACAAAAAGGTTAAAAAGTTTGAGCTAGCTCGCACAAACCAGCACTTTTTAAAGTTTTGTAATCAGTTTGGGGTAGCTACTTTTCTTCCAGGTAACTCTCTTCGAAGATTTCGATGGGGAGTGGACGGGCAAAAAGGAAGCCCTGGGCAATACCAACACCTGCTTTTGCCAGCCAGTCGCGTTGCGCTTCCGTTTCTACGCCTTCAGCAATCATTTGCAGATTCAGGCTTTGTGCCAGCATGATAATTGCAGCAATCATGCTGCTATCTTCCGGTAAGCCCTCAACAAACATTTTGTCGATTTTCAGCACGTCTATTGGCAACGATTTCATATGCTGCAACTGACGCAGCCCTGCGTAACCCATGCCGAAATCATCCAGCGCCACCTGTACGCCGGCGTTGCGCAGCGGACGGAGGATCGCCACCGCCGCGTGAGGGTCATCAATGCGTCGGCTTTCCGTGACCTCCAGGATCAACGTTCCAGGCTGAATACGATAACGAGTTAATAACCCCAGCATATCCGGCACCATATTTGGGTGCATCAACTGTAGCGCCGAGAGATTCACCGATAATGGCAACATAATGCCGCGCTCTTGCCAGGCAGCAAGCAATCGACAGGATTCCTCCAGCACCCAATGACCGACGGTAACCATCAGCCCACAGGACTCAATACGATCGATTAAGCCATCCGGCAGTTCCCATGTGCCATCCGGTTGCTGGATGCGCAGCAACGCTTCCGCGCTGACGAGTTTGCCGCTGGTCATCTCCACCTGCGGCTGTAGCCAAATAGCAAACTTATGATTTTCCAGTGCATTAAGAATGTCGCTCTCTTCCGTCAAACGTTGTTGAGCTTCTTCCATCTGCTGTGGATCATAGAACTGAATCTGATTCTTCCCTTTATGACGAGCGGTAAATGCCGCCGAAATAGCACGACCATAAAGTTGTTCGGCAGTGAGATCGCCATAAAACATCGCCACACCGATGCTACAGTGCGGACGTAGCTGAATACGTTCAATCGGCAAGCGTTCACTCATGATAGTGAGCACTTGCTGACCTAATGTGATAGCGTGCCACGGTTCCTGTACACCATTAGCGATCACAGCGAAGTCATAGCCACTGACCTGTGCGAGGATCATGCGTGGCGACAGCACCGATTTGATTTTCTCCACCAGCGTCAGTAGCAGGATTTCCCGCTGCGCCTCTTTCAGCACGCCAGCAGTATCACGTAGCGTTTCACAAGTGATGATCATCAGTGCGGTGGTTTGTTTACGTGCGACCACCTGTTCCAGCATCTCCATCAGCAAGGCTTTGTTTGGCAAATCCGACACCGGGAAACGCATCGCGTTTTCGCACTGTTCTTCATAATGGCGCTGCAACAGTTGCTGATTGAGGTTGTAACTGCGCACCAGCATACCGATTTCGTCGTCCTGGTGCAGACGCGGCAAGGCCAGTTGATGGCCAACAATCTCTTGCGGTGGAATGGCGTTTAGCTCACGAGCGATATTGCGTAAAGGATGTAATATCAGTCGATTAATGCACCAGCTAATCGCCACCGTCAGGATCAGAGACAAAAGTAAGTAAATGGTCACTAACGTAGAGACAGTGCTCATCACGAACTTGTACATGCGGAAGGAATCTGCCTGTAACACCAGATAAGCAATCGGCTGCGGGGTAGCAGGACGTTCCAGCGAATAGACGCCCAGCGAGATTTGTACCGGTAACTCAAACAGTCGGGTGAACGTCACCGGCACCGGTCGCTCTGGAATAAAACTTTTACGCAGTGCCTGGAACTGATTAGGCAGCACTACGTCGGCGCGACTGACCACGCCCGCTGGTTTTATGCTGGCAAGAATAGCTTCCGCCTGAGGAATATCACCTTTTAAAATGGCGGAAGATAAGGGTTCGCGGACAGAGCGAGCAATGCTTTCCAGTTGCGTAGCCGTGTTATAGCGATTCTGCTGTACCAGATGGAACAGCAAAACAGTGCAAAAAACAAAAACGAACACCATGACAACGGCCGCCACCATTGCCATCTGCTTAATTGTTAACGAGCGACTAACGCGCAAATTGTCTCCCCCCGGAAATCCCAGATTGCCGCCCGAGTATACCCGATCGCAGCGGCATTAAGAGAGGCGCTATCTGAAAACTTACCAGTCGGCGTAAGGTATCAGCGGCTGCGGCGGTAAATCCATGTCGCCCTGCCATCCGGCGGCGGAATACCGCACGTAGAGCAGGAAATGGCTGGGCGCATAATCTTTCGCCTGCTGGATATCAATCGCCGTGCCGACAAACCAGTTGGACGTGACGCGACGCTCAAGTAACGCCCGCGCCGTGTAGCCAAAGCCCTGACTGCTGCCGCCGGCGTTGGTCTGGCTGGCGGCATCCTCTTTCCAGTCCGTCGGGATCAGGTTCATCAGCGGATAACGCGGCATGGTTTTGGTGCGCGAATGCGACCACGAGCCAGACGCACCCAGCTCCCACGACCAGTTTTCCGTCCGCTCACGCCACATCACCGGTATGGCAAACGACAGGTATTCCTGCGGGCTGTAGTAACCGCCCTGACCGAGTGAGTACCCACTCAGGTCTTTGTCGTAATGCCAGATCATATTGTTCAGGCCAATGGTCACACGGCGATTATTCTGGTTGATGACCTTATAGTAATAGCCCGTCATCCAGCGCACGCGCCAGTTATCTTCGACATTTTTACCGGTTAACTGGTCGCCGCTAAGCGATGCCCAGACGCCGTTCGCTTCACCTTTATCGTAGCTCAGACTTAGCCCCACGCCATCGGCACGCACACCGCCCCATTTTTTCCCGGTATTACCCGGGGAGTCTTTCTGCCCGCCGAAGGCCAGCAAGGAACTGGAGATGGGGCGACGATGGGCGTTAACGGTGTAACCAAGCGGCCCGATATCGTCGCTGTAACTGATGCCGCCGACCACATCCACCACGTTGAAGCCCATCGGCGTGGTGCCGATATCCCAGCTCCAGACGTCATTTCGCCAGCCGACCGCCACGCTGGCGCCGGAATCTGACTGGCTGCGGTTGCCGCTACAGTCCTGCAACGTACAGGTGCCCCAGTTGTTATCCCATTTACCCTCAGCGTCGGCGGAAAAACTGCCGACGTTCATATTGACGAAATCACTGCGAAAGAACATCCGTCCGTCAAAATACGGTGCATCCACCTGCAACATGGTGGTGTGCGCTTTCAGGTCGGAGTAACCACCGGTGCCGCTCGAGCCCCAGTAATCGTGCTCAAGGGTGACGTTAAGATCCTGCTGGCGATAGAGATCTGCCGCATCGCTGCGCACGCCGCGCTTCAGCCAGTCATCTTTCTCGTCGTTACGGGTCAGACGGGTAAAGGTGTCGTTATCCTGCGGACGCGTCGGCGTCACACCGGATGCGACCATCGCGTCTTTGTAGGTTTCCAGCGCCTGCTTTGGCTCGCCCGCCTGCGCTTCAAACCTTGCACCATCACGCAGTACCATCGCACTTTCCATCGACGGCGGCTGAGATTTTGCCTGCGGGATCAGCTTGTTAAACGTCTGCTGCGCCGCTGCGGTGTCGCCAAGCTGCGCCTGTACCAGCGCCACGCGCCGCTGTGTATTCAGAGAGGTATTGTCAGTGGCGGGCAGTTTCGCCAGCTGGCTGCGTGCCGCCGCTTTGTCGCCGGCGGCGATATCCACTTCCGTCAGCCCAAGAATGGCATCAACGTTAGCTGGCTCCCGCGTCAGGACATTCTGATACGCCGCGCGGGCAGCGGTGTCATCACGTCGCTGCTGTGCCCAGTCGGCCAGGGTGAGGTCAATGCGCGTGGACGGTGGCTGCTGGCGCAGCATCGCTTCCGCTTCTGCCTCTTTACCGCTTTCACGCAGGCGGCTGGCGGTTTCCAGTACCTGATCGCTTTGCAGGCGGTTTGCCAGTTCCTGAATATTGCTGTTCCACTGCGCGCGCGGCAGGCTGTTGATATGCGCCAGCGCGGCTCTGTCCTGGTCGTGACCGGAAAGATACAGTCCGTAAGCGTAAACCTGCTCCGGGTCGTTCGGCTTCTGTTGCGCCAGGCTGCGCATTAACGTATCGGCCTGGCTGCGTTGCCCGGCCTGCCAGAGATCCTGCGAAAGCCGGTAAGTAATCCACACACTGCCGGGATCGAGCGCCAGACGCTGACGCTGAAGTGCTGCCGCCTGTGCCCATTTACCCTGATTTTCCAGTGCCTCCGCCTGCTGTGATAAGCGGTCGTTTTGCAGGCTGCGTTCGATGTCATCAACGCTGCGCCGCTGGCTGGCAGAAAGCGAGGCAATAAACGCTTCGGCTTTTTCCGGCGACTGCTGGCGATAAAGATTCGCCAGCCCGCGCACGGCGTTGGTGTTGCCGCTGTCCATACGCAAAGTCTGCTGATAATAGCGTTCGGCAGCGGGGTAATCTTTACGTGCCATCGCCACATCACCCAGCCCCAGTACCGCATAGCTGTCGGCGTTATCGACATTGCGCGCCTGCTGGAACAGGCGTTCTGCCCGGTCGGGATTATTGGCTTTCAGCGCAGCATCGCCCTGCTGGATCGCCAGCCAGTAGCGGTTCACCTTCAGCAGACTGTTCCATTTGTCGTTGTTGCTGCTGTTCGGATCCAGCGCGAGGGCTTTTTCCAGATTCGCCACCGCATTAGCGCGATCGGCATTCTGGGAATACGCCTGCCCCAGCGCCCCAAGGGCTTCACTGTCTTTCGGGTTAGCGCGCACCGCCTGTTGCAGTTCGGGAATGGCTTTACCTGCCATGCCTGAGTCCACAGCGGCTAAACCTTGCGCACGGGCGCGGAAATTAGGATCGGCCAGTTGCTTTTGTTGTTCTGCCAGTTGCGATTGCGCTGCCACCACATTATCGCCATCGCTAAAAACAGAGAGATATTTTTTCAGCGCCGACACGCTGGCGTCGCTGACGGGCATATCTTTTATCTGCCCGTACCAGATTTTAGAAGCCCCCTCGCGCCCGGCGTTAGATTTCGCCATTTGTTCCAGAACGGCAAAGCCTTCGTCACGCCGATCGCTACTAAACAGCAATAGCGCCAGATTGTTTTGCAGGCCCGTATTGCCCGGTGCATCCGCATTGATGCGTTTTAACTGATTAATCGCTTCGCCACGGCGAGCCGGAATTTTCGCCACCGTACTCCAGTACTCGACAGCAATGTCACCTTCCGGCGGCGCACCGTTGAACAGTTTGTTGTAACTCGCCACTGCTTCTTCCGCATGACCGGTCGTCGCCTGCAATCGTGCCTGTTGCAGTGCCTGGCGACCATCCGGCGTGGAAAGCAGCATTGTGGTACGCGATGATTTATACGCATTTGAACTCGGCGCTAATTGCGACAATCGTTCGAGTTGTTTTTGCGCACCATCAACATCGCCCTGACGTAACAGAGAACGGAAACGGGCGGCAACGACATCCGGGTTATTCGGATCAATAAGTTCCAGACGATACAGCGACTGCTGCACCAGGTCTTCGCGGTGGGTCGCTTCGCCCACACGAACCTGTTCCAGCAACTGTTGCTGGGCGGTTGGTGCCGCCTCGACCATCGGCATCACGGCCAGACCGAGGGAAAGCGTAAGAATATTTAGTGTGAATTTGCGCATTCCAGGCCCCAGTCAGGTAATAACTCACCTTTTGTCGAGAAGCGGAAACGGTGTTGATCCCAGCCTTGTCCAAACAGGGTCAACACGTAGTTGTAATAGGCATCGCTACCAGGAAAGTTATCTGCAATACGCTGACGCTGTACGGCCTGGGCATCACGATCCTGAAGAAATGGCAACATAGCCGCAGAAAAGCCGACTGGCCCTTTACCCTGCGCTTTACCCGTAGCGACATCAACTTTCTCCGGCGGATAGCCGTTTTTCTCGGTGAATGTCGCCATCGGTTTAAAACGGTTGAGCATCCGCGCTTTTTGCGGATCGCTGTCGGGCATCATGCCAACCCACATATAGACGCGAATAGCGTCGTAACTGCTGATCAGCGTTTTCTCTGGCTTTAACTGCCAGCCTTTGTCTTTCTCATAACGTACCCAGTCTGGCGAAAAGCCTTTCGGGGCGGTTTCCAGCAATAAACGTTGATTGGTTTCGCGCAACGTGGTCCACGGTGCGCCAAAGCGGGTGAAATACTGCGCCAGCGTCGGAGGCAGATAACTCGGGTTAAAACGCCAGGTGTTATTCTCGGCAAAGCCCACTTTGCCCGGTAACAGCATGGAACCCAGCCCCGGCACTGTCACCACTTCCTCTTGCGCAATGCGTTTTAACAACGCGCTGCCAATGTCAGTATAACGTTGCTCTTTCCACAATCGACCGGCCTCCAGCAGTGACCAGGCCATCCAGATATCACCGTCAGAGGCTGAGTTGCTGTCCAGCACTTCCCACTTCGCATTCTCTTTCTTGCCCCATAGCCAGGCGGGCAAATGCTCTTTTAACGAGCCCTGGGCAAGATTGTTCTGTGTCCAGTCGAGAAGGTTATCGAAAGCAGCACGGTCGTTAGCCGCCAGAGCAAAGAACATGCCGTAACTTTGCCCTTCGGAGGTGGTAATTTTGCGCGCATCACTGGGGTCAATGACGCGTCCCTCCTGACTGATGTAATCCTTTTTAAACTGCTCCCAGGCAGGCCAGGTACAGGTTGCCTGAACACTAAAGGCAGCCAGCAGCAGCATCGTCACGATTCCACTACGCAAAACATTCATCATCAATTACTCATTATCCGGGTTAAGACGACGACGGCTGATGATACGCAGCAGACGCCACAGTACCCAGGCCAGCAACACCACGCTGATTGCCGCCAGCACCGCCAACAGAATCGGGTGATTAGCCAGTGCATACCACAAACGTTCGAACCACGGCAGATGTCCAACGTAATAGATGTCGCCGACACGCAAACTGTTAACGCCAGATTCACGGATCACGGCTACCGAGCCGAACATGGTGGCGCGTTTGCCGCTATCGTTCACCGCATCGTTAAGCATTTCGTAACCGCGCGGACTGTCAGCCAGGAGAGCAATCACGCTGCGCTGGTCGTTATACGGTGACTGGAAGCCAATCACCGCAGCCATCGCGCCGGAAGAGGTCAGCGTTGACTGAGTTTCTGCCGCACGGTCGTTTTCGTCCGGCACAATGCCGGGGAATGGCGTCTGGCGCATTGGCGTTTTCACCCAGCTTTCGGTGGCCTGTACCAGCATGTCAATCTGCTTGTCGTCTTTTAATTTGTCCGGGATACCACCGACGATCATGATGTCGGCATCTTTACCCTGAATGGTGCTGCCATCATCGGTCACGGTCAGGTTAATCGCCGGGAAGCCCGTCTGCGCGCCGATAAAGCCAACGGTATTTAGCAGCGTTTCCATCTGTGCTTCGTTGGGCGCTTTCGGCATTACGGTGATGGTTTGCGACAGATCCGCCATCCGGCTGAACGGGAAGCCCGCATTGGCAAACGCGCGCAGATCCGGCATCGGGATGAAGTGGTAATACTTCGAGAAGTCGATGGTAGAGTCGTCGCCAATCACCACATGGTTCTGCACCGGCTGGAAGGTAATACAGTTATCCACCGATCCGCCCGGCATCGGGTTCATGTACTCAAAGTCGAAGCGCAGCTGGTTGGTCGCCCCCAGCTTCAACGCCGGAATAGAGACATCCGTTTTGCCGTCCAGCAAACCTTGTAATACCGGAATACGCAGCAGCAGGCGGTTCGCCTCCTGTTTGCTACTCAGGTTAAATGATTGCAGGAACTGGTTGTTCAGGCTGATATCCATCCGCGAGCTGTCTTTCACCGGCGGCATGGTGTAGCGATAGTTGATATCCATATCAATACCGGTACTGCGCATCAGGTAGAGATCTGGCGGCAGATTTAGCGAAACGTTAATCGCTGCTGGTTCCAGACCGCTGGACTGTAACTGCTCTTCATAGGTTTTTAGTTCGCCAAAGGTGACAGGACGATCGGTACGCACCCAGTTCGGCGCATCGTATGGCTTACGCGGCAGCAGCGGTTTGACTTCATTCACCACTACGCTATCGCCACGGAACAAAATATTGCCCTGGGCGATACCTTTCGCTGCCTGCAACAGGTCTTTGTCGTCACGACCAAACACGACCAGCAGTTTGACGTAAGGATTTTCCGGGTGGTTGATCATCTCAATCACCGGGGCTTTTACCGCCGGATGATCGCGCAGGAAGTCCGGGCGTTTGTCGTTAGTCGCAAAAACAATCGCATTGCGATCGGGAAGCTGGTTATAGAGTACCGAGAAGTTCTGCCCACGCCAGCCGGAACGGGAACCAAACCACGAGGCAACAATGGCGGAAGCCTGTTGCAGAGCAACATCCGGCGCGCCCGCAAAGACCATCGGTAAGGTGTTAGCACGGTTATCGCGTGGGTCAAAGAACGGAATCGGGAAGTGCGACAGGTCATTCTTCACATTCAGTGATTGATACGTCAGATCCAGTCCACTACTGCGCCCGACATCCAGCCAAAGTGTGGTGCTGGCCGGGTTTTCGCACACATCCTGATAATGACCGACAAACTCCAGCCGCACGCGGTTGAAGTCGGTAATAAACAGCGGGTTAATCGGCATTTGCGCCAGCGTCTTTTTACCCAACTGCTCTTTAGTCACTGGCAGCACGCCCATCAGTTCATCATTGAGATAAACCTTTAACTGCGACTGAACTGGCAGCAATGACGGCGATGGCGTGTATTCGAGATTGAGCATCGCCTTCGTCACCACTTCGTCGCTGCGCATACCAAACTCAATGCTGCCGTTCGGGTTGATACCACGCAGCACCATGCTACCCGGCGGCGGCGCGATTTGCGCAAAGGTCAGCTTCACATCACGCGAAGAGCCGTTCTGCGCGAGGACTGGCGCATCCGCTCCCTGCACGCCCGGCATCACCTGCCCCACCTGCGGATTTTGTTCCGTCTGGGCAGGAACAACTGGCTCAGCATTGATCAGTGGTTGCGTTGCTGGCGTCGCCTGCGTCATAAAAGAGGGGAATGCGCTCATCCCCATTGCCACTGCACAAATCCAGAATAGTTTTCTTTTCATCGCGTTATCATCATTGTTGAGCCAAAGCCTGATCCGATGGTTGTACCGTTTCGCTCCGCTCCGGGCGGCGCGGAATGAACGAAACAACCCAGGAAACCAGAGAAGTCAGCGCACGGAAAATACCCTTCACTGAAGAAGGTGCAAATTCCGCCAGATGGCGGTAGCCACGGAAGCCGAGCTTCAGAATATCCAGCAGACTTTCCAGCGGCTTATCTTCCGGGTAGCTGTCCTGCCAGAGCGCCCATGTATCCGCACGGGCAAACGTACACTGCACAAAATCGATATGTTGCTGGGTGGTGAGCGGCATCAATTGCAGCCCGACTTCGTTACCCATCACGCGTGCCACCTGGGTCGGGAAGACGTATTCCTGTTGACCGCGTTTGAGCAGCAGATTCACTTTCTGCCCTTCGAGGATCTGCGCCTGACCGTGGATTTTGATCCCCAGCCCACCGTCGGAGAAGTCCTGAACCGTGCAGGAGAAAAGGTGACCATCTTCGCGGGCAATTGCCGCTGGCATCGTCATCTCAACACGATGCGAACGACGAACCTGTTTACTTTCAACCGATACCGCTACCGCGCCGCCGAGAATAATCAGGTTGTAGAACACCCACACCATACTGACGACAACGGTAAGCATTTCGGTTGGCGGACCATAGAAGTAACGCCAGATGCCAACAGCGACACCAACCAGGTTGAGCAGCACGAGGAAGATGTACGGTCTCGAGATCACCCAATCGACATACTCTTCCTCTACCAGGCCCCCTTTGGCGGTGACGTTAAATTTGCCTTTGTGCGGATTAATCAGCGCCACCAGCGTCGGTGGTGCGATATACCATGCCAGCACTGTTTCGTAGATTTCACTCCAGAATGAGTGGCGATATTTGCCCTGAATCTTCGAGTTAGTCAGGCTGGCGTGGATCATGTGCGGCAGCACAAACAGTGCGATCATCAACGCAGGTGCGTAAATGATATAGGCATGAAGCAGCAGGAACGCCAGCGGCGCAGTCAGGAAGATCAGCCGTGGAATGCCCGACAAGAAATGGAACATGGCGTTGACGTAGCACAGCCGTTGCGCGAACTTCAGCCCTTTACCGGTGAGCGGGTTATCAAGGCGGAAGATTTGCACCATCCCGCGCGCCCAGCGAATACGCTGACCGATATGCGCCGACAGACTTTCGGTCGCCAGCCCCGCCGCCTGCGGAATGCGCATATACGCGGAGGTGTAGCCACGACGGTGCAAACGCAAAGAAGTGTGCGCATCTTCGGTTACCGTTTCGACGGCAATACCGCCAATCTCATCCAGCGGTTTACGGCGGATCACCGCACAAGAACCGCAGAAGAAAGTGGCATCCCACATATCGTTGCCATCCTGCACCAGACCGTAGAACAGCGTGCCTTCGTTCGGCGTTTTACGAAAACGCCCCAGGTTGCGTTCAAACGGGTCCGGCGAGAAGAAGTGATGCGGCGTCTGCATCATCGCCAGTTGTTTTTCTTTCAGGAACCAGCCCATGGTCATTTGCAGGAACGAGCGCGTTGGCACGTGGTCGCAGTCGAAAATCGACACAAACTCGCCTTTGGCATATTTCAGCGCATTGTTGATATTGCCCGCTTTCGCATGTTCATGAGTGGTACGGGCGATATATTTCACCCCTACGTTTTGTGCAAACTGGCGAAACTCCTCCCTGCCACCGTCATCGAGGATCCAGATATTTAGCTTATCTTTCGGCCAGTCGATACCCAGCGAGGCATAGATAGTGTTTTTCACCACGCTGAGATCTTCGTTGTACGTCGGCACAAAAATATCCACCGACGGCCATAGCGACATATCTTTCGGCAACGGCACTGGCTGACGATTCAACGGCCATACAACCTGGAAGTAGCCAAGTACCAGCACAATCCATGCGTAGGTTTCAGCGAACAGCAGAATTAAGCCGCACACCAGACTGACCGGATCATCCCAGTTCAGCGTAGAGGTGTAGCGCCACCAGATATAACGGCACGAGACAGTGAGCGACAGCACAATCAGCATCAGTGCAGAGAAGCGTCCCGGCATTCGCCGTACCATTAATGCCACACCCCACAGCAACATCAGGAAGATAAACTGCGACAGTGGGTTAAACGGCTGGGTGACGCAAATCAGCGCCAGAATCAGCGAGAATGTCACAATGATGCCAAGAATAAAACGCCGCGCTCCGGCGCTCAGATGTCCCAGCTCTTTTTTCTCATCAAGATGTTGCGTGTTATGGCTGAAGCGAGCCGGCAATTCATCCATCCATTGATGATAACGCCCACGAATATTCTGCAAGCGTGAAAACGACCGCCAGCGCGGTTTCGGCGTTTCTCTGCGCGAAGCACTGATCAGCAACCAGCAGGTCTGGATGACATAGCGCACAGGATCCAACGGACGCGGGCGCGAGGCGTTGATATGAGGGAACAGGATTTTATGTTGCGCACGAATACGCTGCCAGCGCGGGTGCTCCAGCGGAATAAAAATCCAGGCAAGGATCAGCCAGAAACAGCCGAGCGTCGCGCTGAAAGGCGACGCGCCATGACGACGATATTCCCGATAACGCCCAATAAGACGTGCGTTAACCGGCGGGATAAGCAACCACCGGGTCAGGATACTCATGATGCGCTCCCGACTGGCGTTTTCAGCCCGGAATAGTTCAACAGACACCAGTTCGCCAGCGTCAGAATTTCTTCTGCCGCCAACGCATCGCTACGGTATTCGCCCAACGGTTGTTTCGCCGCCAGACATTCAGCCATCGCTTCATCACGATGGATCAACATTGGCAACAAGCGCCGCTGGCTTTGCAACCATAGCTGATAAATATCGTCCTGAACCTGGCTGCCTACACGAAAATCATTAATCAAAATATGCGCGCCAGCGGGCAGTGCCTGCTGATGCAGCCGAATATGACAGTTAGCATCCACGTTGACGATTGCCAGGCTGTGATCGCACAGGCTCATGATTTGATGCGTTATCTGCGAGGCGTCGCGTGGTAAATCGATCAAAATCCATTGATAACGCCCGCTGGTCTTTAGTTGCTGAATACCGCTACAAATCTCGCCCAGCCGTGTTTGCCAGTGCTGGGGATTTTCGTGTTCTTCGAGAGTCAGTTGACCAAAGGGCAGCAGATCGAGCTGCGAGGTATAGCGTAGCCCGGCATCACGCCAGTCCTGGCCATCCAGCATGGCTCTTGCCCAGCCCTGGCGGTGAGAAAAATCAACGTTGAATGACAGGCGCAGCAAATTGTCCGGGCAGGCATCCACCAGCAGGACATTTTCTCCCAACATTTGCAATGACCAGCCTAACGCGGCAGTGATCGTTGTCGTTCCCACGCCACCCCGCATCCCCTGCAATCCCAGAACGGCCATTCACCACACCCCTACTTTTTTTGCGCAAACTCAGCCAGCAACGGCCAACGTTTTAATGCCGCAGCCAACTGCTCTCGTTGGGAAATATCGGCATAATCAATATCAGGCAGTGAAAAAGCCTGTTTTAACGCCAAAATATCATTCTGGAAGATATAGCCTATCGCGGGATCAGGCAGAATATCGGGTTCGTTGTTATTCATTATGGTTGATCCCTATAAAATAAACATATTACACAGCAAGACAATTTCGCCGCTTTATTGCTTATGGCAGCACAGAAACCCGCTCATTTTTTGACTTTCCGTTACGCAACAGAAAAACTAAAAAACGAAAAGGCTGATATCACAAGGTTTCTGTCCTGTTAAATTGATTCACATGCTAAATCTGATAAGTTTTAATTTCAATGGTAGGTTTATTTCTTAGCTTTCGCTAGTAAACTGATAATCAGACAAAATGGCGACTTGAGGGACACTGTGGACCCCGTATTCTCTATCGGTATCTCATCCTTATGGGATGAGCTGCGACATATGCCAGCAGGCGGCGTCTGGTGGTTTAACGTCGATCGTCAAGAAGATGCTATTAGCCTGGTGAATCAAACGATGGCTTCTCAAGCTGAAACCGCGCAAGTCGCGGTCATTAGCATGGATAGCGATCCCGAGAAAATTTTCAAATTAGATGATTCTCAAGGACCAGAAAAAATAAAATTATTTTCAATGCTAAATCATGAAAAAGGTCTATACTATTTGCCCCGTGATTTACAATGTTCAGTTGTTCCCAATAATTACCTGTTCATTCTTGTTTGCGCAAATAACGCATGGCAAAACATTCCTGCCGAGCACCTTCGCCTATGGCTGGAAAAAATGAATAAATGGTGCAGGCTAAACCATTGTTCACTGCTGGTAATTAATCCCGGAAATAATAACGATAAACAATTTTCATTGTTACTGGAGGAGTACCGTTCGCTTTTTGGACTTGCCAGTTTGCGTTTTCAGGGCGATCAGCATCTGCTGGATATTGCTTTTTGGTGTAACGAAAAAGGCGTCAGCGCCCGTCAGCAACTGACCGTCCAGCATCAAAATGGCGTCTGGGCGTTAGTTCAGCGCGAAGAGGCGGAGATCCAACCACGCAGCGATGAAAAACGTATTCTCAGTAATATTGCCGTACTGGAAGGCGCGCCACCGCTATCGGAACACTGGAAGCTATTCGACAATAACGAAACGCTGTTCAATGAAGCGCGTACCTCTCAGGCCGCGACGGTCGTGTTCTCTTTGCAGCAAAATGGGCAAATTGAACCGCTGGCCCGCAGTATTCATACATTGCGTCGCCAGCGTGGTAGCGCGTTGAAAATCCTCGTGCGGGAAAATATTGCCAGCCTGCGCGCCACCGACGAACGTTTACTGTTGGCCTGCGGCGCAAATATGGTCATTCCATGGAACGCCCCGCTCTCTCGCTGTCTGACAATGATTGAAAGCGTGCAGGGACAGAAGTTCAGCCGCTATGTACCGGAAGATATCACCACGCTGTTGTCGATGACTCAGCCGATTAAACTGCGGGGGTTCCAGAAGTGGGATGTATTCTGTGACGCGGTCAATAATATGATGAATAACACCCTGTTACCCGCTCACGGGAAAGGCGTTCTGGTGGCTTTGCGCCCGGTGCCTGGCATTCGCGTTGAACAAGCTCTGACGCTGTGTCGCCCTAATCGTACCGGCGATATTATGACGATTGGCGGCAATCGACTGGTGCTGTTCCTCTCTTTCTGCCGGATTAACGATCTGGATACCGCATTGAATCATATTTTCCCACTACCTACTGGCGACATTTTCTCTAACCGCATGGTCTGGTTTGAAGATGACCAAATCAGCGCCGAGCTGGTGCAAATGCGTTTACTCGCCCCGGAACAATGGGGGATGCCGCTGCCTTTAACGCAGGGTTCCACGCCAGTCATCAATGCCGAACACGATGGTCGCAACTGGCGACGCATACCTGAACCACTGCGATTATTGGATGATGCTGTGGAGCGTTCATCATGATGACCATCAGCGATATCATTGAAATTATTATCGTTTGCGCACTGATATTTTTCCCGCTGGGCTATCTGGCGCGGCATTCTCTGCGGCGTATTCGTGACACTTTGCGTTTGTTATTTGCTAAACCTCGTTATGTAAAACCGGCCGGTACATTACGCCGTGCGGAAAAAGCCAGGGCAATCAAAAAATGACTCAATTTACCCAAAACACCGCTATGCCTTCTTCCCTCTGGCAATACTGGCGCGGCCTTTCTGGCTGGAACTTATATTTTCTGGTCAAATTTGGCCTGTTATGGGCGGGATATCTTAACTTCCATCCGCTGCTTAACCTGGTGTTTGCTGCGTTCCTGCTAATGCCTATTCCGCGCTATAGCCTACACCGTCTACGCCACTGGATAGCCCTGCCAATCGGTTTTGCATTGTTCTGGCACGACACCTGGCTGCCAGGCCCGGAAAGTATCATGAGTCAGGGTTCGCAAGTGGCTGGTTTCAGTAGCGATTATTTAATCGACCTCGTTACTCGCTTTATTAACTGGCAGATGATCGGAGCCATTTTTGTATTGTTAGTGGCGTGGTTGTTCCTGTCACAATGGATTCGTATCACCATATTTGTCGTCGCTATTCTGGTATGGTTGAACGTACTTACGCTGGCTGGACCAAGTTTCTCCCTGTGGCCAGCCGGTCAACCGACCACGACGGTGACAACGACGGGCGGTAATGCAGCGGCAACGGTCGCAGCCGCAGGTGGTACGCCGGTGGTGGGTGATATGCCTGCGCAAACCGCGCCGCCGACAACGGCGAATCTTAATGCATGGCTGAATAATTTCTATAACGCCGAAGCGAAACGTAAATCGACCTTCCCATCCGCGCTTCCGGCAGATGCACAGCCATTTGAATTGCTGGTCATCAACATCTGCTCACTCTCCTGGTCGGACATTGAGGCTGCCGGGTTAATGTCGCATCCGTTATGGTCGCATTTCGATATTGAGTTCAAGAAATTCAACTCTGCGACCTCATACAGCGGCCCGGCGGCGATTCGTCTGCTGCGCGCCAGTTGTGGGCAAACTTCGCACACCAATCTGTATCAACCAGCCAATAATGACTGCTATCTGTTCGATAACTTGTCAAAACTGGGCTTTACCCAGCATCTGATGATGGGGCATAACGGTCAATTCGGCGGCTTCCTGAAAGAAGTGCGCGAAAATGGCGGTATGCAGACAGAATTGATGGATCAAACGAATCTACCGGTTATTTTGCTGGGCTTTGATGGTTCGCCAGTTTATGACGATACCGCCGTACTTAACCGCTGGCTGGAATTTACTGAAAAAGATAAAAACTCCCGTAGCGCCACGTTCTACAACACGCTCCCTCTGCATGATGGCAACCATTATCCTGGCGTCAGTAAAACAGCGGACTATAAAGCGCGGGCGCAGAAGTTCTTTGATGAACTGGATGCATTCTTTACCGAGCTGGAGAAATCTGACCGTAAAGTAATGGTGGTGGTCGTACCAGAACATGGCGGCGCGCTGAAAGGCGACAGAATGCAGGTATCTGGCCTACGTGATATCCCTAGTCCATCAATCACTGATGTCCCCGTTGGCGTGAAATTCTTCGGCATGAAGGCACCACATCAGGGGGCTCCGATTGTCATCGACCAACCAAGCAGTTTCCTGGCAATTTCTGATCTGGTTGTTCGCGTTCTCGACGGTAAAATTTTCACCGAAGACAATGTTGACTGGAAAAAACTCACCAGCGGATTGCCACAAACAGCACCGGTATCCGAGAACTCAAACGCGGTGGTGATTCAATATCAGGATAAACCGTACGTTCGCCTGAACGGCGGCGATTGGGTGCCATACCCGCAGTAAACGCGAAAAAGGCCGCAGAGTTTACCCCTGCGGCCTGGTCCGGGCGCAAATTGCCATTACGGCAGCCTGACACCCGCATGACACGTTACTTCCGCTTATTCAGCCAGTTCACGATCAGGCTGGCGAGAATGCCAGCAATGACCGGAGCCGCTAAATCGTGCCAGAAGGCCATGCCTAACTGCGCGAACGTCATATAGCCGCCTGTGTTGTAATGACAACGTTTCGCGGCTATTCTTGAATGGTCTAGATGCAAGAATGGCCCCCGTGATGTTGTCAGGTATATACCTGCAACGTGCGGGGGTTTTCTCTCTCCAGCAACCAATGCCACCAGGGATAAAGCCCCCGCAACATTGCGCCTCACCGGACTCTTCCGGCTTGAGGCTGATTCTACGACTGTTTTTCTGCTTCGAAATCCATCACTTCTTCACTCTGTGCTGTGCATTCCGCAGAATATTACCGGCTTGCAACCATTGCATTTTTCTTACGAAAAAGGCCGCAGAGTTTCACCTCTGCGGCCTGGTCCGGGCGCAAATTGCCATTACGGCAGCCTGACGCCCACATAGCATGTTACTTCCGCTTATTCAGCCAGCTCACGATCAGGCTGGCGAGAATGCCAGCAATGACCGGAGCCGCTAAATCGTGCCAGAAGGCCATGCCTAACTGCGCGAACGTCATATAGCCGCCTGTGTTGTAATGACAACGTTTCGCGGCTATTCTTGAATGGTCTAGATGCAAGAATGGCCCCCGTGATGTTGTCAGGTATATACCTGCAACGTGCGGGGGTTTTCTCTCTCCAGCAACCAATGCCACCAGGGATAAAGCCCCCGCAACATTGCGCCTCACCGGACTCTTCCGGCTTGAGGCTGATTCTACGACTGTTTTTCTGCTTCGAAATCCATCACTTCTTCACTCTGTGCTGTGCATTCCGCAGAATATTACCGGCTTGCAACCATTGCATTTTTCTTACGAAAAAGGCCGCAGAGTTTCACCTCTGCGGCCTGGTCCGGGCGCAAATTGCCATTACGGCAGCCTGACGCCCACATAGCATGTTACTTCCGCTTATTCAGCCAGCTCACGATCAGGCTGGCGAGAATGCCAGCAATGACCGGAGCCGCTAAATCGTGCCAGAAGGCCATGCCTAACTGCGCGAACGTCATATAGCCGCCTGTGTTGTAATGACAACGTTTCGCGGCTATTCTTGTATTGTTTGGATTCAAGAATGGCCCCCGTGATGTTGTCAGGTATATACCTGCAACGTGCGGGGGTTTTCTCTTTCCAGCAACTAATGCCACCAGGGATAAAGCCCCCGCAACATTGCGCCTCACCGGAACCCTCCGGCTTGCCGCTGATTCTACGACTGTTTTTCTGTTCCGGAATCCGTCACGTCTTCACTCTGTGCTGCGCATTCCGCAGAATATTATCCGCTTGCAATCGTTGCATTTTTCTTACGAAAAAGGCCGCAGAGTTTCACCCCTGCGGCCTGGTCCGGGCGCAAATTGCCATTACGGCAGCCTGACGCCCGCATGACACGTTACTTCCGCTTATTCAGCCAGTTCACGATCATACTGGCAAGAATGCCAGCAATGACCGGAGCCGCTAAATCATACCAGAAGGCCATGCCCAGTTCTGCGAGCGTCATATAGCCGCCTGTGTTGTAATGACAACGTTTCGCGGCTATTCTTGAATGGTCTAGAGTCAAGAATGGCCCCCGTGATGTTGTCAGGTGCATACCTGCAACGTGCGGGGGTTTTCTCTTTCCAGCAACCAATGCCACCAGGGATAAAGCCCCCGCAACATTGCGCCTCACCGGAACCCTCCGGCTTGCGACAGATTCTACTGACGCTTTCTGCCCCTGGCACCTGCCTGTTTTTCACTTTGCGCGATACATTCCAGCTTATTTTCATGTTTGCAGAATTTTCACTTTACGCATTACCCGCGATCTGACACCAGGCTGGTAGTGAAATGCGCAATTTTGTAGAATTGCGCCTCCTCGCGATTCTCCCCGGTGAATCTGTTGCCTCATTCTTAGCACACTGCGTATTCGACTTCTCCGCCTGTTGCGCAAGAGAAACGGGGGATAACCATCTTTGCGGGGCTGACTTCTTTCTGGACAGGACTTTATGCAGGACAACACATTACAACTACGCGATCAAAAATTACCATTTACGCGATATGACTTCGGCTGGGTTTTATTATGCATAGGAATGGCAATTGGTGCCGGAACGGTGCTGATGCCAGTACAAATTGGGCTAAAGGGAATTTGGGTATTTATTACCGCCGCCATTATTGCTTATCCGGCAACCTGGGTAGTGCAGGATATTTATTTAAAGACACTATCTGAAAGTGACTCCTGTAATGACTACACCGATATTATCAGTCATTACCTGGGGAAGAACTGGGGAATATTCCTCGGCGTTATCTACTTTTTGATGATTATCCACGGGATTTTTATCTATTCCCTCTCCGTGGTTTTCGACAGCGCCTCGTACCTGAAAACCTTCGGTTTAACCGATGCCGATCTTTCTCAATCTCTATTTTATAAAGTCGCCATTTTCGCCGTACTGGTGGCGATTGCGTCTGGTGGTGAACGATTACTGTTTAAGATTTCTGGGCCAATGGTGTTGGTCAAAGTAGGGATTATTGTCGTGTTCGGTTTTGCGATGATCCCGCACTGGAATTTCGCCAATATAACCGCGTTCCCACAAGCCTCCGTCTTCTTCCGCGACGTTCTGCTTACTATTCCTTTTTGCTTCTTTTCTGCGGTATTTATTCAGGTGCTTAACCCGATGAATATTGCCTATCGTAAACGGGAAGCGGATAAAGTACTGGCAACTCGGCTCGCGCTGCGTACCCACCGGATTAGTTATATCACGCTCATCGCGGTGATCCTGTTTTTTGCCTTTTCGTTTACCTTCTCAATTAGCCACGAAGAAGCCGTTTCTGCCTTTGAACAAAATATCTCGGCACTGGCGCTGGCCGCGCAGGTGATCCCTGGGCATATCATTCATATCACCTCTACGGTGCTGAATATCTTTGCCGTACTGACCGCATTCTTTGGCATTTATCTCGGTTTCCACGAGGCCATTAAAGGCATTATTCTCAATCTGTTAAGCCGAATTATTGATACCAAGAAAATTAACTCACGCATGCTGACTCTGGCGATCTGCGCTTTTATCGTCATTACGTTGACGATTTGGGTTTCGTTTCGTGTATCGGTGCTGGTGTTCTTTCAGTTGGGAAGCCCGTTATATGGCATTGTGTCGTGCCTCATTCCGTTTTTCCTGATCTATAAAGTCGCACAACTGGAAAAACTTCGCGGATTTAAAGCCTGGCTGATTCTGCTGTACGGCATTTTGCTATGCTTGTCGCCACTGTTGAAGCTGATTGAGTAAACCGGAGCGCATGGCCCCGGTTTTGTGAGTTAACGCTGCGGATTTTCATCCTGATCAACAGCAAAACAAGCGACCAGTTGACCGCCGTAGTCTTTTAGCTGCGGCTGCAACTGGGTGCAGGGGCCGAAGCGCCGACGACAGCGGGCGTTGAAGGCGCACCCCGGCGGTGGATTCAGCGGGCTTGGCAGTTCACCGGTGAGCTTGATGCGCTCGCGGCGATCGTCCGGATTCAGGCGCGGCGTCGCGGAAAGTAGCGCCTGAGTGTACGGATGGCGCGGGTTATTGAAGATTTGGTCTTTCGTTCCCTTCTCCACGCAGCGGCCCAGGTACATCACCATCACTTCATCAGCAATGTGCTCCACCACCGACAGGTCGTGGGAGATAAAGACATAAGAAAGCCCCAGTTCCTGCTGCAAATCCATCATTAGATTCAGCACCTGCGCACGCACTGAGACGTCCAGCGCAGAAACCGGCTCATCGGCAATCACCACATCCGGGTCGAGCATCAGACCTCGGGCAATGGCGATACGCTGACGCTGACCGCCGGAGAACATGTGCGGATAGCGGTCGTAATGCTCGGTTTTCAGGCCGACTTTCGCCATCATCGACAAGGCTTTTTCCCGACGCTGTTCTTTGCTTAAGCTGGTGTTAATAAGCAGCGGCTCTTCGAGAATTTGCCCAACTTTTTTACGCGGATTCAGCGAACCGTAGGGATTCTGGAATACGATCTGGATTTTCTGCCGACGCAGCTTCTGCGCCTGCGGATCGTGCTTAAGCAGATCCTGCCCCTGGTAATACAGTTCACCACCGGTAGGTATTTCGATCATCGTCAGCAATCGACCAAGGGTCGATTTACCACAGCCAGATTCACCTACTACCGCCAGCGTTTTGCCACGTTCAAGGGTAAATGAAACGCCATCCAGCGCCTTCACCAGACGTTCCGGCGCAAACATGCCTTTCTTCACCGGGTAATGTTTTTTCAGGTCGATAGCCTGCAACAGCGGTTGTTGCGAGGTGGCCTCTTGCGTACTCATAGTGTGGGCCTCCCGGCATCATCAAGTGGGTAATGGCATTTGGACTGACGCCCGTCAGCGAGCATATTCAGCGCCGGTTCTTCGGCGCGGCATTTGTCAGTCGCGTAGGGGCAGCGCGGGTTAAGCAGGCAGCCGTTCGGGCGGTCATACTTGCCTGGAACGACACCTGGCAACGACGCCAGACGTTCTTTGTCCTGAGCAAATTCCGGCAGCGCACGCAGCAATGCCTGAGTATACGGGTGACGCGGCGCACGGAAGATGGCGTGAGCATCACCCGTTTCCACCACCTGGCCTGCATACATCACGATGATTTTATGCGCCGCTTCCGCCACCAGCGCCAGGTCATGGGTGATCAACACCAGCGCCATGTTCTCTTTCTGCTGTAGCTCCAGCAGCAGTTCGATGATTTGCGCCTGAATGGTCACGTCCAGCGCGGTGGTCGGTTCATCGGCAATCAGCAGTTTTGGCCGACAGGCAATCGCCATGGCGATCATCACGCGCTGGCTCATTCCGCCGGAAAGCTGATGCGGGTAAACATCCAGACGCGACGCCGGATCGGGAATACCGACCTGATTCAACAGGTCAATCGCCCGCTGACGGCGGGTACTTTTGTTACCGCCCTGATGCACCTTAATCGCTTCCATAATCTGGAAACCCACGGTGTAGCACGGGTTGAGACTGGTCATCGGGTCCTGGAAGATCATCGCTACTTCGGCACCCACCAGATTGCGGCGCTCTTTTTCCGATATACGCTGCAAATCCTGGCCGTTAAATTCCAGCTTTTCCGCCATCACGCGGCCCGGATAATCAATCAGCCCCATAATCGCCAGTGAACTGACCGATTTACCCGAACCGGATTCACCCACAATCCCGACCACTTCGCCCTGTTTCACGCTGTAGCTGATGCGGTCTACAGCGCGGAATGGTGCGCTTTCGTCACCGAAATGCACCGATAATTTATCTATATTTAATAACGCCATCTCGAACCTCTTACTGCTTCAGTTTGGGATCGAGCGCGTCACGCAGACCGTCACCCATCAGGTTAAATGCCAGCACCGTCAGCAGGATCGCCAGACCAGGGAAGGTCACGACCCACCAGGCGCTTTGCGCAAACTGCAACACGTCGGAGAGCATGGTGCCCCACTCCGGCGTTGGCGGTTGTGCCCCCATGCCGAGGAAACCAAGAGCAGCCATATCGAGAATGGCGTTAGAGAAACCGAGCGACGCCTGGACAATCAGCGGCGCAAGGCAGTTGGGAAGAATATTGATAAACATCTGCCGCAGCGCCCCGGCTCCCGCCACGCGGGAAGCGGTCACGTAGTCGCGGTTCACCTCCACCAGCACGGCAGCGCGAGTTAAGCGGACATAGTGCGGCAAGGCAACGAAGGTCAGCGCCAGCGCGGCGTTACCAATCGACGGGCCGAAGATAGCCACCAGCACCAGCGCCAGCAGCAGGCTTGGCAGCGCCAGCATGATATCGACCACGCGCATGATGATGTTATCGACCAGGCCGCCGAAGTAACCGGCGATCAGGCCGAGAATAACGCCCATAATCAGCGATAACACCACCACCAGACAACCGACCAGCAGCGACAAGCGTGCGCCGTACATCAGGCGCGACATCACATCGCGACCGACGTCATCAGTGCCCAGCAAGTGCGCCATGCTGCCGCCTTCCTGCCAGGCTGGCGGGGCGAGCAGCGCATCGCGGAACTGTTCCGCCGGGTTATAGGGTGCAATCCAGTTGGCAAAGATCGCGATAAACAGCACGATGACGACATAAACCAGTCCGACGACCGCGCCTTTGTTACGTTTAAAATAGTGCCAGAACTCCTGTAAAGGGGTCATCGGCACCGGTGCAGTAATCACTTTATTTTCAGTAACCTGTGACATGATGTTCCCTTACTTCTTATGACGAATACGCGGGTTCACCACGCCGTACAGCAGATCGACCAGCAGGTTGACGAGGATAATCATCGTCGCCACCAGCAATACGCCGCCCTGCACTACCGGATAGTCGCGGCGTTGCAGTGCGTCAATCAACCAGCGCCCCAGACCGGGCCACGAGAAGATGGTTTCGGTCAGAATCGCCCCCGCCAGCAGCGTCCCTACCTGTAGGCCAATAACGGTTACCACCGGCAGCATGGCGTTACGCAGCGCATGGACGATAATCACCCGCATCCGGGTCAATCCCTTGGCACGCGCGGTGCGGATGTAATCCTCGCCCAGCACTTCCAGCATCGAGGAGCGCGTCATACGAACGATAACCGCCAGCGGAATTGTGCCCAGCACCATCGCAGGTAAGATCATATGCGCGACGGCGTCGATAAAGTTGCCGTCTTCACCCCAGATGGCGGTGTCGATCAACATAAAACCGGTTAACGGATTGGAATCATCAAGGAACACCATGTCGCTCACGCGACCGGAGACCGGCGTCAGGTTCCAGTGCACCGAAACCAGCATGATCAGCATCATGCCCCACCAGAAGATTGGCATTGAGTAACCGGTCAGTGCCAGACCAACCGCCGTGTGATCGAAAATGGAACCACGTTTAACCGCAGCCAGCACACCAACCGGAATGCCGACTGCCGTAGCAAAAATCATCGCGCAGACGCCAAGTTCCAGCGTGGCCTGGAAGCGCGGCACGAACTCTTCCCAAACCGGGATGCGGCTTTTCATCGAAATGCCTAAATCACCGTGCATAACGCCCCAAATATAGTGGAGGTACTGCTGCCACATCGGTTTATCTAAACCGAGTTCAGCCAGCAGCTGTGCGTGACGCTCTGGGGAGATCCCACGTTCGCCCGCCATGATCATCACCGGATCGCCGGGGATCATGTGGACAAAGGCAAAAGTGAGAAGGGTAATACCGATAAACGTGGGGATGACGAGTCCCAAACGTCGGAGAATAAACTGCAACATAACCCGGATTCTCTATAGTGACCCACAGCCTGGAACTGCGTGTCTGTATTGCTCACAAATCAATTCCTGCCCTTGTCTGACAGGGAATGAAGTATTGCTGCCGGATGGCGCTGCACGCAGAGGAACAGCACCACCGGGTATGGCTTTTAATTATTCAATAGAGACGTTTTCGAAGTGATGTTTGCCTAATGGATCAACCACATAGCCTTTAACTTCTTTGCGTACCGGTTCAAATACAGTGGAGTGAGCGATGATCAGTGCCGGAGCCTGATCGTGCATCACTACCTGTGCTTGTTTGTACAGTTCAACGCGCTTGTTGTGGTCGTCGGTGGCACGCGCCGGTTGAATCAGATCTTCAAACGGTTTGTAGCACCATTTTGAGTAGTTGGAGCCTTGTTCAGAGGCGGCACAGCTGAACAGGGTGGCGAAGAAGTTATCCGGATCCCCGTTGTCGCCAGTCCAGCCCATCATTACCGTCTGATGCTCGCCATCTTTCGCGCGCTTGAGGTACTCACCCCATTCGTAGGTGACGATTTTGGCCTGCACGCCGACTTTCGCCCAGTCCGCCTGAATCATCTCCGCCATGCGGCGAGCATTCGGGTTATATGGACGTTGTACCGGCATCGCCCACAGGTCGATGGAGAAACCTTTTTCCAGACCGGCTTCTTTCAGCAAGGCTTTCGCTTTTTCAGGATCATAGGTGTAATCCTGAACGTCGTCGTTATAGCCCCACATGGTTGGCGGGATCAGGTTTTTCGCTGCTACACCCGCGCCCTGATAAACCGCTTTGATGATCGCGTCTTTGTTCACCGCGTAGGTCAGAGCCTGGCGAACTTTCACATCATCCAGTGGTTTTTTCTGCACGTTATACGAGAGATAACCGACGTTCAGCCCCGGCATTTCCATCAGGTTGATGGATTTATCCTGCTTCATGCGGGCAATATCTGCCGGGTTCGGGTACGGCATCACCTGGCATTCATTTTTCTGCAATTTCGCGTAACGCACGGAAGCGTCAGGAGTAATAGAGAAGACCAGCGTGTCGATCTGCGGTTTGGTGCCCCAGTAGCCATCAAACGCTTTGTAGCGAATACGGGAATCTTTTTGATACTGCTGTAACTGGAACGGGCCGGTGCCGATGGGGTTGAGGTCCAGTTTTTCCGGCGTACCGGCTTTCATCATCGCGTCAGCATATTCTTTTGACAGAATAGAGGCGAAGTCCATTGCCAGGTCAGCGAGGAACGGCGCTTCCGGGCGAGTCAGCACGAACTGAACGGTGTTATCGTCCACCTTTTTCACTTCGCTGATCAACTCCGGCAAGCCCATGCCTTCGAAGTATTCGTAGCTGCCGCCAGAGACTTTATGGTATGGGTTTTGCACGTTTTTCTGACGATCAAACGAGAACACCACGTCATCGGCGTTCAGTTCGCGCGTCGGTTTGAATTCTTTATTGTCATGCCACTTCACACCTTTACGCAGATGGAAGGTATAGGTTTTACCGTCTTCGCTGATTTCCCACTTTTCAGCGAGGCCCGGGATCACTTCGGTGGTGCCGATTTTAAATTCAACCAGGCGGTTATAAAGCGGTACGGAAGAGGCGTCATAGGTGGTGCCGGAGGTAAACAGCTGCGGGTTAAACCCTTCTGGCGAACCTTCTGAGCAATAAACCAGAGTTTTAGCCTGAACACTTGCTGCGACGGTCATAGCCACCAGGCTGAGACCAAGCTTCAGCATCCCTGACTTTTTCAAGGAAATACGCATTATTCTGCTCCAATTGTGATGTTTGTTGTTTTAACCCTTTGCAGTGGGTTGTCGCTGCCTGACCTTTTTTGTTTTTTGCCCGGTCGGGTCAACGTTATGAGGTGGGGATGCCGTACTAATTAACATCAGTGTAACAGTGCGGATCCTCCATAAAATGCCCCTCGTGACCTACAATCTGTCAACAGAATGTGAAAACGTCAATACAGCCAACCGGGATTTACACCAACGGTGAGAATCCACAAACAAAGATTAAAAAAACTTCAAACCGCTATTTGCAGCAGAGAAATTTGTGCTACTCCAACATAACCAGAACAATAACCTTAATATTTAGCAACAATTGGTGATTAAGTTTTATGCATTTAATGAAAAAAATCTGAGGAAAAGGTGGATATCTGAGCGATTAATACCATGAACGCTAAAACGCACAGCGGAAAATGCCAGCGCCAGCCATAAGTAACGCAATAATAGATTTAAGCAAATATAAAAAAAGACAATGGTTTCTGTCACAAATCCGTTAATGGATAGTGAGATATGGGGCGCAAATTTGGCAGGGAAATGTGTGATGTGGGGGGATAAGGCCTTCACGCCGCATCCGACAATGGGCCGGCACATTTGCCTGATGCGACGCTGGCGCGTCTTATCAGGCCTACGTCGAGTCGAACCTCCCTGCCCCCGGAGGTTCTCATCCTCTTCAGACCGCAGAAAGCAAAAAACCAGCCCGTAGGCTGGTTTTTCTAAATTGGTCGGTGATAGAGGATTCGAACCTCCGACCCCTTCGTCCCGAACGAAGTGCGCTACCAGGCTGCGCCAATCACCGAATGCGGGGCGCATCTTACTGCGCAGATACGCCCTCGTCAATCCCTTAATAGCAAAATGCCTTTTGATCGGCGAGAAAGTCAGCAGGCCGTTTAGTTAGCCACAACGGTCTTCGCTTGCGGGATGTGACACCAGTTGTTGTTTTCGTTAATTCCACCATCCGGTGAAGTATAGCCGAGACAGCCCATGATGGTGTCGTACAGCTCTACGTGACGGCGCGGTACTTTCATATCGGCTTCTTTTTTCAACTGCGCGAATGCCTGCGCATTGGCCGGATTTTCCAGATATTTATCTGACATCCAGACCATCATCGGTACGCGGAACTGCTCCGGTGGTGCATATTCGCGTGGTGTACCATGCAAGTGCTCACGCTCGTTAATCGACTCACCGTGGTCCGCTGCATAGAAAATAATGGCCTTCTTATCGCGGAATCTGTCGATCACCGAGTCGATAAAATGATCTACGTAGGTAATGGAGTTATCGTATGAGTTAATCATCGGCGCTCTTGGACATTTGCGATCAATTGCATAACACTCTGGCTTCCACTGTGCAAACTCACGTGGATAACGCTGAGTATAGTTGTAGTGCGACCCTTTGGTATGCAGCACAATCAGATGCTTACCTTCTGGTTTTTTCTCCAGAGAACGTTCAATTTCATTAACCAGCAACATGTCGTCTACCGCTTTCCCACGGTTACGTGGCTCAGCCGCGATTTGCTCACGGTAGGCAATGTTGTCAGCCATGGTATTGCTGTAGAACCACATCTCGCTCTGCATGGCGTACAAATCAGAGCTAAAACCCAACTGCTTGAGAACCGCAAATACGTTCTGCTCTTTGAGCGTACGTTGAGGGTTATCTTCCGTTCCACCTTCACGCACAAACATACAGCGTAGTGATAATTTAGTCGCGGTATCGCAAGAATAACCACGGTACATCACCAGATTTTTCTCTTTCGCCAGCTTCGGCGTGGTATCACGCTCGTAACCCAGCATCCCCATATGATCCCAACGCGTGGTTTCACCAATAATGAAAATCACATAGGTGTCGTCGAGATTTTGCGTCGGGGTATAGGTGAATTTTTTCGCCGGATTCATCAACGAACGATTGTCTGAAGATTCATCCACTTGCGCCCAGGCATACAGCCCCAGCGCAGAAAGCCAGTTCGAGGGTAAATAAGAGTTCGCCAGCACCCCGCCATAACTTGGCATATCCACCCCAGCCATGCGGTCTGCACGCTTTTGTGCTACATCCATAAGACGGATTGGGCCCCATACCAGCAAGCCTGCTAACAGCACAGTAAGCGCGCTACGCCAGCGTGTTTTCGGGGTACAAAGCTGACGCCAGAAGGTGTCTTGTGAGCGGTTCATCCAGATAAAGAGCAACGGGATAATACTCACCAGTACAACCCATGCGATAAGTGTCCAGCCAACCACTTCTTTCGACAGGTCGATGTCGGTGGTCATCACCGAAGCGACAATCCCGTAGCCAATCATGACGTTCATAAATGTCATGTAGTAACTGGCTCCGGCAGAAATCAGCACCAGCAATGAAGCCAGCACTTTCCAGGCTGTTCTGCCAAAGAGTGAAATTAAGCGTAAAAAGAAGAAGGTTGCCAGAACCGTCCCTGCCAGTTCGATAACCGCCGAGACACCATTAAGAAAAGTGAAGTTATGCGCGTAACCATCAAACCGACGGAAATAGACTGCGCAATTCATAAACAAACCAATATAGACAGCGAGCAAAAAGCTTAGCTTTTGCTGCGTTATCGTTTTGATATATCTCATGCAAACAAACCCTGGAAAAACAGGTGATAACACCCTGCATAATGGCCTTTCAAGCCAGGCAAGGGAAAAGTGCGAAGGTCGTCAGATAAGGAAAATCTGCACACGCTGATAAGTAGACCACAGCAAAGGGAAAAAGTGTGGGGAAAGAGTGTGCGTGAAGCACAAATTTACAAAAATACAAGTATGAAAGGAGACTTTCATTAATTGAACACTTAAAAGGGCCAGCTAACTGGCCCCGACTTTATCAATGACTCATCCTGAATTGTTTTGATACATTGGCTCATTCACGGTGAAAAATGTGCCACTCTATCTCAGGACGAGACTGAAACCAGTCGCCAAACTTAACCATGCACCTCACGAAACGCTCTGAGCCCTGGTTGGCGAATGGTCGTAGAGAGCGCCAGTGACAGAATCAACAGGGCAAAAATCACGTAGAAGGTCACATAGAAGCCGCCAAACAGTGAGGCGATAATCGAGCCGCAAATACTGCCGATACCGAAACCGAGGTAAATTACACCGTAGTTTTTCGCCAGATTATTAAGCCCAAAGAACTCGCTGACCAGTGACGGGAACACCGTGATTGTACCGCCGAAGTTAAAGGCCACGCAGGCAATCGCTGCGAAGAACGTTAACGCATTGAGTGGAGCGAACAGCAGTGCCGCCATGCCCACCAGCGAAACTACCTGTCCAATGGTGATGACCCGAATACGGGCAATTTTGTCAGACAGAATACCCAACACCAGACGACCAGAAAGGTTAGCAATAGAAATAACTGTCACTGCATTGGCTGCGGAAATTGCATCAAGATGCGCCAGACTCTGGGCGATATCTTTCGCCACCCCAATTACATACAGACCGCTCATGCAGGCAGTCAGGAACATTACCGCCAGCATCCAGTATTGTGGTTTTCGCATCGACTCTGCCAGAGTGAAATCATTTTCCACCACACCATTATGGGTTTTGACTTCCTGTTTCGGCGCATCTTTCATTAAGGTCGCACCAAAAACAATCATCACCAGCGCAATCGCACCCCAAATTATAAAGGTTTTTTCCAGACCGACCGTTTCCAGCAGTTGCGTGTCGATAAATTTGAACCCCAGGCTACCCAGGCCATAGGAACCAATGGCGAATGCGGAGATCAAACCTTTACGTTCCGGGAACCACTTCACGCAGTTAGAGAGCGTCAGCAAGTAACCCGCTCCATCTGCCAGACCGACCAGCACACCGGCACTCAGCCACAGCATCATCAGGTTGTTGGAATGCGCGGTCAGGAAGAAGCCTAATCCCAGCAAAATACCGGAAGCCATAGTGACGCGTTTAACGCCAAAACGTTCCTGTAATTTTCCCGCGACAGAAGAAGAAATTGCCAGTCCCAGACTCAACAGGCCAAAAGAAAATGCCACCTGGCTTACCGGTGCATCCAGTTTGGCGGAAAGTGCACCGTTAAACAGGCTCCAGGTATAAACCGACCCCAGGGCAAACTGGGTAATAATAGTACCGATAAGCGTCAGCCAGCGCGTACGTTGATAGTTGGAAGGTGTCATGGCAGTGTTCCTGCATTAATAAAAAGGAAAGGTCTCTGCCGACAACCATATCGAAGTGCACTTTATGCCAGGGGAAAAACGGCATGAAATGCCATCAGAACGGAATGAAATGCCTTAGTTCAGGAATGAATGACGTGACAAATATTCACCGCAATAATAATTATGTCAGTTAGTACCCACTATCAGCACAATGATTGTTATACGCGGCCTTGAATTGTAAATGACAAGTTAAAATCTGGCGCTAACGCCCATGCTATACAAATAATCATTATTATTGTTGCTGTTTTCTGCCTGAGATAACGCGGCATAAGCGGCAATATGTGGGTTAAGCAACATATCGGCTCCCACCGTCACATCAAGCCAGTTGCCGTTCTGATTTGTCGCCGTCATGCGGCTCAGGCCTGATTGAGCCTTCCAGATATTCTCGCCAAATTGCTGGTTATAGCTGATTTGCGCCCAGGGACGAAAATCACCAAGCCGGGAATCAACACGCCAGCCTAATGTGCTGACGCTGGCATGCCATAACGGATCGGTCAACGTTGCAGTGCTGTCGCCAAACTCGTTATACATCGAATTAGTCGTACCATCATAATGCAATGCGGCGACTGGGCCTGTTGTAACATGTTCATATAAAGGGAAATTCCAGCCCATACTCATACTGCTGGTCACATCCACAGGCGTATCCTCCGCCAGATTGACTTCCAGTCCCAGCGCCCTTTGGCTACTTTGAATACGTTGCGACAAAATATCATTGTAATCAGGTTGGTGATCGCTATCCCAGGTATAACGCTCCGTAGTATGCCCAGGCTGCGTATCAACGATATATTCTTGTTGCCAGGCATAAGCTGTGTTGAGAAAAAGAGAACTGGTTACAACGCTCGCCAGCAAACTTAACGTCCAGTGGCCACCGCATTTTTTTATGATCATTAACACGACTCCAGGAAAGAGCCGAATTCGGCGATATTATTGTCATTGTATGAAGGATATCGGGCATATTAGCCCTGTATTAAATATTGACTTTTTCACCGATGCGTCAAGAAAAGCAGGTGAAATTTTTACGACCGGGTATATAACGAGGGAAAGTATGGAACGTTGCGGCTGGGTGAGTCAGGATCCACTTTATATTGCCTACCACGATAATGAGTGGGGCGTGCCTGAAACCGACAGTAAAAAACTGTTCGAAATGATCTGCCTTGAAGGACAACAGGCTGGGTTATCCTGGATTACCGTCCTCAAAAAACGTGAAAATTATCGCGCTTGTTTTCATCAGTTTGATCCCGTCAAGGTTGCGGCAATGGAGGAAGACGATATCGAAAGACTGGTACAGGATGCCGGGATTATTCGCCATCGTGGAAAAATCCAGGCCATTATCGGCAATGCGCGCGCTTACCTGCAAATGGAGCAAAACGGCGAACCGTTTGCCGACTTTGTCTGGTCGTTCGTAAACCACCAGCCACAAGTGACACAAGCCAGAACATTGAGCGAAATCCCTACTTCAACGCCCGCCTCCGACGCGCTCTCCAAGGCTCTGAAAAAACGCGGCTTTAAGTTTGTTGGCTCGACGATTTGTTACTCCTTTATGCAGGCATGTGGGCTGGTGAATGATCATGTGGTTAGCTGCTGTTGCCATCCGGAGAACAAAACATGATTCGGGAAGCGCAACGTTCGGAACTGCCCGCGATTCTGGAGTTATGGCTGGAAAGCACAAGCTGGGGACATCCCTTTATAGAAACAAGCTATTGGCGTGACTGCATTCCGCTGGTACGTGATGCATATCTTGCCAACGCGCAAAACTGGGTGTGGGAAGACGATGGTGAATTTCTCGGTTTTGTCAGCATTATGGAGGGGCGATTTCTGGCAGCAATGTTCGTTGCACCGAAGGCCATCAGGCGCGGTATCGGTAAGGCGCTGATGCAATATGTACAGCAGCGCCATCCCCATTTGTTGCTGGAGGTTTATCAAAAAAACCAACCGGCGCTAGATTTTTACCATGCGCAGGGGTTTCATATTGTCGACTGCGCATGGCAGGAGGAAACCCAACTCCCTACCTGGATTATGGATTGGCAGGCGGATCAAACGCCGTAAGCGACAGCTTCGGGCCATTATATTTTTCTAGCCACGCCAGCGCCGTGTTACCCGCACAGCCATTCCCCAGCCGCGAGCTGGGAAGGTCTTTAGTTAGCACGTTAACCGCACCATTTTTACAAATGCCGCCAGCAGATAAATCCAGATCTGGCCATGCACCTTCGTGAATACAAATCACGCCTGGCTTAATACCTTCGCTAATGACTGCTCCGGCAAGGATTTGCCCGCGCGAGTTCCACACCCGAACTGTATCGCCATCTTGTATGCCGCGCGCCCGCGCATCCTCTGGGTGAATAGTGACAGGTTCACGATTTGCCACCGCATACAATTCGCGTAGAGAACTGTAATTCAGCTGACTGTGCAGACGATGTGCCGGGTGAGCAGAAAGCACCTGCAACTGTTCCGGTTCGGCATTGCCCTGCCACTCATCCGGCTCCAGCCACGTTGGATGTCCCGGACAATCCCGGTAACCATAATCCGCAATGCGCTGCGAGAATATTTCAATCTTACCGCTGGCGGTTTTTAACGGATGAGCCTGCGGATCGCGGCAGAAATCAGCGAAGCGAATAAACCGCTCACTGTCTGAGTTTTCCGGCATCTCAATTAATTGGTTGGCTTCCCAAAATTCATCAAATGGCGGCAATTGTACCTGCTGACTTGCCCCACGCTGCCGGGCGACGTTATAAAACGTTTCCAGCCATTGCAGCTCACTTTTTCCTTCCGTAAATCGCGCATAACCGCCCTTTTCCCACCGTTCGCTTAATTCAGCAAAAACATCAAAATCATTACGTGCTTCATCACGCGGTGGCACCACTTGTTTCATCGGCACCAGATGCTGATTGCTGTAATCTCCGGTCATAGTGAGATCATTACGCTCAAACGAGGTGGTTGCAGGGAGGACAATATCGGCGTGTTTCGCCGCCGCCGTCCAGAAGCATTCAGATATCACCACCAGCTCTGGTTTTTGCCAGGCGCGGATCAAGCGGTTAGTATCCTGATGATGAGTAAAGTTGGCACCACCCGCCCACCAGATAAAACGAATATACGGAAAATGTCGGTTCATGCCGTTGTGTTGATATGCGCCACCGGGGTTTTCTAATGCTTCAACGATACGGGCAACGGGGATTTTATCTACTGCATCGGTGCCGCCAGGCAAACTACTCTGCATGGAAGAGAGCACCGCAGCGCGGCGGGTCGGATTGCCGCCATTAGCAAAATGGTAAGAAAGGCCAAAACCGCCACCGGGTGTGCCGATTTGCCCCAACATTGCCGCCAGCGTGACGATCATCCAGTGTTTTTGCTCACCAAACTGCTGGCGCTGCATTCCCCATCCTGCCATCAGCATCGTAGTGTTTTGGTGGAAAATAGCCGCCAGCTCGCGAATTTTCTCCGCTGAAATGCCGCAAATCTCCGCCGCCCATTCGGCGGTTTTCGCTATTCCGTCGTTCTCACCCAGCAAATAAGAAGCGAAGATGTCATAACCCGTGGTGCAACGCGCCAGAAACGCCTCGTCGTGCCAACCATTTTCCACCAGCGTATGGGCGATCCCCAGCATTAGCGCCACATCGGTGCCCATATGTGGCGCTATCCACTCCATTTTATCGCCAAAGAAATCGACGGTTTCCGATCGCATTGGATCAATGCAGATCAGCTTTTTCCCGCTATCACGCAATGCGGAAAAATAAGAAAGTCCCTGCTCATCAGACGCATTCCACGCAATTTTCAGCGTATTTAGAGGGTTAGCACTCCACAGCACCACCACATCGCTATGTTGCAGCACCAGCGGCCAGCTGGTCTGCTGCTGATAGACTTCGCTACCCCCCACGACATACGGCATGATCGCCTGTGCCGCGCCGGTCGAATAATCCCCCAAATGCCCGGTATAACCACCTGCCAGCGCCATATAGCGTTGTAATAAAGTTGACGCTTTATGCAATACACCGTTTGAACGCCAGCCGTAGGAACCAGCAAAAATCGACGCCGGTCCATAAGCATCACGAATACGTTTATGTTGGTGGTGGATGAGCTCCAGCGCCTCATCCCAACTCACGCGAACAAATTCATCCTGCCCACGAATGCCTTGCGGGGTTTCTGGAGACGCGAGAAAGCCTTTGCGCACCATTGGAAATCGCACCCGCGTATTGCTGTGAACCTGGTCGCGAACCGCGCTCTGCAAGGAGTTTTCCAGCTCTGTTGCTAACACGCCACGCGAGCTAAACACGGTTTCGCCGTCGGTTTCAACCAGCATGGGTCCCCAGTGGGCGGCAGTAAGAACGGAATAACGTGAGGATGAATTGGCCAAACCGAAGGCTCCTGAAAGGTTAGATGTATTGAGCAGTTAAATATTACTTACAAATTTCCGAGTATTCCCAGGAATAATCTTCATGTTCACACGGCATAATCTCCCGCCACGGCACCCGTGAACAAGAATAAAAAGGTTATTAAGGATTAACAATGAAGAAACGTGTTTATCTTATTGCTGCCGTCGTGAGCGGCGCTCTGGCGGTATCTGGCTGTACAACTAACCCTTACACCGGCGAACGTGAAGCAGGTAAATCTGCTATCGGTGCAGGTCTGGGCTCTCTCGTTGGCGCGGGTATTGGCGCACTCTCTTCTTCGAAGAAAGATCGCGGTAAAGGTGCGCTTATTGGCGCAGCCGCTGGCGCGGCACTGGGCGGCGGCGTTGGTTATTACATGGATGTGCAGGAAGCGAAGCTGCGTGACAAAATGCGCGGCACCGGCGTTAGCGTAACCCGCAGCGGGGACAACATTATCCTTAACATGCCGAACAATGTGACCTTTGACAGCAGCAGCGCAACTCTGAAACCGGCTGGTGCTAACACGCTGACTGGCGTGGCAATGGTGCTGAAAGAGTATCCGAAAACAGCGGTTAACGTGATTGGTTACACCGACAGCACGGGTGGTCACGACCTGAACATGCGTCTCTCCCAGCAGCGTGCGGATTCCGTTGCCAGCGCGTTGATCACCCAGGGCGTGGACGCCAGCCGCATCCGTACTCAGGGTCTTGGCCCGGCTAATCCGATCGCCAGCAACAGCACCGCAGAAGGTAAGGCGCAAAACCGCCGTGTAGAAATCACTTTAAGCCCGCTCTAATCCCTTTCATGCCGGGTGATGCAGAAATCACCTGGCATTCTTCAGTTTTCCTTCATCATATTTCAGGCTAAGGTGATTGCCTTATCAGTGAATGGAGAGAAGAATGAAGCCGTCCGTTATCCTCTACAAAGCCTTACCTGATGATCTACTGCAACGCCTGCAAGAGCATTTCACCGTTCACCAGGTAGCAGACCTCAATCCACAAACCATCGAACAAAACGCGGCGATTTTTGCCGAAGCTGAAGGTTTACTGGGTTCAAACGAGAATGTTGATGCCGCATTGCTGGAAAAGATGCCAAAACTGCGTGCCACATCAACTATCTCCGTCGGCTATGACAATTTCAATGTCGACGCGCTTAACGCCCGAAAAATCCTGCTAATGCATACGCCAACCGTATTAACGGAAACCGTCGCCGATACGCTGATGGCGCTGGTGTTATCTACCGCTCGCCGGGTTGTGGAGGTAGCAGAACGCGTAAAAGCAGGCGAATGGACCGCCAATATCGGCCCGGACTGGTACGGCATTGATGTTCACCATAAAACACTGGGCATTGTCGGGATGGGACGGATCGGCATGGCGCTGGCACAGCGCGCGCATTTTGGCTTCAACATGCCAATTCTCTATAACGCTCGCCGCCACCATAAAGAAGCAGAAGAACGCTTTAACGCCCGCTACTGCGATCTGGATACGCTGTTACAAGAATCAGATTTCGTTTGCCTGATCCTGCCGCTAACTGAAGAAACTCATCACCTGTTTGGCGCGGAACAATTCGCCAAAATGAAATCCTCCGCTATTTTCATTAATGCAGGGCGTGGGCCGGTAGTTGACGAAAATGCGCTGATTGCAGCGTTGCAGAAAGGGGAAATTCACGCCGCTGGTCTGGATGTCTTCGAACAAGAGCCATTGCCAGTAGATTCGCCGTTGCTCTCAATGGCAAATGTCGTTGCAGTACCGCATATTGGTTCAGCCACTCATGAGACGCGTTATGGCATGGCTGCCTGTGCCGTGGATAATTTGATTAATGCGTTGCAGGGGAAGGTTGAGAAGAACTGTGTGAATCCGCACGTCGCGGACTAAGCCGCGACTGCGTGGAGTAAAGCCCGATAATCGCTCGGGCTTTTACTCTTTATTGGGTTGCAGTAACTGCCGTAGTCCAGGCCTGATTAAACGCCTGATGCTGTGCCGGTAATGGCGCAATCAGTTGGTTATATTCACTCGCCTGCTGTGAAGTCGGGAACTGGATGCCATTCGCGACAAAGCTCACCTGAGTACCTTGTTGAGCGATGTAGTCCCCCACCATCACCAGTTGCTGCGTAAACGTTTGAGCCGCCGGAATCAGCGGTTGCAACGCATCCGCTGGGGTCGTCACTACTTTAGTGAATGCCTGATCAAAGACCGGTTTCAGGTCATCGGTCTGTTTTAGCGCAGAGTGTGCGGCATCGGCCTGCAACTTCGCATTTTGCAATTGTTGCGCCAGTACGCCCAGAGATCCGTTCATTTCACGCAGTGGACCACTTTGCGTGACATAATCCTGTGGTACGCGAATCGCGTTAACGCTGTCTACAACCGGACGCAGACCGGAATCCATCGCCTGATTAACCTGTTGGGAATAGCCATACAGGATCGCGTAATCAGAGACAAAAGGACCAAACTGTTTTTTCTGATCGGCAGTCAGGGTTGGTAGACGTTCACCGCTACGCATCACTGTATTCTGCAGGAAGTCGATAAACGCTTTACGCTGATCGCCTTCTTTATCAAAACACCCACTCAGGCTAACTACCATTAATAACGCCGCAAGAGGCGCAAACCAGCGAGAGCAGGACTTTCCTGTCGCCATTTTCTTACTCCTTTCACCCAAAAAAAGCGCACAACGACACACGCGTGTCTGACGCTGACAAGGATAGTCCAGGACAGGCTTACAGGATACCCTTTATGCATAATCTTCCTGGGAAAATGATGTAGAAAATGAAGAAGAGTTAATTTGTTGTTTTATTGTTAAAAACAGGCATTACTATTGCGTTTTTGTGGCCAGCCCCTCCCTTCTCTTGGTAGCCAAATTTTCGGAATCTTTACAATCCCAGGACGCAACGGAATATATCGGCATTAATCATATTGTTAGGCGACTATAAGTCACGGCAACTTAGCAGCTGAATCGAATCATACTTAAATCACTCACGGGTTTCTCCCCGCTGTGTCTGCTTTTCCCGACTATTCTTAATGAGCTTCGATGAAATTCACGATCCCGCAGTGTGATTTGAGGAGTTTTCAATGGAATATAAAGATCCAATGCATGAGCTGTTGAGTAGCCTGGAACAAATTGTTTTTAAAGATGAAACGCAAAAGATTACCCTGACGCACAGAACAACGCCTTGTACCGAAATTGAGCAATTACGTAAAGGGACAGGGTTAAAAATTGATGATTTCGCCCGGGTTTTGGGCGTATCAGTAGCCATGGTGAAAGAATGGGAGTCCAGACGCGTAAAGCCTTCCAGTGCCGAACTAAAATTGATGCGCCTGATCCAGGCCAACCCAGCATTAAGTAAACAGTTGATGGAATAGACTTTTATCCACTGTATTGATGTTTACGGTCCTGATGACAGGACCGTTTTCCGACCAATTAATCATAAATATGGAAAATAATTGTTGCATCACCATTCAATGCGTGGCTTAATGCACATCAACGGTTTGACGTACAGACCATTAAAGCAGTGTAGTAAGGCAAGTCCCTTCAAGAGTTATCGTTGATACCCCTCGTAGTGCACATTCCTTTAACGCTTCAAAATCTGTAAAGCACGCCATATCGCCGAAAGGCACACTTAATTATTAAAGGTAATACACTATGTCCGGTAAAATGACTGGTATCGTAAAATGGTTCAACGCTGACAAAGGCTTCGGCTTCATCACTCCTGACGATGGCTCTAAAGACGTGTTCGTACACTTCTCTGCTATCCAGAACGATGGTTACAAATCTCTGGACGAAGGTCAGAAAGTGTCCTTCACCATCGAAAGCGGCGCTAAAGGCCCGGCAGCTGGTAACGTAACCAGCCTGTAATCTCTGCTTAAAAGCACAGAATCTAAGATCCCTGCCAATTGGCGGGGATTTTTTTATTTGAAAAAACGCTTTAAATGTAGAGAAGAGCAGTCGCAGGAGCAATCCAGATCTGGCACAGGAATATTCGGACAAAAGTCCGGCATGTGGCAATCACGACAGACCGCACCATCACAGCCGGTACAATCACAATCATTATTCTTCTTTTTACGTATACTCTCACCCAGGCGTTGTTTCTGCCTGATTGTCTGTGCTGCAAGTCGGCAATCTGCAAAACGCTGACGTATCTCGCTCCACCCAGCAAGAACACCTTTCTGTTGAATAATATTTTTGACGGCACCAGAACATCCCTGCGTCTGGTACAACACACTGTAAGCACAGCGATATCCTTTACGAGGAGAAAGATGTCGTTGATAAAACATTATCAATAGTAAAAGCAGCTTATTCATGAATGCTCCGAGCCATTCCTGTTCCCGATGTAAAAACTGATCTAATAGCCAAATCCATTCGCTTTTATTTTAAATAACATTCATTAAACAGATAAATTTGGGTGCAATGAGAATGCGCAACGCCGTAAGAAAGGCGGGAATAATTTCCCGCCGAAGACTCTTACTCTTTCAAATTGCAGGCTAAAAATGCCGCCAGCTCATAACTCCCCTGTTTAATATGCAATTCACACAGTGAATCTCTTATCATCCAGGTGAAAAATAAAAGCGTGAAACAAATCACTATTAAAGAAAGCAATCTATATTTCTGCGGCATTCCCAGCCTCCTGTGTTGATTTCCAACGAGTAAGAGGCTAACCTTATGTTGTTGACGCATAGAGGTAGCCTCACTTTGATTTATAGTCAGGTGGGGCTTTTCTCTGTCTGCCTTTCGGCGAATACCTGAGACAAACAGTCTCAAGCACCCGTAGCTATTCTAGCTTAATAAGTTCTTTTCCTCTCCTTGATTTAATCCTAAAAAAATCACATAAAATTAATATATGAGATGATTTTTATTCAGCAGAAGATTATTACAGGTAGCTGTATTATTTAGTGATAAAAAAAGTCTGCCATCTGGCAGACTTTTTAATAAAGGAGTTATTACTGCAGTAAAGAAATATCCGCAACGCGCAGGAATAATTCGCGCAGTTTTTCCAGCATGGTCAGGCGGTTGATACGCAGATCTTTATCATCAACCATAACCATTACTTTATCGAAGAAGGCATCAACCGGTTCACGCAGCTCAGCCAGCTCGACCAACGCATCCTGGTAACGACCTTCAGCGAAGTACGGCTCCAGCTTGTCGCGCAATACGACCACCTGCATCGCCAGTTTAATTTCTTCCGGCTCTTTCAGGGTGGAGGCATTCACGCGATCGCTCAGCACTTCGTCTGATTTCGCCAGAATGTTAGATACACGCTTGTTCGCCGCCGCCAGTGCTGCCGCTGCTTCCAGGGTACGGAAGTGCGATACTGCTTTCATACGCGCATCGAAATCAGCCGGACGAGTCGGACGACGCGCCAGTACCGCCTGGATGGTGTCGACGGTGTAACCTTCGTCCTGATACCAGGCGCGGAAGCGACCGAGCATAAAGTCGATAACGTCATCAACCACATTGGCGTTAGTCAGCTTATCACCGTACAAGCGCACCGCTTCTTCGGTCAGCGTTTGCAGATCAAGATTGAGGTTCTTCTCAACGATAATACGCAGCACGCCCAGCGCCGCACGACGCAGTGCAAACGGGTCTTTATCACCTTTTGGATGCTGACCAATACCGAAGATGCCCGCCAGGGTATCCATCTTGTCAGCAATCGCTAGCGCACAGGCTACCGGGTTAGACGGCAGGGAATCACCAGCAAAGCGCGGTTGATACTGCTCGTTCAGCGCCACCGCGACATCTTCCGCTTCACCATCATGACGCGCGTAGTGCATACCCATAACGCCCTGGGTGTCGGTGAACTCAAAGACCATGTTGGTCATCAGGTCACACTTGGACAGCAGCCCCGCACGAGTTGCGTGGTTAACGTCAGCGCCAATCTGTTCAGCGATCCAGCCAGCCAGAGCCTGAATGCGGTCAGTTTTATCGCGCAGTGTCCCCAACTGTTGCTGGAACAGTACGGTTTGCAGGCGCGGCAGGTTATCTTCCAGACGTTTTTTACGGTCGGTGTTGAAGAAGAACTCGGCATCCGCCAGACGCGGACGAACGACTTTCTCGTTACCGGAAATGATCTGCTGCGGATCTTTCGACTCAATGTTGGCAACGAAGATAAAGTTCGGCAGCAGTTTGCCGTCATTCGCATACACCGGGAAGTATTTCTGGTCACCTTTCATGGTATAAACCAGTGCTTCAGACGGTACAGCGAGGAATTTTTCTTCGAATTTCGCGGTCAGAACAACCGGCCATTCAACCAGCGAAGCCACTTCTTCCAGCAGGCTTTCGCTTAAGTCAGCATTACCACCAATCTTACGCGCCGCTTCTTCAGCATCGGCTTTAATCTTCGCTTTACGCTCTTCGTAATCGGCAATGACTTTACCGCGCTCACGCAGAATTTCCGGATACTGATCGGCATTGTCGATGGTAATTTCCGGCTCACCCATAAAGCGATGTCCGCGAATTACGCGATCGGACTGAATACCCAGAATAGTTGCCGGAATGACTTTATCGCCCAGCAGCAAAGTTACGGTGTGCACCGGACGCACAAAGTGCACGTCAGACGCGCCCCAGCGCATCAGTTTCGGGATCGGTAGTTTCGCCAGCGAAGTGGCTACCATGTTCGGTACAAGCACCTCGGTGCTTTCGCCCTTCACGTGAGCGCGATACAGCAACCATTCACCTTTGTCAGTAGTCAGACGCTCGGCCTGGTCAACGGAGATCCCGCAGCCACGCGCCCAGCCTTCTGCTGCTTTACTCGGTTTGCCTTCGGCGTCGAAAGCCTGGGCAATCGCCGGGCCGCGTTTTTCGATTTCACGATCCGGTTGCACTTCCGCCAGGTTAGCTACTTTCAGCGCCAGACGACGCGGAGCAGCAAACCATTGAACGGTGCCATGAGCGAGGCCAGCGTTATCCAGCTCCGCAGTAAAGTTCGCAGCAAAGGACTCAGCCAGGCTGCGCAGTGCTTTTGGTGGCAGCTCTTCAGTGCCGATTTCCACCAGAAAAGTTTTCTCAGACATAGCCGCCTCTTACTTATCTTTGTTGCACATCGGGAAGCCGAGGGCTTCACGGGAAGCGTAGTATGCTTCTGCCACTGCTTTGGTCAGGGTGCGAATGCGCAAAATATAACGCTGACGCTCGGTGACGGAGATAGCTTTACGCGCATCCAGCAGGTTGAAGCTGTGGGCGGCTTTCAGAATACGCTCGTAGGCAGGCAGCGGCAGCGGATTTTCCAGTGCCAGTAGCTGCTGCGCTTCTTTCTCGTACTGCTCGAAGCAGGTGAACAGGAAGTCCACGTCCGCGTATTCGAAGTTATAAGTGGACTGCTCCACTTCGTTCTGATGGAACACGTCGCCATAAGTGGTTTTACCCAGCGGGCCGTCGCTCCAGACCAGGTCGTAAACGCTGTCTACGCCCTGAATGTACATCGCCAGACGTTCCAGACCATAGGTGATCTCGCCGGTAACCGGTTTACACTCCAGACCACCAACCTGCTGGAAGTAAGTGAACTGAGTCACTTCCATGCCGTTCAGCCACACTTCCCAGCCCAGACCCCAAGCACCCAGCGTCGGGTTTTCCCAGTTATCTTCCACGAAACGAATATCGTGGATAGTCGGATCCATGCCCAGCTCTTTCAGAGAACCGAGGTACAGCTCCTGGATATTGTCCGGCGATGGCTTAATCACCACCTGGAACTGATAGTAATGCTGTAAGCGGTTGGGGTTTTCGCCGTAGCGACCATCGGTCGGGCGACGAGAAGGCTGGACATAAGCAGCCGCCATCGGTTCTGGCCCCAGCGCGCGCAGACAGGTCATTGGGTGAGAGGTTCCCGCGCCGACTTCCATGTCCAATGGTTGAACAATGGTGCAGCCCTGGCGAGCCCAGTAATCCTGTAAGGTCAGGATCAAGCCCTGGAAGGTCCTGGTATCAAACTTTTGCATATTATTTCGTGCTGGATACGTGTGGATTTAAAGGAAGGGATCAGTATACCCGCTGGATGGAAGATATACAGTACGAAACGGGAAAAAGCAGGGCTTAACGCATGGAAAGATGCAAAAAATGGCCATCTGCGTCAAAAGAACAGACAAAGTGCTCTTTCCGAAAGGTATAGCCGCGCATTTCGTAACTCCCCTGGAACTGTTCAAATGCGGTGACGTCGATTTTTTGCTCGCCGGTGTTATAACGTTTTGCTGCCTGATCCTTGCACAAGGCTTCCATATTCAACGAACGCAGAGGATCAACTTTTACCCGTTGTGCTTTCTGTACGGGTGGCGGTGTCGAGCATCCCACTAACACCATAAGCACCATTGCCGGAAAGAAATAGTTCATCATCATTAAATTACCGTCTGGTTTGCAGGTGAGTCTTATTATTTATATCGGTATAGTGGCTAATATCTTACGAATTTCCTCAAGCCTCTATAAGCTGTAGTGATAAAACTCAGATTATTCCAGTGCGCCAACCGAATGATTTATCGGTCAGACTTTTTTTAACCAGATACAGAGACACAGATGCAGCCCAAAATTTACTGGATTGATAACCTGCGAGGGATAGCGTGTTTAATGGTGGTGATGATTCACACCACTACCTGGTATGTGACCAATGCCCATAGTGTTAAACCCATCACTTGGGATATCGCGAATATTCTAAATTCTGCCTCTCGTGTCAGCGTACCGCTATTTTTCATGATTTCCGGCTATCTCTTTTTTGGCGAACGTAGCGCCCAGCTGCGTCATTTCTTACGTATCGGCTTATGCCTGCTGTTTTATAGCACTGTCGCACTGCTCTACATTGCACTGTTTACTTCCATCAATGTGGAGTTATCGCTGAAAAATCTTCTGCAAAAGCCGGTGTTTTATCACTTATGGTTTTTCTTCGCGATTGCGGTGATTTATCTGGTTTCGCCGCTGATTCAGGTAAAGCACGTCGGCGGTAAAATGTTGTTGGTGCTAATGGTGGTGATTGGCATCATCGCCAACCCAAACACAGTGCCACAGAAGATCGACGGTTTTGAATGGCTACCAATTAACTTATATATCAATGGCGATACCTTTTACTACATCCTGTATGGCATGTTGGGCCGCGCCATTGGGATGATGGACACGCAACATAAGCCACTGTCGTGGATGAGCGCCGCACTGTTTATAGCCGGGGTATTTATTATCTCTCGTGGGACATTATATGAATTACGGTGGCGCGGAAATTTTGCCGATACCTGGTATCTTTACTGTGGGCCGATGGTTTTTATCTGCGCAATTGCGTTACTGACTCTGGTAAAAAATACACTGGATACGCGTACTGTTAGCGGGCTTGGACTGATATCCCGTCATTCTCTGGGTATATACGGGTTCCACGCGTTGATTATCCATGCGCTGCGCACCAGTGGTATTGAGCTTAAAAGCTGGCCAATACTGGATATTATTTGGATCTTTTGCGCGACGCTGGCAGCAAGCTTGTTACTTTCTGTGCTGGTGCAACGAATCGATAAAAACAGATTAGTGAGTTAAGTAAAAACCCGGTCACACTGGGCTGACCGGGTTTACCTGGATTATTCGCTATATTCTTCCTGCGCAGCCATCGTTTCTTTTGGGGCGTTGATTCCGGCATCACGGATATTTTTCTGCACCGCTACTGCACCAAACAAGCTTAAAAAGAAGGCCAGACCATAAAAGCCTTTTTCACTGAGTAATAACGTTGCATTCCACAGACCTACCATCAATAACGCGACAGAGATGATAAATACCACCAGGCAGGTCATATAATAAATAGATGTGGTAGGAATACCTTCATACTTATCCCGAACGGTCTTTTGATAGGAAGCTGCCGAAAACAGCCCTAACACCAATACGGCAAAATAATATCCCTTTTCATTTAACTGCATCTCTGCATTCCATAGCCCCAACAGATAGGTAACGATACCACCAGCAAGAGCTACCCATGACACAATACTGAATGCCGGAGAATAGGTTGATATTTTGTTTTCCATCACAGATTTCCTTTCATTCCTGAACTATTAAGAGCTTTATGGCGATCATGCCGAGCGAAACAAGCGCATTTGACCAAACAAGCAAACAAAAAAGGCAATCGGGTAGATCACCATTTCATAAGCGTTAATGGGTGCGTTTAAAACGCCGATAAACAAAAGGCCGATAGTCATTAACGCAACTAACTGGCAAATGCGAATAAAGAAATCATCCAGTTGCCCGAGTTTCTCTGCGCGCAGATAGGCATAGTTGCCAAAAGTCCCCGTCATTAACACGCCAAGAAAATAGCCTTTGCCACTTAACAATGGACATGAGATCCATAATCCAATCAGATAAACCAGCGCCCCGACCACAAATAATAGTTTTGCCACAGTCTTTGAGGTTTTCATAACGATCTCCGTATCTACCGGTGATACATTACGAGTAACCAACGAAAGACAAAACTGAAAAACACCATTAACAAATGATTTTCAGAATAAATCCATATAAAAAATTAATATATTCTAAATATATATAGATGGAAATTATCCCCCGCCACATAAGGCAGGGGGAAATATTATACCATTAGCGGCAGAAGTTGCTGATAGAGACGACGGAACGTTTCACGCCGTGGCTGATAAGCAGCATAACGCTGCGCGTTCGGCAGATGCGACTGTTCTAAAGGAAGTTGCGGCAACAACTCAATGAGAGATTTATCTGGATTTACCGCAATCTGTGCCAGCCTTGCTGCGCCTAATGCTGGCCCCACATCCCCCCCCGTGCGGTAATCCAGTTGCTGACCGCTAATATCCGCCAGCATCTGACGCCAGTACTCGCTACGCGCTCCGCCACCAATCAGTGTAATGCTTTGCGGTTGAATGCCACAGGCATGTACGACATCCATGCCATCCGCCAACGCATACCCCACGCCTTCCAGTACCGCGCGTGCCAGTTCTGCGGGGCCGTGTTGATGGGTGAGGCCGAAGAAAACGCCCTTTGCCTGTGGATTATTGTGCGGCGTACGCTCGCCAGAAAGATAAGGCAAAAACCAGACAGGATCGACGCTCTCATCGGCCTGCTGGGCTGCGGCAATTAAAACAGGGACATCACTCAGACCGGTTAATTTCGTCGCCCAGTCCAGACACGACGCCGCACTCAACATCACAGACATTAAATGCCAACGCTGCGGCAATGCATGACAAAAGCTATGTACGGCACTTTCCGGCTTACTTAGGAAACCTTCGCTCACCGCAAAATAAACGCCTGAAGTCCCCAGCGATAACATTGCCTGGTTGGCATCAACCATACCCACACCAACCGCGCCAGCCGCATTATCGCCGCCGCCCGCAACAACCGGCACTGCATTCATTCCCCACGCTTTTGCAACCTCAGGTAGCAAAGTGCCGGTAATTTCGCTGCCTTCGTATAATGCTGGCATCTGATCTCGAGATAACTGGCAAGCCTCCAGCATAACATCACTCCAGTCACGCTTTGCGACATCCAGCCACATGGTGCCAGCTGCATCAGACATATCACTGGCGAATTCTCCCGTCATCCGCAGACGCAAATAATCTTTCGGCAATAATACTTTGTCTACCTGAAGGAATATCTCTGGCTCATTTCGCTGAATCCACAGCAATTTAGGCGCGGTAAATCCGGGCATCATCAGGTTGCCTGTAATATCCCGCGACTGCGGAACTCGCGCTTCCAGCAAAGCACACTCCTCCGCGCAGCGCCCGTCGTTCCACAAAATGGCGGGACGTAGCACCCGCTGCTGAGCATCAAGTAAAGTTGCACCATGCATTTGCCCGGCAATACCCAATGCTTTAACGTCTCGCAGAGAATGCTGTTCACCCAGGGTTTTCATCGCGCGACCAGTCGCCAGCCACCACTGTTCCGGATCTTGCTCCGACCAGAGTGGATGCGGACGCGAAACGGTTAGTTTTTCCGTTTGCGAAGCGACCACTTCACCTTGCTCGTTGAGCAAAATAACTTTTACGCCCGATGTGCCAAGATCTATCCCGATATACATAGCGATTGTTCCTTAAAAAAATGCCCGGTATCGCTACCGATAACCGGGCTTGCGGACTGCACAATTAGCCGTTATTTGTCGAACAGATAATGATTTACCAGATTTTCCAGTTGCTCCTGGCGTCCACTCTGATGCACCGGCGCCAGATTGTTGTCCTGAGCATATTTTGCTAAATCAGCCAATGACATTTGGCCTTTCAGGATTTGCTGACCCAGTTCGCTATTCCAGCCGGAATAACGCTGCGCTACGCGTTTATCCAGTTCGCCGTCTTCAATCATGCGTGCTGCAATTTTCAGTGACAGCGCCATCGTATCCATCGCCCCAATATGGCCGTAGAACAGATCATATTTATCAGTGCTCTGACGACGTACTTTGGCATCAAAGTTCAGACCACCGGTCGTGAAACCACCTGCTTTGAGGATTTCATACATTACCAGCGCGTTCTCTTCCACGCTGTTCGGGAACTGGTCAGTATCCCAGCCCAATTGCGCGTCGCCACGGTTAGCATCGACAGAACCGAACAGACCAAGCGCAATGGCTGTGGCAATTTCATGGTGGAAAGAGTGACCCGCAAGCGTCGCGTGGTTCGCTTCAATATTCAGTTTAATCTCTTTTTCCAGGCCAAACTGTTTCAGGAAACCGTAAACCGTTGCGGCATCGTAATCATATTGATGTTTGGTCGGTTCTTGCGGTTTCGGTTCGATAAGCAGCGTGCCCTGGAAACCGATTTTATGTTTATGCTCAACCACCATCTGCATAAAGCGACCAAGCTGTTCACGCTCCTGACGAAGATCGGTATTCAACAGAGTTTCGTAACCTTCACGACCGCCCCACAGCACATAGTTTTCACCACCCAGTTTATGCGTTGCTTCCATCGCGGTAACAACTTGTGTAGCTGCCCAGCTAAAGACCTCGGGATCTGGGTTCGTCGCCGCGCCCGCGCCATAGCGAGGGTTAGTAAAGCAGTTAGCGGTTCCCCACAACAGTTTCACGCCGCTCTCTTCTTGCTTGCCAGCCAGCACATCGACCATTTGCGCAAAGTTATTGATGTACTCTTTTAACGATGTGCCTTCCGGGGAAACATCCACGTCATGGAAGCAATAAAACGGCACATGTAATTTGTGGAAAAACTCGAATGCGACATCGGCTTTACGCTTCGCCAGCGCCAGAGCTTCGCCAGGCTGCTGCCACGGACGATTAAAAGCGCCCACACCAAACATGTCCGCCCCGTTCCAGCAGAAGGTGTGCCAGTAGCAGGCGGCAAAACGCAAGTGGTCTTCCATACGCTTGCCCAACACCAGTTCGTCGGGATTGTAATGACGGAATGCTAACGGGTTAGAGGATTTCGGACCTTCATAACGAACGCGATCGAGCTGGTCAAAATAGGCTTGCATAATGAACTCCATAATCAGGTAATGCCGCGTGTGATGGATGATGTCGTAATATTGGGCACTCCCTTTCAGTTGCTCAATTATGTTATTTCACACTGCTATTGAGATAATTCACAAGTGTGCGCTCGCTCGCAAAAATAATATGGAATGATGAAATTGGGTGGTTTCTCGAATAGAAAAATGCAACAAGTACAATTAATCAATAAAAGTAAGATCTCTGTCATAAATCAAGAAATAAACCAAAAATCGTAATCGAAAGATAAAAATCTGTAATTGTTTTCCCCTGTTTAGTTGCTAAAAATTGGTTACGTTTATCGCGGTGATTGTTACTTTTTTAAGCTGACCTCTAACAACAGAAGGCCTCTGAATCATGAAAATAAAGAACATCTTACTCACCCTTTGCACCTCACTCCTGCTTACTAACGTCGCAGCGCACGCCAAAGAAGTAAAAATAGGAATGGCGATTGACGATCTTCGTCTTGAACGCTGGCAAAAAGATCGGGATATCTTTGTTAAAAAAGCAGAATCTCTCGGTGCGAAAGTATTTGTGCAATCTGCGAATGGCAATGAAGAAACCCAAATGTCGCAGATTGAAAACATGATTAACCGGGGCGTCGACGTTCTTGTCATTATTCCATATAACGGTCAGGTATTAAGTAACGTTGTAAAAGAAGCCAAACAAGAAGGTATAAAAGTATTAGCTTACGACCGCATGATTAATGATGCAGATATAGATTTTTATATTTCTTTCGATAATGAAAAAGTCGGCGAACTGCAAGCAAAAGCCTTGGTTGATATCGTCCCACAGGGCAATTATTTCCTGATGGGTGGCTCCCCGGTCGATAACAACGCCAAGCTATTTCGCGCCGGGCAAATGAAAGTATTAAAACCTTATGTTGACTCAGGAAAAATTAAAGTCGTTGGCGACCAATGGGTTGATGGTTGGTTACCAGAAAATGCGCTGAAAATTATGGAAAATGCGCTAACTGCCAACAATAACAAAATTGATGCGGTTGTTGCCTCAAACGATGCTACCGCTGGCGGGGCGATTCAGGCATTAAGTGCTCAAGGTTTATCAGGCAAAGTGGCAATTTCCGGTCAGGATGCAGATCTCGCGGGCATAAAACGTATTGCTGCCGGTACGCAAACTATGACGGTGTATAAACCCATTACGTTGTTGGCAAATACTGCCGCAGAAATTGCCGTTGAGTTGGGCAATGGTCAGGAACCAAAAGCAGATACCACTCTGAATAATGGTCTGAAAGATGTTCCATCCCGCCTGCTGACACCAATCGATGTTAATAAAAACAACATCAAAGATACGGTAATTAAAGACGGATTCCACAAAGAGAGCGAGCTTTAAGCGTCACGCCCCGGCGCTGACCGGGGCGTGATTTCTCTCCATGCCGCGTGAACTGATTGGCTTAGGTGGAGTCGTTATGTCTTATCTACTTGAAATGAAGAACATTACCAAAACCTTCGGCACCGTGAAGGCGATAGATAACGTCAGCTTGCGGCTAAACGCTGGCGAAATCGTCTCACTCTGTGGGGAAAATGGGTCTGGTAAATCAACGCTGATGAAAGTGCTGTGTGGAATTTATCCTCATGGTTCCTACGAAGGCGAAATTATTTTTGCTGGCGAAGAGATTCAGGCAAGTCACATCCGCGATACCGAACGCAAAGGTATCGCCATCATTCACCAGGAATTGGCCCTGGTGAAAGAATTGACCGTGCTGGAAAATATCTTCCTGGGTAACGAAATAACCCACAATGGGATTATGGATTATGACCAGATGACGTTACGCTGCCAGAAGCTATTAGCGCAGGTCAGTTTATCCATTTCACCAGATGCCCGCGTTGGCGATTTAGGGCTTGGGCAACAACAACTGGTTGAAATTGCCAAGGCGCTAAATAAGCAGGTGCGTTTATTAATTCTTGATGAACCGACAGCCTCATTAACCGAGCTGGAAACCACGGTTTTACTGGATATTATTCGCGATCTGCAACAACACGGTATCGCCTGTATCTATATTTCGCACAAACTCAACGAAGTTAAAGCAATTTCCGATACGATTTGCGTTATTCGCGACGGTCAGCATATAGGAACACGTGATGCAGCCGGAATGAGCGAAGACGATATTATCACTATGATGGTAGGGCGAGAATTAACGGCACTTTACCCTAACGAACCGCATATCACTGGTGATGAAATATTACGTATTGAGCACTTGACGGCGTGGCATCCGGTTAATCGTCATATTAAACGGGTCAACGATGTCTCTTTTTCTCTGAAACGCGGTGAAATACTGGGTATTGCCGGACTGGTCGGTGCCGGACGCACCGAAACCATTCAATGCCTGTTTGGCGTTTGGCCCGGACAGTGGGAAGGGAAAATCTATATTGACGGCAAACAGGTGGATATTCACAACTGCCAGCAAGCGATCGCCCAGGGTATTGCGATGGTGCCAGAAGACAGAAAGCGCGATGGTATCGTTCCGGTAATGGCGGTTGGTAAAAATATTACTCTCGCCGCACTCAATAAATTTACCGGAGGGATCAGCCAGCTTGATGATGCCGCAGAGCAAAAATGTATTCTGGAATCCATCCAGCAACTCAAAGTTAAAACATCCTCCCCCGACCTTGCTATTGGACGTTTAAGCGGTGGCAATCAGCAAAAAGCGATCCTCGCACGCTGCCTGCTATTAAATCCACGCATTCTCATTCTTGATGAACCCACCAGGGGTATTGATATTGGCGCTAAATACGAGATCTACAAATTAATTAACCAACTCGTCCAGCAAGGTATTGCCGTTATTGTCATCTCTTCTGAATTACCTGAAGTACTCGGCCTTAGCGATCGTGTGCTGGTGATGCATGAAGGAAAACTAAAAGCCAACCTGATAAATCATAACCTGACTCAGGAGCAGGTGATGGAAGCCGCATTGAGGAGCGAACATCATGTCGAAAAGCAATCCGTCTGAAGTGAAATTAGCCGTACCGACATCCGGTGGCTTTTCTGGGCTGAAATCACTGAATTTACAGGTCTTCGTGATGATTGCAGCGATCATCGCAATTATGCTGTTCTTTACCTGGACCACCGATGGTGCCTACTTAAGCGCCCGTAACGTTTCCAACCTGCTGCGCCAGACCGCAATTACCGGCATTCTCGCGGTAGGTATGGTGTTCGTCATCATTTCTGCTGAAATCGACCTCTCGGTCGGCTCCATGATGGGGCTACTAGGCGGGGTCGCCGCTATCTGTGACGTTTGGTTGGGTTGGCCGCTGCCACTCACTATCATTGTGACATTGGTTCTGGGACTGCTTCTCGGAGCGTGGAATGGGTGGTGGGTCGCGTACCGCAAAGTCCCGTCATTTATTGTCACCCTGGCAGGTATGTTGGCATTTCGCGGTATCCTGATTGGTATCACCAACGGCACGACCGTTTCCCCCACCAGCGCCGCGATGTCACAAATTGGGCAAAGCTATCTACCAGCCAGTACCGGTTTCATCATCGGCGCGCTTGGTTTAATGGCTTTTGTCGGCTGGCAATGGCGCGGAAGAATGCGCCGTCAGGCTTTGGGTTTGCAGTCTCCGGCATCTACGGCGGTGGTCGGTCGCCAGGCATTAACGGCTATCATCGTTTTAGGCGCAATCTGGCTGCTAAATGATTACCGTGGCGTTCCCACTCCTGTTCTGCTGCTGACGTTGCTGTTACTCGGTGGAATGTTTATGGCAACACGGACAGCCTTTGGGCGACGTATTTACGCTATTGGCGGTAATCTGGAAGCGGCGCGGCTATCCGGGATTAACGTTGAACGAACAAAACTTGCCGTGTTTGCTATCAACGGTTTGATGGTAGCCATCGCCGGGTTAATTCTTAGTTCTCGACTTGGCGCTGGTTCACCTTCTGCGGGGAATATCGCCGAGCTGGACGCAATTGCAGCATGTGTGATTGGCGGTACTAGTCTGGCAGGCGGTGTGGGGAGTGTTGCCGGTGCAGTAATGGGGGCATTCATCATGGCTTCGTTGGATAACGGTATGAGTATGATGGATGTACCGACCTTCTGGCAGTATATCGTCAAAGGTGCGATTCTGTTGCTGGCAGTATGGATGGACTCCGCAACCAAACGCCGTTCCTGATTTTGATAAAAATTTTCTCAAAACCGGTAACGTATTACCGGTTTTGAGTTTTTGCATGATTCAGCAGGAAAAGAACCATGTTTACTAAACGTCATCGCATCACGTTGCTGTTCAATGCTAATAAAGCCTATGACCGTCAAGTAGTAGAAGGTGTAGGGGAATATTTACAGGCGTCGCAATCGGAATGGGATATTTTCATTGAAGAAGATTTCCGCGCCCGCATTGATAAAATCAAGGACTGGTTAGGAGATGGCGTCATCGCCGACTTCGACGATAAACAAATCGAGCAAGCATTGGCTGATGTCAACGTCCCTATTGTTGGGGTTGGTGGCTCGTATCACCTGGCAGAAAGCTATCCGCCCGTACATTACATTGCCACCGATAACTATGCGCTGGTTGAAAGCGCATTTTTGCATTTAAAAGAGAAAGGCGTTAACCGCTTTGCTTTTTATGGTCTGCCAGAGTCGAGCGGCAAACGCTGGGCCGCCGAACGCGAGTATGCCTTTCGTCAGCTTGTGGCTGAAGAGAAGTACCGAGGTGTGGTTTATCAGGGGCTGGAAACCGCACCAGAGAACTGGCAACACGCGCAGAATCGGCTGGCAGACTGGCTGCAAACACTGCCACCGCAAACAGGGATTATTGCCGTCACTGACGCCCGGGCGCGGCATATTCTGCAAGTATGCGAGCATCTGCACATCCCCGTACCGGAAAAATTATGCGTGATTGGCATAGATAACGAAGAATTGACCCGCTATCTTTCGCGTGTCGCCCTCTCTTCTGTTGCGCAGGGTGCCCGACAAATGGGCTATCAGGCGGCAAAACTTTTGCATCGCTTATTAGATAAAGAAGAAATGCCGTTGCAGCGGATTTTGGTTCCGCCAGTCCGTGTCATCGAACGGCGTTCTACTGATTACCGTTCGTTGACCGATCCCGCCGTTATTCAGGCCATGCATTACATCCGCAATCATGCCTGCAAAGGAATTAAAGTGGATCAGGTTCTGGATGCGGTGGGCATATCGCGATCCAATCTTGAAAAACGGTTTAAAGAAGAAGTGGGTGAAACTATTCACGCCATGATCCATGCCGAGAAGCTGGAGAAAGCGCGCAGCCTGCTGATTTCTACTACCTTGTCGATCAATGAGATATCGCAAATGTGTGGTTATCCATCGCTGCAATATTTCTACTCTGTATTTAAAAAAGCGTATGACACGACGCCAAAAGAGTATCGCGATGTAAATAGCGAGGTAATGCTGTAGCGGGAGGGGAAAATCCACCATGCGTGATGAGAAGCGTCGGATCAGGCAACGCTGCGTGGTTGTCGGATGCGGCGTGAACGCCTTATCCGACCTACCCGTCAGGCATGATGAGAAGCGCCAGCGTCGCATCAGGTAACTCAGCACAACCACCTGATGCGAACAAAAGCCCTATCCGACCAACAAGTCGGATAAGGCTCAAGGGAATGCAATTACATATGCGCGGCGATTAACCGCTGGTTATCCTGGTACATCGCGAACAGGTAGTTGTTATAGCTCTGCCCTTTCGTGGAATAACCTTTCAGCTTATGAATCATCGCTGTGGCGGTAACTTCCTGATCCGCTTTACGCAATTGTGCGCGTGATTTGCGGAAAGAAGCGTAAGCCGGATGCGTATTCAGGTTAGTGACATAGGCGCTCACCGATTCTTTTACAGAACTGAACTGTGAGTACCCCTTCACTTTACCCGGCGCATTGGTACAACGTCCTTTCATGCACTTCATGCCGAACAGGTTATTGTTGCTACGCGCCAGTTTCGACGTTCCCCAACCGCTTTCTGCTGCAGCCATCGTCGCCACCATACTGGTCGGGATAATGTCTACACGTTCGAGTAGCGTATTCCACGGGATTTTTCGCGTATTACCGGACCACTTCACCTTATAGCGTTTGGCAATGTCTTGCAGACGTGCACGCTCTGAAGGCGACCATTGACCCTGGTACTGTTTTGAGATCAGCCAGTTACGTTCCGCCGTAATGGCAGCATTTTGGCTGGTAATATAGGGCATTACAGTCCGGAGAAACGCTTTTTTTCTTGGTGTTCCGGAAGGGTATTTTCGCAAATCAGGAAGTGAACTGCTCTTTGCACTATTGCGAGAATACTCTTGTTTACTGCTTACCTGTTTATTACTAGCTTTAGTTAAGTGGGACTTTTGACTCGTTGTTGTCGTGTGCGTCTTCGCTAACACCTCACTCGAAAACACCAGAGTGAGTAACATAAGAATCATCGCCCCATATCGTCGTATGGGAGTCAAAATCATCAGGTCTCCTGATCGGATTTAATCATTCAAACACCTTATACTCGTCATACTTCAAGTTGCATGTGCTGCGTAAACGCTGTTCAAAACGCCATTGGTGTTTTGTCCTGCAACTCGAATGATTTAGAGTAATATTTTTCCCAAATTTGAGAGTTGAATCTCAAATCATATCAAAAATAGCGGTCAAGCGCACCCCAAGGAATAGTCCAAATCTGAAACAATGTCACGTGGTAATGGTTCAGATTGGTGCAAGATCGCAGAAAATGTGGATTTTATCGCAAAATTCAGCCGTTTTTTGCGCGCGATCGCTCACCCCTGCGTCTCATCCTGTGGACTTACTACTCAGGGATGAGTTTTGTCTGGTTATTCGCTGGCAAACTGTCTGAAATCGCAGCAATAAGGACTCACCCGCCATGAAACTTGCCGCCTGTTTTCTGACACTCCTTCCCGGCTTTGCCATTGCCGCCAGCTGGACTTCGCCGGGGTTCCCCGCCTTTACCGAACAGGGGACAGGAACATTTGTCAGCCACGCGAAGCTGGCTAAAGGTACGCGTCCACTAACGCTAAATTTTGACCAACAGTGCTGGCAGCCGGTGAATGCGATAAAACTCAATCAGATGCTTTCCCTGCAACCTTGCAACAACACACCGCCACAATGGCGATTGTTCAGAGATGGCGAATATACGCTGCAAATCGACACCCGCTCCGGCACGCCGACGTTGATGATATCGATCCCAAACACCGCCGAACCAATAGCAACCCCAATCCGTGAATGCCCGAAATGGGATGGTCGCCCACTTACGCTTGATGTCAGTGCCACCTTCCCGGAAGGTGCGCCTGTCCGTGATTATTACAGCCAACAAATCGCGACAGTGAAAAACGGCCAAATTACATTACAACCTGCCGCCACCAGTAACGGCTTACTACTACTGGAACGGGCAGAAACAGACACCTCTGCCTCTTTCGACTGGCATAACGCCACCGTTTACTTTGTGCTGACAGACCGTTTCGAAAACGGCGATCCCAGCAATGATCAGAGCTACGGTCGTCATAAAGACGGTATGGCGGAAATTGGCACTTTTCACGGCGGCGATTTACGCGGCCTGACCAACAAACTGGATTATCTCCAGCAGCTGGGCGTCAATGCCCTGTGGATCAGCGCCCCGTTTGAGCAAATTCACGGCTGGGTGGGCGGTGGTACAAAAGGCGATTTCCCGCACTATGCCTACCACGGTTATTACACACAGGACTGGACGAATCTTGATGCAAATATGGGCAACGAAGCCGATCTACAGGCGCTGGTTGATAGCGCACACCAGCGCGGTATTCGTATTCTCTTTGATGTGGTGATGAACCATACCGGTTATGCCACGCTGGCGGATATGCAGGAGTATCAGTTTGGCGCGTTATACCTTTCCGGTGATGAGCTGAAAAAAACACTGGGTGACCGCTGGAGCGACTGGAAACCCGCCGCCGGGCAAACCTGGCATAGCTTTAACGATTACATTAATTTCAGCGACAAAACAGGCTGGGATAAATGGTGGGGAAAAAACTGGATCAGAACGGATATTGGCGATTACGACAATCCTGGATTCGACGATCTCACCATGTCGCTGGCCTTTTTGCTGGATATAAAGACCGAATCTACCACCGCTTCAGGTCTGCCAGTGTTCTATAAAAACAAACCGGATACCCACGCTAAAGCCATCGATAGTTTTACTCCCCGCGATTATTTAACGCATTGGTTAAGCCAGTGGGTTCGCGACTACGGGATTGATGGTTTTCGGGTCGATACCGCCAAACATGTTGAGTTGCCCGCCTGGCAGCAACTGAAAACCGAAGCCAGCGCCGCACTTCGCGAATGGAAAAAAGCTAACCCCGATAAAGCGTTAGATGACAAACCTTTCTGGATGACCGGCGAAGCCTGGGGTCATGGCGTAATGCAAAGTGACTACTATCGCCACGGCTTCGATGCGATGATCAATTTCGATTATCAGGAACAGGCCGCGAAAGCCGTCGATTGTCTGGCACAGATGGATACCACCTGGCAGCAAATGGCAGATAAATTGCAGGATTTCAACGTGTTGAGCTACCTCTCGTCGCATGATACCCGCCTGTTCCGCGAAGGGGGCGACAAAGCAGCAGAGTTATTGCTATTAGCGCCAGGTGCGGTGCAAATCTTTTATGGTGATGAATCCTCGCGTCCGTTCGGAGCTACCGGTTCTGATCCGCTGCAAGGCACACGCTCGGATATGAACTGGCAGGATGTTAGCGGTAAATCTGCCGCCAGCGTTGCGCACTGGCAACGCCTCGGTCAGTTCCGCGCCCGCCATCCAGCGATTGGCGCGGGTAAGCAGACCACATTGTCACTGAAACAAGGTTATGGATTTGTCCGTGAACATGGCGACGATAAAGTGATGGTTGTCTGGGCGGGGCAACAGTAACTTTTCCGGCTTCCCACTTACAGTATGTCGGGAAGCCGTATTCCAGTATAAAAGACCAGACATATCATAAACCTTAGCATGATACGTCAATCCTCTTGCAGCAACCCGATTTGCACCCCAGCAAATGTAGCGTTATTGTTACTTTCCTTGCTACAGAGTTCGACAGATATCCCGCTATGACATTCTCCCTTTTTGGTGACAAATTTACCCGCCACTCCGGCATTACGCTGCTGATGGAAGATCTGAACGACGGCTTACGCACGCCCGGCGCGATTATGCTCGGCGGCGGCAATCCGGCGCAGATCCCAGAAATGCAGGACTACTTCCAGACGCTGCTTACCGACATGCTGGAAAGCGGCAAAGCCACTGATGCGCTGTGTAATTACGACGGCCCGCAGGGGAAAACGGAGCTACTCACACTACTTGCCGAAATGCTACGCGAGAAGCTGGGTTGGGATATCGAACCACAGAATATTGCACTAACAAACGGCAGCCAGAGCGCATTTTTCTACTTATTTAATCTGTTTGCCGGACGCCGCGCCGATGGTCGGGTCAAAAAAGTGCTGTTCCCGCTGGCACCGGAATACATTGGCTACGCTGACGCCGGACTGGAAGAAGATCTTTTCGTCTCTGCGCGTCCAAATATTGAACTGCTGCCAGAAGGCCAGTTTAAATACCACGTCGATTTTGAACATCTGCATATTGGCGAAGAGACCGGGATGATTTGCGTCTCGCGACCGACGAACCCAACAGGCAATGTGATTACTGACGAAGAGTTACTGAAGCTGGATGCGCTGGCGAATCAGCACGGTATTCCACTGGTGATTGATAACGCTTATGGTGTCCCGTTCCCTGGCATTATCTTCAGCGAAGCGCGCCCACTGTGGAATCCGAATATCGTGCTATGCATGAGCCTTTCCAAACTGGGGCTGCCAGGTTCGCGCTGCGGCATTATCATCGCCAATGAAAAAATCATCACCGCTATCACTAATATGAACGGCATTATCAGCCTGGCGCCTGGTGGTATTGGTCCGGCGATGATGTGCGAAATGATTAAGCGTAACGATCTGCTGCGCCTGTCAGAAACGGTCATCAAGCCGTTCTATTACCAGCGTGTTCAGGAAACTATCGCCATCATTCGCCGTTATTTACCGGAAGATCGCTGCCTGATTCATAAACCGGAAGGAGCCATTTTCCTCTGGCTATGGTTTAAGGATTTGCCCATTACGACCGAGCAGCTCTACCAGCGGCTGAAAGCACGCGGCGTGCTGATGGTGCCGGGGCACAACTTCTTCCCGGGACTGGATAAACCGTGGCCGCATACGCATCAATGTATGCGCATGAACTACGTACCAGAGCCGGAGAAAATCGAGGCAGGTGTGAAGATTCTGGCGGAAGAGATTGAACGCGCCTGGGCTGAGAGTCATTAAAAATTGCCTGATGCGCTACGCTTATCAGGCCACATAATTTCTGCAATATATTGAATTTGTAAGGTTTTGTAGGCCAGATAAGACGTTCACGCCTCATCCGGCATAAACGAAACGCACTATTCCGGCGTTGAGAACCGCCGGAATAATGTCTCAAACAGGCTGCTGTAGTAGCCGATTCCGCTGCACTTTCTCAACATCCATACATTGCAACGCCTTTGTCGGGCAGGCTTCAACACAGGCTGGTCCCGTTGCCCGATGCCAGCACAGGTCACACTTAATCGCCCTCGCCTTTGTGCGCGAAGAAACCACTTCCATCGCACCAAACGGGCAAGCCAGCATACAGCTTTTACAGCCAATACAACGTGATTGTTCAACGAAGATATGCCCATGTTCGCGGCGAATAGCGTCCACAGGGCAAACATTCGCGCACGGTGCATCTTCACACTGATGACAGGCTACTGCCGTGGTCCAGGTGTAGTCTTTGATGACACGAATACGGGAAATAAACTCGCCAGGTAACAACGAAGCGCAATCCTGATTCTCCTGATGCGACACTGCGCAAGCCACTTCACAGGTACGGCAACCGATACATTTCGTCGCATCCGCAATAATAAACCGGTTCATGATCACTCCTTTGCACTAAAACCGCAGCGTGCCAGAGAGTGCGCCATTATTGCTTTGATCCAACGAAGGAAATATTAAAGTTTTGCCACCTGCCAAAAGCGTTATGTGATCGCGCCCTGGTCATCGCGGACGGTAAATCCCAGTTCATTGGAGATAGCCTGCGCAGTTTCACGCAGCGGTTTCAGGAGATTTTTCTCCCCCACCTGTTTCAGGCGTGATGTCGAAAGCGAAATCGACACCGCATACGGCACCCGCCCATGAATATCAAACACCGGAACAGCAATACAGGAGACGCCGAGTTCATTCTCTTCTCTGTCCATTGCCACGCCGCTTTCACGAATGTGCGCCAGTTCATCGAACATCGCGGGCAGTTCGGTAATGGTGTTGCGGGTTAGCGGCTGGATTTCATTCTGATGGCTTTCCCAATACGATTTCACGTAGTCCTGATGACCAAACGCCATATAAACCTTACCCATCGCCGAACAGTAGAGCGGCATATGCTGACCAATATAGGCGCGGGTTCGTAGCATACCGGTAGTAGGTTCCAGTTTATAAATCAAAATAGCGTGATCATCTTCTCGACTGGAAAAGTTAATGGTTTCACCAGTGGAGATGTTCAGCGTCTCAAGATGCGGCGCGGCAATATGAATGATATTCAGCGACGACAGCGCCTTTTGCCCGACAGCAATAAATTTTGTGGTCAGGCGGTAACTCCCCGCAGCGGGCGCAGTTGTCACATAGCCACAGGACTGTAGCCCCTGCAATAAACGATGGACCGTGCTTTTATTTAAGCCAGCCAGTTCAGAGAGATGCGCCAGCGGGCAACCGTTTGGATAGTTGCTCAAAATCTCAATCAGCATCAACCCGCGAAACAGGCTCTGACTTCCAGCTGGGCGCTCTTTTTCCTGCGCCAACTCGTGCTCTTTTTTTCCCATCGCTTTCTTCCCCTTTTTATCGCGCCCTGATGGTAACGCAAAGTGTGTCGCAGTTCACGATCTCGACAGATAATTTGTAACTATTTGATTTTATTAATTTTTGAAAATCATGGCGCGGATTGCTTTGTTAAAAAGCGATCGATATATTTGAAATCAAATTTCGCATAGTGGAATTTTAAGCTAAAAAAGCGATCAACAAACACAAGGAAGCCAGGGATGAAAGTGACATTTGAGCAGTTAAAAACAGCCTTTAATCGGGTATTAATTTCACGTGGCGTTGACAGTGAAACGGCCGATGCATGTGCAGAGATGTTCGCCCGCACCACCGAATCCGGCGTTTATTCTCATGGCGTTAACCGTTTCCCCCGTTTCATTCAGCAACTGGAAAACGGCGATATCATTCCTGACGCCCAACCCAAACGTATAACCAGCCTCGGCGCGATTGAGCAGTGGGACGCCCGGCGTTCGATCGGTAACCTGACAGCGAAAAAGATGATGGATCGCGCCATTGAACTGGCGGCAACTCACGGGATTGGCCTGGTCGCGTTACGTAATGCCAACCACTGGATGCGCGGCGGCAGCTACGGCTGGCAGGCGGCGGAAAAAGGCTATATTGGCATTTGCTGGACCAACTCCATCGCCGTAATGCCGCCGTGGGGCGCAAAAGAGTGTCGCATCGGCACTAACCCGCTGATCGTCGCCATTCCTTCGTCCCCCATCACCATGGTCGATATGTCGATGTCGATGTTCTCCTACGGCATGTTAGAAGTGAATCGTCTGGCGGGACGCGAGCTGCCGGTCGATGGTGGGTTTGATGATGAGGGCAATTTGACCAAAGAACCTGGCATTATCGAGAAAAATCGCCGCATTTTGCCGATGGGTTACTGGAAAGGTTCTGGCATGTCGATTGTGCTGGATATGATAGCCACTCTCCTTTCTGACGGCGCATCGGTTGCTGAAGTCACCCAGGACAACAGCGACGAGTACGGCATTTCACAAATCTTTATTGCCATTGAAGTGGACAAACTGATCGACGGTTCCACCCGCGATGCCAAACTGCAACGCATTATGGATTACGTTACTAGCGCCGAGCGCGCAGACAAAAACCAGGCCATTCGTTTACCCGGTCACGAATTCACTACCCTGCTGGCAGAAAACCGTCGTAACGGAATTACCATTGACGACAGCGTATGGGCAAAAATCCAGGCATTATAAGGAGATAGACCATGATATTTGGACATATCACACAACCTAATCCGTGCCGTTTGCCCGTCGCCATTGAAAAGGCGCTCGATTTTCTGCGCACCACCGACTTCAACGCCCTGGAGCCGGGCGTCGTCGAAATCGACGGCAAGAATATTTATGCGCAAATTATCGATTTAACCACACGCGAAGCGGTGGAAAACCGTCCGGAAGTGCATCGTCGGTATATCGATATTCAGTTTCTGGCGTGGGGTGAAGAGAAAATCGGCATTGCTATTGATACGGGAAATAATAAATTCAGTGAGTCGTTATTAGAGCAACGCGATATTATTTTTTATCACGATAGTGAACATGAATCATTTATAGAAATGATACCGGGTAGCTACGCTATTTTCTTCCCGCAGGATGTTCACCGACCGGCATGTAATAAAAATGCCCCTACGGCAATCCGCAAAATCGTGGTTAAAGTCGCCCTCTGCGCTTTATAAAAAGTTATTACTGGAGCACAAAATGAAAGCGAATAATGTCGGTTATATTATCGGCGCGTATCCCTGTGCACCTTCTTTTCATCAAAGAAGTGAAGAGGAAGAGAAGGAATTCTGGCGACAATTATCAGATACCCCTGATATTCGCGGTCTGGAACAACCCTGCCTGGAAAACTTCCATCCTCTTGGCGATCAATGGTTACTTCGCCATACGCCGGAAAGCTGGAAATTTGTCATCACCGCTGTGATGGAAACCATGCGTCGCCGCAGCGAAAACAGCGGCTTTGGTCTCGCCTCCAGCGATGAAGAACAACGCAAGGCCTGCGTGGCGTACTATTGCCACCTGTTCCATAAAATCAACTCATTGCAGGCTAATAAAGTGCTCGCACTGGAGATCCAGGCCGCACCGTTAGCAACGAATCCCAATGTTATGCAAGCGACGGATGCTTTTGCCCGCTCGTTAAAAGAAATCGCCAGTTGGGACTGGCCGTGCAAACTGGTGCTGGAACACTGCGATGCCATGACGTCTGCCGCTCCACGCAAAGGCTTTTTGCCTTTGGAAAATGTGCTGGAAGTCATTGCCGATTATGACATCAGCATCTGTATCAACTGGGCGCGATCCGCCATTGAAGGCCGCAATACAGCGTTGCCGCTGACCCATACCCAAATGGCGAAACAGGCCGGGAAACTCGGCGCGTTGATGTTCTCTGGTACGACGCTAAACGGAGCATACGGAGAATGGCAGGATTTACACGCGCCGTTTGCACCATTCTGTGCAGAAAGCCTGATGACCACAGATCATGTTCGCGAGTTATTTAATGTAGCAGAACCATCAACATTGCAATTTTCGGGCATCAAGTTATTAGAAATCCATGCTGCTGCTGATGTTCAGCACCGCATCGAAATATTACGCAATGGCATTCACTCTCTAAATGAATCTATTTAAAACGATTCATTATTTTGCCAGATTCTAATTAATCGCTCTCCAATAAATATTACGAATACCAACAACATTAATTAATGAAAACATATTGCATAACAAGAAGGACTCGTTATGAAACGGATACTCGAAGGCATTCTTGCGCTCATCATCGCAATACTGTCTTGTATTATTTTTATTAATATCATTCTTCGATATGGATTTCACACAAGCATATTATCGATTGATGAATTATCCCGGCTTTTATTTGTCTGGTTAACCTTTATTGGCGCTATCGTTGCTTATATGGACAACAGCCATGTGCAGGTTACTTTTTTAGTCGAAAAACTCTCTCCCACTAATCAACAACGTGTTTCGCTGCTAACCCATACGCTCATTTTATTGCTGTGTCTGGGTCTGGCCTGGGGTGCAATAGAAAAAACGTCACAGGACTGGAGTAACTTATCGCCCATTCTCGGCGTACCCGTTGGCTTAATGTACGCCGCCGCTATCCCCACCAGCCTGATTATCGCATTGCTGGAATTGCGTCATTTATACCGGCAGTTCACAAATACCATCAGCCAAAATCAACAAGGAGTCTGACGATGACAATTCTTATATTTATTGTCAGTTTGTTAGGCGCTATCGCGATTGGTGTTCCCATCGCCTGGGCATTATTGCTGTGCGGCATCTCATTGATGTTCTGGATGGATATCTTTGATGTGCAAATTCTGGCGCAAACGCTGGTCAACGGTGCAGACAGTTTCTCCCTGCTGGCGATCCCCTTCTTTGTGCTGGCGGGTGAGATCATGAATGCGGGCGGCCTGTCGCAACGTATTGTCGACCTGCCAATGAAACTGGTGGGTCACAGGCCAGGCGGTCTGGGTTACGTTGGCGTGCTGGCGGCAATGATCATGGCAAGCCTTTCCGGTTCTGCGGTTGCTGATACCGCAGCTGTCGCGGCGCTGCTGGTGCCGATGATGCGTCAGGCCAACTATCCGGTAAATCGCGCCGCCGGACTTATCGGTTCTGGCGGTATTATTGCGGCCATTATCCCTCCCTCTATTCCACTCATTATCTTCGGCGTCTCCAGCGGACTCTCTATCAGTAAACTGTTTATGGCGGGCATCGCGCCGGGCATCATGATGGGCGTCACGCTGATGATTACCTGGTGGTGGCAGGCAAAACGGCTGAATCTGCCTTGCCAGCCAAAAGCCTCACTGCGGGAAGTCTGGCAATCTTTAGTCTCCGGTATTTGGGCGCTCTTTTTGCCGATAATTATTATTGGCGGTTTCCGTTCGGGGTTATTTACGCCTACCGAAGCAGGCGCGGTTGCCGCCTTCTACGCTCTGTTCGTCTCGGTGGTGGTCTATCGCGAAATGACCTTCTCCACGCTTTATCATGTTCTGATTAACGCGGCGAAAACCACATCCGTGGTCATGTTCCTGGTGGCTTCTGCTGCGGTATCTGCATGGCTTATTACGATCGCCGAATTACCCATGATGGTATCGGAGCTATTACAACCGTTGGTTGATTCGCCTCGCTTATTATTCATCGTCATTATGCTTGCTATTATGGTGATCAGCACGGTAATGGACTTAACGCCCACCGTATTAATTCTTACACCTGTATTAATGCCATTAGTGAAAGAAGCGGGAATAGATCCGGTCTATTTCGGCATCATGTTTATTATCAACTGTTCAATATCACTGATTACGCCCCCGGTCGGTAACGTCCTTAACGTGGTATGCGGCGTGGCAAAACTTAAATTTGACGATGCGGTAAAAGGCGTTGCGCCTTACGTCATGGTTTTATTCATGTTGTTAGCATTATTTATTTTTATACCGGGGCTTATTACCGCTCCTCTTAAATGGATGAGTTAAAAGGAAATCATAATGAAATTACGTTCTGTAACCTACGCTTTATTATTTGCCGGAGTGGCGGCGTTCAGTACATCTTCTCTGGCGGCACAATCATTACGTTTCGGTTATGAAACCTCGCAAACCGATTCACAACATATTGCAGCAAAAAAATTCAACGAATTATTGCAAGAAAAAACCAAAGGCGAACTGAAGTTAAAACTGTTCCCGGATAGCACCCTCGGCAATGCGCAGGCGATGATCAGCGGCGTGCGCGGCGGCACTATTGATATGGAGATGTCTGGCTCCAATAACTTTACGGGACTCTCGCCCGTCATCAACCTGCTCGATGTCCCTTTCCTGTTCCGCGATACCGCCCATGCGCATAAAACCCTCGACGGTAAAGTCGGTGATGAGCTGAAAATCTCCCTTGAAGGTAAAGGGCTGAAAGTGCTGGCTTACTGGGAAAACGGCTGGCGCGATGTCACCAACTCGCGTGCACCGGTTAAAACTCCCGCCGATCTGCAAGGGCTGAAGATCCGTACCAACAATAGTCCAATGAATATTGCGGCATTCAAAATCTTCGGTGCTAACCCGATCCCGATGCCATTTGCCGAAGTCTATACCGGGCTGGAAACCCGCACCATCGACGCCCAGGAACACCCGATTAACGTCGTCTGGTCAGCAAAATTTTATGAAGTGCAGAAGTACCTTTCTCTGACCCATCACGCCTACTCCCCACTTCTGGTGGTGATCAACAAAGCGAAGTTTGATGGCTTAACCCCTGAGTTCCAGCAGGCACTGATCACATCTGCGCAAGAAGCGGGTAACTATCAGCGCAAACTGGTTGCTGAAGATCAGCAAAAAATCATCGACGGCATGAAAGACGCGGGCGTTGAAGTGATTACCGATCTCGACCGCAAAGCCTTTAGCGATGCATTGGGTAATCAGGTTCGCGACATGTTTGTTAAAGATGTTCCGCAGGGCGCTGAACTGCTGAAAGCCGTGGATGAGGTGCAATAAACCATGACGCAATACTGGCTGGGGTTAGATTGTGGCGGTAGCTGGCTGAAAGCCGGACTGTATGACCGCGAAGGCCGGGAGGCGGGCGTGCAGCGCCTGCCGCTGTGCGCATTAAGCCCGCAGCCAGGCTGGGCAGAGCGCGATATGGCAGAACTGTGGCAATGCTGCATGGCTGTCATTCGCGCCCTGCTTACCCATTCCGGCGTTAGCGGGGAGCAAATTGTGGGTATCGGTATCTCCGCACAAGGGAAAGGTTTGTTTTTACTCGATAAAAATAACAAACCGCTAGGTAACGCCATTTTGTCCTCTGACCGCCGGGCGATGGAAATCGTCCGTTGCTGGCAGGAAGATGGCGTCCCGGAAAAACTCTACCCGCTGACCCGCCAAACCTTGTGGACCGGGCATCCGGTGTCGCTGTTACGCTGGCTGAAAATGCACGAACCTGAGCGTTATGCGCAAATTGGCTGCGTGATGATGACGCACGACTACCTGCGCTGGTGTTTAACCGGCGTCAAAGGCTGCGAAGAAAGCAATATTTCCGAGTCCAATCTCTACAACATGAGTCTTGGGGAATATGACCCGTGCCTCACCGACTGGCTGGGGATAGGTGAAATCAACCACGCCCTGCCGCCTGTTGTTGGATCTGCCGAAATCTGCGGGGAGATCACCGCTCAGACAGCCGCACAGACCGGTCTGAAAGCGGGTACGCCCGTTGTCGGTGGCCTTTTTGATGTGGTTTCCACCGCACTCTGCGCCGGGATCGAAGACGAATCTACCCTCAATGCGGTGATGGGAACCTGGGCGGTGACCAGCGGCATAACCAGCGGTTTACGTGACGGTGAAGCGCATCCGTATGTCTATGGCCGCTACGTTAATGACGGTCAATTTATCGTTCACGAAGCCAGCCCTACCTCTTCCGGCAATCTCGAATGGTTTACCGCGCAGTGGGGAGAAATCTCTTTTGCTGAGATTAATCAGGCCGTTGCCAGCTTGCCGAAAGCCGGAGGCGATCTCTTTTTCCTGCCGTTCCTGTACGGCAGTAACGCCGGACTTGAGATGACCAGCGGTTTCTACGGGATGCAGGCCATTCACACCCGCGCGCACCTGTTGCAGGCCATTTATGAAGGCGTGGTGTTCAGCCACATGACCCACCTCAACCGGATGCGTGAACGTTTTACCGCTGTTCACACCCTGCGCGTGACTGGCGGTCCGGCGCACTCCGATGTCTGGATGCAAATGCTGGCGGACGTCAGCGGTCTGCGTATCGAGCTGCCGCAGGTGGAAGAAACGGGATGCTTTGGCGCGGCGCTCGCTGCCCGTGTCGGTACGGGCGTTTATCGCAACTTCAGCGAGGCCCAGCACAGCTCGCAACATCCGCTACGCACATTACTGCCGGACATGACCGCGCATCAGCATTACCAACAAAAATATCAACGCTATCAGCAACTCATTGCCGCACTTCAGGGTTATCACACCCGCATTAAGGAACACACACTATGAGCAGACCACTTCTGCAACTGGCTCTCGACCACTCATCACTTGAAGCCGCGCAGCGCGACGTGACGCGGTTAAAAGACAGCGTCGATATCGTCGAAGCGGGCACCATTCTCTGTTTAAACGAAGGGCTTGGCGCGGTGAAAGCCTTGCGTGAACAGTGCCCGAACAAAATCATCGTCGCTGACTGGAAGGTCGCTGATGCCGGTGAAACGCTCGCGCAACAGGCGTTTGGCGCGGGCGCCAACTGGATGACCATCATCTGCGCCGCGCCGCTCGCCACGGTGGAAAAAGGCCACGCGATGGCGCAACACTGCGGCGGTGAAATCCAGATAGAGCTGTTCGGCAACTGGACACTGGACGACGCACGTGACTGGCATCGCATTGGTGTACGGCAGGCGATTTATCATCGTGGTCGCGACGCACAGGCCAGCGGGCAGCAATGGGGCGAGGCGGATCTGGCGCGTATGAAGGCTCTTTCTGATATCGGCCTCGAACTTTCTATTACTGGCGGGATTACCCCTGCTGACCTGCCGCTGTTTAAAGATATCCGCGTGAAAGCGTTTATTGCCGGGCGGGCGCTGGCAGGCGCAGCAAATCCGGCGCAGGTGGCCGCTGATTTTCATGCGCAAATCGACTCAATCTGGGGAGGCGCACGTGCGTAATCATCCGTTAGGTATTTATGAAAAGGCGCTGGCGAAAGATCTCTCCTGGCCGGAGCGACTGGTGCTGGCAAAAAGCTGCGGTTTTGATTTTGTCGAAATGTCGGTGGATGAAACCGACGAACGTCTGTCACGCCTGGACTGGAGCGCCGCACAACGTGCTTCGCTGGTTACCGCGATGATCGAAACGGGCATTGCTATTCCGTCAATGTGCCTGTCTGCCCATCGCCGTTTCCCTTTTGGTAGCCGCGACGAGGCGGTGCGCCAGCGGGCGCGGGAAATCATGAGTAACGCGATTCGCCTGGCGCGCGACCTTGGTATTCGCACCATTCAACTGGCGGGCTACGACGTCTATTACGAAGACCATGACGAAGGCACCCGGCAACGGTTTGCTGAAGGACTGGCGTGGGCGGTTGAACAGGCGGCGGCATCACAAGTGATGCTGGCGGTGGAGATTATGGACACCGCGTTTATGAACTCCATCAGCAAATGGAAAAAATGGGACGAGATGCTCGCCTCGCCATGGTTCACCGTCTACCCGGATGTCGGCAACCTCAGCGCCTGGGGTAATGATGTTCCCGCAGAACTGAAACTGGGCATTGACCGTATCGCGGCTATTCACCTGAAAGACACCCTGCCAGTCACCGAGCAAAGCCCCGGACAGTTCCGTGATGTGCCGTTTGGCGAAGGCTGCGTCGATTTCGTTGGCATCTTCAAAACGCTGCATGAACTGAACTATCGCGGTTCTTTCCTGATTGAGATGTGGACCGAAAAAGCCAAAGAACCGGTGCTGGAGATTATTCAGGCGCGGCGCTGGATTGAAGCGCGTATGCAGGAGGCTGGTTTTATATGTTAGAGCAACTGAAAGCCGACGTGCTGGCGGCGAATCTGGCGCTTCCCGCTCACCATCTGGTGACGTTCACCTGGGGCAATGTCAGCGCAGTAGATAAGACGCGACAATGGATGGTGATCAAGCCTTCCGGCGTCGAGTACGACGTGATGACCGCCGACGATATGGTGGTGGTTGAAATAGCCAGCGGTAAGGTGGTGGAAGGCAGCAAAAAGCCCTCTTCCGACACGCCAACGCATCTGGCGCTTTATCGCCGCTATGCAGAAATTGGCGGCATTGTGCATACCCACTCGCGCCATGCCACTATCTGGTCGCAGGCAGGGATTGATCTCCCTGCCTGGGGTACGACTCACGCTGACTATTTTTACGGTGCGATCCCCTGCACGCGCCAGATGACCGCAGAGGAGATCAACGGTGAGTATGAATACCAGACTGGCGAAGTGATCATTAAAACCTTCGAAGAGCGCGGCAGGAGTCCGGCACAAATCCCGGCGGTACTGGTGCATTCTCACGGCCCGTTCGCCTGGGGTAAAAACGCCGCCGATGCGGTGCATAATGCTGTGGTGCTGGAAGAGTGCGCGTATATGGGGCTGTTCTCGCGCCAGCTCGCGCCGCAGCTTCCTGCCATGCAAAATGAACTCTTAGATAAGCACTATCTGCGTAAGCACGGGGCTAATGCCTATTACGGGCAGTAATCTCTCACGCCGGGGCTTCATCGCCCCGGTACTATGAATTGATATGCTCCCGACTACATTGCGCACAAGAATCAGAAACGTTTAACGTAGGCGATTATAATCATCGACCATTTCGTTGTACTCGCGTAACGCTCTCGGGAAAGAGTCTTCGACCATCCAGCTTGAGTTTGCGTCCTGAAGTTGCTCTTTGTCCCAGTCAGAGTACGGGACTTTATCTCTTACGCGGCGAACATATTTTTTAGCCTCAAGCTGATATTGGTCTGCCGAATGGATGAATGAGAAATTCATGCCACCTTTATCCGCTTCTTTGGCCTGCGCCACCAGCGTTTCCAGCTCAGTCACTTTCTTCATTGCCGCTTCGGCATCAAACTTATCTTGCGAGATCAGGTTATTAATTTGTTTCGCTGAGATCATGACTGCCAGAGAGTAGTAGTGGAATGTTTTCCCTTCTCTTTCTTCAATATTTTTCAGTTCCGCAAGCTGGCGCTTATCATTAATTTCCTGAATTGCCGCATGATAAGATTCTGCGACAGGTTCAAAGGCATCAAGATTTTTTAAGAATGTCTGGTGCAGCGTTTTCCCTTTGGCAAACGCATCGTCTTTATAATTTTCCTGGGTGTAATATTTATCCATTTCGTTAATGGTATTACCCAACGCCACGGCAGCATCGATATAACTCACCGCCACGCCGTCAATAGGTTGCAGTGCAGGCGTTAACGCCACAGCACTTTTCACGCCTTTCTCACACTCTGAGAGATTGGATTCACTAATACTGTAGATGCCATAGACAGTCCTCTCTTTACCGGTAGGCCCCTGTTTAAAATCTTCCAGCCAGTCCGCATAACGCGCCAGACTACGCTGTACAGGGATCTGTAACTTGTTGTAGCACTTGATATAGACATCCATTTTTTCGTCGAAAACCGCTTGTTCATCGACCACCGGTTGCGCAGGCGTTTCAGGCTTAGCTTCTGCTTTTGCAACGGGGGCTTCAGGAGCTGGTGCGGCAGGTTGACTATTGGCGGGCGGGGGAGTTTCTGTTTCGGCTTTTTTATCATCACATCCGGTGATACCGAGGGCCATTATGGCGATAATAATAGCTGAAGATAATAAATTCCTTTTCATTTAATTGCCTTATAAATAGATAAATAAGAGAGTGAATATAATAAAGGAAAAAAGAAAGCGTCACTACACGCGTTTTGTTTATAAATAAATAGCTACAATTCACTGAATGAATAAGTCCTGTAATTTTATATCTAAATTACAGGACTTAATTCAATTAACAGTTCAACCATTGCGGGAGGGAAGTTTCTGCCCCCCATTATTTAAACCTGCATTACATCCCATAACGTTCAGAAATAGCAGCATGTTTCTCTTCGTTCGCTCCGGCTTCTTTGGCAAGTCGCCACCAACACAACGGATGTTCCCAGTCTGCGGTTAACTCACTTAGCGTTTTATCAATATTAGCTTTAGCAACCGAACGCGGCGCGCTGATAACAAAATATAACGCGGGCAGTGGCTCGGCATCTTCTCCCTGATGGCTGTCCGTTAACGTATAGTCATCGTTACTGTTGCTCCAGTAGTACCAGTTTCGTTCACGTAGCGCCTCACGGAAGGCATTAAACTGTTCTTCACCAGGCATAACGCCTTCGCAGAACCAGGACTCGCCGTATTCAGTCGGGATAATGGTTTTCAGGCAGCCATAAAGCGGCGTGAAATTCTTCTGTTCTTCCTCATCTTCAGGCCGGGTATTCAACATCTCCGCATCGAAAACGACAATTTCATCAACATGTTGTGGGTAATCGGTCCGGTAGGTTGGTTCAATGATCCTTGCCGTTACCGGTCCAATCCGCTGGGCATAGTAATAGCGGTATTCGAAGTTTTCCCGGAAACGGATATTCAGTAACCCCCATTTTTCGTCAATAAAACCTTCACCTTCCGTGAGTTCGATTTCCAGTTCTGCGGCGATAGTCCGCACCAAATCCCACTGTTGTAAGATGCTGGCGGTCGCCATGATATCCCACTGGAGATTGCGAATATCTTCTTCACGGCTAATCATAAGTTGCTGCAATTGCTGTAAATAATCCAGCTGCCGATCCCAGGCTTCCTGTTTTTGTGCTGCCCAGGAGCACATGCGATAAACGCCGATCCACTCACGCCCTTTTTCATTTTGCAGCAACTGTTGCCCAATCGACTCCAGTTCACTCCAGTCTTCCTGTTGGTTGATCACTCGCGCGCGGAACCACAAGGCCATATGTAGTAGCCCAGCCCGTTCATACTGCTTCGCCAGTTGTTCGATCGCTTGCTGATCGCCACGGTGTAGCAGGAGATCCAGCAGATCGAAGCAAAGGCCGTTATCTTCCTGGATGTGGCTTTCAACATAGCTTTGCAGCAGTTCAATCGACTCATCAATCGCATTGCAAGCCTTTAACGCATTGACCAGTTTACCCAGCAATTCCGTATCATCTGGCGTGTTCAGGTAAGCACGGCGGAATATTTCGACGTCTTTTTCGGGGTCAGGCTGCGTTTCTTCATCGCTATTTTCAGGCGATTCAACAACCGGGCGAGCAAGCAGTTCCGCCTCTTTAGCGGCAATTTTTTCACTAAGTTCGAGAAACTCGCGATCAACCCCCAATAACGCGCGTAATTTCGGTATGTGCCGCTGAGCCAGCTTCATCGCCATTTTGGCAATCCAGACGGATTCACGCTCCAGTGCCAGAGTGATTTGCAGTTTCGCCAGATCAACCACTTTGCGGTGCGCCCCGGCCTGTGAACGGTGCTCCAGCATTTTTTGGATGATTCGCGCCAGTTGCCAGTGGTTTCTCTGTGGATTGCGGGGCAGTAATTCAGTAATAATCTTCAGCCATAGTCCCCATGAATAGGGAGTCAGATCTGACCAACGCGGCAATTCCTCCCAGACTTCTTTGTCCTGCCCGCATAACGCCATGATGTACAGTTTTTTGAGTTGATAATTGATGCGGTCGCGTCCCCAATAATCATTCTCTTTTGCCAGTTCATCAATCACTTCACGTGCTTCATCGTAACGCTGAAGGGCAACCAAAATATCGGCACGAGTTGCCAGCAGTGCTTCTAAATATTCACTCCCCGATGCTTTTACCGCGTCGATTTGCCTGTCGATATAAACCAACGCCTCTTCTGTTCTGTTGGAATCCATCAGCGCACTGGCATATTCGCAGGATAAACACATAAAGCAGCTCCAGGTCGGATCAATGCGCGCGATGGTTTCTTCACACACCGCCATGCGTTCATTGGCCCAGCCTGGGGCATCTATATTCTCGTAGCAGGCGGATAAATCCTGCGTAACGCAGATAGATTGCGGGCAATCTTTCGCCTCTTCCCGATGCGCTTTTTCAAACAGCGCCACCACGTCAGGCAGCACTTTTTCGCCTTCTTCGTAGTTGGTCAGACGATGGCGCATCTCCCAGTGTCCGATAAATATTTCCAGCCACGGATTTTTTGCCACCTGATTCAGTGCTTTCATTTCCGGTAATAACGAATCGCACTTTTCCATTTGCAGATGTAAAACACCTTCAGAAAAATCATCAATTATCTGCGGAATATACTCCTGCCCGGCATCACGCAACTCCTGGCTATATTTGTTGTACCACTCCCATGTATCCATTTTATTTTCCTTGATTAATTAAGACAGGAATAACCTGAGTAAAATCATCCAGCGCCTGGTGTAAATCCCACTGCTGTTCTTTATTACCGCTGGAGCACAAAATTACTTTCAGCGATTTTAATAACCGTAATGCCGCCGCTGGCTGTTGCTGATGTTGTAATGCCGTCACCAGTTGCATGATGCAGGGGTTATTGAGATTGATATACAGACTTGACGTTTTGGTCTTTTGGATTTGCGAGGTAAATTGCCGTGCCAGCATTAACGCTGCGGTGCTAATACGTTTATCCGCGTCATCCTGTTCAAGAATTTGTTTTAATTCCGCTTCCCGATCTGGCGTTACCACTAATGGTAAAACGGCCGGTTCAAAGCGCGAGATAATTAATTGCTCGCCATCGCAGAGATGCTCTTCCAGATAAGCAACCTGCTCTTCGGGTAATTCCGCCAGGCTGAACAACTGCTCATTGCCCGTTTGCGTACCGACTTCAATAATCCGGCAGTGATATAACAGCGCCCAGCGGCGTAAAAATGGCACCACGGCATAGCGATCGCCACGAGCAACAGGTCGTTGCAGAATGTGGAACAGCATCTCTTCGAAACCGCCGTCGCGACTTAACAGAATATGAATGCTGTTATTAACGCGTAAATCTTTCGCCAGCAGCGCGCCTTTTGACGTTGGCACCTGTAAACGGTCTTTGAGCAAATCAAACAGACGGTCATCACACAACGCTGCGCCAAGCAACGCTTCGTTATGGCGCATTAATACCCGTCGCCAGATTTCTGGCTGATTTTGTGCGAGATCGGATAAACCAGAAATCAGCGCCTCTTTTAACGCCTCCTGCACCGCGACCCAGGTTTCGTCGCGCTGGAGATCTTCCCGGCTCGCCGTCGGCGTCAGTTTCGATGACTCAATCACGCCGCCAATAAAACCGGCCCAGGGCGGTAACAGCTCACGCGCTTCGTCATCGAGTAACATGCCGCGCAAAAACAGCGACAGGTTGCGGTTATCGCTGGTACCGTAGGTTGCGCCATCCTGAATCCATAAAATTCCAACTGCATCGCTCATTCCCGCTGGCACCACCGGAATGGTGCAAATAGGTTCAAAAGAAGATTCAAACTGGGCGGCAAAGGCGAGATTTTTACGCTGTACCAGCGCACGGTGCATCGTTACGCCGTCTGGCGTTTCTTCACGCCACGGTGGCTGGAGTTTGTTCACCGGCTCGCTGGCGTCCCCCACATAGACCGGTTCGTGCAGCAATATGCAGTAGCGGGAAAGGACGCGGTTCAGCAAATTGTTACTCGCCAGATGGCTGTACTCTTCTTTGAGCGTCAGAATCACCTGCGTCCCCGGCTCCGAGGTCTGATGCGCTGTAACGGTATATTTTTGCCCGTCGGTAGAGTGGTATTTCCAGCTCTGATCCGGCGTTTGCCAGGATGTTGTCAACACCGTGACCTCTTTTGCCAGTACAAATGCCGACAAAAAACCGAGGCCGAACATACCAATTAAACCGGTATTGTCATCCTGCTGGCGCAGCATTCGGGTATAACCCACGCCCACTGTAGCCAGGAAGCCGTGAATTTCGCTTTCTGTCAGACCCGCGCCGGTATCGCTAATGGTGATGGTGGATTTCGCCACGTCTGCCACCACACGAATAGAGTTATCATTTGGCGCATCGGGTTGCTCAATCCTGCGGCGCACGATCGCATCATGCCCGTTCTGCACTAATTCCCGCACGGCGACCACGGGGGTGGAGTAAAGATGCTTACTGAGCACCTCAATTAAGCCGTTTAAATTAACTTCTGTAGAATATGAACTGCCAGGTAACTGTAATGTACTCATTTTTCAATACTCATAATCCATCACCCACTATTGAAAATACATTGCTGTTTTTTACAACCGGTGCAAGGTTTGTTATTTTCATTCACTCATCGGAAACATTTATTTATTGACGCGATGATTAAAACAAAATGTCTTATATAAATAATGATTAATTCTTAAAGGATTAATGCGACTGGAGTATATCGATATAAACCGGAGTTAACGAGATAATTTCTTGTGGTGAAATTATTATTTAAATGCTGAATAACATATTCAGCATTATTTAATAAAAAAATAAAACCGCAATCCAGAATCAGAATTGCGGTATTTCTTTAATTATGAATCAACCGTTGCGGATGGGTATAAATCGTCGCCCGTCCCGGCTTACAAAAACCTACCAGCGTCAGGTTACATCGCTCGGCGACTTCTACGGCAAGCGTTGTCGCGGCAGACACCGCAAACAGAATTTCTACTCCGCACATCGCCGATTTTTGCACCATTTCATAGCTGGCGCGGCTGGAAACCAACACCGCCCCCGACTGCCAACGTTCACCTTCTTGCGCCCGCCGACCTAACAGTTTATCCAGCGCCACATGACGACCCACATCTTCATGTCCGCCCGCCAGTTCGCCAGACGGCAACATCCAGGCTGCGGCATGGGTACAACCGGTCAGTTGCCCCACGGGCTGGAAATCATTGAGATGGCGTAATGCATCATCCAGTTTGTTGAGATCAAACGTCTGGGTGAACGGCAGCGGCTGCACCGGTTTACCGATGTCATTAAGTTGCTCCACGCCGCACACGCCACAGCCTGTACGCCCCGCCAGCGCCCGGCGGCGCTCCTTCAACCCCATAAAGCGACGGCTGGAAAGTTCGATTTGCACTTCCAGACCATTACACGAGGGAACAACATCCATGCCGAAAATATCACGCGGGCTTTCGATTATTCCTTCGGAAAGCGAAAAACCAAGCGCAAAGCGTTCAAGGTCTTTTGGCGAAGCCATCATCACTACGTGCGAAATGCCGTTGTAGACCAACGCAACGGGAACTTCTTCCGCGACTTCATCAAGCCGGGAATGTTGTAAATCGTCACGCTGCCATAACTCAATTTGTCGCATTCCCGTGATATTTGTCACATTTTTGATTTCTTTTTGCTGTGTTTTTTTCACTTTCTCTTAACCAGATAAGAACACACACACCAAGATTATGGTATTCTGTTACAAACCCTTCCTGGATGGAGGGAAATTGAGCCAATTCTGGACCTTTGCGGCCCCTTCCGCAAAGAAAAATAACTCCCACTCCCTGCACACGCAGCAAGCGAATGTAAATGGGACGTGACAATGTCGAAACAAGGAGCAATCCATGCAGGTCAGCAGAAGGCAGTTCTTTAAGATCTGCGCTGGCGGTATGGCAGGCACCACGGCAGCGGCACTGGGCTTTGCACCCAGCGTAGCACTCGCGGAAACAAGGCAGTATAAACTGCTGCGCACCCGCGAAACCCGTAATACCTGCACCTATTGTTCTGTTGGTTGCGGGCTGTTGATGTACAGCCTCGGTGACGGAGCAAAAAACGCCAAAGCATCTATCTTCCATATCGAAGGCGATCCGGATCACCCGGTCAACCGTGGTGCACTTTGTCCGAAAGGCGCTGGCCTGGTGGATTTCATCCACTCCGAAAGCCGTCTGAAGTTCCCGGAATACCGTGCGCCTGGTTCTGATAAATGGCAGCAAATCAGTTGGGAAGAGGCGTTTGATCGCATCGCCAAACTGATGAAAGAAGACCGCGATGCGAACTACATTGCGCAAAACGCCGAAGGCGTGACTGTTAACCGCTGGCTCTCCACCGGGATGCTGTGTGCTTCCGCGTCGAGTAACGAAACCGGCTATTTAACGCAAAAATTCTCCCGCGCGCTGGGTATGCTCGCGGTCGACAACCAGGCGCGTGTCTGACACGGACCAACGGTAGCAAGTCTTGCTCCAACATTTGGTCGCGGTGCGATGACCAACCACTGGGTCGACATCAAGAACGCCAACCTCGTCGTGGTGATGGGCGGTAATGCCGCTGAAGCTCACCCGGTAGGATTCCGCTGGGCGATGGAAGCCAAAATTCACAACGGCGCGAAGCTAATTGTGATTGATCCTCGCTTTACGCGTACGGCGGCGGTGGCTGACTACTATGCCCCTATTCGTTCCGGTACTGACATTGCTTTCCTGTCAGGCGTATTGCTGTACCTGCTGAACAATGAAAAATTCAACCGCGAATACACCGAAGCCTATACCAACGCCAGCTTGATCGTGCGTGAAGATTACGGCTTTGAAGATGGCCTGTTCACCGGCTACGACGCGGAAAAACGCAAGTACGATAAATCCTCCTGGACTTACGAACTGGACGAAAACGGCTTCGCCAAACGCGATACCACGCTGCAACATCCACGCTGCGTGTGGAACTTGCTGAAACAGCACGTTTCCCGTTATACGCCAGATGTGGTTGAAAACATCTGTGGTACGCCAAAAGACGCGTTCCTGAAAGTCTGCGAATACATCGCCGAAACCAGTGCACACGATAAAACCGCCTCGTTCCTCTACGCGCTCGGCTGGACGCAACACTCCGTTGGTGCGCAGAACATCCGTACCATGGCGATGATCCAGCTGCTGCTCGGCAACATGGGGATGGCAGGTGGCGGCGTTAACGCCCTGCGCGGTCACTCCAACATTCAGGGGCTGACGGATCTGGGGCTGCTGTCGCAGAGCCTGCCGGGTTACATGACGCTGCCAAGCGAGAAGCAGACCGACCTGCAAACTTACCTTACCGCCAACACGCCGAAACCGCTGCTGGAAGGCCAGGTAAACTACTGGGGCAACTATCCGAAATTCTTCGTCTCAATGATGAAGGCCTTCTTTGGTGATAAAGCGACGGCGGAAAATAGCTGGGGCTTTGACTGGTTGCCGAAGTGGGATAAAGGTTACGACGTCCTGCAATACTTCGAGATGATGAAAGAGGGCAAGGTCAATGGCTATATCTGCCAGGGCTTTAACCCTGTTGCCTCATTCCCGAACAAAAACAAAGTGATCGGTTGTCTGTCGAAACTGAAGTTCCTCGTCACCATCGACCCGCTGAACACTGAAACCTCTAACTTCTGGCAGAACCACGGTGAGCTGAACGAAGTTGATTCGTCGAAGATCCAAACCGAAGTGTTCCGCCTGCCATCGACCTGCTTCGCGGAAGAGAACGGTTCTATCGTTAACTCCGGTCGCTGGTTGCAGTGGCACTGGAAAGGTGCGGACGCCCCAGGGATTGCACTGACCGACGGCGAGATCCTCTCCGGTATCTTCCTGCGCTTGCGCAAGATGTATGCCGAACAGGGTGGCGCGAACCCGGATCAGGTACTGAACATGACCTGGAACTACGCCATTCCGCATGAGCCATCTTCAGAAGAAGTGGCGATGGAGAGCAACGGTAAGGCGCTGGCCGATATTACCGATCCAGCAACCGGTGCGGTTATCGTCAAGAAAGGCCAACAACTTAGTTCGTTCGCCCAACTGCGCGATGATGGTACAACTTCCTGTGGCTGCTGGATTTTCGCCGGTAGCTGGACGCCGGAAGGCAACCAGATGGCACGCCGAGATAACGCCGATCCGTCTGGCCTCGGTAACACGCTGGGCTGGGCATGGGCATGGCCGCTTAACCGCCGCATCCTGTATAACCGCGCCTCCGCAGACCCGCAGGGTAACCCGTGGGATCCGAAGCGTCAGTTGCTGAAATGGGACGGCACCAAGTGGACCGGCTGGGATATTCCGGACTACAGCGCAGCGCCTCCGGGCAGCGGCGTTGGGCCGTTTATCATGCAGCAGGAAGGCATGGGGCGTCTGTTTGCTCTCGATAAGATGGCGGAAGGTCCGTTCCCGGAACACTACGAGCCGTTTGAAACGCCGCTGGGGACTAACCCGCTGCATCCAAACGTTATCTCGAATCCGGCTGCGCGTATCTTTAAAGATGACGCTGAAGCATTGGGTAAAGCCGATAAGTTCCCGTATGTCGGAACCACCTATCGTCTGACCGAGCACTTCCACTACTGGACCAAACACGCGCTGTTGAACGCGATTTTGCAACCAGAGCAGTTTGTGGAAATCGGTGAGTCGCTGGCGAATAAACTTGGCATTGCTCAGGGCGATACCGTGAAAGTCTCCTCCAACCGTGGCTATATCAAAGCCAAAGCGGTGGTGACCAAACGTATTCGCACGCTGAAAGCGAACGGCAAAGATATCGATACCATCGGTATTCCGATTCACTGGGGCTATGAAGGCGTGGCGAAAAAAGGCTTTATTGCCAATACGTTGACGCCATTCGTCGGTGATGCGAACACGCAGACGCCGGAGTTTAAGTCCTTCCTTGTGAATGTGGAAAAGGTGTAACGGAGACGACATATGGCTTATCAATCTCAAGATATCATTCGTCGTTCCGCGACTAACGGTCTGACCCCCGCGCCTCAGGCGCGGGACTTCCAGGAAGAAGTGGCGAAACTCATCGACGTTACCACCTGTATCGGCTGTAAAGCCTGTCAGGTGGCGTGTTCAGAGTGGAACGACATTCGCGATACCGTCGGCAATAACATTGGGGTGTACGATAACCCCAATGATTTAAGCGCCAAATCGTGGACGGTAATGCGCTTCTCGGAAGTGGAGCAGAATGACAAACTGGAATGGCTGATCCGCAAAGACGGCTGTATGCACTGTTCCGATCCGGGCTGCCTGAAAGCGTGTCCGGCGGAAGGTGCAATTATTCAGTATGCCAACGGCATCGTCGACTTCCAGTCCGAGCAGTGCATTGGCTGCGGTTATTGCATTGCGGGCTGTCCGTTCGATATTCCGCGCCTCAACCCGGAAGACAACCGCGTCTACAAATGTACGCTATGCGTTGACCGCGTGGTGGTTGGGCAAGAACCGGCCTGTGTGAAGACCTGCCCGACGGGCGCGATTCATTTCGGTACGAAAGAGTCGATGAAAACGCTGGCGAGCGAGCGTGTGGCTGAGCTGAAAACCCGTGGTTACGACAATGCGGGTCTGTACGATCCGGCTGGCGTCGGTGGTACACACGTGATGTACGTGCTGCACCATGCTGACAAGCCGAATCTGTATCATGGCTTGCCGGAGAACCCGGAAATCAGCGAAACAGTGAAATTCTGGAAAGGCATCTGGAAACCGCTCGCGGCTGTTGGCTTTGCGGCTACCTTTGCGGCCAGTATCTTCCACTACGTGGGTGTCGGCCCGAACCGTGCGGATGAGGAAGAGAACAATCTGCACGAAGAGAAAGACGAGGAGCGCAAATGAAACGACGTGACACCATCGTGCGCTACACCGCGCCGGAACGTATCAACCACTGGGTAACCGCCTTCTGCTTCATCCTGGCGGCGGTGAGTGGGCTGGGCTTTTTGTTCCCATCCTTCAACTGGTTGATGCAAATCATGGGCACACCGCAGCTGGCGCGAATTCTGCACCCGTTTGTCGGCGTGGTTATGTTTGCCTCGTTCATCATCATGTTTTTCCGTTACTGGCATCACAACCTAATCAATCGGGATGATATCTTTTGGGCGAAGAATATTCGTAAGATCGTCGTCAACGAGGAAGTAGGTGACACCGGGCGTTATAACTTCGGTCAGAAATGCGTTTTCTGGGCAGCGATTATTTTCCTGGTTCTGCTGCTGGTGAGCGGTGTGATTATCTGGCGTCCTTATTTTGCGCCTGCTTTCTCAATCCCGGTGATCCGATTCGCGTTAATGCTGCATTCATTTGCCGCAGTAGCGTTAATTGTGGTTATCATGGTGCATATCTACGCCGCCCTTTGGGTGAAAGGCACGATTACCGCCATGGTGGAAGGATGGGTTACCAGCGCATGGGCGAAGAAACACCATCCACGCTGGTATCGTGAAGTCCGCAAGACAACGGAAAAGAAAGCTGAATGAGTATTCGCATAATCCCGCAAGATGAGCTGGGTTCGAGCGAGAAACGTACGGCGGATATGATTCCGCCGTTATTGTTCCCTCGGCTCAAAAATTTGTACAACCGCCGCGCCGAGCGTCTGCGCGAACTGGCAGAAAATAATCCGCTGGGTGATTACCTGCGCTTTGCTGCGCTTATCGCCCACGCCCAGGAAGTGGTGCTGTACGACCATCCGCTGGAGATGGATCTGACTGCACGCATTAAAGAAGCCAGCGCACAAGGCAAGCCACCGCTGGATATTCACGTTCTGCCGCGCGATAAGCACTGGCAAAAACTGTTGATGGCGCTGATTGCCGAGCTGAAACCTGAAATGAGCGGTCCGGCGCTGGCCGTGATTGAGAATCTGGAGAAGGCATCAACCCAGGAGCTGGAAGATATGGCCAGCGCGCTGTTTGCCTCTGATTTCTCCTCCGTCAGCAGCGATAAAGCACCGTTTATCTGGGCCGCGCTGTCGCTCTACTGGGCGCAAATGGCTAACCTGATCCCCGGCAAAGCCCGCGCAGAATACGGCGAACAACGTCAATATTGCCCGGTTTGTGGTTCTATGCCGGTGTCCAGCATGGTGCAAATTGGCACCACTCAGGGTCTGCGTTATCTGCACTGCAACCTGTGCGAAACCGAATGGCACGTGGTGCGCGTAAAATGCAGCAACTGCGAGCAGAGCGGCAAACTGCATTACTGGTCGCTGGATGACGAACAGGCCGCGATTAAAGCCGAAAGCTGCGATGACTGTGGCACTTACCTGAAGATTCTTTATCAGGAAAAAGAGCCGAAAGTTGAAGCCGTGGCAGATGACCTCGCCTCCTTGGTACTGGATGCACGAATGGAGCAAGAAGGCTATGCCCGTAGTTCCATCAACCCGTTCCTGTTTCCGGGTGAAGGAGAGTAATCTCTGACGTTTTCCGGGTGGCGCAGGTCGCCCGGATTACAGCTCATAAGGTGTGATACACCATCTCTCGTATTCCGCGTTACCAATTCAAGTCCATGCTGTCAGTGCCTGTTTGGTCTCAATTTTCCCAGCAACACATCGATAAGGTTATTGGTATGTCACTGATGACAAACGTAAGATTGCCTGATGCGCTACGCTTATCAGGCCTACCCCAAAAACTGCAATATATTGAATTGGCATGATTTTGTAGGTCGAATAAGGCGTGCAAGCCGCATCCGGTATGAACAACGCGCACTTTTCAGTATTCTGATTGGTATCATTTTTGCCATTACCATTCCTCGCGCAGCTTACACTATTCTTCAACACCTACTGCCTCACTCCTTTGCTTGCCGCCTTTTACCCTACGCACCGGAAATTGCTGACGCTCCAGATATTGCTCTACCGCTTCGCGTAAAATTGCAGATCGCGAAACCTTACGCCAGCCCCTGAGCTTATTCAGCCGTTTAATTGCCTCTTCTGATAAATGAAGAAAAACCGTATTCATCGCCATTTTCACCACCTTACATAAATTACTCATTAATGTATGTGCGAAAATTACGCCGAAAAATTAACTGACGAAAGCTTATTTTTTCATACGGTTTTGTTTTTGCGAGACGTTTTCCAGAAATAATACAACAGTTGCAATTATTTTAATTGTTACTCAAAAATGGCTTAGTTATCGCCCAGAATAATTTATTACTCTTAATTAGGCGGGGACACTCCCACAGAAAAGCGACAATAAATAATAAGGATGAGTTATGGGTGTTATGAATATATTATATTCAAGAATATTTTTTTGATTGGGTCTTCATTTGCATCATCCAGGTGGTGTACCCGAAAAAAGTCAGCTTCTTTACAGCACCGGAGATTAAGGTGAAATTAATCATCCGTAACTGACCGGTCAGTGCCACCACCAACCGGTCTTTAATTAAAACGTCCACCCTACTCTTCTTCGTTCCCGCCCTCTTCATACGGGCCAAATGGCTTAGCGGGAAGAACGATATACGTCCCTTCAAACACCGCACCAGGCGTCTCGTCGCCAAAGATTTCAACCTGCATTTGCACCCGCGCTTTACGCCCGCGCGCCAGACGGTCGAGATCGCCACTTAACGCACCGAGGTCGGCTACCGCATGAGGTTTACCGCTAATCGGCTTGCTGTAACGAATATGCGCGTCAGCCAGAATAATCGTTCCGCCGAGATGACGTTCACGCAGCATCAGCCAGATAAGCCCCCAACCGGTGAGTGTTGCCAGCGAGAATAAACTCCCGGCAAATAACGTATGATGCGGATTCTGATTGCCGGTTTCCGGCATGGTGGTGATAAATTTTTGCCCAGTATATTGCTGAATACGCACGCCCATTTTTTCACTTAATGGGATGTGTTCATACCACGCCTGCTGGAGCTGTGCGCACCAGTCGCCGCGATGCAAAATATCATCCAGAGTAGCGACAGGTTTAATCATCAAAAAATGACGAATGGGCGTGGTAGTTGGTGTGGTGATTTCTCCCTGATTCACAAACCCCAGCTTGGCGAAAAACTCCACCGCATCTTCGCGGGCGCTACAGGTCACGCGTTTAACACCTTCCTGACGCGCCACCGACTCAAGCGTCATCGCCATCAGCGTCCCCAACCCTTTGTCCTGCACGTCCGGGTGTACCGCCATAAAACGGATGGAGGCTTCGTTATCGGCATTGATATACAGCCGCCCTACCGCCACCAGATTACCCTGCTCGTCAACGACCATCTGGTGATGCGCCATCGCATCCCACGCGTCGCGTTCCGAACCTTTTGGTTGATGCAGGGGTTTACGCAACATCTCCCAGCGAAACTGATAGTAACGCTCTAATTCTTCTTCTGTTTGTGGAACCCGAAGGTGATACATAGCGATACTCTCTCTTGTTTCCCGTGATACCCCTGGAAGCTGGCTCATACCTGCAACCAGAATGTCACGGGGCCATCATTGACCAGCGATACCTGCATATCCGCAGCGAAGCGTCCTGTTTGCGTGTTCATCTCCTGCTGACGGCAGCGTTCGACGAAATAGTCATATAACGCCTCTGCGCGATCCGGTGATGCGCCTTTGGAGAAACTTGGGCGCATCCCTCGTTCGGTATCTGCGGCAAGGGTAAACTGGGAAACCACCAGCACACTGCCGCCGGCCTGTTGCACGTTGAGATTCATCTTGCCTTCGGCATCGCTAAAGATGCGATAGCCGAGCACACGCTCGCACAGACGGTTTGCTTTCTGTTCGTCGTCATCCTTTTCGACACCCAATAACACCAAAAGTCCCGCGCCAATTTCGCCCGTCACTTCTCCCTCCACGGTGACGCTGGCACGGGTTACGCGTTGAATTAATGCAATCATGGTTCGTCGTCTTCTTCTTGTTCAGCTGCTTGTTTTAGTTTGCGGTATTCCCCGAGAGTGACAGTAATTTCCGCGCCAAGCAAGACGATACACCATGTCCAGTAGACCCAGACGAAGAGAATGGGGATCACCGCCAGTACGCCGTAAATGAGCTGATACGACGGGAACATGGTGATATAAAGCGCGAAACCTTTCTTTCCTGCTTCGAACAGGAGCGCGGCGACAAACGCGCCGACAATAGCGTCGCGGTTAGGTACGCGGATGGTAGGAACAATGCTGTACAGCAGCCAGAAGGAGATCCACGACAACAGCAGCGGAAAAATACGCAGCACATTGTCGATGACGGTATTGAGATCGCTCGCCCAGCGCAGGGAGAGCAGATAGGAACTGATCGCCAGACTGGCACCTGCCAACAGCGGCCCTAACGTCAAAATCATCCAGTACACGGCAAACGAGTAAATTTTGGGACGCACCCGTTTACTGCGCCAGATGGCGTTAAGTGCGCTATCGATGGAGTACATCAGCAATAACGCCGTGACGATCAGGCCACATGCCCCGACGGCGGTCATCTTGTTGGAATTGGCAACAAACTGTTCGATATATTGCTGGATAACATCGCCGGTGGCAGGCAGAAAGTTGGCGAAAATAAAGTGACGCAACTGAATGCTGACGTCGGAAAACATGGGAAAAGCGGCGAAAAGCGCAAAAACAACGGCAACCAGCGGCACTAATGAGAGCAACGACACATAGGCAAGGTTACCTGCCAGGGTTGTCATGTTGTCCTCATTAATGCGTTGCCAGAGTAGTTTCAGCCAGGCCCATAGCGGACGGGTACGATGCCTGGCTTTTTCATGGATGGTTTTTAGCATAACACCTTCGCGAAATAGTCCGGGATGGTGGTTTTATCTTTTACCTGAATGCTGGTAATGCCTAGCTGATTAGCCCCTTCTATATTATCGGCGTTGTCATCGAAAAAGACCGTCTCATCTGGTGAAAAACCTTCTGCCTGTAAAACATGCTGGTAAATTCGCGCTTCCGGTTTGCGCATACCTAAATCTTGCGACAGATAGATATGGTCGGCAGCGTTGCGGATTTCCGGGTATTCCTCCGGCCAGAAAGTGGTATGCAGGCGGTTAGTATTGGAAAGCACCACCACGCGATGCCCCTGTTCACGCAGTTTATGCATGATATCGATCACTTCCGGGCGCAGCGCGACAAACACTGCCTGCCAGCCGTGGGAGAACTGCTCGTAGCTTAGCGGTAAGGCCATCTCATGGCACAGCGCCTCTGCGAACGCTTCATCGCTAATTTCCCCACGTTCATGCTGATGAAACGCCTCCCCCATATGAAAACTCTTCTTAAGCGATGCCAGCGGAACACGCGTTAAATCGCTCCAGGCTCCCAGCACACGGTTAAAGTCGATATCGACAATCACATTACCTAAATCAAAGATATAGAGCATTTTTGCCTCCTTTCTCGCCACAGGAAATTAACTGTAGCGGGAAAGGAGGGGTTTGGCTATGTGGCAATATGGGTAATCTTGTGACGCTGATTGCGAAAAAGCAGAGTAATTTCACTGGCTTTTTCACAATAGATGAATGGTTAAGATTCAGGCGTAAATGGCCGACGAGTTTCTATGACCAGCGGCTTATCTGGCGTCACAAATTCCGGCGTTAGATTTATTGCGTCAGGTGCCTGGGTAAGCGGGTTAACCCAGGTGCATCGCGCTGGATGAAATCATAGCCTTTATTTTGAGGATGGCTGGGAAAGGCATTGCGATGGGTAATGGCGAGTGCCTGTGCTGAAAGTGTTATTGGTCACAACAACACTGACGCGATTGCGGATTTTCTCCGTGTGCAGGGCTTTCGATAATGCCTGATGCGATGCTGACGCATCTTATCAGACCTGCAAAGGCAAAAAAAAACCTGCCATCACTGGCAGGTTTTTCACGACTAAAAAGAAAAATTAATCTTCTTTTGGACCACGGTTCGCGCGGCGACGATCGTTTTCCGTCAGGTGACGTTTACGAATACGGATAGAGGTCGGAGTAACTTCTACCAGTTCGTCATCATCGATGAACTCCAGAGCTTGTTCCAGAGTCATGCGGATAGGCGGAACCAGAACAACGGCTTCGTCAGTACCGGAAGCACGCATGTTGGTCAGTTTCTTACCGGTCAGGCAGTTTACGGTCAGGTCGTTAGAACGGCTGTGAATACCGATAATCTGACCTTCGTAAACTTCTGCACCGTGACCGAGGAACAGCTTACCGCGATCCTGCAGACCAAACAGCGCGAACGCTACCGCTTTACCCTGGCCGTTAGAGATCAGTACGCCGTTCTGACGCTGACCCACTTCACCCGGACGTACGTCGTCGTAGTGGCTGAAGGTTGAGTACAGCAGACCCGTACCGGAAGTCATGGTCATGAACTCAGAACGGAAGCCAATCAGACCACGGCTTGGGATCACGTAGTCGAGACGTACGCGGCCTTTACCGTCTGGATTCATGTTTTTCAGCTCGCCTTTACGCTCGCCCAGCGCCTGCATTACAGAACCCTGATGCTGTTCTTCAACGTCCAGAGTCACGTTTTCGAACGGCTCTTGTTTACGACCGTCGATTTCACGGAAGATAACTTTCGGACGGGATACCGCCAGTTCGAAACCTTCACGACGCATGTTCTCAATAAGAACAGACAGGTGCAGTTCGCCACGACCAGAAACGCGGAACGCATCGGCGTCTTCGGTTTCTTCTACACGCAGCGCAACGTTGTGTACCAGTTCTTTGTTCAGACGATCCAGAATCTGACGAGACGTTACGAACTTACCTTCTTTACCGCAGAACGGAGAGGTGTTAACGCAGAAGAACATGGAAACGGTCGGCTCATCAACGGAGAGTGCCGGCAATGCTTCAACGTTTTGCGTGTCGCAAACGGTGTCTGAAATGTTCAGCTCGCCAAGGCCTGTGATCGCCACGATATCGCCAGCTTCCGCCAGATCGGTTTCGATACGCTCCAGACCGAGATGGCCCAGCACTTTACCGACTTTCGCGTTACGGGTTTTGCCTTCGCTATCGATGATAGTAACCTGCTGGTTCGGCTTCACTTTACCGCGCTTGATGCGGCCAATGCCGATAACGCCAACATAGCTGTTGTAATCGAGCTGAGAAATCTGCATCTGGAACGGACCGTCAAGGTCAACGTCCGGCGCAGGAACGTGGTCAACAATCGCCTGGTACAGCGGGGTCATGTCTTCCGCCATATCTTCGTGATCCAGACCCGCGATGCCGTTCAGCGCAGAAGCGTAAACGATCGGGAAGTCCAGCTGCTCGTCGGTCGCGTCGAGGTTAACGAACAGGTCAAATACCTGATCCACAACCCAGTCAGGACGCGCGCCTGGGCGGTCAACTTTGTTGATAACAACAATCGGCTTCAGGCCGTAAGCAAACGCTTTTTTGGTTACGAAACGCGTTTGCGGCATCGGGCCGTCAAATGCGTCAACCACCAGCAGCACTGAGTCTACCATGGACATTACACGTTCAACTTCACCACCGAAGTCGGCGTGCCCCGGGGTATCAACGATGTTGATACGGTAATCATTCCATTTGATAGCGGTGTTTTTCGCGAGGATGGTAATCCCACGCTCTTTCTCCAAATCGTTGGAGTCCATCACGCGCTCTTGGGTTTCGGCACGAGAGTCGAACGTACCGGATTGTTGGAGCAGCTTGTCTACCAGGGTGGTTTTACCATGGTCGACGTGCGCGATGATGGCGATATTACGCAATTTTTCGATCACAACTTTGCCTCAGGCATTAGAAATAGCGCGTTATTGTACACGGATTAATCGCACTACAAAACAGGATCACAAACATCCTCCGCAAACAAGTATTGCAGAGTCCCTTTGTGATCGCTTTCACGGAGCATAAAAAGGGTTATCCAAAGGTCATTGCACCAACATGGTGCTTAATGTTTCCATTGAAGCACTATATTGGTGCAACATTCACATCACGGTGCAGCCCTTTTGCACGATGTTAAGCATGATAACGCCTTTTAGGGGCAATTTAAAAGTTGGCACAGATTTCGCTTTATCTTTTTTACGGCGACACGGCCAAAATAATTGCAGATTTCGTTACCACGACGACAATGACCAATCCAGGAGAGTTAAAGTATGTCCGCTGAACACGTACTGACGATGCTGAACGAGCACGAAGTGAAGTTTGTTGATTTGCGCTTCACCGATACCAAAGGTAAAGAACAGCACGTCACTATCCCTGCTCATCAGGTGAATGCTGAATTCTTCGAAGAAGGCAAAATGTTTGACGGCTCCTCGATTGGCGGCTGGAAAGGCATTAACGAATCCGACATGGTGCTGATGCCAGACGCATCCACCGCAGTGATTGACCCGTTCTTCGCCGACTCTACCCTGATTATCCGTTGCGACATCCTTGAACCTGGCACCCTGCAAGGCTATGACCGTGACCCGCGCTCCATCGCGAAACGCGCCGAAGATTACCTGCGCTCTACTGGCATTGCCGACACCGTACTGTTCGGGCCAGAACCAGAATTTTTCCTGTTCGATGACATCCGTTTCGGATCTTCTATCTCCGGTTCTCACGTTGCTATCGACGATATCGAAGGCGCATGGAACTCCTCCACCCAATACGAAGGTGGTAACAAAGGTCACCGTCCGGCAGTGAAAGGCGGTTACTTCCCGGTTCCACCGGTAGACTCTGCTCAGGATATTCGTTCTGAAATGTGTCTGGTGATGGAACAGATGGGTCTGGTGGTTGAAGCCCATCACCACGAAGTAGCGACTGCTGGTCAGAACGAAGTGGCTACCCGCTTCAATACCATGACCAAAAAAGCTGACGAAATTCAGATCTACAAATATGTTGTGCACAACGTAGCGCATCGCTTCGGTAAAACTGCGACCTTTATGCCAAAACCGATGTTCGGTGATAACGGCTCCGGTATGCACTGCCACATGTCGCTGTCTAAAAACGGCGTTAACCTGTTCGCGGGCGATAAATACGCAGGTCTGTCTGAGCAGGCGCTGTACTACATTGGCGGCGTAATCAAACACGCTAAAGCGATTAACGCCTTGGCAAACCCGACCACCAACTCTTATAAGCGTCTGGTCCCGGGCTACGAAGCACCGGTAATGCTGGCTTACTCTGCACGTAACCGTTCTGCGTCTATCCGTATTCCGGTGGTTTCTTCTCCGAAAGCACGTCGTATCGAAGTACGTTTCCCGGACCCGGCGGCTAACCCGTACCTGTGCTTTGCTGCCCTGCTGATGGCCGGTCTTGATGGTATCAAGAACAAGATCCATCCGGGCGAAGCCATGGACAAAAACCTGTATGACCTGCCGCCAGAAGAAGCGAAAGAGATCCCACAAGTTGCAGGCTCTCTGGAAGAAGCACTGAACGAACTGGATCTGGACCGCGAGTTCCTGAAAGCCGGTGGCGTGTTCACGGATGAAGCGATCGATGCGTACATCGCTCTACGTCGCGAAGAAAATGACCGCGTGCGTATGACTCCGCATCCGGTAGAGTTTGAGCTGTACTACAGTGTCTAATAGTTGAAGTTGTACTACCCGGCGCGAACAACGCCGGGATTTAGTTGCCGTGGAAACTTTCAGCCCATCTCTGCATGGGCTTTTTTCTCCGTCATTTCTCTGATGCTTCGCGCTTTTTATCCGTAAAAAGCTATAATGCACTAAAATGGTGCAACCTGTTCAGGAGACTGCTTTATGGCAACAGGCACGCAGCCCGATGCTGGGCAGATCCTCAACTCGCTGATTAACAGTATTTTGTTAATTGATGACAATCTGGCGATACATTACGCCAACCCCGCCGCGCAACAACTGCTCGCCCAAAGCTCCCGCAAATTGTTCGGTACGCCGTTACCGGAACTGTTGAGCTACTTCTCATTAAATATCGAGTTGATGCAAGAAAGTCTGGAGGCGGGGCAAGGGTTTACCGATAACGAAGTGACGCTGGTGATTGACGGGCGCTCACATATCCTTTCTGTGACGGCTCAGCGTATGCCAGATGGCATGATCCTGCTGGAGATGGCACCAATGGATAATCAGCGCCGCTTAAGTCAGGAACAGCTACAGCACGCCCAGCAGGTAGCTGCCCGCGATTTGGTACGCGGCCTGGCGCATGAGATTAAAAATCCGCTTGGCGGTTTACGTGGCGCGGCGCAGCTGCTCAGCAAAGCATTACCTGACCCGTCACTACTCGAATATACCAAAGTGATTATCGAGCAGGCGGACAGATTACGTAATCTGGTCGACCGTCTGTTGGGGCCGCAACTGCCTGGCACACGTGTTACCGAAAGTATTCACAAGGTGGCAGAACGCGTGGTGGCGCTGGTGTCGATGGAACTGCCGGGTAACGTGCGGTTGATTCGTGATTACGACCCCAGCCTGCCGGAACTGGCGCACGATCCGGATCAAATTGAACAGGTATTGCTGAATATTGTGCGCAATGCGTTACAGGCACTGGGACCGGAAGGCGGCGAAATTATTCTGCGTACCCGCACCGCGTTTCAACTGACCTTGCACAGTGAGCGTTATCGGCTGGCAGCGCGGATCGATGTAGAAGACAACGGGCCAGGCATTCCGCCTCATTTGCAGGATACTCTGTTTTACCCGATGGTCAGCGGTCGCGAAGGCGGCACCGGGCTTGGCTTATCCATCGCCCGTAATTTGATTGATCAGCATTCAGGCAAAATTGAATTTACCAGTTGGCCAGGTCATACCGAGTTCTCGGTTTACCTGCCTATCAGGAAATAAAGGTGACGTTTATGCAACGAGGGATAGTCTGGGTAGTCGATGACGATAGTTCCATCCGTTGGGTGCTTGAACGTGCGCTCGCTGGGGCGGGTTTAACTTGTACGACGTTTGAGAACGGCGCGGAGGTGCTGGAGGCGCTGGCGAGCAAAACGCCGGATGTGCTGCTTTCAGATATCCGTATGCCCGGAATGGACGGGCTGGCGCTGCTCAAACAGATTAAACAGCGCCATCCGATGCTTCCGGTCATCATTATGACCGCGCACTCGGATCTGGATGCCGCCGTTAGCGCCTATCAACAAGGGGCGTTTGATTATCTGCCCAAACCGTTTGATATCGACGAAGCCGTGGCGCTGGTTGAGCGCGCCATCAGCCATTACCAGGAACAGCAGCAGCCACGCAATATTCAGCTTAACGGCCCAACAACCGATATCATCGGCGAAGCACCAGCCATGCAGGACGTGTTCCGAATTATTGGTCGGCTTTCGCGTTCTTCGATTAGCGTGTTGATCAATGGTGAGTCCGGCACCGGTAAAGAGCTGGTCGCTCATGCCCTGCATCGCCACAGCCCGCGAGCCAAAGCGCCGTTTATCGCGCTGAATATGGCGGCTATCCCAAAAGATTTGATCGAATCAGAACTGTTTGGTCACGAAAAAGGCGCGTTTACTGGTGCCAATACCGTTCGCCAGGGGCGTTTTGAACAGGCCGATGGCGGTACGTTATTTCTCGACGAAATTGGCGATATGCCGCTGGATGTGCAGACGCGTTTGCTGCGCGTGCTGGCAGACGGTCAGTTTTACCGCGTTGGCGGCTATGCGCCGGTGAAAGTGGATGTGCGTATTATTGCCGCGACTCACCAGAATCTCGAACAGCGGGTGCAGGAAGGCAAGTTCCGTGAGGATCTTTTCCACCGCCTGAACGTTATCCGTGTTCATCTGCCACCACTGCGCGAGCGTCGGGAAGATATTCCCCGCCTGGCGCGCCATTTTTTACAGGTTGCCGCGCGCGAATTGGGCGTAGAAGCGAAGTTGCTGCATCCGGAAACCGAAGCCGCCCTGACGCGTCTGGCGTGGCCGGGGAACGTGCGCCAACTGGAAAACACCTGCCGCTGGTTAACGGTGATGGCCGCCGGACAGGAAGTGTTGATTCAGGATTTGCCAAGCGAACTGTTTGAATCAACCGTACCGGAAAGTCCTTCCACTATGCAACCGGACAGTTGGGCAACATTGTTAGCACAGTGGGCAGATCGGGCGCTGCGTTCCGGTCATCAAAACCTGCTTTCTGAAGCGCAGCCAGAGCTGGAGCGGACGTTACTGACCACCGCATTGCGACATACGCAGGGACATAAACAGGAAGCAGCGCGACTGCTTGGTTGGGGACGTAACACCCTGACACGTAAGTTAAAAGAGTTGGGGATGGAGTGATTCACGGCTGGTGTGTAAAGATTGATTATTGAGCGCAAATTGCTGTTATTTTGCGCTTTACTGTTCCGATAAGTTCAGTATGATCTTGCCCGGAAAACGGGGGAAGTCATTATGCTGGAATCAATAATTAATCTGGTATCGAGTGGCGCAGTTGATAGCCACACACCGCAAACTGCCGTTGCGGCCATCCTGTGTGTCGCGATGATTGGGCTGTTTAGCTGAAGCTCATTGTTTATGCCGGATGCGACGTGAACGCCTTGTCCGGCCTACAAAAACAGGTTTTGTAGACCTGATAAGCGTAGCGCATCAGGCAACCTTGTTCTCAGCACATTGATGGCGCTTTCGTTTTGTACCTTGTGAACGAGGCGCCATTCACTATTTAAATCACCCGTGAGAACTGCTGCATCCGCGCTTTCTGGCGCAGATAAGTATCGAAGCACATGCAAATGTTGCGGATCAGCAAGCGGCCTTTCGCCGTCACCTGAATCCCCTTCTCATTGACATCCACCAGCCCATCTTTTGCTAACGGGGCGAGAAGCTTGAGATCTTCCGCAAAGTAATCAGCGAAGTGCAAATCCCACTGTTGTTCAACGGGGGCGTAATCCAGACGGAAATTGCAGATAAGCGACTTAATCACATCGCGGCGAATACAGTCATCGCGCGTTAATGCAATACCGCGCCACAGCGCATTACCTTGTTCATCCACCTGCTGATAGTACTGCTTCAACTCTTTCTGGTTTTGCGCGTAGCAGTCGCCAATCATGCTGATGGCTGAAACGCCCATCCCCAGCAGGTCGGTATCCCCCTGGGTGGTGTAGCCCTGGAAGTTACGATGAAGCACGCCTTCACGCTGAGCCACAGCCAGCTCGTCATCCGGGCGGGCAAAGTGATCCATACCAATAAACTGATAGCCCGATTGCGTCAGGAAGGCGATGGTTTCTTGCAGAATATCGAGTTTCTGCTGCGGACTCGGCAGGTCAGCATCTTTGATTTTACGCTGAGCAGCAAAAATGGTCGGCAGATGTGCGTAGTTAAAGACACTCAGACGATCGGGGTTAAGTTCCGCTACGCGTTTCAGGGTAAAAGCGAAACTCTCCGGCGTCTGTTTCGGCAGGCCGTAAATCAGGTCAATGTTGGTGGAGGTAAAGCCAATCTCACGCGCATGGTTAAGCAGCGCAAAGATAAATTCTTCATCCTGCTCGCGATTGACCAGACGCTGCACTTCTTTGTTGAAGTCCTGCACGCCCATGCTCAGACGGTTAAAACCTTCGGCGCGTAAATGATCGAGTACATCCAGTTCGATTTCACGCGGATCGACTTCGATCGAGATTTCCGCGTCGGCATTGAACTGGAAGTTTTCCCGCAGCAGCTTCATCAGGCGGCTGATTTGCGTTTTATTCAGATACGTCGGCGTACCACCGCCCCAGTGCAACTGACTAACGTGACGCCCGGCAAACAGCGGCGCACGATGGACGATTTCTTGCTCCAGCGCGTCCAGGTATTGGTCAGCCTTGTGCTGCTGGCGTGTGACAATCTTATTGCAACCGCAGAAGTAACAAAGCTTATGGCAGAACGGGATATGTACGTAGAGAGATAATGGACGCTCAGGATAGCGCGCCACGGCTTGTAAAAACGCCTGTTCGCCAAAGTCTTCTGAAAACTCCAGCGCGGTCGGGTACGAGGTGTATCGTGGCCCGGAATAATTATATTTCTGGATCAGGGCCAGATCCCAGTCGATTTGCTGTACAGACATGCTCACTCCTTCCGATGGCGTCTCTGGCGGCTACGGCGTACCAACGGATGCCCGGTTCGGGTCATCAGCCGGTTGCGCAGCCACTTTTGTCGCCGCGACAACCGTTGTAGTTTAACGAATAACCACACCAGATAACATATAACCGGAAGGGTTATCAGCAGAACGGGAAGGCCCACGGTGGCAATCCGTTAGTTGCCCCGCAGCAGACGCATCATGTCTTCTTGCTTCTCGTCTTCTTCCCCTTCTTCATCGTCGTCATAAGAGAGGCCGAGTTTCTGCATCAGCTCATCAATACGATCCAGTTTGGCATCAACCCAGGATTGCTCTTCGGCGCTCAGGGTTTCGCCTGCTTCCAGACGTTCCAGCAGCGCATCCAGACGCTCATCCGTTTCCAGTAACTCCAACTCCGCCTGCGGTGAAAGCATAGGTTTCTCACTCTTCGGTTTGTGCTGTTTGGTGACTTTTTCAGTCACGCCCAATGGAATAGGGGTTTTACTGCCAATACGTGGATCTTTCGGTGCGTTCTGGCCTTTGTTGCCTGATGTAGTGTTACCGCCCGCTGCGCGACTGCCCGGCGCATGACCACGGCGTTTTTTCTGGCGCTTGCGGTCACGAGCTTCCTGATCCAGCTCCTCGCGTGTTTTTCGACGCGCTTTTGCGTGACCTTTGCTGCGTGAGTTTGAAGATGATGGTTTCATAATGGTTCGTCTTTTTGCCGTTTTATTCAGTATAGATTTGCGGCGGAATCTAACAGAAAGCAAGCAAAGAAAAAAGGCGACAGATTACTCTGTCGCCTTTTTTCCTGACTCATAACCCTTAACGGGTCTTACAATCCTTGCAGGCCGCCAACACACCCTGTTTTTCCATTAGCCAGAACATTCCGTGTTGATTCCATTTCCGTTTAATTACGTCTCCGGACGTTTGTCTTCCTGACAATCCTCTGTCTTCGCCTCCTGGCGCTCCTGACCCTCATCCTGAGTCATCTTCCTGTTAGCGTCCTCGCTCTATGGGTGCTACTTTACGCTTCTGCGCTAAACAAACAATAAACTATCATCAGTATTTTCTCATTTTCAGATTATTGTATAAAACTAATCACATGATTTATTTGACCTATTTGACATGCATCGCAGAATTTTCTCTTCGATTTCGCATAAAGATGATCGGCAATGTCTCACAAAGCATGTGGCTTTTACTTACACCATGTCCCCCGAAAAATCCGTCTTTTATTGTGGTTCAGGTATAATCGCTGAAAAGCTTTGACTGACGGAGACGACCGCTTTGACTAATTTGAATTATCAACAGACGCATTTTGTGATGAGTGCGCCTGATATTCGCCACTTACCTTCCGATACCGGGATCGAAGTGGCTTTTGCAGGCCGTTCCAACGCAGGTAAATCCAGCGCGCTGAACACGCTGACTAACCAGAAAAGCCTGGCTCGTACCTCGAAAACACCAGGGCGCACCCAGCTTATCAACCTGTTTGAAGTGGCTGATGGCAAGCGTCTGGTTGACTTGCCTGGCTACGGTTATGCGGAAGTCCCGGAAGAGATGAAGCGCAAATGGCAGCGCGCGCTCGGCGAATACCTCGAAAAACGTCAGAGCCTGCAAGGTCTGGTGGTACTGATGGATATTCGCCATCCGCTGAAAGATCTCGATCAGCAGATGATTGAGTGGGCGGTGGACAGCAATATCGCCGTGTTGGTGCTACTGACCAAAGCGGACAAACTGGCGAGCGGTGCACGTAAAGCGCAATTGAATATGGTGCGTGAAGCGGTGCTGGCATTTAATGGTGATGTGCAGGTAGAAACCTTCTCTTCGCTGAAGAAACAAGGTGTGGATAAGCTGCGTCAGAAGCTGGATACCTGGTTTAGCGAAATGCAGCCTGTCGAAGAGAATCAGGACGGCGAATAATTTTCTTTCCCCGGTGCCGGATGCAGCTTAAATGCTTTGTCTGGCCTAGGTCTTCAAAATATTGCGACTCACGCCGTAAATCTGATAAGCGTTATGCATCAGGCAATTCAGATCTTTTCTCTCGCCCAATAAAAAACGCCCCAGTCATTACTGACTGGGGCGGCTAAAAAATTCAGCCAAATCCGATTACGTGAAGTAAAAGGTCTGAAAGATAGAACATCTTACCTCTGTACCCTACGCGAATAACTTTACTCTTTTTTGTTCAGTTCAGAAAGCATTTTTTGTAATTTTTTTTCAGTTGTTGCATAGGAATTTCTAATAGCCATCACAAAACGTGACAGCTTATGTTGCTTACTTACGAAAAAAGGGCATATTCAGGCGAATCTTAGTGCGCCTGATCCCAGTTTTCACCGCTTCCGACTTCCACCAGCAACGGTACATCCAGACGGGTACAGTTTTCCATCAATTGATGGATTTTCTTTGATACCACATCGAGATCATCTTTATGAACTTCAAATACCAGTTCATCGTGTACCTGCATGATCATACGAACGCGCGGTTGCTCGGCCTGTAACCATGCATCTACGGCAATCATCGCCCGTTTGATGATGTCGGCTGCGGTTCCCTGCATCGGTGCGTTAATTGCTGCACGTTCAGCCGCAGCACGACGCGCACCGTTGCTGGACTTGATATCCGGCAAATATAGACGGCGTCCGTCCAGCGTTTCAACGTAGCCCTGCTCTTTCGCCTGTGTGCGGGTACGTTCCATATACTCCAGCACGCCCGGATAGCGTTCGAAGTAAAGATCCATGTACTTCTGCGCTTCTTTGCGCGGAATATTTAACTGGCGCGCCAGGCCGAAAGCACTCATGCCGTAAATCAGACCAAAGTTGATTGCTTTCGCGCTGCGGCGTTGCTCGCCGGTGACGGTTTCTAGCGGCAAACCAAACACTTCTGCGGCCGTTGCCCGGTGAATATCTTTTCCTTCCGCGAATGCGGTCAGCAGGCCTTTGTCACGCGAGAGATGCGCCATAATGCGCAGTTCAATCTGCGAGTAGTCCGCCGAGACAATCACATAATCCTCTGGCGCAATAAACGCCTGGCGGATACGGCGACCTTCTTCGTTACGCACCGGAATGTTTTGCAGGTTAGGGTCGGTTGACGATAAACGTCCCGTCGCGGTTACCGCCTGATGATAAGAAGTATGTACGCGCCCGGTTTTCGGGTTAATCATCAACGGTAGTTTGTCGGTATAGGTTGATTTCAGCTTCGCCAGACCACGATACTCCAGAATCACCTTCGGTAACGGATAGTCCAGCGCCAGCTCTTCCAGCACCTCTTCCGACGTTGACGGCGCACCACCCGGCGTTTTCTTCAGCGGTTTAATGCCCTGTTTTTCAAAAAGAATAGTTTGCAACTGTTTGGTCGAAGAAAGATTAAATTCTTCACCTGCAATTTCATGCGCTTTCTTTTCCAGCTCCGCCAGACGTAGAGTGAGCTCTTCAGAATGATTATGCAGAACTTTCGGATCGATCTTCACACCGTTACGTTCAATGCGTGAAAGCACCGGCACAAGCGGCATTTCGATATTCTCGAAGACGTTCAACGGCCCTTTGTGTTTCTGCAGATCCGGCCACATTTTCAGATGCAATTGTAAGGTGACGTCTGCATCTTCGGCGGCGTAGCGACCGGCCTCTTCCAGAGCAATCTGGTTAAAGGTCAGTTGATTTTTGCCTTTACCGGCAATCTCTTCAAAAGTGATGGTTTTGTGCTTCAACCAACGTTCCGCGAGGCTGTCCATATCATGACGCCCGGCAACGCTATTGAGAATGTAGGACTCGAGCATGGTATCAAACGCAATCCCACGGAGCTCAATGCCGTAGTTCGCCAGAATACCGCGATCGTATTTCAGGTTTTGCCCGACCTTCAGCGCCTTTTCATCTTCCAGTAGCGGTTTTAGCAACTCGAGTGCACGCTCGCGAGAGATTTGATCGGGCGCATCGAGATAATCATGAGCAACCGGAATATATGCCGCTATGCCTGGCTCGATAGCAAAGGAAAGCCCCACCAGGTTGGCAGAGATGTTATCGAGGCTGTCAGTTTCGGTATCAAATGCAAACACCGGCGCTTTTTCCAGCTTCGTAATCCATTCTTTCAGCGTATCTTCATCAAGGATAGTGACGTAGTTATCGTAAGAAATCGCCGTTGCCGTCACTTCTGGCATTTCGTCGACAACAAGCGTTTCCTGTGGCTTCGCGGCAGGTTTAGCCCCTTTGGCCTGTAACCATTTGCCCGCCTCTACATCAGCAGTCCAGCGTTTGAACTCATACTTTTTGAACAGCCCCAACAACTCTTCAGCCGCCGGTTGCTGCACTTCCAGTTGTTCACAGGTCAGCTCCAGTTCAACGTCGGTTTTAATCGTCGCCAGCTGGTAAGAGAGATAAGCCACTTCTTTGTTTTGCTCGAGCTTGGCTGCCATTGTTTTCGCGCCACGGAAGCTTAGGCCAGCAATTTTTTCCGGCTCGGCATACAGCGTATCCAGCCCGCCAAGACCCTGCAGCAGTGCCTGCGCGGTTTTTTCACCCACGCCCGGTACGCCAGGAATGTTATCGGAGGAGTCGCCCATCAGCGCCAGGAAGTCGATGATCAGTTCTGGCGGTACGCCGTACTTATTCACCACTTCTTCCGGGCCGAGGATGGTGTTCGTCATGGTATTGATAAGCGTAATATTTGGCGTCACCAGCTGCGCCATATCTTTGTCGCCAGTGCTGATCAGCACCGGACGCCCGGCTTTTTCGGCTTCGCGCGCCAGTGTACCGATAACGTCGTCCGCTTCTACGCCAGAAACCGCCAGCAGCGGCAGTCCCATCGCCTTGACCATTGCGTGCAGGGGTTCGATTTGCGCTCGCAAATCGTCCGGCATTGGCGGGCGATGTGATTTGTAATGTTCAAACAGTTCATCACGAAAGGTTTTTCCCTTGGCGTCAAAGACCACCGCTGCATGTGTCGGTTTATATTGCATGATTAGACTACGCAGCATATTGAGGACACCGTACATCGCACCGGTCGGCTCGCCTGCGCTGTTGGTCAGCGGCGGAAACGCGTGATATGCGCGATAAAGATAAGATGAACCATCTACAAGGATAAGTGGATTTTGGGGGATCTGAACCATAATGTCCGTGCCTGTTTATCAGATTATGGGTAAAGGATGCCACAGACAGGATGAAAACATGAGTTTTTCACCGCTTTTCGTGAAAATCTTTTGTAGATCTTCTGGATCGCTCGCAAATCGTCATGTGGATAACTTTGTGCATAAATTATTTACATCGCTTTTAATTTATTATCATGCTTTTTACAGCATGATGTTTATCTTTGTTTTTCATGCAGTTATAAATAAAGCCATCCCTAATAATTGAGATAATAGGATTTCTTCTAATGTGGATAGATATAAATTATTTTTCTACTTCAGGATCATCCGTTATTTGGGGCGTTTTCTGCTAAAATCTGCGCCTTGCGCTTCTTTCGCGCACTGTCTATGGCTAACTTTTTGAATAAATTAATTATGACGAGAATACTCGCTACGATAACCCTTTTGCTGAGTATCGTATTGACCATTTTGGTTACCATTTTTTGTTCCGTCCCGATCATCATTGCCGGGATCGTAAAACTATTGTTACCTGTGCCAATGATATGGCGAAAAGTTTCACGTTTTTGTGATTTTATGATGTATTGCTGGTGCGAAGGACTGGCGCTATTACTACACCTTAATCCACATTTGCGATGGGAAGTTCACGGGCTGGAAGGGTTAAGTAAAAAGAACTGGTATCTGCTTATTTGTAATCACCATAGCTGGGCAGATATTGTCGTACTGTGTGTGCTGTTTCGTAAGCACATTCCGATGAATAAATATTTCCTCAAACAGCAACTGGCCTGGGTGCCTTTTCTTGGCCTGGCGTGTTGGGCGCTGGATATGCCGTTTATGAAGCGTTATTCGCGCGCTTATTTGTTACGTCATCCGGAGCGACGCGGTAAAGATGTAGAAACCACTCGTCGTTCCTGCGAAAAATTTCGCCTGCATCCCACCACTATTGTGAATTTTGTTGAGGGTTCCCGCTTCACTGAAGAGAAACACCAGCAAACCCACTCAACATTTCAAAATCTTCTGCCGCCAAAAGCTGCCGGTATTGCGATGGCGCTGAATGTACTGGGTAAACAATTCGATAAATTGCTCAACGTTACGCTGTGTTACCCGGATAATCACCGTCAACCATTCTTCGATATGCTAAGTGGCAAACTGACCAGAATTGTCGTGCATGTGGATTTACAACCTATTGCTGAAGAATTGCATGGCGACTATATCAATGACAAAAGCTTTAAACGCCATTTTCAGCAATGGCTGAACTCACTGTGGCATGAAAAAGACAGGCTTCTGACGTCATTGATGTCATCGCAGCGCCAGAATAAGTAGCTTTTCTCGCCTCTGAATTAGCAGAGGCGAGATATTATATTAATGTGCAAAACGTCCGGCACGAGACATAAATTCTTCTTCGCTCATCTCCTGCCCGTTAAAAACAACTTTACCCGGTGTATAACGCAACTGTAGCGAGGCGGTATTGTTGTCAATCGTGATTAACTGAAACATCTGACCTAATGTCATCATCCCGCTGATTTGTTTATCCGCCCGCTTCTGGGCTTTTTCAGCATCCATACCTTCAGATAAATTAAGTTGTTTTGCTGTTTCTGTAACAACATTAAGCGGTAAAGCCACGTTTAAATTGAACGATTTGATATCTTTATTTATGGATGATGAAGATTTGGCTGGATCATCAATACTAAGATCCAGATTGGCGTTTAGTTCTCCGAGAGTATTTCTCCAGCTAACCGGTAATTTAATAACTGGCTCACTTTTTTGTAATAACGGTAAATACTCTTTGAACAATGCAGCATTCACTTCTTGCAGAGCAGCTTCATCGTTTGCTAACTCAGGGTGTGCAGCAAGCTGCTTCCGCATCGCAATGTTATACTGGATGATAAATTGACGCACCGCTAAGGGATCAATAGATTCAGCAATCAATGACCACTCACCACTACCGAGTTGCTGATTCCCTTTTGTTAACTTATCAAGTTCGTAGGTCAGATTGACATTGATATAATCTTTATCTTTTACGCGATCTAGCCTGGTTTTTGCAACGAAATTATCGAGTTGGGCAACGTCTTCACCGCGATTGATAATGTTAATCTGATTAAATTTTGACTCGCTTTCACCAACCGGAAATTTCTTTTCTTCTAATCGCGTCAGAGAATTAATGGTAAAACTCTTCGCCGTTACTTTGCTCATTGGCGATAATTTCAGGACAATATCTTCGACCTTGCCTTCAATATCCAGGTTAGACAATGAACTATCATCTCCATTAAAAGTAAACTGGCCTTCACCAAAGGAAAACTCTCCATACTCTGCAGGGGCAACATCTAATGTCGTGGAGAATGAGCCACCAAACGCGAATCGCAATTTCGCTTCAACGGGTGATTTATTTTTCGCGGCGATAAATAGCGGTTGTGTTAGCTCATTATTTACTAAGTTCACTTTTGCCGCTGCCAGTGCGGGAATGACATTACCACGCATTAACATTGTAATGGGCAACGGACCGTGCTCAACATCCACATCAAATGCAACTTTCTGGCCTGACTTGATATTGAAATCGGGTACGCCGTTATCAAATGTAAGTTGCATTTCAAAACGGGAATTAAAAAAACATTTTTCAAAGTTTTTATAACTTAACGTCATCTCGTAGGCATGTTCACCTTTCTTTTTAGCATCGTTAAAATCTTTAATAAACTTTTCGACACCAGGCTGAATTTGCGTACCTGTGTACCATGTGCCACCACCCCAGATTACGGCTAACGCAACAATAACACCTGTAGCTGACTTACGTATCATATAAATATTCCCTGATAAAACAGCAAAACTTTGAATATCCACTTATGATGAAATAATGTCCAGTAACAGAGTGCATTATCAGAATGTATTTATATTTATTAAATAATAAAAAAAGCCCGTGAATATTCACGGGCTTTATGTAATTTACAATGAATTATTTTTTCTCGGACAGATATTTCACTGTATCAGCATACTGCTGAACAAAAACATCCATATTGCTGGTATCCATACCCTGCGGATTCAGCTGATATTTACCGTTAACAAACATCGCCGGAACACCACGCAATTGCACGTCAGCTGCGGCTTTTTCCTGCTGAGCGACCAGAGATTTCACCACGAAGCTGTTCCACGCCGCGTCGTACTCTTCACCTTTAATACCTGCGTTGATAAATACATCGCGGATATCAGATGCTGAACGAATGGTCTGGGTTTTCTGCACGCCTTCAAACAGCGGAACCGTGACTTTGTCTTCCACGCCCAGCGCCATCGCCACTGCCCATGCCTGAGTCAGTTCTTTGCCCAGATCCCCACCCATGAAGTTGACGTGGTATTTAGTTATCTTCACGCCTTCCGGCAGTTTTTTCTTCACGTTATCAGAAATATGCAGAACTTCTTCAAACTGATAGCAGTGCGGACAGAAGAAAGAGAAAAACTCCAGCACTTGCGGCGCGCCAGCAACCGGTTTTTCCAGGGTGGTGTACTGCTTACCATCTTCATACTGCGCCGCCGATGCGCTAAACGCTAAAACTAAACCAGCCAGCGCCAGCCAAATCTTTTTCATGATCTACTCTCTCCGATTAATACATAGGTGTTAATTGCAAAGGGGGTTCTTGTAGAACTTTTGCCTGTTCTATAAAAGTCGCCGTCTGTCGCAGCCAGTAATCTTCCCCGGTTAACCACGGGAAATTTTTCGGGAACGCGGGATCAGCCCAACGCCGCATTAGCCAGGCAAGATAATAAACCAAACGCATGGCGCGTAAAGGTTCAATCAGTCCGATTTCAGCGGTGTCGAACTCGCTAAATTCTTCATAAGCTTCAATAATAGTTTCCAGTTGCATCCGCTGCTCGGCTTTATCACCATTCAGCAACATCCACAAATCCTGAATAGCCGGGCCATTACGTGCATCATCCAGATCGACAAACATCGGACCATCGCGCCAGAGAATGTTCCCGGCATGGCAGTCACCATGTAGCCGCAGAACGGTGAAATCTTCCCGCCAGTGCGCTGTAACGGCGGTGATCAGCTCATCTGTCGCTTTCAGGAATGCCGCTTTCAACCCGGAAGGTATCAGCGTAGCGTCCTCAAACAGTTTACGTGGCTCAATGAGATATTCATTCAGGCCGATGGTCGGGCGATGGATAAAAAGCTGTTTGCGCCCCGTCTGGTGCATACGCCCCAGATAACGACCAACCGCTTCCATCTGATCGATATTATCAGCTTCGAACTGGCGACCACCGACGCTTGGGAAAACGGCGAAATAAAATCCCTGATGATTCAATAAAGTCTGGCCATTGAACACCACTGGCGCTGCGACCGGCACTTCATCGTTTACCAACTGCAATGCAAATTGATGTTCTTCGAGGATTTGATCGGCTGTCCAGCGTTCAGGGCGGTAAAATTTGACGACAAAACGTCGACGATCTTCGTCCTGAAATTGATAGACACGGTTTTCATAGCTGTTAAGCGGGGTAAGCCCGGAATCCACCCGGATCCCTTGCTCAAACAGAGCGTCCATGATGGTATCCGGGTGTAGTGTCTGGAAAGTAAAAGCGTTGTTGTTCATCCCATCATCCGGAAAACATTACGAATGATGAAGGATATCATTTCACGATGATTTTGGTCGCGCCGCTTACAAGCTTTTACTCTTTAATTACGCCGCGTGCGCGTAATAGCGCCGTTTTGAAGTCTTCTTCATAATCTTTCTGCAAACCTGGGATCACCGCATCTTTCGCGGAATCACGCATTTTCAAATGATAGATCAGAATGTCATCCGTCAAATCCGCCAGTTCGCCGTCAAAACCTGACTCTTTCGCCAGTTTCTGCAAAAATTGCAGCAGGTTAAGGTCTGGCTCTTTTTGCCAGGCTGGCTGGAGGAGTTCAATAACTTCATTCAGACGTTTACATTTCATAGTAATGCTCCTTACTCTTGAGACAGACACGTTAGCAGGGTCAATCCCACAATAAAAGAGGCGATATCGGTGAATCTGATGACGACGATAACAGGCGTTGTGCTGGCAGGCGGTAAAGCCAGACGAATGGGCGGCGTAGATAAAGGATTGCTTGAATTAAATGGCAAACCGCTGTGGCAACATGTCGCTGACGCGCTTATGACGCAGCTGTCTCACGTCGTGGTTAATGCCAATCGCCATCAGGAAATCTATCAGGCAACCGGTCTGAAAGTGATAGCGGATTCTCTGGCGGATTACCCTGGGCCACTGGCGGGAATGCTTTCAGTAATGCAGCAGGAAAAAGGCGAGTGGTTTCTGTTTTGTCCGTGCGATACACCCTATATTCCCCAGGATTTAGCCTCCCGACTTAACCATCAGCGCAAAGATGCGCCTGTCGTATGGGTTCATGACGGCGAACGCGATCACCCGACTATAGCCCTGGTAAACCGCACTATTGAGCCATTATTGCAGGAATACCTGCTGTCCGGAGAGCGCCGGGTGATGGCTTTTATGAATCTTGCTGGCGGTCACGCGGTTGATTTCAGCGATCGCAAAGAGGCATTTATAAACGTGAATACGCCAGAGGAGCTTGCCCGATGGCAGGAAAAACGATGATACCGTTAATCGCCTTTGCTGCGTGGAGTGGCACCGGAAAAACTACGCTGCTGAAAAAACTGATCCCGGCATTATGCGCCAGAGGGATCCGCCCGGGGCTGATTAAGCATACGCATCATGATATGGATGTTGATAAGCCAGGCAAAGACAGCTATGAGCTGCGCAAGGCTGGCGCGGCGCAAACCATCGTTGCCAGCCAGCAACGATGGGCTTTGATGACGGAAACACCAGATGAAGAAGAACTGGATCTACATTTCCTCGCAAGCCGAATGGATACCTCAAAGCTGGATTTGATTCTGGTCGAAGGGTTCAAGCATGAAGAGATCGCGAAGATTGTGCTATTTCGCGATGGAGCCGGACATCGACCAGAAGAGTTAGTGATAGACAGGCATGTCATTGCTGTAGCCAGCGATGTACCGCTTAATGTTGATGTCGCGTTACTGGATATTAATGATGTTGAGGGGCTGGTTGATTTTGTGGTGGAGTGGATGCAAAAGCAGGACGGATAGGCAAGTGTAGGCTGAATAAGACGCACCAGCGTCGCATCCGGCCTTTTTTCTGCACCAGCGCAAAAAGGCCATCCTTCCGGATGGCCTTTCGCTAAATTTGATGCCTGGCAGTTCCCTACTCTCGCATGGGGAGACCCCACACTACCATCGGCGCTACGGCGTTTCACTTCTGAGTTCGGCATGGGGTCAGGTGGGACCACCGCGCTACGGCCGCCAGGCAAATTCTGTTTTATCAACACGTCATGTTCTGACCTGTCGATTTAATCTGTATCAGGCTGAAAATCTTCTCTCAATCCGCCAAAACATCTTCGGCGTTGTAAGGTTAAGCCTCACGGTTCATTAGTACCGGTTAGCTCAACGCATCACTGCGCTTACACACCCGGCCTATCAACGTCGTCGTCTTCAACGTTCCTTCAGGACTCTCAAGGAGTCAGGGAGAACTCATCTCGGGGCAAGTTTCGTGCTTAGATGCTTTCAGCACTTATCTCTTCCGCATTTAGCTACCGGGCAGTGCCATTGGCATGACAACCCGAACACCAGTGATGCGTCCACTCCGGTCCTCTCGTACTAGGAGCAGCCCCCCTCAGTTCTCCAGCGCCCACGGCAGATAGGGACCGAACTGTCTCACGACGTTCTAAACCCAGCTCGCGTACCACTTTAAATGGCGAACAGCCATACCCTTGGGACCTACTTCAGCCCCAGGATGTGATGAGCCGACATCGAGGTGCCAAACACCGCCGTCGATATGAACTCTTGGGCGGTATCAGCCTGTTATCCCCGGAGTACCTTTTATCCGTTGAGCGATGGCCCTTCCATTCAGAACCACCGGATCACTATGACCTGCTTTCGCACCTGCTCGCGCCGTCACGCTCGCAGTCAAGCTGGCTTATGCCATTGCACTAACCTCCTGATGTCCGACCAGGATTAGCCAACCTTCGTGCTCCTCCGTTACTCTTTAGGAGGAGACCGCCCCAGTCAAACTACCCACCAGACACTGTCCGCAACCCGGATCACGGGTCCACGTTAGAACATCAAACATTAAAGGGTGGTATTTCAAGGTCGGCTCCACGCAGACTGGCGTCCACGCTTCAAAGCCTCCCACCTATCCTACACATCAAGGCTCAATGTTCAGTGTCAAGCTATAGTAAAGGTTCACGGGGTCTTTCCGTCTTGCCGCGGGTACACTGCATCTTCACAGCGAGTTCAATTTCACTGAGTCTCGGGTGGAGACAGCCTGGCCATCATTACGCCATTCGTGCAGGTCGGAACTTACCCGACAAGGAATTTCGCTACCTTAGGACCGTTATAGTTACGGCCGCCGTTTACCGGGGCTTCGATCAAGAGCTTCGCCTTGCGGCTGACCCCATCAATTAACCTTCCGGCACCGGGCAGGCGTCACACCGTATACGTCCACTTTCGTGTTTGCACAGTGCTGTGTTTTTAATAAACAGTTGCAGCCAGCTGGTATCTTCGACTGATTTCAGCTCCACGAGCAAGTCGCTTCACCTAC
>NZ_KE136722.1:0-90357 GCF_000407925.1 Escherichia sp. KTE31 | reverse complement strand
GACGTTAAGAATCCGTATCTTCGAGTGCCCACACAGATTGTCTGATAAATTGTTAAAGAGCAGTGCCGCTTCGCTTTTTCTCAGCGGCGCGGGGTGTGCATAATACGCTTTCCCGCTACAGAGTCAAGCATTTTTTTGCTTTTCTCTGCCGGAATTCTCAGGAGAATCCCGCTGACCCGGCGGCTTGTCTGCCGTTGTTCCGTGTCAGTGGTGGCGCATTATAGGGAGTTATTCTGAGCTGACAAGAGGAAATTTAAAATAATTTTCCGAATGCGCGTTTTTTATTCTTTATGCTTATTTCGGCGTCGGTTTGTCGGTTAAATGGGCAATTTCCCGGGCGAAATTCGCCACCTGCTCCCAATCGGTATAGACAACTTCTTTGCGCGTATCCGTTTCACCGCCTGACATCTTCATAATCAGCTTGATCATAAAACGGTCGTACCAGCGATAACGTGGGTAACGCAGCGCCCCGGCAATGACCGCGCAGCGATCGGGACGCCATTGCGAGTTCATCAGAAACTTCCGCGCGTAGCTGTTGGTCTGTGGAGTACGCTTCTCCGGTTTGCGCGCCACCAGGTTTACGGAATAAAAGGCGCTCGGCATTGAGTTCAGCTGCGTCGCATGTTTTTTGACAAATTCCTGGAACGCAGAATGGTAGTGACCGTAGCGAATAGACGCGCCAATGACCACGCGATCGTAGTTTTCCCACTGTGGCTCTTCAATGCGGTGCACATTAGCGACATCCGCCTGTATCCCCAGTTCTTTCAATTCCGAAGCCAGGTAGGAGGCAATCTCGCGCGTTTGTCCGTCCCTTGTTGAGAAAAGAATTAATGTTTTCACGTATTACTCCATCATTCACGCCAGAAAGTCGGGGTAAAGAGCACCAGCAATGTAAATACCTCGAGACGACCAAACAACATATTGGCAATCAGGATCCATTTAGCCACCGGGTTCATGCTGGTAAAGTTATCAGCAACCACGCCAAGCCCCGGCCCCAGGTTATTCAATGTCGCCACAACCGAAGCAAAGGCAGAAAAGTCATCCACGCCAGTGGCGATAATCGCCAACATACTGACAATAAATACCAACGCATAGGCCGAGAAAAATCCCCATACAGCCTCGAGGATACGTTCCGGCAGTGCACGGTTCCCCAACTTAATGCTGTAGACGGCGTTCGGATGCACCAGTCGTTTCAGCTCACGGTTCCCCTGTTTGAACAACAGCAAGATGCGGATCACTTTCAGGCCACCGCCCGTTGACCCGGCGCAACCGCCGATAAAAGCTGAACATAACAGCAGTACCGGCAAAAAGAGCGGCCAGCGGGCAATGCTGTCAGTCGTAAACCCAGCGGTTGTCGCCATCGACACCACCTGGAAAAACGCCTGGTTAATCGTCATCAGCGCCGAACTGTAGACATTATGAAACCACAGTACGAGTGTACAAATAACCACCAGCGTAAACTGTACGCCGATAAACATGCGAAATTCCGGATCGCGCCAGTAAACCTTCAGACTACGACCACTTAGCAGCGAGAAGTGCAGACCATAGTTACAGCCGGAGATCAGCAGGAAGATAGCAATGATAGTGTTAATTGTCGGGCTATCGAAATAGCCAACGCTGGCATCATGGGTTGAGAAGCCGCCAATGGCGATTGTCGCGAAGCTATGACCGATGGCATCAAAAGCATTCATTCCGGCAAACCACAGCGCCAGCGCACAGGCGACGGTCAGCAAGACATAAATCAGCCACAAGGTTTTCGCCGTTTCCGCAATACGCGGGCGCATTTTGTTATCTTTCAGCGGGCCGGGCATTTCTGCGCGATAGAGCTGCATCCCACCCACGCCGAGGATAGGCAGTATCGCAACCGCCAACACGATGATCCCCATCCCGCCAAACCATTGCAGCATCTGGCGATAAAAGAGGATGGCGTGAGGGAGCGAATCCAGCCCCACCAGCGTAGTGGCTCCCGTAGTGGTCAGGCCAGAGAAAGATTCAAAAAACGCATCGGTAATCGTGAGGTTCGGGCTTTCCGAGAAGATAAAAGGGAGCGCACCGACGCTACCCAGCACGGTCCAGAACAGCACCACTATCAGAAACCCCTCACGGGATTTCAGTTCGCCCTTCTCTTTGCGGTTCGGCCACCAAAGCATAGAGCCAATGGCGAGGGCGACAAAAAAGGTCTGGGTAAAAGCGCGGCCCGCTCCATCCCGGTAGATGAGTGCTACCAGCCCAGGGATAATCATGGTCCCTGAAAATAAGATGACCAGTAGTCCAACGATTCGGGTAATGGCGCGAAAATGCATCTCTGCCGCTTCCTTAGTTCTGCAAACGAAGTGGGGATTATTCTTCAATCGCTAACAATTGCAATGAACCACGGCTAAAATCCGCCAGCTTTGCGGAAAATTCAGCCACTTTCGCCGCCGGAAGCGCCAACCGCAGCAGAACGAATGCCTGATAATCACTGTTGATAATTTTGCCACCACACTGCCCCAGCAACGCTTCAATGCCGGTTAACTGACTATATTCACATTGCAAAGTATATTCGGTTAATGGCGTCTTGCGTTGGGTCGTTAGCTGTCGCAGCGCCTGATTCACGCCGCCACCATACGCTTTCACTAACCCACCAGTGCCCAGCAAGATGCCACCGTAGTAGCGCACCACCACGGCGGTAATTTCCCCGACGCCGCTGCCCATTAGTTGGGCGAGCATCGGTTTACCTGCCGTTCCCGCAGGTTCCCCGTCATCAGAGAAACCCAGTTGTTGAGAATCATCCGGTGCGCCAGCTACCCACGCCACGCAATGGTGGCGGGCATCTGGGTGCTCTGCCCGCACCGATTCAACAAACGCTTTCGCCGCCTCGACGCCATCGGTATGCGCCAACAGCGTAATGAAGCGGCTCTTTTTGATCTCTTCAACGACCGTGACCGGTGCCGCAGGAATTAACCAGCTTTCCATCACGCCAGTTTCAGATCCCGGGTCATGTTTTCCACGTTGTTTTCGTGGATCACCACGTTGTCTTCGATACGAATGCCGCCGAACGGTTTCAGTGCTTCAATTTTCTGCCAGTTGAAGTGTTTGCTGAACTGCCCTTCACGCCACGGTGCCAGTAGCGATTCGATGAAGTAGATACCCGGTTCGATGGTTAACACCATGCCTGGCTGGAGAATACGGGTGCAGCGCAGGTACGGATATTTTGCCGGTGCCGCGAGGTGCGTACCGCTATCATCCTGCATAAAACCGGCTACGTCATGCACCTGCAGACCCAGCGGATGGCCGATACCGTGCGGCATAAACGGTCCTGTGAGATCGTTTTCGACCATCGCTTCTTCACTCATATCGGTGATGATTTGATGTTTACGCAGCAGTTTGGCGATGCGTTGATGGAACTGGATGTGGTAATCCACATAGCTGACGCCCGCTTTCATGGTGGCGATCAGTGCCAGTTGTTCATCATTAACGTCTTTCACCAACTGTGCGTAGTCGTTGTCGCTTTTTGCCGACCAGGTACGGGTCAGGTCAGCTGCATAGCCGTTATATTCTGCCCCGGCATCCAGCAGGAAGCTGCGCATCTCTTCCGGCGCCTGATGATCCAGTTTGGTGTAATGCAGCACCGCAGCATGTTCGTTAAGCGCCACAATGTTGCTGTAAGGCACGTCGGTATCACGATGACCAGTCGCAGTCAGATAGGCAATGTTGATATCGAACTCGCTCATGCCAGAACGGAAGGCTTCTTCTGCCGCGCGATGACCGTTGACTGCCATTTTCTGCGCTTCACGCATACAGGCCAGTTCGTACTCGGTTTTAAAGGAGCGGTAGTAATGCAAGTAGTCGATAACCCCTTTCGGGTTGATGTTGCTGGCCTCAATACCCAGTTGCAGCGCACGTTCCGGCACCGGGCCAATATAGCCAATATTGCCGCGCGCAGCGGGCAGCAGGCTACCAATGCCATCGGCTTTCGGCAGCGCGATCACTTCCACATCCTCAGTCCAGAAAGAGGTCGGCAAAGGTTCGACGTTGTGCCAGTAATCAACCGGCAGATAAAACCACAGTTTCGGCTTGTTCACGCCATCCACCAGCAACCAGCAGTTTGGCACCTGAGTTACCGGCACCCACGCTTTGAATTGCGGATTAACTTTAAACGGATAAGGATGATCGTCGAGAAAAACGTTGAACAGCTCGCCGGAGTGAATAAGTAATGCATCCAGCTTGAAGCGCGCCAGCGCATCACGAGTCCGTTCTTGTAAGGTAGCTATATGATTTTTATAGAGCGAGGCCAGTGATTCCATTTTTTACCCTTCTGTTTTTTTGACCTTAAGTCTCCGCATCTTAGCACATCGTTCATACAGAGCGTGATTTCTGCCGAGCGTGATCGAATCGGCATTTCTTTAATCTTTTGTTTGCATATTTTTAACACAAAATACACACTTCGACTCATCTGGTACGACCAGATCACCTTGCGGATTCAGGAGACTGACATGCTTTACAAAGGCGACACCCTGTACCTTGACTGGCTGGAAGATGGCATTGCCGAACTGGTATTTGATGCCCCAGGTTCAGTTAATAAACTCGACACTGCGACCGTCGCTAGCCTCGGCGAGGCCATCGGCGTGCTGGAACAGCAATCAGATTTAAAAGGGCTGCTGTTGCGTTCGAACAAAGCAGCCTTTATCGTCGGTGCTGATATCACCGAATTTTTGTCCCTGTTCCTCGTTCCCGAAGAACAGTTAAGCCAGTGGCTGCATTTTGCCAATAGCGTGTTTAATCGCCTGGAAGATCTGCCGGTGCCGACCATTGCCGCCGTCAACGGCTACGCGCTGGGTGGTGGCTGTGAATGTGTACTGGCTACCGATTATCGTCTGGCGACGCCGGATCTGCGTATCGGTCTGCCGGAAACCAAACTGGGCATCATGCCGGGCTTTGGCGGTTCTGTACGTATGCCTCGTATGCTGGGCGCTGATAGTGCGCTGGAAATCATTGCCGCCGGTAAAGATGTCGGCGCGGATCAGGCGCTGAAAATCGGTCTGGTGGATGGCGTAGTCAAAGCAGAAAAACTGGTTGATGGTGCGATGGCGATTTTACGCCAGGCCATTAACGGCGACCTCGACTGGAAAGCGAAACGTCAGCCGAAGCTGGAACCGCTAAAACTGAGCAAGATTGAAGCCACCATGAGCTTCACCATCGCTAAAGGGATGGTCGCGCAAACGGCGGGGAAACATTATCCGGCCCCCATCACCGCAGTAAAAACTATTGAAGCGGCTGCCCGTTTTGGTCGTGAAGAAGCCTTAAACCTGGAAAACAAAAGTTTTGTCCCGCTGGCGCACACCAACGAAGCCCGCGCACTGGTCGGCATTTTCCTTAACGATCAATATGTAAAAGGCAAAGCGAAGAAACTCACTAAAGACGTTGAAACCCCGAAACAGGCCGCCGTGCTGGGCGCAGGCATTATGGGCGGCGGTATCGCTTACCAGTCCGCGTGGAAGGGCGTGCCGGTTGTCATGAAAGATATCAACGACAAGTCGTTAACCCTCGGCATGACCGAAGCCGCGAAACTGCTGAACAAGCAGCTTGAGCGCGGCAAGATCGATGGTCTGAAACTGGCTGGCGTGATCTCCACGATCCACCCAACGCTCGACTACGCCGGGTTTGACCGTGTGGATGTTGTGGTAGAAGCGGTTGTTGAAAACCCGAAAGTGAAAAAAGCCGTACTGGCAGAAACCGAGCAAAAAGTACGCCCGGATACCGTACTGGCCTCTAACACTTCAACCATTCCTATCAGCGAACTGGCCAACGCGCTGGAACGCCCGGAAAACTTCTGCGGTATGCACTTCTTTAACCCGGTGCACCGGATGCCGTTGGTGGAAATTATTCGCGGCGAGAAAAGCTCCGACGAAACCATCGCGAAAGTCGTCGCCTGGGCAAGCAAGATGGGCAAGACGCCGATTGTGGTGAACGACTGCCCCGGCTTCTTCGTTAACCGCGTACTGTTCCCCTACTTCGCTGGATTCAGTCAGTTGCTTCGCGACGGCGCGGACTTCCGCAAGATCGACAAAGTGATGGAAAAACAGTTTGGCTGGCCGATGGGTCCGGCATATCTGCTGGATGTCGTGGGGATTGATACCGCGCACCACGCCCAGGCAGTGATGGCAGCAGGCTTCCCGCAGCGGATGCAGAAAGATTATCGCGACGCCATCGACGCGCTGTTTGATGCCAACCGCTTTGGTCAGAAGAACGGCCTCGGTTTCTGGCGTTATAAAGAAGACAGCAAAGGCAAGCCGAAGAAAGAAGAAGATGCCGCCGTTGACGGCCTGCTGGCAGAAGTCAGCCAGCCGAAGCGCGATTTCAGCGAGGAAGAGATTATCGCCCGCATGATGATCCCGATGGTCAACGAAGTGGTCCGCTGTCTGGAAGAGGGCATTATCGCCACTCCGGCAGAAGCGGACATGGCGCTGGTCTACGGCCTGGGCTTCCCTCCGTTCCACGGCGGCGCGTTCCGCTGGCTGGACACCCTCGGCAACGCGAAATATCTCGATATGGCACAGCAGTATCAGCACCTCGGCCCGCTGTATGAAGTGCCGGAAGGTCTGCGTAATAAAGCGCGTCATAACGAACCGTACTATCCCCCGGTTGAGCCAGCCCGTCCGGTTGGCGACCTGAAAACGGCTTAAGGAGTCACAATGGAACAGGTTGTCATTGTCGATGCAATTCGCACCCCGATGGGCCGTTCGAAGGGCGGTGCTTTTCGTAACGTGCGTGCGGAAGATCTCTCCGCTCATTTAATGCGTAGCCTGCTGGCGCGTAATCCGGCGCTGGAAGCGGCTACTCTCGACGATATTTACTGGGGGTGTGTGCAGCAGACGCTGGAGCAGGGTTTTAACATCGCCCGTAACGCTGCGCTGCTGGCAGAAGTGCCGCACTCTGTCCCTGCGGTGACCGTCAATCGCTTGTGTGGTTCATCCATGCAGGCATTGCATGACGCAGCACGGATGATCATGACCGGCGATGCGCAGGCATGTCTGGTCGGCGGCGTGGAGCATATGGGCCATGTGCCGATGAGCCACGGCGTCGATTTTCACCCCGGTCTTAGCCGTAATGTCGCCAAAGCGGCGGGCATGATGGGCTTAACGGCAGAAATGCTGGCGCGTATGCACGGTATTAGCCGTGAAATGCAGGATGCCTTTGCCGCGCGATCACACGCTCGCGCCTGGGCCGCCACACAGTCGGGCGCATTTAAAAATGAAATCATCCCGACCGGTGGTCACGATGTCGACGGCGTACTGAAACAGTTTAATTACGACGAAGTGATTCGCCCGGAAACCACCATGGAAGCCCTCGCCACGCTGCGTCCGGCGTTTGATCCGGTCAGCGGTACGGTAACGGCGGGCACGTCCTCTGCTCTTTCCGATGGTGCAGCCGCCATGCTGGTAATGAGTGAAAGCCGCGCCCGTGAATTAGGTCTTAAGCCGCGCGCTCGCGTGCGTTCGATGGCGGTCGTTGGTTGTGACCCATCGATTATGGGTTACGGCCCGGTTCCGGCCTCTAAGCTGGCGTTGAAAAAAGCGGGGCTTTCTGCCAGCGACATCGGCGTGTTTGAAATGAACGAAGCCTTTGCCGCGCAGATCCTGCCGTGTATTAAAGATCTGGGGTTAATGGAGCAAATTGACGAGAAGATCAACCTCAACGGTGGTGCGATCGCGCTGGGTCATCCGCTGGGTTGTTCCGGTGCGCGTATCAGCACCACGCTGCTGAATCTGATGGAACGCAAAGACGTCCAGTTTGGTCTGGCGACGATGTGTATCGGCCTGGGTCAGGGTATTGCGACGGTGTTTGAGCGGGTTTAACCACTTGCCGGATGCGGCGTAAACGCCTTATCCGGTCTACCGATCCTGCACCAATGTAGGCCTGATAAGACGCGCCAGCGTCGCATCAGGCATCGTGTGCCGAATGCCGGATGCGACATAGATCTAAATGCCACTGTATAAAGTTTTAGTTGCCGTTCTTCCCGCCTGTCAGGGGCGGGTTTTTTATATCTCAGATAAACGCAAACGCATCGCCAAACAGGCGGTCTTCCCGCGCATTACGCTCACTGCAAAACAGGTCACGGGCGATTTTCGCCATCTCAAAACGTCCGGCAATGTAGATATCATGCTCTGCCAGCGTACCGTGATCCTGCAACACCGCCGTTAAAACCGTGCCAGTACGACCACGCCAGCCCGCTTCCGGTTGTTCAACCACCGGCACCACTTGCAGACCAGGATGCTTAAGCGAAAGCGCCTCAAGTTCGGAAAGATCATAAAGGTGCTGCTCTTCACGCCCGCCCCAGTAAATGGTGATATCACGATTGGGATTACGCGCCAGCGCCGTCAGCAAAATCGAACGGGCATAAGAGAACCCGGTGCCGCCCGCAATCAGAATCATCGGACGCTCTTCATCATCGCGCAGCCACGCATCACCGTGCGGAATATCGACCACGATTTGATGATCTTTGAGGATGCGATCCATGACTGCTTTCGCGTAAAGGTTGATTTCAGAAGCGCCAATATGCAGCTCAATGAAACCTTGTTCATTCGGCGTCGAGGCCATTGAGAACGGGCGTTTATCGCGCTCGTCCATCACTACCATCAAATACTGACCAGCACGAAAAGAAAAGGCCGCGTCTGGCACGATTCGGACACGATATACGGTATCCGTGATAGCTTCTACCGAGGTCACTTTACAGCTTAAGGTTGTCATGCGCTTTCTCTGTCGGATCGATAAATAGGGCAATACAAACGCGCCTCAGGCGCTTTTACCGTTGTTAAAAATAGCCAGTTCATCCCAGATTGCATCAATACGCGCGACAACGTCCGGATCTTTTTTGATAGGACGCCCCCACTCGCGCTGGGTTTCCCCCGGCCATTTATTCGTGGCATCCAGCCCCATTTTTGAACCCAGCCCGGAAACAGGCGAGGCAAAATCCAGATAATCAATGGGTGTATTTTCTACCAGAACGGTATCCCGCGCCGGGTCCATACGGGTAGTAATCGCCCAAATCACATCATTCCAGTCGCGTGCGTTGACATCATCATCGCAAACGATCACAAATTTGGTGTACATAAACTGGCGTAAGAACGACCAGACGCCCATCATGACGCGCTTCGCGTGCCCGGCGTATTGCTTTTTGATCGTCACAACCGCCAGACGATAGGAACAGCCTTCCGGCGGCAGGTAAAAATCGACAATTTCCGGGAATTGTTTTTGTAGAATCGGCACGAACACTTCGTTCAACGCCACACCCAGTACCGCAGGTTCATCCGGCGGACGACCAGTATAGGTGGAGTGGTAAATCGCATCTTCACGCTGAGTAATATGCGTCACGGTAAATACCGGGAAACTATCGACTTCATTATAGTAACCGGTGTGGTCGCCATACGGCCCTTCTGGCGCCGTTTCGCCTTGTTCGATATACCCTTCCAGCACAATTTCCGCACTGGCGGGCACTTCAAGGTCATTGGAGATACACTTCACCACTTCGGTTTTGGTGCCGCGTAGTAATCCGGCAAATGCATACTCTGAAAGCGTATCTGGAACGGGCGTGACTGCACCGAGAATTGTGGCGGGATCGGCACCCAGCGCCACAGAAACCGGGAAACGTTCACCCGGATGCGCCGCACACCACTCCTGGAAATCCAGCGCGCCGCCGCGATGCGACAACCAGCGCATAATCAGCTTGTTTTTACCAATCAACTGCTGGCGATAAATGCCAAGATTCTGCCGCTCTTTGTGCGGGCCACGCGTCACTGTCAATCCCCAGGTAATCAGCGGAGCGGCATCTTCCGGCCAGCAGGTCATAATGGGGATACGGTTAAGATCGACATCCTCGCCGGAGACGATTTTTTGCTGACAAGGCGCACCACGTAACCGTTTCGTTGGCATGTTCAACACCTGCTTAAACTGCGGCAGCTTATCAAACAAGTCGCGGAAACCTTTTGGCGGCTCCGGCTCTTTCAGAAACGCTAATAATTTACCGACTTCACGTAGCGCCGAAACATCTTCCTGCCCCATGCCCATCGCCACGCGCTTCGGCGTACCGAACAGGTTGCACAGCACCGGCATCGAGTACCCTTTAGGGTTTTCGAACAACAGCGCAGGCCCACCGGCACGCAATGTGCGGTCAGCAATTTCAGTGATTTCCAGATGCGGATCCACCGGGAGCGTGATACGTTTTAGCTCACCCTGCTGTTCAAGCAGAGTCAGGAAGTCGCGTAAATCGTTATATTTCATGGCGTCCATTGTAGCCTCTTAATCTGCGCCCATTATACGGCGTTCATCTTCGCGATGCTGTAAATTTGTTAAATTAGCGTGAACTCAGGCGCTATAATGCAAACCGGGGAATATAATTAACTTAACGCATCGCTTTTGCTATTCTTGCGCCCCGATTAAACGGATAAGAGTCATTATGCAATCCTGGTATTTACTGTACTGCAAGCGCGGGCAACTTCAACGTGCCCAGGAACACCTCGAAAGACAGGCCGTTAATTGCCTGGCACCGATGATCACCCTGGAAAAAATCGTGCGTGGCAAACGTACCGCAGTCAGTGAGCCGTTGTTCCCCAACTACCTGTTTGTGGAATTTGATCCAGAAGTGATTCATACCACTACCATCAATGCCACACGTGGTGTCAGCCACTTCGTGCGCTTTGGTGCATCGCCTGCGATAGTCCCATCGGCTGTGATTCATCAGCTGTCGGTGTATAAACCGGAAGACATTGTCGATCCGGCAACGCCATATCCAGGTGATAAGGTGATTATTACCGAAGGCGCATTCGAAGGTTTTCAGGCCATTTTCACCGAACCCGACGGCGAGGCACGCTCCATGCTATTGCTTAATCTTATCAATAAAGAAATTAAGCACAGCGTGAAGAACACTGAGTTCCGCAAACTCTAGAACGCAATCCCAAACAGCGTTTTGACATTGGCATCTGTGGTGGCCGCCAGCCACGCAGCATCCTCCCCTCGCCAGTGCGCAATACGTTGCACAATATGAGGCAGATAAGCAGGCTCGTTACGCCGGGATGATGGCTTTGGCGTGAGATCGCGCGGGAGTAAATACGGCGCATCGGTTTCGATCAGCAATTTCTCCGCCGGAATAAATGGCAACAGATCACGCAATTCCATCCCGCGTCGTTCATCGCAAACCCAACCAGTAATGCCGATATAAATCCCACGCGCCACGCACGCCTGCATCTCTTCGCGTGTGCCAGTAAAGCAATGAAGAACCGCACCAGGCAGTTTATTCAGCCACGGCTCCAGCAATGTCATAAACCGCTCATGGGCATCGCGACAGTGCATAAATACCGGCATGTTTAATTCTGCGGCAATACGTAGCTGGGCAACAAAAGCGCGTTCCTGCTCTTCCGGCGTAGAAAAGTTGCGGTTAAAGTCGAGACCACACTCACCAATCGCCACTACTTCTGGCAGCGCGGCCAGTTCAATAATTGCTTCTTCGGTCGCGGCTTGCCACTGGCTGCTGTCATGAGGATGCACGCCCGCCGTTGACCAACAGTGCGGATACTGACGCGCCAGTTTTTGCGCCTGCTGGCTTTCACGCAGGTTAGTACCGGTGATGAGTAGCCCATCAACTCCCGCGTCAAAAGCGCGCTCTACAACATCACCACGGTCTTTCGCAAATTGCGAGCTGGTCAAATTAACGCCGATATCAAACATCCTGCACTCCATATGACAACCGCCCTGACGGGCGGTTGAATTTATTCTTCAGTTTTTTCGCTTTCAGCGTCGTTTTCTTCTTCCCGGTTTCGGCCTTTACCAACGTAAAAGCGGGAGAAGAAGACACCGATTTCAAACAGGCAGTACATCGGGATCGCCAGCAGCGTTTGCGAGAAGACATCCGGCGGCGTCAGCAGCATCCCAACGACGAATGCGCCAACCAGCACATACGGGCGTTTTTTGCGTAAGTCTTCTGGCGAGGTAATCCCCATCCAGCACAGCAGCACAATGGCAACCGGCACTTCAAACGAAACACCAAACGCCATAAACAACGCCATAACGAAGCTTAAGTAGCTGGCGATGTCGGTGGATACCTGTACCCCTTCCGGCGCGGTATTGGCGAGGAAGCCAAATGCCAGTGGAAAGACCACGAAGTAGGCGAACGCCATGCCGATATAAAACAGCAAAGAGCTGGAAACCAGCAGAGGCACCACCAGGCGACGTTCGTGCTTATACAACGCCGGGGCGATAAACGCCCACACCTGATAGAGAATCACCGGCGCTGACAGAATCAGCGATACCATAAAGGTCAGCTTGATCGGCGTAAAGAACGGCGAGGCCACATCGGTGGCGATCATCGTTGAACCTTGCGGCAATTGCTTGATCAACGGCGCGGATACCAGGTGATAGATATCATTGGCGAAATAGACCAGGCACAGAAATATCACGATCACCGCGATAATGCAGTTCAGCAGACGCTTACGCAGCTCAATCAGATGCGTGATAAGCGGTTGAGTATCTTCTACAGACATGTTTACGGTTTATCACTCGACGAAGGGGAAGGTGCAGCGGTTTTCGGTTCAGCGTCCGCAACAGGTTTTACCACCGGCTCTGGCGTGGTTTCTGGCTTCTGTTCCGGCGAACTGGCCTGCGTTTGTGCAGCGGCAGGGGTTACTCCCTCATGCGCAGCTTCATTATCTTTCACCACCGGATTATGGATGGTGTGCGCTTCATCACTCGCCTTTTCAGGATCGTTTGCAACATAGGAACGCTTCATCGATTCTGCAGCCTGGCGCAGTTCATCCATTGACGCTTTCAGTTCAGGCGTCAGGTTGGTCAGGCTTGCCTTTTCAACCTTTTTCAGGCTGTCCTGAAACTCCTGGAGTTTTAACTCCTGGGTCAGTTCGTTCTGCACCGTTGTCGCCAGTGAACGCAACGCGCGAATCCAGCCCGCTACCGTTTTTACCGCCACAGGCAGTCGTTGCGGCCCCAGAACGACGAGGCCGATGATGAACACCAATAGCAGTTCGCTAAAACCGATATCAAACACGGATTACACCTGCTCTTTATCGTGGCGCTTCGCGTCTTCTGTTTTAGCCTGTTCCTGATTCGTATCCGCCTGCTTATCGGCGATAGTTTTTGCAGTAAAATCAGCATCCTGACTGGTTTTATCCTGCTTTGGTTCATCATCGCTCATTGCTTTTTTAAAGCCTTTAATTGATGCACCAAGATCGGAACCGATGGAGCCGAGCTTTTTGGTGCCAAAAAGCAGTACAACGATGACGGCAATAATCAATAACTGCCAAATACTGATACCACCCATACATGTTCCTCTGTGGTAGATGATGATTAAACAAGGCCGCATTATACGTTACACGGCCCGCCTTGAGCGATGAAAAAATCAGCGTGTTTTGCGCCAACCGACAAACCAGGCGATCAGACCACCTGCCATTAACCAGCCGGGCATCAGCCCCCATTCAGGTCGGCTGACCAACAAGAATGTGCCGCTTAATACTAACGTCGCGCCAATTCCGAGAAAATAACGCGATTGTCCCTGACGTACATGATTTGCCTGAAGCTCGCGGGCAATCTTATCAACACTGTGCTGTAAATACTTGCCCTGGCGCAAACTGTCGTAAACCAGTTCAGGCAGTTCTGGCATTTTTTCGACCCAGAACGGCGCTTTTTCTTTAAATGCTCTCACCAGCGCAGGAATGCCAACCTGATCTTTAATCCACGACTCGAGGAAAGGCTTCGCCGTTTTCCATAAATCGAGCTGCGGATAAAGCTGCCGTCCTACCCCTTCGATGTAGAGCAAGGTTTTCTGGAGTAACACCAGTTGCGGCTGTACTTCCATATTGAAACGACGCGCCGTATTAAACAGATTTAACAGCACATGTCCAAATGAAATTTCTGCCAGCGGTTTCTCAAAAATAGGTTCACAGACAGTACGAATGGCAAATTCGAACTCTTCAACGTTGGTATCTGGCGGCACCCAGCCAGAATCAACGTGCAGTTCCGCTACTTTGCGATAGTCACGGTTAAAGAAGGCGATAAAGTTTTCCGCCAGATAGCGTTTATCTTCTTTGTTTAACGAGCCGACAATCCCGCAATCAATACCAATATACTTCGGATTTTCCGGGTGTTCGAAGCTTACGAAGATGTTGCCAGGGTGCATATCGGCATGGAAAAAGCTGTCGCGAAAGACCTGAGTGAAGAACACCTGCACACCGCGTTCCGCCAACAATTTCATGTTGGTGCCGTTTTTCTCCAGCGTCGCGACATCCGAAACTGGAATGCCATAGATACGCTCCATCACCATCATCCCTTCACTGCAATAGTCAGGGTAAACTTCCGGGATGTAGAGCATCGGGCTATTTTCGAAATTACGCCGAAGCTGAATGGCGTTGGCAGATTCCCGCAGCAAATTCAGTTCATCAATCAACGTCTTTTCGTACTCGCGCACCACTTCGGTTGGACGCAGACGGCGACCATCCGGTAGTAAACGCGGCACCCAACGAGCCAGACGATAGATGAGTTTCAGATCCGCTTTTATGACTGGCAAAATATCCGGGCGAATGACTTTAATCACCACCTCTTTGCCATTCGATTTCAACCGAGCAGTATGTACCTGTGCTACGGAAGCCGATGCCAGCGGCTTAATGTCAAAATCATCAAACCACGCTTCCACCGGCAGACCGCCCATCGCCGCTTCAATTTGTGCTTTCGCCAGTTCGCCGTCAAAAGGCGCGACTTTATCCTGCAAGAGCGCCAGTTGGTCAGCAATATGCGGCGGAAAAAGGTCACGGCGGGTCGATAGCATCTGTCCAAACTTGATCCATACCGGACCCAGTTCTTGCAGCGCCAGTCGCAGTCGTTCACCTAATGGTTTGTCTTTATGTCGATTCGGCATCCAGAATAATGAGTATCGCCATAACCGCAACGGCAAAGTGATACGCATTTTAGGGATCAGTTCATCAAGTCCGTAACTTAAAAAAGTGCGAATGATGAAATACAGGCGCCGTACTTCACCTGGCGTCATTAAACTGCCTCCAGTTTTTCCAGCCGTTTGGTTAGCGCATCGACGGCTCGCTCAACGGCGGATGTCTCTTCCGCAAACCAGGCCACTTCAAGCGGACCAGGCGCCATACGCCACTCTTCAGTAATGGCTTCCGCCACGTAGCGTTGCTGGCGTTGAATACCGTGATGCAGGAACTTCGCGCCACCACGCAGGGCTTTGCTAATGCCTTCGGCGGCGATATCACCCGTATAAGGTGCCAGCAGTTCCGCTGGGTCGAACTCCGCCAGATCTGCCAGCGCAACAAAGTTTTGCACCACCTGAATATCGCCCTGCACTTCCAGCTCACCGCTACGAATCAGTGCAGCAAGCTGCTGGCGATCGCGAAGTTTCGGCAACACGCTGGCATAAGCGATAACGGTGCAGTCAGCATCACCCGCCCATTCTCCCAGTACATCGACCTGACGTTCGCTGAACACCAGAATCAACGATGTCGAAAAGCCTTTTACCTCCACGCGCAATACTTTACCCAGCAGACGCGAGCGGGCCGTTTTCAGCGCGGGTGAGCGGTACAGGAAGGTGTTGAGCAGACTTTCGATTCCTGCCGTCACTAAAGGTTTAAAAGGCATTTCCGGTCTCCTGTCAGAACTTATAACCACGATGCAGCGCCACAACGCCAGCCGTCAGGTTGTAATAGTCGACACTTTCGAATCCGGCATCTTGCATCATGGCTTTCAGAGTATCCTGATCGGGATGCATACGGATGGATTCAGCCAGATAACGATAGCTGTCGGCATCATTCGCGACCAGCGAGCCAATACGCGGCAGAACATGGAAGGAGTAAGCGTCATAAGCTTTGCTTAACGGCTCGATAATCGGCTTCGAGAACTCAAGCACCAGTAGACGACCGCCGGGTTTCAGCACGCGATACATTGAACGTAGTGCTTTATCTTTGTCGGTGACGTTACGCAGACCAAACGAAATGGTGATGCAATCAAAGGTGTTATCCGGGAACGGCAGCGCCTCGGCGTTCGCCTGAACATACTCAACGTTGCCAATCACACCGATATTACGCAGTTTCTCGCGCCCCATTTTGAGCATGGATTCATTGATATCGGCGAGGACCACCTTACCCGTTTCACCGACCAGGCGAGAGAATTTCGCTGTCAGATCGCCGGTGCCGCCAGCCAGATCCAGTACAGTCTGCCCACGGCGTACGCCGCTGCAATCGATCGTGAAACGCTTCCACAAACGATGAATACCAAATGACATCAAATCATTCATAACATCGTATTTCGATGCCACGGAATGGAAAACGTGGGCGACCATATCCGCTTTTTGCTCTTTCGCGACGGTCTGAAAACCAAAGTGCGTCGTTTCTTGTGACTTATCCACCATCTCAATGCCTGCTCATCAAAAAATTGTTCCAGAAGTGTAACAGATTGGGCGTCGATGCCCTAGATTTCTACCCGGCGTAACTACCCCCAATGGGCTAGCGCGACTGCTGATTATATTCATCATCGCGTTGATAAGCTTCATCATTCGGCTGCCCTGGAACCGACCGCAGTCGATACTCTTCATCCTGACTCACCGCCTGTTCAGCCAAATCCGGATTAATCTCGCGTTTAATTTCTACCCCTAAACCGCGAAACGCTTCTGCCTGCGCCAGCACATTTCCGCGACCTGAAGAGAGTTTTTTCATTGCCTGACGATAGTTATCCTGCGCTTTGTCCAGACTTTGACCAATCGCAGACATGTCATCGATGAACAAACGCATCTTGTCGTACAGCTTGCTGGCGCGATCGGCGATTTGCTGGGCGTTGCGACTTTGATGCTCATAACGCCAGAGATTGGCGATAGTACGCAACGCCACCAGCAGCGTGGTCGGGCTAACCAGCATGATATTGTTTTTCAACGCTTCGGTTATCAGCTCCGGCTGGCGATCAAGCGCCAGTAAAAACGCAGGTTCGACGGGGATAAACATCAGCACGTAATCCAGGGTTCTTAGCCCTGGGAGCTGTTGATAATCTTTACGCCCCAGCAAGCGGATATGGTTACGCACCGACGCGATATGTTCCTGCAATGCACTTTCGCGGGTGTAGTCGTCTTCCGCGTTGAAGTAGCGTTCATAAGCGACCAGCGTCATTTTGGCGTCGATCACCACATCTTTCCCCTGCGGTAGTCGCACGATAACATCCGGCTGCATCCGCGAGCGGGCATCATTTTCGATACTCACCTGGGTTTCGTATTCATACCCTTCACGCAAGCCAGATGCCTCCAGTACTCGCGTTAATACCACTTCGCCCCAGTTGCCCTGGGTTTTATTGTCACCTTTCAGCGCACGCGTCAGGTTGATTGCCTCCTGGGCCATTTGCGCATTGAGCTGCTGGAGATTGCGAATTTCGTGGGTCAGGGTATGGCGTTCTTGTGCTTCTTTACCGAAGCTGTCCTGAACCTGACGGCGAAAACCGTCCAGTTGTTCACGCAGCGGCGACAACAGGCTGTTCAGGCTCTGACGGTTTTGCTCATCAACGCGGCGATTGCTGTGCTCGAAAATACGGTTGGCGAGGTTTTCAAACTGCTCGCTCAAACGCTGCTCGCTGTTAATCATCTGGCGAATTTTATCGTCAGCGTGTTGCTGTGCGGCCTCCATCCGCGTGGTCACTTCACGCAGATCAGCCTCCAGCGAGGTGTTAATACTTTGCAGGCTGCGCACTTCGTTATTGAGTAATTCACACTCTGTGCGCCAGTGTTCACTTTGGGTAATTTGTTGTTTTGCCGCACTTAACTCCGCGACCATCTCTTCACGTTCAGCTAATTGCTCGGCTTTTTGCTGCGCATGTTGATAACTGGCAAACAGCCAGCCGATGGCCACACTGACCAGCGCAATAATGGCATAAACAATGATTGAGAAATCCACAAAGCCTCCTGACGCAACAACTTACCCGCACAAAATAGAATTGTGCTGTACAAACGTCCAGTTGGAAAGGCATTTCCTGCGAGGCGCTACGCAAAAATACAAAAGGCCGAACGCGTCGGCCTTCAGACAGGAGAAGAGAATTACAACAGACGACGCGCCGCTTCCACCACGATTTTCACCGCATGGCTTTCGGTTTGTTTCATCGTCTCAGCATTCGGGATCTCTTGCTGAGTGCGGTTAACGATAACGCCCGCCACCATACCAGCACGCAGGCCCTGACTTGCACACATGGTCAGCAGAGTCGCAGATTCCATTTCATAGTTCATCACGCCCATCGCCTGCCACTCTTCCATAGAACCTTTAAAGTGACGGACTACGCGACCAGAGTAAGTATCGTAACGTTCCTGACCTGGGTAGAAGGTATCAGAAGAAGCAGTCACGCCAACGTGAGTCGTCGCGCCAATAGACTTCGCTGCTTCAACCAGCGCAGTCGTACATTCGAAATCAGCGACAGCCGGGAACTCCAGCGGTGCGAAGTGCAGGCTCGCGCCATCCAGACGAACAGACGCCGTGGTAACCAGTACATCGCCAACATTAATATGCGGCTGAATAGCGCCAGTTGTACCGATACGCAGGAAGGTGCGAATGCCCAGCTGTGCCAGTTCTTCAACGGCAATAGAAGTAGACGGACCGCCGATACCGGTAGAGCAGACAATAACAGGTTTACCATCCAGCTCTGCACGCCAGGTGGTGAATTCGCGGTGAGATGCCAGCTTAACCGGCTTATCCATCAGCGCGGCGATCTTTTCCACACGATCCGGGTCGCCAGGGACGATGGCAAGCGTAGCCCCTTGTAAATCGTTTTTAGTGAGGCCGAGATGAAAAACATCAGACTTGGACATATACAACTCCTCTGTGAATCGGTTTAGTCAGAAGAAGCAAAAAGGTACTTTACCGAAGGGATTAAGATTTTTTCGTGATAATCATCACTATGATGCAAATGTGTTGCATACATTTACTCATCAAAAGTGACTTAAATCACATAATTTGCTCTTAAGTCAGTAAGGCTGCTTAAAAGATGAGCCATTTGAGGCAATGTGAATTGTTGCACGCTGACTATAGTTAACATTGCGCAAAATTTTTATAAGGGTACGGAGAATACCATGACAACAACACAACACTCTGGATTTGCACCTGCTGCATCCCCCCTCGCCTCAACCATCGTTCAGACCCCGGACGATGCGATTGTGGCAGGATTCACCTCTATCCCTTCACAAGGGGATAACATGCCTGCTTATCATGCCCGTCCAAAGCAGAGCGATGGCCCACTACCAGTGGTCATTGTAGTGCAGGAAATTTTTGGCGTGCATGAACATATCCGTGACATTTGTCGCCGTCTGGCGCTGGAGGGGTATCTGGCTATCGCACCAGAACTCTACTTCCGCGAAGGCGATCCTAATGATTTCGCCGATATTCCCACGTTGCTAAGCGGTCTGGTGGCAAAAGTGCCTGACTCGCAGGTGCTGGCCGATCTCGATCATGTCGCCAGTTGGGCGTCCCGCAACGGCGGCGACGTCCATCGCTTAATGATTACCGGATTTTGCTGGGGCGGACGTATCACCTGGCTATATGCCGCGCATAACCCGCAACTGAAAGCGGCAGTGGCGTGGTACGGCAAACTGACGGGCGATAAGTCGCTGAATTCACCGAAACAACCTGTTGATATCGCAACCGATCTTAACGCGCCGGTTCTCGGCTTATATGGTGGTCAGGATAACAGCATTCCGCAGGAGAGCGTTGAAACCATGCGCCAGGCGCTGCGGGCTGCTAATGCGAAAGCAGAGATTATCGTGTACCCGGATGCCGGTCATGCGTTTAACGCCGATTATCGCCCGAGCTATCATGCTGAGTCCGCAAAAGACGGTTGGCAGCGTATGCTGGAATGGTTTAAGCAGTATGGTGGGAAGAAGTCGCTGTAATGAGAAAAGACCGGGTGGCATTGCCACCCGGTTTATGTTTACCCCCGACGCAAATTCTGCGCCGCCTGCACCATGTTCGCCAGTGCCGCGCGGGTTTCTGGCCAGCCGCGCGTTTTCAGGCCGCAGTCCGGGTTGACCCACAGGCGCTCTGCCGGAATGCGTTTTGCCGCTTTCTTCAGCAGGGCTTCAATCCATTCTACGCTCGGTACGTTTGGCGAGTGAATGTCATAGACGCCTGGCCCGATTTCATTCGGATAATCAAACTCTTCGAATGACTCCAGCAACTCCATGTCGGAACGCGAGGTTTCGATAGTGATGACGTCAGCATCCAGCGCCGCAATCGAATCCATGATGTCGTTGAACTCGCAATAACACATGTGAGTGTGGATCTGCGTTTCATCCTTCGCCACGGCGGCGTTGATACGGAAAGCCTCCACGCCCCACTGGAGATAGGCGTCCCAGTCACTACGACGCAGCGGTAAACCTTCGCGCAGTGCCGGTTCGTCAATCTGGATGATGCCAATTCCAGCGGCTTCCAGATCGGCTACTTCATCACGCAGCGCCAGCGCAATCTGTTTGGCGATGGTTTCACGGCTGACATCTTCGCGCGGGAACGACCAGCAGAGAATGGTTACCGGGCCAGTCAGCATCCCTTTCACCGGTTTGTCGGTCAGCGATTGTGCATACTTCGCCCACTCAACGGTAATCGGTGCCGGGCGGCTAACGTCACCAATAACAATCGGCGGCTTCACGCAGCGGGAACCGTAGCTCTGTACCCAACCGTTTTGCGTAAAGACAAAACCGTCGAGGTGCTCGCCAAAGTATTCCACCATGTCGTTACGCTCGGCTTCACCGTGCACCAGCACATCCAGACCTAAACGTTCCTGCTCAACAATGGCCTGTTTGATGTGTTCCGCAATGCCCGTGCGGTAGTTATTGGCGTCGAGATTGCCCTTTTTGAAATCCAGACGCAGGGTACGAATTTCCGTGGTTTGCGGGAAAGAACCAATCGTGGTGGTCGGCCAGGCTGGCAGTTTAAAACGCGCACGCTGGGCTTCAGCACGCACTTCATAGACATTCGCCCGCTGGCTGTCCTGGGCGGTGATCGCCGCCAGACGCTTTTCTACCGCCGGATTATGTACACGAGTAGAGTGACGACGCGCCTGAATCGGGGCGCTCCACTCTGCCAGTGCTGCCGTGTCACCACTGTTCAGCGCATCGCGCAGCAGCGCCAGTTCATGGCATTTTTGCAGGGCGAAGGCAAACCAGCTTTTCACTTCTGCATCAAGACGCGTTTCCACGCTCAGGTCGATAGGGCTGTGCAGCAACGAGCAGGAAGATGCCACCCACAAATCACGTTTGCCGACAATGTCCTTAATTTGCGCATATTTCTCGGTGAGATCGGCGCGCCAGACGTTACGACCATTGATAAGACCCGCAGACAGCAGCCAGTCAGAAGGCAGACGCTTGTGCAGTTCTGCTACGTCATCTTTACCATGCACGAAGTCGACATGCAGACCCTGAACAGGCAGCGCCGTAATCGTGTCGAGATTTGGCGTTACGCCTTCAAAATAGGTAGTCAGCAGCAGTTTCACCTGCCCCTGTAGAGCATCGTAAGCAGGTTTATACGCGTCCAGCCACGCCTGCGGCAGTTCCAGCACCAGCGCCGGTTCGTCGATCTGTACCCACTCAATACCGCGTTTTGCCAGTTCTGCCAGAACCTGCTGATAAACCGGCAGAATGTCGTTCAGCAGGCTCAGGCGGTCAAACTGTTCACCTTTCACCTTACCCAGCCACAGATAGGTAACCGGCCCCAGAAGCACAGGTTTCACCTTGTGACCCAGCGCCAGCGCCTCGTCCACTTCATCCAGCAGCTGCGTCCAGGTCAGTTTGAACTGTTGGCCTTTAACGAATTCCGGCACCATGTAGTGATAGTTGGTGTTAAACCATTTGGTCATTTCCGCCGCCGCCGCAGGTTCACCTGTTGGCGCACGACCACGACCAATACGGAACAGGGTGTCGATATCCACCGAACCATCTTTATTCTGATGACGCGCTGGAACGTTACCCAGCAGCAGGCTGGTAGTCAGAACATGATCGTACCAGGCAAAATCGCCCACCGGCAGCAGGTCAATCCCCGCCTGCTTTTGTTGATCCCAGTGACGAGCACGCAGTTCACGCCCAACCGCCAGTAATTCTTCACGCGTGGAGTTCCCTGCCCAATAACTTTCTTGCGCTTTTTTCAGCTCGCGACGCAGGCCAACGCGAGGGAAACCGAGGGTGTGATTAAGAATTGTCATTATATGCCCCTTATGGAATTTTTAGTATTTAGCCGTCCAGATGTTTACACATCCATAATTGGCGGTTACTGTATATTCCTCAAGCGCAAATTATTCATGCCGAAGTGAAGGACTTTCATGATCGAAGTAAAACACCTGAAAACGCTACAAGCGTTGCGGAATTGCGGCTCGCTCGCAGCCGCTGCGGCGACGTTGCATCAAACGCAATCCGCCCTGTCTCACCAGTTTAGCGATCTGGAACAACGCCTTGGCTTCCGGCTATTTGTGCGTAAAAGCCAGCCGCTACGTTTTACGCCGCAGGGTGAAATCCTGTTGCAACTGGCAAACCAGGTACTGCCGCAAATCAGTCAGGCACTGCAAGCCTGCAATGAACCGCAGCAGACGCGCCTGCGCATTGCCATTGAGTGCCATAGTTGTATTCAGTGGCTGACGCCTGCGTTAGAAAATTTCCATAAGAACTGGCCGCAGGTCGAGATGGACTTTAAATCGGGCGTGACGTTTGACCCGCAGCCCGCGTTGCAGCAGGGCGAGCTGGATCTGGTGATGACCTCCGATATTCTGCCGCGCAGTGGCCTACATTATTCGCCGATGTTCGATTATGAAGTACGTCTGGTATTAGCACCTGACCACCCACTGGCGGCGAAAACACGAATCACGCCGGAAGATCTCGCCAGCGAAACGCTGCTGATTTATCCGGTACAGCGTAGCCGACTGGACGTCTGGCGGCATTTTCTGCAGCCCGCAGGCGTTAGCCCGTCGCTGAAAAGCGTCGATAACACTTTATTGTTGATTCAGATGGTTGCCGCGCGGATGGGTATTGCCGCTCTACCACATTGGGTCGTGGAGAGTTTTGAGCGCCAGGGTCTGGTTGTGACCAAAACCCTGGGCGAGGGATTATGGAGCCGACTGTACGCCGCCGTGCGCGACGGCGAGCAGCGTCAGCCAGTGACAGAAGCGTTTATTCGCTCGGCGCGCAATCACGCCTGCGATCATCTGCCATTTGTAAAGAGCGCGGAGCGACCCACTTCCGATGCACCCACAGTGAGGACAGGATCACCAGCGCGCCTGTAATAAATGTTGGCCAATGCGGCTGTTGATGCCAGATAGCCAGGTTAACCAGTAATCCTGCCGGAACGTGCATATTATTCATAATGCCGAGCGTTCCGGCATCCACCTGAGTCGCACCGTAGTTCCACATAAAATAACCAATCCCGGAAGCCACCACGCCAAGAAACACCAGAATGCTCCATTGCAGCGTGGTTTGCGGCATTTTCTGCGTATTGCCCAGCAAGAACCATGCAATCACCGCCACCAGGAACGCGCCAAGATAGAACCACGCAAAGGCGTTATGCTGCGGCATCGGGCGAGTTTCCATCAGGCGTTTATAGCCCACCATGCCGATCGCGAAAGTGATATTGGAGAGTTGCACCAGCAGCAAGCCGGTCCAGAAGTGATCGGTGACCTGATCGTAGCGAATAATCCCGGCACCAATCACCGCGAGTAACGCGCTAAAAGCATATCCCCAGCGCAGACGGCGCTTACTCATAATGTCATAAATCAGCGTGATGTAGAGCGGCGTCAGGACGGTAAATAACAGCAGTTCAGAGACTGTCAGGTAGAGATAGGCACGGAAACTCAGCATATACATAATGCCAAGCTGCATCGCGCCCACCAGCATATACAGGCCAATGGTTTTCAGGCTATTGCCACGGGTACGCAAGAACGGCAGGAAAACGAGCGCCGCCAGCCCAACGCGTACCAGCACCGAAAAATAGCTGTCGACGTGCCCCGCAAGGTACTCGCCATAAAAGCTAAAGGAGAAGGCCCACAGAATCGTGGTGATGATAAGTAGCGCCACAATGGAAAACTCTTTGATTAACGAGTATCCATTGTAGCGAAGTATTAGGTTGACAACTGACCAAATAAAGAACGATTACGATAAATAGAGCTTACGCAGATAATGCGGCACCGCGTCTTCGGCGTTAGTGCCAATCACTTCCAGCTCAGGATGCAGATCTTTCAGGCGCTGGTGCGCACTGCCCATAATGCAGCCTTTCCCCGCCATCGACAGCATTTCGGCGTCGTTCATCCCGTCACCAAACGCAATGCAATCCTTCAGACTGTAGCCCAGTTTCTTCGCCACCGCTTCCAGCGCATGGCCTTTTGAAACGCCACCCGCCATCACTTCAAGACAAGTTAAGGTAGAGAAACTGACGTTGACGCGATCGCCCCAGCGAGCGTTGATAGCTTGCTCCAGCGGTAACAATTTTTCATGGGAATCGCAGGTGAAGAACACTTTGCTGACGCCTTCCGGCTCCAGTAATCCTGGCTCATACAGCGCATATTTGAACACCGCTTCTTTAAAAAAGCGCATCTCTTCCGGACGGTGGCGATTCATAAACCATTCATCATCACGATAAACATTAGTAATGATGTCCGGGTTGTCGTTGACCACGCCAAACAGGTCGCTGGCGATGTCATGATCCAGGTTATGCGCGAAAATCAGATTACCATCCAGATCGTGCACGCGCGCGCCATTGGAGGTAATCATGTAAGACTTAATCTCCAGATTATCGCGAATTTGCCCCACGTCGACGTGGTGGCGACCCGTCGCAAATACAAAGTTGATGCCACGCGCGGTGAGCAGTTTCAGGGTTTCTTTGGCGTAAGGGGATAACGTATGGTCGGGAGAAAGTAACGTACCATCTAAATCAGACGCAACAACCTGATACATAAGAAATTTAAACCTCTATAGAGCGATTTCCGCTGGGTGAGTTATGCCGGTTGAAAAATTCAACGATGGCGTGGAGCGCGACTGAGCGCATTGCGTCCTTTTCAAAAAGGATCTCATGGTACGCACCTTTAATTACCAGCGGCCGCCCCCCTTCTACAGGATGGCCCGCTGCGGCGCGGAGTTCACAAAAACGGTCGTGCATACGGTTATCTACCACGCGTTCCTCTTCAGCCTGCAAGAGAAGCGTTGGCGTGGCGTCATCACCCGCACCGGCTAACACCTGTTCGCCAGCCAGAATACTTTCGCGTACCCAATGGTAGGTCGGCCCACCGACGCGAATCGTTGGGTCATCCGCATAGAAACGCAAATTACGTCGATATCGCTGCCTGCTGTGGGTCAGAACATTGATGGTAAACGGCAGCGCGCGCCAGCGCCCGGTGCCAATCGCATAGCCATCACGAAAACGTGGGTGCGCTTCTGCCCAGTTAAGGATCTGCCGCGCCATAAATGATGGCATACGAATCACAATGCCGAACATCGGTGCGGTCAGCGCAATGGCATCGCATACGCCGGGGTGACGTTGCAGAAACAGCGTGGAGATTGCACCGCCCATCGAGTGCGCCAGTATATAGCGTTTACGCCACGGACCTGGCTGGACCTCTTGTTGCCAGAACGCCGCCAGATCATCAACATAATCATTAAAGCGATTAACATGCCCGAGATGCGGATCGGCTAACAGTCGACCGGAACGCCCCTGACCGCGATGGTCGATGATTAACACATCAAACCCCAGATGGAACAGGTCGTAGGCCAGCTCCGCATACTTTACATAGCTCTCAATACGCCCCGGACAAATGACGACCACCCGATCATGTTGCGGAGCGCGAAAGCGGACAAAACGCACCGGAATGTCATCCACGCCGATAAACTCTGCTTCGTCCCGCTGACGCCAGAAGTCGGTCAGCGGCCCCATCGTAAAAGCAGCAAACGCTTTTTCTCTTGTTTCCCAGTCTTTTTGCTGCTGAAACATCGGGTAATCTGCCTCTTAAACCACGTAAAATCGTTTTTTTAAGCGTGCCTGACACAACGCTGCGACAGTAGCGTATTGTGGCACAAAAATAGACTATCCGGGAGATTCCCATGACCTTTGAATGGTGGTTCGCCTACTTACTGACATCGATCATTTTAAGCCTCTCGCCAGGCTCTGGCGCAATCAACACCATGACCACTTCGCTCAACCACGGTTATCGCGGCGCGGTAGCGTCTATTGCAGGGCTTCAGACCGGACTGGCGATTCATATTGTGCTGGTTGGCGTGGGTTTGGGAACGCTATTTTCCCGCTCGGTTATTGCTTTTGAAGTGTTGAAGTGGGCAGGCGCGGCTTACCTGATTTGGCTGGGAATCCAGCAGTGGCGCGCCGCTGGTGCAATTGATCTTAAATCGCTGGCTCCTACCCAATCGCGCCGCCACCTGTTCCAGCGGTCAGTGTTTGTGAACCTTACTAATCCCAAAAGTATTGTGTTTCTGGCTGCGCTATTTCCGCAATTTATCATGCCGCAGCAACCGCAACTGATGCAGTATATCGTGCTCGGCGTCACCACTATTGTGGTCGATATTATTGTGATGATCGGTTACGCCACCCTCGCCCAACGGATCGCACTCTGGATTAAAGGGCCGAAGCAGATGAAGGCGCTGAATAAGATTTTCGGCTCGTTGTTTATGCTGGTGGGGGCGCTGTTGGCATCGGCAAGACATGCGTGAAAAATAATGTCGGATGCGGCGTAAACGCCTTATCCGACCTACTCTGATGATGCGTCTGGCATCAACGCGAAATAATCAAATGAATGCCAAATCCGGCAAATAACGCTCCGGCAAAACCGTCGATCCACTTCGCCAGACGTTGATAACCCCGGCGCATTTGCGGTAGCGCAAACAGGCTGGCAACAACGGTAAACCACGCCAGCGTTTCGACAATAATCAGCGCGAAAATGCCCCAGCGTTCGGTGGTGCCGACGTTATCGCCGACAAACAGTGAGAACACCGAACCAAAGTAGATAATCGCTTTCGGATTCGCGAGATTGGTCAGCAAGCCTTTCAGGAAACTGCGTCCGCTTTTCGCCAGTTCTACCTGTGGCGCAGGCGCAGAAACAGCCTCTTTTTTCAGCGCACCGCGCAGCATCTGGTAACCCATCCAGCAAAGATACAGACCACCGCCAACCATAATTAGCGTATGCAGCCAGGCCATTTTTTCGATAATCAGATGCAGGCCAAGCAGCGCGATTCCTGCCCAGACCATTACGCCGCAGGTAATGCCCAGCACGCCCATCATCGCTTCTTTACGGGAACGACTAACGGCGGTCTGAGAGACAAAAAAGAAATCGGGACCGGGGCTCATAAGCGCCACGATGTGCACCATGGCAACGGTGAGAAATAACATCAACATACATTTGACTCGCGGGGAAAACGTTTACGGAATGTTCATCCTGGCACTTTTTTGTGCCGCTGACTACTCTTCGTCGTCGCCGTCGACATGAGCGCGAATCAGCATCATAAACGGTTTACCAAAGCGTTCCAGCTTGCGCATCCCGACACCGTTTACACTCAACATTTCGCTGGCGGTGATCGGCATCTGTTCAGCCATCTCAATCAAGGTAGCGTCGTTAAACACCACATACGGCGGGACATTGCTTTCATCGGCAATAGATTTACGCAGTTTGCGTAATTTGGCGAACAGTTTGCGGTCATAATTGCCGCCGAAGGATTTCTGCATCGCTTTCGGTTTGAGTGCCACAATACGCGGCACCGCAAGTTGCAAAGAGGATTCGCCACGCAGCACCGGACGCGCGGCCTCTGTCAGTTGTAGCGCAGAATGCTGGGCGATATTTTGCGTCACCAGACCGAGGTGAATCAGTTGGCGGATCACGCTCACCCAGTGTTCATGACTTTTATCACGCCCCATGCCGTAGACTTTCAGTTTGTCATGACCATAGTCGCGGATACGCTGATTATTAGCACCACGGATCACTTCCACCACATAGCCCATACCAAACCGCTGATTCACACGACCAATGGTGGAAAGCGCAATCTGCGCATCGGTTGAACCATCGTATTGCTTCGGCGGATCGAGGCAGATATCGCAGTTCCCACACGGTTCCTGACGCCCTTCGCCAAAATAATTCAGCAGTACCAGGCGTCGGCAAGTTTGCGCTTCGGCAAACGCCCCCATCGCATTGAGTTTATGGCGCTCGATATCCTGTAGCTGCCCCTGCGGCTTTTCTTCCAGACAGCGGCGCAACCACGCCATATCTGCCGGATCGTAAAACAGCATTGCTTCCGCTGGCAGGCCGTCACGCCCGGCGCGACCGGTTTCCTGATAATAGGATTCAATGTTGCGCGGAATATCAAAATGCACCACGAAGCGAACGTTAGGTTTGTTGATGCCCATACCGAACGCCACGGTCGCCACCACAATTTGCAGGTCATCGCGCTGGAATTTTTCCTGCACGTCGGCGCGGACATCGTTTTCCAGCCCTGCGTGATACGCCGCTGCGCTAATACCCTTACTTTGCAGGCGCGCAGCGGTATCTTCTACCTTCGCACGACTATTACAGTAAATAATCCCCGACTTACCGCGTTGTTCCTGCACGTAACGCATCAGTTGATCGAGCGGTTTGAACTTCTCCATCAACATATAGCGAATATTCGGGCGGTCAAAACTACTGATTTGAATCAGCGGATCGTTAAGCCCCAGCAGGCGCACGATATCTTGTCGCGTGGTGTCATCGGCTGTAGCGGTTAGCGCCATAAACGGCAGCGTCGGGAAACGCTGGCGTAACTGACCGAGCGCAGCATATTCCGGGCGGAAATCGTGGCCCCATTGGGAAATACAATGCGCTTCATCAACGGCTAATAAGACAGGATTCCAGTGCCCCAGATGCTCAAGGAAGTTATCCAGCATCAGGCGTTCCGGCGCGATATACAGCAGGCGAATTTGCCCGGTGCGACAGCCTGTCATCACTTCAAGCTGCTGCTCTCGGTTTTGCGTCGAGTTAAGGCACGCCGCCGCTACACCGTTGGCTTGCAGTTGATCCACCTGGTCTTTCATCAAGGAAATCAGTGGTGAAACAACGACAGTAAGACCGTTCAATAACAACGCAGGGATTTGATAGCACAGGGATTTTCCGCCGCCAGTTGGCATGACGACGAGGCAATCGCGACCGGAAAGTACGGTGTCGATAATTTCTTCCTGGCCGGGGCGAAACTGTTGGTAGCCAAAGGTTTCTTGTAAAACCTGTTTAGCTCCGGACTCCAGATTCAACACTTCCGCCTGCGCCACATTCACCCCGATTGCCTGAAATAAAAACAGGCGCTATTTTCAGCGCCTGCGCGAGAAACTGCAATGCTTTTAGTCTCTGGCAGGGTAATCCTGGATGCTGGATTCCAGATTTGCCTTTCAATCAACTCGCATTAGAACAGGTCGTTTAGCATAACCCCCACACCGACGCGGGTCTGGTTAAAGTTATAGTCGATGAGCGATTCGCCGTAACCGCTGTAAACCTGAGTATAAAGACGCACATGTTTGGTGATCGGGTAACTTAAGCCTAACTCCGCGCCGCCGTAACCGGTGTTCCAGTTGTACTGCCCTTTCGCGCTCAATACGGCATCACCCAAGTGATAGCCGATTTTAAGCTGGTAGTACCCCATATATTTGGTGATATCCGGGTTATCGTCAGTATTACCCACCACATACCACGGTTTGACCTCCACCAGCCAGTTACCATTTTCCGCCATCAGGCGAGTATAGATACGGTTCCAGCTACGGGACGTCGGGTCGGAACGCCCGTTAGAGTCATGATTGTACCCCAGCTCCACATCGCGCAGTGTCCAGCCAGCAAAGCGGTAATCGGTAGCAAAACCGAGGAACAGTTGCGGTTCATAGTTAGTTTCACGAAACGGCGATGACTCTTCGCTATTAGAAAGCTGCCACCAGGATTTCTGCGTGTAAGATGCACCCAGAACAGAGTTTGCCCCCAAAATCCCACGCCAAAGCGGAAACGCCAGACTTAACTGGAACTTCACTTCATCCTTACGCGCGTTTTCTGCCCAATCGTAACTCGCAATCGCTTCTTTATTCAGATCGCTGGTCTGGGTATAGATGATGTAGTTGGTGTCATAAGGATAAAGGGTGAAAGGATTATCATGTTCCTGCAACATATTGGCGATGATGCTGCCACGTACTGCAGGCGCATCATGCACATCTTTCACCGTTGCTTCTTGTGCATTTGCCACTATCGGCAGCATACACACTGGCAACAAGCAGCCCAGTAGAGTCCGCATCGATCGTGTTCTCCGTAACGAATTATTGATTAGATGAATATTTTTTCTGCGGGCTATTTTACATACTTAACTCAATTGCCGTTAGTTATCCCTTCCTAAAGTAGAAACCAACAACAAAGAAGCATAAAATCAACATTTCGTTAACCAACGAAGTGTAAGGATGATATGTCTGCTGTACTGACCGCTGAACAAGCCCTGAAATTAGTGGGTGAAATGTTTGTTTATCACATGCCGTTTAACCGGGCATTGGGGATGGAACTGGAGCGTTACGAAAAAGAATTTGCGCAGCTGGCCTTTAAAAATCAGCCAATGATGGTCGGTAACTGGGCGCAAAGTATTTTGCACGGCGGGGTGATTGCGTCGGCGCTGGATGTCGCCGCTGGTCTGGTATGTGTAGGCAGCACTTTAACGCGTCACGAAACCATTAATGAAGATGAACTACGCCAGCGACTATCGCGGATGGGCACCATTGATCTTCGCGTCGATTATCTGCGTCCAGGCAGGGGTGAGCGTTTTACAGCCACCAGTAGCCTGTTACGTGCGGGTAATAAAGTCGCCGTCGCCCGTGTCGAACTGCACAATGAAGAACAGCTTTATATTGCCAGTGCTACCGCCACCTATATGGTAGGTTGAAAATCTAAAAGCAGGTAAACTACTTAAACTGATGACAAACGCAAATTGCCTGATGCGCTACGCTTATCTGGTCTACCAGAGAAATGCAATGTATTGAATTTGCATTCTTTTGTAGGTTGGGTAAGGCATGAACAAAGCGCACTTTGTCAGCCATCTGAGCAGGTAAACTGTAATTAACAACAAAAAATGAGTTTTCCAATGGATACAAAACAAACGCGGCAGGGCGTATTACTCGCTCTTGCCGCTTATTTTATTTGGGGTATTGCACCTGCGTACTTCAAACTGATTTATTACGTACCTGCTGATGAGATCCTGACGCATCGTGTAATCTGGTCGTTTTTCTTTATGGTGGTGTTGATGAGCATCAGCCGCCAGTGGTTCTATTTAAAAACCCTGATTCAGACGCCGAAGAAAATATTTATGCTGGCAGTCTCTGCTGTGCTAATTGGTGGCAATTGGTTACTGTTTATCTGGGCAGTGAACAATCACCATATGCTGGAGGCCAGTCTTGGATATTTTATTAATCCACTGGTGAATATATTGCTGGGGATGATTTTCCTCGGCGAGCGATTCCGCCGGATGCAATGGCTGGCAGTGATTCTGGCGATTTGTGGTGTGCTGGTCCAGCTCTGGACCTTTGGTTCGCTGCCAATCATCGCGCTGGGACTGGCATTTAGTTTTGCCTTCTACGGCCTGGTACGCAAGAAGATTGCGGTTGAAGCTCAAACAGGCATGTTAATCGAAACCATGTGGCTGCTACCCGTGGCGGCGATTTACCTGTTTGCTATTGCTGATAGTTCTACCAGCCATATGGGGCAAAACCCAATGTCGCTGAATTTACTGCTGATCGCCGCTGGTGTTGTCACCACTGTACCGCTGTTGTGTTTCACCGCCGCTGCCACGCGCTTGCGTCTCTCAACGTTAGGCTTTTTCCAGTATATTGGCCCGACGCTGATGTTCCTGCTGGCAGTGACGTTTTATGGTGAAACACCGGGGGCGGATAAAATGGTGACCTTCGCCTTTATCTGGCTGGCGCTGGCAATTTTTGTGATGGATGCAATTTATACGCAGCGTCGAACGTCCAAATAAAAATAAATATATTCTGAAAAAATGTGCCTGCTCTTGCATGAGGGTGGGCATATTGCCATGCTGGCGGGAGAATCACACAAGGATGTAAAATCAATGTTACGTATATTTATGCCAACATCTAAAGGCAAGATTTCCAGACGCCGTTATTTGTTTTCATTTATTTTAACAAATTTAGTTTGTGTCTTACTTATTGCTTTTTCTGGCGAGGCCGGATCAGGATTTTTTGTTATAATATCTACCATTCTTCTCCATTATCTCGTCATCAATATGAATTGCCAACGACTCCGTGATAGTGGTTTCACGTATATAAAAACGTATATTTTTTGCACATTAGCTGTCTATACCATCTCTATCATCATCATGATTGCCGAACATTTTGATTGTTCAGGCAATGGTTCGATGATTTTCTTAATTTGCTATTTTACCACTTTCAGTATGCTAATACTTGCACCTACTGATTCATCAAAATAATAGTTACGGAGTATTTATGAGTAAGGGATATATGAACGATGGTTCATTAAGTGAAAAATGGAAATACCGATTTAATTTTTATGACCAATATGGTTTTCCTGGATTCTGGGGGGCAACACCAGAGTATAAAAAAGCATTTAAAGCATTAAAAATAAGGCAACGATTAACTGTTCAAATGAATTTCATTGCTTTTTTCTTCTCCTGGATATATTTATTTGTCCTGGGATTATGGAAAAAAGCAATTATAGTTCTATTACTTGGCATTCTCTCACTATTGGTTGGTGCACTAATTGGCGTTAATGTACTGGGATTCGCTGTAGCAGGCTATGTTGCTGTTAGCACGAATAAATGGTTCTATGAAAAAGAAGTAAAGGGTATTGATACCTGGAGCCTCTGAATAACAGGTGGCTTAGCCAGGCTAAGCCACCGCTCTCGTTTTTTACAACCAGTTCTTCCGCTTAAAGTACAGATACGGTGCCAGACCCGCGAGAATCATAAAGATAATCGCGCCTGGGTAGCCGAAACTCCACTTCAGTTCTGGCATAAACTCAAAGTTCATCCCGTAGCTGGAAGCGACCAGTGTTGGCGGCAGGAACACCACGGATACCACCGAGAAGATTTTGATGATGCGGTTCTGCTCGATGTTGATAAAGCCCATCGCCGCCTGCATCAGGAAGTTTACCTTCTGGAACAGGGATTCGTTATGCGGCAGCAGGGATTCGATATCTCGCAGGATTTCACGCGCCTGCTCCAGTTGCCCGCCAGGTAAACGCGCCTTGCGTACCAGGAAGTTGAGCGCGCGCTGGGTATCCATCAGACACAGACGAACTTTCCAGCCGATATCTTCCAGTTCCGCCAGTGTGGAGAGCGCCTCGTCGTACTCATCGCCCTGATGCCCCTCCATAATTACCCGGCTCAACTGCTCCAGATCGCTGTAGATGTTTTCAATTTCATCCGCCAGCTGTTCGATTTTGGTTTCGAACAGATCCAGCAGCAGCTCGTAGGCGTTACCGTCAACCATTGACTGGCTACGGGCGCGCATACGATACAGACGGAATGCAGGCAGCTCGCGCTCACGCAGGGTAAACAGGCGACCATCGCGGATAGTAAATGCCACAGTGGAGTTACCGGCGTGATCTTCCGCATCTTCAAAGAAGAAGAAGGAGTGAATATGCAGGCCGTCATCGTCTTCAAAGAAACGCGCCGATGCTTCGATGTCTTCCAGTTCCGGGCGGGTTGCCAGGCTCTGGCCAAGTTCAGATTGTACGCGCAGTCGCTCGTCGTCATCCGGTTCGACAAGATCAATCCATACTGCATCTACAAGGGGTTGTGACTCTTCGACTTCCAGCCGGGTCAGTCGGTTATTTTCCAGTTGAAATGCGCTCAGCATGACCGGGACTCCCAATGCTTAAAATATCGGACAGTTCGGTGGGCACACAGAAACAAATTGGGTTTCAGACCATTAAACAGCCTGACTCAGCGCGACGGGAAAAATTGAGGTCGCTGACAACCGCTAAGGCTATCAGCAAAAGGGGATAGCCTTAGGAGTTGATCCTGGATGACAGGATAATGAGCCAGTATCTACTGGGTGTGTCCAAGGCGAATGTCCTCTTAGAGTGATCGTGCGCGCATGTTACGCCAGCAAAATTTTGCCGTCAACACGCAACGGAACACCACAGAACAATAGTTGAACTTCGCGCTTTTTGGTACTCGTCAAGGTCGTTAACAGGATAAAAAAATCACACAGCCAGAACCTATAATGGCGCATCGGCTACTCATTGGTAAAGGAATGATCACCTTGAATCTCAAACGGATTTTTCTCGCCCTCGTCTTACTCCCCTTGTTTGCTGTTGCTGCTGATGACTGCACGCTCTCAGATCCGTCGCTGACAGTGCAGGCGTATACCGTTAACCCTCAGACAGAGCGGGTGAAAATGTACTGGCAAAAAGCCAATGGCGAAGCGTGGGGAACGTTACATGCGCTGCTGGCGGATATTAATAGCCAGGGGCAAGTTCAGATGGTGATGAACGGCGGCATCTATGATGAAAGCTATGCGCCGCTCGGTTTGTACATCGAAAACGGTCAGCAGAAGGTGGCGCTAAATCTCGCCTCAGGGGAAGGGAACTTCTTTATCCGTCCTGGCGGCGTGTTTTATGTCGCGGGAGATAAAGCCGCTATCGTTCCGCTGCAAACATTTAAAGCCAGTAAAGAGATTCAGTTCGCGGTGCAGTCAGGGCCAATGTTATTAGAAAACGGCGTAATTAATCCGCGCATTCACCCGAATGTTGCCTCGCGTAAAATTCGTAACGGTGTAGGGATAAATAAACAAGGGAACGCTGTGTTTTTGTTGAACCAGCAGGCGACAAATTTTTATGATTTTGCCTGCTATGCCAAAGCAAAACTGGACGTCGAGCAGCTGCTTTATCTTGATGGCACGATCTCGCATATGTATATGAAAGGCGGAGCAATCCCGTGGCAACGCTATCCTTTTGTTACCATGATTTCCGTCGAGCAGAAAAGTTAGAATGATCGTTTTGTGTCAGATACTGAATATGGTGCTGATGCCGGATGCGGCGTAAACGCCTTATCCGGCCACAATTTATTGAATCTGCATGATTTTGTAGGCCGTATAAGGTGCACAGCACCGCATCCGGCAACGTTATACCGTCTCCAGCCGGGCGTAAGCCGCCACCAGCCATTTGATTCCCTGGCCCTGGAACGCCACCTGCAAACGGCTATGTTCGCCGCTGCCTTCCATATTGACGATAGTGCCTTCACCAAATTTGGCGTGGCGCACGCGCTGGCCGAGCTTGTAACCGCTGTCGTTCTCGACCATCGGCGTACCCATACGCTGATGGCTGACCGGACGACTTACCGTGGCGCGCAAGCGCACCTCTTCCACACACTCTTCCGGCAGCTCACCGATAAAGCGCGATGGGCGATGGTAAACTTCTTTGCCGTACAGGCGGCGGGTTTCCGCGTAGGTCAGCGTCAGTTTCTGCATCGCGCGGGTTACGCCAACGTAGGCCAGACGGCGTTCTTCTTCCAGACGCCCGCCTTCATCCAGCGACATCTGGCTTGGGAACATGCCCTCTTCCATACCAACGATAAACACCTGCGGAAACTCCAGACCTTTCGCCGAGTGTAGCGTCATCAACTGCACCGCATCCTGCCAGGTATCCGCCTGCCCTTCGCCCGCTTCCAGCGCCGCATGGGAGAGGAATGCCTGCAGCGGCATTAAATCTTCGTCTTCTTCGTTGTAGCTGAACTGGCGCGTTGCCGTCACCAGTTCCTCTAAGTTTTCGATACGCGTCTGGCCTTTTTCGCCTTTCTCCTGCTCGTACATGGTGCGCAGGCCGGAGTCTTTAATTACCCGGTCAGTCTGTACATGCAGCGGCATATCGGCAGTTTCTTGCGCTAAGGCGTCGATCAGTTCCATAAACCGCTGCAAGGCGCTGGCAGCACGACCAGCGAGAGCTTTTTCCTGCAACAGTTCACGACACGCCTGCCAGAGAGTTAACTGGCGATCGCGCGATGTCTGACGCACGACGTCCAGCGTCCGGTCACCAATACCCCGCGTTGGCGTATTGACCACGCGCTCAAATGCCGCATCATCGTTGCGGTTGGCAATCAGGCGTAGATACGAGAGCGCATCTTTGATTTCCTGACGTTCGAAGAAGCGCATCCCGCCGTAAATACGGTACGGCATACTGGCCTGCAATAAGGCTTCTTCCAGTACACGCGACTGGGCGTTGCTACGGTAGAGGATAGTGCACTCAGCGAGCGCCCCGCCGTTGTCCTGCCAGGTTTTGATGCGGTTAACCACAAAACGCGCTTCGTCGAGTTCGTTAAAGGCGCAATAGAGGGAAATCGGCTCACCGTCCGCACCATCGGTCCACAGTTTTTTACCCAGACGCCCGTTGTTGTTTTCAATCAGGGCGTTGGCGGCGCTCAGAATATTACTGGTAGAGCGGTAGTTTTGCTCCAGACGAATAGTTTCGGCACCGGGGAAATCATTGAGGAAACGCTGAATATTCTCGACCTGCGCCCCGCGCCAGCCGTAGATTGACTGGTCGTCATCGCCAACAATCATTACTTTGCCGGTATCGCCCGCCAGCAGGCGGATCCACGCGTACTGAATGTTGTTGGTATCCTGGAATTCGTCCACCAGGATGTTGGTAAAACGTTCGCGGTAGTGTTGCAGAATATGCGGCTTGTTAAGCCACAGTTCGTGGGCGCGCAGCAGCAGCTCGGCAAAGTCCACCAGGCCCGCACGATCGCACGCTTCCTGATACGCCTGATACACCTTCTGCCAGGTCTGCTCCACCGGGTTACCGTAGCTTTGAATATGATGCGGACGCAGGCCTTCATCTTTCTGGCTGTTGATGTACCACATTGCCTGGCGCGGCGGCCACTGCTTCTCGTCGAGGTTCATCGCCTTGATCAGACGCTTAAGCAAGCGTAGCTGGTCTTCACTGTCGAGGATCTGGAAATCCTGCGGCAGATTGGCGTCCATATGGTGCGCACGCAGCAAACGGTGCGCCAGTCCGTGGAAGGTGCCGACCCACATGCCGCCCTGGCTGGTGCCCATCAGTTGCCCGATACGATGACGCATTTCCGCCGCCGCTTTATTGGTAAACGTCACCGCCATAATCGAGTACGGCGAGCAGTTTTCCACGCTCATCAGCCAGGCGATACGATGCACCAGTACGCGCGTCTTACCACTGCCCGCGCCCGCCAGCACCAGAAGGTTGCTGCGTGGCGCGGCCACCGCTTCGCGCTGTTTGTCATTAAGGCTGTCGAGCAGGTAAGAAACGTCCATTGGCACCGCCGCGTAAAAATAGGTTGGGCGGAGAAGCGCAACGCCCTCCGCCAAAAAGCTGGGTATATATACAGATTTGCTGATTATATCAGCGAGGTCAGAGATGCCAACCGGGAAATTTCCAGATGCGGCAGTAAACGGCTGTCCCAGGTTTGCATCAGATCGCCATTTTCCGGTCTGATCCAACAGGCCTGCATTCCGCTGCGGATCGCCCCACCCACGTCGGTGGTAAGATCGTCACCTACATGTAAGATCTCGCCGATCGGCACATTGAGTTTTTCTGCCGCCAGAAAGTACATATCGCTGAACGGCTTCGAGCGCCCGTGCGGGCCAGCGCGCAGCACAAACTCAAAGTAGTCGCCCAAACCAAACAGTTCCGGCTGTGCGTTACCGTTGGTGATCGCCACCAGCGGCCATTTCTTCGCCAGCTGTTTTAAGGTGTCGTGCGTTTGCTGCGGAACATCGATCCGACTGCGCCATTTGGCAAAGTTGATCATCGCAGCATGTGCGCCTGCACTGGCCTCTTCGGCACTCAGCCCGGCATCGAGCATAGCTTGTTCAATCGAGCGAAAACGCCAGCGCGTCACGTCGTGATAAATCTCGGGTTCCGCTTCCCGTACCGCCTGACGCAGGCGTTGCAGATCTTCATTCTGGAAGCTGCGCAGCGCCGGGTGATAATTTTGCACAAAAGTCAGCGCCTCCCGCTCGGTGCGCAAAATCACCGGACGGTTGTCGTAAAGGGTATCATCCAGGTCAAAGGTGAGCGCCGAGATGCGCCCCAAAGGCCGGTAAAAACGCATTATTTCCCCCGTTTGGCGCGTGGATGCGCCGCATCATACACCGAGGCAAGGTGTTGAAAATCAAGATGAGTATAGATTTGCGTGGTAGAGAGATTGGCATGACCCAACAGCTCTTGCACACCACGCAGATCGCCGCTCGACTCCAGCATATGCGTGGCGAATGAGTGACGTAATTTATGCGGGTGAACGTGATTATTCAGCCCCTGTTTGATGCCCCATTCGGCAAAGCGTTTTTGTACGTTACGCGCAGAGATGCGTTTACCCAGTTTCGACAGGAAAAGTGCGTCGTCTTCGCTGCCAAACAGGTCGCGTAAATCAAGCCAGTGCTCAATCCACGCCACGGCGTTACGACCAATCGGCAGGCGGCGCTCTTTGCTGCCTTTTCCCATCACCCACACTTCGCCGGACTCCAGGTCGAGATGTTTGATATCCAGCCCCACCAGTTCGGAAAGACGCAGCCCCGCGCCGTACATCACTTCCAGCATTGCCCGGTCACGTACAGCGAGGGGATCGTTGATATCGATATCCAGCAGCCGATTCATATCATCGACGTCGATATTTTTCGGCAGATGACGCGGCGCTTTCGGTGCCGAAACACCTTTTGCCGGGTTAGCTTTGAGTTCGTTCTGGCTAACCAGCCAGTCAAAAAAGCTACGTAGCGCAGAAAGCCGTAACGCGAGGCTTGCCGCTCCCAGCCCTTTACGGCGACTGCGTACAGCAAAATTACGCACCATCGTCACATCACATTGTTGCCAGCTTTGCAGGCCGTTTTCGCTGGCAAAATTGATGATCGCCTCAAGCTGCCGCTGGTAGTTAACCAGGGTAATCGGGCTAAGTTGACGCTCCACGCTCAAATAACGTAGGTAGCGTTCCACATCGGTATGTAAATCGGTCATACGCGTTCAATCCAACGCTCCAGAAGCTCCGGCATCATCAGCGCAATTTCATGGAGTAACTGCGTTCCCTGCCCTTGTTGATAGTGACTGGCATCACGGCTGGTGAACAGCACCACACCAAGATCAGCATCACTTCCCAGCATCGACATCGCCACCGATCCCACCGCTTTCGCTTCCGGCAGCACCACCAGCAATTCAGGCCCGTTAAGCGGCCCCAGATAATGCGGTTCCTGCCCCAGACGCTGAATACGCAGAGGTTCGAAAGCCTGACGGCTTAATGCCAGATGGGTATGGTTCGACGGCGCGCCTAAACGCCAACGATCCGGGAACAGGCGCAGACTCGCACCCGCCAGGCCAAGATCGCGTGCCCACCGATGAAAGCGCATTAGCATGTCGTCGAGACTGCTGGCGGCAGTAAGAGTGCGCTGCAAATAGAGTAAGCGATAAAACAGGCCTTCGTTGGCGATAGCCTGTTCCATCAACATCGCCATGTTCTCTTCCAGAACATGAATATGGTTACGCGCGCGAGCCATATGCCATTCGACGAGCGAAACGGTGCCACGTACCGGATGCGGCACTCGAATTGCCTCTACTGCGTGCGCATTGCGGATAAAAAACTCAGGATTTTTAATCAGGTAATCGACAACCGCCCGGTCATCAAGCTCCGTGAGTGTTTCCTGTAGTTCTTCCCCTGGTTGCTTCATAGATGAATAAATCCGTCGTAAACATGTACTGCCGGACCCGTCATATATAACGGATGACCCGGACCTTTCCAGGCAATATCAAGGCGACCGCCAGGGAGTTCCACACGAACTTCTTCGGCCAGCAAACCTTGCTGAATCCCTACCGCTACCGCCGCACACGCGCCGCTGCCGCAGGCCTGGGTTTCACCTGCCCCACGCTCATAAACGCGTAAACGAATATGCTCGCGCTTAACCACTTGCATGAAACCGATGTTGGCGCGCTCCGGGAAACGTTCGTGGCTTTCCAGAACTGGCCCCAGTGTTTCTACCGCCGCAGTATCGACATCATCGACCTGAATCACGCAGTGCGGATTTCCCATCGACACTACGCCGCATAAGATTGTCTGCTCGGCGGCGCGCATGATATAGGTCTTTTCCGCTTTGTTGGCGCGAAACGGCACGGCGGAAGGTTCGAAATTTGGTTCGCCCATATTTACCCGTACCAGATCGTCATCGGTGACGGTCAGTACCATCCGACCATTGGCAGTGCTGACGCGAATATCGCGCTTATTGGTCAGCCCTTTCAGGCGTACAAAGCGGGCAAAGCAGCGTGCGCCGTTGCCGCACTGCGCCACTTCACTACCGTCAGCATTGAAAATGCGATAGTGGAAATCCAGTTCTGGATCGTACGGCGGCTCAACCACCAGTAGCTGGTCAAAACCCACACCCAGGTGCCGATCCGCCAGGCGACGAATCAGATCCGGTGAAAAAAAGACATTCTGCGTTACCGCGTCGACGACCATAAAATCGTTGCCAAGGCCATGCATTTTCGAGAACTGCATTATCTACTCCATTCACGCGGGTACAGAAACTGACTTTTAGTAATTCACCTGAGATGGGCCATCGCCAGTGGCGCGGTCGTTTTTATCCGGCAACGTGGATTGTGTTTGCGTATCTACCGGTTTAGTCGGCGGTGGCGCGTTTTTATCTGCGGGCGGGAAATAGAGCGGACCTTTCAAACCGCAGCCCGTCAGGCTGAAAAGAGTAAGTAATACAGTGAGTGCTTTAAACACGTTTTTCATTATGGATTGCCTGTAAAGTTCATCGCTTTCTGCTTTCTATCATCGCAGGAGAAGACGTAAAAGCAAGCGTTTAGCGACTCTTTATGAAGTCTGAAAAGTGAGGAATTGCTGCGAGTATAACGCTTACAAGAGAGGATTTATGTTTTGCTGGTAGTTTCGTGATCGACACCTCGCGCCAGGATGGCTTTATGTACTATCGCAATGTTTATACCTGGATCGATACAGAGGTAAGGGTTACGCCATTCCCCTGCCCGGCGAAAACACGCTTCAGAGAGGAAGATGTGCGTGAGATTCAAAACAGAGACATTATTATTCCGGTGACGGAGGAATCATGCCGGAATGCAGCAGACGGGCAAACTTTGAAGCCCTGACCCCATGCCGCTATACTGCCGCCATCACCTAAAAACAGGATACAACAATGAACGACAGTGAATTTCATCGCCTGGCTGACCAACTGTGGCTAACCATTGAAGAACACCTGGACGACTGGGATGGCGACAGCGATATCGACTGCGAAATCAACGGCGGCGTACTGACCATTACCTTTGAAAATGGCAGCAAAATCATTATCAACCGCCAGGAACCACTGCATCAGGTGTGGCTGGCGACTAAACAGGGCGGCTACCACTTTGATCTGAAAGGCGACGAGTGGATTTGCGATCGCAGCGGCGAAACCTTCTGGGATTTGCTGGAACAGGCGGCGACGCAGCAGGCGGGAGAGACGGTGAGCTTCCGTTAAGATTTCATGCCGGATAAGCCTCGCTTTCCGGCATACTCATCACGAAAAATACTGCTGTAACAGCGGCGTGTCATTATCCTGATTGGCTGGCGGCATGTTGCCGATAGATTTGGTACGGAACGGAATGACCTGTTCGCGACCATCGACCTTCACAATCTGATAGAACTGCGGCAGGTTGAAGTTGATGAAACTGGAGCCGTAAGTGAAACGGTCGTGCGATGACGAGTAGAAGCGGCTGACGTCACGCACCAGCTCCTCTTTGCTACCTTCGCAGTGGTGATACACCTCAACCCGATTGCTTTCATCGAGAATGTAGATATTAAAGCCGTTCTCATCGTGCGTTTCTTCGAAGAAGAACTGAATGATCCCTTCGCTGGCAAAGCCATCCACTACTGCTGGTAATTTGACGTGATTGGTCTCAACCTGCACTGACAAACCATGCAGTTTGTTATGCGAAATAGCGCCATAAAACTCGATAGCATTTTCCAGTTTCTGCACAGACACATTCAGGCGTTCGAAGAACAAGCCCCAGGTTTGACCAGAAACACGCAGCGCCTTGAAGCGCCCGGTTTCCTGGCGAGTGCTGGAAAGACGCAGTTCGATACACTCAGAAACCAGTTGTTGCACGCGAGTACGGATTAATCCGCGCAGATGCTGGCTATAACAGAAGACTTCTACGCTATCAGGCGGCGCGGCATCCTGATGCATTTTGCCGAGGATGGTTTTCAGGGCTTCAATCATCGACTGCTCGCCGTTGAAATGTAGCGTGCGCACTTCGTTCCATGAATTGCGATACAACAGGTCAACACTACCCACTAGGCATTTTTGCTCTTCGCCAAAGCTGAAGACATCCAGCTTACGGAAATCGAAATGTACTACCTGATTACGAAACGCTGTCGTCGGGTCATATTCCAGGTTGACGATAATCGCCAGATGGCGGATCTCACAGGGGCTGTAGAGCGCCTTCGGCGTCGGCGCAGGTAAACGCAACGGGAAATGGTGCGACACATCAGCCACCATCTCCTGCAACTTAGGCAGATCGACAATGCCGTTGCCTTTAATAAACAGATGCGTCCGTGATGTCAGCAAGCCATTAAACCACGCCCAGGCCACCAGCTTATTCAGATAGCGGTTATATTCCAGCGGCTGATGACTGATGATCGACTCGATTGTCGGCGCACGGTTATACAGATACCAACCTGAACGGTTGGCACGACCCGGCGGCACATAAATAAAGGTCAGGTTTGGCTCGGACAGATCCGGTGAAATCTGCGGGTTTACCAGCGTCACTTTCCCCGGTAATGCTTCAAACGCAGCGTACAGTTTACGCGTCAGCACGCCGATATCCTGCGGGCTGGCGGAAACGCTAAGGTTATTGCGACGGGCAAAGCGGATCAGATTACGGTAGCTCTGCATCATCGCATCAAGCAACTCGTTGTGCGCTTCACGCACCTGATCAATCTTCCAGTTGGCGCGATTATCGAGCATCGCCAGACGGGCTTCGTCCCATCCCCACTCTTTGACCAGTTGGCTTAATACTTCACGACGCCAGCCTACGCAAGCGCGTTCGCGGCTGAGTTTTTCGCACACTTTTAAATAGAAGCAGCGACGCACTAAATCCAGACGGGTGAAATCTTCAATTGCCGTCAGATATTCAGTAACGCGCTCCAGCATCATGCAGTAAGGATCGAGACCAAATGACACTATCTCGCCATCGTGCAAACGCTGTTTGATATCTTTCGCCAGCAGGCGTGGGTCTGGATATTCCCAAGAATAAGCTTCCAGCAGCAGTGTTTTCAGCACCGCTTTGTACGGAGAATCGATGCTTTTGTAGAGTTGCCAAAGGCTGGCGCCAAAGTACTCTTCAGCGGAAAGCGAGCTTAAGCCACCGAGATCCAGCCATTCATTAGGCGTGAGCACGCCCTGCGCGTAGAGCGTCATTACGTAGTCATCGTAATGCTCCTCTTCGTCGCACGGCACCATATTCCACAGAATACGCTTACCAGCGAGACGCACGGCGGTACGATAAAATTCGTCAAGCAGCAGTATATGCTGGGTAGAGCCACAATCTTCGCCCCCCAGACTACCACTTTCATTATGGCGGAAACGGTTTTCATCAATCAGGAAGAAGCTGACTTCCACGCCCAGCGAGGCGGCCCAACTTTCCAACAGGCTGCATTTACGTTGTAGTAACTGGCGCTCTTCGCTATCGAGCCAGGATTGATGGCAGACCCAGATATCCAGGTCGGAGGAACAGCTTTGCCCTATAGACGAGGTGCTGCCCATGGTGTATACGCCAGTAATCGGAAGCTCGCCTTTTGGCGGATCCTGTACTGACATTCCACGATACAGTTCCAGTTCGTTTAGGTAGTGGCGTTGGGTTTCATCAGGCGTGTAAAGGCAAATGCCTCTGGGAACATTACCATCAAGGTAACCCGGCATTAGCGGATGGTGATAGTGCAACAATGTCGGCAGCAGACTGTAGACCTGTTGGAATGCAGGCCCCATAGCAGCAAGCGCGCGATCCACGCGCAATTGATTTATGGCATCCAGTCTCTGTTTCAGAGTCTCAATATAGAGGTACAAGACGTATCGCCTGATTTGCTACCCGTCATATCTGTGATTCCGCCAACATCAACGGAAACACGCGGCATTCGGGATATTTCGTATGTCAAAGGTAACCGTACCACTTTCCGCGCCTGGTTTTTTTAGTTTCACGACGAAAAAATGGTCTAAAACGTGATCAATTTAACACCTTGCCGGTTGACCGTAAAGAAAGATGCGCTACATACAAGTGTAGCACCGTTTATTCTCTGTAAATTCCGTATTACGACAGCTTGAAGCGCCTGTCAGGAACCAGCGCCTGGCTACATTTTACGTTTTGCACAGGCATCGACGTTTCACCACAACACTGACATCGCTCCGGCAAGGATGTTAGGATGGACCATGGATGATAATGACGGTAACAAGCATGTTAGACAATGTTTTAAGAATTGCCACACGCCAAAGCCCACTTGCACTCTGGCAGGCACATTATGTCAAAGACAAATTGATGGCGAGCCATCCAGGGCTGGTGGTTGAACTGGTGCCGATGGTAACGCGCGGCGATGTGATTCTTGATACGCCGCTGGCGAAGGTTGGCGGAAAAGGCTTATTTGTGAAAGAGCTGGAGGTCGCGCTCCTGGAAAACCGTGCCGATATCGCCGTGCATTCAATGAAAGATGTGCCGGTTGAATTTCCGCAAGGACTGGGGCTGGTCACCATTTGCGAGCGCGAAGATCCTCGCGATGCCTTTGTTTCCAATAACTATGACAGTCTGGATGCGTTACCCGCAGGCAGCATCGTCGGAACTTCCAGCTTACGCCGCCAGTGCCAACTGGCTGAACGCCGTCCGGATCTCATTATCCGTTCTCTGCGCGGCAATGTCGGTACTCGTCTGAGTAAACTGGATAATGGCGAATACGATGCCATTATTCTTGCCGTAGCTGGCTTAAAACGTTTAGGACTGGAGTCTCGCATTCGTGCTGCGCTGCCGCCTGAAATTTCTCTTCCAGCAGTAGGACAAGGTGCTGTAGGCATTGAATGCCGCCTTGATGATTCGCGCACCCGCGAGGTACTCGCCGCGCTGAATCACCACGAAACTGCGCTACGCGTCACCGCCGAACGCGCCATGAATACCCGCCTCGAAGGCGGTTGTCAGGTGCCGATTGGTAGCTATGCCGAACTTATCAATGGCGAAATCTGGCTGCGTGCGCTGGTTGGCGCACCGGACGGTTCGCAGATTATTCGCGGTGAGCGCCGTGGTTCGCCGCAGGATGCCGAGCAAATGGGCATTTCGCTGGCGGAAGAGCTACTGAATAACGGCGCGCGCGAGATCCTCGCCGAAGTCTACAGCGGAGATGCGCCAGCATGAGTATCCTGGTCACCCGCCCATCTCCCGCAGGAGAAGAGTTAGTGAGCCGTCTGCGCGCACTGGGACAGGTGGCCTGGCATTTTCCGCTGATTGAGTTTTCTCCGGGTCGGCAACTGCCACAACTTGCCGACCAGTTGGCGGCACTGAGCGAAGGCGATCTGGTATTTGCCCTTTCGCAACATGCCGTTGCTTTTGCACAGTCACAGCTGCATCAGCAAGGTCTCAAGTGGCCCGCCCTACCCGATTATTTCGCCATTGGTCGCACTACCGCACTGGCGCTGCATACCGTGAGCGGACACGAAGTTCGTTATCCGCAGGATCGGGAAATCAGCGAAGTCTTGCTACAATTACCTGAATTACAAAATATTGCAGGCAAACGTGCGCTAATTTTACGTGGCAACGGCGGTCGTGAGCTGATCGGGGATACCCTGACGGCACGCGGTGCTGAAGTCATTTTTTGCGAATGTTATCAACGATGCGCCATTCATTACGATGGTGCAGAAGAAGCGATGCGCTGGCAGTCTCGCGAAGTGACAACTGTCGTTGTTACCAGCGGTGAAATGCTGCAACAGCTCTGGTCGCTGATTCCACGATGGTATCGTGAGCACTGGTTACTACGCTGTCGACTACTGGTCGTCAGCGAGCGTCTGGCGAAACTCGCCCGGGAACTGGGCTGGCAAGATATTAAGGTCGCCGATAACGCAGACAACGATGCGCTTTTACGGGCATTACAATAACTCTCATAACAGGAAGCCATAATGACGGAACAAGAAAAAACCTCCGCCGTGGTTGAAGAGACCAGGGAGGTCGTGGACACCACGCCACAATCTGTCACAGTAGAAAAAAAGAGTAATAACAGTACTGCTCTAATTTTAAGTGCGGTGGCTATCGCTATTGCTCTGGCTGCAGGTGTCGGTTTGTATGGCTGGGGTAAACAACAGGCCGTCAGTCAGACGGCCACCAGCGATGTTCTGGCTAACCAACTCGCGGCTCTGCAAAAAGCCCAAGAGAGCCAAAAAACCGAGCTGGAAAGCATCATAAAACAACAGGCTACGCAGTTAGAGCAAGCAAATCGTCAGCAGGAAACGCTGGCCAAAAAGCTGGATGAAGTTCAACAAAAGGTCGCCACTATTTCAGGTAGTGACGCCAAAACCTGGCTGCTGGCGCAGGCTGATTTCTTGGTGAAGCTCGCCGGACGTAAATTGTGGAGCGATCAGGACGTCACTACCGCTGCGGCATTGCTGAAAAGCGCAGACGCCAGTCTGGCGGATATGAATGACCCGAGTCTGATTACCGTTCGCCGGGCAATTACCGATGATATCGCCAGCCTTTCTGCGGTCTCACAGGTAGATTATGACGGCATCATCCTCAAGCTGAATCAGCTTTCTAATCAGGTTGATAACCTGCGTCTGGCCGATAATGATAGCGACGGTTCGCCGATGGATTCCGATGGTGAAGAGCTTTCCAGCTCCATCAGCGAATGGCGCATCAATCTGCAAAAAAGCTGGCAGAACTTTATGGACAACTTCATTACGATTCGCCGTCGTGATGACACCGCCGTACCGCTGTTAGCGCCGAATCAGGATATCTATCTGCGCGAAAATATTCGCTCTCGCCTGCTGGTCGCTGCACAAGCTGTGCCACGTCATCAGCAAGAGACTTACCGCCAGGCGCTGGAGAACGTCTCCACCTGGGTACGTGCTTACTACGATACTGACGATGCCACCACCAAAGCGTTCCTCGACGAGGTGGATCAGTTAAGTCAGCAAAATATCTCGATGGATCTCCCGGAAACCCTGCAAAGCCAGGCAATGCTGGAAAAACTGATGCAGACTCGCGTGCGCAATCTGCTGGCGCAACCAGTAACACCAGTCGCGGAGGCTGCACCTGCACCGCAAGCTGATACACCGGCAGCCGCGCCGCAAGGAGAATAACCATGCTAAAAGTGTTATTGCTCTTTGTGTTGCTGATTGCAGGCATCGTCGTCGGCCCAATGATTGCCGGACACCAGGGTTACGTGCTGATCCAAACGGATAACTACAATATCGAAACCAGCGTCACGGGACTGGCAATCATTTTGATTCTGGCGATGGTGGTGCTGTTTGCTATCGAATGGTTACTGCGACGGATTTTCCGCACAGGCGCACACACTCGCGGTTGGTTTGTCGGCCGTAAGCGTCGCCGCGCGCGTAAACAGACCGAGCAGGCGCTGCTGAAACTGGCGGAAGGCGATTATCAGCAAGTCGAAAAGCTGATGGCGAAAAATGCCGATCATGCTGAGCAACCCGTAGTGAACTATTTGCTGGCTGCCGAAGCCGCGCAACAGCGTGGTGATGAATCGCGCGCCAATCAGCATCTGGAACGCGCGGCAGAACTGGCGGGCAATGATACTATTCCGGTAGAAATCGCCCGCGTTCGCCTGCAACTGGCGCGTAATGAAAACCATGCGGCACGCCACGGCGTGGATAAGTTGTTGGAAGTAACGCCACGCCATCCAGAAGTATTACGTCTGGCTGAACAGGCTTATATCCGCACGGGCGCATGGAGTTCGCTACTGGACATCATCCCATCAATGGCGAAAGCTCACGTTAGCGATGAAGAACACCGCACAGCACTGGAACAACAGGCATGGATTGGCCTGATGGATCAGGCGCGGGCTGATGACGGTAGTGAAGGCTTGCGTAACTGGTGGAAAAATCAAAGCCGGAAAACGCGTCATCAGGTGGCGTTGCAGGTGGCAATGGCGGAACACCTTATTGAATGTGATGACCATGACACCGCCCAGCAAATTATCATCGACGGCCTGAAACACCAGTATGACGATCGTTTGCTACTGCCGATCCCACGCCTGAAAACCAACAATCCAGAACAACTGGAAAAAGTGCTGCGCCAACAGATCAAAAACGTGGGCGATCGCCCGCTGTTATGGAGCACATTGGGTCAGTCGCTGATGAAGCATGGCGAATGGCAGGAAGCATCCCTCGCCTTCCGCGCGGCGCTGAAACAACGCCCGGACGCTTATGATTATGCATGGCTTGCCGACGTGCTGGACAGACTGCACAAACCGGAAGAAGCCGCCGCGATGCGCCGAGACGGTTTAATGCTAACGTTACAGAATAACCCGCCGCAGTAATCCTTTCTCACCTGGAGGCACAGAGCCTCCGGTCCTTTCCTGAAGGGATAAAAAAACGCCTGCTCTTATTACGGAGCAGGCGTTAAAACAGGTCTGTATGACAACAAGTGGGTGCTTCACTCAACGTTGTGTCCATGGTGTCTGATGAGGCAAAAGCGACATCTGTCAGTGGACGATAAGCACCGTAAACGGCTCTGCGTCATTCCGGAGTTTATGAGGCACTAAGGCGAACATAAGAAATGGAATGAGCATCTACTCAACCATTATGCCATACAGGACAAGGAAATAACATCCTTTAATACTTGTTATGAGATAATTCTGCACCCTGTTTTCATTCACTTGCAATAATTACATTGGTGAATGTTATCTCAAATCTGGCAGCCTTTGCCCATATATTTCATGAATAATTAAAGTCGTTAAATAGGCAATATAAATATTAATTGAATTCAAAATCAAAACAGCATCAATAATCAATATTATATAATAAACCAGCCTTACATATCCGCCACGCTGGAGGTAGGATTTAAAATGCTCTCCTGATATTCATATTTATTTCCACGGTATATAAATAATATATTTCCATAAATTATTTATATAATTATTTTATCAGGGAGAGGGATCTCAATTATCAATGCTTAATTACGTCGTCGTTTTGATGACAGGAAACCGGAGCATTTCGCATGGAAATTTCTTTTTCACCCAAACTTCTTGTTATTGCTGTTGCCACTGCTATTCCCCTTATGGCCAGTGCAGCAGATACCCCGTCAACTGCCACCGCACGCAAAGGCTTTGCCGGATACGATCACCCAAATCAATATCTGGTTAAACCGGCAACCCAAATTGCCGATAATATGATGCCAGTAATGCAGCACCCGGCGCAGGATAAAGAAACCCAGCAGAAACTGGCAGAACTTGAGAAAAAAACCAGCAAGAAACCGAACGTGGTTGTTTTCTTGCTGGACGATGTGGGCTGGATGGACGTTGGCTTTAACGGCGGCGGCGTGGCGGTGGGTAATCCAACGCCAGACATTGACGCCGTTGCCAGCCAGGGGCTGATTTTAACGTCTGCTTATTCACAACCCAGTTCTTCACCAACCCGCGCAACGATTCTCACTGGACAGTATTCCATCCACCACGGCATTTTGATGCCGCCGATGTACGGACAACCTGGCGGTCTGCAAGGGTTAACGACACTACCGCAACTGCTGCATGATCAAGGCTATGTCACCCAAGCCATCGGGAAATGGCACATGGGGGAAAACAAAGAGTCGCAGCCGCAGAACGTCGGCTTCGATGATTTCCGTGGCTTCAACTCAGTGTCCGATATGTATACCGAATGGCGCGATGTTCACGTAAATCCGGAAGTCGCCCTGAGCCCGGATCGTTCTGAATACATCAAACAATTACCGTTCAGCAAAGATGACGTTCATGCCGTGCGCGGCGGTGAGCAAAAAGCCATTGCCGACATTACGCCGAAATATATGGAAGATCTGGATCAACGCTGGATGAAATATGGCGTTAATTTCCTCGATAAAATGGCAAAAAGCGACAAACCTTTTTTCCTCTATTACGGCACTCGCGGCTGTCACTTTGATAACTACCCGAACGCAAAATATGCGGGAAGCTCTCCGGCGCGCACCTCTTACGGCGACTGTATGGTTGAGATGAACGATGTGTTCGCCAACCTGTATAAAGCACTGGAGAAAAACGGTCAGCTCGATAACACGCTGATTATCTTTACCTCCGATAATGGCCCGGAAGCCGAAGTGCCGCCACACGGTCGCACACCGTTCCGTGGCTCTAAAGGTTCGACCTGGGAAGGCGGCGTCCGCGTACCGACTTTCGTGTACTGGAAAGGCATGATCCAGCCGCGTAAATCTGACGGTATTGTCGATCTGGCGGATATTTTCCCAACCGCGCTGGATCTGGCGGGTCATCCTGGGGCGAAAGTGGCAAATTTAGTGCCGAAAACCACCTTTATCGATGGCGTGGATCAGACTTCTTTCTTCCTCGGAACAAACGGTCAGTCCAATCGTAAAGCCGAGCACTATTTCCTGAATGGTCAACTTGCTGCCGTGCGTATGGATGAGTTCAAATATCATGTTCTCATTCAGCAGCCATATGCCTATACCCAGAGTGGATATCAGGGAGGATTCACCGGTACGGTAATGCAAACGGCGGGCTCTGCGGTGTTTAATCTCTATACCGATCCGCAGGAAAGCGACTCCATCGGCGTGCGACATATTCCGATGGGAGTACCGCTACAGACCGAAATGCATGCGTATATGGAGATCCTGAAAAAATATCCGCCACGTGCGCAGATTAAATCTGACTAAGCCGCTACCTTTGCCGGATGCGATGCTGATGCAGCTTATCCAGCCTACAGAACGCTGCAATTTATTGAATCTGCACGATCATGTAGGCCGCAGCGGCCTCCAAATGGCCGCTTTTTACTTACTCACCACCATCAAATGTGCCTGCATAATGTCGCTGGCCGGGCGGCCGTGCGCCAGCAAATCAGCCATTGCTTTAAGATATGGCGGTAGATGGCGGAAATAACGCTGATACCCGGTACATAAATAATTCAGCCCCGGTTTGCCGCTGGTATCGAGCATAAAGCGGTGTTTCGGGCAACCTCCCCAGCACGCTTTTAACACGTTGCAACTTCGACACTGCGCCGGCAACTGCTTAAATTTATCTTCACCGAACGCCTGCTGTTGCGGGGAATCGATCATTTCTGCAACTGTCTGCTGAAGCATATTCCCCAGTCGATATTGTGGATAAACATAGTGATCGCAGGCGTAAACATCGCCGTTGTGCTCAATAATCACCGAGCGCCCACAGGTCGGCTGATGATGGCAAACTGCGCCCGGCGCACCGACAAAATTGGCAAACGCCCATTCGATATTCATCACGAAAATCTTGCCGACGTCGCGTTTGATCCAGTGGTCGAAAATCGCCACCAGAAATTCACCAAATTCATCGGGGCGCACCGACCATTCCGTCAGTTCCCCCTGAATATCACCAGGCGCATGTAGTTTCAGTCCATCGCGGGCAGCTGTTTCATCAGCCAGGCGCTCGACCACCGGAATAAACTGGATGAATTCGACTCCCGCATCGCACAAAAAATCATAAACCTGTAACGGTTGCTGCGCGCTGGTGCGGTTGACGCAGGCCAGAACGTTATAATCAACGTGATATTTTTGCAGTAGTTTAAGTGCGCGCATCACCAGCTTATGCGTTGGTCTGCCGCCTTTGGTCACGCGATATTGATTATGGATCTCAGCCGGACCATCCAGCGATAAACCGACCAGGAAATGATTTTCTGCCAGAAATGCACACCATTCATCATCGAGCAGCACGCCGTTAGTCTGGAAGCTGTTACTTACCTTCCTGCCAGCACCATATTTCGCCTGTAGCGCCACTGCACGGCGGTAAAAATCCAGCCCGAGTAACGTTGGTTCGCCGCCCTGCCAGGTAAAAGCCACTTCGTTTTGGGGTTCGCTGGCAGCGATATAGTGAAGGACATACGCTTCAAGCGTGTCATCGTCCATATGCGTGACAGGTTGTTCGCGGTAAAGGGATTGTTTTTCGAGATAAAAACAGTAGTCACAGTTCAGATTACAATCGGAACCGCTCGGTTTCGCCATTACGTGAAAAGCACGCGTTGGAACCTGTTGCAGCATGGTTGCTCCTTGCCTGAAGTCGTCCTTCGATGAAGTTAAGGGCGAAATAATACCGTTTGGCAATGATTAACTACGGGCGTTTATTGCGAAGGGTGAGTGATGGAATGCACAGAAAACAAAAAACCCCGCCGAAGCGGGGTTCAAAATTGGTCGGCGAGAGAGGATTCGAACCTCCGACCCACTGGTCCCAAACCAGTTGCGCTACCAAGCTGCGCTACTCGCCGAAATACTGCTTTTTGAATTTTTAGTTCAATTCTTTAAAGTCGTGGTGCGAGGGGGGGGACTTGAACCCCCACGTCCGTAAGGACACTAACACCTGAAGCTAGCGCGTCTACCAATTCCGCCACCTTCGCCCAGTGCGAGCAATATCAACGTGGTTTTTGGTGCGAGGGGGGGGACTTGAACCCCCACGTCCGTAAGGACACTAACACCTGAAGCTAGCGCGTCTACCAATTCCGCCACCTTCGCATTGTCACAACTTCTAATAATGGGGTGGCTAATGGGATTCGAACCCACGACAACTGGAATCACAATCCAGGGCTCTACCAACTGAGCTATAGCCACCACTACAAATCTTGTTACGCGGTATTACTACCACCGCAGCTCAAGCGCCGGGACTAAATGGCGCGCCCGACAGGATTCGAACCTGAGACCTCTGCCTCCGGAGGGCAGCGCTCTATCCAGCTGAGCTACGGGCGCTTAGCGCCGTTGCGGGGGTGGATAATACGGACTTCCCACCCCTCTGTCTAGTCCCTTTTTAAATAAAATGCGCGTTTGGTTACGGTTTGTGCATTTTGCTGCTTATTCCTCCAGTTTATGCACTTTACCGTGGCGATTAAGGCCAAAAACTTTATAAATCGCCGTCACCGCCAGCATAAAGATGATGCCGACAAACAGCGACATACGCGTATCTTCATTAAAGTACATGCCGATCAAAACGCAAATCAGGAATGCCATTGTTACGTAGTTGGCCCACGGGAACAGGATTGAGCGGAACGGATGGCTGGCAATCGCCGCTTTATGTGCACGCCGAAAACGCAGCTGGCTTATCAATATCACAAACCATGGCACCATCCCCGGAAGCACGCTGGCACTGTAGACGTAGACAAACACACGCTGCGGATTGGGAATGATGTAGTTCAGGCATGAGCCAATTAGCAGAATAGCAATAGATACTGCCACACCCGCAACTGGTACGCCGTGACGGGAAACTTTCGCCATCGCCGCCGGTAACTGACGGTTTTTCGCCAGTGCGTAGAGCATACGTCCGCAACTGTACATGCCGCTGTTACAGCCAGAGAGCGCAGCCGTCAGCACAACAAAGTTGATAATGCCCGCCGCTGCGGTAATACCGATTTTGGCAAAAGTCAGTACGAACGGACTACCGTTGCTGCCAATTTCATTCCACGGGAAGATGGTGACGATAACGAAAATCGCACCTACGTAGAAAATCAGGATCCGCCACAGCACTTTGCCTACCGCGCTGCGCAGCGTCACCTGCGGATTCTTCGCTTCACCGGCGGTGATGCCAATCAGCTCCACGCCCTGGTAGGACGCCACCACGATACACAGCGCGGTCAGGAACCCTTTCCAGCCACCCGCAAAGAAACCGCCATGCTCTGTGAGATTGCTAAAACCAATCGACTGCCCGCCATTACCAAAGCCAAAGAAAATCACGCCCAGGCCAATGACGATCATCACGATGATTGTGGTGACTTTGATCATCGCGAACCAGAACTCGATTTCGCCGTACAACCGCACCGCCGCCAGATTCGCCAACGCCACCAGCGCCACCGCGATCAATGCCGGTATCCATTGCGCCATCTCCGGGAACCAGAACTGGACGTAGACGCCGATGGCGGTAATTTCTGAAATCCCCACAGCCATCCACATAAACCAGTAAGACCAGGCGGTAAGATAGCCAAAGAACGGGCTCATATAACGATGCGCGTAAACGGCGAACGAACCGGTAACCGGTTCGAGGAACAACATTTCGCCCATTGAACGCATGATAAAAAAGACGAACAGCCCGGCGATGATATAGGCCAACAATACGGATGGCCCTGCCCATTTCAGGGTACTGGCAGCCCCCATAAACAAGCCAACGCCAATGGTGCCCCCCAGGGCGATGAGTTCGATATGTCGAGCTTCCAGCCCACGCTGTAGCTCTGGTTTGTTATCTGCCATAAATCCTCGTGTTGTGTTTGCATGTTTTTCCGGTGTTACCGGTTATCGTTATGGGTACATCGAGTGTTGCGAATGTTTTCGTAATTTAGAAGAAATGGCAAATGAAGCATTAAAAATTTGAATGCTTTGTGTAATAAAACAGCAGGCAGGCGACGGAGTGACCACTCCGTCGCTTTACAGAAAGGAAAATTAGAGGTTACCGGTGTAGTGCCAGCGTAAATAGCGCAGTAAACGGAGCTGGCGTTTAATGCGGCTTGGCTGCGAAAGCAGGCGATAGAGCCACTCCAGCCCCAGTTTTTGCCAGATTTTCGGTGCGCGTTTCACATGACCAGCAAAGACATCGTAAGTCCCGCCAACGCCCATATACAGCGCATCTGGATGCACCAGACGGCAGTCACGCATGAAGATCTCCTGCTTGGGAGATCCCATCGCAACGGTGACGATTTGCGCTCCACTGGCATTAATGCGTTCAAACAGCGCCTGACGCTGCTCGGGTTTAAAATAACCATCCTGACTACCAACGATATTCACATTCCACTGGTTGCGCAGTTTAGCTTCAGTTTGCGCCAGCACTTCAGGTTTACCGCCAACAAGAAATACTGGCGTCCCTTCTTTTCCTGCGCGCGCCATCAGCTCTTCCCAGAGATCGGCTCCGGCAACGCGGGAAACCTGTGCCTGTGGGTACTTTTTCCGTACCGAACGCACAACGCTAATACCATCGGCATATTTAAATTCGGCAGCGTTAATTAACTCCCTGACCTCGGCGTTATCTTCAATGGTCAGCATTTTTTCGGCATTAATGGCAACCAGCGTTCCCTGCTTAAGCTGCCCGTCAGCGAACAGATAATCGAGGGCGTGCTGCATATCACGCCAACCGATCAACGGTAAGCCACGTAGCGTATAGGTCGGTGCCGTGGTGTTGTTATTCATTGTTATCCTTCAACCCGCGTCCGGAGCGATGATTTTGTGCGTTTATGAATGAGTCCGGCGCTTTCAAAAAGCCAGTACAACAGTTTTGCGATCATCAGACATGCGCCGAAGACCACGATAAAAAAGACCACGCGTGAGACAAACGAATCCAGCCCTTCGCGCGCCAGTACGATCATATTAAAGATCGCCCCGAAGCAGAAACTGTGCAATATCGCGGCCTTATAACGGTTGGTTTCGCGGTTGCCCAGCTCATACAGCCAGTCGAACCATTTAATGATCAGTCCAACTACAATCGCCCCCAGAGGAATAAACAGCGCGCCGCCCATAACAACCAGTGAACCAATAAGCGTAGGCGAGATTGCCAGGCCGGAGTGATTGTTCAGCACTTCCCAGGTGAAATAGTTGGCAGAATTCAGCACCATGCTCGGGCGTCCCGGCCACAACCAGGAAGGAATAAAGACATAGAAATCGCGGACAATCGGCGCCAGCCCCTGGAAGTCAATGTTGTCGTAGTTCTGCAACAGCAACGCCAGATTCTCCCACGGCGAGAAGGTGTCGCGGGTGAGATAGAGAAACGTATAGAACGCCTCATCGCCGCTAACGTTCATTCCATAGCGTTTAAGCGCCAGCCAGAACATGCCAACAATCCCCAGCACGCCTGCCGCCGCCAGCATCCACAACGAAATCCAGCCGCGAATAATGCCAATAAACAGGAAGATAGCGAATGCGATGATGATATTGGCGCGAGTACCGCCGACAATCATATAAGTCAGCAAGCCAAATGCGACCGTGCTGACGAGGAAAAACAGCCACGCTTTGCTGTCCTGGCGCAGAAAGTAGACCACCAGCATCGCCGGGATGAAAAAGTAAAAGAAGCGTTTTAGCGCCACGCCGGAGACTTCACTGGAGAAGATCTGGCTGTAGGAGTTAAGCCGGAACAGCAAAAAACCGTTGTGCATGAAGAAGATGCCGACGCTTACCAGCGCGATGCCCATCAGGATCACCCACGTAAGATTGGTCTCCACGCGGTTCATGGTAAACAGCGGACGGCGCGGTACAACAGCAACGCGTTTGCGTAGGCGGGTTTTGTAGGTGACATAGTAAACCGCGTAGAAACAGCCCGCAGAAAGCAACGCCTGCAACAAGATTTCTGGCGGCGCGACACCAACATCAAAGCGAAATACCAGCACGCTGGTCAGCGGGAAGCCGAAGAAAAAGGTGAGCAAAAACAGCAATGAGAAGAAGACATTGAAGTTAAAGCGCACACGGCGAAACTCAAACCAGGTCAGCGTGGCAATAAACAGCGTGCAGAGCAGCCAGACAACAAACAGGCCACTGAATTGCAGCAGACTCATGCAACCTCCCCGGCGGCAATAGCCAACGCCCGCTGCCAGCCTTGCAGATAGTTCGGGCTAAAGAAGGCAATGGTGTTTTTATCCACCGACGCCAACTGGCGCTGCGCTTCACGCACAATATCCTCGTTGAGATCGTCGGTAGTAAACAGCACCGGTAAATGCTGTTCCGTCATATCCTGCCAGAACGGATTTTCTCGGTTAAGTACGCAGGGAATGCCTGCCTGAATCAGCAAACACAGAGTACCAATGCCCTGCTGGCGGGCAAAAATAAAGTAGCCGAGATCGCACTGGCGAAGTAGCGCCAGATAGGCGTCAAAATCCAGTTTTTCGCTCAGAATTTGCAGATTTTCTTCGCTGAACAGTTTCAGTCCTGCCTGACGAACTTCGTTAATATACGCATCGTTATTGGGCGGATATCCCATCGGCACCACCACTTTTACCGTATCGCCAAACTGCTGATGAACAGCATTTAAGGCGGCGATGTGTTCATTGCTACGATCGCCGGAGTTCCCCACCAGAATGGTCATTTTCCCTTCACGTTGCCGATCGTTCGCCATCGTATTGAGAGAAGGATCCATTCGGGTTGGGAAGTAAATCAATTCGCCCCGCACCTTAGGATGCGTTTTAGCAAAAAAGCTCAAATCACCGCGAGTGGCAAATACGCAGCCAACTCGCTTTTGTGCCAGTCGGCGGACAGGATAGAAAAGTTTGAATTTCAGCCCGCTGGAAACCTCATAGAGATCTGCACCCCAGATATGCCAGTAAAACTGGCTGGGTTTGATACCACCACTCAGCAACGCCAGCCATAGCGCGGTGTTGAACTGACCGTGGAAGAAAAATCGCTGCTGGCGGTTAGCTTTCGCCTTTGCGATGACCGCTTCTGCCAGGGATTTTTTACCAGGGTAAAATTGCACAGAAAGCGCCGGACAGCTGTCACTTAAGCCGTCGTCCTTGCCAGCAACCATAAACTCGCGCGCGTGCTCGCTCGTCGCGGCCAGCGCGTCGTTGAAAAACCGTAGAACGGTTTGGTTATGGTGAGGGATATCCGATCCCAGTACGTGAATCAGTACAGTCATGCCCGCCTACGCCAGAGTAAAAACACGCCACAACAAAGAGAGAAATAGACGATATAAGTTGCCATATAAGCCTGCGCCGCGCCCAGAGCACCATGCGCAGGGATCAACCAGTGGGCAAATACCATCAACAAAGTGAACTGGCTGACTTCCGCCAGAATATAAAACCGCAGCGATGCTTTGGCGATCACCAGATAACCAAAGACATAAGCGCCCACTTTCAATACATCGCCTACCAACTGCCAGGCAAAGAGATCGCGCATGGCGGTAAATTTATTCGACAACAACAGCCAGATAGCAAAATCACGCAGCAGCCAGACGGTAAAACTCGCCGCCGCCACTGCCGGTAAGACGAATTTCAGCGATTTAACCACTTCCTGGGTGATATCGCGCTTTTCCGTTAGCCGCGACAACGTGGGCAGCAAATATACGCTGAACGATGCCGTAATAAATTGCAGGTAGGCATCGGAAATACTGCTCACCCCTTGCCAGATCCCCACTTCATCCCAGCTGTATTGCGCCGCCAGCAGTTTACGCATCATGATGTAAGCAACGGGCAAGGTCACCGACGTAATCAGCGCCATGAGCGTGAACTTACTCAACTGCCCAGCCAGACCATTATCCCAGCAGGGTTTCAGATAGCTTAACGGGATTGCACCACGCTTAATTAACATGATGACGGCAGGAATCACCACCAGCGCAGGAATCAACGCCAGACCCAGCAACGCGCCTTCATAACCGCCCAAACGGTAACTGACGTAATAGGCGATAACGCCAATCAAGCTGCCGACAATCAGCGATAACGCATTACCTGCGGCATCGCGAAAGCCTTTCATCAACGCCAGCAACAGGTTGCCCCAGGCGATCCCCATTTGCACCAACGCCACTAAACGCACCAGCCCCTGATAGTCGGTATTACCAAACAATCCCTGGCTGATTGGCGCAGCTGCCAGCACAAAAACCAGCGCCATCAGCGTGGAGAAGCCAAGCACCATCGCGGATGAAGTACCGACCACTCGGCGCAACTGCTGCGGATTATCATGGTACTGGGCAACGTATTTGGTTACGCCGTTAAAGATGCCCGCCCCAGCAAGCACGCCGAGCACGGTAATCAACTGGCGGAAATTTGCCGCCAGTCCCAGCCCAGCCGGACCAAATGATACCGCCAGCAACTTACCGACCAGTAATCCGGCGCCAATCTTGACCAGCGTACTGGCCGCCGTCCATAAGGACGCTTTTGCCAGCGACATATCAGGAGAAGTAGTTCAACAAGGTCGCAATTACCGTGCGTTGATTGACGGGCGACAAATTGTAGAACAGAGGAAGGCGCAGCAGGCGCTCGCTCTCTTTGGTGGTGTAGCGATCTTCGCCGTGGAACTCACCAAAGCGTTCACCCGCAGGGCTTGCGTGTAGCGGAATATAATGGAACACCGCCATAATTTCCGCTTCTTTCAGGAAGTTAATCAATGCGCTCCGGTCATCATTATCCCGCAGCTTAATGTAGAACATATGCGCGTTCTGCACGCAGCCATCTGGAATCGACGGCAATTCGATACGCCCGGCTTTCGCCAGAGGTGCTAACGCATCGTAGTAGTTTTGCCACAACGCCAGACGTTGCTGGTTGATACGTTCGGCGGCTTCCAGTTGCGCCCACAGGTACGCAGCTTGCAGATCGGACATCAGATAGCTGGAACCAATATCACGCCAGGTATATTTATCGACCTGACCACGGAAGAACTGGCTGCGGTTAGTGCCTTTTTCACGGATGATCTCGGCACGTTCAATCAACGCTTTATCGTTAATCAGCGTCGCACCACCTTCACCGCCCGCCGTGTAGTTTTTGGTTTCATGGAAGCTAAAGCAGCCAATATGACCAATGGTTCCCAGCGCACGCCCTTTGTAAGTGGACATCACGCCCTGCGCGGCATCTTCCACCACAAACAAGTTATGCTTTTTCGCCAGCGCCATAATGGTGTCCATTTCACAGGCCACGCCCGCGTAATGTACCGGCACGATAACGCGCGTTTTGTCGGTGATCGCCGATTCAATAAGCGTTTCGTCGATGTTCATGGTGTCCGGGCGGACATCCACAAAGACGATTTTTGCTCCACGCAACACGAAGGCGTTGGCGGTGGAGACAAAGGTGTAGCTCGGCATGATCACTTCATCGCCCGGCTGGATATCGAGCAGCAACGCCGCCATCTCCAGCGAAGCGGTGCAGGACGGCGTCAGCAGCACTTTGGCACTACCAAAACGTTGCTCCAGCCACTGCTGGCAGCGACGGGTAAAACCGCCATCGCCGCACAGTTTGCCGCTACCCATTGCCGACTGCATATAGTCGAGTTCGGTTCCTACCACCGGCGGTGCGTTAAATGGAATCATGTGCTCACCTGTATAACCAGTACGCGGTGCTTTCTACATTCGCACCACTTTGTATGTATCGTTTAAGCGCGGCGGTGTTGCCCATCTGGGTCGCCACCCGCAATGTTTTTTTACCGCGAGCATACGCCCAGTTTAGCGCCGCTTGCATCAGCTGTGCACCGGAGCCACGGCCTGCCAGCAAGCCAATGCGCGCGTCAGTGGCATTCAACTCTCGTAGAGAAACATAGCCACAAATATCACCAGACGCTGAGCGTAAAATCAGGCATTGATGATCAAAAGTGCCGCGTACGGCGTTTTCAATCCACTGCGCATAAAAGCGGCCACTGGCGTCAGGCGCATACCACGGCGCACGAAAACGGCTTTGCGCAAATGCCTCACTGGCTAACTGGCGTAGCACTGGAATATCTGTCTCTTGTGCCACTTCTGCGTCGCTATCACTTGCGTTGTTCACGGGCAGTACCAAATCAACTTCACCTTCAACCAGTAAGAATCCCAGTTGTTGCAAGGCATCCAGCTCATCGGTATTTGATGCAGCAATTTTGGCCTGCACCCGTGACCACGGCGCTAAGGCGTCTGACGTCAGGAGTGGCGCGTCAGGACTAATGCGCACAATGGCGCTGTTGACACCAAAGAAGGTGTTTTCCCAGGTTAGTGGTTCAATTCTGGCGCGAATGGGCATTGTGTGACTCCCTCAAAACAGTCATTCACTGTAATCAGCGCCAGACCCCTTTGGTATCCACGACATACTGCTGTTTAACATGTTCGCCGCTGATGGCTTTGAACTGACTGTGATCGACCAGCATCACCAGCACATCTGCCGTTGCCAGCGCGTCGTCAAGCTGCGCCAGAGTGCAAAGCCCGGTCAGTTTTTTCGGCAACTGGTGAATATTCGGTTCAACAACCAGCGTTTCACCACTGTGCCATTGAGCGATCAGCTCAGCGATTTCCATTGCCGGACTTTCGCGTAGATCATCAATATTCGGTTTAAACGCCAGACCAAAGCAGGCAATTTTCAGCTCGCTGGCGCGTTTATCCGTAGCAGCCAGGCAATCAGCTACCACCGCTTTGACCTGATCGATAACCCAGAAAGGTTTGTTGTCATTCACTTCGCGCGCGGTACGGATAAGCCGCGCCTGCTGCGGGTTCTGTGCCACGATAAACCACGGATCAACTGCAATACAGTGACCACCCACGCCAGGCCCAGGCTGAAGAATATTGACTCGTGGATGGCGATTCGCCAGGCGAACCAGTTCCCAGACATTAATCCCCTGATCGGCACAAATCAGCGATAGTTCGTTAGCAAAAGCAATATTCACATCGCGGAAGCTGTTTTCAGTCAGCTTACACATTTCTGCCGTCCGCGAGTTAGTGACGACACACTCACCTTCGAGGAAAATTTTGTACAGTTCGCTGGCGCGCGCAGAACAAACCGGTGTCATACCGCCAATCACACGGTCATTTTTAATCAACTCGACCATCACCTGCCCCGGCAACACGCGTTCCGGGCAGTAGGCAATATTCACGTCCGCCTGCTCGCCCACTTGCTGCGGGAAAGTCAGATCTGGACGCATCTCTGCTAACCATTCTGCCATCTTCTCAGTTGAGCCCACCGGCGAGGTGGACTCAAGGATCACCAGCGCGCCTTTTTTCAGTACTGGCGCAATGGAGCGGGCAGCCGATTCGACGTAAGTCATATCCGGTTCATGATCGCCTTTAAACGGCGTAGGTACAGCAATCAGCCAGGCATCCGCCTCAACCGGCGTTGTGCTCGCTCGTAAAAAACCACCTTCTACGGCAGTTTTTACCACACTCGCCAAATCAGGCTCGACGATATGGATTTCGCCACGATTGATGGTATCAACCGCTTGTTGGTTGATATCGACACCAATCACCTGTTTTTGCCGGGAGGCAAACGCTGCCGCCGTCGGCAGCCCAATGTAACCCAGTCCAATGACAGAAATGGTCGCAAAACTCATAGTGATATCCGATTATTTTTTAACGCTTCCAAAATGCGAGAGCATGCCTGACCATCACCATACGGGTTATGGGCGCGGCTCATAGTTTGATATTCATTTTCGTCTTTTAAAAGACGCGTCACTTCCTCGACAATTCGTTGCTTATCCGTGCCGACCAGACGCACCGTACCCGCAGTCACCGCTTCCGGACGTTCAGTGGTATCGCGCATCACCAGCACCGGTTTACCCAGTGAAGGCGCTTCTTCCTGAATACCGCCAGAGTCAGTCAAAATCAACCAGGCGTGGTTCATCAGCCAGACAAACGGTAAATACTCCTGGGGATCGATCAGAATGACATTTTTCACATGCCCCAGAATGCGGTTTACCGGTTCTCTGACGTTCGGGTTGAGATGTACCGGATAGACAATCTGGATGTCCTGATGAGTGGTGGCGATTTCTGCCAGTGCGTGGCAAATTTCTTCAAAACCACGACCGAAGCTCTCACGTCTGTGACCGGTCACCAGAATCATCTTCTTATTGGGGTCGATAAACGGGTAATTTTCCGCCAGTTCAGAACGCAGCGTATCGCTGCTCATCACCTGGTCGCGCACCCACAGCAAGGCGTCGATAACGGTATTGCCGGTGATAAAGATTCGGCTATCAGCGACATTTTCACGCAGCAGGTTTTGCCGCGATGTTTCAGTAGGGGAGAAATGGTACATCGCCAGATGACCGGTCAGCGTGCGGTTAGCCTCTTCCGGCCAGGGTGAATAGAGATCGCCCGTACGCAGTCCAGCCTCTACGTGACCAACAGGAATACGCTGATAAAACGCCGCCAGACTGGTGGCCAGCGTCGTGGTGGTATCGCCGTGTACCAGCACCACGTCTGGTTTGAACTCGGCAAGAATAGGTTTTAATCCTTCAAGAATTCGACAGGTTATCTCTGTCAGGCCCTGCCCTGGCTGCATTATGTTGAGATCGTAGTCAGGTACAATGGAAAAGAGTTTCAGCACCTGATCGAGCATCTCCCGATGCTGCGCAGTGACGCAAACTTTAGCCTCAAAAAAAGGATCTTTTGCCAACGCATGCACCAGCGGCGCCATCTTGATGGCTTCCGGGCGCGTACCAAATACAGTCAGTACTTTCACATCGATTCTCTTTGAATAAGCGGCGAGCGCCTTTGCGCTCACCGCAGCTGTGTTGCTATTTCGAGCAACGGCGGGTTAATGCGACACCAGCCCCGATCAGCCCCCCGACAATGCCCCACATAATCATCAGGAAGGCACGACGTGGGCTATCGCGTTTTACCGGTTCTTCCGGCGTACGCAAATAGCGATAGGTCTGAAAACGCGGATCCAGGGTTGGACCTACATTAAGGGTGTTTAACATGGCCCGATTCTGATCATAGTCGAGATCAAAGGCCGGACCGACGGCCTGTAAATTTTCTAATCGCGCCTGCAGCATAGGGCGACCCAGCAAAAACATTTCTGAATCAGGCAATTCATCCGCAGGGACATCTGTCGCACTACGAGAAATATTATGTTGCTCGGCGATTTTGAGCGCCTGCTCAATGCTGTTTACCCGGCGGTCGTAGATCGCTTTCGCCACTTCTTCCTGACGCTTCACCTGGGCTTTCATTTGGATAGTGCGTGCTGCCCATGCGCCTTTCAGCTCATCATTCAGATGGCTGGCAGCGCGCTGACTGGCGAATGCGACATATTGACGCAGCAGATTATTGGCATCAGGGGCAGTTTCGGCAATCAATTTAACGTTATCATTGATTGCGCGGGTGAAATCACCGGGAATAAACTGGATGTTGTTGATCATTTCATCCAGCAGAGCCGCATCAGCTTTACTGTTACCGACCATCCGCTGTTTGTAATAATCCGTCTGCAGCCAGAAATCGCGACGGGTGTCCCACGACGCCAACTGCATAACAAATTCTTTATAGGCTTCGTCCATGACCGATGGTTGGTCGGCTGGAGCCATGTTCGAACGGACGTCCAGGTTACGCAAAAACTGCTGCTGCGAGTAGTATCCCCCCAGCATATTCACCGTTGGACGATCGGTAATCGCCGTCGCGCTCCACTCCTGGCGGGCGAAAAATGTATATGCCAGCGCAATTAACGCAAACGCCAGCCCCATGCCAATAATCCACAGCTTCCCAGCCCACAAGGTACGAAACAACCCACGAATATCCAGTTCATTTTCAGCGTCTTCGGCTGGTTTCCCAGGCATTGGTTGCGTCATTACATCCTCGTTTATTTGGTTAAGTTGGGGCTGCCACCACGGTTTCTGCGCAGTCGGCGTTTCACACGCTTAATAAAGCGAGCAACCTTCCAGGCGCGCTTAATGCAATAGCCATAGAGGAAGAATGCTAGCAAAAAGAGCACCAGCATGACCCATTCAGGGACAAAATGAGAATATTCTGCCAGCACGCCAATGGAGGCAAGCAGTGCAGCAGCAAGGGTAATCAGCACAAATGCCTGACGAGAAGTAAAGCCGGCGCGCATGATTAAATGATGAATGTGCTGGCGGTCAGGAGAGAACGGGCTCATGCCTTTACGCAGACGACGATACATAATTGCTACCATATCCATTAGCGGAATGGCGATTATCCATAATGCAGTCACCGGGCTAATCGGATGCGTTTTGCCCTGGGTGGTTTCCAGCAGGATCCAGATTACGGTAAAACCAATCAGTGTACTGCCCGCATCGCCCATAAAGACTTTATAGCGACGACCCAGAATACCGAGGTTGAGCATGATGTAAGGCAGGATGGCGGCGATCATCGCAAAGCACCAGATAGCGAGGCTGGTTTGCCCGTCGAACCACAAAATCATGCCAATTGCCGCAAATGAGACGCAGGATAAGCCGCCCAGCAAACCGTCAATGCCATCAACCATATTGAAAGCATTAATTGCCGCCCAGACTGCAAACAACGTCAGGAAATACCCAAACGGTCCGAGTACCATCTCCCAGTCGCCAAAAATATAGCCAAGGCTACTGAGATAAAGTTTGCCGAACACCATCATAATGATGCCAACAGCGGCCTGTATGGTGGCTCGGATTTTTACGCTGATATCAAAACGGTCATCTAGCGCACCAATGAACACCAGGACGCCAGCGCAAGCCAGGTAGAGAGATGCATGCGGAATGTAATAATCGACAATTCCGAACGTAAAGCAAATCCCTGCATAAACTGAAATACCCCCAACGAGCGGTATCAATCCCTGGTGACGTTTGCGGAAGTTAGGTTTATCCACTAAACCGACTTTTTTTGCTACCTTGCGGGCAAAAAACAGAAACAGTGTCGTGAATAAAAAAATACTGATGAGATCAGTACTCACTGTCAGTAAATTCACAATGCATGCTCTCAGAGAAAATTATTAGCAGAAGTATACCCACGAAGACCTTTATTCAGAAGGGAAACTACTTTCTGAACCAATCAGACTTGTGTAAAAACCAACCACTCGCGACGAAAATCGTATAAAACACCCGCAAAAACCAGGAATTTTCCCACTATCACAGGCATGCTGCTAAGATTACAGATATAAAAGCAAAACGCCACGTAAACACGTGGCGTTTTTAGCATAAGACAAATTTATGAGCGTTTCATCATCTCAAAGAAATCGTCATTCGTCTTGGTCATCGCGAGCTTGTTAATGAGGAATTCCATTGCGTCGATTTCGCCCATTGGGTGAATGATTTTGCGCAGGATCCACATTTTCTGCAGCTCTTCCTGAGTGGTGAGCAGTTCTTCTTTACGCGTACCAGAACGGTTGTAGTCGATAGCCGGGAAGACGCGTTTTTCAGCGATCTTACGAGAGAGGTGCAGCTCCATGTTACCGGTGCCTTTAAACTCTTCGTAGATAACTTCGTCCATTTTTGAACCCGTATCGATGAGCGCCGTGGCGATGATGGTCAGGCTGCCGCCCTCTTCAACGTTACGCGCCGCACCGAAGAAGCGTTTCGGACGATGCAGTGCGTTAGCGTCCACACCACCGGTCAACACTTTACCAGAAGCCGGAACGACGGTGTTGTAAGCACGTGCCAGACGAGTAATAGAGTCAAGCAGAATGATAACGTCTTTCTTGTGCTCAACCAGACGTTTCGCCTTCTCGATCACCATTTCCGCAACCTGAACGTGACGAGATGCCGGTTCGTCAAAGGTAGAAGCGACAACTTCACCTTTAACCAGACGCTGCATCTCGGTTACTTCTTCCGGACGTTCGTCGATCAGCAGAACCATCAGCACACAATCCGGGTGGTTGTAAGCAATGCTCTGAGCAATATTCTGCAGCAGCATGGTTTTACCCGCTTTCGGCGGTGCCACAATCAGACCACGCTGACCACGACCGATTGGCGAAGCCAGATCCAGCACGCGAGCGGTCAAATCTTCAGTAGAACCGTTACCACGTTCCATACGCAGACGAGAGTTCGCGTGCAGCGGGGTCAAGTTCTCAAAGAGGATTTTATTGCGGGCGTTTTCAGGTTTATCGAAGTTAACTTCATTAACTTTCAGCAGCGCAAAATAGCGTTCACCTTCTTTCGGCGGGCGAATCTTACCAGAGATGGTATCACCAGTGCGGAGGTTGAAACGGCGGATTTGGCTGGGAGAAACGTAGATGTCATCAGGACCGGCGAGGTAGGAGCTGTCTGCGGAACGGAGGAAACCAAATCCATCCTGCAATATCTCCAGTACGCCATCACCAAAGATATCTTCGCCACTCTTTGCGTGCTGCTTCAGGATGGCAAAAATAATGTCCTGCTTACGCATACGAGCCAGATTTTCCAGCCCCATATTTTCGCCGAGAGTGATCAGCTCAGAAACCGGCGTATTCTTTAATTCGGTAAGATTCATAGTGGTGTGAGTTCTTAAACTTGGGGTAAATCTCGAACTTAATGTTGTGAATGGTATGGCAGGATCATCCATGCCTGTTTACGGTCATCGACTCATGTCTTTTCGCTGTCTGGTCACAGGAAAGTACGCAGAACTGAAACGACAAGACGGATTGAGTGACAAACCAGAAATCTGTTCACTTCGCATTAGATAAAAACGGGAAGTGTTGGATATTACAAGATTCAAACTTAATAAGGTAAGTTTAATACGAAGTCAACATTAAGTTAGCATGGCTCACGCCGGGCGTCCAGTTTTTAGCGACAGGGCACCCGAACATGACGTTCCCTTATGCCAGATTGGCGTCGAGGAACTCTTTCAACTGACCTTTAGACAGCGCGCCGACTTTCGTTGCCGCCACTTCGCCATTCTTGAACAGCAGCAGAGTCGGGATACCACGGATGCCATATTTCGGCGCAGTGCCAGGGTTTTGATCGATGTTCAGTTTTGCAACGGTCAGTTTGCCCTGATATTCGTCAGCGATTTCATCCAGAATCGGGGCGATCATTTTGCACGGACCGCACCACTCTGCCCAGAAATCGACGAGGATTGCCCCGTCCGCTTTGAGTACATCCGTGTCAAAACTGTCGTCAGTCAGGTGAATAATTTTATCGCTCATATATAACTCCACAGGAATAAGCCTGGCGTGTTGGTTTCGTTGTTGGTGTAACATTAACCAACTAAAGGTTGACTTTATTTCACCGGATACGCTTTCGTAAAGCAATAGTAAGCTGATATTCTATCACACTATGAGCAAAACACATTTAACAGAACAGAAGTTTTCCGACTTCGCCCTGCATCCGAAAGTTGTAGAAGCCCTTGAAAAAAAAGGGTTTCATAACTGTACGCCCATTCAGGCACTGGCTCTTCCGCTAACGCTGGAAGGTCGTGACGTAGCCGGGCAGGCGCAAACTGGTACCGGGAAAACGATGGCGTTTCTTACGTCTTCGTTTCATTACCTTCTCTCTCATCCCGCAATTGCCGATCGCAAGGTGAATCAACCGCGTGCCTTAATTATGGCACCGACGCGTGAACTTGCCGTGCAGATCCACGCCGACGCGGAGCCACTGGCACAAGCTACCGGACTGAAACTGGGGCTGGCTTACGGTGGCGATGGCTACGACAAACAGCTGAAAGTGCTGGAAAGCGGCGTTGACATCCTGATTGGCACCACGGGTCGTTTAATTGACTACGCCAAGCAGAACCACATTAACCTCGGTGCCATTCAAGTGGTGGTGCTGGATGAAGCCGATCGTATGTATGATCTGGGCTTTATTAAAGATATCCGCTGGCTGTTCCGCCGTATGCCGCCAGCGAACCAGCGCCTCAACATGCTGTTCTCCGCCACGCTTTCGTACCGTGTACGTGAACTGGCGTTCGAGCAGATGAATAACGCCGAATATATCGAAGTGGAACCGGAACAGAAAACGGGCCACCGTATTAAAGAAGAGCTTTTCTACCCTTCTAACGAAGAAAAGATGCGTTTGTTGCAAACGCTGATCGAAGAAGAGTGGCCAGACAGAGCGATTATTTTCGCCAACACCAAACACCGTTGTGAAGATATCTGGGGTCACCTGGCGGCAGATGGTCATCGTGTCGGTCTGTTGACGGGCGATGTGGCGCAAAAAAAACGCCTGCGTATTCTTGATGAATTTACCCGTGGCGATCTGGATATTCTGGTTGCTACCGACGTTGCTGCTCGTGGTCTGCATATTCCGGCAGTGACGCACGTCTTTAACTACGATTTGCCCGATGACTGTGAAGATTACGTTCACCGTATCGGTCGTACTGGCCGCGCAGGCGCAAGCGGTCACTCTATCAGCCTGGCGTGTGAAGAGTATGCATTGAATTTGCCTGCTATTGAGACCTATATTGGTCACTCAATTCCGGTAAGCAAATACAATCCAGACGCATTGATGACCGATCTGCCAAAACCGCTGCGCCTCACGCGCCCGCGCACAGGCAATGGTCCGCGTCGTACTGGCGCTCCACGTAATCGTCGTCGTTCAGGTTAAATAAATAATGTCATACTCAAAATCATTCAAACTGTATCAAGATGGCAAGAGAATGAATCCCGATGCGCTTACTGTAGTAAGTGATTTGGGTGAAAGAATGCAGCCAACGCAGAGACAGATTGAAGGATGAAGAGTATGGGTTCCACCTCGTCGCTATATGCAGCTATTGATCTCGGTTCAAATAGTTTCCATATGCTGGTAGTGCGCGAGGTGGCTGGAAGCATCCAGACGCTGACGCGAATTAAACGTAAAGTGCGTCTGGCTGCTGGCCTGAACAACGAAAATGCCCTGTCTAATGAAGCAATGGAGCGCGGCTGGCAATGTTTGCGCCTGTTTGCTGAACGTCTGCAAGATATCCCACCATCGCAAATTCGCGTTGTCGCTACGGCGACGTTACGACTTGCCGTCAATGCCGGTGATTTTATTGCTAAAGCGCAGGAAATCCTCGGTTGTCCGGTACAGGTGATCAGCGGTGAAGAAGAAGCTCGCCTGATTTATCAGGGTGTTGCTCATACCACCGGCGGAGCCGATCAGCGCCTGGTCGTGGATATTGGCGGCGCCAGCACTGAACTGGTAACCGGCACGGGTGCACAAACCACCTCGTTGTTCAGCCTGTCGATGGGCTGCGTCACCTGGCTGGAACGCTATTTTGCCGATCGTAATCTGGGGCAGGAAAATTTTGATGCTGCAGAAAAAGCGGCACGCGAAGTGTTACGTCCGGTTGCCGATGAATTGCGGTATCACGGCTGGAAAGTGTGCGTTGGCGCTTCCGGCACCGTGCAAGCATTACAGGAAATCATGATGGCGCAGGGAATGGATGAGCGCATTACCCTTGCGAAGTTGCAGCAACTGAAACAGCGCGCTATTCATTGCGGTCGGCTGGAGGAGCTGGAGATTGAAGGGTTAACGCTGGAGCGCGCATTAGTATTCCCGAGTGGTCTGGCGATCCTGATAGCCATTTTTACCGAGCTGAATATTCAGTGTATGACGCTGGCTGGCGGTGCTCTACGTGAAGGCCTGGTCTACGGCATGTTGCATCTGGCGGTTGAGCAGGATATTCGCAGTCGTACACTGCGTAATATTCAGCGCCGCTTTATGATTGATATTGATCAGGCGCAGCGCGTGGTCAACGTTGCCGCTAACTTGTTTGATCAGGTAGAAAAAGAGTGGCATCTTGAAGCGATTAGCCGCGATTTGCTAATCAGCGCCTGTCAACTTCATGAAATTGGCCTGAGCGTTGATTTCAAACAAGCGCCGCAACATGCCGCTTATCTGGTGCGTAATCTGGATCTTCCCGGTTTTACGCCTGCGCAGAAAAAGCTGCTGGCGACGCTATTGCTCAACCAGACGAATCCTGTCGATCTCTCATCGTTGCATCAACAAAATGCCGTACCGCCGCGCGTTGCGGAACAACTCTGCCGTTTACTGCGCCTGGCAATCATTTTTGCCAGCCGTCGCCGTGATGATTTAGTGCCGGAGATTACATTACAAGCCAACCATGAACAGTTGACCCTGACGCTGCCGCAAGGTTGGCTGGCTCAGCACCCGCTGGGTAAAGAAATTATCGATCAGGAAACTGAGTGGCAGAGCTATGTCCACTGGCCGCTGGAAGTGCTTTAACGTGTAATGTGCCGGATGCGATGCTGACGCATCTTATCCGACAATAATTCCGCTTTCCGGTGCCGTGATCATCTAATCCAACCAGCCCCAGGCAAGACGAATGGCTATTTGCCTCGTTTTGCTGCCATCATCGCTTTCAGATTCGCCAGATGGCTTTGCCCTTTCTGCATCCGTTCTTCGGCGCTTACCACTTTGCGCTCTTGTTCCCAAATCAGATCATCCTGCGGTAATTCCAGCAGAAAGCGACTCGGTTCCGGACGTACCAGTTCACCGTACTGACGACGCTCTTTACACAGCGTAAAGGTCAACTCTTTCTGAGCGCGGGTGATGCCGACATAGGCCAGCCGCCGCTCTTCATCGATATTATCCTCGTCGATGCTGCTTTGGTGCGGCAAAAATCCCTCTTCCATACCGACCATGTAAACATAGGGAAACTCCAGCCCTTTCGACGCGTGCAGAGTCATCAGTTGCACCTGATCAAGCTCTTCGTCACTCTCGCCACGCTCCATCATGTCGCGCAGAGTAAAGCGCGTCACCACCTGGGTGAGCGTCATCGGCTCATCCAGTTCGCTACCTTCCAGCATCTCCGTCATCCAGCTAAATAACTGGTTAACGTTCTTCATGCGCATTTCGGCGGCTTTCGGGCTGGGTGACGTTTCGTATAACCAGGATTCATAATCCATCCCGTGGATCAGATCGCGCACTGCGGCGATAGGCTCCCACTCCGCCAGTCGCTGGATTTCCGCCAGCCAGTGAGTAAATCGGGTCAACGCTTCATAACCACGTCCACTCAGTGTCTGACTCAACCCCATATCAAAGCTGGCGGTAAACATACTTTTATTACGCGTCATCGCCCACTCGCCCAGCTTTTTCAGCGTCGCCGGGCCAATCTCTCGCTTCGGCGTGTTAACGATACGCAGGAACGCACTATCATCGTCCGGATTAGTCAGTACACGCAGATAAGCCAGCAAATCCTTGATTTCAGGGCGGGAGAAGAATGAAGTACCGCCGGATATTTTGTACGGGATGCGGTTTTGCATCAGGAATTTTTCAAACACCCGCGACTGATGGTTGCCGCGATAGAGAATGGCGTAATCTTTGTACTGTGTTTTGTTGACGAAGTGATGCGCAATCAGCTCGCCGGTAACGCGCTCGGCTTCATGTTCTTCGTTATTCGCGCTTAAAACTTTTAGTTCCGCGCCGTAGCCAAGTTCGGAGAACAGACGCTTTTCAAATACGTGCGGGTTATTGGCGATGAGAATGTTGGCCGCTTTCAAAATACGCCCGGAAGAGCGGTAATTCTGCTCAAGCTTAATCACCTTCAACGTTGGGAAATCCTGGCTCAATAGCACCAGGTTTTGCGGACGGGCACCGCGCCAGGAGTAGATCGACTGGTCATCGTCACCCACCACAGTAAAGCGTGCACGGCCACCCACCAGCAGTTTCACCAGTTCATACTGGCTGGTGTTGGTGTCCTGATACTCATCCACCAGCAGGTAGCGAATCTTGTTTTGCCAGCGTTCGCGTACTTCCTCATTGCGTTGCAGCAGCAACGTCGGCAATAAAATCAGATCGTCGAAGTCGAGAACATTGCACGCTTTCAGGTGCGCATCATACAGCCCATAACAATGGGCAAAAATGCGATCCCGCTCGCCTTTTGCCTCTGCCGCCGCCTGCGCAGGAGTTTTGAGATCGTTCTTCCAGTTAGAGATGGTTGAGATCAGCTGTTGCAGCAGAACTTTGTCATCTTCAATCAGTCCTTCGGTCAGCTCTTTGAGCAAAGCCAGCTGATCGGTATCGTCAAACAGCGAAAAGTTCGCTTTCATCCCCAACGCCGCATACTCGCGTTTGATGATATCCAGCCCCAGTGTGTGGAAAGTGGAGATCATCAGCCCACGCGCCTCTTTGCGCCCCAGCGTCTGCCCGACACGCTCTTTCATCTCGCGCGCCGCCTTATTGGTAAAGGTCACCGCCGCGATATGTCGCGCCTGATAACCGCAGCCACGGATCAGATGGGCGATTTTATTAGTGATAACACGAGTCTTGCCGGAACCCGCGCCCGCCAGCACCAGGCAGGGGCCGGTAACGAATTCGACAGCTTGTTGTTGGCCGGGGTTTAGACGCATAGAAAAATCGCTCAATGAAAGTCGGGAGGGGAAAATAACAGCGTGGTAGTATAGCCAGCCTCATCCTTACCACTCAAGGCACGATCATGGCAAAAACAGCAGCAGCACTGCATATCCTTGTAAAAGAAGAGAAACTGGCTCTGGAACTTCTGGAGCAGATCAAGAACGGCGCCGATTTCGGCAAGCTGGCGAAGAAACACTCCATTTGCCCGTCAGGCAAACGCGGTGGTGATTTAGGTGAATTCCGCCAGGGTCAGATGGTTCCGGCGTTCGATAAAGTGGTTTTCTCTTGTCCGGTGCTGGAGCCGACTGGCCCGCTGCATACCCAGTTCGGGTATCACATTATTAAGGTGCTGTACCGTAACTAACAGCAAGGCCTTCTCCGGGAGAAGGCCTTGAGTGTTTTCTCCCTTTCCCACAGGGAGAGGGCATCAGCGCACACTTAACCCGCAACAGCAATACGTTTCATATCCGTCATATAACCGCGCAGTTTCTTACCAACCTGCTCAATCGCATGGCTGCGAATCGCATCATTTACATCACGCAGTTGCGCGTTATCTACCGCCCCTTCCGGAATAGCTTTACCCAGATCGCCAGGCTGCAGCTCCGCCATAAACGGTTTCAGCAGCGGTACACAAGCGTAAGAGAACAGATAGTTACCGTACTCAGCGGTATCGGAAATAACCACGTTCATTTCGTACAGTCGCTTACGGGCGATGGTGTTGGCAATCAACGGCAGCTCGTGCAGTGATTCATAGTAAGCCGACTCTTCGATGATGCCAGAATCAACCATGGTTTCGAAAGCCAGCTCAACGCCCGCTTTCACCATCGCGATCATCAGCACGCCTTTATCGAAGTACTCCTGCTCGCCGATTTTACCTTCATACTGCGGTGCGGTTTCGAACGCGGTTTTGCCGGTCTCTTCACGCCAGGTCAGCAGTTTCTTATCGTCATTGGCCCAGTCTGCCATCATGCCGGAGGAGAATTCGCCGGAGATGATGTCGTCCATATGTTTCTGGAACAGCGGCGCTATGATCTCTTTCAGTTGTTCTGACAGCGCATAAGCACGCAGTTTCGCCGGGTTAGAGAGCCTGTCCATCATCAGGGTGATGCCGCCCTGTTTCAGGGCTTCGGTGATGGTTTCCCAACCGAACTGAATCAGTTTTTCTGCATATGCCGGATCAGTGCCTTCTTCTACCAGCTTGTCGAAGCACAGCAGAGAACCAGCCTGCAACATACCGCACAGGATAGTTTGTTCACCCATCAGGTCTGATTTAACTTCCGCAACGAAAGAGGATTCCAGAACGCCGGCACGATGACCGCCGGTTGCTGCCGCCCAGGCTTTAGCAATCGCCATGCCTTCACCTTTCGGATCGTTTTCCGGGTGAACGGCGATCAGCGTCGGTACGCCGAATCCACGTTTGTACTCTTCACGCACTTCGGTGCCAGGACATTTCGGCGCAACCATCACTACGGTGATGTCTTTACGGATCTGCTCGCCCACTTCTACGATATTGAAACCGTGAGAGTAACCCAGCGCCGCGCCATCTTTCATCAGCGGCTGAACAGAACGCACTACGTCGGAGTGCTGTTTGTCTGGCGTCAGGTTAACGACAAGATCCGCCTGCGGGATCAGCTCTTCGTAAGTGCCTACTTTAAAACCGTTTTCGGTCGCTTTACGCCAGGACGCTCGCTTTTCGGCAATCGCTTCTTTTCGCAGGGCATAGGAGATATCCAGACCAGAATCACGCATGTTCAGACCCTGGTTGAGACCCTGCGCGCCACAACCGACGATGACCACTTTTTTACCCTGAAGGTAGCTCGCGCCGTCAGCGAATTCGTCGCGCCCCATAAAGCGACATTTACCCAACTGTGCCAGCTGCTGGCGCAGATTCAGTGTATTGAAGTAGTTAGCCATGGTGATTCCTCGTGATGTTGTGCTTCTTATTGTTCGGTTCGCTGTTGAGCGAGAATGTCACCACATTACAACAGGAAATTTATTGCGGAAATTGATATATTCACAACGTCACATTGCAATTTCTGCAACGTCATAACCAAGGGTTAAGCCTGTGGATTTACGCGACCTGAAAATGTTTTTGCATCTGGCGGAAAGCCGCCATTTTGGCCGTAGCGCACGGGCGATGCACGTTAGCCCATCCACGCTCTCACGACAGATTCAGCGGCTGGAAGAAGATATCGGCCAACCGCTTTTTGTACGCGATAACCGCACGGTAACGCTGACGGAAGCGGGCGAAGAGCTGCGCGTTTTCGCCCAGCAAACTCTGTTGCAGTATCAGCAATTGCGCCACACCATCGACCAGCAAGGGCCGTCGCTCTCTGGAGAATTACATATCTTCTGCTCGGTGACCGCCGCTTACAGTCATCTTCCACCGATTCTTGATCGCTTCCGCGCGGAACACCCGTCGGTGGAGATTAAACTCACTACCGGTGATGCGGCGGATGCAATGGAAAAAGTGGTTACCGGAGAAGCGGATCTGGCGATAGCCGGTAAGCCAGAGACTCTGCCAGGTGCGGTGGCATTTTCGATGCTGGAGAATCTGGCGGTGGTGCTGATCGCGCCTGCGCTGCCCTGCCCGGTGCGTAATCAGGTATCAGTCGAAAAGCCCGACTGGTCAACGGTGCCGTTTATCATGGCCGATCAAGGGCCGGTACGCCGCCGCATTGAGTTGTGGTTTCGACGTAACAAAATCAGTAACCCGGTGATTTACGCCACGGTTGGTGGGCATGAAGCGATGGTATCAATGGTGGCGCTTGGCTGTGGCGTGGCGCTGCTGCCAGAAGTGGTGCTGGATAATAGCCCTGAACCAGTACGTAACCGCGTGATGATTCTTGATCGCAGTGATGAGAAAACGCCGTTTGAGCTGGGCGTTTGTGCGCAGAAAAAGCGGCTACATGAGCCGCTGATTGAAGCGTTCTGGAAGATTTTGCCGAACCATTAACCCGCCAAAAAGAACCTGAACGCCGGGTTATTAGTTTCGTCGTGGCAATCGTAGCCCAGCTCATTCAGCCGGGTTTCGAAATCCGGTTCATGGTCACCAAGCTCGAACGCCGCCAGTACGCGCCCGTAGTCAGTACCGTGGCTGCGATAGTGGAACAGCGAGATGTTCCAGTGCGTACCCAGCGTGTTGAGGAAGCGCAGCAGCGCGCCCGGCGATTCCGGGAATTCGAAACTGTAGAGGCGCTCCTGCAACGGATGCGATGGACGCCCGCCGACCATATAGCGCACATGCAGCTTCGCCATTTCGTCGTCGGAGAGATCAACCACGCTGTAGCCGCCGTCGTTAAGCATCTGCAAAATTTCTTTGCGCTCTTCGAGGCCGCGACTTAAGCGCACGCCGACAAAAATGCAGGCGTTTTTCGCATCAGCAAAACGGTAGTTGAACTCGGTGACCGAACGCCCGCCAAGCAACTGGCAGAACTTCAGAAAGCTGCCCTTCTCTTCCGGGATAGTCACCGCCAGCAACGCTTCACGTTGTTCGCCCAGTTCGCAACGTTCCGAGACGTAGCGCAGACCATGGAAGTTCACGTTGGCACCAGAAAGAATATGCGCCAGTCGTTCACCACGAATGTTGTGCTGGGCGATATATTTTTTCATTCCCGCCAGAGCCAGTGCGCCAGAGGGTTCCGCCACTGCGCGCACATCTTCGAACAGATCTTTCATCGCTGCGCAGATGGCATCGCTATCGACAGTGATGATGTCGTCGAGGTACTCCCGACACAGGCGGAAAGTCTCATCGCCGATGCGTTTTACCGCAACACCTTCAGCAAACAGCCCCACGCGCGGCAGATCTACGGGATGACCGGCATCCAGCGCCGCTTTCAGACAGGCGGAATCTTCTGCTTCTACAGCGATAACTTTGATTTGCGGCATCAGTTGTTTGATCAGTACCGCTACGCCTGCCGCCAGGCCACCGCCACCAACCGGCACAAATACGCGGTCGAGATGGGCGTCCTGCTGGAGCAGTTCCAGCGCCAGTGTGCCCTGCCCGGCGATCACCATCGGATGATCGAACGGCGGCACCCAGGTGAAGCCCTGCTGCTGAGACAATTCAATCGCTTTCGCTTTTGCTTCGTCAAAGTTCGCGCCGTGAAGCAGCACCTCACCGCCGAAGCCGCGCACCGCGTCGACTTTGATGTCGGCGGTAGCAGTTGGCATGACGATCAGCGCCTTCACACCTAACCGAGCGGAGGAAAACGCGACACCTTGCGCATGGTTACCCGCCGAGGCGGTGATCACACCGTGCGCTTTCTGTTCTTCCGTCAGACCTGCCATCATGGCGTATGCGCCGCGCAGCTTGAAGCTGTGCACTGGCTGGCGGTCTTCGCGCTTCACCAGTATCACGTTATCAAGACGCGACGACAGTTTTTCCATTTTCTGTAGCGGCGTGACCTGTGCCGCTTCATAGACCGGCGCACGTAGCACCGCTCTTAAATATTCGGCACCTTCAGGGGCACCGGACAGGGGTTGCGAGTCAGCCATTATTAACCCCCCAGTTTCGATTTATCGCGCACCGCACCTTTGTCGGCGCTGGTCGCCAGGCTGGCGTAAGCGCGCAAAGCAAAGGAGACCTGACGTTCACGGTTTTTCGGCGTCCAGGCTTTGTCGCCACGGGCTTCCTGCGCTTCACGACGCGCCGCCAGTTCGGCATCGCTTACCTGCAACTGAATGCCACGGTTCGGAATGTCGATGGCGATCAGATCACCATCTTCAATCAGGCCAATGCTACCGCCGCTTGCCGCTTCCGGTGATACGTGACCGATGGAAAGGCCAGACGTACCGCCAGAGAAACGACCGTCGGTGATCAGCGCACAGGCTTTGCCAAGACCCATCGATTTCAGGAAGCTGGTTGGGTAGAGCATTTCCTGCATCCCAGGGCCGCCTTTCGGGCCTTCGTAGCGAATAACAACCACATCGCCAGCGACAACTTTACCGCCAAGAATCGCTTCTACCGCATCGTCCTGGCTTTCGTACACTTTCGCCGGACCGGTGAATTTGAGAATACTGTCATCGACGCCCGCCGTTTTAACGATGCAGCCGTTTTCCGCGAAGTTGCCGTAAAGCACCGCCAGGCCGCCGTCTTTGCTGTAGGCGTGCTCCAGCGAGCGGATGCAGCCGTTAGCGCGATCGTCATCGAGAGAATCCCAACGGCAATCCTGCGAGAATGCCTGTGTAGTGCGGATTCCCGCCGGGCCAGCGCGGAACATATTTTTCACCGCATCATCTTGAGTCAGCATGACATCGTATTGTTCCAGCGTTTGCGACAAGGTCAGGCCGAGCACGTTTTTCACATCACGGTTCAGTAACCCTGCGCGATCCAGTTCGCCGAGAATACCGATCACTCCACCAGCACGGTGAACATCTTCCATATGGTATTTTGGGGTGCTCGGCGCAACTTTGCACAACTGCGGGACTTTACGCGAAAGTTTGTCGATATCACTCATGGTGAAGTCGATTTCCGCTTCTTGTGCCGCCGCCAGCAGGTGAAGAACCGTGTTGGTAGAACCGCCCATCGCGATATCCAGCGTCATGGCGTTTTCAAACGCCGCTTTACTGGCGATATTACGCGGCAGTGCGCTTTCGTCGTTTTGCTCGTAGTAACGTTTGGTCAATTCAACAATGCGTTTACCGGCATTGAGGAACAGCTGCTTACGGTCCGCGTGAGTTGCCAGTAGCGAGCCGTTGCCTGGCTGCGACAGACCCAGAGCTTCGGTCAGGCAGTTCATCGAGTTAGCGGTGAACATCCCGGAGCAGGAACCACAGGTTGGACAGGCCGAACGTTCAACCTGATCGCTCTGGGAGTCAGAAACTTTCGGATCTGCCCCCTGGATCATCGCATCAACCAGATCAAGCTTGATTAACTGATCGGATAGTTTGGTTTTCCCGGCCTCCATCGGGCCGCCGGAAACAAAGATCACCGGAATATTCAGGCGCAGAGAGGCCATCAGCATCCCTGGGGTGATTTTGTCGCAGTTAGAGATGCAAACCATGGCATCGGCGCAGTGAGCGTTGACCATATACTCAACGGAATCAGCGATCAGTTCGCGAGATGGCAGTGAATAAAGCATCCCCCCGTGGCCCATGGCGATCCCATCATCCACCGCAATGGTGTTGAACTCTTTGGCAACGCCGCCAGCCGCTTCAATTTGTTCAGCGACCAGTTTACCGAGATCGCGCAGATGGACGTGACCCGGTACAAATTGAGTGAACGAGTTCACAACAGCGATAATCGGCTTGCCGAAATCGGCGTCGGTCATTCCGGTGGCGCGCCACAGCGCACGAGCACCCGCCATATTACGACCATGAGTGGTGGTGGCGGAACGGTACTTAGGCATACTTTATTTACTCCCAGTGTCTGTCTCGTAAATGGGACGGTGCGTGCCGTCCCATTTTTTGTATTTATTGATTAACCTGATCCAACCAGCCCCATTTATCTTCGGTTTCGCCGGTGAAGAGGCCGAAGAAGGCTTGCTGGATGCGTTTGGTGACCGGGCCACAACGGCCTTCACCCACCTGAATACCGTCGACGCTGCGCACTGGCGTGATTTCAGCCGCCGTACCGGACATAAACACTTCATCCGCCAGATACAGTGATTCACGCGACAGCACCTGCTCACGCACTTCAATTCCCAGCTCTTTCGCCAGTTTGATGATGGCGTCACGGGTAATACCCGGAAGCGCGGAAGAGGTGAACGGCGGGGTGAACAGCACGCCGTCTTTCACTTCAAACAGGTTTTCGCCTGCGCCTTCAGAGATGTAACCATTCACATCCAGCGCGATACCTTCCTGATAACCGTGGCGGCGCGCTTCGCTGCCAACCAGCAGGGAAGAGAGGTAGTTACCCCCCGCTTTCGCAGCGGTTGGAATGGTGTTTGGTGCCGCGCGGTTCCAGGAAGAAACCATCGCGTCGATCCCCTGTTCCAGGGCTTCCGCGCCCAGATAGGCTCCCCACGGGAAAGCGGCAATAATTACGTCGGTGGTGTATCCTGCTGGTGGGTTAACGCCCATGCCAACATCACCTACGAAGATCAGCGGACGGATATAGGCGCTGGTGAGATTGTTTTTACGAATCACTTCGCGGCAAGCTTCCATCAGCTCATCAATGCTCTGCGAAACCGGGAAGCGGTAAATTTTGGCGGAGTCATGCAGACGTTGCATATGCTCACGATGACGGAATACAACTGGTCCCTTATGCGAATCGTAGCAACGGATGCCTTCAAAAACCGAGGTGCCATAGTGCAGCGCGTGCGACATCACATGCACCTTCGCATCTTCCCAGCGAACCATCTCCCCATTGAACCAAATGTAATCAGCTTTCTTCGTGGTCATTTTTATATTCCTTTTGCGCTCAGGCGCGGATTTGTTGTGATGTGGTTGTGCTCTGGCAGATAGCAACGTGTGCGACGTCTACCAGTTTATTTAACTGACTAAACAGTAAGTCGACCGAACGCGGGCTGGCAACGGTCAATTCAATATTTATATTTTGTGCATCGCTGGCGGCAGCCATATTCATTGAGCAAACGTGGAAACCACGATGACGCACCACGCGTAAAACACGTTCTAAGGTTTCCGGATTGAAGCGAGCCGATACATTGACCTGATGTTGCATCATGATAATTTCTCCAACATTTCTGAATTACTGGCGCCGGGCGGCACCAGCGGCCAGACGTTCTCAAGTTCGTCGATTGAGACATGAAGCAGGTATGGCCCATCACTGTTCAGCATGGTGTCGAGTGCCGCTTCAACCTGGTCTTTACGGGTGATGTGTTGGCCAGGGATGCCGAAGGCGCTGGCTAACATGAGGAAATCGGGGTTATCGGTAAGGGTGGTTTCGCTGTATCGTTCCTGGAAAAACAGTTGCTGCCATTGTCGAACCATCCCTAACCGTTGGTTATCGAGTAAGACGATTTTCAACGGTAACTGCTTGCGTTTTACGGTGCCCAGCTCTTGCACATTCATCATGAAAGAGCCGTCACCGGAGATACAGACGACGGTATCGTTCGGTCGCGCAACTTGTGCGCCAACCGCCGCCGGTAAACCGAAGCCCATAGTGCCTAAACCGCTTGAAGTGATGAAATTTTCCGGGCGAGTGTGGGCGATGTGCTGCGCAGCCCACATCTGGTGCTGCCCCACATCCGTGGTCACAACGCAATCCGCAGGTTTACGATCCGACAGTTGTTTTAACAACAACGGCGCGTAGATAGCATCTCCAGGATGATCGTAACGCCAGGCATGTTCACTACGCATTTGTGCGCAGTATTGCTGCCATTCATCGATATTTAACGATTGCTGTAACGCAGGCAACAGTGTGTTTAAATCGCCTTGTAATGCCACATGCGCCTGACGCAGCTTGTTCATTTCTGCCGGGTCGATATCCATATGGATCACGCTGGCGTGTGGAGCGAACGTGTTAAGTTTGCCGGTAACCCGGTCATCAAAACGTGCCCCCACGGCGATCAGCAGGTCACATTCCTGCACCGCGAAGTTCGCCGCTTTGGTGCCGTGCATCCCCAGCATCCCCAGATAGTACGGATAATCCGCATCGACTGCGCCCAGCCCTTTCAGCGTGCAGGTGGCAGGCATTTTTGTGGCAGCGAGAAATTCATGCAGAGCAGGAACCGCCTGCGCCATACCCACGCCGCCGCCAACATACAGCATCGGTTTTTGCGCTTTTGCCAGCATCTGGCGCGCTTGCTCGACTTCGGCATGTGGGAAAGTCACTTCGTTTTCAACGGTGGTGAACCAGGGTTCCAGATCACCGCTGGCTAACTGGATATCTTTAGGGATATCGACCAGAACCGGACCGGGACGACCTGAGCTGGCGACATCAAACGCTTCGGCCATGATGCGCGGCAACTCTTCCAGCGACTGTACCAGGAAGCTGTGTTTGGTACAGGCTAACGACAATCCCAGGACATCCACTTCCTGAAATGCGTCGGTGCCGATGAACGGTGCGGACACCTGACCAGTGATCGCAACGACAGGGATGGAATCTAACAGCGCATCTGCCAGACCGGTGATCAGGTTGGTTGCGCCAGGGCCAGATGTGGCGATGCACACACCAGTTCTGCCGGTAGCACGGGCATAACCGATAGCCGCCATTACCGCGCCCTGTTCATGCCGGCACAGCAAGTGTTCCACGCCACCGTCATACAATGCATCGTAAACAGGCATAATTGCGCCACCCGGATAACCGAAAACGGTGTTCACACCCTGTGCCCGCAAAGCATGTACCACCCACTGTGCGCCATTCATAGTTAGTTCCCCGTCCTGAATCTTGAGAAACAGAATTTTGTGCTGTTATTCATTGTCTGCTCCTCGATTATGTTTTTAAGGTCAAAAAAAACCCCCGGACCTTTCGGTGCGGGGGTCTTAGTTCGTTAAGGCTTGATCTCTAAGCCTTTCCTCGTCCAAGTGCAGCCCCGCACGGTGGGATAATAATCACCACCACGCTAATCACGACCAGGCTAATCACTTGTAGAAGGGCTGTCATTTTGTCTTTTCTTGCATCTTGTTCGAAGGAATGCCTAAAGAGTTACCATAGATTTTGCGAATAGCACAAGATATTTTTTATCCGATTCTTATGACTCTCATAATAATTTCTATAAAAACCATTGTTTTTTATATGAATATTTGTGAGTGAAAAAAATTCAATTTCCGTATAATTCTCGCGCTCTTTGAGTGACTATTTTTTGTGCTTTTTATTTTTGCGAGAGTGATTCCATCACTAATACAACTCAAATTACTTTGCATAAATAAACGGGAATCAGCCGCTAAATAACACAATTTCGCAGACTACAGCAGGGATCTCTTATGTTCATAATGGTGGCTTAAGGAGGACTTATGTCACTGTCAATTGTTCATACTCGTGCCGCTCTGGGAGTAAATGCTCCCCCGATCACTGTTGAGGTACATATCAGTAAAGGTCTACCAGGCTTAACGATGGTGGGCTTACCAGAAACAACGGTAAAAGAAGCCCGCGATCGCGTGCGCAGCGCCATTATCAATAGCGGATATGAATATCCGGCGAAAAAAATCACCATTAACCTTGCTCCTGCCGATCTACCGAAAGAAGGAGGGCGATATGATTTACCTATCGCCATTGCATTGCTGGCGGCCTCTGAACAGCTTACAGCGAATCAGTTGGATGAATATGAATTAGTGGGCGAACTGGCACTTACGGGCGCTCTGCGTGGCGTTCCCGGCGCAATATCCAGCGCAACTGAAGCCATTAAGTCAGGCAGAAAGATTATCGTCGCGAAAGACAACGAAGCTGAAGTGGGGTTAATTAACGGTGAAGGGTGTCTGATAGCTGATCATCTACAAACTGTCTGTGCGTTTCTGGAAGGTAAACATTCTCTCGAACGTCCTAAATCAACTGATGCCGTATCCAGTGTATTACAACATGATCTCAGTGATGTTGTGGGTCAGGAGCAAGGAAAGCGAGGACTGGAAATTACTGCTGCTGGCGGACACAACCTTTTATTGATTGGACCGCCGGGAACAGGCAAAACGATGCTCGCCAGCCGTATTAATGGCCTGTTGCCAGATTTAAGCAATGAAGAGGCACTGGAGAGTGCCGCAATATTAAGTCTGGTAAATGCCGAATCAGTGCAAAAACAATGGCGGCAGCGCCCGTTCCGCTCACCGCACCACAGTGCGTCGTTAACTGCGATGGTGGGCGGTGGCGCAATTCCCGGGCCTGGTGAAATTTCGCTGGCGCATAACGGCGTACTTTTTCTTGATGAACTACCTGAATTTGAACGGCGTACACTGGATGCCTTGCGGGAGCCGATTGAATCCGGGCAGATCCATCTTTCACGCACGCGAGCAAAAATAACCTATCCAGCCCGTTTCCAGCTTGTTGCGGCGATGAATCCCAGCCCAACAGGACATTATCAAGGGAACCATAACCGCTGCACGCCGGAACAAACGCTGCGTTATCTCAACCGACTCTCCGGTCCCTTTCTTGACCGCTTTGACCTCTCACTGGAGATCCCGCTACCGCCACCCGGTGTTTTGAGCAAAGCGGTCATTCAGGGGGAAAGCAGCGCCACTGTTAAACAACGCGTAATGGCCGCCAGAGAGCGCCAATTTAAGCGGCAGAATAAACTGAATGCCTGGCTGGATAGTCCGGAAATACGACAATTTTGCAAACTTGAGAGCGAGGACGCACAGTGGCTGGAAGAAACGCTGATCCATCTGGGGTTATCGATTCGTGCCTGGCAGCGGTTACTGAAAGTATCAAGAACCATAGCTGATATTGATCAGTCTGACGTCATCACACGTCAGCATTTACAAGAGGCTGTAAGTTATCGGGCTATCGACCGTTTGCTCATCCATTTGCAAAAGCTGCTGACGTAAAAAAGGGCATTACGCCCTTTTTATTAATCGTCGGAATCGGTGTAGTCTTCAGCACCTTCGACCTGCGGTTTACCGCCGGAAAGAGTGTGAAAACGTTTTGGACGCTTGATACGCGTCATATACTTGGACCACACGCGTTCTGCTTCTGTCACTGGCTCACGTTCGCCACGGCATACTGCTACGAAGAGTTTCTCTTCCTCGGTAACCGGCTCGCGTTTGCCGAGATCCAGCTCATTGAAGGCATAACCATGACGTTCAAGCAGTTGTGCCTCTTTGATGGTGAAATCACCATGACGAGAGAATCCACGTGGATAATGTTTATTGTCGAAATATCGATTAGTCGTCGTAAAGCTTTCCGCCATCCTGCACGCTCCTAATTCTTTGACCGAGCTAGTTATGGCGCGGAGTATTAGTTACGCTTGACAGAGTGTAAAACAAAACATTTAAATCATAACGACAAATAATTTTGCGGAGAGCACTGTGGATACGGAATTGTTAAAAACTTTCCTGGAAGTTAGCCGAACGCGTCACTTTGGCCGAGCGGCTGAATCGCTCTATCTGACCCAGTCAGCAGTGAGCTTTCGGATCAGACAACTGGAAAATCAGCTGGGTGTGAATCTTTTCACCCGTCACAGAAACAATATCCGTTTAACCGCTGCTGGTGAAAAGCTTTTGCCTTATGCAGAAACACTCATGAGCACCTGGCAGACCGCTCGTAAGGAGGTAGCGCATACCTCACGACATAATGAGTTTTCTATCGGTGCCAGCGCCTCGTTGTGGGAATGTATGCTTAATCAGTGGCTGGGACGCTTGTATCAAAATCAGGATGCCCATACAGGCTTACAGTTCGAAGCGCGAATTGCCCAACGGCAGTCTCTGGTAAAACAGTTGCATGAACGCCAGCTTGATCTTCTTATTACTACTGAAGCGCCCAAAATGGATGAATTTAGTAGTCAGTTACTGGGGCATTTTACTTTAGCACTCTATACCAGTGCCCCTTCTAAGCTAAAAGGTGAGCTTAACTATCTCCGTCTGGAATGGGGGCCGGATTTTCAACAACATGAGGCTGGTTTGATCGGTGCTGATGAAGTTCCAATGCTAACAACCAGTTCTGCTGAACTGGCACAGCAACAGATTGCGATGCTTAATGGTTGCACATGGCTACCGGTGAGTTGGGCACGTAAGAAAGGCGGACTGCATACCGTTGTCGACAGCACAACTCTTTCACGACCGCTCTATGCCATATGGCTGCAAAATAGCGATAAAAATGCGTTGATTCGCGATCTATTGAAAATTAACGTACTGGATGATGTGTATTAATCAAAATGGCCGGCAAGGATGCCGGTGGAAGGATTTACTTCGGAGAGGGTTATTTCAGACAAAAAAAATCCTTAGCTTTCGCTAAGGATGATTTCTGGCAGGGGCGGAGAGACTCGAACTCCCAACACCCGGTTTTGGAGACCGGTGCTCTACCAATTGAACTACGCCCCTAATTAGGGTGGCGGAACGGACGGGACTCGAACCCGCGACCCCCTGCGTGACAGGCAGGTATTCTAACCGACTGAACTACCGCTCCACCGAATTCTTTTACAACCACCGGTTTTATGACCGGCTTACTGCTTAATTTGATGCCTGGCAGTTCCCTACTCTCGCATGGGGAGACCCCACACTACCATCGGCGCTACGGCGTTTCACTTCTGAGTTCGGCATGGGGTCAGGTGGGACCACCGCGCTACGGCCGCCAGGCAAATTCTGTTTTATCAGACCGCTTCTGCGTTCTGATTTAATCTGTATCAGGCTGAAAATCTTCTCTCATCCGCCAAAACACCTTCGGCGTTGTAAGGTTAAGCCTCACGGTTCATTAGTACCGGTTAGCTCAACGCATCGCTGCGCTTACACACCCGGCCTATCAACGTCGTCGTCTTCAACGTTCCTTCAGGACACTCAAGGACTCAGGGAGAACTCATCTCGGGGCAAGTTTCGTGCTTAGATGCTTTCAGCACTTATCTCTTCCGCATTTAGCTACCGGGCAGTGCCATTGGCATGACAACCCGAACACCAGTGATGCGTCCACTCCGGTCCTCTCGTACTAGGAGCAGCCCCCCTCAGTTCTCCAGCGCCCACGGCAGATAGGGACCGAACTGTCTCACGACGTTCTAAACCCAGCTCGCGTACCACTTTAAATGGCGAACAGCCATACCCTTGGGACCTACTTCAGCCCCAGGATGTGATGAGCCGACATCGAGGTGCCAAACACCGCCGTCGATATGAACTCTTGGGCGGTATCAGCCTGTTATCCCCGGAGTACCTTTTATCCGTTGAGCGATGGCCCTTCCATTCAGAACCACCGGATCACTATGACCTGCTTTCGCACCTGCTCGCGCCGTCACGCTCGCAGTCAAGCTGGCTTATGCCATTGCACTAACCTCCTGATGTCCGACCAGGATTAGCCAACCTTCGTGCTCCTCCGTTACTCTTTAGGAGGAGACCGCCCCAGTCAAACTACCCACCAGACACTGTCCGCAACCCGGATCACGGGTCCACGTTAGAACATCAAACATTAAAGGGTGGTATTTCAAGGTCGGCTCCACGCAGACTGGCGTCCACGCTTCAAAGCCTCCCACCTATCCTACACATCAAGGCTCAATGTTCAGTGTCAAGCTATAGTAAAGGTTCACGGGGTCTTTCCGTCTTGCCGCGGGTACACTGCATCTTCACAGCGAGTTCAATTTCACTGAGTCTCGGGTGGAGACAGCCTGGCCATCATTACGCCATTCGTGCAGGTCGGAACTTACCCGACAAGGAATTTCGCTACCTTAGGACCGTTATAGTTACGGCCGCCGTTTACCGGGGCTTCGATCAAGAGCTTCGCCTTGCGGCTGACCCCATCAATTAACCTTCCGGCACCGGGCAGGCGTCACACCGTATACGTCCACTTTCGTGTTTGCACAGTGCTGTGTTTTTAATAAACAGTTGCAGCCAGCTGGTATCTTCGACTGATTTCAGCTCCACGAGCAAGTCGCTTCACCTACCTATCAGCGTGCCTTCTCCCGAAGTTACGGCACCATTTTGCCTAGTTCCTTCACCCGAGTTCTCTCAAGCGCCTTGGTATTCTCTACCTGACCACCTGTGTCGGTTTGGGGTACGATTTGATGTTACCTGATGCTTAGAGGCTTTTCCTGGAAGCAGGGCATTTGTTGCTTCAGCACCGTAGTGCCTCGTCATCACGCCTCAGCCTTAATTTTCCGGATTTGCCTGGAAAACCAGCCTACACGCTTAAACCGGGACAACCGTCGCCCGGCCAACATAGCCTTCTCCGTCCCCCCTTCGCAGTAACACCAAGTACAGGAATATTAACCTGTTTCCCATCGACTACGCCTTTCGGCCTCGCCTTAGGGGTCGACTCACCCTGCCCCGATTAACGTTGGACAGGAACCCTTGGTCTTCCGGCGAGCGGGCTTTTCACCCGCTTTATCGTTACTTATGTCAGCATTCGCACTTCTGATACCTCCAGCATACCTCACAGCACACCTTCACAGGCTTACAGAACGCTCCCCTACCCAACAACACATAGTGTCGCTGCCGCAGCTTCGGTGCATGGTTTAGCCCCGTTACATCTTCCGCGCAGGCCGACTCGACCAGTGAGCTATTACGCTTTCTTTAAATGATGGCTGCTTCTAAGCCAACATCCTGGCTGTCTGGGCCTTCCCACATCGTTTCCCACTTAACCATGACTTTGGGACCTTAGCTGGCGGTCTGGGTTGTTTCCCTCTTCACGACGGACGTTAGCACCCGCCGTGTGTCTCCCGTGATAACATTCTCCGGTATTCGCAGTTTGCATCGGGTTGGTAAGTCGGGATGACCCCCTTGCCGAAACAGTGCTCTACCCCCGGAGATGAATTCACGAGGCGCTACCTAAATAGCTTTCGGGGAGAACCAGCTATCTCCCGGTTTGATTGGCCTTTCACCCCCAGCCACAAGTCATCCGCTAATTTTTCAACATTAGTCGGTTCGGTCCTCCAGTTAGTGTTACCCAACCTTCAACCTGCCCATGGCTAGATCACCGGGTTTCGGGTCTATACCCTGCAACTTAACGCCCAGTTAAGACTCGGTTTCCCTTCGGCTCCCCTATTCGGTTAACCTTGCTACAGAATATAAGTCGCTGACCCATTATACAAAAGGTACGCAGTCACCCCATAAAGAGGCTCCCACTGCTTGTACGTACACGGTTTCAGGTTCTTTTTCACTCCCCTCGCCGGGGTTCTTTTCGCCTTTCCCTCACGGTACTGGTTCACTATCGGTCAGTCAGGAGTATTTAGCCTTGGAGGATGGTCCCCCCATATTCAGACAGGATACCACGTGTCCCGCCCTACTCATCGAGCTCACAGCATGTGCATTTTTGTGTACGGGGCTGTCACCCTGTATCGCGCGCCTTTCCAGACGCTTCCACTAACACACACACTGATTCAGGCTCTGGGCTGCTCCCCGTTCGCTCGCCGCTACTGGGGGAATCTCGGTTGATTTCTTTTCCTCGGGGTACTTAGATGTTTCAGTTCCCCCGGTTCGCCTCATTAACCTATGGATTCAGTTAATGATAGTGTGTCGAAACACACTGGGTTTCCCCATTCGGAAATCGCCGGTTATAACGGTTCATATCACCTTACCGACGCTTATCGCAGATTAGCACGTCCTTCATCGCCTCTGACTGCCAGGGCATCCACCGTGTACGCTTAGTCGCTTAACCTCACAACCCGAAGATGTTTCGTAAAACACCATCGTGTCGCGAAAATTTGAGAGACTCACGAACAACTTACGTTGTTCAGTGTTTCAATTTTCAGCTTGATCCAGATTTTTAAAGAGCAAATATCTCAAACATCACTCGTAAGTGAGTTTTGAGATACATAGGTCGGCGACTTTCACTCACAAACCAGCAAGTGGCGTCCCCTAGGGGATTCGAACCCCTGTTACCGCCGTGAAAGGGCGGTGTCCTGGGCCTCTAGACGAAGGGGACGTATCAGTCTGCTTCGCAAGACGCCTTGCTTTTTACTTTCTATCAGACAATCTGTGTGAGCACTTCAAAGAACGCTTCTTTAAGGTAAGGAGGTGATCCAACCGCAGGTTCCCCTACGGTTACCTTGTTACGACTTCACCCCAGTCATGAATCACAAAGTGGTAAGCGCCCTCCCGAAGGTTAAGCTACCTACTTCTTTTGCAACCCACTCCCATGGTGTGACGGGCGGTGTGTACAAGGCCCGGGAACGTATTCACCGTGGCATTCTGATCCACGATTACTAGCGATTCCGACTTCATGGAGTCGAGTTGCAGACTCCAATCCGGACTACGACGCACTTTATGAGGTCCGCTTGCTCTCGCGAGGTCGCTTCTCTTTGTATGCGCCATTGTAGCACGTGTGTAGCCCTGGTCGTAAGGGCCATGATGACTTGACGTCATCCCCACCTTCCTCCAGTTTATCACTGGCAGTCTCCTTTGAGTTCCCGGCCGGACCGCTGGCAACAAAGGATAAGGGTTGCGCTCGTTGCGGGACTTAACCCAACATTTCACAACACGAGCTGACGACAGCCATGCAGCACCTGTCTCACAGTTCCCGAAGGCACCAATCCATCTCTGGAAAGTTCTGTGGATGTCAAGACCAGGTAAGGTTCTTCGCGTTGCATCGAATTAAACCACATGCTCCACCGCTTGTGCGGGCCCCCGTCAATTCATTTGAGTTTTAACCTTGCGGCCGTACTCCCCAGGCGGTCGACTTAACGCGTTAGCTCCGGAAGCCACGCCTCAAGGGCACAACCTCCAAGTCGACATCGTTTACGGCGTGGACTACCAGGGTATCTAATCCTGTTTGCTCCCCACGCTTTCGCACCTGAGCGTCAGTCTTCGTCCAGGGGGCCGCCTTCGCCACCGGTATTCCTCCAGATCTCTACGCATTTCACCGCTACACCTGGAATTCTACCCCCCTCTACGAGACTCAAGCCTGCCAGTATCAGATGCAGTTCCCAGGTTGAGCCCGGGGATTTCACATCTGACTTAACAGACCGCCTGCGTGCGCTTTACGCCCAGTAATTCCGATTAACGCTTGCACCCTCCGTATTACCGCGGCTGCTGGCACGGAGTTAGCCGGTGCTTCTTCTGCGGGTAACGTCAATGAGCAAAGGTATTAACTTTACTCCCTTCCTCCCCGCTGAAAGTACTTTACAA